>NZ_JAUEPL010000001.1 GCF_030406405.1 Streptomyces ficellus
GCTGCGTGGTTGCGGGCGGGGGCCCGGGCGCGCGGCGGGCTGGGCGCACGTGCGGGTGGGCCCGGCGGGGGGCGGGCTGCGGGCTGGAGCCCACGCGCGGCGGGCTGCGGCACCCTCCGGCGTGGGGCGGGGCGGCGATGGAGGGGCACCGGCTCCTGGGGCGCGGGGCGGGCGGCGGTGGCTCCCGCTCGGGCGGGACGCGGCTCCGGGAAGTGACGGCACGCGGGTGACGGGTGGGCTCCCGGCCCGGGGGTGTGCGCTCGGCGGGCGGGTGGGCCTGCGGAAATGAGGTCGCTGCTGCACGCTGGCCACATGGGTGCGTGGCAGTTGCTCCTGGTGGGGCTGGTCATGCTGCTCGGCCTGCTCGGCGTGCTCATCCCGGGCGTGCCGGGCCCGTGGCTCGTGTGGGCTGCGGTGATGTGGTGGGCGCTGCACGTGCAGACCGGCCTGGCCTGGTGGCTGCTCGTCGGCTCCACCGCGCTGCTGCTCCTGACCCAGGTCGTCGTCTGGCAGCTGCCGGCCCGCCGGCTGCGCGGCATCGGCGTGACCCGGCGCATGGTGGTGTACGCCGGTGCCGGCGCCCTGCTCGGGTTCTTCCTCGTACCCGTCGTCGGAGCCGTACCCGGATACATCGGCGGCATTTACCTCTGCGAGCGGTTCCGGCTCGGCGGCCACGGACCGGCCGTGGCCTCCACCCGGACCGTCATGCGGGCGATCGGCACCAGCGTGCTGGTGGAGCTGTTCGCCTGTCTGCTGATCCTCGGCGCCTGGATGGGCGCCGTGCTCGGCGGCTGAACGGCTCGGGCGGGAGCGGAGCCGGCAGGCCGCGCGAGCGCCCTGCCGACCCCGGCCACCGGTCACCGGTCAGCGGTCAGCGGTCACCGGTCACCGGTCACCGGTCAGCGCAAGCGCCCCCGCTTGGCCTGCATGGCCGCGCGGCCTTCCGCGCCCTTGCGCTTCCAGTCCTTGAGCAGCTCGGACCGCATTCGGGCGTCGGTCTTCGCGACGATGCGCTGGTTCTCGCGCAGCAACTTGCGGTAGCTGTCCAGCCGCCGCTCGGGCAGCGAACCGTCCTCGATGGCGGCGAGCACGGCGCAGCCGGGCTCCGACTGGTGGGCGCAGTCGTGGAAGCGGCATCCCTCGGCCAGTTGCTCGATCTCCGAGAAGACCTGGGCGACACCGGTCCCGGCGTCCCAGAGGCCGACACCCCGCAGCCCAGGGGTGTCGATGAGCACGCCACCGCCCGGCAGCGCGAGCAGGTTGCGGGTGGTCGTGGTGTGCCGGCCCTTGCCGTCGACGTCCCGGATGGCCTGCACGGCCATCACGTCCTCGCCGAGCAGCGCGTTGGCGAGGGTGGACTTGCCGGCGCCGGAGGTACCGAGCAGCACGCTCGTCCCACCCGCGATCACCGCGGCGAGCACGTCGACGCCCTCGCCGGTGGCGGCGCTGACGGTCAGCACCTGGACGCCGGGCGCGGCCGTCTCGACGTCCTGGACGAGATACGACAGGCCGACCGGGTCGGGCACCAGGTCCGCCTTGGTGAGGACGACGAGCGGCTGGGCGCCCGACTCCCAGGCGAGGGCGAGGAACCGTTCGATCCGGCCGAGGTCCAGTTCGGCCGAGAGCGGGACCGCGATGATCGTGTGGTCGACGTTGGCCGCGAGGATCTGTCCCTCGGACCGGTTGGACGAGGTGGACCGTACGAACGCGGTACGGCGCGGCAGATAGGCGCGTACGTAACGGGGGTGCCCGTCGGCGTCGACGGCCGCCCAATCACCGGTGCAGATCACCAGCAGGGGGTCGTGCGGGGTCACGAACGCGGTGTCCGCGCGGACGGTCCCGGCGGCGGTGACGAGATCGCACTGGCCGCGGTCCACGCGTACGACCCGGCCCGGGACCAGCCCTTGGCCGGCGTACGGGGCGAACTCGGCCTCCCAGGCGGCGTCCCATCCGTACGGAGACAGGGCGTCCGAGGACGGGAACGAGGACGAACCGGACGAGAGAGGGAACGAAGACAAGGGGAACCCTTCGAAGGGTGGCCCCGGCGAGCCGGCGTCCGTGAACGACGCGGAAGTGAGGTGAGGAGTGTCAGCCGGTGGCCACGGGGGTGGAGTGGATGAACTTCTGGATGTGGGCAGCGCCCATCGCAACGACAGCCATCAGTCACACCTCCCGGTCCTTCGTCCGTCAGCGGTTCCGCGGAACGCGCTCACCTTAGTCAGCCCACCGGCGGGCGCGCCAAAGGTTTTTCCCCTCCCACGTCTTCACTTCACGGACGGCGCCTCGGACGTCTCCGTGATCTGCTCGTGCCCGGGCGGCGGGTCAGCGCGGGGCTTCGGGGCCCGGCGGAGCAATCCCCGCAGGCGGGCGATCCCGGGTTCGGTCCAGCGGGCGGTGAGCGGCCCGAGGATGACCAGGATCAGGACGTACGCGGTGGCGATGGGCCCGATCCGGGGTTCGGCGCCGACCGCGAGGCCCGCGATGACGATGGAGAACTCACCACGGGCGACCAGCGCACCGCCCGCGCGCAGCCGGCCGCGCGGGCCGATGCCGGCGCGCCGGGCCGCGTACCAGCCGGTGACGATCTTGGTCGCGGCGGTGGCGAGGGCGAGCAGCAGCGCGGGCAGCAGCACCGGCGGGATGTCCGCGGGGGCGGTGGACAGGCCGAAGAAGACGAAGAAGACCGCGGCGAACAGGTCTCGCAGCGGGGTGAGCAGCTTGCGCGCACCCTCGGCGACCTCGCCGGAGAGCGCGATGCCGACGAGGAACGCGCCGACCGCGGCGGAGACCTGGAGTTCCTGGGCGATGCCGGCGACGAGGAGGGTCAGCCCGAGGACGACCAGGAGCAGCATCTCGGGGTTGTCGGAGGAGACGGCGCGGCTGATGATCCGTCCGTGGCGCAGCGCGACGTACAGCACGAGGCCGATCGTGCCGAGCGCGATGATCAGGGTGATGCTGCCGCCCGCGAGTCCGACACCGGCCAGGAGGGCGGTCAGGACGGGGAGGTACAGCGCCATCGCCAGGTCCTCGATGACGAGCAGCCCGAGGATGACGGGGGTTTCGCGGTTGCCGAGCCGTCCGAGGTCGGTGAGGACCTTGGCGATGACGCCGGAGGAGGAGATCCAGGTGACGCCGGCGAGGGCGACGGCGGCGACCGGCCCCCAGCCCAGCAGGAGCGCGGCGACCGCGCCCGGGGTGGCGTTGAGTACGAAGTCGACGGCGCCGGAGGGGTATTGGGTCTTGAGGCTGGTGACCAGTTCGGTGGCGCTGTACTCCAGGCCGAGCAGCAGGAGCAGCAGGATGACGCCGATCTCGGCGCCGACGGCGACGAAGCCCTCGCTGGCGTTGAGGGGGAGCAGTCCGCCGTGTCCGAAGGCGAGCCCGGCGAGGAGGTAGAGCGGTATCGGTGACAGGCCGACGCGCCCGGCGAAGCGGCCTATCAGTCCCAGGCAGAGGATGACCGCCCCGAGTTCTATGAGGAGCGCGGTGGTGTCGTGCATGTCATCCTCCGGCGATGATCTCGGCGAGGGCGTCCACACCTTCGCGGGTGCCCACGGCGACGAGTGTGTCGCCGGCCGCCAGCCGGAAGTCCGGCCCCGGTGAGGGGTGCGCGCTGGTGCGGCGCAGTACGGCGACGATGGAGGCGCCCGTGCGGGTGCGGGCCCGGGTATCACCGAGCAACCGCCCTGTGTAGGGGGAGTGGCTGCTGACCGGGATGTGTTCGGTGACCAGGTCCAGACCGTCCGTGCGGATCGCTTCGAGCGGCATCGGGTCGATCAAGTGGGCCAGGCTGGTGGCCTCTTCGGGGGTGAGGGGCACCGATGCCTGGCAGGTGTCCGGGTCGTCGGCCCGGTAGAAGCCGAGGAACCGGCGCCCGTCGTGGTGGACGACGACGGAGATGTGCTGACCGGCCTCGGTCGTGAAGTCGTACTGCGTTCCGACGCCGGGCAATGGGGTGCTGCGCGTGCCCATGATCGCCCCTCCGCGAGTGAACAGACGCCAGACTGGAAAAGGATCTTCTTTACCTTATCATTACACTCGGCTGAGCGGCGCGGCACCGAAGGAGACGTCGAAGCGGTCGCACCAGATGCTGACGCTGGTGTACGTGCCCAGGTCCAGCCCGGCGGGGAGCCGGTAGTTCTGGTCGCCCTTGTTGCCCTTGAGGTCGCCCAGGTTGACATAGGCGCCGTCGTCGAAGACGCCCCAGCCGTCCTTGCCTTCCCGTACGGGGGCGTCGGTGATCCAGACCTTGAGGTCGGGCCCGTTGCTCGTGTCCAGGTTCTCCAACCGGAGGGACAGGGAGCCGTCGGCCAGCCGCAGCACGCGCACCGTGCCGGTGGTGCTGTGCTCATGGCTGATCAAGGTGCCGGTGGCGAGCGTCCGGGGCCCGGCCGGACCGGACTGCTCGGCCGAAGGGCGGGTGGTGGCGGCCTCCGAGGGCGCCGCCTCGCTGACCGTCCGGTCCGCCCACAGCTTCCACGGCTGGAACCAGCACAGCCCGAACCCCGCCGCCACCAGGGCCAGCGCGAGGGCGCCGATCATCACCGGACTGGTCATCGCTCGTCGTACCCGTGTCACCGCTGCCTCCTCGAATGGGCGTGTGTCCCGCGCCCATTCAATGCGAGAAAAGCGCTGCTGAGCTTTGCGGGCCGATCACGAAATCCTTACGTCACCGGCCTTACGTCACCGCCGGGCAGCGTCACCTGGAAGCGGCAGCCTCCTGCGACGTTGCGTACGCCCGCCCGGGAGCGAGAGAAACCGGCCGGGTCCAGAGATGTTCCGCATGCCGCCAGTGTGGGGCGCGGCACTGACAGCGCCCCGTGACCACCGGGTCAGGAACGCTCTTCCCCCTCCCGGTTCCTCCCCCGTTCCCGATCGCGTTCCTTCTCCCGTCCCTTCTCGCGCTCCTTCTCCTTCGCCGAGTGCAGCCGGGACTTCACGTCGTCCGGCGGCAGGAACCGCGACCAGCGCTCGGGGAACTCCGAGGGCATGTCCGGGTCCTCGTCGTCCAGGCCCTCGACCGCCGCCTTCGCGCGGGCGACCAGGGCCGCGGCCTCGGCCGTGCGGGCGCGTTCGTTCGCGGCGCGGGCCGCCGCCGTGGCGACCGAGGGCCAGACGCGGTCGATCGCCGCGTTCACCGCGGCGCCCACCAGGACCGCGAAGGCCGAGATGCCGATCCACAGCAGGACCGCGATGGGCGCGGAGAGCGAACCGTAGATCGTCGGGCCCTCGACCGTACTGGTCAGGTAGATGCGCAGCAGGAAGCTGCCGAGGACCCACATCGCGAGGGCCACCAGCGCGCCCGGGACGTCCTCGATCCAGGGCGAGCGCACCGGGACGGACACGTGGTAGAGCGTGGTGAGGAAGGCGATGGACAGCAGGATCACGACCGGCCAGTACAGGATGGAGACGACTTCCGTGCTCCACGGGACCAGTTCCACCACCCGGTCCGGCCCGACCACCGCCAGTGGCAGGACGACCGCGCCGATGAGCAGGGCGACGATGTAGAGGAGGAAGGCCAGGAGCCGGGTCGCGACGATGCCGCGGTGGCCGTCCAGGCCGTACATCACGGTGATCGTGTCGATGAAGACGTTAACCGCCCGCGAGCCGGACCACAGCGCGATGGCGAAGCCGATCGAGATGATGTCGGGGCGGCCGCCGTGGGTGACGTCGGCCAGCAACGGTTTCGCGATGTCGTTGACGCCCCGGTCGGACAGGACCGTGCCGACCGCTCGGAGGATGTTCCGTTCGATGGAGGCGACGGTGGTGGTGTCGGTCCAGTCGTCGATGTAGCCGAGGAGGCCCAGGAGGCCCATCATCAGGGGCGGCAGCGACAACAGGGTGAAGAACGCCGCCTCGGCGGCGAGGCCGAGGATCCGGTACTCGATGCACGAATTGACGGTGTCCTTCAGGAGCAGCCAGACCATCCTCCGCTTGGACACGTTGCGGTAGAGGGCCCGGGCCCGGTGGAGTCTGCCCTGAGGCCGAGGAAGCCCCGGGGGTGTTTCATTTGCTGCCTGCACCTCCTTACCGTATCCGCATGGCGACCAGCACCCACACCGTGACCAACCAGCCTCCCCCCCTGGTCGGGTACGACGTGTTCACCGCGGACCGTGCCCTGACCGAGGCCGTGGAACGGCATCTTCCGCTCGAAGTCCTCGACGGGGCCCGGCAGGAGCTGTCCACGCTCGGGACCACGGCCGGCTCCGCGCAGGCGCAGGACTGGGGGGCGCTCGCCAACGAGTACCCCCCGAAGCTGCGCACCCACGACCGGTACGGCAACCGGATCGATCACGTCGACTACCACCCGGCCTACCACCGTCTCCTCGGGCACGCCGTGACCAACGGCCTCACCAACGCCTGGGGCCGGCCCGGCGGCCATGTACGGCGCGCCGCCGGGTTCCTGGTGTGGACGCAGACCGACGCGGGGCACGGCTGCCCGCTGTCGATGACGCACGCCGCGGTGCCCGCGCTGCGCACGGACCCGGAGCTGGCCGCCGTGTGGGAGCCCAAGCTGACCTCGCAGGTGTACGAGGGCGAGGAGCTGCTGCGGCCGGCCGCGGAGAAGACCGGTGTGCTGTTCGGGATGGCCATGACCGAGAAGCAGGGCGGCAGTGACGTACGCGCCAACACCACGGCCGCGACGCCGCTGGACGCGCCGGGCGAGTACCTCCTCACCGGCCACAAGTGGTTCTGCTCGGCCCCCATGTCGGACGGCTTCCTGGTGCTGGCCCAGGCGCCCGGGGGGCTGACGTGCTTCCTGGTGCCGCGGGTGCTGGACGACGGCACCCGCAACGTGTTCATGATCCAGCGGCTGAAGGACAAGCTCGGCAACAAGTCGAACGCCTCCAGCGAGGTCGAGTTCAACGGGACGTGGGCGCGCCGGGTCGGCGAGGAGGGGCGCGGGGTGCGCACCATCATCGGGATGGTGGCGGCGACCCGGCTGGACTGTGTGGTCGGCTCGGCGGGCCTGATGCGGCAGGCGGTGGCGCAGGCGGTGCACCACGCCGCGTACCGCAGCGCGTTCGGCGGCGTACTGATCGACAAGCCGCTGATGCGCAACGTACTGGCCGATCTCGCGCTGGAGTCGGAGGCGGCGACCACGCTGGCGATGCGGCTGGCGGCCGCCTACGACAGCGATTCGCAGGCCGAGCGGGCATTCCTGCGGATCGCGGTGCCCGCGGCCAAATACTGGGTGACGAAGCGGTGTACGCCGGTGACGGCCGAGGCGCTGGAGTGCCTGGGCGGCAATGGGTACGTGGAGGAGTCGGGCATGCCCCGGCTGCTGCGCGAGTCGCCACTGAACTCCATCTGGGAAGGCTCGGGCAACGTCCAGGCGCTGGATGTGCTGCGGGCGCTCCAGCGGGAGCCGCAGGCGCTGAACGCCTTCCTGGAGGAGGTCGGCACGGCGCGGGGCGCGGACCACCGGCTGGACGGGGCGATCAAGGACCTGCTGGCCGAACTGGCCGACCTGGACGGCATCGAGGCGCGGGCGCGCCGGCTGGTGGAGCGGATGGCGCTGGTGCTCCAGGGCTCGCTGCTGGTGCGCTGGGCTCCGGCGGCCGTCGCGGACGCGTTCTGCGCGTCCCGGCTGGGCGGTGACCGGGGGTCGGCGTTCGGGACGCTGCCGCACACCCTGGACCTGGCGTCCGTGGTGGAGCGGGCCCGCGCGGTGGTCTGAGGCGGGCCGGCGCGCGTACGGAGCGGGCGGGGACCGGGGCCCTGAGCGGCGCCGCGCGTACGGAGCGGGCGCGGGCCGTGTGTCCATACGGCCCGCGCCCGGGAGAGCGGCCGGATTGGTGCTGCGCCGACACGGCACCAACCCACCGCCGCACCGGAAGCACGAAGCACCGGTACGACGCCACTTTCGTACAGGGGCACAGCCGTTCGCGAGAGTTGCAAAGGGTTGCAGCGTTGTGGGCGATATCGGAGCGGGCCGCCGCGGCGTCGGGGGAGGATGGGATGACACACACCAGCCACCGCGTGCGGGCGGCAGCGGGGAGGAACCGGTGCGGAACGCCACAGTCGACATGACCCGGCTCGCCGCCATGGACACGCGCGAGGCGGCGCTGCTGCTCAAGGGCGTACGGGACGCCACGCTCAGGGGCGGCCGGCCCCCGCTGGCGCCGCGCGCCGACATACGCGAGTCGTGGCAGCGGATGCTGCGCAAGGGCGTGGACCCGGACAAGGACCACCGGTCGGGGCTGCTGCCACCGGGCGAGCTGGAGCGCCGGCGCAACGCCTCTCCGCTGGCGGCGCTGCTGCCGGTGCTGCGCGAGGGGCTCGTGTCGGTATCGGGCTCCGGCGGGGACGCGGTGCAGCACATCATGGTCGTGGCGGACGCCGAGGGCCGGGTGCTGTGGCGGGAGGGCAGTCCGGCCGTGCTGAGGAAGGCGGACGGGCACGGGTTCGAGCCGGGGGCCGACTGGGCGGAGACGACCGTCGGGACGAACGGCGTGGGCACCGCGCTGGTGACCCGGCGCCCGGTGCAGGTGCACTCGGCGGAGCATTTCGTCTCGACCCACCACTCGTGGACGTGCGCGGGCGCCCCGATCACCGATCCGCGGGACGGGAAGCTGCTCGGCGCGGTGGATGTGAGCGGGCCGCTGGCGACGATGCACCCGGCGACGCTGATGCTGGTCAGCTCGGTCGCCAGACTCGCCGAGGCGGAGCTGCGCAACCGGCACTTCGCGGAGCTGGCGCGGCTGCGTTCGGTGGCCGCGCCGATCCTGTGCCGGGTGGGCGGCCGGGCGCTGGCGGTGGACACCCATGGCTGGCTGGCCGGCGTGACCGGGATGCCGCCGGTGGACCGGCTGCCACTGCCGGCGTCGTTCAGGGCGGGGCGGGTGTGGCTGCCGTCGCTGGGCATGTGCGCGGTGGAGCCGCTGCCCGGTGGGTGGCTGCTGCGGCTGGTGGACGAGGAGACGCGGACGGTGAGCCGGCTGGTGCTGGACGTGAGCCGGCCGCGGCGCTGGTCGCTGGAGGTGTCCGGCGCGGTGGGCGGCTGGACGCAGGAGCTGAGCCCGCGCCACGCCGAGCTGCTGTACGTCCTGGCCCTGCACCGGGACGGCCGCACGGCGGCGGAGCTGGCGTACGACGTGTTCGGCGACCGTACGCGCACGGTGACCGTCCGGGCCGAGATGTCCCGGGTACGCCGCACTCTCGCGGGCGTGCTGGACCACCGCCCGTACCGCTTCCGCGAGGAGGTCGAGGTGGAGGTGGTCCGCCCGGCGGACCCGGGCGACCTGCTCCCCCACTCCACGGCCCCCGCGGTGCGGGCCTCGCGCGGCGAAGCGGCCGGCGAGCCGGCGGGGGGCCGCTCGGGGACGGACAGCTCCGGTGCGGGCCGCTCGGGGACCACCCGGTCGTCCCGCCGCCCGCCCGCATGATTCGCTTGACCGTATGAGCATCACCGTCACCACCTGGTCCCTCGAACAGACCTCGCCGAACGACCTGCGGCGCGCCGCCGAACCCCCCGGCGACGACATCCGGATCGTGCGGGCCGAGGTGCCGTCCCCCGAGTTCAGCCGGTTCCTCTATACGGCGGTGGGCGGCGACATCCGCTGGACGGACCGGCTGGGGCTGACGTACGCGCAGTGGCAGGAGATCGTCGAACGTCCGGGCGCCGAGATCTGGGTCGCCTACGAGAAGGGGACACCGGCCGGGTACGTGGAGCTGGACCCGCAGGACGACGGGGTCGTGGAGATCATCTACTTCGGGCTGATACCGGCGTTCCGTGGGCGGCGGATCGGCGGCCACCTGCTGTCGTACGGTGTGGCGCGCGCCTGGGACCTGGCGGACCGCTGGCCGGGGCGGGCCGCGACGAAACGGGTGTGGCTGCACACCTGCTCCCTGGACGGGGAGCACGCGATGGACAACTATCTGCGGCGGGGCTTCAGACTGTTCGACACGACGGTGTCGAAGGAGCCGGACGGGCCGGCGCCGGGACCGTGGCCGGGCGCGTTCGCCTGATCCCCGGGACGGCTTCACCCGCGTTCCACGCATGTCGACGCATGCCCTCGGAGTGACCGGCGCCACACTTGCCCACCATGCGGGACGCCAGTGTCCATATCGTGGACAAACCTGGACTGAGTCCAAAGCCCCGTGGCACGCTTCCGTCATGTCTCGAGCTGGAATTGCCTTGGTGAGTCGGCGGCACGTCGACCTCGGCCGCATGTCCAGCGCCATCTGTCCGGTGAGCTGAGCCCACCCAGCACCACCGCGACCCCCGAACTTCTGAACCCCCAGCGCACTGCCGCGCCACCCCCTGCTCCGCGCGCGAGTGTGCAGGTCAGAGCCGCCCTCCTGCAGTCCCGAAGGACGTATCGTCATGGCCGCCACCCCTGAGAAGCCCGCCTCCGCCACCGCCCGTCGCAAGACCGGGCGGCACCGCGGCGAAGGCCAGTGGGCCGTGGGCCACTTCACGCCCCTCAACGGCAACGAGCAGTTCAAGAAGGACGACGACGGTCTCAATGTGCGGACACGCATTGAGACGATCTACTCCAAGGCCGGCTTCGACTCGATCGACCCCAACGACCTGCGGGGCCGGATGCGCTGGTGGGGGCTCTACACCCAGCGCAAGCCCGGGATCGACGGCGGCAAGACGGCGATCCTGGAGCCGGAGGAGCTGGACGACGAGTTCTTCATGCTGCGCGTGCGCATCGACGGCGGCCGGCTGACCACGCGGCAGCTCCGCGTCATCGGTGAGATCTCGCAGGAGTTCGCGCGCGGCACCGCCGACATCACCGACCGGCAGAACGTCCAGTACCACTGGATCCGGATCGAGGACGTGCCCGAGATCTGGAACCGCCTGGAAGCCGTGGGCCTGTCCACGACCGAGGCGTGCGGCGACACCCCGCGCGTCATCCTCGGCTCGCCGGTGGCCGGGATCGCCGAGGACGAGATCATCGACGGCACCCCCGCCATCGACGAGATCCACCGCCGCATCGTGGGCAACAAGGAGTTCTCCAACCTGCCCCGCAAGTTCAAGTCGGCGATCTCCGGCTCCCCGCTGCTCGATGTGGCGCACGAGATCAACGACATCGCCTTCGTCGGCGTCAACCACCCGGAGCACGGCCCCGGTTTCGACCTCTGGGTCGGCGGCGGGCTGTCCACCAACCCCAAGATCGGTGTACGGCTCGGCGCGTGGGTGCCGCTGGACGAGGTCCCGGACGTCTACACCGGCGTCATCTCCATCTTCCGCGACTACGGCTACCGGCGGCTGCGCAACCGCGCCCGTCTGAAGTTCCTGGTCGCCGACTGGGGCGCGGAGAAGTTCCGCCAGGTGCTGGAGGACGAGTACCTGGGGCGCAAGCTGGTCGACGGTCCGGCGCCCGAGCAGCCCGTACAGCAGTGGCGTGACCACGTGGGCGTGCACCGGCAGAAGGACGGCCGGTACTACGTCGGGTTCGCGCCGCGCGTCGGCCGGGTCGACGGAGCCACACTCACCAAGATCGCCGACGTGGCCCAGGCGCACGGCTCCGGCCGGCTGCGGACCACCGCCGAGCAGAAGATGCTCGTCCTCGACGTCGAGGAGGCGCAGGTCGAGTCGCTGGTGGCGGGTCTTGAGGCGCTGGACCTCCAGGTCAAGCCGTCGCCGTTCCGGCGCGGCACGATGGCCTGCACCGGCATCGAGTTCTGCAAGCTGGCGATCGTCGAGACCAAGGCGCGCGGCGCCTCGCTGATCGACGAGCTGGAGCGCCGTATCCCGGACTTCGACGAGCCGATCACCATCAACATCAACGGCTGCCCCAACGCCTGCGCCCGTATCCAGGTGGCGGACATCGGTCTCAAGGGCCAGCTCGTGCTGGACGACGACGGCAACCAGGTCGAGGGCTACCAGGTCCACCTGGGCGGCGCGCTCGGTTTGGAGCCGGGCTTCGGCCGCAAGGTGCGCGGCCTGAAGGTCACATCGGCCGAGCTCCCGGACTACATCGAGCGGGTCCTCAACCGCTTCCAGGCGGAGCGCGAGGACGGCGAGCGCTTCGCCACGTGGGCGGCGCGCGCGTCGGAGGAGGCTCTTTCGTGAGCGCGGCGAACCAGGAGGCTCTGTCATGAGCGAGCGCGCGGCGCCGTTCTACTGCCCGTACTGCGGCGACGAGGACCTGCGTCCCAGCGAGCAGGGGCACGGCGCCTGGGAATGCGCGGCCTGCAATCGAGCCTTCCAGTTGAAGTTCCTCGGTCTGCTGACCCGGGGACTTCGGCGCAACGACGGTGGAGGGGAAGCGATATGACGGACACTCGGACCAAGGAAGAGCTCAAGGCGCTCGCCGAGCGGGCGGGCCGGGACCTCGAAGAGGCGTCGCCCCTGGAGATCCTCACCTGGGCCGCCGAGACGTTCGGCAAGCGCTTCTGCGTCACCTCCTCCATGGAGGACGCGGTCGTCGCCCACCTCGCCTCCCGTGCCTTCCCCGGCGTGGACGTCGTCTTCCTGGACACCGGCTACCACTTCCCCGAGACCATCGGCACCCGTGACGCGGTCGACGCCGTGATGGACGTCAACGTCATCACGCTCACGCCCCGCCGGACGGTGGCCGAGCAGGACGCCGAGTACGGGCCGAGGCTGCACGACCGCAACCCCGACCTGTGCTGCGCCCTGCGCAAGGTCAAGCCGCTCGAAGAGGGCCTGACCGCGTACGACGCCTGGGCGACCGGGCTGCGCCGCGACGAGTCGCCGACCCGGGCGAACACCCCGGTCGTCGGCTGGGACGAGAAGCGGCAGAAGGTCAAGATCTCGCCGATCGCCCGCTGGACGCAGGACGACGTGGACGCGTACGTCACCGAGCACGGCGTCCTCACCAACCCGCTGCTGATGGACGGGTACGCGTCCGTCGGCTGTGCGCCCTGCACGCGCCGCGTGCTGGAGGGCGAGGACGCGCGCGCCGGCCGCTGGGCGGGCCGCGCCAAGACCGAATGCGGGCTGCACGGCTGATGACGAACGATCAGGAGAAGGACGTGACTGGGGCCACCATCTGGCTCACGGGTCTGCCGAGCGCCGGCAAGACCACCATCGCCCACGAGCTGGCGGGCCGGCTGCGCGCCGATGGCCGCCGGGTCGAGGTGCTCGACGGCGACGAGATCCGTGAGTTCCTCTCGGCGGGCCTCGGTTTCAGCCGCGAGGACCGGCACACCAATGTGCAGCGGATCGGCTTCGTCGCCGAGCTGCTCGCCTCGAACGGTGTGCACGTGCTGGTCCCGGTCATCGCCCCGTACGCGGACAGCCGCGAGGCGGTGCGCAAGCGCCACCAGCAGGAAGGCACTCCGTACGTCGAGGTGCATGTCGCCACTCCGGTGGAGGTGTGCTCCGTACGGGATGTGAAGGGGCTGTACGCCAAGCAGGCCGCGGGCGAGATCAGCGGCCTGACCGGCGTGGACGACCCGTACGAAGAGCCGGAGAGCCCGGATCTGCGGATCGAGTCCCAGAACCAGACCGTGGCCGAGTCCGCCGCGGCGGTCCACGCCCTGCTGACCGAGAGGGGACTGCTGTGAGCGACGCACGCAACGCCGCCGGGCCGCAGAAGACAACCATGGCCGCCGCACCTCTGCGCCGCGCAGGCGGAGAAGCTCATGAAGGGGTAGCAGCATGACGACCAGCGTCACCACGTTCGACGAGGAGACCGACAGCCCGTTCGCGCTGTCGCACCTGGACTCGCTGGAGTCCGAGGCGGTGCACATCTTCCGCGAGGTGGCGGGTGAGTTCGAGCGGCCGGTGATCCTGTTCTCCGGCGGCAAGGACTCCATCGTCATGCTGCACCTGGCGCTGAAGGCGTTCGCTCCCGCCGCGATCCCCTTCGCGCTGCTGCACGTGGACACCGGGCACAACTTCCCCGAGGTCATCGAGTACCGCGACCGCACCGTCGAGAAGTACGGGCTGCGCCTGCACGTGGCGTCCGTGCAGGACTACATCGACCGCGGGGTCCTCAAGGAGCGCCCCGACGGCACCCGTAACCCGCTGCAGACCGTGCCGCTGACCGAGGCCATCCAGCAGCACCGCTTCGACGCCGTGTTCGGCGGCGGGCGGCGCGACGAGGAGAAGGCCCGGGCCAAGGAGCGGGTGTTCTCGCTGCGGGACGAGTTCTCGCAGTGGGACCCGCGCCGCCAGCGCCCGGAGCTGTGGCAGCTCTACAACGGCCGGCACGCGCCCGGTGAGCACGTCCGCGTGTTCCCGCTGTCCAACTGGACCGAGCTGGACGTGTGGCAGTACATCGAGCGCGAGGGCATCGAGCTGCCGCAGATCTACTTCGCGCACGAGCGTGAGGTGTTCTCCCGCAACGGCATGTGGCTGACGGCCGGCGAGTGGGGCGGCCCGAAGGACACCGAGCCGGTGGAGAAGCGGATGATCCGCTACCGCACGGTTGGCGACATGTCCTGCACCGGTGCCGTCGACTCCGACGCCACCACGCTCCAGGCCGTGATCGCCGAGATCACCGCCTCCCGGCTCACCGAGCGGGGCGCCACCCGCGCCGACGACAAGCTGTCCGAGGCCGCGATGGAAGACCGCAAGCGCGAAGGGTACTTCTAGAGATGAGCACGACGACCGAGCAGCTCTCGGCCACCACCCTGCTGCGTTTCGCGACCGCCGGGTCCGTCGACGACGGCAAGTCCACGCTGGTGGGCCGGCTGCTGCACGACTCCAAGTCGGTGCTGGTGGACCAGCTGGAGGCCGTGGAAGCGGCGTCCCTGAGCCGTGGCCAGGAGGCCCCGGACCTGGCGCTGCTGACGGACGGCCTGCGGGCCGAGCGGGAGCAGGGCATCACCATCGACGTCGCCTACCGCTACTTCGCCACGCCCCGGCGCCGGTTCATCCTGGCCGACACGCCCGGCCATGTGCAGTACACCCGCAACATGGTCACCGGCGCCTCCACCGCCGAGCTGGCCGTGGTCCTGGTCGACGCCCGCAACGGCGTCGTGGAGCAGACGCGCCGCCACGCCGCGGTGGCCGCGCTGCTGCGTGTCCCGCACGTCGTCCTGGCCGTCAACAAGATGGACCTGGTCGAGTACGCCGAGCCGGTCTTCGCCAAGATCGCCGAGGAGTTCACGACGTACGCCTCCGAGCTGGGCGTCCCGGAGATCACCGCGATCCCCATCTCGGCGCTCGACGGCGACAACGTGGTGGAGCCGTCCGCGAACATGGACTGGTACGGCGGCCCGACCGTCCTGGAACACCTGGAGACCGTCCCGGTCAGCCACGACCTGACGGCCTGCCACGCCCGTTTCCCCGTGCAGTACGTGATCCGTCCGCAGACCGCCGAGCACCCCGACTACCGGGGGTACGCCGGTCAGATCGCGGCCGGTGCCTTCCGCGTGGGCGAGCAGGTCACCGTGCTGCCGTCGGGGCGGACGAGCACCATCACCGCCATCGACGCGCTCGGCGAGAGCGTCGACATCGCCTGGGCACCGCAGTCGGTGACGATCCGGCTGGCCGACGACATCGACATCTCGCGCGGCGACCTGATCGCCCCGGTCGGCGACGCCCCGGCGACCACGCGGGATGTGGAGGCGACGGTGTGCCACGTGGCCGACCAGCCGCTGGTCGTCGGCCAGCGGGTGCTGCTCAAGCACACCACCCGTACCGTCAAGGCGATCGTCAAGGACATCCCGTCCCGGCTGACGCTGGACGACCTGTCCCAGCACCCGGCGCCCGGGCAGCTGGTCGCCAACGACATAGGCCGCGTCGTGGTGCGTACCGCTGAACCGCTGGCGCTCGACACGTACGCCGACTCCCGCCGTACCGGATCGTTCCTGCTCATCGACCCGGCGGACGGCACCACGCTGGCGGCGGGCATGGCGGGCGAGGCGTTCGCGTCGGCCAAGGCTCCCGTGGTCCGAGGCGACGAGGACGGCTGGGACTTCTGACATGACGACCGACGTCTACGCGACCTTCGCCAAGGAGGGCGGCCGGGTCGGCAGCGGTGCCCTCGGCGCGGGAACCGGGGGTGTCGCCCGATGTGTCCGATGACGCCCCGCCCCCGCCCGTACGCCCGAAGACCCGCACCTGCCGCCACCCCGGCCACGCCCCTGACGATCAGGAGGACGTGAGCACCGGGCCCGACGAGAGGAACCCCCTCCCGTGCCTGCCACTTCCCGCTCCACCGCCCTGCGGCGCGCACTCGCCGCCGCTGCCGCCCTGCCGCTGCTGCTCGGGGCGCTCGCCTCGTGCGGTTACGGCTCCCAGGCCGTCCCGGAGACGCGGGCGAAGGCCAAGGGGGCGAAGCTGTCGGCCGACGCGGTGCGGATCGGGTACTTCCCGAACCTCACCCACGCCACGGCCCTGGTGGGCGACCAGGAGGGCATCTTCCAGAAGGAGCTGGGCGGCACCCAGCTGAGGGTCTCCACCTTCAACGCGGGCCCCTCCGAGATCGAGGCGCTGAACGCGGACTCCATCGACATCGGGTTCATCGGCCCCTCCCCCGCGATCAACGGCTTCACCAAGGCCAAGGGCAACAACCTCCGCATCATCGGCGGTGCGGCGTCCGGCGGTGTGAGACTCGTCGTCAACCCCGAGAAGATCAAGACCCTGGCGGACGTCAAGGGCAAGAAGATCGCCACGCCGCAGCTCGGCAACACCCAGGACGTGGCGTTCCTCAACTGGATCTCGGAGCAGGGCTGGAAGGTCGACCCGCAGAGCGGCAAGGGCGACGTCTCAGTGGTCCGTACGGACAACAAGATCGCCCCGGACGCCTACCGGTCCGGGTCCATCGACGGCGCGTGGGTGCCGGAGCCGACCGCGTCCAAGCTGGTCAGCGAGGGCGCGAAGGTGCTGCTGGACGAGTCGTCGCTGTGGCCGGAGAAGAAGTTCGTGATCACGAACATCATCGTGTCGCAGCGGTTCCTCGCCGAGCACCCGGACGTGGTCGAGGCGGTGCTGCGCGGCTCGGTGAGGACCAACGCGTGGATCAACGCCAACCCGGCCAAGGCGAAGGCGTCCGCCAACGCCAGGCTCAAGGCGCTCAGCGGCAAGCCGCTGCCGGCCGAGGTGATCGACCGGGCGTGGCCGTCGCTGGTGTTCACCGACGACCCGCTGGCCGCCACGCTCCGGGCGCAGGCGGACCACGCGGTGAAGGCCGGGCTGCTGGACAAGCCCGACCTGCACGGCATCTACGACCTGAAGCCACTGAACAAGGTCCTCAGGGCCGAGGGCAGGCCCGAGGTCGCCGACGCCGGGCTCGGCGCCGAGTAACCCGTAGCGAACCCCCGTATCCGCTTCATCACGCCCAGGAGGTGACGACCATGGCCATCACGATCGCCAAGGCCGAGGACCGTGCCACGGTGACCACCCACGCCGCGCGCATCGAGCACGTCTCGAAGTCCTTCGCCGGACCGGCCGGGCGGCAGCTCGTGCTCGACGACATCACGCTCGACGTCGCGCCGGGCGAGTTCGTCACGCTCCTGGGCGCCTCGGGCTGTGGCAAGTCCACGCTGCTCAACCTGGTCGCCGGACTCGACCGGCCGAGCGCCGGGTCGATCGACACCCCGGGCGGGCGGCCCGCGCTGATGTTCCAGGAGCACGCGCTGTTCCCGTGGCTGACGGCGGGCAAGAACATCGAGCTGGCGCTGCGGCTGCGCGGGGTGCCGCGCGGCGAGCGGCGCGGTGAGGCGCAGCGGCTGCTGGAGCTCGTGCGGCTGAATGGCGCGTACGGGAAGCGGGTGCACGAGCTGTCGGGCGGCATGCGGCAGCGGGTGGCGATGGCGAGGGCGCTGGCGCAGGACAGTGACCTGCTGCTGATGGACGAGCCGTTCGCGGCGCTGGACGCCATCACGCGGGATGTGCTGCACGGTGAGCTGACCCGCATCTGGGAGGAGACGAACCTCTCCGTCCTGTTCGTCACCCACAATGTGCGCGAGGCCGTGCGGCTGGCCCAGCGTGTGGTGCTGCTGTCGTCCCGGCCGGGGCGGATCGCCCGTGAGTGGACCGTGGACATCGAGCAGCCGCGCCGTATCGAGGACGCCGCGGTGGCGGAGCTGTCGCTTGAGATCACCGAAGAACTGCGTGGGGAGATCCGCCGTCATGGCCAGCACTGATACGACGTCCACCGCTTCCAAGACGGACGACCTGGCCGGTCTGGAGGCGGGCCTCGACGCGCTGGAGGCGGTGCAGGTGACCCGCACCCCGGTGCGGGAGGTGCTGGTCAAGAAGGTGCTGCCGCCGCTCGTCGCCGTCGCGCTGGTGCTGCTGGTGTGGCAGGTCCTGGTGTCGGCGAAGGTCACCGACGAGTACAAGCTGCCCGCGCCGTCCGCGGTGTGGGACAGCCTGGCCACGATGTGGTTGCAGGGCACGCTGTTCGACGTCCTGTGGACGAGCGTGTCGCGGGCGCTGCTCGGGTTCCTGATGGCGCTGGCGATCGGTACGCCGCTGGGTCTGCTGGTCGCGCGGGTGAGGTTCGTGCGGGCGGCGATCGGGCCGATCCTGTCGGGGCTGCAGTCGCTGCCCTCGGTGGCGTGGGTGCCGCCGGCGGTGCTGTGGCTGGGCCTCCAGGACTCGATGATGTACACGGTGATCCTGCTGGGCGCGGTGCCGTCGATCGCCAACGGGCTGGTGGCGGGCGTGGACCAGGTGCCGCCGCTGTTCCTGCGGGCGGGCCGTACGCTCGGCGCGACGGGGCTGCGGGGGGCCCGGCACATCGTGATGCCGGCGGCGCTGCCGGGCTATCTGGCGGGGCTGAAGCAGGGCTGGGCCTTCTCGTGGCGCTCGCTGATGGCGGCCGAGATCATCGCCTCGTCGCCGGAACTGGGCCTCGGCCTGGGCCAGTTGCTGGAGAACGGCCGCAACAACATCGACATGCCCGGGATCTTCCTGGCGATCATCCTGATCCTGGTCGTCGGCATCGCCATCGACCTGCTGATCTTCAGCCCGCTGGAGCGGTCGGTGCTGCGCAGCCGCGGTCTCCTCGTCAAGAGCTGAGCGTCCCCATGAACCGTCGTCCTGTCCTTCTCGTCATCGCCCACGGCAGTCGCGACCCGCGGCACGCCGCGACCGTTCACGCCCTGGTGCGGGCGGCGGGGGTCCCGCGGCCGGGGCTGCGGGTGGAGACGGCGTTCCTCGACTTCAACGTCCCGTCGGTGCAGGCGGTGCTGGAACGGCTGGCGGCGGACGGGGTACGCGAGGTGGTGGCCCTCCCCCTCCTGCTGACCCGCGCCTTCCACGCCAAGGCCGACATCCCGGCCGTCCTGCGGGAGGCCCCGCAGTCCCTGTGCGTCCGGCAGGCTCCCGTCCTGGGTCCCTCACCCCTGCTGGTGGCGGCGCTGGAGCGGCGGCTGTACGAGGCGGGGCTCACGCCCGCCGACAAGCGCTCGACCGGGGTCGTCCTGGCCTCGGCGGGCTCCACCGACCCGGAGGCGATCGCAGTGATCGCTGAAATGGCGCGGGAGCTGCGGCACACCGGTTGGTGCGCCGTGCGGCCTGCGTTCGCCTCCGCATCCCTTCCGCGCACCGAGGACGCGGTGGCCGCCCTGCGCGCCGAGGGCGTGCGCCGGGTGGCGGTCGCCCCGTACGTCATCGCGCCGGGCCGCCTGCCGGACCGTATCGCCGCGGGCGCGGCCGGGGCGGACGTCCTCGCCGACGTGCTGGGCCCCGCGCCGGAGATGGCGCGCCTGCTGCTGACCCGGTACGACGAGGCCCGCGCCGCCGCCGAGCAGCCGGCGGCCGTGGCCTGACCGGCGGCGTCACGCGTCGGGGGTGAAGGGCGTGCCCTGGTGGAAGTACAGGAGCCAGGTGCCGTCCGCGGTGCGCCGCCACAGGGAACTGCGGTGGACGTGACGCCCCTTGGACTCGGTGTCGAACGTCAGGTGCACCACGTCGTCGGAGAGCTGCACGCCGCGCATCCGCGAGGTGGTGATGGGGCGCGGCCCCGGGGCGTCCTCCGAGGTGATCGCGGCGATCATGGAGGCCCGGTCCCAACGGCGGCCGGACGCGCCGAACTCGTGGAACCGCGGGTGCAGCAGCGCCTCGAACAGCGCGGGCGTGGTGCGGACTTCGGGGTCCAGCAGCCGCAGTTCGCCCTCGATCGCGGCGGCGACGGCCGAGGTCTGCTCAGTCACGGGTCAGCTCCACCAGCTTGACGACGGTGTTCCAGTTGCGAGTGGTGGCGGTGATGCCCTGGAGAATGCGGGGGCGTGAGAGTGCGTCGGCCAGCCGGGAGCGGCCGAGGCCCTGGGGGGCGTACAGATACAGGGCGCGGTCACCGAGCCGGAACTCCTCCGGCAGGAAGGCGGCCTGGTCGATGGCGGCGAACCTGTCCGGGCCGACGGGTTCGGAGAAGAAGGTGACGTGCAGCTGCCTGGCTTCCAGCTCGGCCGCCGGGAAGGGGCAGGCGCCGGCGACGGCGCGCAGATACGGTCCGCCGCGGACCAGGCAGTCGACGCGGAAGCCGAAGTGCTTCTCGATCGCCTGCTCCAGCTCGGCGGCCAGCGCGTTCTCCTCCGCCCCGGACGCGGCGGCGAAGGTGACGTTGCCGCTCTGGAGATACGTCTGTACGTCGCTGTGCCCGAGCTCGGTCAGCAGCGTGCGGAGCTCCCCCATGGGGACCTTCTTGTGGCCGCTGACATTGATTCCGCGCAGCAGGGCGGCGTACGTCGTCGTCATGGTCACACGATAGGACGGCCGCCGCGCCCCGTGGGGGAGGGCACGGCGGCCGCTGGCAGGGGCGCGAGCGCAGCCGTATCAGCCGTTACGCATCGGCGGGAGCCGGGCGCGCCGCCGCGAGTTCCGCTTCGATGAGGTCGGCCGCCCGGTGGGTGCCGCCCTCGCTCGCCATCCGCCGCCGGATCTCCTCGGCCCGCCGGGCCACCTCCGGGTCGCCGGCCAGTTCCAGCACCGCCGCGCGCAGGGCGTCGGCGGTGGCGTCGGCCATCGGAAGGTGCCGGGCGACGCCCAGCGAGGCCAGCATGTCGGCGTTGGAGAACTGGTCGACGGCCTGCGGGACGGCGACCATCGGCGTGGCCGTCGCGAGGCCCTCCTGGCTGCCGCCCGCGCCCGCGTGCGTGATGAAGGCGTCCGCCTGGCGCAGTACCGCCAACTGCGGGACCCAGGTGTGCACTTCGACGTTGCCGGGCAGCTCCCCCAGCTCGGCCGCGTCGACGTGTGCCCCTATCTGGAGGACCATGTGCCATCCGGGCAGGTCACCGAAGGCCTTCACGCACGCGCGGTAGAAGGCGGGCTGCTTGGTGAAGGCCGAGCCGAGCGAGACCAGCAGCACCTTCCGCGCACCGGCCGGCCGCTGCCACTGCCCCTGTTCGGCGCGGTCTCCCTGGCAGGCGCCGACGAAGGTGAAGACGGACTCGTCCACGCGGTCGGCGTTCGGCTGGAGCACCCTGGGGATCAGGACGACGGCCCGGCGCGGCCGGGCGACCAGCCGGTCGGGGTGGGTGGTGATGCCGTTCTGCGCGAGCCAGGCCTCGAAGCGCGCGTAGTACGCCTTCCCGCGCTCGGACGTCTTGAGGTCGGCGAACATCGGCTCGGCGACCTCCTTCTCGTACCCCTCCCACGGAACGAGGTTGGGCCACAGGGAGACGGCGGGGACGCCCCAGCGGTGGGCGAGGACGGGCGCCGGGTAGGAGGTGATGTCGTGCAGGACGAGGTCCGGCTCGTCCCCCTCGAAGGCCGCGGCCAGCTGGGGCAGCGCCTGGATCGCGTCGTTGAGGAACGGCTCGATGTTGTCGATCAGTTCGGTCCCCCACTCGTCCGGATCGTCGTCGGTCGGGAGGGTCGAGGTGTAGACGACGGGCTCCGCGCCGGTCGCGGCGATCTTGTCGGCGAAGGAGGCGGGGATCGCGTAACTGACGCGGTGCCCACGGGCGACGAGTTCCCGGATGACCTCGATGCTCGGGTTCACATGGCCGTGGGCGGCGATGGAGAACATGGCGATATGGGCGCGTTCTGTGGGGGTCATGCCGCTCAGACTAGGCGAGACGAGACGTCTCGTGCAACTAGTTCGGCGGCCGTCGCCGGTGCCCGCTCACGGGCGTACTGAGGCGGGGTGATCAGGGTCGCGTCGGGGGGCGCCGCGGCAACGCCGGCTCGCGGCGCGCTCAGCGCTGGTAGCGGGCGAGCACCGGGTTGCCGTCGTCGACGAGGCGTTTCTCCAGCTCACGGGCGTCGATGGCGCCGCTGTAGAACTCCTGGAAGGCGGGCGTGGCGACCTTGTCCTTCCACTCCGGATAGCCGCGCACCCACTGCGCCGGGGCCGGGCGGAGGTCCTTCGCGAGCGCCACGCCGGTTGCCCACCCGTCCTTCGCCGTGTGCAGCGAGGGGTCCTTCAGCGCCTCCGTACCGGTCGGCAGCATCCAGTCACCGCGCGCCAGACGCACCATGTTGCGCGGCTGGAGGAGGAAGTCGATGAACCGGACGGCTTCCTTCTTGTACGGGCTGTCCTCGGCGATCGACAGCGTCTGCGGGCTGACCCCCTGCGCCAGTCCCCCGTCCCCGGCCGGCGCGGGCAGCACCATCCACTCGAACCCTTCGGGCGCCTGCCGCACGATCTGCTGGCGGTAGGAGAAGCCGAGCGGAACCATCGCGTACCTGCCGCCGAAGAACCCGGGCAGGGTGTCGGACCCGCCCATGCCGAGCGTGCCGCGCGGGGCGCTGCGGTCGGTGTTGACCTGGGCGTGCACGGTGCCCGGCATGACGGCGTCCCCGTCGGTGAACCGGATCTCGGCCTTCCCGTCGTCGCCCCGGTGGAAGAGCCGCCCGCCCGCGGACAGTCCCAGGTTCAGGGACACGGAGACCGGCTCCTTCAGCGGCCACGCCACCGCGTACCGGCCCTTGCCCATCGTGGCCGTCAGCTCCTTGGTGACCTGCCGGAACTCCGGCCACGTCCAAGGCCGGGCGGGCGTCGGGATGCGGACGCCGGACGAGCGCAGGATCTTCTTGTTCGCCATGATGACGCGCGGTTCCTGGAGGAACGGCACGCCGTACACGCCGTCGCCGAAGGTGACCGTCTCCCAGCTCCGCCGCGGTATGTCCGCCTTCAGCCGGGCGGGCAGCAGGCCGCGCAGGTCGGCGAGGTAGCCGCCGTAGGCGAAGTCGGCGAGGTCGTCGGAGGCGTCGTGGATGATGTCGGGCGCCTCACCGCCCTCGAAGGAGGTGAGCAGCTGGTCGTGGACGCTGTCCCAGCTGCCCTGGACGTATTCGACCCGGATGCCGGGGTGGGCGGCGTTCCACTCCGCGACGAGTTCCTTGTTGGCGTCCACGGACTCCTTCTGCCAGGCCAGGGACTGGAAGCGGAGCACCACCCTCCCGGCCCGTCCGTCCCCGTCCCGCTCAGCCCCGCCGAAGCAGCCGGCCAGGAGCAGCGCGAGCGCTGCGGCCGCGGCGGTCAGTGCCCGTCCACGCATCAGGACTTCACCGCCCCGGAGAGCATGCCGCCCGTGATCCGCTTCTGGATGACTGCGAAGACGACGAGGGAGGGCAGCGTGGCGAGGAACGCGGCGGCGGCGAGCGGGCCGAGGTCGGCGACGCCCTCCGCGCCGAGGAAGCGGGTGAGGACCACCGGCAGGGTCTGCTTCTCCGGGGTCTTGAGCAGGACGAGCGCGAAGAAGAACTCGTTCCACGCGGTGATGAAGGCGAACAGCGCGGTGGCGACGATGCCGGGCGCCAGCAGCGGGGCGGTGACCGAGACGAGCGTACGCAGCCTGCCCGCGCCGTCGACGGCGGCGGCCTCCTCCAGCTCGGCGGGTACGGCCCGTACGTAGCCGGTCAGCATCCACAGCGCGAACGGCAGCGACCACACGACGTACACCATCACCAGCCCGGACAGGGTGTTGAGCAGATGCAGGTTCTTCAGGACCAGGAACAGCGGAATGATCACCAGGACGAAGGGGAACGCCTGGCTGATCACGACCCAGCCGGTGGCGGCGGCCGAGAGCCGGCCGCGGTGGCGGGCCATCACATAGGCCATGGGCGTGGCGATGGCGACCGCGATCAGGGCGGCACCGAGCGCGGCGATCAGGCTGTTCCCGGCGGCCCGCAGCAGGGGCTGCTCGGCGAAGGCCTGCCGGAAGTTGCCGAGGGTGGGGTCGTCCGGGAGCCAGGTGGGGTGCAGGGATGCCAGTTCACGGGCCGGTTTGAACGCGGTGGAGATCAGCCAGAGGAAGGGGAAGGCGAGGAAGGCCAGGTACCCGAGGAGCGCGAGGTACTGGCCGGCCCGTGCGGGCCCGCTCGGGCGAAGGCCGTTCACCGGTCCTCGCCTCCCTTCAGCCGGCCCACCAGATGGAGGGCGAGGAGTACGGAGATCACGGCGACCATCACGCAGCCCATGGCGGCGGCGTAGCCGAACTGTCCATAGCGGAACGCCTCTTCGTACGCGAAGAGCATGGGCAGGCGGGTACGGCCGCCGGGCCCGCCACCCGTGAGCACGTACACCAGCGCGAAAGAATTGAAATTCCAGATGAAGTTGAGCGCGGTGATGGCGAGGGCGACGGGCTTGAGGGCCGGCCAGGTGACGGTACGGAAGCGGCGCCACGCGCCGGCGCCGTCGAGGGCGGCGGCCTCATGCAGCTCCTGCGGGGTGTTCTGGAGCCCGGCGAGCAGGGCGACGGTGGTCTGCGGCATGCCGGCCCAGATACCGACGGCTGTCACGGCGGGCAGGGCGGTGGCCAGTCCGGTGAGCCAGTCGCGGCCGTCGCCGAGGCCGAGGTCTCGGACGGTCTCGTTGAGGATGCCGGCGTCGGGGTTGTAGACCAGCCGCCACATGATGCCGACGACCACCTCGGGCATGGCCCAGGGGATGATCGCCAGCGCCCGCGCCAGCCAGCGGAAGCGGAGGTTCTGGTTGAGCAGCAGGGCCAGCCCGAGGCCGAGCACGAACTGCGGGACGGTGACGCCCACCGCCCAGAGCAGGCCGATCCGGAACGACTCCCAGAAAAGCGTGTCGTGCAGCAGGTCCTGGAAGTTGAGCGTGCCCACCCACTGGGTGGACCGGGTGCGTCCGGACTGGGCGTCGGTGAAGGCGAGGGCGACGCCATAGAGCAGCGGTCCGACGCTGAGAACCAGGATGGGGATCAGCGCCGGCAGGACGAGGAACCATGCCCCGTGATCCACCGGGCGCGGCCGGTGTGCCGGTCTCCCCGTGCCGCCGGCCTTTCCGCCGGACCGCGCCGTTGCGGTCACCGATGTCACGGAGCGCCCCCTTGGTCAAGGTGAGCCGGCCTGGCGTCATCGTGCTGACGGGTCGTCGGTTCGTCAAGCGTGCCCACGCGGATGCGAGACTTTGCCGGATGCGCATATGCCGGATTCGCATATGTACGACAGGGACGGCACGCAGGGGAGGGACGGGCGCGATGGATGAGGCGCGGGCGCGGGAGGTTCTGGCCGCCGCGGGACTGGAACGCGGGGCGGCGCTGCTGGCGCTGGGCGAGAACGCCGTCTTCGCCGCCGGGGACCTGGTGGTCAAGGTCGGCCGGGACGTGGAACTGCTGGAGCGGGCGGAGCGGGAGGTCGCCATCTCGTCCTGGCTCGCGGAGTCGGACATTCCGGTGGTACGGGCGGCCGAGCCGAAGCCCCGCCTGGTGGAGGGGCACCCGGTGACGGTCTGGCACCGGCTGCCCGACGCCGTACGCCCGCCGGAGCCCCGGGACCTGGCGCCGCTGCTGCGCCGCGTCCACGCGCTCGCCGAGCCGCCGTTCCCGCTGCCGCGCCGGGACCTGCTGGGTGGCGTGGAGCGCTGGCTGCGGCTCGCGGGCGACGCGATCGACCCGGTCGACGCGGCCTACCTGCGTGAGCGCCGCGACGCGTTCGCCGAAGCGGCCGCCGCGCTCACGCCACGGCTGACGCCCGGGCCGATCCACGGCGACGCGCTGCCGCGCAACGTGCATATCGGCCCGGACGGGCCGGTACTGGTCGACCTGGAGACGTTCTCGGCCGACCTGCGCGAACACGACCTGGTGGTCCTGCTCCTGTCCCGGGACCGCTACGGCCTCGACCCGGCCGCCTACGACGCGTTCACCGAGGCGTACGGCTGGGACGTGCGCGAGTGGGACGGCTGCGCCGTGCTGCGCGGCGCCCGGGAGACCGCGAGCTGCGCCTGGGTGGCCCAGCACGCGCCGTCGAACCCGAAGGCGCTGGCGGAGTTCCGCCGCCGGGTGGCCTCGCTGCGGGACGACGACCCGGAAATCCGCTGGCATTCGTTCTGAGAACATGAACTCCCTTTCGTGAACCGGAGGTTCGGCATGCGTATGGAGCTCAGCGAGGTGACCCTTGAGGTCCAGGACAACGAGGTCCAGGACAACGGGACCGGCCGGGACCCCGTCCTGCTGTTGCACGGCTTCCCCGACACCCATGCCGTCTGGCGCCACCAGGTGCGGGCGCTGGACGCCGCCGGGTACCGCACCATCGCGCCCGACCTGCGCGGCTTCGGCGCCTCCGACCGGCCGGAGGAGACCGCGGCGTACGCCCCGCACCGGATCGTCGCCGACCTGGTGGAGCTCCTGGACCGGCTCGACATCGGCCGCGTCCACCTGGTCGGGCACGACTGGGGCTCGGGCATCGCCCAGTCGCTGGCCCTGACCGACCGGGCCCGGGTGGCGAGTCTGTCCCTGCTGTCCGTGGGGCACCTCGGCGGCCTGCTGGGCGCGGGCTGGGAGCAGCGCCAGCGCTCCTGGTACATGCTGCTGTTCCAACTGACGGGGCTCGCCGAGGAGTGGCTCTCCCGCGACGACTTCGCCAACCTGCGCGACATGCTCGCCGAGCACCCCGACGCCGACGAGGTGGTGGAGCGCCTGCGCGAGCCGGGTGCGCTCACGTCCGCGCTGTCGCTGTACCGGGCTGGTCTGCGCCCCGAGGTACTGTTCGGCCCGGAGCAGCCGCTGCCGTCACTGCCGGGCCCGGTCCTGGGCGTATGGAGCACCGGTGACCGCTTCCTCACCGAGGGGTCGATGGCCGGTACGGGGAAGTACGTCGACGGTTGCTGGCGGTACGAGCGGATCGAGGGCGCCGGCCACTGGCTGCAACTGGACGCTCCCGAGCGGGTGAACACGCTGCTGCTGGACTTCTTCGCGGAGCAGCGCCGGGGTGGGCGCTGACCAGGACGCCGCTCGCCGCGCCGATCGCCCGACGGCGGTTCAGCCCGCCACCGCGGCCGCCTCGCGCAGCGGCCAGGCCGGGTCTATCACGGCGTCCGGTGTGCCCTTGCGGCGCAGGAACCGCTGGAAGTCCGCCGCCCACTGCGCGTACCACTGGACCTGCCGCTGGTGCAGCTCACGCGGGGACAGGGCGGCCACGGCGGCGTGCCGCTCGGCTATCGCGCGGGCGACCAGCACCGCCGCCAGCGCGTCGGCGGCCGCGTCGTGGGCGTCGTCCAGCACCACGCCGTACTCGGCGCAGACCGCCTCCAGGTTCCGCTTGCCCCGGCGGTAGCGGTCGACAGCGCGGTCGATGGTGTACGGGTCGACGACCGGGCCTATCGGTGCGCCGCCCAGCCGCTCACCGAGGCCGGGCAGCCCGTGCCGCCGCAACTCGGCGGTGAGCAGCGTCAGATCGAAGGCGGCGTTGTACGCGACGACGGGCACTCCCCGCGTCCAGTACCCGGCGAGGGTGTCGGCGAGCTCGTCCGCCACCTCCCGGACCGGGCGGCCCTCGGCCACGGCGCGCTCGTTGCTGATGCCGTGGATCGCCGAGGCCTGAGCGGGGATCCGGATGCCCGGATCGGCCAGCCAGTCGCGGCGTACCACCACGTCCCCGCCCCGGACCTCCACGACCGCGGCTGTCACGATGCGCGCTTCGAGCGGCTCCGTCCCCGTCGTCTCCAGATCGAAGCCGACGAGCGTCTCCCCGTGCCAGCCCATGCTGCTCCTCCTCGCGGTGCTGTGGTGCGCCCCCCTGCGGTGCACTCCCCCTGTGGGCTTTCACCCTCCCACGCACCACTGACAACGCCGCTCGGACGGGCCTCGACCGGCCTATGACCGGCGTGGCGACGGTCCGTCAGGAGACCGGCCGCGAGTCGGCCCAGACCGACTCGAACTCCTCGCGGTAGGTCTCGAACAGCCCGTGGTCACTCTCCGTCCCGGACGTGACGACCGCTCGCCTGCCGCCGCGCAGCACCAGCACCGGTGCCTCCATGCCGCGGGCCCGGCGCAGGTAGGACTGGACGACGCCCACCCCGTCGGGACCGTCGCCATCGACGAGGTACGCGGTGAAGCGCGGCGTCTCGTCGAAGACCTGGATCTCGAAGGCGCCCGGGTCGCGCAGCTTGGAGCGCACGCGCCGCATATGGAGGATGTTCATTTCCACCGAGCGGCTCAATTCGCCCTTTCTGATCCCGAGTTCCCTTTCGCGCCGTTTGACGGCGCTGCTGGCCGGGTTGAGGAACAGCAGTCGTATCCGGCAGCCCGATTCGGCGAGCCGCACCAGCCGCCGCCCGGAGAAGTTCTGCACGAGGAGGTTCAGGCCTATGCCGATGGCGTCGAGGCGCCGCGCCCCGCCGAAGAGGTCCTCTGCGGGCAGCTGCCGCTGGAGCCGGACCCGGTCGGGGTGCACGGACACCACATCCGCGTACCGGTCGCCGACGAGGTCCTCCACCGCGTCGACCGGCAGCCGGTGCGCGGACGGCACGCCCGCGCCGCCGCCGAGGATCTCCAGCAGCCGGGCCGAGGCCCTCTCGGACTGGTCGAGGACCGTGCGGGAGAGCGCGCGGTTGCGGGAGACGACGTTGCGGGTGACCTCCAGCTCGTCCAGGGCGAGCTCCAGGTCGCGACGGTCGTCGAAGTACGGCTCGAAACAGGGCCAGTGCTGGACCATCAGCTCGCGCAGCTGGGGCAGCGTGAGGAAGCTGAGCACATTGTCGTCGGCGGGGTCCAGGAGGTAGCCCTTGCGGCGCGAGACCTCCCGTACGGCGACGGCCCGCTGGACCCATTCCTGACCGGCGGGCCCGGCGGCGGCCACCACCCAGTCATCGCCGTGGACGGGTTCGTAGACGGGCCGCAGCACGGCGGCCACGACGGCACGCAATCGCTGTTCGACCAGATTCAGCCAGATATAGGCGCGCCCCGCCCGCTGAGCACGGGTCCGCACCTCGCTCCAGGCCTCCGCACCCCAGTCCAGTTCCGCACCGATCTCCATCGGCCGGGCGAGTGAGACCGCTCCGGGCGGGACATCAGCGGGGTCAGAGGAGTCCCCCTGATGACCTGAGTCACCTGGGGGCAGCTCCAGCCCTCCCGAGCTCACCCGCGCACCGCCTTCTGCTCCTGGACGCCCGTCTCCAACGATCAAGGAAGGGTACTCCGGGACCGGGAGGAGATGCAGCAGGATGCCCAGGCTCCTTACTCAACGCCCATGATTCTTAAGGCCCTTCCGGCCGGCGGGACCGACCGGAGTGAGCGGATTCACCATGGTGACGCCGCCGGCGCCGGCCCGGCCGGCCGCCGCAGCCCCCACGGGTGACGGCGTGCGGCACGGGGCTCGCCACGGGCGACACCCGGGAACGCGAAGTTGACCCGGGGCAAGCGGACGGCCACCGCACGCACCCCCGGTATGGTGATCCCACAAATCCGGCACAAGGGGGCGTTTTCCGGCCAGCGCCCCCTTCGCGCCCCGTGGTCACCCGGTAGGACCGGCCGAAGTCCTAGGAGCTCGCACCACTTTCGGGGAGGATTCTGGCTCAAGTGACACCCATCAGCCGGATCAGAAGTGGAAGAGTCTTATCTATGCAGGTCTGGCCGGGACAGGCGTATCCACTCGGTGCCACCTACGACGGCGCCGGCACCAACTTCGCGGTCTTCTCGGAGGCCGCCGACCGAATCGAGCTGTGTCTGCTCCATGACGACGGCTCGGAGACCGCGGTGGAGCTGCGGGAGACCGACGCGTTCGTACGGCACGCGTACCTGCCCGGCGTGATGCCGGGCCAGCGGTACGGGTTCCGGGTCCACGGACCGTACGCGCCGGAGCGCGGACAGCGCTGCAACTCCGCCAAGCTGCTCCTCGATCCGTACGCGCGGGCGGTCGCGGGCGCCATCGACTGGGGGGAGGCGGTGTACGGCTACCACTTCGGCAGACCGGACTCCCGCAACGACCTCGACTCGGCGCCGCACACGATGTCGTCGGTCGTCGTCAACCCGTACTTCGACTGGGGTGACGACCGCCCGCCGCGTACCGACTACCACCGCACGGTGATCTACGAGGCGCACGTCAAGGGCCTGACGATGCTCCACCCCGCCCTGCCGGACGAGCTGCGCGGTACGTACGCGGGCCTGGCCCACCCCGCCGTCATCGAGCACCTGACGGAACTGGGTGTCACGGCGCTCGAACTGATGCCGGTGCACCAGTTCGTCAACGACCACCGGCTCGTGGACGCCGGGATGGCCAACTACTGGGGCTACAACACGATCGGGTTCTTCGCCCCGCACAACGCGTACGCCTCCTGGGGCGACCGGGGCCAGCAGGTGCTGGAGTTCAAGTCGGCGGTGCGCGCGCTGCACCAGGCGGGCATCGAGGTCATCCTGGACGTGGTCTACAACCACACGGCCGAGGGCAACCACCTGGGCCCGACGCTCTCCTTCCGGGGCCTGGACAACCCCTCGTACTACCGGCTCGTCGAGGACAATCCCCGGTACTACATGGACACCACCGGCACCGGGAACTCGCTGCTGATGCGCTCGCCGCACGTGCTCCAGCTGATCATGGACTCGCTGCGGTACTGGGTGACGGAGATGCACGTCGACGGGTTCCGCTTCGACCTGGCGGCGACGCTGGCGCGCCAGTTCCACGAGGTGGACCGGCTGTCGTCGTTCTTCGACCTGGTCCAGCAGGACCCGGTGGTCAGCCAGGTCAAGCTGATCGCCGAGCCCTGGGACGTGGGCGAGGGCGGCTACCAGGTGGGCAATTTCCCGCCATTGTGGACGGAGTGGAACGGCAAGTACCGGGACACGGTCCGTGACCTGTGGCGTGGCGAGCCGCGTACGCTCGCCGAGTTCGCGTCCCGGCTCACCGGCTCCTCCGACCTCTACCAGGACGACGGGCGCCGCCCGCTCGCCTCCATCAACTTCGTGACCTGCCACGACGGCTTCACGCTGCGTGATCTCGTCTCGTACAACGACAAGCACAACGAGGCGAACGGCGAGGGCAACCGGGACGGCGAGAGCCACAACCGCTCCTGGAACTGCGGCGCCGAGGGCGAGACCGACGACGAGCGGATCACCGAGCTGCGCGCCCGCCAGATGCGCAACTTCATCGCCACGCTGATGCTGTCGCAGGGCGTCCCGATGCTGAGCCACGGCGACGAGTTCGGCCGTACGCAGGGGGGCAACAACAACGCGTACTGCCAGGACAACGAGGTCGCCTGGGTGCACTGGCCGGACGAGGACTCCGAGGCGGCGAGGTCGCTGCTGGAGTTCACCCGTTCGATGGTGTGGCTGCGACGCGACCACCCCGTCTTCCGGCGGCGGCGCTTCTTCCACGGGCGGCCGGTCGAGGGCACCCACGACGACCTGTCGGACATCAACTGGTTCACCCCCGGGGGTGACGAGATGAGGGCGCGGGACTGGCAGGCGGCACACGCCAAGGCCCTGTCGGTGTTCCTGAACGGCAGTGCGATCTCCGAGCCGGGACCGCGCGGCGAGCGGATCGCGGACGACTCGTTCCTGCTGATGTTCAACGCGAGCGCCGAGGACTTGGAGTTCGTGGTGCCGGTCAATCACGGGCGCCAGTGGCAGGTGGTGGTGGACACGGCCGTCCCGGAGGGCGTCGAGCCGGGCCAGGGCCCCAAGGTCGCGGCGGGCGACCGGCTCACCCTGATCGGCCGCAGCCTGACGGTCCTGCGCCGCCCGGCCTGACCAGCGGCGGGCGATCCGGGGGCGCGGAGTGGGGTGGGGCGCGGTGGTGGCGGGGCGCGCGGTGCGGGGTGGGGTGCGATAGCGGTGGGGCGCGGTGCGGGGCGTGCCGCCCGGCACCGCGCGCCCCGCGTCCGCGCCTTACGCGCGCCGGCGCGTCATGCGACACGCGCGCCAGTCCGGGGTAAATCGCATGAGCGGATGACACATGAGCCGCTCAAGCGGGTACGTACGTTCGCATGACGCCCAACTCCACCTATCGGCTCCAGATCCAGCCGGACTTCCCGTTCTCGGCCGCCGGGGAAGCGGTGCCGTACATCGCCTCGCTCGGGGTATCACACCTGCATCTGTCGCCGGTCCTGGAGGCGGTCCCCGGCTCGACGCACGGGTACGACGTCACCGACCACAGCCGGGTGCGCGAGGAGCTGGGCGGGGAGGAGGGCTTGCGGGCCCTCGCCGCCACGGCCCGCGCGCACGGGCTCGGTCTGGTCGTGGACCTCGTGCCCAACCACATGGCCGCCGTGCCCCGTCACAACCGGGCGCTGTGGGAGGTGCTGCGGGAGGGGCCCGCGTCCCCGTACGCGCGCTGGTTCGACATCGACTGGGAGGCGGGCGGCGGGAAGGTGCTCCTGCCGGTGCTGGCCGGCCGGGTCGGTGACGAGCTGGCGGACATGCGCGCCGAGGGCGGGACGCTGCGCTACGGCGAGCAGGAGTTCCCGCTGCGGCCGGGTACGGAGGGGCTGGCCCTGCCGGAGCTGCTGGACGCCCAGTGGTACCGGCTGAGCTGGTGGCGGCTGGCCCGTACGGAGCTGAACTACCGGCGGTTCTTCACCATCTCGGACCTCATCGGGGTGCGGGTCGAGGACCCCGGGGTGTTCGAGGCGACGCACGCCAAGGTCGTGGAGCTGGTGCGGGACGGCGTGATCGAGGGGCTGCGGATCGACCACCCGGACGGGCTCGCGGATCCGGAGGCGTATCTGCGGCAGCTGGACCGGGCGACGGGCGGGGCGTGCTGGACGGTGGTGGAGAAGATCCTCACCGGGGAGGAACGGCTGCCCGCGCGGTGGCCGGTCGCGGGCACCACCGGCTATGACGCGCTGCGGCACGTGGACGGGCTGTTCGTGGACGAGGCCGGCGCGGCGGAACTGGCCGAGCAGTACCGGCGCTTCGCGAACCCGGCCGGCGACCGGGGCGGCCACTGGGAGGCGACGGCGCGCCGGGCCGCGTACAAGGTGGTGACGCACGCGCTGGCGTCGGAGGTGGCGTTCCTGACCCGGACCGCCGCGCGGATTTGCGACGGCACGGACCCGGCCCTGCGCGACCACGCGCCGTGGGCGCTGCGGGCCGCGATCCGGGAGCTGCTGATCCGGGTGCCGGTCTACCGTCCCTACGGGACGGGGGCGGAGGACATCCTCACCGAGGAGGCGGCGCGGGAGGTGAAGGCGACGTTCACGGTCCCCGAGGAGGCGGCGGCCGTCGATGTCGTCCGGGACCTGGCGCTGGGCCGGCTCGGTGAGGGCCCTGATCACACCGCCTTCCGGGTGCGGTTCGCGCAGACCTCGTCGGCGCTGCGGGCGAAGTCCGTCGAGGACACGGCGTTCTACCGGTACACGCCGCTGATCTCGGCGAACGAGGTGGGCGGGGACCCGGGCAGGCCCGCCGTGAGCCCGGATCGGTTCCACGCGTACTGCGAGCGGCTGGCCCGCGACTGGCCGGCGACCGGGACGGTGCTGTCCACGCACGACACCAAGCGCAGCGCCGACGTACGGGCGCGGATCGCGGTCCTGTCGGAGTGCCCGCAGCGGTGGGCCAAGCTGCTGGACGACGTCGCGGCGACGCCCGCGCCGGACGGGCAGGTGGCGTGGACGGCATGGCAGACGGCGCTGGGCCTGGGGTATCCGTACGCGGACCGGCTGGCGCCCGCGGTGCTGAAGGCGGTGCGGGAGGCGGGGCTGCACACCTCCTGGACGGAGCCGGACCCGGCGTACGAGCGGGCCGTGCTGGACTTCGTGGACGCGGGCCCGTCCGGTCCGCCGCAGTACACGGTCTCCCTGCTGGCCCGCGACCTGGAGCCGTACGTACGGGCGAACACGCTCGGCGCGGCGCTGGTCCACCTGACCATGCCGGGCGTGCCGGACCTGTACCAGGAGACCGAGCGGGTGTATCTGGCGCTGGTCGACCCGGACAACCGGCGGCCCTTCCAGGAGGGCCCGCCGGACGAGAAGACGGCCGTGACGCGTGCGGCGCTGTGGCTGCGGCGGCGCAGTCCGGAGGTGTTCGGCGCGTCGGGGACGTATCTGCCGCTGGCGGCGAGCGGCCCGGCGGCGGCGCACTGTGTGGCGTTCTGCCGTTCGGGGGAAGTCATCACGGCGGTCACGCGGCTGTCGCTGCGGCTGGCGGAGGGCGGTGGCTGGGGCGACACGTCACTGACACTGCCGGAGGGGCGGTGGTTCGACGCCGTGGACGCGGGGCGGGAGTTCCCGGGCGGGGAGCCGGTGCCGCTGGTGGATCTGTTCGCGGCACGGCCGGTGGCGCTGCTGAGCCGCCGCCCGGTACAGGACGAGGCGGTACGGGAGGAGGCGGTACGGGACGAGGACTGAGCCTTCCCGGAAGCGTCGTCAGCGGGCGGACAGCCGGAAGGCCATCTGGCCGAAGGAGACCAGGTCACCGGCTTGGACCACCACCGAGCCGGTCACCCGCCGCCCGTTGACGGTCGTGCCGTTGGTGGAGCCCAGGTCGCGCAGCACCCACAGCCCACGGTCAAGGGCCAGTTCGGCGTGGAGGCGGGAGACCGTCTCATGGCTGAGCCGGAGGCCGTTGGCCGGGTCGCGGCCTATGCGCAGGGGGTACGGTCCGGGCTCCGGCAGCAGCAGCTTCGGCAGCCGCTCCGCCCGCCAGGCCCGCCCCAGCCGTACGGTGAACGCCGACACCCGCTCCACCGCGCCGAACACCCGCTGGGACCAGCGCCCCTCGGTGCGCAGATCGGCGGTGAGCGCCGCCAGCTCGTCGGGGCGGCGGGCGACCAGGGCCAGTTCCATGCGCCGCAGGAACGTGTCGTGCGACAGCCTGCCCTGCGCGGCGCCTTCCCTCAGCAGCCCCAGCGCACGGTCCCGGTCGGCGTCGGAGAGCCGAGCGGGGTAGGTGTGGGACTCGGAAGGGGACGTCACAGACGTGATTGTCGGTCCGGGCGGCCGGGAGTGTCCAGACGGGGCCCGCTGTCGGACCCCGTTGGTACGGTCTTGGTACGTGATCAGCGGGGGGTGTGCACGTGGTATGACGCATGCCGTCCGTTCGGCCAAGTGTCGTGCTTCCCGTTCTCGATCTTGTCAGGATGGGAGGCGACGACGACGAGGGGACCGCCAGTGCTGTTCGAAGTGTGGGCGCCGCAGGCGCGAGAACGGGTCGAGCTCCAACTGCAGCATGTGACACGCCCATTGGCGCGCGACCCGGAGCGGGACGGCTGGTGGGTGACCGAAGTGGACGACGCGGACGCCCCGGACGGCGCGCGGTACGGGTACGCGCTGGACGGCGGCCCGGTGCTGCCCGATCCGCGCTCGCGCCGCCAGCCGGACGGGCCGGACGGGCTGAGCGCGGTCGTCGACCACTCCTCGTACAGCTGGCGGCACGAGCCTCCGGGGCGCGGCCTGCGCGACGCCGTGCTGTACGAGATGCACGTCGGTACGTACACGCCCGAGGGCACCCTCGACGCGGCGGCCGGGCGGCTGGACCACCTGGTCGAGCTGGGCATCACGCATGTGGAGCTGATGCCGCTGTGTCCCTTCCCGGGGAGACACGGGTGGGGGTACGAGGGGGTGTCGCTGTGGGCGGTGCACGAGCCGTACGGCGGCCCTGAGGCGCTCAAGCGCTTTGTCGACACCGCGCATGGGCTCGGACTGGGCGTGGTGCTGGACGTGGTCCACAACCACCTGGGCCCCTCCGGCAACTACCTCCCGGCCTTCGGCCCGTACTTCACCGACACCCACCACACCCCGTGGGGCGCCGCCGTGAACCTGGACGCGCCCGGCTCGGACGACGTCAGGGCGTACCTGCTGGGCAGTGCGCTCGCCTGGCTGCGCGACTACCGGATCGACGGGCTGCGGCTGGACGCGGTGCACGCGCTGGCCGACACGCGGGCGCTGACGTTCCTGGAGGAGTTGTCGGCCGCCGTGGACGCGCTGGCCGCCGAACAGGGGCGGGAGCTGCTGCTGATCGCCGAGTCCGACCTCGCCGACCCGCGCACCACCACCCCGCGCGAGAGCTGGGGCCTGGGGCTGCACGCCCAGTGGAACGACGACTTCCACCACGCCCTGCACACCACCCTGACCGGCGAGTCCCAGGGCTACTACGCGGACTTCGCCCGCGCCCCGCTCGCCGCCCTCGCCAAGACCCTGGGCCACGTCTTCTTCCACGACGGTACGTACTCGTCCTTCCGGGGCCGTACGCACGGGCGTCCGGTGGACCGGACGAAGACCTCGGCGCACCGCTTCCTGGGTTATGCCCAGACCCATGACCAGGTCGGCAACCGGGCCACGGGCGACCGGCTCTCGGCCTCCTGCTCCCCCGGGCTGCTGGCCTGCGCGGCGGCGCTGGTGCTGACGGGGCCGTTCACACCGATGCTGTTCATGGGCGAGGAGTGGGGCGCGAGCACGCCGTGGCAGTTCTTCACCGACCACACGGACCCGGAGCTGGCGGAGGCGGTACGCACCGGCCGGAGGCGGGAGTTCGCCTCGCACGGCTGGGCCGAGGACGACATTCCGGATCCGCAGGATGCGGCCACCCGGGACCGGTCCTGCCTGGACTGGTCCGAGCGGGACCGGGAACCGCACGCCCGGCTGCTGGCCTGGTACCGGGAGCTGATCGCCCTGCGGGCCGCCCAGCCCGACCTGACCGACCCGGACCTGGCGGCGGTCCGGGTGGCGTACGACGAGGAGGCCCGCTGGCTGGCGTTCCGGCGCGGCGACCTGCGGGTGGCGGTCAACTTCGCCAAGGAGGCCGCGCGCATCCCGCTGGGCGGCCGTGGCCGGGTCCTGGCGGCCTGGGAGCCGGTCGAGCTGCCCAACGGGGACGGTCTGCTGACGCTCCCGCCGGAGTCGTGCGTGATCCTGGCGGACGTGTGAGCGTACGAGTGGGCTGACGTATGAGCGGGCGAGTGGGCGGCCCTGTGTCGCGATCCGCTACTCGACGATCGCCGGCTCGCGCGGGGTGGTGTTGAAGCGGCGCCCGCCGTCCTCGGTGACCGTGACGATGTCCTCGATCCGGACACCGAAACGCCCCCGCAGGTAGATCCCGGGCTCGACGGAGAAGCACATGCCGGGTACCAGGGGCTGCTGCTCGCCCTCGATGATGTACGGCGGCTCGTGCGTGGTGACGCCGATGCCGTGGCCGGTGCGGTGGATGAAGTGCTCGCCGTACCCGGCCTCGGTGATCACCGCTCGGGCCGCCCGGTCGACGTCCTGGCAGGCTGCGCCCGGCTTGACCGCCTCGAACCCGGCCTGCTGGGCCTCCCGTACGACGTCGTGGACGCGCCGCTCCTCGGCCGTGGGTTCGCCGACGTGGACGGTACGGCTGGTGTCGGAGCCGTACCCGTGCTTGAGGCCGCCGAAGTCGAGGACGACCATGTCGCCCGGCTCGATGGTGCGGTCGCCCGCCTCGTGGTGCGGGTTGGCGCCGTTGGGGCCCGAACCGACCACGGTGAAGTCCACCTGGGAGTGGCCGAAGTGCTTGAGCAGCGCGGCGAGATCGGCCGCGATGTCCGTCTCCTTCCGCCCGGCGAAACGGACCTTGAGGATCTCGCGGTACGCCGCGTCGGCTGCGGCGCCCGCCGCCTCCAGGCGGGCCAGCTCGTGGGCGTCCTTGACGGCCCGCAGCATGGGCAGGGCCTCGGTGAGCGCGGTGTACGAGGTGTCCGGCAGCCGCCTCTGGAGCCCGAGGAGGTGCATGGCCCAGGCGTTGTCGCTGATCCCGTAGCGGCGGCCGGTCCCGAGCAGGGGCGCGGTGACGTCGTACGGGTCCGTGCCGTCGGTCCAGTCGCGCAGGCCGAGCGCCTCGGCCCCGGGGGCCCGGGCGGCGTCGGGTGCCTCCAGGGTGGGCACGACAAGGACCGGGTCCTTGCCGGGGACGAGGACGAGGGCGGTGAGCCGCTCGGTCGTGGCGGTCAGCTGGTAACCGGTGAAGTACACGAGGTCGGGCCCGGGCGCGATGACGAGCCCGTCGAGGCCGGCGTCTGCGGCGGCGTCCACGGCGCGGGCCATGCGGGCGCGGTAGTCGTCGGCGGTGAAGGGAGCGGGGGCGCTGTCGCGGTGGCTGTCCATGACGGTCATCCTCGCCGCGCCGGGTGCCCGACGCGAGCGGATTGCGGGGGTGTGGTGAGTGCGGCGGCCACGGTGGCGGCGGGGCCCGCCGGTTCGCCGGTGCGGAGCAGTTCGGTGCGGTGGACCAGGCGCGGTTCGGTGAGGGGCACGGCGGTGGCGCCGGGGGCGGGCGGGATGGTCGCCGGCAGGAGGGTCAGGCCGTGGCCGGCGGCCGCGAGGGCGGTCAGGGTGCGGACGTCGGTGCCGTCGTAGCGCAGGGCGGGGCGGAAGCCGGGCGTGCCGTGGGCGGCGCGGAGCCGGTCGAGCGGGAGGCCGGCGGCCGGTGCGTCGAGCCACCGGGCGTCGATCAGGTCGCCGAGGCGCAGTCCGGGACGGTGGGCGAGGGGGTGGCCGGCGGGGAGGTGGACGGCGAGCGGGGCCTCGGCGACGCGGGTGGCGGTGAGCGGGGCGACGTCCGGGAGCCGCAGCGGGTCGTTGGGGGCGGCGAGGCCGTCGACGATCCCCAGGTCGGCCGTCCCGGCCGCGAGGGCGGCGGGGATCTCGTCGCGGGGCAGGACGCGGAGGGTGACGCGGGTGGCGGGCAGCGCGGCGAGGGTGTCGGGGTGGACGGCGAGCGGGGCGGCGGCGAGGGTGAGGTCACCGGCCGGTGCGGCGGCCATGCGCGTGAGGTCGGCCCGGGCCGCGTCGAGGCGGAGCAGCAGGGGCCGGGCGTGCTCGAGGAGGCGTTCTCCCGCGCGGGTGGGAGCGACCGGGCGGCGGGCCAGCAGCGGCAGCCCGAGGTCGCCTTCGAGGGCGGCGATGTGCTGGGAGACGGCCGACTGGGTGTAGCCCAGTTCGCGGGCGGCCCCGGAGAAGGAGGCGAGCCGGGCCACCGTCACGAACGTACGGAGCAGGTGCGGGTCCATGGTGACCAGTGTCCCGACCGGCATCAGCGTTTCTGATCGAGGGTGCAGAGATCATCGTTGGACCTGAACGGGCCCCGGCGGCAAGCATGTTCGGCATGACGAACCCTGCTCTGACGCTTCCTCTCGCCCGGATCGCCCTGGTCGCCGACCGTTCCCCCACCGTGCAGTCCCATGTCCGCGTCCCGCTGCTCCTCGACGCGCTCGCCGAGCGGGACGGTCTCGTCCTCGACGCGTACTGGGTGCCGACCGCGGACGCCGCCGAGCCCGGTGCCGTGGACGGGTTCGACGCGGTGTGGCTGCTGCCGGGCAGCCCGTACCGCAATGAGGCGGGCGCGCTGGCCGCGGTCCGTACCGCGCGGGAGCGGGGCATCCCGTTCCTGGGGACGTGCGGCGGTTTCCAGCACGCGCTGCTGGAGTACGCGCGGCACGTCTGCGGGCTGTCCCGGGCGGCGCACGCCGAGAACGATCCGCAGGCCGCGGCCGAGGACCTGGTGATCGGGCGGCTCGCGTGTTCGCTGGCGGGGCACGAGGGAGCGGTGCGGGTGACGCCCGGCTCACTGGCCGAGTCGGTGATCGGGGCCGAGCGGCTGGTGGAGCGGTACCAGTGCTCGTACGGGCCGGACGCCGACCACCTGGACCTGCTGCGCGCGCACGGGCTGCGCTTCACCGGCGAGGACGGGGACGGGCAGGCGCGGATCGTGGAACTGCCGGGTCACCCCTTCTTCCTGGCCACGCTGTTCCAGCCCGAGCTGGCCGGGGACGGGACGCGTCCGCACCCGGTCGTGCGGGCGCTGGCGTCGGCCGCGGTCCGGCACGCGAGCGCGCTGCCGGTGGCGTGAGCCGCGTCGTCAGCTCATGCGTACGACGAGGTCGGCGCGGCCACGACCGGCGGCGACGAGCCGGGCGTTGGCCTCGTCGGACTCCCTGACCCAGCGTTCGGCGTACGGTCGGTCCTTGCCGTAGTGGACGTGGCGTTCGACGAGCCGGTGGACGCGGCGGCGGTCGTCCAGTTCCAGGAACCAGACCTCGTCGAGGAGCGGGCGGACCGCCGCCCACGGGCCGCCGTCGTGCAGGAGGTAGTTGCCCTCGGTGACGACGAGAGGCACGCCGGGGTCAACAGGGATGCTGCCGGCGACCGGTTCCTCCAGGGCCCGGTCGAAGGCGGGCGCGTAGACGGTGACGCCGGGCTCGGCGGCACGCACCCGGGCGAGCAGGGCGGCGTACCCGGCGGCGTCGAACGTGTCGGGGGCGCCCTTGCGCCCGGCGCGGCCGAGGCGGCGCAGCTCGGCCTGGGCGAGGTGGAAGCCGTCCATGGGGACGAGGACGGCGAGCCCGCCGAGGCGGTCGACCAGACTCCCCGCGAGCGTCGACTTGCCCGCACCGGGCGCCCCGGCGATGCCCAGGACCCGGCGGGCCCCGGGGGCGGCGAGGCGGCGGGCGCGGTCGGTGAGCTCGGCGAGCGCTTGCGAGTCCATGGAGGGATTGTGGCAGCGGGCCGACCGGGGCCGTTTCCTCCGGCTAGCGTGGCCGCATGTCCCACATCGCCCTGGTCAGCCTTGTCGTCCGTGACTACGACGAGGCCATCGACTTCTACACCGGCGCTCTCGGCTTCGCACTCGTCGAGGACACCGATCGCGGTGACGGCTCGCGCTGGGTCGTCGTCCGGCCGCGCGGGTCCGCAGCGGGTACGGGGCTGCTGCTGGCCCGCGCCGCGGGTCCCGCCCAGGAGGCGGCCGTGGGCGGCCAGACCGGCGGCCGGGTCGGGTTCTTCCTGCACACCGAGGACTTCGCCGGTGACCGGGCGCGGATGCTGGCCGCGGGGGTGCGGTTCCTGGAGCAGCCGCGCCACGAACCGTACGGGACGGTGGCGGTCTTCGAGGACCTGTACGGCAACCGCTGGGACCTGCTGGAGCCCGCGTGACGGGGGCCCGAGGCCGGGGTTCCGGCGAAGGCGGGACGTTTCGGGCTCAACGTTCTAGTCTCGATACAGAGGCGGGCGGAGCGCCGGCCTGTCGGCCCTGTCGACGTCGCCCGTCTCCACGGAGAGGAGGCGGAAAGATGAAAACGTCGATACGACGGTCCGCGATCGTGGCCAGCGCGGCCGCTCTGCTCCTCACGACCATCGGCGCGACCGGCGCGGTCGGCGGCAGCGGATCCCCGGCCACGGTCCCGGCGCAGGTTCCGGCCCAGGCGGAGGACGGTGTACTGAAGCTCGGTTACGTCCTTCCCGAGACGGGTCAGTTGTCCTTCCTGGGCCCGCCGATGATCGAGTCGACGAAGTTCGCGATCAAGACGATCAACGATGCCGGGGGTGTGCTGGGCAAGCCGATACCGGCCCCGGCCTCGGGTGACGAGGCCGGTCAGGAAGCCGTGGCCACGCAGTCGGCCGACCGGGTGCTGGCCGCGGACGTGGACGCGATCATCGGTGCCGCCGCCTCCGGGATGTCGCTGGCCTTCATCGACCGGGTGACCGGTGCCGGTGTGGTCCAGTGCTCGGGGTCGAACACCGCACCCACGTTCACCGACTACGACGACGGCGGGTTCTACTTCCGCACCGCGCCGAGTGACGCGCTGCAGGGGCCTGTCCTGGCGAAGGTGGTGGCCGAGGACGACAACAAGAAGAGGGTGGCCATCGTCGCCCGCGCCGACGACTACGGTCGCGGCCTGCTGGAGTCCACCAGGAAGGCGCTTGAGGACCGCGGCGCGACCGTGGCCGTCGCCGAGACGTACGACCCGAAGGCGACCAACTTCGACCAGGTCGTACAGAAGGTGAGGAACGCGAACCCGGACGCCGCCGTGGTGGTCGCCTTCGAGGAGGGCGCCCAGATCCTCCAAGGCCTGATCGAGGCCGGACTGGGCCCGGACAGGATCGGCGTGTACGGCACCGACGGGCTGCGCAGCGAGGAACTGCCCTCGCTCGTCGCACCCGGCGACACCGGCCGGCTCGCCGGGATGAAGGGCACGGCACCGGCATCGGCGTCGAACGCCGCGTACGTGAAGGCGCTGAAGGAGTTCGCGCCCGGCCTGAAGGAGCTGCAGTTCGCACCCCAGACGTTCGACTGCGTGACGACCGTCGCGCTCGCCGCCGAAAAGGCCCGGTCGGACGACCCGGAGAAGTTCTCGAAGGAGATGGTCGGAGTCACCAAGGACGGCGAGAAGTGCAACTCGTTCGACGCCTGCAAGAAGTTGCTCGCGGCGGGCAGGGACATCGACTACGACGGTGTGAGCGGTCCGCTCGACTTCACCGAGGCCGGCGAGCCCGGCCAGGCGACGATCGAGGTCTACACGTACGACGAGAAGGGCGACCTGAAGACCGTGCGCACGGAGCTGAGCAAGGGCGCCGCCCAGTGACCTCGGTTCACCGCACGCGGGCGAGAGTGCCCAGGTAGAGGTCGATCACCTTCTGGTCGTGCAGCAGATCGGGGCCGGGACCGGTGTACGCGTTCCGGCCCTGGTCGAGTACGTAGCCACGGTCGCAGATCTGCAGGCACCTGCGGGCGTTCTGCTCGACCATCAGCACGGCGACGCCCGCGCCGTTGATCTCCTTCACCCGGTCGAACACCTGGTCCTGGAAGACGGGTGACAGCCCCGCCGACGGCTCGTCCAGGAGCAGCACCTGCGGCTCCATCATGAGCGCGCGTGCCATCGCGAGCATCTGGCGTTCGCCGCCGGACATCGAACCGGCCTTCTGCTTCCGGCGGTCGGCCAGCACGGGGAAGAGTTCCTCCAAGGCGGCGGCACGGCGCGCATAGGTCCGGGGGCGCAGGTAGACACCCATCCGCAGGTTCTCCTCGACGGTCAGCGCGGGGAAGACGTTCGCCAGCTGCGGTACGTAGCCGACGCCCCGGCGCACCAGTTCATGGGCGGGCCGGTTGGTGACGTCCTCGCCGTGCAGCCGCACGGTGCCGGTGCGGATGCGCAGCAGGCCGAAGACCGCCTTGGCCAAGGTCGACTTCCCGGCGCCGTTGGGGCCGATCACGCCGACCAGCTCGCCGGGTCGCACCTCGATGCTGCACCCGCGCAGCACATCGACTCCCGGCAGGTAGCCGGCGACGATCTCGTGGGCCGCCAGCACCGGCCCGCCCTCGTTCGCGGACATCGGCTACTCCTCCTCCCCGGTCTCCCGGGTCTCCCCGGCCTCCCCGGTCTCGCCGGTCGCTTCCGGTTCGTCATGCTGCTTGCCCAGGTACGCGTCCACGACGGCGCGGTTCCGCCCGATCGTGTGCGGCGGACCCTCGGCCACCAGTCGGCCGCCGGCCATGACGGCCACCCAGTCGCTGATGCCCATCACCACATCCATGTCGTGCTCGACGAAGCACACCGTGAGCCCCTCGTCGCGCAGCTGCGTGATGTGCCCGAGCAGCGACTGCGTCAACGCGGGGTTCACCCCGGCCATCGGCTCGTCCAGCAGGACCATGACGGGCTGGGCCATCAGCGCACGGGCCAGCTCAAGCAGCTTGCGCTGGCCGCCGGAGAGCGTGCCGGCGTAGTCGTCGCGCAGGCGCGCGAGCTGGAACCGCTCCAGCAGCTCGTCGGCCCTGCGCTCGATCTCCCGCTCCTGCCCGCGCCACAGCGGCGGCAGCAGCGCGGGCAGCAGCCGCTCGCCGCGCTGCCCGACCGCCGCGAGCTTCATGTTCTCCAGCACGGTGAGGCGAGCGAGCGTCCTGGTGAGCTGGAACGTACGGACCAGCCCCCGCCGCGCCATCTGGTGCGCGGAGCGGCCGCTCAGGGGTTGCCCGTCGAACGACCAGCGGCCACCGTCGGCCCGGTCGAAGCCGCTGACCACGTTGAACAAGGTCGTCTTGCCCGCGCCGTTGGGTCCGATGAGCGCCGTGATGGCCCCGCGCTGCACCTCCAGGTGGTCGACCCGCACGGCGACGAGGCCGCCGAAGGCGCGGGTCACCCCGTCCAGGACGAGCAGCGGGTCGGGCTTGCGCACCCCGGGCTCGGGCGCGACCCCGTCGAGGGGAGCGAGCGGGGACCGAGGCCGCGCGGCGTCAGCGGGCACCGAGCATCATCTCCTTCCGGCTGCCGAGGAGGCCCTGTGGCCGGAAGGCGATCAGCACGATCAGGGCGAGCCCGACCAGGGCGAACCGGACGGCGCCGATCTCCGACGTACTGATCAGCTCCGGCGAGACGTACCCGGCGTCGATGGCCTGCCGGAGCGCGCTGTCGAGGAAGGACAGCACGAACCAGAACAGGATCGAGCCGACGACCGGCCCGAGAATCCGCCCGGCGCCGCCCAGCACGAGCAGCGTGTACAGGAAGAAGGTGACGCCGGGGTCGAACGTGTCCGGGCTGACCGACTGCACCTGGATCGCCTGGAGCATTCCGGCGGCCGCGCCGATCACGCCGCCGAGCACCAGGCTGGTCATCTTGTACGCGTACACGTTCTTGCCGAGGCTGCGCACGGCGGTTTCGTCCTCGCGGATGGCCCTCACCACGCGGCCCCACGGGCTGTGCACCAGCAGGGCGAGCAGCAGTCCGACGAGGGCCACCAGTGCCCACGCGACGATGAGCACCCACACGTCCCGGGAGCTGAACTCCACCAGCCACACGCCGTAGGTGCCGCGCGGGATGGGGCTGATCTCGTAGAAATCGTTGGCGAAGCGCTGCAGCCCGTACACGCCGCCGGTGACCGGTTCCGCCCAGCTGGACCGGTAGAACAGCCGCAGCGTCTCCCCTGCGGCGATGGTGGTGATGGCGAGGTAGTCGGCGCGCAGCCGCAGGGTGGGCAGGCCCAGCAGCAGCGCCAGGACGACCGCGGACGCCAGGCCGACGAGAACGCCGAGCACCATGGGGCCGCCCCAGGTCGCCACGGTGATCGCGAGGCCGTAGCCGCCGACGAGCATGAACCCGACCTGGCCGAAGTTGAGCAGCCCGGTGTAGCCGAAGTGCAGGTTGAGGCCCATCGCGGCGAGCGCGTAGACGGCGGCGATGGGTCCGATGCCGGAGCGCACGGCGTCGGAGAAGATGACCGACCAGTCCATGGCACACCACCGCCCTCATCCGACGCGTTCACGACGGCCGAGAATGCCCTGCGGCCTGATCAGCAGGACGACGATCAGGGCGAGCAGGGCCCAGGCGTACTGGAGGTCGACCGGGAACCACAGGGTGGACATCTGCGCGACGATGCCGATGACCAGGCTGCCGGCCATCGCGCCGTAGGCCGAGCCGAGCCCTCCGAGGATGATCCCGGCGAACATCAGCAGCAGCAGCTTGAAGCCCATGTCCCAGGTGACGATCTCGACCAGGCCGAAGAAGACCCCGCCGAGGGCGGCGAGAGCGCCGCCCAGCATCCAGACGACCAGCACCACGCGCTGCACGTCGATGCCGGAGGCCTCGGCGAGGTCGCGGTTGACCGAGACGGCGCGGATGGCCGTGCCGATCCTCGTCCGCTGCAGGAGCGCGGCGATGCCGAGCAGCACGAGCACCGACAGCAGGGTGACGGTGAGGTCCCGCGGGGTGATGCCGACCGGTCCCAGGTCGATCGCGCTCTGGATGTCGTACTGGGCGTACGAACCCGGCCGGGCTCCGTACAGCACCAGCACCACGTGCCGCAGCAGCAGCGACAGCCCGATGGTGGCGATGAACAGGTTGATCATCCCGGTGCCGCGCGCCCGCAACGGCCGCCACAGGCCGCGGTCGATGGCCCCGCCCAGCAGGGCCCCGAAGGCGACCGCGGCGATGGCGGCGGGGATGAGGTGCCATCCGGGACCGGCCGGGGAGACATTGAGGAAGAACGCGAACGTGGCGCCGATCGTGACGAGTTCCCCGTGCGCGAAGTTGATCAGGTGGATGGTGCCGAAGATCAGCGAGAGTCCGACCGCGGTGATCGCGATGATGGCGCCGAACTGAATGCCGTCGACCAGTGCCTGCAGGGCGCGCGCGCCGAACCCGGGGGCGCCCAGCACCGCCTCGCCCTGCGCCGACGCGGTGACCGCGGGTGCCGTCACCAGGAACAGGGCGAGTACCGGTACGAACAGTCGCTGGTGGCGCATGGCGGTTCCGTTAGGTCGCGACGGCCCCTGTGCGACTCAGTGTAAGCGCCGCCCCCGGTGTCTGCTCAGCCCTCGTCGGCCGGTGCGAGGCGCAGCGCGATCGAGTTGATGCAGTACCGCTGGTCCGTGGGGGTCGGGTAGCCCTCGCCCTCGAAGACGTGGCCCAGGTGTGAGCCGCAGCGGGCGCAGCGGACCTCGGTGCGGGCCATGCCGTGGGAGCGGTCCTCGATCAGTTCGACCGCGTCGCTGTCCTTGGGGTCGTAGAAGGACGGCCAGCCGCAGTGCGACGCGAACTTGGTCGTGGAGGTGAACAGTTCGGCGCCGCAGGCCCGGCAGGAGTAGACGCCCTTGGTCTTGGTGTCGGTGTACTCACCGGTGAAGGGGCGCTCCGTGCCGGCCTCGCGCAGCACGTGGTACTCCTCTGGGGACAGCTCCGCGCGCCACTGCTCGTCCGGCTTCTCGACGTCGTACGGCATCGGCTCTCCTTCAGTTCGACAGGCGGGCCAGAATCCTCGGGCCGAGGTCGGTGACATCGCCCGCGCCCATGGTGAGAACGAGATCGCCGGGCTTGGCCATTCCCGCGACGACGTCCGGCACGGTGTCCTTGTCGGACACGGCGGTGACGTCGGCGCCGGCCGCGCGGGCCGCGTCGGTGATCAGGCGGCTGGTGACGCCCGGGATCGGGTCCTCGCGGGCCGGGTAGATGTCGAGGACGACCGAGGCGTCGGCGAGGGCGAGGGCCTGGCCCATCTCCTTGCCCAGCTCCTGGGTGCGGGAGAACAGGTGCGGCTGGAAGACGACCAGCAGGCGGGAGGAGTCCGCGGCGGCGCGCATGGCCTCCAGGTCGGCGGTCATCTCGGTGGGGTGGTGCGCGTACGAGTCGATGACCTGGACGCCCGCCGCCTCGCCCTTCAGCTGGAGGCGGCGGCCCACGCCGGTGTACGCGGTCAGGGCCTTGGCCAGGGCCGCGGGGTCGATGCCGACGCGGGCGCCGGCGGCGAGGGCGGCGGCGGCGTTGTGGGCGTAGTGGCGGCCGGGCACGGAGACGGTGAAGGTGTGCTCGGTGCCGTCGAGGGCGACGGTGACCTCGCTGGTCATGCCCTTGGGCACGATCGCGGTGATCCGGGCGTCGGAGTCGGCCGACTCGCCGACACGGATGATGTGGAGGTCCTCGCGGCCGACGACGCGGCGGGCCAGTTCACGGGCGCCGGCGTGCTCACCGACGACCAGGGTGCCGCCGGGGCGGATCTTGGCGACGAACGCCTCGAACGACTGGTAGATCTCGTCCATCGACGCGTAGTTGGCGTGGTGGTCGAGTTCGACGTTGAGGACGATCGCGACCTCGGGGTCGTACTTCTGGAAGCTGCGGTCGCTCTCGTCCGCCTCGGCGACGAAGATCTCGCCGTCGCCGTGCAGGGCGTTGGTGCCGGGCCCGGCGAGGTCGCCGCCGATGGCGTACGAGGGGTCGAGGCCCAGTTCGGTGAGGGCGACGGCGAGCATGGACGTGGTGGTCGTCTTGCCGTGCGTGCCGGCGACGGCGATCGCGCGCAGCCCGGTCATCAGGGCGGCCAGCGCGTCGGAGCGGTGCACGACCGGGATGCCCAGCTCGGTGGCGCGGGCCAGCTCGGGGTTGTCGGCGCGGATGGCGCTGGAGACGACGACGCTGGTCGTGTCGTCCGCCAGGTGGGCGGCGGCGTGCCCGATGTGGACCGTCGCACCGAGCGCCCGCAGGGAGGCGGCGGTCTCGGATTCGCGCGCGTCACTGCCGGCGACCCGGGCGCCGCGCTGGGCGAGGATCTTGGCGATGCCCGACATTCCGGCGCCGCCGATGCCGATGAAGTGCGGCCGTGCCATGGCGGCAGGGATGGCGGGTCCCATGCGTGTCTCTCCCCGGGGTGCGACGTACGTGAAGGTGCCCAGCCTATGCGTTCCGCGGCTCGTCGTTGTGCGCGAAGAGCTTGAGCACCGGTACGCCGACCTTGTGGCGGGCCCGGGAGGCCCAGTCCCGGTGGAAGAACTCCTCCACGTAGTGCGGCTTGGTCAGGACGATCACCTCGTCCGCGCCGGACTCCTCCACCACCGCCTTCAGTTTGTCCAGCGGGTGGTCCTCGACGACCTGGCCGACCGCCTCGCAGCCGGCGTTGCGCAGTGCCTGGAGCGAGTGTTCCAGGCCCGCCTGGGCGGTGACGATGGCCGCCTTGCCCTCCGGCTCCTCGCCCTCCTTGACCGCCTCCCTCAGCTCTCCCAGGGCGACGTCGTCAATGGCCCGCAGCAGGACGACGGCCTGCTCACCGCGCGGCTGCATCAGCACGATGAAGGACATCGCCTCGTCCCCGTGCAGGCTGGTGACGAAGTCCACGTCGACGGACGACAGGGGCTTCTCAATCATGAGAACGCTTGTGAACACCTCGGGAGCCCTTCTGCGGAAACCATCCTTCCCCGTGCCCGCACGGGGACTGCGAGAGTAAGTGTGCCCACCGGAAGCTAACCGGAACGGATTATTCCGCTGATTGGTCAGACCCGGCGGTACCGGGTGAAAAGGAACCCTTCCTCCTCCAGGAGGGAGGCCAGGGCGAAGCGCGACGGCACCGCGAGCGACGGCCCGCCCGCGATCCTCTGGGCATCCCCGGCCGTCATCAGCGGCGACACCGTCAGGCACAGCTCGTCCAGCACCCCCGCCGCCACCAGCTGGCCGAGCAGCCGCGGCCCGCCCTCCGTCAGCTGACGGGTCAGCCCCCGCTCGGCCAGCGCCCGTACCGCGCGCTCCGGCTCCACGGCCGGCCCGTCGCCCGCGATCACGACCTCGGCGCCGGCCTCCTCGGCCTCGCGGACCCGGTCCGGCGGCGCCGCGGCGCCGGTCAGCAGCAGCGTCGGGACGAGCGGCCGGGAGAACAGCGGGAGCGAGAAGTCCAGCTTCAGGGAGGCGCTGACCACCGCGATCGCGGGCACCGGGCCCTGTCCGGCCGCCGCCCGCCGCTCGGCGAAGGCGTCACGGGCGCGTGCCGGGCGGTAGCCCTCCAGCCGTACCGTTTCGGCGCCGACGATCACCACATCGGCCAGCGCGCGCAGCGTGCCGAAGATCCGCATGTCGGTCGCGGAGGAGATGGGCTCGGACCGCCCCTCGTGCTGGGCGGCCCCGTCCAGGGACGACACCATGTTGGCGCGCAGCCAGGGGCGCTCGTCGGGGTACGCGTAAGCCTCGGCCAGCTCGTCGAGGGACCACTCGCGGTCCCGCTGGTCCGGCGCGTCGGCGGGTGTCTGGTCGGTCACAGGGAACAGGCGTCGCATGCCGTGCAGTCTGGCACGGCGATTAGAGTGAGTAACTGTGTCGACCAGTGCCATAACCGAAGCGGCCCCGCTGTCCCTGTGCGCCCGCGAGCCGCACGTCCCGGCCGACCGTCTGGTCGCCGGGATGGTGCCGCCGCCGCGCTTCGACGCGGTGCGCTTCGACACGTACATTCCCGACCCGAACCAGCCGAGCCAGACCCAGGCGGTGGAGGTGCTGAGTTCCTTCGCGGCCGGGCTCGGCGGCGCGCACGCGAGCGGAGCGGGCCGGCGCCGCTGGTTCGCGAGGAAGCCGGCCGCCCCCACCGGGCCGCGCGGGGTGTACCTGGACGGCGGGTACGGCGTCGGCAAGACGCACCTGCTCGCCTCGCTGTGGCACGCCACCCCCGCCGAGGCGTCCCTCAAGGCGTTCGGCACCTTCGTGGAGCTGACCCATCTGGTCGGCGCGCTGGGCTTCCAGCAGACGGTGGCCACGCTCAGCGGGCACCGGCTGCTGTGCATCGACGAGTTCGAGCTGGACGACCCGGGTGACACCGTGCTGGTGTCGACGCTGCTCGGCAAGCTGGTCGACGCGGGTGTCGCCCTGGCGGCCACCTCCAACACGCTGCCCGGCAAGCTCGGCGAGGGCCGGTTCGCCGCGGCCGACTTCCTCCGCGAGATCCAGGGGCTGTCCGCGCACTTCCGGCCCCTGCGCATCGACGGCGAGGACTACCGCCACCGCGGGCTGCCCGCGGCCCCGGCGCCGTACGACGACGAGCAGGTGACGAAGGCGGCGTACGCCACGCCGGGCGCGTCGCTCGACGACTTCCCGCACCTGCTGGAGCACCTGGCCCGGGTCCACCCGAGCCGGTACGGCGCGCTGACGGACGGGATCGCGGCGGTCTGCCTCACCGGCGTGCAGCCCGTGCCCGACCAGTCGACCGCGCTGCGGCTGGTCGTGCTGGCCGACCGGCTGTACGACCGGGAGGTACCGGTGCTCGCCTCGGGGCTGCCGTTCGACCAGCTGTTCAGCGACGAGATGCTGAACGGCGGGTATCGCAAGAAGTACTTCCGGGCGATCTCGCGGCTCACCGCGCTGGCCCGCGACGCGAAGGGGCTGGTCGCGCAGTAGGTTTGGGCCAGTCGGGTTCACACCGTACGAAGGGAACCACCATGGCCACCACGCGTCAGGCACACAACGTCTGGGAGGGCGACCTGCTCCAGGGCAAGGGCGTCGTGACCTTCGACTCCTCGGGCATCGGCGAGTACCCCGTGTCCTGGCCCGCGCGGGCGGAGCAGCCGGACGGCAAGACCAGCCCGGAGGAGCTGATCGCGGCGGCTCACTCCAGCTGCTTCAACATGGCCTTCTCCAACGGGCTGGCCAAGGCCGGCAACCCGCCCACCCGGCTGCACACCAAGGCCGAGGTGACGTTCCAGCCCGGCACCGGCATCACCGGCATCCACCTCACGGTGGAGGGTGAGGTCCCGGGCATGGACGAGGCCGGCTTCACCGAGGCGGCCGAGGACGCCAAGAAGAACTGTCCGGTCAGCCAGGCCCTCGGCGGTACGCCGATCACGCTCACCGCCAAGCTCGTCTGACCTCCGGCGTCCTGACCTCCGGCGTCTGACCTCCCGCGTCCGACCTCCGGCGTCTCACGAGGCAACGTGGCCCGCACGGTTCACGTGTCACCACAGTGCGTGGTACACACGTGCGGGTCACGTCACATCTCCTGTCCTCCCCCTCGGCCTCGGGCTCGGGGGGCCGCCAGCAGGGAGTTGCCTCATGTCCGCAACACGACGCCAAGTCCTCGCCCGTACCGGCGCCTCCGTGGCCGGGATCGCCTTCACCGGCGCGTTCTCCGAACTCTTCGCCGGCACGGCGGCGGCCCGCGGGCACGCGGGTTACGGCCCCCTCGTCCCCGACCCGGCCGGGCTGCTCGACCTGCCGAGAGGCTTCCGCTACCAGGTCATATCCCGCGAGGGCGCCCCTCTGCGCTCCGGTGAGGGCACGGTGCCGGGCAACCACGACGGCATGGGGGCGTTCGCCGGCCGCCGTGGCCGCGTCCACCTCGTCCGCAACCACGAGAACCGGGCCTCCGCCCGCCTCGGCGTACCGACCGTCCGGGGCCTGACCTACGACCCGGCGGCCAAGGGCGGCTGTACGGCGATCGAGCTGGACGGCCGCAACAACGTCCTGGGCGAGCGCGTCGCGATTGCCGGCACGGCCGTCAACTGCTCGGGCGGGCTCACCCCTTGGGGTACGTGGCTGACCTGTGAGGAGACCGAGGACAAGGCGGGCACCAACGGCTACACCAAGGACCACGGGTTCATCTTCGAGGTGCACCCGGCCGATCCGCTGCGCACCGGAGCCGTACCGCTGACCGCGATGGGCCGCTTCCAGCACGAGGCCGTGGCGGTCGACCCGCGCAGCGGCATCGTGTACGAGACCGAGGACGCCTTCCAGAAGCCCTTCGGGCTGTTCTACCGCTTCCTGCCGAACAAGCCGCTCGGCGGCACCGGTTCGCTGCGCGCGGGCGGCGCGCTGGAGGCGATGCGCGTGCCGGGCGTGCCGGACCTGTCGGCCGTCCAGGAGACGGGTGCGAGGTTCGAGGGCGTCGAGTGGGTTCCCGTACCGGACGCTCAGGCCAGGCAGACGCCCATCCGGCTCCAGGACTTCGGCCCCAAGGGCATCACGCACGCCCAGAAGCTGGAGGGCTGCTACTGGGGCGGGAACGCGGTGTACTTCGTCTCCAGTTTCGCGCGCGCCGCCGAGGGGTCGGCGGCCGACCACTACGGCCAGGTGTGGAAGTACGAGCCGCACCGGCGCCGGCTCACGCTGGTCATCGTGTTCGGGCCGAGCACCGACATCCAGCTGCCCGGCGAGTCCCCCGACAACATCTGCCTGGCCCCCAGCGGTGGACTGATGGTGTGCGAGGACGGCAACGGCGCGCAGCACGTGTACGGCCTGACCAAGCAGGGCGAGGTGTACGAGATGGCCCGCGGCCGGCAGAACATCGGGACGCCGCAGGAGCCGGAGTGGGGCGAGTTCGCGGGCGTCACGTTCTCCCCGGACGGCGGAACGATGTACGTGAACTGCTACGCGCCGGGGACGACGTTCGCGGTGACCGGGCCGTGGTGCTGACCTGGGCGGCGACGGGCGGCGGCCCGTGAGACGCCGGAGGAGGCCGTCACCATCCGACCGGCAGAGCCTCCGGGCCGCGGATGAGGGTGCTGCGCCGCCAGGGGATCTCCTCGGCGGGGACCGCCAGGCGCAGCCCGGGGAGGCGGTCGATCAGGGTGTCGATCAGCAGCTCGGTCTGCATGCGCGCGAGCATCCCGCCCATGCAGTAGTGCGGCCCGTGCCCGAAGGCGACGTGCGGGTTGGGCGCGCGGTCGAAGTCGATGCGCTCGGGGTCGGGGAACACGTCCGGGTCGCGGTTGGCGGCGAGGTAGGAGACGTAGACGGGGTCTCCCGCGCTGATCCGTACCCCCCGGATCTCCACGTCCTCCTGGGCGATCCGGGCCAGCCCGACCGCGCTGCGGTGCGGGATGTAGCGCAGGAGTTCGTCGATCGCCCGGGGCCGTACCGCCGGCTCGGTGCGGAGCCGTTCGAGGAGCTTGGGCCGGGTCAGCAGGAGGTAGAACATGTTGCCGGTGTTGTTGGTGACGGCTTCGCCGCCGATCTGGAGGGGCCCGGCGAGGCCGATCGCCTCGTCCTCGCTGATCTCGCCGCGGCCCACGGCCGCGCCCAGCAGGGAGATGACGTCCTCCTCCGTGCTGCCGTAGCGGGACCGGATCGCTTCGGTGAACCAGCCGTACATCCCGTCCTTGGCCCGGGCGCTGGCGGCGGCGCCCGCCGAGGAGACGATCTGCCGGGTCCAGGCGTGCATCCGCTCGCGGTCGGCGGCGGGCACCCCCATGACCTCGCAGACGACGGCGATGGGGAACGGCTCCAGGACCCGCTGCGTGAGGTCCGCCGGCGGCCCGTCCGCGAGCATCCGGTCGACCAGCTCGTCCAGCGCGTCCTGGGCCCTGGAGCGCAGCCGCTGCACTCCGCGTGTGGTGAAGGCCGCCGCCACGGCACCGCGCAGCCGGTTGTGGTCCTGCTGGTCGGCGAACGCCAGTGAGCCGGGCTTCGGCTTGAAGTGGGGGGCGAGCCGGGTGACCTGGCGGTCGACGACGGGCGCGCGGGTGAAGCGGGGGTCGTTGGTGACCATCCGGACGTCGTCGTAGCGGGTCACCAGCCAGGCCCAGCCCTCCCCGTGGGGCAGCTGGATGCGGGTGACGGGACCCTCGCGCATCAGCTCCGCGAGCACGGGGTCGAAGTCCGTCCCGGTCAGGTCGAGCGCGGGCCAGTGCCGCACGGGGGGCGGACCCAGGATGGGCCGTGTCGCGGTGTCCTCGATCATGCGTCCGTCCGTCCCTTCGAGCGAGTGCGGTTCCCCCTCACGATCACCCGGGCGGGGCGGGACATCGCGCTGGACTACTCCGGACGGAAGCAGATGGACACTTTACGACCCGATGATCATATATTTTCCGTGCGTGACTACTTTTGTACAGAAAGTATCGGCCTCGGTCGCTTTGTGCTCCGCACTCGTCGGCTGCGGCGGTTCCTCCGGCACGCGCCCGGCCGCACCCGAGGAGCCGCCCGCCGTGGCGAGCCTCTCCCCCGCCCGGCTGCCACCGACCATGGCGCCCGGCCCCGGCGGGCTCACGCCCGTGTTCGAGCGGGGCCCCGCGACGGCGGACAAGACCGTGGCGCTCACCTTCGACGCCGACATGACCGCCGATCAGGGCCCCCGGGCGGCGAGCGGCGAGCGGTTCGACAACCCCGCGCTGATCGACACGCTCCGGCGCCTGAAGGTCGACGCGACCGTCTTCATGACCGGCCGCTGGGCGGAGGAGTACCCCGACCAGGCGAGGGCCATCGGCAACGACCCGCGCTTCGAGGTCGCCAACCACTCCTACAGCCACCACGCCTTCAAGGCCCCCTGCTACGGGCTGCCCGCCCTCGGCCGGCAGGGCATGGCCGCCGACGTACGCCGCGCGTTCGACGCGTTCCGCACGGTCGGCGTCCGCAACGTCGTGCCGTACTTCCGCTTCCCCGGGGGCTGTTACGACGACGACGCGCTGCGCGCGCTGGCCGCCGCCAAGGTGACGGCCGTGCAATGGGACGTGGTCGGCGGCGACGCCTTCGCCACCGACGCCGACGCGGTCGCCGAGCAGGTCCTGACGGGCGTACGGCCCGGCTCGCTGGTGGTGCTGCACTGCACCCGCAGCGCCGCTCCCGTCACCGAGCAGGCGATCCGCCGCGTCGTCCCGGAGCTGCGCGAGCGCGGCTACCGCTTCGTCAAGGTCTCGGAGCTGATGGCCGCCGCGCGTGGCACGTAAGAACGCACTTGCCTTGCGGTGCGCTCCACCCCCTAACGTCACGCGTACGACCTGACGAGGGGAGACACCGTGCGGTACACACTGTTCGGCCGGACCGGTCTGCGCGTGAGCGAGCTCGCGCTGGGCGCCATGACCATGGGAGGCGGCGGCGACGAGAAGGTGAGCGGCCGCGTCCTCGACATGTACGCGGACGCGGGCGGCAACTTCGTCGACACGGCCGACATCTACGGCGGCGGCGCCTCCGAAACCGTCCTGGGCACGCTGCTCGACGGCCGCCGGGACCGGTTCGTCCTGGCCTCCAAGTACACGTGCGCGACCCGCGAGGGCGATGTGAACTCCGGCGGCAACCACCGCAAGAACCTCGTGCAGTCGGTGGAGGCGAGCCTCACCCGGCTGCGCACCGACCGCCTCGACGTGCTGTGGGTGCACGCGCGGGACGAGTTCACCCCGGTCGAGGAGGTCATGCGCGCACTGGACGATCTCGTACGCGCCGGAAAGGTGCTCTACCTCGGTGTGTCCGACTGGCCCGCCTGGGAGATCGCCCAGGCGAACACCCTCGCCGAGCTGCGCGGCTGGACCGGCTTCGCCGGTTCGCAGCTGCGCTACAACCTGCTGGAGCGCACGCCCGAGCGCGAGCTGCTGCCGCAGGCCCGCGCCTTCGACCAGGCCGTCATGGCGTGGGCCCCGCTCGCCGCCGGCAAGCTCACCGGCAAGTACCGGCGCGGTGAGACGGGCCGGCTCTCCGACGGGGCCCGGGAGGACGACCGGGAGACCGAGGTCATCACCGCCGTCCTGGAGATCGCCGAGCAGGGCGGCTGGAGCCCGGCCCAGGTGGCGCTGGCCTGGCTGCGCGGCCGCCCCGGCAACATCGTCCCCCTCATCGGCGCCACCCGCCCCGACCAGCTCGCCGACAACCTCGCCTGCCTCGGCGTGGAGCTGGACGCCGAGGCCGTCGAGCGGCTCGACCGCGTGAGCGCCGTACCGCTCGGCTTCCCGCACGACTTCCTGCGGGAGCCGGCCGTCCTGCGCAACGTCTACGGCGACCGCCGCGCGGACATCGACGACCGGCGCACCTGGCGCGCGTCCCGGTCGGCCCGTGGCTAGCCGGAGCAGGCGGTGCGCTCCGCCTCCCGCCACTCGCAGACCGGGCAGAGCGTGATGCCCTTGGTCGACTCCGGGTACTCGGTCGGCTCCTGGCACAGGACACACGCGGCGTACGGCGGTCCGCCCTCGGGCTCCGCCGTGGCCGGCGTCTCGCAGGAGGAGCCGTCCCTGTCGTGCGTGCCGTCCATGTATACGAGCGTACTCACTCCCGTACGGCAGTGAGCCCCGCCGCCATGGCGGCCGGTGCGTGGCGGGTTCAGCCCTGCTTGGCCTTCTCGGGGGTGAGCTCGCTGGGCCGTACGATCACGAAGCCCTCACCCTGGAGCATCAGCTGCACGGCCTCGCCCGAGCCGCCGCGGATCATCGAGCCGAGCGACTGGGAGCGGTGCAGGGAGGTGTTCAGCTGGGCGCTCCAGCCGACGACGGCGTCGGTGTCGACGTACACCGGCTGGTGCGTGGTGACCGGGATGACGATGGGGTTGCCGTCGCAGACCACGGCCAGCTTGCCGTAGCCGGTGAAGACGCTGTTGAAGAGGCCACCGCCGGTCATGCCGGCGCCCTTCACGGTCTTGATGTCGTACGAGAGGGTGGCGTCGAAGCACAGCACGTTGCGGCCGTTGATGGTGAGCGCGTCGCCCTGCTCGATGTCGACGATGAAGCAGTTCTGGGCCTCGTGCGCGAACCACGCCTCGCCCTGGCCGCGCACGGCCATGAGCGGCAGGCCCTCGCTGGTGACGGCTCGCTTGAGCATGCCGCCCAGGCCCTGCCCCTTGCGCTCGAACTGGAGGTTGCCGCGGAAAGCGATCATCGAGCCCTGCCGGGCGTGCATCTCGCCGTTGACGGCGTACTTCACCGACTTGGCGTTCTGAAGGGTCATACCGGGGACCGTCGCCTGCTGCGCCATGTTCTCGGACGCGAAAAGATCGCTCTTCATACGCGCATCGTGTCCCGGAACCCTCCATTCCGCCAAGAACGGGCTTTCGGCCGCCTGGCACACTTGCGGGGTGAGCAGCAGCAACGACACACCCGAGTTCGCCCTCCCGCTCGTCGTACGCGTCGAGAAGACCGAGCCCCCGGCCCGTACCGACGCCTTGGAGACCGCCGCACGCGCCGTCCTGGTGATGCTCTGCGACGACCGGTCACTCGGCGAGGGGGAATGGGCGCGGGCCATGCGCGACTGGCAGGACGCGCGCATCCGCAAGGTGGTGCGGCGGGCGCGCGGCGCCGAGTGGCGCAAGGCCTCGCGGCTGCCAGGGATCACGGTCACGGGCAAGACGGCGGAGGTACGGGTCTTCCCGCCCGTCCCCCTCGACGGCTGGCCCAAGGAACTGGCGAAACTCCAGGTGTCGGGGACCGAGCTGGACGACACCGGCGAGCTGCCGCCGCCCGCGCCGGGGCAGGCGCTGCTGTGGCTCAACCCGGACCTCCCCATGTCGACCGGCAAGGAGATGGCCCAGGTCGGCCACGGAGCGCAGCTGCTGTGGTGGGCGATGACGGACGCGGACCGCAAGGCCTGGCGGGAGGCCGGTTTCCCCCTCGCGGTACGCACCGCCGACCCCGCCCGGTGGGCCCGACTCACCACCAGTGACCTGCCGTTGGTGCGGGACGCGGGCTTCACGGAGATCGCTCCCGGCTCGTGCACGGTGGTCTCCGACTTTCCCGTACGGGGCGACTGAACGTTCGAGCACCGGTATACGTACCTCCCAGTACTGCCATCAGTTCGGGAGGGCACCACCTTGTTGTTGCGACGCATCAACGGCACGGCACTCATCATCGCGGCCCTGGTCGCCACGGTCGGGGCGCTCGCGTTCCCCGTCTGGTCGTACGCCGACCGCTCCGGCACCGGTGAGGCGAACCTCAACGCCTCGACCGTGGCCACCCAGTGGGGCCCGCTGTCCGCGACGGACCGGGACTTCCTGGTGAAGGTCCGGCTGGCCGGGCTCTGGGAGCTGCCGGCCGGCCAGCAGGCGATCGAGCGGGCACCGAGCCAGGCCATCAGGGACGCCGGTGACCATCTGGTCGTCGGCCACACGGACCTGGACCAGCGTGCCCGTGACGTGGCGGCGAAGCTGGGCGTGGAGCTGCCGAACCAGCCGACCGAGCAGCAGCAGGGCTGGCTGCGCGAGCTGTCGGCGGCGAGCGGCGAGGAGTACGACCGCAAGTTCGCCAACCTGCTGCGCAACGCGCACGGCAAGGTCTTCGCGCTGGTGGCCCAGGTGCGGCACACCACCCGCAACACGCTGATACGGCAGCTGGCGACCGACGCCAACCAGACGGTGCTGGACCACATCACGATGCTGGAAGCGACCGGGATGGTCGACTTCGACGCGATCGCCAACGAGGCGGCGGGCCGCGCCACCGCCAGCCCGTCCGGCCCGCCACCGCCCAACGGCAACCTGCCGCCGGCGCCCACACCGGCCGTGCCGACGGGGTCGGACCAGTCGTTCACGTCCCTGCCCTCGACGCAGCCGGGGCCGCCGACCGCCATCAACACGACTCGTCCGTAACGACGGCCCGCGACCTCGGCCAACACGGCGGCCCAAAACGGCGGCCCGTAAGCTCAAATCAAGCTCTGAACAGGTCTTCTCCTGGATTGACGGCCCCGCCGCGGGGCCATCACCCCTCCGACCGACGCAGGAGGAGGGGGACATGGCGAAGCCAGGGCTGGGGATCGGGATCGGCTGGCGTCCGGAGATGGCGGACGCGGTGGAGGGGCTGCCCGGCGTGGACTGGGTGGAGGTGGTCGCGGAGAACATCTGCGTCGGCCACCTCCCCGACTCCCTGCTGCGGTTGCGCGAGCGGGGCGTCACCGTCGTCCCGCACGGCGTGTCGCTGGGGCTGGGCGGCGCGGACCGGCCGGATGCCGGGCGGCTGGCGGAGCTGGCGGCGAAGGCCACGGCCCTGGGGGCGCCGCTGGTTACCGAGCACATGGCGTTCGTACGGGCCGGCGGGCCGCTCACCGCGTCACCGGCGCTGGAGGCGGGCCATCTGCTGCCGGTTCCGCGCACCTGGGACGCGCTGGAGGTGCTGTGCGAGAACGTCCGCATCGCGCAGGACGCGCTGCCGGTGCCGTTGGCGCTGGAGAACATCGCGGCGTTGATCTCCTGGCCCGGCGAGGAACTGACGGAGGGTCAGTTCCTGGCGGAGCTGGTGGAGCGCACGGGCGTACGGCTGCTGATCGACGTGGCCAACCTGCACACCAACCACGTCAACCGGGGCGAGGACCCGTCGAAGGCGCTGGCCGAACTGCCCGTCGAGGCGATCGCGTACGTCCATGTGGCGGGCGGTGTCGAACGGGACGGTGTCTGGCACGACACGCACGCGCACCCGGTTCCGCGGCCGGTGCTGGACATCCTGTCGGACCTCGCCGCGCGGGTGACCCCGCCGGGTGTACTGCTGGAGCGGGACGACGACTTCCCGCCGGCGGAGGAACTGGCGGCGGAGCTGACGGCGATACGGAAGACGGTGGCCCGCACCGGCACGGGGACGGGGACGGGGAAAGGCACAGGCACCGGGACAGGCACGGGAACGGGGACAGGCACGGGCACGGGTGAGCGGGGTGCCGCCCCGGCACCCCGGCGCCGGACGGGGGAGGTGGACCGGGCGGTGCGGGAGCGGGTCGGCATCGGGCAGACCGCGCTGTTGTCGGCGCTCGTCGCGGGGACGCCCGCGCCCGAGGGGTTCGACCACGCGCGGCTGCGGGTGCAGGGCCGGGCGCTGGTCGCCAAGCGGGCGGGCGTGGTGGCCAAGGTCGCGCCCGAACTCTCCGGAATCCTCGGCGGCGGATACCGCGCCGCCTTCGTCTCGTACGCCACCACCCGCCCCATGCGCGGCGGCTACCGGCGCGACGCGCTCGACTTCGCCGAGCACCTGCTGATCGCCGGGCAGCCCTCCGACCCCGTCGCACGGCGGCGGCTCACGCGCTGGTGGGAGGAGCGCGCCGGGGCGCGGCCGCCCGGCCGGGCCCCCCGTCTGGTGCGCGCTGCCCGCGCTGCCCGCGCCGTCCTGGCCGGGAGGTGATCCGGGATGAACATCGTCGCCTTCCTGCTGTACGCCGCCGTCGCCGTCTCCTCCGTGCTGCTCATCACCGGGGTCGTCGCCGCGCGGCGCGGCTCGGCCGGTCCGGTTCACGACCGGGCTGAGGCCGCGTTCCTGAACGGCGGGCCCGGCCGGGTCGTGGACGCCGCCCTCGCCTCGCTGCACGCGGACGGCCGGGTGGCCGTCGGCGGCCCCGGCATCGTCTCCGTCCTGCGCCCCGTCGCCCACGACCCCATCGAGCGCGCCGTGCTGCACGAGCTGGCCGCCGCGCCGAGCGGCGCGCTGCACACGGTGCGGCTCGCCGCGATGCGCAACCCCGCCGTCCAGGAGGCCGGCGACGCGCTCGCCGCGCGAGGGCTGCTGGTGCCGCGGGCGACCCGGCGGACATGGCGGCGGTGGAGCGTGAGCCAGGGGGTGACCTGTCTCGCGCTGTTCTTCGCCTCGATCGTCGCGACGGTCGCCGAGGTGGTGGGGTACCCGTTCGATGACACGCCCGTCCCGTTCATCGCCAAGGTGGCGCCGGCGCTGTTCGTGGGCGGGGTCGTCGCGATCGTCTGCGGCAGCCTCGCGTCCGGCCGGGTCACCCGGGCGGGCCGCCGGGCGGTCACCGCGTACGGCAGGGAGCACGCCCATTTCGCCGACCCCGGGCACCTGGTCGCGCTGCACGGGCTGCGTGCGCTGCCGGACCCGGTGCTGCGGGAGCAGCTGGTCACCGCGGCCCGGTACCCCCACCACCACCCGTACCAGCCGCAGGCGAGCGGAAGCGCGGCCACGACCGCTGCCGTGGTGGTGTGGTGCGCGGGCAGCGATCCGGGCGGGGGCGGATCGGGCTGCGGGAGCGGCTGCGGAGGCCGCTCGGGCGGCGGCAGCGGCGGGGGTTCCGGCTGTGGCGGCGGGGGCGGAGCCAGTTGCGGCGGCGGAGGCTCCAGCTGCGGCGGGGGCGGGGGCGGGGGCGGCTCCAGTTGCGGCGGCGGCGGGTCATGACAGGCGTCCGCATCGTGAGAAACCCGTGGCGTCCCGCCCCGGGCGTGGCGTAGAACTCCGGCCATGCTCTGGGTCCCCTTCCTGCTGGTGACATGGGCCGCGGCGGCCGTCAGCTGCGCCCGGCTGTGCCGGGCGGCCGTCGAAGCCGCCCGCCCGGTGCCCCTGAGCCGCGCGGTGCGGGACCGTGAACTCACCCTGTACGAGGCGGCGTTCCTGGCCGGCGGCCCGCTCAGGGTCGCCGACCTGACCCTGGTGTCGATGCACCGGCGCGGACGGCTGCTGCTCGCCCACACCGGCTGGGCGACCGTCGTGGACCCGGAGGGCGGGGACGAGCTGGAGCGTTCCGTGATCGGCGCGATAGGCCCCGGGGGTCAGTCGCGGATAGCGGCGGTGCGGGCCACCGCCTCGGCCGCCCACGCGGTACGGGCGCTCGCCGACCGCCTCGTCGGGGCGGGGCTCGCCGTGCCCGACGCCGTCCGGTCCGGCCTCGTCGCCGCGCTGCGGGCCGTGCGCCGCTCAGCCTTGCTCACCGTCGCGCTGGCGGCGGTCACGGTGCTCCTGCTGCCCGCCGAGCACACGCCCGGCGCCCACGGCATGGCCTGGTTCGCGCTCCCGCTCGTGCTGACCGTGGGGTGCCTCGTCATCGCGCGCGTCGAGGTCCACCCGTACACGCGCTGGGCATCACCCGCGGGGCAGAGCCTGCTGAGGAGGGTGCGCCCGTGCGACCCGCTGGCCGCCGTAGCGATCGGCGGCGTCCACGCCCTCGACGACCCGGCGCTGCGGGCGGCCCTGACCAACCGGCTCGCCAAAGAGGGTCACTGACCCTGGCAAAGACGCCGGAAAAGACGCCGGTGCGGCGCGCGTCACGCGCGCCGCACCCGGAGCCGGACCCGGTGTCGCTGGAGCGGCGGGCGCAGCCGCCCGCCCTCTGATCTTCCGGGTCGAAGGGTGGGGGCCGGGCGTTACGCCAGACCCGCCACCAGGTCCGCGACCGACTTGCGGCGGCCGGTGAAGAACGGGACCTCTTCGCGTACGTGCCGGCGTGCCTCGGAGGCGCGCAGGTGACGCATCAGGTCGACGATGCGGTACAGCTCGTCCGCCTCGAAGGCCAGCAGCCACTCGTAGTCGCCCAGCGAGAACGAGGCGACCGTGTTGGCGCGCACGTCCGGGAAGCCGCGGGCCATCTTGCCGTGGTCCGCGAGCATCCGCCGCCGGTCCTCGTCGGGCAGCAGGTACCAGTCGTAGGAGCGCACGAAGGGGTACACCGAGACGTAGTCGCGCGGCGTCTCGTCGGCGAGGAAGGCCGGGATGTGCGACCGGTTGAACTCGGCGGGGCGGTGCAGCGCCATGTTGGACCACACCGGCTCCAGGGCGCGGCCCAGCTTGGTGCGGCGGAAGAGGTTGTACGCCTCCTGGAGCGCGTCCGAGGTCTCGGCGTGCCACCAGATCATCAGGTCGGCATCGGCGCGCAGACCGGACACGTCGTACGTGCCGCGCACGGTGATGTCCTTGGCGGCGAGCTGGTCGAACAGCTCCTGGACCTCGTCGGCGTAGCCGGTCCGGTCCTCGGGCAGGACGTCGCGCAGCTTGAAGACGGACCACAGGGTGTAGCGGATGACCTCGTTGAGGTCCTTCGCCTTCTTACCGGCGTTCGGGATCTTTTCGGGCGCACTCATAGGGCTATTCTCGCTCGTCACTCAGGGTGCCGTGCGCCAGGGTCGGCGTGGCGAGGATCTCGTCCGCCGCGCGGCGGGCGCTCGCCACGCACGCGGGGATGCCGACGCCGTCGTACACCGCCCCGCAGACCCGCAGGGCGGGCAGCTTGGCGACGGCGTCGCGGACGCGGGCGACGCGGGCGAGGTGGCCGACCGGGTACTGCGGCAGGCCGCCGATCCACCGGGTGACCTCGGTGGCGACGGGCCTGGCGGACAGCCCGGTCGCGGCGGCGAGGTCCGCCAGGGATACGGAGACGAGGTCGGCGTCCTCGCGGTGCAGGTGCTCCTCCTCGCCGTACCGGCCTACGGAGGTCCGCAGCACGAACAGGTCGCCGGAACCTTCGCCGGTCCACGCCCACTTCCGCGACGAGAAGGTGGACGCCTTGATGGTGCGGCCATCGACGGGCGGGACGAGGAACCCGGAACCGGCGGGCAGCGCTCCTTCCACGTCGCGGCGCCGGAAGGCGAGGGTGACCAGGGCCATCGATGCGTACTCGACGGCGGCGAGCTCGGCGGCGGCGGCCGGGGATTCGGCGGCGAGCAGCTCGGAGGCGGACCAGGCGGGGGTCGCGACGATCACGGCGTCGGCGTGGATGACGCGCTCGCCGGTACGGATGTGCCAGTCGGCCGCGCCGCGCGTGAGGGCGTGGACGGGCGTGTCGGTGAGGATCTGGCCGCCGTGGGAGGTGATGGCGGCGGCGACCGCGCCGGGGAGCGTGCCGATGCCGCCCGCGATGCCCATGAAGGCGGGCCCGGTCCGCTGCGCGGCCTTGCTCTGGACGGCGCGGACGGCCTCGGTCAGCGTGCCGTGGGCGCGGGCGGCGTCGAAGAGTGCGGGGACCGAGGCACGCATCGAGATCCGATACGCGTCGCCCGCGTACACGCCACCCAGCAGGGGTTCCACCAGCCGGTCGACGACCTCGCGGCCGAAGCGGTCGGCGACGTACCGGCCGATGGCGATGTCGTCGCCGAGGGCGGCGGCCTCGGCGGGGGGCAGGTCCCGCTCCTGCTCGGCGCGGGCGAGGCCCTCGGCGGACAGCAGGCCGGCCAGCGCGGCAGCGTCGCCGGGGACGCCCATCACATGCCCCTTGGGCATCGGGCGGAGCGCGTCGCGGGTCCACACGGCGGCGGTGGCCGTGGCGGGCTGCTGGAGCCGCTCGCCGAGCCCCACGGCCCGGGCCAGCTCGACCGCTTCGGGGCGGCGCGCGAGCATCGACTCGGCGCCGAGGTCGACGGGGACGCCCTCGATCTCCCCCGCCCGCAGCTTGCCCCCGAGCCGGGTGGTGGCCTCCAGCAGGGTCACCCGCCGCCCGGCGGTGACCAGCCGGTGAGCGGCCGCCAGCCCGGCGATCCCGCCCCCGATGACGACGACATGGCCGCCCTTGGGTGTCTCCCCTGTGTCCGCGTTCATGACCCCACTGTCTCAAACGCCTCTGACACACCGTTCCGAGTCCCGACCGTGACCGGTTCGTGAGCCGTGGACCGGCAACCGGCCCCCTCCCCCGTACGTCCAAGAGGCACAGCACACACCATTCGCCATCCGGTCCGGGGGGATCATGCGCGTACGTCATCACAGGTTCGCGGCCGTACTGCTGCTGGCCGCCTCGCTCGGGCTCGCCGGGTGCGGCGCGTCGGACGACGGCTCGGGCGCCGGGCACGACAAGGCCGTCAGCAGCGCCAGGGCCGACACGGGGTACACGGCGGACAGGCCCGCCGAGGGCGCGAAGGGCGCCCCGGCCCCCACCGCACCGCCGAAACAGCCCCAGCATGTGATCCGTACCGCCGAGCTCTCCGTCGAGGTCGGCGACGCCATGACGGCGCTGACGAAGGCCCGTACGGTCGCCGAGAGCGCGGGTGGCCATGTCGCCGACGAGACGACCGAGCGCGTCGACGCCGACCACGTGACCTCGCGGATCGTGCTGCGCGTGCCGCAGTCCGCGTACGACTCGGCGCTGAAGGAGCTGGCGGGCGCCGGGAAACTGCTTTCGCGCAAGGCGGCGGCCAAGGACGTCACCGACCAGGTCGTCGACGTGGAGAGCCGGATCGCCACGCAGCGGGCGAGCGTCGCGCGGGTGCGGGAGCTGATGGACCGGGCGACGGAACTGAGCGATGTGGTCACCCTGGAAGGGCAGTTGAGCAGCCGCCAGGCGGACTTGGAGTCGCTCCTGGCGCAGCAGGCCGCACTGAAGGACCGTACGACGATGGCGACGATCACGCTGCGCCTCAGCGAGCCGGACAATCCCGCCGAGGAGCGGGGTGATGACGGCCCCGGCTTCGCGGACGCGCTGAGCGGCGGTTGGAACGCGCTGGTGACGGCAGGCACATGGACCGCGATCGTGCTGCTCGCGGTCGCGCCGTGGGCGGCGGTGTTCCTCATGGCGTACGCCGGGTGGCGGTGGCTGGTGCGGCCGTGGCTGGCGAAGCGTACGAGCTTCGCGGACGTCGCGGAGTCGGACACCGCCTCGTCGTAGCGTGTCCCGCATGGGACAGCTGGGACGAGAACGACTGGTGATCATCGGTGGGGACGCGACGGGGATGTCGGCCGCGTCCCAGGCCCGGCGGCTGAAGGGCCCCGACGAGCTGGAGATCGTGGCCTTCGAGCGCGGGCACTTCACCTCGTACTCGGCGTGCGGCATTCCGTACTGGGTCGGGGGTGACGTCGACGGGCCGGACCAGCTGATCGCGCGTACGCCCGAGGAGCACCGGGAGCGCGGTATCGATCTGCGGCTGCGCACGGAGGTGACCGAACTCGACGTGGACGGCGGTCGCGTACGCGTACGGGACCTGGAGTCGGGCGCCGAGTCGTGGACGGGCTACGACAAGCTGGTGATCGCGACGGGCGCCCGCCCGGTGCGGCCGCCGCTGCCGGGCATCGACGCGGTGGGCGTGCACGGGGTACAGACGCTGGACGACGGGCAGGCACTGCTGTCCACGCTGACCGCGCTGAACGGCACGCCGGGGCGGCGCGCGGTGGTCGTGGGCGCCGGGTACATCGGCGTGGAGATGGCGGAGGCGCTGCTGAACCGCGGCTACGAGGTGACCGTCCTCAACCGGGGCGAGCAGCCGATGTCGACGCTCGACCCGGACATGGGGCGGCTGGTGCACGAGGCGATGGACGGCCTCGGCATCACGACGGTCGGCGGCGCGAACGTCACCACGATCCTCACGGGGGACGGTGGCCGGGTGCGGGCAGTGGCGACGGAGGACGCCGAGTACCCGGCGGACGTCGTCGTCCTGGGCATGGGCGTGGAACCCGAGACGTCCCTGGCGCGCGCGGCGGGCCTGCCGCTCGGTGAGTACGGCGGGCTGCTGACCGACCTGTCGATGCGGGTGCGGGGGCGGGAGAACATCTGGGCGGGCGGCGACTGCGTCGAGGTCCTGGACCTCGTCTCGGGCCGCGAGCGGCACATCCCGCTCGGCACGCACGCCAACAAGCACGGCCAGGTCATCGGCTCCAACGTGGGCGGCGGGTACGGCACGTTCCCTGGCGCGGTCGGCACGGCGGTCAGCAAGGTGTGCTCACTGGAGATCGCCCGCACCGGCCTGCGGGAGCGGGACGCGCTCGCGGTCGGGCTCCGCTTCGTGGCGGTGACGATCGAGTCCACGAGCCGCGCCGGCTACTACCCGGGCGCGGCCCCGATGACGGTCAAGATGCTCGCGGAGCTGCGCACGGGCCGGCTGCTGGGCGCCCAGATCGTGGGCCGCGAGGGCGCGGCGAAGCGCGTGGACATCGCGGCGGTGGCCCTGACGGCCGGTATGACGGTCGAGCAGATCACCGCCCTGGACCTGGGCTACGCCCCGCCCTTCTCCCCGGTCTGGGACCCGGTCCAGGTCGCGGCCCGCAAGGCGGTGGCGGCGGTGCGCAGCGCCGGTTAACGGGCCGTCCGCGTGTGGACGTACTCGACCAGGCGGGTCAGGGCGTCCGGGTCGGTGGTCGGCAGGACGCCGTGGCCCAGGTTGAAGACATGTCCCTCCAGGCCGGCCGCGGCGTCCAGCACCTCGCGGGTCTTGGTCTCGATCGCCTCGGGGGTGGAGAAGAGGACCGCCGGGTCCAGGTTGCCCTGGAGCGCCTTGCCGGGGCCGACGCGGCGGGCCGCCTCGTCCAGCGGGACGCGCCAGTCGACGCCGACCACGTCGGCGCCCGCCTCGCCCATGAGGCGGAGCAGTTCGCCCGTACCGACGCCGAAGTGGATGCGCGGTACGCCGTACGACGCGACCGCGTCGAACACCTTCGCCGAGGCGGGCATCACGGACCGGCGGTAGTCGACGGGGGTCAGGGCGCCGACCCAGGAGTCGAAGAGCTGGACCGCGGAGGCGCCGGCCTCGATCTGGACCTTCAGGAACGTGGCGGTGATGTCGGCGAGGCGGTCCAGCAGGTCCGCCCACAGCTCGGGGTCGCCGTACATGAGCGCCTTGGTGTGCTCGTGGTTGCGGGACGGGCCGCCCTCCACCAGGTAACTCGCGAGGGTGAACGGCGCGCCCGCGAAGCCGATCAGCGGAGTGGCGCCGAGCTCACCGGTGAGCATGCCGATGGCCTCGGTGACGTAACCGATGTCCTCGGGGGTGAGGTCGCGCAGCCGCTCCAGGTCCTGGCGGCGGCGGATCGGTTCGGCGACGACGGGGCCGACGCCCGGCTTGATGTCGAGGTCGATGCCGATGGCCTTGAGCGGTACGACGATGTCGCTGAAGTAGATCGCGGCGTCGACCTTGTGCCGCCGCACGGGCTGCAGAGTGATCTCGGTGACCAGCTCGGGCCGCATGCAGGACTCCAGCATGGGGATGCCTTCGCGCACCTTCAGGTACTCGGGCAGCGAGCGTCCCGCCTGCCGCATGAACCAGACGGGCGTGTGCGGTACGGGCTCGCGCCTGCACGCCTTCAGGAACGCGGAGTCGTAGGTCTTCGGCTGCTGGCCCGAGGGGCGGTCGTTGGCACTCACGCACCGAATCTTCGCATGTGCGGGCAAGCGGCTGGCGCGGTGAGGGTGTCTCTCCCTGCGCGAGGCCGTCCTTCCGCCTACTCTTCCCCGCATGGCTGCGGCTCAGGGACAGTTCTCCGATCACTCCGAAGACGCCGAAGGAACGACCGACAGGGAGGATACGCCCGTCCCGTCCGCCTTCCGGCTGGCGGTGGACGCGTTGCGCGCGGCGCGGCTGCGGCCGGAGATCGAGATCGACCCGACCCGCCCGCCGCAGCGGCTCGCCCCGTACGCGTACGCGCTGGAGGCGGCGGTCGTCGAGGGCGACGAGGACCTCGCGGACGGCCGTCTCGTGCTGCTGCACGACCCGGCCGGTCACGAGGCGTGGCAGGGCACCTTCCGGCTGGTGACACTGGTCCGGGCGGAGCTGGAGCCCGAGATGGCCGCCGACCCGCTGCTGCCGGAGGTGTCCTGGTCCTGGCTGACCGGCGCGCTGGAGGCGCGCGGCCTTCCGTACGGGGAGGCGAGCGGGACCGTCACCCGTGCGGGGTCTCACTACTTCGGTGGACTCGCGGAGCGCCGTCCGGCGACCCAGATCGAGATCCGTGCGTCATGGACACCCCACGAGAGCCGGGCCGGGGTGCCGGACACGGCGGCGCACCTGGCGGCCTGGTGCGACCTGCTGTGCCAGATCGCGGGCCTGCCCCCCTCGGCCCCGGGCCCCCTGGACCCGGGAACCACAGCAGGCGTCGTCTCCCTCCCCCAACGCCGAGGCCCCCAACACCCATAGGGCTGCCACAGCCATCCACCGGCCGGCAGACGGCGTACGACAGGGGTGGCGCCGTGCAGGGTCGTCCCCGCAGAGGCCGGCGGCGACAGCACGGCTCCCACCACGGGACCCAAGGCCGCCTGCGTCGAGGAGACGAGCCCGGAGGGGCTGCACCCCCACCCACCGGCAGACACCGCCGCGCGGCACCGCGCCAGGAGGCACCGGGACAAGCACCGCCCCGTCCCGTCGTGCCCACCCGTTCCGCCCTGCGGAACGACTGCCCACAACGGGGCCCGCTGGGTGGGCGTCAAGGCGACGCCTCGCCGCCCGCCGGGCGCGCCGTGGCGGGGGCGTCGAGCGCGTAGGCTGCGGCGCCTGCCCGGCGGCCCCTGCCCTGCGGCGCCGGCGCGGGCACGCCGAACAGCTACCGCACATGGCCTCCGGAGGCGCCGGGCATGGCCCGCAGGCACCGCGCACGGAGCCCGCGCGCCCCGCCCGCGCCGGGCGTACCCCGCCGCGCGGGATGGGGCGCTCGTAGGATGATCGATCGCCTGTCCGAATTGCCCTAATTGTTACTCACTAAATCGTGATCTTCCCCTAAAGGCGGGCCGTTGGGCTGCCGAAGAGGTCTGTGACCCTTCAAACACGGTTCGCCCGGCTTCTTCCCCGAGCCGGCTGTGTCCCGCACCTTCCCAGGAGGCCTGGTGTCCGTTCTCCTCGAGCAGCCCGCAAGCCTGGTCGCCTACCGCCCGAACAAGCCGACGGCCATGGTCGTCGTGGCCGACCCGCGCGTCCGTTCCACCGTCACCCGCCACCTGTGGGCCCTCGGAGTGCGTGACGTCATCGAGGCGTCGTCCATCGCGGAGGCCCGTCCCCGCGTCGGCAGCCCGCGCGACATCTGCGTTGCCGACGTCCACCTGCCCGACGGCTCCGGGCTCACCCTGCTGTCCGAGACCCGCGCCGCCGGCTGGCCCAACGGCCTCGCCCTTTCGGCGGCCGACGACATCGGCGCCGTACGCAACGCCCTCGCGGGCGGCGTCAAGGGCTATGTCGTCACCGGTACGCGCACCAACATCGGGCACCCGAGCCGACCCGGTGCCGCCCCCATCGGCGCCGCCGCCGCCCGCCTGCACCGTCGTCCCCCCGGCGCCCCGAGCCACGCGGGCGGCTACCGCGAGCTCTCCGGCCGGGAGGTAGAGGTGCTCCGGCTGGTCGCCGAGGGCCAGTCCAACAAGGCCATCGGCGTCTCGATGGGCCTGTCCGCCCTGACCGTCAAAAGCCACCTCGCCCGTATCGCCCGCAAGCTGGGCACCGGCGACCGCGCCGGAATGGTCGCCGTGGCACTTCGTACGGGAATCATCCACTGACCGGTTTACACCACATCCGCGCCCGTCGACGGAACGTTCCGTCGGCGGGCGCTTGCTGTTCACAGATACCCTTGACAGGTGACCGACGCCCAAGAGACCGCAGCCGAGACAGCACTGCGAACCACCGGGGGCGGCCCCCCGGACGACGGCGTCGCAGTCGACGGGACGCCGATCCCCTTGCTGGAGCCCCGTGAGGGCATCCCACCCGTGGTGGCCGACGAGCATGCCCTCGCCCAGGTGATCGCCGCGTTCGAGGCCGGCAGCGGCCCCGTGGCCGTCGACGCCGAGCGCGCGTCCGGCTACCGCTACGGCCAGCGGGCCTACCTGGTGCAGCTGCGCCGCGAAGGGGCGGGCTCCGCGCTCATCGACCCGGTGGGCTGCCCGGACCTCTCCGGCCTCGGGGAGGCCCTTTCCGGCGCGGAGTGGATCCTGCACGCCGCTACCCAGGACCTGCCGTGCCTGCGCGAGATAGGCATGGTCCCCACCCAGCTGTTCGACACCGAGCTGGCCGGGCGGCTCGCGGGCTTCCCGCGCGTGGGGCTGGGCGCGATGGTGGAGTCGGTGCTCGGGTACGCCCTGGAGAAGGGGCACTCCGCGGTGGACTGGTCCACCCGCCCGCTGCCCGAGCCCTGGCTCCGGTACGCCGCGCTGGATGTCGAGCTGCTCGTCGACCTGCGTGACGCACTGGAGAAGGAGCTCGACCGGCAGGGCAAGCTGGAGTGGGCGTACCAGGAGTTCGACGCGATCGCCGCGGCCCCGCCGCCCCCGCCCCGCAAGGACCCCTGGCGCCGTACGTCCGGGATGCACAAGGTCCGCCGGCGCCGCCAGATGGCCGTCGTACGCGAGCTGTGGACGGCCCGCGACCGGATCGCCCAGCGCCGTGACGTGTCGCCCGGCAAGGTGCTCAGCGACGCCGCGATCATCGAGGCCGCCCTCGCCCTGCCCCCCCATGTGCAGGCGCTGACCGCCCTGCCCGGCTTCGGGCACCGCATGGGGCGCCGCCAGCTGGAGCAGTGGCAGGCGGCGGTCGACCGGGCCAAGGCGCTGCCCGACGGCGAGCTGCCGCAGCCGGGCCAGCAGGTGGCGGGCCCGCCGCCGCCGCGCGCCTGGGCGGAGAAGGACCCGGCGGCCGCGGCGCGGCTGTCGGCCGCTCGTACGGCCATCTCGGCGCTCGCCGAGACGCTGAACCTGCCGCCGGAGAACCTGATCACCCCCGACACGGTGCGCCGGGTGTGCTGGGAGCCGCCCAAGGAGCCGACGCCGGAGGCGATCGCCGAGGCCCTCGCCGCGTACGGGGCGCGGCCCTGGCAGATCGAACAGGTCACGCCGGTACTGGTGGCGGCGCTCAGGGCCGCCACCCAGGCGTAGAAAACGGCACGGATGGGTGCCTCCTCTCCGGAGGGGGCACCCTTTGTCATGCGGTCACCGGATGTGACCTTCACCGCTCCCGGTGGGGGGACTGTGCAGTCTGGTTACTCGTAAGTAGCATGGGCCTTGCAAGCGCACGCTTAGCCGTGTGCCCGCAGCAGTGCCATCCCGCACCCTGGAGGAGAGCCATCGTGCCTCGTACCATCAGGGACGTCGTCTTCGTCGACGGCGTCCGCACCCCGTTCGGCAAGGCGGGCCCGAAGGGCATCTACCACGAGACCCGCGCCGACGATCTCGTCGTGAAGGCCATCCGGGAGCTGCTGCGCCGCAACCCGGCCCTGGACCCCGCGAAGATCGACGAGGTCGCGATCGCCGCCACCACGCAGATCGGCGACCAGGGCCTGACCCTGGGCCGTACGGCCGGCATCCTCGCGGGCCTCCCGCAGTCCGTGCCCGGTTACTCCATCGACCGCATGTGCGCCGGCGCGCTGACCGCCGTGACGTCGGTCGCCGGCTCGATCGCCTTCGGCGCGTACGACGCCGTCATCGCCGGTGGCGTCGAGCACATGGGCCGCCACCCGATGGGCGAGGGCGTGGACCCGAACCCGCGGTTCGTCAGCGAGAAGCTGGTCGACGAGTCGGCCCTGTTCATGGGCATGACCGCGGAGAACCTGCACGACCGCTACCCGCACATCACCAAGCAGCGCGCCGACGAGTACGCCGTGCGCTCGCAGGAGAAGGCCGCCAAGGCGTACGCCAACGGCAAGATCCAGCAGGACCTGGTGCCGATCTCCGTCCGCCGGACCAACCCGGAGGCGGGCGAGACCGGCTGGGGCCTGGTCACCGCCGACGAGCCGATGCGCCCGGGCACGACCCTGGAGAGCCTGGCCGGGCTGAAGACGCCGTTCCGTACGCACGGTCGCGTCACCGCCGGCAACGCCGCGGGCCTCAATGACGGTGCCACCGCCTCGATCATCGCGTCCGAGGACTTCGCCCGCGAGAACGGCCTGCCGGTCAAGATGCGCCTGGTCTCGTACGCCTTCGCCGGTGTCGAGCCGGAGGTCATGGGCTACGGCCCGATCCCCGCCACCGAGAAGGCGCTGGCCAAGGCCGGGCTGTCGATCGGGGACATCAACCTCTTCGAGATCAACGAGGCCTTCGCCGTCCAGGTCCTGGCCTTCCTCGACCACTACGGCATCGCCGACGACGACGCGCGCGTCAACCAGTACGGCGGCGCCATCGCCTTCGGCCACCCGCTGGCCTCGTCCGGCGTCCGTCTGATGACGCAGCTGGCGCGGCAGTTCGAGGAGCAGCCGGAGGTCCGCTACGGCCTCACCACCATGTGCGTCGGCTTCGGCATGGGCGCCACGGTCATCTGGGAGAACCCGCACCACAAGGACGCCGGAGGCGACAAGTGAGCACCACCGCTGAGCTGTTGAAGGGTGCGGCCGAGCTGTTCCCGGACGAGGTCGTCACCAGCGCCCACGTACGCCACTTCGACCTGCCCGCCGGCGCGGGCCGGTTCGCGCTGATCACACTCGACAACGGTTTCGACCACACCAAGCCGACCACCTTCGGCCCGCAGTCGCTCGCCAACCTCAACACGGCGATCGACCAGGTCGAGAAGGAGGCGTCCGAGGGCACGATCGTCGGTGTCGGCATCACGGGCAAGCCGTTCATCTTCGCCGTCGGCGCCGACCTCAAGGGCGTCGAGCTGCTGAAGCGCCACGAGGACGCGCTCGCCATCGGCAAGGGCGGCCACGACGTCTTCAAGCGGCTCTCGTCGCTGGCCGTGCCGACGTTCGCGTACTACAACGGCGCGGCGATGGGCGGCGGTGTCGAGGTCGGTCTGCACTGCACCTACCGCACCGTGTCCGCCGCCGTGCCGGCGTTCTCGCTGCCCGAGGTGTTCCTCGGTCTGGTCCCGGGCTGGGGCGGCTGCACGATCCTGCCCAACCTGATCGGCGCCGACCGCGCGGTCTCGGTCATCATCGAGAACTCGCTCAACCAGAACAAGCAGCTCAAGGGCGCGCAGGTCTACGAGCTCGGGATCGCCGACGCGATCTTCGAGGGCGCCGACTTCCTGGAGCAGTCGCTGATCTGGACGGCGTCCGTCCTCAAGGGTGAGCTCGCCGTCGAGCGTCCCGACGTGGACCGTGGCGAGGGCTGGGACGCCGCTGTGGCCCGCGGCCGGTTCATCGCGGACTCCAAGGTGCACGGCGCGGCCCCGGCCGCGTACCGCGCGCTCGACATCATCGAGGCGGCCAAGGACGGCGACCTCCAGAAGGGCTTCGACGCCGAGGACACCGCGCTCGCCGACCTGATCATGGGCGGCGAACTGCGGGCCGGCATCTACGCCTTCAACCTGGTGCAGAAGCGCGCCAAGCGCCCGGCGGGCGCGCCGGACAAGAGCCTGGCCCGCCCGGTCACCAAGGTCGGCGTCGTCGGCGCCGGTCTGATGGCCTCTCAGCTCGCGCTGCTGTTCCTGCGCCGTCTGGAGGTGCCGGTCGTCCTCACCGACATCGACCAGGAGCGCGTCGACAAGGGTGTGGGCTACGTCCACGCCGAGATCGACAAGCTGCTCGGCAAGGGGCGGATCAACCAGGACAAGGCCAACCGTCTCAAGGCCCTGGTGTCCGGCGTGCTGGACAAGGCCGAGGGCTTCGCGGACGCGGACTTCATCATCGAGGCCGTGTTCGAGGAGATGAGCGTCAAGCAGAAGGTGTTCGCGGAGGTCGAGGCCGTGGCCCCGGCGCACGCGATCCTCGCCACCAACACCTCGTCGCTGTCCGTGTCGGAGATGGCCTCCAAGCTCCAGCACCCGGAGCGGGTCGTCGGCTTCCACTTCTTCAACCCGGTCGCGATCCTCCCGCTGCTGGAGATCGTGCGCGGTGAGAAGACGGACGACGCGTCCCTGGCGACCGCGTTCGGTGTCGCGAAGAAGCTCAAGAAGACGGCCGTTCTGACGAAGGACGCCCCGGCGTTCGTCGTCAACCGCATCCTGACCCGCTTCATGGGCGAGATCCAGAACGTCATCGACGAGGGCACGCCGGTCGAGACCGCCGAGAAGGCCATCGAGCCGCTCGGTCTGCCGATGTCCCCGCTGGTGCTGCTGGAGCTGGTCGGCCCCGCGATCGGTCTGCACGTCTCGGAGACGCTCAACAAGGCGTTCCCGGACCGCTTCAAGGTCTCCCCGAACCTCAAGGCGGTCGTCGAGGCCGGCAAGCGCGGCTTCTACGTCTACGACTCGGGCAAGCCCGAGCTGGACCCGGAGGTCGCCGCGCTGCTGAAGCAGGGCGATGTCGTCCTGACGGAGGAGCAGGTCCGCGGGCGCGTCCTGGACGCGGTGGCGCAGGAGATCGGCCTGATGCTGGAGGAGGGTGTCGTCGCCGAGGCGCAGGACATCGACCTGTGCCTGATCACGGGCGCCGGCTGGCCCTTCCACCTGGGCGGCATCACGCCGTACCTGGACCGCGAGGGCGTCTCGGAGCGCGTCAACGGCAAGCGGTTTCTGCCGCAGGGCGTGGCGAGCGTCCCGGCGTAGCACGCCGAGTCGACCGTACGGGCCGCAGGGGGTACTCCCCCCTGCGGCCCGTCCCGCGTTTACGCGCGCGACGGGCCCCGCGCCGCCCGACGGCCCCCGCGGGCGGTCGGCCGGCCACGGACAGCACGGACATCCCGAGCCTCCGCGCGCGGGGCCGGCCGCGGGGTCAGGCCTCCGAGTCGGCGAGCGCGTCGAGGATCTGCTGCCCGTACTTGGCCAGCTTGTTCTCGCCCACGCCGCTGACACCGCCGAGTTCGGTGAGGGACGAGGGCGGGGCGGCGGCGATCTCGCGGAGCGTGGCGTCGTGGAAGATCACGTACGCGGGGACTTGCTGCTCCTTCGCGGCCGCCGCCCGCCAGGCCCGCAGCCGTTCGAACACCGGCACCGCCTGCTCGGGCAGATCGGCGGGCGCCGCGCGCTTGGACGTGCCCGCCCGGGCGGCCCTGACCGGGCGCTCCGGCTCACTGCGCAGCGGCACCTCGCGGCGCCCGCCCAGTACGTCGGCGGAGGCGTCGGTCAGGACGAGGGTGCCGTAGTCGCCCTCGACGGCGAGGAGGCCCTGGGCGAGGAGCTGGCGCACGACGCCGCGCCACTGGGACTCGTTCAGCTCGGCACCGATGCCGAAGACGCTGAGCGCGTCGTGGTCGAACTGGATGACCTTGGCCGTCTTCCGGCCGAGCAGGATGTCGATGATCTGCCCGGCGCCGAACTTCTGGTTCCGCTCCCGCTTGAGCCGTACGACGGTGGAGAGCAGCTTCTGGGCGGCGATCGTGCCGTCCCACGACTTCGGCGGCGTGAGGCAGGTGTCGCAGTTGCCGCAGGGGGCGGACTCCTGGCCGAAGTACGCCAGCAGACCGACCCGGCGGCACTCGACCGTCTCGCAGAGGGCCAGCATGGCGTCGAGGTGGGCGGCGAGCCTGCGGCGGTGCTCGGCGTCGCCCTCGCTGCCGTCGATCATCTTGCGCTGCTGGACGACGTCCTGAAGGCCGTACGCCAGCCAGGCCGTGGACGGCAGGCCGTCGCGCCCGGCGCGGCCGGTCTCCTGGTAGTAGCCCTCGACGGACTTCGGCAGGTCGAGATGGGCGACGAACCGTACGTCGGGCTTGTCGATGCCCATGCCGAACGCGATCGTCGCGACGACCACGAGCCCGTCCTCGCGCAGGAACCGGGACTGGTTCTCGGCGCGGGTGCGTGCGTCCAGACCCGCGTGGTACGGGACTGCGTCGATGCCGTTCTCCACCAGGAAGGCGGCGGTCTTCTCGACGGACGCCCGAGACAGGCAGTAGACGATGCCCGCGTCGCCGGGGTGTTCGCCGCGCAGCAGCTCCAGCAGCTGACGCTTGGGCTCGCTCTTGGGGACGATGCGGTACTGGATGTTGGGGCGGTCGAAGCTCGCCACGAAGTGCCGGGCGTCGTTCAGGTTCAGCCGGGCGGCGATCTCCGCGTGGGTGGTCGGGGTGGCGGTCGCCGTCAGGGCGATCCGGGGCACGTCGGGCCACCGCTCGTGGAGCGTGGAGAGCTGGAGGTAGTCGGGGCGGAAGTCGTGGCCCCACTGGGCCACACAGTGCGCCTCGTCGATGGCGAACAGCGAGATGGAGCCGCGCTGGAGCAGTTGGAGCGTGGACTCCACGCGCAACCGCTCGGGCGCCAGGTACAGCAGGTCCAGCTCACCGGCGGCGAACTCCGCCTCCACCAGCCGCCGCTCGTCGAGGTCCTGGGTGGAGTTGAGGAACCCGGCCCGCACGCCGAGCGCGCGCAGCGCGTCGACCTGGTCCTGCATCAGCGCGATCAGCGGCGAGATGACGACCCCGACGCCCTGGCGCACCAGCGCGGGGATCTGGTAGCACAGCGACTTGCCGCCACCGGTGGGCATGAGGACCAGGGCGTCACCGCCGCCCACCACGTGCTCGATGATCTCCCGCTGGGGTCCACGGAACGAGTCGTAGCCGAAGACCCGGCCCAGCACCCGTAGTGCCTCGTCGGCCGTCTGGTGGTCATCTCCGGGGGAAGTCATCCGGCGATTCTACGAGGGGCCGCCCCGAACGGCGCAAAACCGGTCGGGGCGGCACTCGTACGGGGACGGGGCGGCGCGTTATGGCGCCTTCGTGCCCATCGGCTCGGTGCGGCCGCCGAGGCGGCTGTGGGAGCGGCCGTACGCGAAGTACAGGACGATGCCGGCGGCCATCCAGATGGCGAACCGCAGCCAGGTCTCGGCGGGCAGGTTGAGCATCAGCCACAGGGAGGCGGCGACGGAGAGGATGGGCAGCCACGGCACGAGCGGTGTGCGGAAGGAGCGCGGCAGGTCGGGGCGGGTGCGGCGCAGGATGATCACGCCGAGGGCGACCACGACGAAGGCGAACAGGGTGCCGATGTTCACCAGCGTCGCCAGCTCGCTGATGCTGGTGAAGCCCGCGATGACGGCGATCAGCACGCCGAGCAGGACGGTGGCGCGGTACGGGGTCTTGAAGTGCGGGTGGACCCGGGAGAAGAAGCGGGGCAGCAGCCCGTCGCGGCTCATCGCGAAGAACACCCGGGTCTGGCCGAGCAGCAGGATCATGCAGACCGTGGTGAGGCCGACGGCGGCGCCGAAGCTGATGAAGCCCGCGTACCAGGGGTGCCCGGTGGCCTTGAAGGCGTCGGCGAGCGGGGCGTCCACGGACAGCCGGCTGTAGTGCTGCATACCGGTGACGACGATGGACACCGCCACGTACAGCAGCGTGCAGATGAAGAGGGAGCCGAGGATGCCGCGCGGCATGTCGCGCTGCGGGACGCGGGTCTCCTCGGCGGCCGTGGCCACGATGTCGAAGCCGATGAAGGCGAAGAAGACGACGGAGGCGGCCGTGAAGATGCCCATGACGCCGAAGTTGGTCGGCGCGTACCCGAAGAGCACCTGGACCAGCGGTGAGTCCAGGCCGGAGCCGGGGGGCACGGCGACGGGTTCGGGGATGAAGGGCTGGTAGTTGTCGGCGTTGATGAAGAAGGCGCCGGCGATGATGACGACGAGGACGACGGTCACCTTGATGATGACGACCACGGCGGTCACGCGGGCGGAGAGCTTCATGCCGAGGACGAGGATGGCGGTCAGTGCGAGGACCAGCAGGAACGCCAGCAGGTCGAACCCGAAGCCCCCGGTCTCGGTGGTGCCGGCGAGGGATTGCGGCAGGTGCCAGCCGACGTTGTCCATCAGGGACCGGACGTAGCCGGACCAGCCGACGGCGACCACCGCCGTACCGAGCGCGAACTCCAGGACGAGGTCCCAGCCGATGATCCAGGCGGGCAGTTCGCCGAGGGAGGCGTACGAGAAGGTGTACGCCGACCCGGCCACCGGCACGGTCGAGGCGAATTCGGCGTAGCACAGGGCGGCCAGCGCGCAGACGACGCCCGCGGCGACGAAGGCGAGCGCGGTCGCGGGGCCGGCGGTCTCCCTGGCCACCTTGCCGGTGAGGACGAAGATGCCGGTGCCGATGATGACACCGACACCGAAGACGGTGAGGTCGAGGGCGGAGAGGGACTTCTTGAGCGCGTGTTCCGGCTCTTCGGTGTCCCGGATCGACTCCTCGACCGTCTTGGTGCGGAACATCTTGTTCCGGCCGCCTGCCGGGTCTGTCTCTGTACTCACCGCATGCACCTCCGCGCTTGTCGTCCGGGCCATGATCGGGACGCAGGGCGGTCCACCGGTCCTCTTACGGGTGGTTTTCACGCGAATGGGCCGGAGGGACCACCCTTACAGGGTGACCCTCCGGCCCATGTCATACACGTGGCGTGAACTGTCCGGGCGCCGGTTTTCCGCGCCCCTTGTGCGTCAGTCGCGGGCGGGTTCGATCTCCGCGTTGTCGTACCGGCCGTCCAGCTTGGAGACCAGGCCGGTGACCTGGCGGGCGATGTCGGGCGCCGTGAGTCCGATTTCGGCCATGACCTCCTTGCGGGAGGCGTGGTCGAGGAAGCGCGGCGGGATGCCGAAGTCGCGCAGCGGTACGTCGACACCGGCGTCGCGCAGCGCCTGGGAGATGGCGCAGCCGACGCCGCCGACGCGGCCGTTGTCCTCGACGGTGACCACGACGCGGTGGCGCTCGGCGAGCGGCGCCATGGCCTCGTCCACCGGCTTGACCCAGCGGGGGTCGACGACGGTGGTGGAGATGCCCTGCTTGTCGAGCAGGTCGGCGATCTCCAGGCACATGGGCGCCAGCGCACCCACGGAGACCAGCAGCACGTCCGGCCGCTCCGCGCCGGCCTCGCGCAGCACGTCCATGCCGCCGACGCGGCCCACGGCCTGGACGGCCGGGCCGACCGCGCCCTTGGAGTAGCGCACGACGGTCGGGGCGTCCTTGACCTCGACGGCCTCGCGCAGCTGGGCGCGGACCTGGTCGGCGTCGCGCGGGGCGGCGATCCGCAGGCCGGGGACGACCTGGAGGATCGACATGTCCCACATGCCGTTGTGCGAGGCGCCGTCGGTGCCGGTGATGCCGGCCCGGTCGAGGACGAAGGTCACACCGCACTTGTGCAGGGCGACGTCCATCAGGACCTGGTCGAAGGCGCGGTTGAGGAAGGTGGCGTACACCGCGAACACCGGGTGGAGGCCGCCGGTGGCGAGGCCGGCCGCGGAGACGGCGCCGTGCTGCTCGGCGATGCCGACGTCGTACACCCGGTCGGGGAAGGCCTTGGCGAACTTGTCGAGGCCCACGGGCTGGAGCATGGCGGCGGTGATCGCGACGATGTCCGCGCGCTCCTTGCCGAGCTCGACCATCTCGTCGGCGAAGACGCCGGTCCAGTCGGCGCCGGAGGTGGAGATCGGCAGGCCGGTGTCCGGATGGATCTTGCCAACGGCGTGGAAGCGGTCGGCCTCGTCCGCCAGGGCGGGCTGGTAGCCGCGGCCCTTCTCGGTGAGGCAGTGCACGATGACCGGGCCGCCGAACCGTTTGGCGCGGGTCAGCGCGGACTCCAGCGCCTCGATGTCGTGGCCGTCGATCGGCCCGACGTACTTCAGGCCGAGGTCCTCGAACATGCCCTGCGGGGCGATGAAGTCCTTCAGGCCCTTCTTGGCCCCGTGCAGCGTCTCGTACAGCGGCTTTCCGACGACCGGCGTGCGGTCGAGGATCTCCTTGGTACGGGCGAGGAAGCGCTCGTAGCCGTCCGTGGTGCGCAGCGTGGCGAGGTGGTTGGCGAGGCCGCCGATGGTGGGGGCGTAGGAGCGCTCGTTGTCGTTGACGACGATGACGAGCGGGCGGTCCTTGGCCTCGGCGATGTTGTTGAGCGCCTCCCAGGCCATGCCGCCGGTCAGGGCGCCGTCGCCGATGACCGCGACGACGCGGTCGTCGCGGTTCAGGACCTCGTTGGCCTTGGCGAGGCCGTCGGCCCAGCCCAGGACGGTGGAGGCATGGCTGTTCTCGATGATGTCGTGCTCGGACTCGGCACGGGCGGGGTAGCCGGACAGGCCGCCCTTCATCTTCAGCTTCGAGAAGTCCTGGCGGCCGGTGAGCAGCTTGTGGACGTAGGACTGGTGCCCGGTGTCCCAGAGGATCTTGTCCTTGGGGGATTCGAAGACCCGGTGCAGGGCGATGGTCAGCTCGACCACACCGAGGTTCGGACCGAGGTGGCCGCCCGTCTTGGAGACGGCGTCCACGAGGAAGGTCCGGATCTCCGCGGCCAGCTGTCCCAGCTGCTCCGGGGAGAGCCGGTCGAGATCGCGCGGGCCCGTGATACGGGTCAGCAGAGCCACCCGTGCCTCCTTGCGTATTGAGCTGGTCGAGCTGCCGATTTGGTCGAGTCTAATGTTCCGCTCCTGACGGTGGTCATCGGGCGGTGGGTTGCGCGCCCCGCCAGTGGCTCAGACGCAGCAGCGCCCGGCGCCGGTTCACCGGTGCCGGGCACTGTGTCTGTGACTTATGCGCGACCTGCGGTTTTCTGCGTACGGCGGGAGACCGAGTCGATCACGACGGCGGCCAGGAGCACCGCGCCGGTGATCATGTACTGGATCTCGCTGGCCATGCCGAGCATGTTCAGGCCCTGCTGGATCGACTGGATCACAATCATGCCGAGCAGCGCGGACCAGACCTTGCCGCGGCCGCCGAAGAGGCTGGTGCCGCCGATGACGGCCGCCGCGATGACCAGCATCAGCGTGTTGCCGCCGCCGAGGCTCTTGGTGGCGCCGCCGGAGAGGCTGGCCACGAACAGGCCGCCGAAGGCGGCCAGCAGGCCGGAGAGGCCGAAGACCAGGATGCGCACCCGGTCGACGTTGATACCGGCGCGGCGGGCGGCCTCGGCGTTGCCGCCGACCGCGAAGACCTGGCGGCCGAAGGTGGTGCGGCGGGCGACGAAGTCGGCGACGACGAGGACGGCCAGGAAGAGCACCAGGGCGAGCGGCAGGCCGCGGGCGCCGGCGGGCTCGTTCAGGACGTAGGCGACGACGGAGCAGAGCACCGCGACGACACCGGCGCGCAGCACGATCTCGCTGGTCGGGCGGGACGGCAGGGCGGCGGCCTTGCGGCGCTTGCTGTCCAGCAGGAGCGAGGCGGCGTAGGCCAGGACGGCGACCAGGGCGAGGCCGTACGCGGCGGCCTTGTCCTCGAAGTAGTAGCCGGTCAGGTGCTCGACGACGGAGCCGGTCGGGGCGTTGATGGAGCCTTCCTGGCCCATCATCCAGATCTGCAGACCGCTCCAGCCGAGGAAGCCGGCCAGCGTGACGACGAACGCCGGTACGCCGATCTTGGCGAAGAAGAAGCCGTGGAGCAGACCGAGCGCGAGGCCGGAGAGGACGGCGATCGCGACGGCCAGCCAGTCGTTCATGCCGTTGCTCACATTGAGCACGGCCCATACGGCGGCGCCGACGCCCGCGACGGAGCCGACCGACAGGTCGATCTCGCCGAGGATGAGGACGAAGACGATGCCGACCGCCATGATGCCAAGGCCGGAGGTGTAGACGGCGATGTTGGCGACGGAGCTCGCGGACAGGAAGTTGCTGTTCTGCGACTGGAAGACGATCGCGATGACGATCAGGCCGATGAAGACCGGCAGGGAGCCCAGCTCACCGCCGCGCACCTTGCGGGTGAACTCGGTCCAGTAGCCCTTGAGGCCCTCTTCGCGTACGAGCAGACGCGGGTCGACGGCCGGGACGGGGGCGGCGGAGCCTTCGGGGGCCGCGGGCCGCTCCGCCGCACCGGGCGTGGCGGGGGTCTCGGCGGGGGTCTTGCCGGGGGTCTTGGTGAGGTCGCTCACTTCGCGTCCTCCTTCGTGGCCGTACGCGCCTGCCGGCGGGTCACGGCGTTGTCCGTGGCGCCGGTGATCGCGGCGATGATCTCTTCGTGCGTGGTGTCCTCGACGTCGAAGACACCGTTGTTGCGGCCGAGGCGCAGCACCGCGACCTTGTCCGCGACGGCGCGCACATCGGCCATGTTGTGGCTGATGAGGATGACGCCGTGGCCGCGCTCGCGCAGCCGCTCGACCAGGTCGAGGACCTGGGCGGTCTGCTCGACGCCGAGAGCGGCGGTCGGCTCGTCCAGGATGACGATCTTGGGGTCGCCGATCAGGGCGCGGGCGATGGCCACGACCTGGCGCTGACCGCCGGAGAGGGAGGCGACCGGGATGCGGACGCTGGGGATGCGGATGGACAGGGTGTCCAGCAGCTCCTTGGCGCGCTTCTCCATCGCGATCTCGTCGAGGACGGAGAGGTTCTTCAGCTCGTTGCCGAGGAAGAGGTTGGCGACGACGTCGAGGTTGTCGCAGAGGGCCAGGTCCTGGTAGACGGTGGCGACTCCGAGGTCCTGGGCGTCGTTCGGCCGGTTGATCCTGACCGTGTTGCCCTCCCACTCGATGGCGCCTTCATCGATGGGGTGGACCCCTGAGATGGTCTTGACGAGCGTCGACTTGCCGGCGCCGTTGTCGCCGACCAGGGCGACGACCTCACCGGCGTGGATCTCCAGGTCTACGTCGGTGAGCGCCTGGACGGCGCCGAACCGCTTGGAGACTCCGCGCAACGCCAGCACGGGCGTAGCGGACACGTGAATCATCTCCTTCGCCGCCTGTCCGGCGGGGATGGTGGTACGTGAGCACAGGGTGCGGGGGACCTGTCGCGACGGTGGGACGCGGGCGCCGCGTGTCGGGCGCGCACGGGCCCGCCGGTACGGGCGGAACAGGTCCTGGGGGAAGGAGTCCGGCGCCCGCCCGCGCCGACGGGGCGTGGGCGGGGCGGGTCGCCGGACCGGTACGGGCGGGCCGCCGGACGGCCTCACCCGCGGGTGGCGTTACTTGATGCCGGCGGCGGCGCAGGCGGCCTTGTACTCGGCGGTGCAGATGTCCGCGGCCTTGTAGACCTTGTCGGCGATGATCGTGGAGGCGATGTTGTCCTTGGTCACGATCTGCGCGTCGTACAGCTTGGCCGGGATGTTGGTGAACTCGCCGGTGAGGCTGGTGACCTTGGCCGGGGTGAGGTCGTCGATCTTCTCGCCCTTGAGCAGGCGGACGGCGATCTCGGCGGTGGTCTCGGCCTCCGGCTTGATCTGCTTGTAGATCGTGAAGGCCTGGTCACCCGTCAGGATGCGCTGGAGACCGGCCAGCTCGGCGTCCTGGCCGCCGACCGGAACCTTGATGCCCTGCTTCTTCAGGGCGGTGATGATGCCGCCGGCCATGCCGTCGTTGGCGGAGTAGACGCCCTGGAAGCCGTCCTTGCCCAGGGAGTCGATGGCGGCGCCCATCTTCTTGTTGGCCTCGTCCGGGGACCAGTCCGGGATGTCCTGCTCGTAGACGACCTTCTTGACCTGCTTGTCGAGGACGCTGTGGGCGCCCCTCTTGAACAGCGGGGCGTTGGGGTCGGTCGGCGAGCCGTTGATCATAACGACGTTGCTCTCGGCGGCCTTGGCGCCGAGCGCCTTGACCAGGGCCTCGCCCTGGAGGCGGCCGATCTTCTCGTTGTCGTAGGAGACGTAGGCGGAGATCGGGCCCTCGGCCAGCCGGTCGTACGCCACGACCTTGACGCCCTGCTTCTCGGCCTGCTGCACCCAGGACTTGGTGGCCTTGTAGTCGACCGCGTCCAGGATGATCACCTTGACGCCCTGCGTGACCAGCGCGTCGAACTGCTTCTTCTGGGTCTCGGTGTCCTGGGCGGCGTTGTTGTACTGGACCTTGCAGTCGCCGCACAGTTCCGTGATCTTCGCCTCGATGATCGGGCGGTCGAACGTCTCGTAGCGGGTCGTCTTGTTCTCCGGCAGCAGCAGACCGATGGTCTTGCTGTCGCCTCCGCCGCCGCCCGCGGTGTCACCGTCGCCCGCCTTGCCACAAGCGGCGAGGGAAGCGGCCATGGATACCGCTGCCGTGCCTATGACGATGCGTCGCGTCATTGCGTTCATGTGGGGTTGCCTCCCTGACGAGGCCGCGACGTTGCGGCCGAGGTGGCTCGAAGTCAACTCGGCCGTCACACCATCGTCAAGGAGTAAATTCTTAACGAGATGACAACGGTGCCATCCGTTATCTAAGTGAACGCAGGACTGGCTGCGGGCAGGGCGCTCTCCAGAAGGGTCGAATCACCCATTTCGCTCAGTACGAGGGCGATGGCACCCAGCACCTCAGCCCGGCCACCGAGGGCGCCGGGGGCCACGGACAGCTGCCGGGCGGCGCTGGGGATGGCGTACCGGGAGACCGACTCGCGGATGGGCGTGAGCACCAGCTCGCCCGCCTCGGCGAGGTCGCCGCCCAGCACCACCCGGCTGGGGTTGAGCAGGTTGCACAGGTTGGCCACGCCGCTGCCGATGTGGCGCCCGACGTCCGCGATCACCCGGCGGCAGCCCGGGTCACCCTCCCGGGCCAGCTGCACGACCCGCTCCATGGTGAGGTCGGCGCCGTGGCCGGGCTGGAGCAGCGGCAGGACGTACCGCGCGGCGGTGAAGGTCTCCAGGCAGCCGCGGTTGCCGCAGCGGCAGACGGGACCCGCCTCGTCGAGGGTGATGTGGCCGATCTCGCCGGCCGTACCGCCGGGGCCCCGGTAGATCTGCCCGTTGATCACCAGCCCGGCGCCGACGCCGCTGGCGACCTTGATGTACGCGAGGTCCTTCACGCCGCGTCCGCCGCCCCAGACCAGCTCGCCGAGCGCGCCGAGGTTGGCGTCGTTGTCGACGTACACCGGGACGCCGAGGCGCCCGGAGAGCTCCTCGCTGGGGTTGATCCCGCTCCAGCCCGGCAGGATCGAGGTCGAGCCGAGGGTGCCGGAGGAGACGTCGATGGGGCCGGGGACGCCGAGCCCGACCCCGATCACCTTGTCCTGGCCGATCCCGGTGGTCTCGATCAGCCGCTTGACCAGGTGTTCCGCCCGGTCGAAGCCCTCGGCGGAGGAGGCGTCGACGTCGAGCGGCTCGGCTTCCTCGGCGAGCACCTGGTGGGCCAGGTTGCCGACGGCGACGCGCAGGTGGGTGTGGCCGAAGTCGACGCCGATGACGATGCCGGCGTCCCCGCTGAGCGAGACGCTGCGGGCCCGGCGCCCGCCCGCGGAGGTCGGGGTGACCTCGACGGTGCCGCCGTCCTTGAGCTCCCGGACGATGTTGGAGACCGTGGCGGCGGAGAGGCCGGTGGCCCTGGCGATCTCCGCCTGGGTCAGCGACCCGGCCATGCGCACGGCGCGTACCACCCGTTCGAGGTTGGCCCGATGCAGAGATGTCTGCGACCCCGGAGTCTCCATCGACTCACTCACTCCTGCCGTTTTCTCCAACATGTGAACTCTAAGCTGAGCCTTTCGGGTTGGCCTCCGTCAAGACCTTGAGCATCACGAAGCTCTCATGAGCACGCAAGGTACGGAAATATCCGGATTCAGCGGAATGTCCGGCCGAATCTCTCGCCGCACGGCGAAAGCCCCGGCGATTTTCCGCCGGGGCGTCGAGCGCGGGTTCGTTACTTGAGGGCACCTGCGGTGAGGCCCGCCACCACCTGCCGCTGGAAGACGATGTACGCCCCCAGCACCGGCAGCATCGCCATCACCAGACCGGCGAACAGCCCCGACCAGTCCCCCTTGTACCCCTGGCTGGTCGCCAGCTCCACCAACCCCTGGGACAGGACCTTCGTCTCGGGCTCGGTGTTGAGCACGGTCGGCAGCATGTACTGGTTCCACTGCCCCAGGAAGTTGAAGATCCCGACACTGATCAGGCCCGGCTTGGCCATCGGCAGCATCACCTGGAAGAACGTGCGGGTGTGCGAGGCGCCGTCGATCATGGCCGCCTCCGCCACCGAGGTGGGCAGGGTGCGGAAGAACGCGGTGAGGAAGAAGACGGTGAACGGCAGTGAGTACGCGATGTAGACCAGGATCAGGCCGTGGATGGTGTTGAGCAGCCCCATGTTGTTCATGACGTAGAACAGCGGGACCAGGGCCAGCATGATCGGGAAGCTCATGCCGCCGACGAACAGGTAGTAGAGGAACCGGTTGCCGGGGAAGTCGAACCGCGCCAGGACGTACGCGGCCATCGAGCCCAGCAGCAGGGTGCCGAAGAGCGAGCCGCCCACCACCAGGACGGTGTTGAGGAAGTAGTCGCTCATGTGCGCCTGGGTCCAGGCCCGCGACCAGTTCTCGACGTGCAGCCTGTCGGGCAGGGACCAGGGGGTGGAGAGGATGGCGTCGTCCGTCTTGAAGGAGGCCATCACCGCCCACAGCAGCGGCAGGACGACCATGAAGGCCCACAGGATGAGGACGCCGTGCGAGAAGACGTTGAGCACGCCGCCCTCGCCGCTCCCGGCGGCCGGGCGGCGGGCGTCCGTCTTCGCCGGGGGCACGGTGTTCTCCACCGGGGCGGCGGGAGGTGGGGTGTCAGTGGTCTTCATCAGAACTCCAGCCGCTCTCGCCTGCCCAGGCGCATCACGATGGCCGCGAACGCCAGCGTGACGATGAGCAGGGCCACGCCGATCGTTGTCGCGTACGCCGCCTGACCGTCACGGAACGCCGTCTGGTACACGTACAGCGGCAGCACCGTCGTCGAGTAGTCGGGGCCGCCCGGGCCCACGGTCATGATCTGTACGGTGGCGAAGGCCTCCGCGCCGAGCGCCAGGATGCCCATGTAGACCCAGCCGGACTGCACGGTGTCCCACAGCAGCGGCAGGGTGATCCGGAAGAACGTGGTGAACCGGCCGGCACCGTCCAGCAGCGCCGCCTCGTAGAAGTCCCGCGGGATGGACGCCATGCCCGCGGAGAACAGGACGACGAAGAAGCCGACCGTCGACCAGACGAGCACCGCCATGACGCAGTACAGCGCGAGGTCCGGGTCGCCCAGCCAGTTGGGCTGGACGTGGTCGAGGCCGACCGCGGCCAGCGCGGAGTTGATCATGCCGTCGTTCGGATTGAACGCGAACTGGAAGAGCAGGGCCACGATCGCGATCGACAGCACCTGCGGGAAGAAGTAGGCGATCTTGTAGAAGGACGAGCCCCGCACACCGGCGACGACGGCGTTCTTCCGCCGCCGGCCGCCGACGTTGATCATGAAGGCGAAGAAGAGGGCGAGGCCCAGCGTCACCAGCGGCAGCAACAGCACGAGCCACAGACTGTGCTGCAAGGACTTCCAGAAGATGGCGTCCTCCAGCATCCGGCGGTAATTGCCGAAGCCGACCGCCTGGAACTCCGGACTCAGTCCGGTCCAGTCCGTGAAGGAGTAGTAGATCGACTGGATGAACGGCCAGACGACGAAGAGGGCGTACATCGCCAGGGGAAGTGCCAGGAACCCCACGATGAACCGGTACTTGCCATGCTGCATGGTCTACCGACCCCGATCTGTGCGCGGGTGCCGCCGCTGGTGACGGTTGGTCACTGGTGCTTGTAGTGCTTGATGGACGGGTCCTTGGCCGCCGCGTCGGCGAAGGCCTGGATCTTCTTGATCGTCTCCGCCGGGGTGGCGCGGCCGGCCATCATCTCCCCCAGGCCGGCGACGCCGATCTGCTCCTTCTGCAGCTTGACGTACCAGTCCTGGAGCCGCGGGTTCACCACGTTCTGCCCGGCCTTGGCGAGCGCGTCGACGGCCGACTGGAGGGCCGTGGACAGCTGAAGCCCGTCGGTGCCGCCGTTGAACGCGGTGAGCGACTTCACCTGCTTGGTGAAGTTCCTGGAGGAGTCCTCGCTGAGCATGATGCGCAGCAGCTCCATACCGCCCTCGGGGTTCTTGGCCTTGGCCGGCACGATGAAGGGCTCGCCGCCGGACGCCCAGATGGTGCCGAACGGCATCTTGTCGGAGGCGTCGAGCCCGGAGGGTGCCGCCACCTTCATCCGGAAGTCCTCGGGCGTGGTGGGCGCCGCCTCGTTCTCGACCCAGGAGCCGTTCGGGATGAACAGCGCCTTGCCCTTGGTCCAGGCGGTCTGCGACTGGATGTGCGTCATGCCCGGGGTGCCCTGGAGGATGTAGCCCTTCTTGTAGAGCTCGTAGTACGCCTCGAAGGCCGCCTTGACCGCCGGGTCCTTCCAGGCGTTCGGCTCCAGGTTGTCGATCCTGTCGAGGACCTCCCGGCCGCCGATCTTGGCGATGAACGGGTAGAGCGAGAACGGCAGGTAGTACGGGAACTTCCCCGGGTACGTCCAGCCCGCGATGCCCCGCTTCTTGGCCTTCTCGCACAGGGCGAGCATCGCGTCCCAGGTCTGCGGGTACTCCGCGTCGAGCTTGTCCAGCGCCGTCTGCGAGTACCAGACGCCGTACACGGTGTAGGCGTAGTACATGACCCAGACGGGGTCGCCGTCGAACTGGCCCATCTCCAGCACGCCGGGGCGCAGCGTGTCGCGCACCTTCTTGTCCGGGTCGTCGACGGCGGGCGCGTCCATCAGCGGGGTGAGGTCGAGGAGCTGCTTCTTGCCGACGAGGACGCCCATGTCCATCTGCTCGGCGCCGGAGTTGTCGATGAGGTCCGGCGGGGTGCCGCCGTTGAAGCGCGGCTGCAGCGTGGACTGGATCTTCTGGGTGGCGGAGTGCTTCACCTTGGGCGCCTTGGGGAAGGCCGCGTTGTACTTCTTCTCCGCGTCGATGGCGTACTGCTGGCCGAAGCCCCCGTCGAAGATGACGACATCCAGCGGGGCGGTCTCGTTGACGCCGAGCGGGTTGTCCTTGGTGATCTTGCCCTTCTCCACCTTGTCGGTGCTGCCGCCGCCGCCACTGGCACAGGCGGACAACAAGCTCATGGTCGGTACGGTGATCAGGCCGAGCGCGGCGGACCGCTTGATCAGGTCGCGGCGGCCGAAGCCGTCACCGTCGGTGCGGGCGGAGGTGGATCCCATGCTCAAGTCCTCGCCTTCTCCAGGACTCAGGCGGTGTACCGGTCGCCCGTCCTGCTCGCCTGAGGCGAAAGGGCCCCGCCACCGCGGTCATTTGCTGGGTCGTGCAGGTGCTGGGTGGTCGTGCAGTGCTGGACGCCGACAGGTATAGTCCACTTCTCGTCAAGTGAGCAAGATCGAAAGCAACTTCGGGCAGCAGTCTTTCCCGAGTTGAGACCTCGGGGATACGCGGAATCGCGCCTTCGCCTGCGTGTCGCGAAGGGTTCGGCAGAACGGCTGAATCGAACCTTCCCGTACCGTCGGCACCCTTGACACCGCCCACCCCCTGCCTCCCTACTGGTTCCTGCCCAGTTCGCCTGACAACGTTGTCCAACGCCGCTTCGGCAGGAGGCAGGACGCGGGATGCAGATCGGATCACCAGCTCGTGACGGATACCCCCGGATGGCCGCCCTCGTGGCGGCCGCTTCGCTGATCGCGGCGGCCACCCCGCCGGCCGCCGCGCTCGCCCTCCCGTCAACCGGACATGACGGAAAGGGAGTTCAGGAAAGGGAGTTCAGTTCGTCGTTCGAGGCGGATGAACGCCCGCCGGACTGGCGCAACACCGTGGACGTGGACGCCGATGGCCACAGACGGGCGTCCGGGGTCGACGGCGCGTTCTCCGCCGGGATACCGGGCAATGTCACCGACAAGGTCACCGCGCTGCGCGCCAGCGGCGAGAACAGCGGCGCCGGCGAGACCAAGGAGAACCTGGTCGATCTCCAGCCGACCACCAAATGGCTCGCCTTCAGCTCCACCGCCTGGGTCGAATTCGACTTGGAGCAACCGGTCAAGGTCGTGACGTACGCGCTGACTTCCGCCAACGACCACGCCCCGCGCGATCCGAGGAACTGGACGCTTCTGGGCTCGGCCGATGGCACGGAGTGGAAGGTTCTGGACAGCCGCGAGGGCCAGACTTTCGCCAAACGGTTCGAGACGAAGACGTACGACTTCGCCAATTCGACGGAGTACGCGCATTACCGGCTGGAGATCACCGCGAACAACGGCGCCGCCGGCATCACACAGCTGGCGGACGTTCAGTTCTCGAACGGCGACACGGCCATCCCCGTCCCGCCCGACATGCGCAGCCATGTCGACCGGGGCCCCGGCGGTTCCCCCACCGCCAAGGCGAACGCCGGGTTCACCGGAAAGCGGGCGCTGCGGTACGCGGGCTCGCACAAGCCGGCCGGCCGGGCCTACTCGTACAACAAGGTCTTCGACGTGCACACGGTGGTCGGCCGCGACACCGAGCTGTCGTACCGGATCTTCCCCGCCATGCCGGAGACGGACCTGAACTACCCCGCGACACACGTCTCCGTGGACCTCGCCTTCACCGACGGCACGTACCTGAGCGAGCTGGGCGCGGTCGACAGCCACGGCGGGGCGCTCACCCCGCAGGGGCAGGGCGCCGCCAAGCGGCTGTACGTCAACCAGTGGAACCAGGTCACCGCAGGGCTAGGGCGGGTCGCGGCCGGCCGGACCGTGGACCGGATCCTGGTGGCGTACGACTCCCCCAAGGGCCCGGCCACCTTCCAGGGCTGGATCGACGACATCACGCTGAAGCGGGCCACGCCCGAGAAGCACCACGCCCGCCCCTCCGACTACGCCTCGACCGTGCGGGGCACCCACTCCAGCGGCTCCTTCTCGCGCGGCAACACCTTTCCCGCGACCGCCGTGCCCCATGGCTTCAACTTCTGGACGCCGGTGACCAATGCCGCGTCGAAGAGCTGGCTGTATGAGTACGCCCGGGGCAACAACGCCGACAATCTGCCCACCGTGCAGGCGTTCAGCGCCAGTCACGAGCCGAGCCCCTGGATGGGCGACCGGCAGACCTTCCAGCTGATGCCCTCGGCCGCCGCCGGGACACCGGAGACCGATCGCGTCCGGCGTGCCCTGCCCTTCCGCCACGAGAACGAGACGGCGAAGCCGCACTACTACGGCGTGACCTTCGAGAACGGCGTCGAGGCCGAGATCGCCCCCACCGACCACGCGGCCATGATGCGGTTCACCTACCCGGGCACGGACGCGTCCGTCGTCTTCGACAACGTCACCGACGAGGGCGGCCTCACCCTCGACCCGCAGACCCGTTCCTTCACCGGCTTCTCGGACGTCAAGAGCGGCCTGTCGACCGGCGCGACACGGATGTTCGTGTACGGCGTCTTCGACGCGCCGGTCACCGGCTCCGCGTCGGCGGGCGTCAAGGGCCACCTGCGCTTCGACGCGGGCGCGGACCGCACGGTGACACTGCGCATGGCGACGTCCCTGATCGGCGTGGAGCAGGCGAAGCGGAACCTGGCCGGCGAGATCCCTCCGGGCAGCCGGTTCGAGCGCGTCCGGGAGCGGGCGCAGGACGCCTGGGACGACATCCTCGGCCGGGTGACGGTCGAGGGCGCGACCCGCGACCAGTTGGTCACCCTCTACTCGAACCTGTACCGGCTGTACCTGTACCCCAACTCGGGCTTCGAGAAGGTCGACGGCAGGCACCGGTACGCGAGCCCCTTCTCGCCGCAGACCGGCCCGGACACCCCGACCCGGACGGGTGCGAAGATCGTCGACGGCACGGTGTACGTCAACAACGGCTTCTGGGACACGTACCGGACGACCTGGCCCGCGTACTCCTTCCTCACCCCGCGCAGGGCGGGCGAGCTGGTGGACGGTTTCGTCCAGCAGTACAGGGACGGTGGCTGGATCTCCCGCTGGTCCTCCCCCGGCTACGCGGACCTGATGACCGGCACGTCGTCGGACGTGGCGTTCGCCGACGCGTACGTCAAGGGCGTCGACTTCGACGCGGAGGCGGCGTACGAGGCGGCGCTGAAGAACGCGACGGTGGTGCCGCCCTCGTCGGGCGTCGGCCGCAAGGGCATGGAGACGTCCCCGTTCCTCGGCTACGCCTCCACCGCGACGCACGAGGGCCTGTCCTGGTCCCTGGAGGGCTACCTCAACGACTACGGCTTGTCGAAGATGGCCGACGCGCTCCACGCGCGGACCGGCAAGGCGCGCTACCGGGAGGAGTCGGCGTACTTCCTCAACCGGGCACGCCAGTATGTCTCGCTCTTCGACTCGGAGGCGGGTTTCTTCCAGGGCCGGGACCTCAAGGGCCAGTGGCGGGTGCCGTCGTCCTCGTACGACCCGCGTGTGTGGGGTTACGACTACACGGAGACGAACGGCTGGGGTTACGCCTTCACCGCCCCGCAGGACAGCCGGGGCCTCGCGAATCTGTACGGCGGCCGGGCAGGCCTGGCGAAGAAGCTCGACACCTACTTCTCGACGCCCGAGACCGCGTCGCCGGAGTTCGTCGGCTCGTACGGCAGCGTCATCCACGAGATGACGGAGGCGCGCGACGTACGGATGGGCATGTACGGGCACTCCAATCAGGTCGCCCACCACGTCACGTACATGTACAACGCGGCCTCGCAGCCCTGGAAGACCCAGGAGAAGGTGCGCGAGGTGCTGTCTCGGCTCTACACGGGCAGCGAGATCGGGCAGGGCTACCACGGCGACGAGGACAACGGCGAGCAGTCCGCATGGTGGCTCTTCTCGGCGCTCGGCTTCTACCCGCTGGTGATGGGCAGCGGGGAGTACGCGATCGGCTCACCCCTCTTCACCAAGGCGACGGTACGGATGGAGGGCGGGCGGACGCTGGTGGTCAAGGCCCCGGAGAACAGCGCGCGCAACGTGTATGTGCAGGGGGTGCGCGTCAACGGCAAGCAGTGGACGTCGACCGCGCTGCCGCACGCGCTCCTCGCCCGGGGCGGTGTGCTGGAGTTCGACATGGGGCCGAGGCCGTCGTCATGGGGTACGGGGCCGGGCGCGGCGCCGGTCTCCATCACCCGCGACGACCAGGTGCCCGCGCCACGCGGTGACGTGCTGTCGGGCGCGGGCGAGTTGTTCGACAACACGTCGGCGACGGCCGCGTCGGTGGAGGCCGTGGAGCTGCCGGTCCCGGAGGGCGGCACGCGGGCGGTCCAGTACACGCTGACCTCGGCGGCGCGGGGCACGGCTCCGGCGGGCTGGGTGCTCCAGGGCTCGCGGGACGGGACGGTATGGACGGACCTCGACCGGCGGTCGGGTGAGTCGTTCGCCTGGGACCGGCAGACGCGGGTGTTCACGGTCGCGCGGCCCGGTACGTACGAGCGGTACCGGCTGGTGCCGAGCGCGGTGGCGACGCTGGCGGAGGTGGAGTTGCTGCGGTAGCCGTTTCGCCATTTCGCCGCGCAATGGGCGATATGCCGCCTGCCCTGGGTGACATGCCTCGTGACAGCAAGGCCCCGGAGGGCCCGGCGCTGGTGTTCTCGTCGGCGGGCTGGGCCTCCTTCGTGACCGCCGTCAGGCACGGCAACCTCTGAAACGCGGAAGGGCCGCACCCCGTACGAGACGGGGTGCGGCCCTTCGCCGCGTACCTGAGCCTTAGTTGCGGATCAGGTTGCGCAGCACGTACTGCATGATGCCGCCGTTGCGGTAGTAGTCCGCCTCGCCGGGGGTGTCGATGCGGACGACCGCGTCGAACTCGACGCCCGTGTCGGTGGTGACCTTGACCGTGCGCGGCGTACGGCCCTCGTTCAGCTCGGTCACGCCGGAGATGGAGAAGGTCTCCTCGCCCGTCAGGCCCAGGGACTCGGCGGACTGGCCCTCCGGGAACTGGAGCGGCAGGACGCCCATGCCGATGAGGTTGGAGCGGTGGATGCGCTCGTACGACTCGGCGATCACGGCCTTGACGCCGAGGAGCGCGGTGCCCTTGGCGGCCCAGTCGCGGGACGAGCCGGAGCCGTACTCCTTGCCCGCGAGGACGACGAGCGGGATGCCCTGCTCGATGTAGTTGCGGGAGGCGTCGTAGATGAACGACACGGGGGCGTCGGGCTGGGTGAAGTCGCGGGTGTAGCCGCCCTCGGTGCCCGGCGCGATCTGGTTGCGCAGGCGGATGTTGGCGAACGTACCGCGGATCATGACCTCGTGGTTGCCGCGGCGGGAGCCGTAGCTGTTGAAGTCGCGGCGCTCGACGCCGTGCTCCGTGAGGTACTTGCCCGCCGGGGTGTCGGCCTTGATGGCGCCGGCCGGGGAGATGTGGTCGGTGGTGACCGAGTCGCCCAGCTTGGCCAGGACGCGGGCGCCCGTGATGTCCGAGACCGGGGTGGTCTCCATCGTCATGCCCTCGAAGTACGGGGGCTTGCGGACGTAGGTGGACTGCGGGTCCCACTCGAAGGTGTTGCCGGTCGGGATCGGCAGCGCCTGCCACTGGGCGTCGCCGGCGAAGACGTCGGAGTAGGACTTGCTGAACATGTCCTCGCCGATGGCGTTCGCCACGACGTCGTTGACCTCGGCCTCGGACGGCCAGATGTCCTTCAGGAAGACCGGGTTGCCGTCCTGGTCGGTGCCCAGGGCCTCGCGCGTGATGTCCACCTTCATGGACCCCGCGAGGGCGTAGGCGACGACCAGCGGCGGGGAGGCCAGGTAGTTCATCTTGACGTCGGGGTTGATCCGGCCCTCGAAGTTGCGGTTGCCGGAGAGGACCGACGTCACGGCGAGGTCGTTGTCGTTGACCGCCTTGGAGACCTCCTCCGGCAGCGGGCCGGAGTTGCCGATGCAGGTGGTGCAGCCGTAGCCGACGAGGTTGAAGCCGACCTTGTCGAGGTAGGGGGTGAGGCCCGCCTTGTCGAAGTAGTCGGTGACGACCTTCGAGCCCGGGGCGAGGGTGGTCTTGACCCACGGCTTGCGGGTCAGGCCCTTCTCGACCGCCTTCTTGGCCACCAGCGCGGCGGCGACCATGACGTACGGGTTGGAGGTGTTGGTGCAGGAGGTGATCGCGGCGACGGTGACGGCGCCGTGGTCGAGCTCGTACGTGGTGCCGTCGGGGGCGGTGACGGTGACCGGGTTGGACGGGCCGGGGCCGGGTACGACGGCCGAGTGCCGCGGGGCGCCGGCGCCGTTGTCGTCGTGGCCGTAGGCCGGGGCGTCGCTGGCCGGGAAGGACTCGGCGCTCGCCTCGTCGACCGGGGACTCGACGCCGTGCGGCTTCTCCTGCTGCGGGACACCCGGCTTGCGGTCGTCGCCGCCGGTGATGCCGGCCTGCACGTAGGCGAGCACGTCGCTGTTGAACTGCTCGGCGGCGTTGGCGAGGACGATGCGGTCCTGCGGGCGCTTCGGACCGGCGATGGAGGGGACGACGGTGGAGAGGTCCAGCTCCAGCTTCTCGGAGAAGTCCGGCTCGGCGGCCGGGTCCAGCCAGAGGCCCTGCTCCTTGGCGTACGCCTCGACCAGCGCGAGCTGCTGCTGGGAGCGGCCGGTGAGCTTGAGGTACTTGATGGTCTCGTCGTCGATCGGGAAGATCGCGGCGGTGGAGCCGAACTCGGGCGACATGTTGCCGATGGTGGCGCGGTTCGCGAGCGAGGTGGCGGCGACGCCCTCACCGTAGAACTCCACGAACTTGCCGACGACGCCGTGCTTGCGCAGCATCTCGGTGATCGTGAGGACCAGGTCGGTGGCGGTGGTGCCGGTGGGCAGCTCGCCGGTGAGCTTGAAGCCGACGACGCGCGGGATGAGCATGGAGACCGGCTGGCCGAGCATGGCGGCCTCGGCCTCGATGCCGCCGACGCCCCAGCCGAGCACACCGAGGCCGTTGACCATGGTGGTGTGCGAGTCGGTGCCGACGAGGGTGTCGGGGTACGCCTGGCCATTACGGACCATGACCGTGCGGGCCAGGTGCTCGATGTTGACCTGGTGGACGATGCCGGTGCCGGGCGGGACGACCTTGAACTCGTCGAAGGCGGTCTGGCCCCAGCGCAGGAACTGGTAGCGCTCCTTGTTGCGGCCGTACTCCAGCTCGACGTTCTGCTTGAAGGCGTCGCTGGTGCCGAACTTGTCGGCGATCACCGAGTGGTCGATGACCAGCTCGGCCGGTGCGAGCGGGTTGATCTTCGCCGGGTCGCCGCCGAGCTCCTTGACGGCCTCCCGCATGGTGGCGAGGTCCACGACACACGGCACACCGGTGAAGTCCTGCATGATCACGCGGGCCGGGGTGAACTGGATCTCCTGGCTCGGCTGGGCCTGGGAGTCCCAGTCGCCCAGGGCCCGGATGTGGTCGGCGGTGATGTTCGCGCCGTCCTCGGTGCGGAGCAGGTTCTCCAGCAGCACCTTCAGGCTGTACGGGAGGCGCGCGGAGCCCTCGACCTTGTCCAGCCTGAAGATCTCGTACGACTCGTCGCCCACGCGCAGCGTGCTGCGGGCGTCGAAGCTGTTCGCCGACACGACAGTCTCCTTCATCAATGTGCGCGTACTAGCCGCATCCTGCCTCGATAGGCTCCTCGCCGATCCGCTAAGGTAAGACTTAGTTAGGTAACCCTTACCGGTGGCGCGGCTGCGGTGCGTCTTTCGGCAGATATCTCGATGTCGAGATAACTCTAGTACATGACCACGCCCCGCGACGAGGCACGCCCCGCTGGAGCGCTGCGGCCGCGCCTCAGCGGGCGCCCGCGCCCGGCCGCCGGTTCCTCGCTTCGGTTCGTCCCACCGTTCATCCCGTGACGGAACGCGCCACGCGGAAGCCCACGTCGTCCACCTGGAAGGTCGGGTGGCTGCGGCGCCGCGCGGAGGCCCGGCAGCTCCAGTGCTTGTCGAACCAGCCACCGCCGCGCAGCACCCGGTAGTCGCCGTAGACCTCGGCGTCGTAGTTGTCCCAGCACCAGTCCCACACATTGCCGAGCATGTCGTGCAGGCCCCACGGGTTGGGCCGCTTGCCGCCCACGTTCTGGACGCGCTCGCCCGAGTTGTCGCGGTACCAGGCGATGTCGTCCAGCGGGCCGTAACGCGGTCCGACCGTACCGGCACGGCAGGCGTGCTCCCACTCGGCTTCGGTCGGCAGCCGGTAGCCGTCGGCGGACGCGTCCCACTCGATGCCTTCGCCGCCTTCGCCGTCGGCGTGCAGGTGGTAGGCGGGCGCGTGCCCTTCACGCAGGGACAGGGCGTTGCAGAACCGGACCGCGTCCCACCAGGAGACCCCCTCGACGGGCAGCCGGTCTCCCTGTGCCGCGCTCGGCCGCAGGCCGGTGATCTCCGCGTACAGCGCCTGCGTTATCGGGAACGCACCGAGCCGGTAGGGCGCGAGCTCGACCGTCCAACTGCGCTGCGTCCGCCGGTCCGACAGCGTTACCTGTCCCGGCGGGACGGCGATCATCTCGTTCGCCGCGCTCGTGACGCTCATTGCAAACCTCCGGTCAGTGGGTGAATCGGCGGACGTAACGTCTCTGCCAGGGCGTTTCGACGGCGCGGCGGTCGTAGTGGCGGCGTACGTACGCCACGGCCTCGTCCGCCGGGATTCCGTCCAGGACGGCGAGACAGGCCAGGGCCGTGCCGGTACGGCCGCGCCCGCCGCCGCAGGCGATCTCGACGCGCTCGGTGGCGGCACGCGTCCACGCCTCACGCAGGACGGCCCGCGCTGCCGCGTGGTCGCTGGGCAGCCGGAAGTCCGGCCATCGCAGCCACCGCGCCTCCCACGACGTCTCGGGCGGCGGTTTGCCGAGCAGGTACACGGCGTACGTGGGCGCCGGGCCCGCCGGCAATGGGCGGCGCAGCGCGCGGCCGCGGACCAGACGCCCGGAGGGAAGCCGCAGGACACCGGGGTCGGCGGGTTTCCAGGTCTCTGTCACTCAGGTCACCGTAACGGGTGATCAGGCGGTGAGTGGCACGGACGGCGCATCCGCGGTTGCGGGGGCGGGGAGGGGGGCCGAGCATCGGAGCATGTTCAGTGGCGCGCACGTCATCCTCTCCACCAAGGACGCGGACGCCGACCGGGCGTTTCTCAGGGACGTGCTGGGCTTCGGCCATGTCGACGCGGGGCGCGGCTGGCTCATCTTCAGGCTGCCGCCGGCCGAGGTGGCCGTACACCCGACACCCGGTGAGCCGAAGCACGAGTTCTTCCTCCTGTGCGACGACATCCAGGGCACTCTGCGGAAGTTGGCCGAGCGCGGGGCGGAGGTGTCGCGGCCCGTCAGTGACCAGGGGTGGGGGCTGCTGGCGGCGTTGCGGCTGCCGAGCGGTGGCGAACTCCCGTTGTACGAGCCGCGGCACCCCACCGCGCACAGTGCGTCACCCTGATGGCGGCCCCCGATGCAAGGGTCATCTCATATCTGAGATAACCTGCCCCCATGGCAGACGACTACCTCGTACGCATCGGCAAGCTCATCCGTGACGCCCGGCAGCACCGCGGCTGGACACAGACGCAGCTCGCCGAGGCGCTGGGCACAAGTCAGAGCGCCGTCAACCGTATTGAGCGCGGCAACCAGAACATCAGCCTTGAGATGATCGCGCGCATCGGCGAGGCGCTCGACAGTGAAATCGTGTCACTCGGCTACGCCGGCCCGATGCATCTGCGGGTGGTGGGCGGGCGCCGGCTGTCCGGCTCCATCGACGTCAAAACCAGTAAGAACGCGTGCGTGGCGCTGCTGTGCGCCTCGCTGCTCAACAAGGGCCGTACGACGCTGCGGCGGGTGGCCCGCATCGAAGAGGTCTACCGGCTGCTGGAGGTCCTCAACTCCATCGGCGTACGCACCCGTTGGATCAACGACGGGATGGACCTCGAAATCGTCCCGCCCGGGCACCTCGACATGGCGGCCATCGACGCGGACGCCGCGCGCCGCACCCGGTCCATCATCATGTTCCTCGGCCCGCTGCTGCACCGGCTGCGGCACTTCACCCTCCCGTACGCGGGCGGCTGCGACCTCGGTACGCGCACGATCGAGCCGCACATGATCGCGCTGCGCCGCTTCGGCCTGGACATCACCGCCACGGAGGGCCTGTATCACGCGGAGGTCGACCGGGAGGTCACGCCCGACCGCCCGATCGTGCTGACCGAGCGCGGCGACACGGTGACCGAGAACGCGCTGCTGGCCGCCGCCCGACACGACGGCACCACCGTCATCCGCAACGCCTCGTCCAACTACATGGTCCAGGACCTGTGCTTCTTCCTGGAGGCGCTGGGCGTACGGGTGGAGGGCATCGGCACGACGACGCTGACCGTGCATGGCGTACCGCACATCGACGTGGACGTCGACTACTCGCCCTCCGAGGACCCGGTCGAGGCGATGAGCCTGCTGGCCGCGGCGGTCGTCACGGAGTCGGAGCTGACGATCAGGCGGGTGCCGATCGAGTTCCTGGAGATCGAGCTCGCGGTGCTGGAGGAGATGGGCCTCGACCACGACCGCTCGGCCGAGTACACCGCGGACAACGGCCGTACGCGGCTGGTGGACCTCACGGTACGGCCCTCCAAGCTGGAGGCGCCGATCGACAAGATCCACCCCATGCCGTTCCCGGGCCTGAACATCGACAACGTGCCGTTCTTCGCGGCCATCGCGGCCTCCGCCCAGGGCCAGACGCTGATCCACGACTGGGTCTACGACAACCGCGCCATCTACCTCACCGACCTCAACCGCCTCGGCGGCCGCCTCCAACTGCTCGACCCGCACCGCGTCCTGGTCGAGGGCCCCACGCGCTGGCGCGCGGCCGAGATGATGTGCCCGCCGGCACTGCGGCCCGCCGTCGTCGTCCTGCTGGCCATGATGGCGGCCGAGGGCACCTCCGTACTGCGCAATGTGTACGTCATCAACCGCGGTTACGAGGACCTGGCGGAGCGACTGAACTCGGTGGGCGCGCAGATCGAGATCTTCCGCGACATCTGACACGCGGATGCCGTCGCACCCTTTCCGCTCCGCACCAAAGCGGGTCTGGGGAGGGTGCGGCGGCCCTTGCGGGGCCTCTGGGACCTCGGGCCTGAGCCGGGCTCTTACGGGCCGCCGGCCGGGCCCGACAACGGGACGGGATTCGCGTGCATACCCAGCGCCGCTTCGGGTAGCCGCGCCTCTACGGGGACGAGGAGAGTGCTGGTCGATGAGGGAGGGCCCGAGAGTGCTGACGACGGCTACGAGGACGCACGTGGAGAACGCCGTGGCGGGCCTGCCGACGGTCGATGACCCGCTCAAGGTTGCCCCGAAGGACGCCCGTACGCTGTCGAAGGTGTTCTTCGAGCAGTTGGCGGTGCTGGAGGAGGGCACGCACGAGTACCAGTACGCGCGCAACACCCTCATCGAGATGAACATGTCGCTCGTCCGCTACGCGGCCGGCCGCTTCCGCAGCCGTGGCGCCGACGAGATGGAGGACATCGTCCAGGTCGGCATGATCGGCTTGATCAAGGCCATCGACCGCTTCGAGCTGTCCCGTGAGGTCGAGTTCACCACCTTCGCCGTCCCCTACATCGTCGGTGAGATCAAGCGCTTCTTCCGCGACACCTCCTGGGCCGTCCACGTCCCGCGCCGCCTCCAGGAGGCACGCGTCGAGCTCGCCCGCGCCACCGAGGAGCTGCGCACCCGGCTCGGCCGCACCCCCACGGTCAAGGAGCTGGCCGAGCTGATGAGCCTGTCGGAAGGCGAGGTCATCGAAGCCCGTCTGGCCTCCAACGGCTACAACTCCAGCTCCCTGGACGCCGCCATCACCGGTGACAACGAGGAAGGCGAGGCGGCCCTCGCGAACTTCATCGGCGCCGAGGACCCGGCCATGGAACTCGTCGAGGACTTCCACGCCCTCGCGCCCCTCATCGCCGAACTCGACGAGCGCGACCGGCAGATCCTTCACATGCGCTTCGTCGAAGAACTCACACAGTCCCAGATCGGCGAACGCCTCGGTTGCTCGCAGATGCACGTCTCCCGCCTGCTGTCCCGCACGTTGAAGCAGCTCCGCGAAGGCATGCTCACCACACAGTGAACAGGGCCCAACGGGTCCAAAGGGTCCAACCGCTGTACGGGCGGGCGGCAGCACGACCTGGTACCGGTACAGTCCGCTGCCGCGCCGGCCTCTCCTGCCGGCGCCCATCCCTTCTCCTGTCGGCCAGGTGAGTCATGACGACGAGCACGCGTGAGATGCCGGGGTTGCGTCGGGAGATACCCGGCGATCAGGTCCCTCCTCTTACCTCCTGCGAACGCAAGAACCGCCTTCGGCGGCGCCTGGAGCGCCTGATCGGCATCGCCGCCACGGAGGGGAACTCCCTGGTGGCCCTGCGCAATGGTGATGAGATCTTCGACGCCATGCTGACGTCCATCCACTCCGCCGAGCACACGGTGGACATGATGACGTTCGTCTACTGGCGCGGTGACATAGCCCGCGACTTCGCCCGTGCCCTGGCAGAGCGTGCCCGTGCGGGAGTACGGGTGCGTCTGCTGCTGGACGGGTTCGGCAGCCGGCTGATCGAGAAGGAACAGTTGGCGGCGATGGAGCAGGCCGGGGTCCAGGTGTCCTGGTTCCGCAAACCGCTCTACCTCTCGCCGTTCAAGCAGAACCACCGCTGCCACCGCAAGGTCCTCGTGGTGGACGAGCACGTGGCCTTCACCGGCGGCGTGGGGATCGCCGAGGAGTGGTGCGGCGATGCCCGCGACGAGAACGAATGGCGTGACACCCACGTCGAAGTACGCGGTCCCGCGGTGGACGGTATCGCCGCCGCGTTCGCGCAGAACTGGGCCGAGTGCCACGACGAACTCTTCGATGGGCGTGACCGCTTCGTCGAGCACGAGCCGCAGGGTGACGCGGTGGTGCAGGTGGTGCGCGGATCGGCCAGCATCGGCTGGCAGGACATGCAGACGCTGATCCGGGTGATGCTCGAATCCGCCGAGGAGCGGGTGCGGCTGGCGACCGCCTACTTCGCCCCCGACGCCTACTTCACCGAGTTGCTGTGTGCGACGGCCCGGCGCGGGGTCGAGGTGGAGATCCTGCTCCCGGGTCCTCACACCGACAAGCGGGTCTGCCGGCTGGCCGGGCAGCGCTACTACGAAGACCTGACCGCTTGCGGTGTGAAGATCTACCAGTACCAGCCGACAATGATGCACGCCAAGATCATCACTGTGGACCGGACGGCTGCCCTGATCGGCTCGACCAACTTCAACCGACGCTCACTCGACCACGACGAAGAGGTCATGCTCGCCGTCCTGGACGAGACCTTCACCGCCACGCTCGATGAGCACTTCGACCAGGACCTCGAAGCGAGTGAACTAATCAGCGCCGGACGCTGGAAGAAACGCTCACTCGTACAGCGCGCGAGAGAATCGGCCGTCCTTCCCATACGCCGCTTCCTGTAATTCACGCTCAAGAACGCTTCCGAGCGCGGAAGCGGGTTGGAATTGCCGGCGCGTGGACGTCGGTGCCGGGCGGCTCGGGGCCCGGCCTTTCGGTCAGCAGCCTCCGAGGCAGGACTTGGTGAAGACGTCCTTGCCGTCGACGCTGCCGGTGATGGTGGCGCCGTCGATCAGGGTCTGGTCCCCCGGGCCGACCTGCACGGTGCTGTCGTCGCGGAGCCGGACCAGGAGCCGGGCGTGCTGTCCCTTGGTCGTCGCGCCATTGCAGGTGACGGTCTCGTCGTCGCCGCTGCCGGTCTTGTCGCAGGTGAGGGCGGTGTCGATCTCATAGCCGGCCTCTTTGAAGGCGTCCTTGCCGAGCCGCCTGGCCGCCTCGCTCTCGACGTCTCCGTCGAGCGTGACCGTGGCGTCTCCGGTGCCGCACGCACCGGTCAGCGTCAGGAGCACGGCCACCAGGCCCGTGCGGATGATGGCCTTGCTGCGCATGTACGTCTCCCGGTGACGCCTCGACGGCTTCGGTGAACACGCGGTCGTAGCCCACACTGCGCAGCCCGCACCCCGCTCGCACCCCGGGCGCAACCGAACGGGTTTGGGCCGATGGCGTGGTTGTCGCGCCCGGCCGGGCGTAATCCCGGAGGAAACGCGGCGCGCCGGGGCACCCCTGGGAGGGCAGGTTCCAGCGATCCCAGGAGGAAAGACATGCGCGCAATTGCCTCACGCACGCTGAGCAGGGCGAGAACGGCCGGGCTGGTTCTGGCGGTGCCGTTGCTCGCCATCACGACGGTCGGATGCGGTAACGGCGGCAAGGCCGTCGAAGGGGCGCAGGCCGACCGGTCCGCCGCCGCGCGGGCCTCCGCCGCGCCGGCCGCCGCGGGGACCGGCGTCGCACGCTGCCGTGCGGCCCAGCTCAAGGCGGACATCCAGATCCAGCAAGAGGGCTCGGCGATGCTGATGCTCACCAACAAGAGCGCCCGCACGTGCACGGTGAAGGGCTACCCGGCGTACAGCGGACTCGCCGCAGACAACAGCCCCCTCTCCGTACGGACCAAGCGGGTCGCCCACCCCGGCGCGCCGATGCTGGTCACCCTCAAGCCGGGCAGGACGGCGTTCGCCGGCCTGAAGTGGACGTCGTGCGACAAGGCCGACGAGAAGTGCAACGTCCTGTCCGGCGTCGTCGTCACCCCTCCCGGAGACAAGGCCGGGATCACCGCCACGGTGCTCGGTACCGACGGCAAGCCGGTGAAGGAGACCCTGGAGGTGTCGGCCGAGGGCTTTACGACCGGTTCGCTTCAGCCCGCCAGCCAGAGCGTGCTGTTCCCCTGACGGTGGCGGCTCGGGGCTGCCCTGCCCCAGCCGCGTCCGTCGCCGGCTCCGGCAACGGCGATGGCCTCGTCCTTGCCGGGTCGGCGGCCGACCGTTCATGATCGATGCGTGAACTCGTCGGCGCGCACGACCACGTCAGGAGGACCGGCTGTGAGCGAACTGTCCGTCGCGGTGCTGGACCGGGTGAACGACCGGGTGGTGGAGGACGTCAACCGGCTCATCCCTCAGCTCGGCAAGGACACGGCGGGCTGCGACGCCGCCCACCTGGAGCGGGTGATCGGCAACGCGTCGAACGTCGTGCTGGCCGCACGCCTCGGCCCGCGCGTCGTCGGGCTGCTCACCCTCGTCGTCGTGGTGCTGCCGACGGGCGTGACCTCGCGGCTGGAGGACGTGGTGGTGGACCGGGAGCACCGGGGCCGGGGCATCGGGCTCGCGCTGGTCCAGGAGGCCCTGCGCGAGGCGAAGCGGCGCGGCGCCCAGGAGGTGGACCTCACCTCGCGGCCGAGCCGGGTCGCCGCGCACCGGCTGTACGAGAAGGTGGGGTTCGTACGCCGTGAGACGGACGTGTTCCGCTACGCCCTCTGATCAGTGGGCGCCGGGAGGATGTTGGCGTTGCGGTGGAAGACGTTCCGCGGGTCGTACGTGGCCTTGACGCCGGCGAGCCGGGCGTACTTCTCCGGCCCGTACGACGCGCGGACGCGATCCTCCTCGCTCTCCGCCATGAAGTTCACGTAACCGCCCGTGGTGGCCGCGTGGGGCAGCAGCTCGGTCCACAGGGCCCGCGCCCATGCGGTGTCGGCGACCAGCCACTCGGGGTCGGGGCTGACGGCCCAGATGTCCAGGACGTACGTGGGTTCTCGTACGCCGCCGAACGCGGTGGCGTCCTCGGGGACGGAGGTGAACGCTCCGCCCAGGTGGAAGGTGGGGCAGAAGGTCATCGGCGAGGACTTGCGGGGCAGGTACTCGCCCAGCAGGCCGATCACGTCGTCGTTCAGGTCCCGGAGCGTCAGCGCCGTCTCGTACGCGAGGATGCCGCGGGGTGCCCAGTCGTCCAGGATGCTCTGCAACCCGGTGTACGGCACGGTGGTGCGCGTCTCGAAGAGCCTGGGTACGCCGTTGGCCAGCGGGGCGATGGCCTCGGCGTGCTCCTCGGCGCTGCCGAAGCCGGCGACGAGCAGCGCGTGGCCGAGCTTGCCCCGGTGCTCCGGCGGTACGAAGGGTTGCGGCGGGGCGGTGAGCCCGATGCCGACGAGCACTCCGGTCGCCTCGGGCAGGCCGGGGACCGTGTCGCGGACGAGCCGCAGGGCTTCCTCGCCGTCCCCCATGTCCCAGAAGAAGATGGCGAGTGGGACCTCCGGGCCGACCGGGTGCAGCCGGAATGTGAAGGCCGTGACCACGCCGAAGTTCCCGCCGCCGCCCGTCAGCGCCCAGAACAGGTCGGGGTAGGCGTCCTGCGACGCGCGTACGCAGCGGCCGTCGGCCAGGACCACGTCGGCGGAGAGCAGGTTGTCGGCGGTCAGCCCGTGCATCCGGGTCAGCCAGCCGAAACCGCCCCCCAGCGTCAGGCCGCCGACCCCGGTATGGCTGACCGTGCCGGCCGGGACGGCGAGGCCGTACGCCTGGGTGGCGGCGTCCAGTTCCGCGAGGACCGCGCCCCCGCCGCACCGGGCGGTACGCGTATCGGGGTCGACCTCGACCGCGTTCATCGGCGACAGGTCGATGACCAGGCCGCCGGGGCAGACGGAGTTTCCGGAGGTGCTGTGCCCGCCGCCGCGTACGGATATCTCCAGGTGCTCGTCGCGGGCGAAGGCCAGCGCGCCGACGACGTCATCGGTGCTCGCGCACTGGGCGATCAGCGCGGGGCGGTGGTCGATGCCGCCGTTCCAGACGGCGCGGACGGTGTCGTAGTCGAGGTCGTCGGGGGTGACGAGCCGTCCGTCCAGCCGGCTGCGGAACGCTTCGACGGCCTCTTCGGGGAGCGTGGTCATGGCAGCCTCCGCGGGGTCGCCGGCGCGTCGGCGGGCGGAGCGGGGTGCGCGGCTTCTCCCCTATCACCATAGGCACCGGGGAAAGGGGCGACAAACCCGGGCACAGCCAAGGTCAAGGCCATGGGGTGCGGGTGCGGGTGTGGGTGTGGGGGTATGCGCCCGGGTCCATGGGTCTCACCGCGCCGTTTCGCCGCCGCCCTTCCGCCGCCCGGCATCGCGGGACTCGGCCCACAGGGAGCGCACATGTCCCAGGTGGCGGGCCATGCACGCCTCGGCCGCCGCCGCGTCGCCCGAGAGCATCGCCTCCAGCAGTTCGTGGTGCTCCTGGGCGGAGGCGACGAGCAGGCCACGCTCGTCCAGCGCCGTCAGGCCGTACAGACGGGAGCGCTTGCGCAGCTCGCCGACGGTCTCGACCAGGCGGTCGTTGCCGGAGAGCGCCAGCAGTGAGAGGTGGAAGCGGCGGTCGGCGTCCAGGTACCCGATGAGGTCGTGATCGCGGGCGCTGGCCACGATCTCCTCGGCGACCGGCCGCAGCGCCTCCAACTCCGGGCGGCCCGCCGAGCCGGTGATGGCCCCCACGGTGGGCACCTCGATCAGGGCGCGCAGCTCGGTGTACTGGTCGAGGTCGTGTTCGCTGACCTCGGTGATCCGGAACCCCTTGTTCCGTACGGGCTCGACCAGACCCTCGCGTGCCAGGTCGAGCATCGCCTCCCGTACGGGCGTGGCCGAGATGCCGAAGTCGGCGGCGAGGGCCGGGGCGGAGTAGACCGCGCCCGGCAGCAGCTCACCGGCGATCAGGGCGGCGCGCAGGGCGTGCGCGACCTGGTCGCGCAGGCGCTCCTGGGTGGTGATGAGGTTGTGCTGCTTCAGGTGGCCACCCATGGCGCTACCTTTCGTGACTGCGGGACAGGTTCGCGTACGATCTCACGGCGCCCCTCACCGGGGTCCTCTCACGGGAACCTTTCACCGGCGCCTTGACGGGCGTCAGAGCAGGAAACCCGCCGGGAAGGGGTCGGCCGGGTCCAGGAAGTGCTGCGCGGTGCCGGTGATCCAGGCGCGGCCGGTGACGGTGGGCACGACGGCGGGCACACCCGCGACGCTGGTCTCCCCCACGAGACGGCCGGTGAACCGCGTACCGATGAAGGACTCGTTGACGAAGTCGCGGTCCAACGGCAGTTCCCCGCGCGCGTGCAGCTGCGCCATGCGGGCGGAGGTGCCGGTGCCGCACGGCGAGCGGTCGAACCAGCCGGGGTGGATGGCCATGGCGTGCCGGGAGCGGACGGCGTCCGAGCCGGGGGCGGCGAGGTAGACGTGCTTGACACCGCCGATGGACGGGTCCCCGGGGTGGACGGGCCGGTCGGTGGCGTTGATGGCGTCCATGATGGCGAGCCCGGCGGCGAGCAGCTCGTCCTTGCGGGCCCGTTCGAAAGGGAGCCCGAGAGCGTTTAGTTCGACAAAGGCGTAGAAGTTGCCGCCGTACGCCAGGTCGTAGGTGACCGTGCCGTGTCCGGGGACCTGGACCTGGCGGTCGAGGGCGGCGCAGAAGGCGGGGACGTTGGTGAGGGTGACGGACGTCGCGGCGCCGTCCTCGACCCGGACGTCGACGCTCACCAGCCCCGCCGGGGTGTCGAGGCGGACGGTGGTGAGCGGTTCGGTGACGGGCACCATGCCGGTCTCGACCAGGACGGTCGCCACGCCGATGGTGCCGTGCCCGCACATGGGCAGCAGACCGGAGACCTCGATGAACAGGACGCCGAAGTCGGCGTCGGGCCGGGTCGGCGGCTGGAGGATGGCGCCACTCATGGCGGCGTGACCGCGCGGCTCGTACATCAGCAGCGTGCGTACGTGGTCGAGGTGTTCCATGAAGTGCGTTCGCCGCTCCGCCATGGTGGCGCCGGGGATGGTGCCGACGCCGCCGGTGATGACGCGGGTCGGCATGCCCTCGGTGTGGGAGTCGACGGCGTGGTAGACGTGCCGGGTCCGCATGGCTAGGCCAGTCCTTCCGCGAGCGCCTTCTCGGTGGCGGCGCGCACGGCCGCGTACTGCTCACCGGTCGGGGGGGTGCGCGGCGGCCGGACGGGGCCGCCGTGGTGGCCGGCGAGGTCCATGGAGAGCTTGATCGCCTGGACGAACTCCGGCTTGGAGTCCCAGCGCAGCAGCGGGTGCAGGGCCCGGTAGAGCGGCAGGGCGGTGTCCAGATCACGGGCGACGGCGGCCCGGTAGAGGGCGACGGACGCGGCGGGCAGGGCGTTGGGGTAGCCGGCGATCCAGCCGACGGCACCGGCCAGGGCCAGCTCCAGCAGGACGTCATCGGCCCCGATCAACAGGTCGAGACCGGGGGCCAGTTCGGCGATCTCGTACGCACGGCGCACATCGCCGCTGAACTCCTTGACGGCGACGATGCCGCCCTCGCCGTGCAACTGCGCGAGCAGCGGCGGGGTCAGGTCGACCTTGGTGTCGTAGGGGTTGTTGTACGCGACGACGGGAAGGCCGGCGCGTGCCACCTCGGCGTAGTGGGCGCGTACGGAGGCGGCGTCGGCGCGGTACGCGTTGGGCGGCAGCAGCAGAACCGATCCGGCGCCCGCCTCGGCGGCCTGGTCGGCCCAGCGGCGGGCTTCGGCGCTGCCGTAGGCGGCGACGCCCGGCATGACGCGCGCCCCGTCCCCGGCCGCTTCGACGGCGACGCGCACGACCCGGGCCCGTTCGTCGTCGGTGAGCGTCTGGTACTCGCCCAGCGAGCCGTTGGGGACGACGCCGTCGCAGCCCTGGGCGATGAGATGGGCGACGTGCTGGGCGTAGGCGTCGTAGTCGATGGAGAGGTCATCGCGCAGCGGGAGCGCGGTGGCGACCATGATGCCGTGCCAGGGAGAGGTGCGGTGGTCCATCATTCGGCTCCTGGTGCTTCGGGTGCTGGTGCTTCGGGTGCTGGTCCTGCTTCTGGTCCTGCTTCTGGGAGGTGTGCCAGCTGACTCAGCGGTACGGGACAGGACAGTGGGCGCCGGTCGGGGGCGGGGTCCTCCCCCGCGAGGCGGGCGACGGCCTGCCCGCACACGCGCCCTTGGCACCAGCCCATTCCGGCGCGGGTGAGCAGCTTCACGGTGCGGGCGTCGAGGGCGCCCAGTTCGGCCACGGCGTGCCGGACGCGGCCGGCGGTGACCTCCTCGCAGCGGCACACCTCGGTGGCGTCGTCCAGCCAGTCGGTCCAGCCGGGGCGCGGGCGGTGGGCGGCGGCCATCGCGTCGGCGAAGGCCCGCAGGCGGGCGCGGCGGCGCGCGAGGGCGGCGCTCGCGTCTCCGGCCACGCACAGGGCCGCGATCTCGCCCTCCGTACGGGCCAGTTCGGCGCCGCCGACGCCGCACGTCTCGCCCGCGGCCCAGATGCCGGGCACGGAGGTGCGCTGCCGGCCGTCCACCGCCACGGCGGGCGTGCCGTCGGGCGTGCGGCGGGTGGCGCAGCCCAGGCCGGTGGCGAGTTCCAGCTGCGGTACCAGGCCGTGGCCGACCGCGAGGACGTCGCAGGGGACGCGGCGGCCGGTGCCGGGGACGGGGCGCCAGTCGGCGTCCAGCCGCGCGACGGTCACGGCTTCGACGCGCCGCGTGCCGTGGGCGGCGGTGACCGCGTGCCGGGTCAGCAGGCGGGTGGTGTGCCGCAGGAGGGAGCCGCCGTGCAGGGCGCCCTGGGCGAGCTTGCCCGGGTTGCGGACCAGGGCGGGGAGGCGGCGGGCGTACGCGGTGTAGTCGGCCGCCTCGACCAGGGCGGGCACGCGGGCACCGGCGGCGGCGAGCGTGGTGGCGACGGCGAGCAGCAGGGGCCCGCTGCCCGCGACGACGACGCGGCGGCCGGGGAGGGCGAGCCCGCCCTTGAGCATCGCTTGGGCGCCGCCCGCCCCGACGACGCCGGGGAGCGTCCAGCCGGGGAAGGGGAGTTGGCGTTCGTACGCGCCGGTGGCGAGGAGCACGGCACGGGCCCTGACGGTGGCGGGGGCTTCGTCGGGGCCCGCGACGCAGTGGAGGAGCCAGGTGTCGCCGTCCCGTACGACGGTCCAGACGTGGTGGGCCGGCAGGTGGGTGACGCCGCGCAGCCGCCGCGTCAGGCGCCGGACGGGACGCGGGACGGGGCCGCGGGCCGGGTGCCGGTGGATCTGGCCGCCGGGCCTTTCGGCCGCGTCCAGGAGCGTGACGTCCAGCCCGCGTCCGGCGGCGGTGACGGCGGCGGCGAGCCCGGCGGGCCCGGCGCCGACGACGGCGAGGTCAGCCGTCATGGCCGGTGCCTTCCTGGGTCGTGACCGTGTCGCCGGGGCGGGCGGGCAGGAGGCAGGCGCGCTGGTTGGGGCGGCCGTTGACGGTGGCCAGGCAGTCGTAGCAGGTGCCCATCCCGCAGAACGCGCCGCGCGGGGCGCCGCCGTGCCGCGTGGTGCGCCAGGCGAGGATGCCGGCGGACCAGAGGGCGGCGGCGATGGACTGGCCCGGCAGGGCGGTGAGGCGGCGCCCGTCGAAGGTGAGGCTGAACGGCGCGGGTTTCACGCGGCGGGTCCTTTCTGCTCGGGGAAGCGGTCGGGGCGGAACGGCCGCACATCCAGGGCGGGTCGCCCGCCGCACAGCGCGGCCGCCGCGAGCAGGCCGGTCGCCGGGGCGAGGCCGATGCCCGCGCCCTCGTGGCCGCAGGCGTGGTGCAGGCCGGGCACGCGCGGGTCGGGGCCGATGGCCGGGAGGTGGTCGGGCAGGTAGGGGCGGAAGCCGTGGTACGCGCGGATCGCGCGGACCCCGCCCAGTACCGGGAAGAGGGCGGTGGCCTGGGCGGCCAGCCGCCGCAGGGCCGCCGTCGACAGTGTGCGGTCGAAGCCGACGCGCTCGCGGGTCGCGCCGATCAGGACCGGCCCGGCGGGGGTGCCTTCCACGACGGCGGAGGACTGGAGCGCCGCCGAGCCGTTCGCGACGTCGGCGATGTAGTCGGCCGCGTACACCTTGTGGCGCACCAAGCCCGGCGGCAGTGGTTCGGTGACGAGGACGAAGCCACGCCGGGGCAGCACCGGCAGGTGGACTCCGGCCAGTTCGGCGATGCGGCCGCCCCACGTGCCGGTGGCGTTGACGACGGCGGGGGCGTGGAGGTCGCCGCGTGTGGTGCGGACGCCCCGGACGGCGCCCTGCCGGTCCGTGAGCACGCCCGTGACCTCCTCACCCGGCCTGACGTCCGCCCCGGAGGCGCGCAGGAGGTGGGCGGCGGCCATGGCGGGCTGGATCTGGGCGTCCTGGGGGTAGTGGAAGCCTCCGGCGAGGCCGGGCGCGAGGCGCGGTTCGAGGTCGCGGAGGCGGTCGGCGTCCGCCTCGTACGCCTCGACGCCCGCCTGGCGCTGCGCCTCGGCGAAGGCGCGGAGCGCGGTGAGGGCGGTCTCGTCGGGTGCGACGACGAGACCGCCCTTGGGCTCGTACTCGGTCTCCGGTGGGAGGACGTCGGCGAGTTCGCGCCACAGTCGGATGGACAGCAGCGCGAGGTCGAGCTCGGGGCCCGCCTCCTTGTCGGAGACGAGCAGGTTGCCTTCTCCGGCACCTGTGGTGCCGCCCGCGACGGGACCGCGGTCGATGACGGCGACGTCGAGGCCGGCGCGGCTCGCGTAGTAGGCGCAGGCCGCTCCGACGACTCCGGCGCCGATGATCACAGCGTCCGGCACATGACTCATGTGTCTCGTGGGCACCGCAGTAACATTTCACATGTTACTGCGCCTGTACAGACAGCCGGACGGGGCAAACCCCGTGCCGCCGGGGCCGGTTCAGGTCCTGAGCGGCCCCTCGCACACATAGTCCGAGGTCCCGCCCCGCCCGTCGGACCAGATCTCCACCTCGCCGAACGAGCAGTTCATGTCGGCGAGGTTGGTGGAGGCGGGGGCGGACCGGTCGAGGAGGAAGTGGTCGACCGTCTCCGACATGTCCTTGAAGACCCGGTCCGCGCTGCCGGCATCGGTGAGCCGGGCGGTGACCCGGCCGGTGCACACGAACCGCCGCATGCCCGGGTCGCCGTTGTCCGCGCAGACCGGCGCCGCCCCGGTCGCCGCCGCGAAGGAGGAGCGGACGGCCTCGGCGGTGGCGTCCCGCAGCCCGTCGTTGGGCGTGTACCGGGTGTTCGGGACGAACAGCTCGTCGGCCTTGGCGATCTGCGCGTCCAGGAAGGTGTCGTACGCCCGCTGGATCGCCGCGTCCCGGCCCAGCCGGTCGCGCCAGGCGTCGAAGGCGGCCGGGTCGTCGGCGCGCAGGTGCCGGTACATCTCCCGCAGCAGGGCGGGGCGTTCGCTCCACAGGTACGTGAAGAACGTGCCCGCGTACGCGTAGAAGCGGAAGCCGTCACCCTTGTACGTCGCGTGCAGCAACCGGTCCACGCTCATGCGAGGCCGGCCGTTCGCGGTGTCGGCGATGACGCTCTTGACGAGGGACCTGCGGACGGCGACGCCGTCGTCGCGCGTCGCGCCGTCGAAGAACTCGGCCGTCCCCTCGTCCATGCCCGTGGTGCGATCCCCCTGGTACCAGGGACCCTCGCCGAAGTAACCCGGCACGGCGAACCGGCCGTTGAGGTAGTGCACATACTCGTGCCGGAAGAGCTCCTCCAAGGTGAGGGACGAGTCCTGCGGGACACGGCGCTGGTACGTGTAGAAGGTCGCGCCGCGCTCGATGTAAATGCCGCCGTTGTCCGTGTCCATGCCGGTCAGGAGCGGATGGTAGTTCTCGTAGTCCGCGCGGGAGGCGTACAGGACGATGTTCAGGGTGGTGTTGGTGTCCCCCGCGAGCGGCCTGTCCGTGCCCAGCACCCGGTGGAACTGCGCCTTGACCTGCTTGCTCGCGTAGTAGAGCTGGTCGACGGTGGCGCGGTCCAGGCCGGTGCGGACCTTGATGGCCGCGTTGTCGTAGTGGTACGCGTAAGGGAAGATCTCCCGCTCGATGTCCTCCTTGCAGACGGCGTACGGCTTGCACGCCTCGTAGAAGCTGAGCCAGGAGGCGAGCCGCGCCCAGGGCGCGCTGCCACGCCCGAAGTCGCGGACGACGGGCGCGAGGAGCGCCCCGAGGTCGGGCACGATCGTGGACGTCAGGGCCGCGATCTGCCCGAAGCGGCCGTACTCGGCGAGGGCGTCCCGCACGACCCACTCGTTGGGCGTGCCCTTGAGATGGGTGTACGTGGAGAACTTCCGGAAGGCGTCGCGGTAGGGAGCGTTGCGCGCGACGAGCGTGTGGAAGGCGGTGTCCCGGTTGCCCGGGTAGACGCCCAGGTAGTTGACGGACAGCGCGGCAAGGGCGGCGCCGCCCCAGGCCGGGTCCTTGTACGTGACGGTGTGGTACGGGTCCATGGTGGCCAGCACCTTGCGGATCAGTGCCAGTTGGGAGTGGCGCAGCCCCTTGGCGCTGCCCGCGTAGAGCGCCTCGCGCAGGGACTCGGCGTTGGCGCGGGTCGCGTCGAAGGAGCGGCGCGCCGTGCCGAAGGCGTGGATGGCGCGGCGCATGGCCTCGGTGGTGGGCGGGTCGGTGACGTCGATCTCGCCGCGTGAGAAATCGTGGTACGCCACCGCGTGCAGGTAGGTGAGCATCTCCAGCAGGTGGCTGCCGTTCTTGCCGTCGTGGGTGGCGGCGAGGGCGGATATGCGGCGGGAGACGGCCTGGACGTGCCGGTCGGACATGACGGGGGCGAGGCGGGCGTCCCAGGCCCAGATGAGGCCGCGCAAACAGCCGTTGGCGGTGACGGCCGGGTCGGCGAGGAAGTCGGCCAGTCGCTCGGGCGCGAGGCGGGTCACCTCATCGAGTGCGCACGGGGCGGCAGCCGATGTGTACGTCGGTGTCTGCGGCCCCGGCGTCCGGGCGCCGGTTCGCCCGCCGGGCGCCGGAGCGGGCTTCGGGGTGGGCCGGGGCGCGGTGGCGAGGCGTTCGACCTCGTCGTGTGGGTGGTGGTCGCCGGCGGCCGGGCCGGGTCGCGGGGCGCGCGCCTCCGCGGACGGCGCGGTGCAGACACCCGCACCGAGCAGTGTCGCGGCGGCGACAACGGCGGCGAGAAGGGCTCTGCGTACGGGACTGCGCATGGATCGCTGGGACACCTGCGGCTCCTGTGTGGAGGTGGGAAGTGGTCCGTTCAGCGGTGCGGACGGCGGGGGCTGCTCTGCGCTCTGGCTTTTGATGAGCACATGCCACTGCCGTGTGACGCGCAACATAGTAATGTGACATTGCACTGACAACCCTCGCGCGCTCCCGAGTTCACCCCGTCCACCCGGCCCACCCGGTTGCCCGGCCGCCCGGTCCACGCGGCTGCCAGCCACCACTGGCACTGGTACTCCCGCCCCATCAGCCGGGACGTCAGTCCAGGACCGCGACCCCGTCCAGTTCCACCATCGCCTGCTCGTCCCAGAGCCGGGTGACCCCGATCACCGCCATCGCCGGGTAGTCGCGCCCCGCCAACCGGCGCCAGACGCGGCCCAGTTCGGCGGCGCGAGCCCGGTAGTCGGCGACGTCCGTCGCGTACACCGTGACGCGGGCGAGGTCGGCGGCGGTGCCGCCCGCCGCCTTCAGCGCGGCGAGCAGGTTGCCGAGCGCCACCTCGAACTGCTCCGGCAGCGTCTCGCCCACCACTCTGCCCTCACCGTCCAGGGCGGTCTGCCCGGCCAGGAAGACCAGGCGGGAGCCGGTGGCGGTGACGGCGTGGGAGAAGCCGGTGGGCGGGGAGAGTTCGGCGGGGTTGACGCGCTCCAGGCTCATGAGGTGTACAGCTCCTTGGCGATGATCGTGCGCTGGACCTCCGTCGCGCCCTCGTAGATACGGGGCGCCCGCACCTCCCGGTACAGGTGCTCCAGCAGGTGGCCCCGTCGCAGGGCGCGGGCGCCATGGAGCTGGACGGCGGCGTCGACGACGTACTGAGCAGTCTCGGTGGCCAGCAGCTTGGCCATGGCGGCGCGTTTGGGCACGTCAGGGTCGCCCGCGTCGTACGCGGCGGCCGCCGCGTACACGAGCAGGCGGGCGGCCTCGGTGCGGGTCGCCATCTCGGCGACCTGGTGGGAGACCGCCTGAAGGTCCTTCAGTACGCCGCCGAAGGCCGACCGTTCAGCCGTGTGGGTGACGGTCGCGTCCAGGGCGGCCTGCGCCATGCCCACCGCGAAGGCGCCGACGCTGGGGCGGAAGAGGTTGAGGGTGTTCATGGCGACGCGGAAACCCCGGTCCACCTCGCCGATCACGTCCGCGCGCGTGACCGGTACGGCGTCGAAGAGCAGGCTGCCGATGGGGTGCGGGGAGAGCATGTCGAGCGCGCTGCCGGTCAGACCGGGGCGGCCGGCGGGGACGAGGAAGGCGGTGACGCCGCGCGCGCCGGCACCCCGGGTCGTACGGGCGAAGACGGTGTAGACGTCGGCCTCCGGGGCGTTGGAGATCCAGCGCTTCTCACCGGACAGCCGCCAGCCGTCGCCCTCGGGCACCGCGTCCAGAGCGAGTGCCGCCGCGTCCGATCCCGCGTCCGGCTCACTGAGCGCGAACGCGGCCACCGCCCGGCCCGCCGTCACCTCCGGCAGCCAGCGCGCCCGCTGCTCGGGCGTGCCCGATGCGGCGACCGGGTGGGCGCCCAGGCCCTGGAGGGCGAGTGCCGTTTCCGCCTCCGTACAGGCGCGGGCGAGCGATTCGCGCATCAGGCACAGGTCCAGGGCACCGGCCTCGAAGAGGCGTCCGATCAGGCCGTGTTCGGCCAGGGCGGCGACGAGCGGGCGGTTCACGCGCCCGGGCTCACCCTTCTCGGCGAGCGGGCGCAGGCGTTCGGCGGCCAGCTCCCGCAGCTCCGCACACCATGCGGTCTGCACCGGATCGAGCGAGAATGCGGGCATTCGTGCCCCCTCAGGGAATCCGTCCGACAGGGTTTATCGCGCACTGTTGACTGCCGTCACCATCACGATACGCTCGATGAGCGTTCCCACCACGACAAGGGGGCGAACCATGGAGCTGACGCCTTCGGCCCATCTCGACAGCTTTGCCCGCGACCACCTGCCGCCGCGCGCGCAGTGGCCGGAACTCGTCTTCGACCTCCCCGAGCTGCGCTACCCCGACCGGCTCAACTGTGGAGTGGAACTGCTGGACCGGACGGTGAAACGATTCGGCGCGGACCGGCCGGTCTTCCGGGACGGCGCCGGCCACACCTGGACGTACGGCGAGCTGCGCACCCGCGTGGACCGGATCGCGCACGCGCTCAGCAGCGACCTGGGCGTCGCCCCCGGCAACCGGGTGCTGCTGCGCGGCCCCACGACACCATGGCTGGCGGCCTGCTGGCTGGCGGTGATGAAGGCGGGCGCGGTCGCCGTCACCGTACTGGCGCAGGCGCGCGCGCAGGAGCTGGCCGTCATGTGCGAGATGGCCCGGGTCTCCCACGCCCTGTGCGACATCCGGGCGGTGGACGATCTGGTGAAGGCGGAGGTGCCGGGCCTGCGGATCACGGCGTACGGCGGTGACGCGCCGGACGACCTGCTGCGGCTGGCGGCCCGTCGCCCCGAGGCGTACGAAGCGGTGGACACCGCCGCCGACGATGTCGCGCTGATCGCGTTCACCTCCGGGACCACCGGACGGCCCAAGGGCTGTATGCACGTTCACCGGGATGTGCTGGCGGTCGCCGACACGTTCTCCGCCCATGTGCTGCGCCCCCGGCCGGACGACCTCTTCGCGGGCAGTCCGCCACTCGGCTTCACCTTCGGGCTCGGCGGGCTGCTGATCTTCCCGATGCGGGCGGGCGCCTCGTCGCTGCTGCTCGAACAGGCCGGGCCGAAGCAGCTCCTGCCCGCGATCGCCGAGCACCGGGTGAGCGTGCTGTTCACCGCGCCCACCGCCTATCGGGTGATGCTGCAGGACCTCGACTCGTACGACACCACCTCGCTGCGCCGCTGTGTGTCGGCCGGCGAGAACCTGCCCGCCGCCACCTGGCACGCCTGGCACGACCGGACCGGCCTGCGGCTCATCAACGGCATCGGCGCCACCGAACTGCTGCACATCTTCGTCTCGGCCGCCGACGAGGCGATCCGCCCGGGGACGACGGGGCTGCCGGTTCCCGGGTGGCACGCGCGCGTGGTGGACGGTTCCGGGAACCCGGTCCCGGACGGACAGGAGGGGCTTTTGGCCGTGCGGGGCCCGGTGGGATGCCGTTATCTGGCCGATCCCCGCCAGAGGGAGTACGTACGGCACGGCTGGAACATCACGGGCGACACCTATGTGCGTGAACCGGACGGCTACCTGCGCTATGTCGCCCGCGCGGACGACATGATCATATCGGCGGGGTACAACATAGCGGGCCCCCAGGTGGAGGACGCCCTGCTGGCCCACCCGGATGTGGTGGAGGCGGCGGTGGTGGGCCGGCCGGACGAGCTGCGCGGGCAGGTGGTGGTGGCGTACGCGGTGCTGCGCGACGGCGTTCCGCGCGACGACGCCACGGCCCAGGCGCTGCGCGCGTTCGTGAAGGCGCGCCTCGTCCCGTACAAGTGCCCGCGCCGGATCGTCTTCCTGGACGCGCTCCCCCGCACGGCCACCGGCAAACTCCAGCGGTTCCGGCTGCGGGCGGACCGGCCATAGAGTGATCACGTGGCCGAGCAGCACACTCCGCGTTCCCTGATCGTCTCCCTGTACGGCGCGTACGGGCGTACGCCCGACAACGCCCCGCTTCCGGTGGCCGAGCTCATCCGGCTGCTGGCGGTGCTCGGCGTGGACGCGCCGTCCGTGCGCTCCTCCGTGTCGCGGCTCAAGCGCCGGGGCCTGCTGGAGCCGCGCCGTACGGCGGAGGGGGCGGCCGGGTACGCCCTGTCGGCGGACGCCCGCCAGCTCCTGGACGACGGTGACCGGCGGATCTACGCGGCCGGTGAGCCGCACGAGGACGAGGGCTGGCTGCTCGCCGTCTTCTCGGTGCCCGAGGCGGAGCGCCACAAGCGGCATCTGCTGCGCTCGCGGCTGGGGCGGCTGGGTTTCGGGACGGCCGCACCGGGGGTGTGGATCGCGCCGGCCGCGCTGTACCAGGAGACCCGGCACACGCTCCAGCGGCTCCAGCTCGACCCGTACGTGGACCTCTTCTGCGGGGAGCACCTGGGTTTCGCGCCCACGGCGGAGGCGGTGGGCCGGTGGTGGGACCTGGCGGCGATCGCCAAGCTGTACGAGGAGTTCCTCGACCTCCACGAGCCGGTGCTGCGGGCCTGGTCGACGCGGCAGCCGTCGCCCGAGGAGGCGTACCGGGACTACCTGCTGGCACTGGACTCCTGGCGGCGGCTGCCGTACGCGGACCCGGGCCTGCCGGCCGAGCTGCTCCCGGCGGGCTGGCCCGGGGGCAGGGCCGCGGCCGTCTTCGGCGGCCTGCACGGGCTGCTGCGCGACGCCGGCGAGGCGTTCGTCAGACGCGGGGCGTGAGCGCGGCCAGACGCGCGGCGTGAGCGCGGTCAGACGCGGGGCGTGAGCGCGGTCAGACGCGGGGCGTGAGCGCGGTCAGACGCGGGGCGTCAGGGCGGCCAGGCGCGCGGCGTCAGGGCGGTCAGGCGCGGGGCGTGAGCGTGAGCCGGGGCTTGGGGGCGTCGGTGCGGCCCGTCGGGGGTGTGCGGCTGCCGGCGCGGTACGGCAGGGGCCAGGGCGCGGCGGGGCCCTCGTAGCCCTGGTCGGCGGCGGCGTGCAGGGTCCAGTGCGGGTCGTACAGGTGCGGGCGGGCCAGGGCGCACAGGTCGGCGCGCCCGGCCAGCAGCAGGGAGTTGACGTCGTCCCAGGACGAGATCGCGCCGACCGTGATGACGGGGACCTTCAGGGCGTTGCGGATACGGTCGGCGTACGGGGTCTGGTACGAGCGGCCGTACTCGGGGTGCTCGTCGGGCACGACCTGGCCGGTGGAGACGTCGATGGCGTCGGCGCCGTGGGCGACGAAGGCGCGGGCGATCTCGACGGCCTCCTCGGCCGTGGTGCCGCCGGGCGCCCAGTCGGTGGCCGAGATGCGTACGGTCATGGGCCGTTCGCCGGGCCACACCCCCCGTACGGCGTCGAAGACCTCCAGCGGGAAGCGCAGCCGCCGCTCCAGGGAGCCGCCGTAGGCGTCGGTGCGCCGGTTGGTGAGCGGGGAGAGGAAGCCGGAGAGCAGATAGCCGTGGGCGCAGTGCAGTTCGAGCAGGTCGAACCCGGCGCGGGCGGCCCGCCGGGCGGCGGCGGCGAACTGTTCCCTTATGTCGGTGAGCGCCGCCCGGTGCAGTTCGTACGGCACCTGGTTGACGCCCGGGCGGTACGGGATCGGGGAGGCGGCCACGACCGGCCAGTTGCCGGAGTCGAGGGGCTGGTCGATGCCCTCCCACATGAGTTTGGTGGAGCCCTTGCGGCCGGAGTGGCCGAGCTGGACGCCGATGGCGGTGCCGGGTGACTGCTGGTGGACGAAGTCGGTGACGCGGCGCCAGGCGGCGGCCTGGCCGGGCGTGTAGAGCCCGGCGCAGCCGGGGGTGATCCGGCCCTCGGCGCTGACGCAGACCATCTCGGTCATGACGAGCCCGGCGCCGCCGAGGGCGCGGGCGCCGAGGTGGACGAGGTGGAAGTCGCCGGGGACGCCGTCCACGGCCGAGTACATGTCCATGGGTGAGACGACGACGCGGTTGCGCAGGGTCAGCCCGCGCAGCCGGAACGGGGTGAACATCGGCGGAGTGCCGGGCGGGCAGCCGAAGTCGCGTTCGACGGCGTCGGTGAAGCGCGAATCGCGCAGCCGCAGGTTGTCGTGGGTGACGCGGCGGCTGCGGGTGAGGAGGTTGAAGGCGAACTGGCGGGGCGGCTGGTCCAGGTATCCGGCGAGGTCCTCGAACCAGCGGAGGCTGGCGGCGGCCGCGCGCTGGGTGGATTCCACGACGGGGCGGCGTTCGGCCTCGTACGCGGCCAGCGCCCGGTCCAGGGTGGGCTGCTCCTCAACGCAGGCGGCGAGCGCGAGGGCGTCCTCGACGGCGAGCTTGGTGCCGGAGCCGATCGAGAAGTGCGCGGTGTGGGCGGCGTCGCCGAGGAGGACGATGCCGCCGTGCGACCAGCGGTCGTTGACGACGGTGCGAAAGGCGGTCCAGGTGGAGTTGTTCGAGGACAGGGGCCGCCCCCGCAGCGCGTCGGCGAAGATCTTGGCGCAGCGGGCGATGGACTCCTGCTCGTCCAGCTCGTCGAACCCGGCGGCCCGCCACACCTCTTCGCGCATTTCCACGATGACGGTGGAGGCGTCGGGCCCGTACGGGTAGCCGTGGAGCTGCATCACGCCGTGTTCGGTCTCCGCGATCTCGAAGCGGAACGCGTCGAAGGCGAAGTCGGCGGCGAGCCAGATGTAGCGGCAGCGGTGGGTGGTGAGGCGGGGCGCGAACACGTCGGCGTGCGCCTCGCGGGTCCGGCTGTGTACGCCGTCGGCGGCGACGACCAGGTCGTACGCGGTGGCCAGCTCGGCGGCGGGCGGCGCCTCGGTGCGGAAGCGGAGGCGTACGCCGAGGCCGGCGCAGCGCTCGTGGAGGATCTCCAGGAGCCGGCGGCGGCCGAGGGCGGCGAAGCCGTGGCCGCCGGAGGTGAGGGTGCGGCGGCGGTGGACGATGTCGATGTCGTCCCAGCGGACGAACTCCGCCTGGAGCGCCCGGTACACCTCCGGGTCGGCGTGCTCGATGCCGCCGAGGGTCTCGTCGGAGAGGACGACGCCGAAGCCGAAGGTGTCGTCGGGGGCGCCCCGCTCCCAGACGGTGATGTCACGGGCGGGATCGAGGCGCTTGAGGAGCGCCGCGGCGTAGAGCCCGCCGGGCCCGCCGCCGATGACGGCGACACGCAGGGGACGGGGCATGGCCGGTCACCGCCCCTGCCACTTGGGCGGCCGCTTCTCGGTGAAGGCGGCGTGGAACTCGGCGTAGTCCGCGCCGTTCATGAGCAGGGCCTGGGTGGCGGCGTCCAGTTCGACGGCGGCGGCGAGCGGCATGTCGAGTTCGGCGGTGAGGAGCGCCTTGGTCTGGGCGTACGCCAGGGCGGGGCCGTCCGCGAGGTGGCGGGCGAGTTCGGCGGCGCGGGTGTCGGCGTGGCCTTCGCCGGTGAGCTCGCTGATGAGCCCGATGCGCTCGGCCTCGGGGGCGCGGACGGGCTCGCCGAGCATGAGGAGGCGGGTGGCGTGGCCGAGGCCGACGACGCGGGGCAGCAGGTAGGCGGCGCCCATGTCGCCGCCGGAGAGGCCGACCTTGGTGAAGAGGAAGGCGAAGCGGGCGGAGGGGTCGGCGATCCGGAAGTCGGCGGCCAGCGCGAGGACGGCCCCGGCGCCCGCGGCGACACCGTGGACGGCGGCGATCACCGGGAAGGGCGCTTCGCGCAGGGCGCGGACGACCTGTCCGGTCATGCGGTTGAAGTCGAGGAGCTGGGCGGTGTCCATGGCGAGGGTGGCGCCGATGATGTCGTCCACGTCGCCGCCGGAGCAGAAGCCGCGGCCCTCACCGGCGAGGACCAGGGCGCGGACGGCGCGCTCGCGGGACAGTTCGGCGAGCAGGTCGCGCAGGTCGGCGTAGGCGCCGAAGGTGAGCGCGTTGAGCTTGGCGGGCCGGGCGAGGGTGACGGTGGCGACGCCGTCGTCGATGGCGAGCCGTACGTGCCGCCACTCCTCGGTGCGGGGCGCGGAGCTGGAAAAGGGGCTCATGACGTGCGGCCTCCCTCGGCGAGAGCGACGCTGCTGACTTCCGCTGGCTGCTACGGGCTACTACTGGGTGCTGGGTGCTGCGTGCCGGCTTCTGCGTGAATGCCTGCCTCTCGAACTTATCACTTGTACGTGACTTCCGTCACGTATGCGCGATACGCTGAGCGGTGACCCTGTAACAGCTGTCCGTAACCGACGCAGGTCCTGTACCGGCTGAGGCACAGGTTCCCCCGGGGGCGGGCGGGGGCCGGTCGTTCGGTTGATTGCACTTCGTAAGGTTGAAGATCGGACCTCACAGGTCTCTGCGATCTCTCCTGTCTCTTCTGCACCCGAATGGAACCGGCTCCACCGAAACGGACTCCGCCGTGCTCGAACCTTCCGGCCCCTACTCCTGGCGCATCGCACTGCCGCACACCACGGCCGCCGTGCCCATCGCGCGTGCCCTGATACGGACGGCGCTCGCCGGGCTGGAGACGTCGGCGGACCGGGACACGGCCGAGCTGCTGACGGCCGAGCTCGTGGCGAACGCGGTGGAGCACACATCCGGCAAGGGCCCGATCGAGCTGCTGGTGGAGCTGTCGCCGAAGGGCTTCCGGGTCGAGGTGCACGACCACGACCCCGACCCGCCCGGCGACCTGTCACCCGAGCACGACGCCCCGCCCGACCCCTGGCAGGAGCACGGCCGGGGCCTGCTGCTGATACGTACGCTCAGTGCGGCCTGCGGTCACCGGCGTACCGGCCAGGGCAAGGCCGTCTGGTTCACGCTCCCGGCGCCGCGGATTTCGTGACCTGCCCGGCGGGGCCCGCCAGCGTGGCCACCAGGACGGCCTTGATCGTGTGCATCCGGTTCTCGGCCTCGTCGAAGACGAGGGAGTGCTCGGATTCGAAGACCTCGTCGGTGACCTCCAGCTCGGTCAGGCCGTGGCGCTCGTGGATCTCGCGGCCGACCGCGGTGCCGAGGTCGTGGAAGGCGGGCAGGCAGTGCAGGAACTTCACGTCCGGGTTCCCGGTCGCCCGCAGCACGTCCATGGTCACGGCGTACGGGCCGAGGGCGGCGATGCGCTCGTCCCAGACCTCCTGCGGCTCGCCCATGGACACCCACACATCGGTGGCGATGAAGTCGGCGCCCCGGACACCCTCGGCGATGTCCTCGGTGAGCGTGACGCGCGCCCCACTGGCCTCGGCCGCCTCGTGCGCCCGCGCGACGATCCCGTCGGCCGGCCAGTACGCCTTGGGCGCCACGATCCGTACGTCCATGCCGAGCAGCGCTCCGGTGACCAGGTAGGAGTTGCCCATGTTGTAGCGGCCGTCGCCGAGGTAGGCGAACGCGACGCGCTCCAGCGGCTTGTCGGTGTGCTCGGTCATCGTGAGCACATCGGCGAGCATCTGGGTGGGGTGCCAGTCGTCGGTCAGGCCGTTGTAGACGGGCACGCCCGCGTGGGCGGCCAGCTCCTCGACGGTGGCCTGACGGTCGCCCCGGAACTCGATGGCGTCGAACATCCGGCCGAGGACGCGGGCCGTATCCTTGGCGGACTCCTTCTTGCCGATGTGGGAGCCCGCCGGGTCGATGTACGTGGTCGAGGCTCCCTGATCGGCCGCGGCGACCTCGAAGGAGCAGCGCGTACGGGTCGAGGCCTTCTCGAAGATCAGCGCGATGTTCTTGCCGCGCAGCTGCTGGACCTCCGTGCCGGCCTTCTTGGCGGCCTTGAGCTCGGCGGCCAGGTCGATCAGGCCGCGGAACTCCTCGGCGGTGAAGTCCAGCTCCTTGAGGAAGTGGCGGCCGGTGAGGTCGGTGGCCATGGGACGCTCCTGGGTTCCGAGTACGAGGACCGTGGAAGTCTATACGAGCTTCAGCATGCCTATACAGGCGGTTCCTCTACGGCGACTGGCCGGGGTCCGCGTCCCGTACGACCGGACAGCTCATACAGCGCGGGCCTCCCCTGCCCCGGCCGAGTTCGCTGCCCGGGATCTCGATGACCTCGATGCCCTCCTTGCGCAGATGCGTGTTGGTGGTGACATTGCGCTCGTACGCGACGACGACGCCCGGCTCCACCGCCAGCACGTTGCAGCCGTCGTCCCACTGTTCGCGCTCCGCCGTGTGCACGTCCTGCGTCGCGGTGAGCACCCGGATCGCGGGCAGGCCGAGCGCCGCCGCGATCGCGCTGTGCATGTGCTGGGGCGGATGGTCGGTGACCTTCAGCGCCCGGTGCCCCTCGCCCGGCTCGATGGTGTACGAGCGCAGCATGCCGAGCCCCGCGTACTGCGTGAACGTGTCGTGCGCGACCATCGTCATCACCGTGTCCAGGTGCATGAACGCCCGGCTCTTCGGCATGTCCAGCGCCACGATCGTCCGCGCGGAGCCGGCCGCGAACAGGCCGCGCGCCAGCATCTCCACCGCCTGCGGGGTGGTGCGCTCGCTCATCCCGATCAGCACCGCGCCATTGCCGATGACCAGGACGTCACCCCCCTCGATGGTGGAGGGGTAGTCGTCCTGCCCTTCCGACCAGTGGTGGAAGGAGCCCGCCTCCGGGCCGGTGAACAGGGGGTGGTGCTTGTAGATGGCCTCGAAGTGGACGGTCTCGCGCTGCCGGGCGGGCCAGCGCATCGCGTTGATGGCGACACCGTCGTATATCCAGGCCGAGGTGTCCCGGGTGAACAGGTGGTTGGGCAGCGGCGGCAGCAGGAAGTCGTCGAGGTCCATCACATGGAAGCGGACGGACGTCGGCTCGGCGTGGCCCGCGAGGAACTCGCGTTTGGTCATCCCGCCGACGAGCGCCTCGACCAGCCGGCTCGTCTCCATGCCGTCGAACACCGCCCTGAGGTGGTCGGTGGCCAGCGGCCCGTACTCCTTCTCGTGGAAGACCCGGTCCAGGACGAGTTTCCTCGCGGCGGGGACCTCCAGCGCCTCGCACAGCAGGTCCCCGAAGAGGTGCACCTGCACTCCCCGGTCCCGGAGCACATCGGCGAACCCGTCGTGCTCCTGGCGTGCCCGGCGTACCCACAGGACGTCGTCGAAGAGCAACGCGTCCTTGTTGCTGGGCGTCAGCCGCTTCAGCTCCAGATCGGGCCGGTGCAGGATGACGCGGCGGAGCCGCCCGGTCTCGGAATCGACATGGAATCCCATGCCTCCATCCTGACCGCGCGAGCCCCCCTTCACCCTTCACCCGGCCCCTGTCACACCGGCGGACCGCCCGGGGAGGTGTCCCTCCCCGGGTCGGTGGCCGCCGCGGCGGATCACAGGCGCGGGTCGACCGGCTCCGACTCCAGGGCCAGCACGGCGAAGACCGCCTCGTGGACCCGCCACAGCGGTTCCCCGGCCGCCAGCCGGTCCAGCGCCTCCAGGCCGAGTGCGTACTCGCGCAGGGCCAGGGAGCGCTTGTGGCCGAGGAAACGGCCGCGCAGCCGCTCCAGGTTCTCCGGGCGCGTGTACTCCGGACCGTAGATGATCCGCAGGTACTCCCGGCCGCGCACCTTGATGCCCGGCTGCACCAGCCGCCCCTTGCCGTCCCGCGCGAGCGCCTGGAGGGGCTTGACGACCATGCCCTCGCCGCCCGCGCCGGTCAGCTCCAGCCACCAGTCGATGCCGGCCCGGACCGAGTCGTCGTCGCCGGTGTCGACGACCAGGCGCCGCGTCCCCTGGAGCAGGCCGGTCGGGTCGTGCTCCACCAGCCGGTCGAGCCATGCCAGCTGCTCGTCGTGCGGTACGGCCGCCAGCGAGCGGCCCGGCGCGGCCAGGATCTGGAACGGCGCGAACCGCACCCCCTCCAGCCCCTCGGTGTCCCAGCAGTAGCGCCGGTACGCCTCGGTGAACGCAGCCGCGTCCGCCGCCCGCTCCCGCTGCGTGCCCAGCAGGCCCGTCACGTCGACGCCCCTGCCCACGGCCGCCTCCAGCGCCGCGACGGCGCCGGGGAACACCGCGCCGGACGCGGCGCCGACCGCCGCGTACTGCGTGCGCAGCAGCCCGGACGCCTTGAGCGACCACGGCATGAGCTCGCCGTCCAGCAGCAGCCAGTCGCCCGCGCCGGAGGCGCCCTTGGACGCTGCCGGCTCCTCCCACAGCCCAGCCGCCGTCACGGCCGCGCGCAGCCGCTCCAGCACCTGCTCGGTGACCGTCTCGTCATCGAAGAACGGCCGCCCGGTGCGGGTGTGCAGCGTCCCCGTGGGGCCCGCCACGCCGAACCGCTCGCGGGCCGCGTCCGCGTCGCGGCACACCAGCGCCACGGCCCGCGAGCCCATGTGCTTCTCCTCGCACACCACCCGCTCGACGCCGTCCGCCCGGTACTGCGCGAACGCCTCCGCCGGGTGCTCCAGGTAGCCGTCGCTCTTGGAGGTCGCCGTGGGTGCCATCGTCGGTGGCAGGTACGCCAGCAGCCGCGGGTCCACCGCGAACCGGCTCATGACCTCCAGCGCGGCCGCCGCGTTCTCCTCGCGTACGCCGACGTTGCCCGCGTACCGGGTCTCCACGACCCGCCGCCCGTGCACGTCCGCCAGGTCGAGCGGCCGGCCCTGGTGCCCGCCGGGCGCCTCGGTGGCCAGCGGCTTGACCGGCTCGTACCAGACCTTCTCGGCGGGTACGTCGACCAGTTCGCGCTCCGGCCAGCGCAGCGCGGTCATCTTCCCGCCGAAGACGGCGCCGGTGTCGAGGCAGATGGTGTTGTTGATCCACGAGGTGTTGGGCACGGGCGTGTGGCCGTAGACGACCGCGGCACGGCCCCGGTACTCCTCGGCCCACGGGTAGCGCACCGGCAGCCCGAACTCGTCGGTCTCGCCGGTGGTGTCGCCGTACAGCGCGTGCGAGCGCACCCGGCCGGACGTGCGGCCGTGGTACTTCTCCGGCAGACCGGCGTGGCACACGACGAGCCTGCCGTCGTCGAGGACGTAGTGACTGACGAGCCCGTCGATGAACTCCCGCACCTGGGCCCTGAACTCCTCGCTCTCCCCCTCCAGTTGCGCGATCGTCTCGGCGAGCCCGTGCGTGTGCTGGACCTTCCTGCCCTTGAGCCAGCGCCCGAGCTTGTTCTCGTGGTTGCCGGGCACGCACAGCGCGTCACCGGAGGCCACCATGCCCATGACGCGGCGCAGTACGCCGGGGCTGTCCGGGCCGCGGTCGACCAGGTCGCCGACGAACACCGCCGTACGCCCCTCGGGGTGGACGCCGTTGTCGTACCCGAGCTTGGCGAGCAGCGTCTCCAGCTCGGAGGAGCAGCCGTGGACGTCACCGATGATGTCGAAGGGGCCCGTGAGGTGGCGCAGGTCGTTGAACCGCTTCTCCCGGACGACCTCGGCGGCCTCGGCCTCTGCCTCGCCGCGCAGGATGTGCACCTTGCGGAAGCCCTCGCGCTCCAGGCCGCGCAGCGAACGGCGCAGCTCGCGGCGGTGGCGCTGGATGACATGGCGGGGCATGCCGGCCCGGTCGGGCCGGGTGGCGTTGCGCTCGGCGCACACCTCCTCGGGCATGTCGAGGACGATGGCGATGGGCAGCACGTCGTGCTCGCGGGCCAGGCGCACCAGCTGCCGGCGGCTCTCCTGCTGCACGCTGGTCGCGTCGACCACGGTCAGCCGGCCGGCGGCGAGGCGCTTGCCGACGATGTAGTGCAGGACGTCGAAGGCGTCGCCGCTCGCGCTCTGGTCGTTCTCGTCGTCGGCGACCAGACCGCGGCAGAAGTCCGAGGAGATGACCTCGGTGGGCTTGAAGTGCTTGCGCGCGAAGGTCGACTTGCCGGAGCCGGTGGCTCCGACGAGTACGACGAGGGACAGGTCGGTGACCGGCAGCCTGCGGGTCGTGGTCTCGGTCACGCGGCCTTCTCCTCCTTCGTGGTCGTCGCTGTCTTCCTGCTGAAGACGGCCATCTGCGTGGGCGGGCCGACTTCGGGGTCGTCCGGCCCCACGGGGACGAACTCCACGCCGTACCCGTGCCGTTCGCCCACCTCGTGCGCCCAGGCACGGAACTCCTCGCGGGTCCACTCGAAGCGGTGGTCGCCGTGGCGCACATGCCCGGCGGGCAGCGTCTCCCAGCGCACGTTGTACTCGACGTTCGGTGTCGTCACGATCACCGTCCCGGGCCGCGCCGAGCCGAACACCGCGTATGCGAGGGCGGGCAGCCGCGGCAGGTCGAGGTGCTCGATGACCTCGCTGAGCACGGCCGCGTCATAGCCCTTCAGCCGCTTGTCGGTGTACGTCAGCGAGCCCTGGAGCAGGTTCACGCGCTCCGCCTGCCGCTCCCCCATCGACTCAAGACGCAGCCGGCGCGCGGCGATGGTCAGCGCCCTCATGGACACGTCCACGCCCAGGATGTCGGTGAACCGGACGTCCTTGAGCAGCGCCTGCACCAACTGGCCCTGGCCGCACCCCAGGTCGAGCACCGTGCTCGCCCCGGCGTCGCGCAGCGCCCGGAGTATCGCCTCCCGCCGCTGCTCGGCGAGCGGCACCGGCTTGTCCTCGGTGTCGGTCGTCTCGTCGACGGCGTTGTCGACGTCCTCGACCTCCAGGTCGTCGGCCTCGGCGAGCCGCACCAGCTCCAGCCGCTCCATCGCCTGCCGGGTCAGGCCCCAGCGGCGCGACAGGTAGCGGCTGGTGATGAGCTTCTGCTCGGGGTGCTCGGCCAGCCAGCCCTCTCCGGCGCGCAGCAGTTTGTCGACCTCGTCGGGCGCCACCCAGTAGTGCTTGGCGTCGTCGAGGACCGGCAGCAGGACGTACAGGTGCCGCAGCGCGTCGGCGAGCCGCACCTCGCCCTCCAGCACCAGCCGTACGTAGCGGGAGTCCCCCCACTGCGGGAACCGCTCGTCCAGCACCACCGGCTCGGCCTCGACCGACGCCCAGCCCAGCGGCCCGAACAGCGAACGGACCAGTTCGGCGCCACCGCGCGCGGGCAGCGCGGGCACCTCGATCCGCAGCGGCAGCGGCCCGGCGGCCCGCTCCGGCAGCGCGGTGCACACGCCGCGCAGCGCGCTTTTGAAGACGGTGCTCAGCGCGACGGACAGCAGCGAGGACGCCGCGTACGGCCGGTCGTTGACGTACTGCGCCAGCGCCGCGTCGGGCGCCCCGCCCCGGCCCTTGCCCTTGCCGCGCCGGACCAGCGCGACGGGGTCCACCTCCAGCAGCAGCGCCGCCGTGCAGCGCTCGGTGGATGCCTCGGGGTAGAAGACATGCGCCGTGCCGTGCGCGGTGGAGAACGCCTGCGCCTTGTCGGGATGCTTGTGCAGCAGGAAACCGAGGTCGGTGGCGGGGCGCTCTGGGGAACCGGTCGTACTGATCGTCAGGAACACGCGTCCGAGTATCGCCCGGTACGCCCGGCCCGACCACGGGTTTTCCGCCTGCCCCCGTTCCGGCGGCCGGGCCACGGCCCGGTCGCCCGCGCGGAAGGGGGGCGTGCGGGTGAGGGGCGCGCGGGCGAGGGTTGACGACGGACGGGACCGGGGCCCGCTCCAGCCCCGCAGGTTCCGCCCCGTCGACCAGCCCCGTCGACCGGCCCCGTCGACCGGCCGTCAACCGCTCGGTCCCCGCCGGGTGAACCTCATCGACCCACGGGCCCCGGACGTCCCCGCCAGTGACCCCCGGCCCATACCCGTCGTTGGCTCGGGCGGAGCCGGACCGCCCGGCCCGCGCGCCGGCGGCGGATGTCGGCGCGTCGTTCTCTCTTGTCGCCCTCCCCCACTGGGGAGGGCCAGGGCCGAGGAGGCCGCCATGTCCCAGGAAGCCGTGCCCGAACAGAAGGGCCTGCTGCAGCAGATGGAGGAGCTGATGGCGGCCCTGACCGCCGACCTCTCGCAACTGGACGCCGAACTACAGTCCTCGGCCACCCGCTTCCCGTCCACCGCGACCCCGAGCGCGGAGTCCGCCGCCCCCACGACGCCGGCCACCAAGCCCACCGCCGCCCCGGCCGCCCCGGAGGCACCCGACGCCGCCCCCGCCATGCCCGCCGCGACTCCCGCCTCGCCCGACACCGCCTGCTCCGCACCCGCAACCAGCTCTCCCGCGGGCCGCAACACCGGCAGGTAGCCCTCGCGCGCGCCCGCCGTCCCCGGCGTGAGCGGTCGCGGCGCGTCACCCGCACTCGCCGGCGCGGGCGGGGTCATGACGGGCCCGCCGTAGAGTCCGCGGGGTCCGTCATGGTCGCCCGGTCGGGGGGCCCGCCGGGCGGTCTGGTCCGCTCTCGTACCGTCAGGCGGCGCAGCATGACGCGCACGCGGTCGCTCGATTCGTCGGCGGCGTCGATCGCCTCGATGCACTGCCAGTAGAGCCCCTCCTCATCAGTGGCGCAGGCGACGCCGACGAGCGCGATGCCCACCTCGCCCAGCAGCGCGCCCAGCCCCAGTAATGTGCGCCGCACATCCGCGACGTCCGAGAGCCTTGCCGCTCGCAGCCCGTCCGGGCGCAGGGCCGGATGGTCCGGCCCCGGCCCGCCGCGTCCGCCGATCTCGCTGAGGCCACGCGCCTCGCCCCTCAGCTCCAGTGGCCCCGTCAGCGCCAGCTGGTTTCCGATCGCCTGGGCGAGCGCTTGTGCCTGCCAGGCCTCCGTCACGATGTCCAGCGCCACCCGGCTCTCCGCCAGGGCGCGCCGTCCGGCCGCGATCAGCCGCTCCGCATCCATCTACGCCGCCCCCGTTCATACGACTTTCCGCCCACCTATTCACTACCCAGAGTGAAGCTGAACGGACCCAAACGCCAGGGGAATTCGGAAATCTGTGGACACGAAGCTCAGAGTGCATAACTCGATCACTCCGTAGAGTGACGACCCGCATCCCGATCAGCGTTCCGATCAGCGTCTCGGTCCGCATCCCGATCAGCGTCCCGGTCCGCATTGCGGTCCCCCCGTGCGGCCCGCCCCGGAGGCCGTCCCACCGGGAAGCGGACCTCATTCCGGTCGATCTTGGCGGAGAGCGCGGCGAGCGGATCGATGCCGAGCACGCCGCAGAACTGGAGCAGGTACGCCAGCACGTCGGCGACCTCGTCCGCCACCCGGTGCGCCGTCTGCGGGTCGTCCATCACGCGGTCGGCCTCTTCGGGCGTCAACCACTGGAAGATCTCCAGCAGTTCGGCCGCCTCGACGCTCAGCGCCGCCGCCAGGTTCTTCGGCGTGTGGTACGGCTGCCACTCCCGCGAGGCCGCGAACTGCGCGAGCCTGCGCTGCAATCCCTGCACATCCAGTTCCGTCACGGGCTCAGGTCTACCACCGTCACTCCGGCCCGCCCGCGCGCGGCCCCGGCCCCCGTCTCGCCGACCGTCCCCACCAGCCGCATGTGGCCCTCGGCGCAGATCTGCCCGGCCAGCGCGGCCAGTTCCCGCGTCTGGCGCCGGTCCAGGGCGCGGTCGAAGCCGTCGGCGAGGACGGTGAGCGTCTGCATCGCGTCGGGCACCTCCGCCGCCCGGTCCATGGCGAGCACGCCCGGGCCGGTGAGCAGCACCAGCGCGAGCGCGAGGTACCGCAGTTCGCCCTCGCCGAGCCGCCCGACGGGCGTACCGCCGCCGTCCGCCCCTCGGCCGAGCACCGCCCGTACCGTCCCGTCGGCGAGTTCCTCGACGCCCAGGTCGCGGACCTGCCCGGCGCAGCCCGCCCGGGCGACGGCCGCGAGCCGGGCGTGCCGGCGCGGGCAGCCGGTGCGCGTGCGGTGGAGCACCTCGGCGAGGTTGTCGCAGCCGCGCCGCAGCCGCCCTTCACCCACCGCCACGGGCGCCCGCATCCGCTGCGGCTGAGGGTCGCAGGGGAAGACGGACCGGAGCGCCACGACGACCTGCTCGGCGGCGGCGAGCACACGCCGCTGCCCTTCGGTCTTGCCCGCCACGCGCAGCGGCAGCAGCGCCGTACCGAGCCGGTCACCCGGCAGTGGGCCGCGGGTGACCGGCACCGATCCGGCGGTGTGCCACTCGGCCTGCACGGTACGGCGGCCGGGGTCGCGCAGCGCCGTCGTGAGCAGCGTCCGTCCGTCGCCGCCCGTCAGCCGCTCGCCCACGACGCGGAGCTCCGGCTCGGCCTGGACGGCCAGGTCCAGGCGCACGGGCCCGGCCGGGCCGTCCACGGTGCAGCCGATCCGGAAGCCGCGCCGTCCCTGCGCGTCCGCCTCCGCGCGCTCGGGCACGCAGGCGACCGGGTCGGGGAAGGCACCGGCGAGCGAGGCGCCGGCGCCCAGCAGCGCCAGCGCCTCGTACGCCTGCAGCGCGCTGGACTTGCCACTGCCGCTCGCCCCCGCGAAGAGCGTCACCGGCCCGAGCCGGAAGGCGGCACCACGATGGGATTTGAAGGCGGACAGCCGCAGTTCCGTGACGACGGGGCGCGTGGGGCGTACGTGGCGGCGGGGTTGCGGAAGCGGCGTGGGCTCGGCGGGGCCTGCCGGTCCGGGGATGCCGGGGCGAGTTGCATGCATGCTCGGACCGTAGGGGCAGCGCGTCACGCTGAACCGTTCCGCCCGAACAACCTTCCAACGAACGGGGGAGAGGGCCGGCGAGGGTCAGGGCTGCGGGACGGCCGCGGCGGCGATTCCCTCGACCTCCGTGCCGGCCGGCGCCAGCAGGAAGACGTTCCGGTCGACCCGGTGCATGCCGCTGCCGAGCCCGAAGACGACGCCGCTGCTGAAGTCCAGGATCCGCTTGGCGACGTCCGCGTCCGCCGCCGTCAGATCCAGCAGGACGGGGACCTGCGCGATGAGGTGCTCGGCGACCTCGCGCGCGTCGGAGAAGACCTGCACCCGCAGGACGACCATGCGGCGCTGCTCGGCGGCCTCGTAGTCCTGCGGGATCGTCCGGTGGTCGACCCTCGACGGCCACTCGTTGCGCCCACGAAGCGGAACGACCTGGGCCAGGCCCTCCCATTGTTCGTCGGTGACGTCGTACCTCTCGTACCTACTCATACGCCTATCCTCGCCTCCCTCACCCGTTCGGCCCAACTGCGACACGGGCCCGCGCCGAACCGGCCGAATCGACTCCGGACACGCGTCGCCCGCGGGCACACTCACCACCCCACCACACCCGCCGTCGGCCCGCACCGTCATCGTGACCGGACCACACCTGACGCACCGTCGAGCAGGCGCCCGCAACGGTGGACTGACGTTTCGTCCGCTGTTCGCCGGAGGGTGGCATGGCTCATCCGGGGGTCATCCCTACGGCCGTCGCGGTGGCCTGCCGGATGGCGCCGCGAGGCGCGGGCGCGCAGCATTGACAGTCCAAAACAGCCCAGCTACTTTCGGCCCAGGCCGAAACTGTCCAGGTTTTGACAGGCCTTCCGGAGGCCCCCATGAAGACAGGTTTCAAGCGCGCCACCGTTCCTCTCGCACTCCTCACCCTCACCGCGCTGACCGCGGCCGGGTGCGCCGGCGGTGACAGCGGCTCGGGGTCGAACAAGGTCACCGTCTGGATGTACCCGGTGATCATGGATCCGAAGGCCAACGCCGCGTACTGGGACGGCATCGAAAAGGGCTTCGAGGCGGCCCACAAGGACCTCGACCTCGCCGTCGAGCAACTGCCCTGGGAGAACCGGGACCAGAAGCTCGCCACCGCGTTCGGCAGTGGCAAGGGCCCCGACGTGGTGCTGCTCGGCCCCGACCAGATCCCGCAGTTCCAGGCGAACGGCGCGGTGCAGCCGGTGGACCGGGCCATCGAAAAGGCAAGGAGCGCGTTCCGCCCGGCGGCCCTGGAAGCCATGACGCAGGACGGCAAGGTCTACGCGGCGCCGATCTACCACACCGTCACCAGCACGCTCTACAACAAGAAACTCCTGGACAAGGCGGGGATAAAGGAACCGCCCGCCACCTGGGACGCCCTCAAGGCCGCCGCGCCGAAGCTGAAGCGGGCCGGGGTCGCGACCCTCGACTACTCCGCCAGCAACGAGGCCTCGCTCAATATGAGCTTCTACCCGCTGCTGTGGCAGGCGGGCGGCAAGGTCTTCGACGAGAGCGGCAAGAAGACCGCGTTCAGCAGCCCCGAGGGCGTCGAGGCGCTCACCTTCCTCGTCGACCTCTACAAGGCGGGCGCCGTACCGAGGTCCGCGCTGACCAACGCCAACCTCTTCACCGACCAGGCGCTGGGCAAGGAACAGGTGGCGATGGGCTACACGAACACGCCCTCCGACGCCGCCCTCGCCGAGAAGACATGGGGGAAGGGGAACGCGATCGTCGGCCCCGCCCTCACCGGGCCCCGCAAGCAGGTCTGCTTCGGTATGCCGGGCGGCCTCGGCATCAACGCCAGGACCAAGAACCTGACCGGTGCCGAGAAATTCATCACCTATATGACCGAGCCCGCGCAGATCCGGTCCATGGGCACGGCGGGCGGGTTCTTCTCACCGCGTACGGATGTCACCGTGCCCAACGGCAGCCCGTTCGCCAAGGAGTACGAGGCGGCTCTCGCCCACACCTTCCCCGGCGAGCCGCACCCGGCCGCCCGCCAGCTGATGGCGCTGATCACCCCCGAGATCCAGGCCGCGCTCACCGGCAAGAAGTCCCCTGAGCAGGCACTGGAGGCGGCGGCCAAGGAAGGCGACGATCTGCTGGCGCGGCAGCGTTGAGCAAGCTCGAGCCCCGCGAGACGTCCCCCGACGACGCGCTCCCCACCGCCCCGCCGGCCGCGGCACCCGCCGAGGGCGCGGCCCGGGCGGTGGCCGCGGCGGCGGCGGCCGGGAGGCGGCCCGCTCCCGCGCGGCGGCGGGAGGCGCTGGTGGGGCTGGCGTTCGTGGCGCCGATGCTCGCCCTGTTCCTCGTCTTCCGCTTCGGCCCCACGCTCGGTGCCGCGTTCCTGTCGCTCACCGACTACCGGCTCAGCGGCGAGTGGGACTTCATCGGCGCCGCCAACTACACCCGGCTGCTGAACGACGACCTGTTCTGGGAGAGCCTCGGCGTCACCGCCGTCTACACCGCGCTGTACGTCCCCATGACGGTGCTGCTCGCGCTCGGCACCGCCGCCTTGCTGTACCGCACGCTCTGGCTGCGCGGCTTCTTCCGGGGCCTGTTCTTCCTGCCGTACGTCACCAGCATCGTCCTCGCCGCGGTCATCTGGAAGTGGATCTACGAGGTGGAGGACGGACTGCTGAACTCCACCCTCGGCGCCCTCGGCCTCGGAGAGATCGACTTCCTCGGCAACGAGTCCCTCGTCCTGCCGTCCATCGCCGCCGCCTCGGCCTGGAAGGGCTTCGGCTACTCCATGCTGATCCTCCTCGCCGGGCTCCAGTCCATCCCCCGGGAGGTCACCGAGGCCGCCACCATCGACGGCGCGAGCGCCTGGCAGCGCTTCCGCTGGGTGACCCTGCCCCTCCTGCGCCCGGTGCTCTTCTTCGTCCTGGTCATCGAGGCGATCCAGGCCTTCCAGGTCTTCGACGCCATGTACGTGATGACCGCCGGCGGGCCGGTCAGGGCCAGCTACTCCCTCGTGTACTTCCTCTACGACTCCGGCTTCAAGTTCTTCGACTTCGGCTACGCCAGCGCGGTGGGCCTGGTCCTCTTCCTCGTCGTGCTCGTCTTCTCGCTCATCCAGCGCCGGCTCATCGGAAGGGAGGAGGACTGATGGCGCGGCTGAGGCTGGGGGTCCTGCTGGGCCTGGTCGCGTTCGTGACCGTCACGCCCTTCGTCATCATGGTGCTGGTGGCCTTCGCGCCGCCCGGCGGCAAGACGCTGCCGGGCGCCCTCGACCTGACCCGGGCCACCTGGCGGAACTTCTCCGACGTCCTCCAGAGCGCCGACATCACGCGCTGGGCGATGAACTCCCTGATCTACTCGCTGGTGTCGGTGCTGCTCATCCTGCTGTTCGCGTCGATGGCCGGGTACGCGTTCGCCAAGAAGCGGTTCCCGGGCCGCGAGGTGCTGTTCTGGTCATTCCTGGCGACGCTGATGGTGCCGTTCCAGGCCACGCTCATCCCGTACTACATCCTCGTCTCGGAACTGGGCGGCGTGGACACGTACTGGGGCCTGATCGTGCCGACCCTCGCCAATTCCCAGGCCGTCTTCCTGATGCGGCAGTTCATCGTGCAGCTGCCCGACGAGCTGTTCGAGGCGGCGAAGATCGACGGTGCGTCGGAGTGGCGGGTGTTCACCACGATCGTGCTCCCCCTGATCCGGCCGGTCCTCGCCACGCTCGGCGTGTTCGTCTTCCTGTGGCACTGGAACGACTTCCTGTGGCCCCTGGTCATCGGCCAGTCGGAGGGCATGCGCACGCTCACCGTGGGGCTCGCCACGCTGGAGGGCGAGAACGTGACCATCAACCAGATCATGGCCGGAGCCACCATCACCGTCGTCCCCTGCCTGCTCGTCTTCGGGCTGCTGCAGCGGTACCTGACCGATTCCATCGCCACCAGCGGCCTGAAGTCATGACCGTGGTCGTCGACGTGAACCGGATGCTCGGCCCCCTCCCCCACGACGACGTCCCCAGCCGGGACGAGACGGGGCTGCTCGCGGAGCTGGAGCGGCTGCGGATCGACACGGCGTGCGTCAGCCACGCGTACGCCGTCCACGGCGACCCGCGCGACGGGAACGGACAGCTCGGGCTGATCGGCGACCGGCGGCTGCTCCCCGTACCCGTCCTCGTGCCCGGCCCCCTCGGCACCGGCCGGTGGACGGGCGGCGCCCCGCTGGCGCGCCTGTGCCCCCGGCTCCACGGCTGGTCCCCCACCGGCCCGCACGCCCGGGGACTGCTCGCCGAGCTGGCCGCGAGCGGCACCACCGTGCTGCTCGCCCGCGACGAGGTGACGGCGGCCGAGGTGCGTGTGCTGGCCGCCGCCGCGCCGGCGCCGCGCATCGTCCTGACCGGCACCGGCTACCGCGCGCTGCGCGAACTGGCCGAGCTGCTGGAGACCCACCCTTCCCTGTACGTCGACACCTCCACCCTCTGCGGCCACCGCCAGGTGGAGTGGCTCGCCGAGCGGTACGGCGCCCACCGCGTGCTGTTCGGGACGGGCGCCCCCGTCACGGACGACGCCGGCCCGCGTCACCTGCTGGACACCCTCGACCTGCCCGGCGCCGACGTGGCGCTCATCGCCGGCGGCAACGCGCTGCGGCTGCTGGGCGGTGAGCCATGAGCCGCGCCATGGACGTCATCGACGCGCACGGGCACATCGGCCGGTGGTCCGCGTTCGCCATCACGGACGGCTCGGCGGAGAGCCTGGTCGCGATGATGGACCGGTGCGGGGTCGCCACCGCGTGCGTGTCGCACCTGCTGGCGGTCGGGCCCGACGCGCGCGCCGGCAACGCCCTGCTCCTCCAGGCCCTCCAGGCCCACCCCGGCCGGCTGCTCGGCTACGCCGTGTACCAGCCGCACGACCCGCAAGGCCCCGAACGGCTGCGGGACCTGCTGGACGCGCCCGGCGTCATCGGCGTCAAGCTCCACCCCGAGGTGCACGAGACGGCGCTCGACGACCGCGCGTACACGCCCGCGTTCGAGGCGGCCGCCGAGCGGCGGCGGATCGTCCTGGCACACAGCCAGCACGGCAGCCCCTGGTCCGACGCCCGGCACTTCGCGACCGTCTCGCCCCGCCACCCCGGCGTACCTCTGCTCATGGGCCACGCGGGGCTGTTCCCCCAGGGGTTCCGCCCGGCCGTGGAGGCGGCGGAACGCTGCCCCGACCTCATCCTGGAGACCTGCGGCTCGCGTATGACGGCACGTCACCTGGTGCGGATGGTCGCCGAGGCCGGAGCGGACCGGGTCGCGTTCGGCTCGGACGCCGTCTTCCTGGACCTGCGGACCGGGCTCGGCCGGGTGCTGCTCGCCGGCCTTCCGGAGCCGGACCGGGAGCAGGTGCTGCACGGCACCATGGACCGGCTGCTGAAGGGCATCGTGTGAACCGGCCGCCGCGGTGGCCCGCGTGGCCGCCACCCCCGACCGACGAGCAGCGCCGCGCCCTGCTGGCGGTCCTGGACAGCGGGCGGTGGGGCGCCACCAGCGGCACGGCGACGGAGGAGTTCGCGGCGGCGTTCGCGCGGCGCACCGGGGCCGCCCACGGGGTGTGCACCGCGAACGGCACCGTCGCGCTGTTCCTGGCGCTTCGCGCCCTGGGCGTCGGCCCCGGCGACGAGGTGATCGTGCCCGCGTACACCTTCGTGGCGAGCGCCACGGCCGTGGTGCTGGCCGGGGCGGTGCCGGTCGCCGCCGACGTCACCGAGGACACGCTGCACCTGGACCCGGCGGCCGTGCGCCCGCTCGTCGGTCCGCGTACGAAGGCCGTCATGGCGGTGCATCTGGCCGGGGCGCCCGCGGACGTGGAGGCGCTGCGCGGTGCGGGGCTCCCCGTGGTGGAGGACGCGGCGCAGGCGCACGGCGCCGCGCGGCACGGCCGCCCGGCGGGGTCGCTGGGGGACGTGGCCTGCTTCAGCTTCCAGTCGAGCAAGGCGATGACGGCCGGGGAGGGCGGCATCGTCGTCATGGGCGATCATGCCCTGTACGAGCGCGTGTGGTCCCTGCACAACGTCGGGCGCCGCCCCGGCGGAGGCTGGTACGACCATCCGGAGCTGGGCTGGAACCTGCGGATGACCGAATTCCAGGCGGCGCTGCTGCGCCCTCAGCTCGCGCTGCTGGACGGCTGGATCGACCGCCGTGCCCGCGCTGCCGCCGCGCTCGCCGAGGCCCTCGGCGCCGTGCCGGGCCTGGACCTCCTCCCCGCACCGTCCGGCACGACCCGGCACACCTGGCACCTGGCGATGCTGCGGTACGACTCCGGGGCCTTCGGCGGCCGCCCCGTGTCGGCGTTCCTGGCCGCGATGGCCGCCGAAGGCGTGCCGCTGGACGCCGGTTACCGCTCGCTGAGCCAGCTGCCGTACGTGCGGGCCCCCGTGCCGTGTCCGGTGGCGCAAGCGGCGCGGGAGAGCGTGGTGTGGGTGCGGCAGCCGCTGCTGATGGCCGGCGAGGCCGCCATGGCGTACATCGGCCGTGCCGCGCTCGCCGTGCGACGGGCGGTCACGCCGAGGTGAGCGCGCCGAACGTCTCGATCGCGCGCAGGGCGTCCGCCTGCGGCATGCCGGGCGGCTGGACGCGCAGGATCAGCCCGTCGGCGCCCATCTGCGCGTACCGGCCGATCCTCTCCGCGCACTCGGCGGTGGAGCCGATGACGGACCGGGCGGCGATGGCGTCCCACGGCTGGGCGTAGCGGGCGGCGTCGGCGGAGGTGCGCTTCCAGTCGCCGTACGCGTCGTACAGCTCCCGCAGCGGGCCCTCCAGGGCGGTGCGGGCCTCGGCGGTGGTGGGCGCGGCGTACCCCTCGCGGCAGATGATGACCTCGGCGCCGAGCGAGCGCGGGCCGCGCGGGAAGGACCGGTAGAGGGCGATCTTCTCGGGGAGTTCCTCGTCGGTCTCGTTGAAGGACGTCGTCCAGCCGTCGCACGCCCAGGCGGTCCGCTCCAGGGCGGCGGCGACGCGGCCGCCGTTCCAGATGCGGGGGCGGGGCCTTTGGACCGGCCGGGGCGAGAGGAAGGCGTCCTCGACCCGGTGCCGGCGGCCTTCGTGGGTGACCTCGTCCTCGGTCCACAGCCGGGTGACCAGCTCCAGGCACTCCTCGAACCGCGATACGCGCTCCTGGGGCCGGACGCCGTACAGCGCGAACTCCTCGGGGCGGTAGCCGAGGACGAAACCCGCGGTGAGGCGGCCGCCTGACAGGACGTCGATGTGGGCGAGGGTCTCGGCGAGCCACACCGGGTGGTGCACGGGGGCGATCAGCCCGGCGGTCGCCAGGCCGATCCGGTCGGTGTGCGCGGCCAGGTACGCCAGGGAGGTGATGGCCTCGTGGTAGCCGGGCCGGTGCAGGTGCCGTTCGCCCAGGACGGCCCAGGAGAAGCCGGCCTGTTCGGCGAGGCGGACCTGCTCGACGGCGTCGGCGAGGCGGGGCCGGTCGGCCTTGTCCGCGTAGAGGTTGACATACAGGCCGAGTCGCATGGGAGCGCTGTCCCTTCCCTTACCGGCTTGCCTCACGGGCTTCCTTCACGGGCTTCCTTTACGGTCCGGACCGTAAAGGCTAGCGTGTCGGCGACGACCGCGACAGACGGGAGCGTACCCATGTCGGCTGCTGAGGACCTGGTACGGCGGTTGCGCGGCACCGTCCTGCCGGCGGTCGCAACCCCGATGGACGCGGCGGGGGTTGTGGACTTCGGGGCCCTGCGCGGCTATGCGGAACGGATCGCCGGGGAGCCGATCGGCGGGGTGGCGGTGTGGGCCCATACGGGGCGCGGGCTGTATCTGTCGGAGGACGACCGGCGGCGGGTCCTCGCGGTGTGGCGGGAGGCCGTCGGGGGGCCGGTGGTGGCGGGGGTGGGGGTGCCGCGTGCGGCCGGGGCGGTGAACCTGGGCGAGGCGGTGGACGCGACGGTGGGGATGGCGGTGCGGGCGGCTGAGGGTGGCGCGGACGCGGTGATGGTCTACCCGCTGGCGCAGTTGGACGGGGACGATGACGCGGCGGTGGAGTTGCACGAGCGGGTGGCCGCGGCGAGCGGTCTGCCGGTGGTCGGGTTCTTCCTGCACGGGGAGGCGGGGGGCTATCCGTATCCGCCGTGGCTGGTGAGCCGGCTGCTGGCGCTGCCGGTGGCCGTGGGCATCAAACTGGCCACCCTGGACCGGGCGATGGACTGCCAGGACGCCATCCGGGCGGCGCGGAGCAGCGGCCGTCTGGTCATCACCGGCGAGGACAGGATGTTCGGGCCGTCGCTGATGTGGGGCGCGGATTCGGCGCTGGTGGGTATCGCGGCGGCCCAGGTGCCCTTGACGGTGGCCGTCCTGGAGGCGTGGCGGGCGGGAGATCACGGGCGGTTCGTGCGCGCGTCGGCGCGCCTGGACCGGTTCGCGGAGGCGACGTTCCTCGCGCCCATCGAGGGCTATGTGCAGCGGATGCTGTGGGCCGCGGTGTGGGAGGGGCTCATTCCGGAGGAGGCCGCGCACGATCCGTACGGGCCGGGGCTGCCGGCGGTGGAGCGGCGGACCGTCGTCGACTGCCTGGAGTCGCTGGCCAAAGAGGCCCAAGAGGCCGAAGAGGCCAACGACACCGAGGACTCCGAGGAGGCCGGGACGGAGGACGACGGGCCCGCACGCTCCTGACGCCAGGTCAGTTGGCCAGCAAGCCCTTCAGGACGGCCTCGTACTGCGCGGTGATCTCCGCGGGCAACCCGGACGGGCACAGCGGGTCGAGCCGCAGCCGGGCCAGGTCACGCGTGGCCACGCCCCACGCGTGCCAGGTGGCCCGCTCCCAGGCCAGTTGCGGCGGGTTGTACCAGCCGTCGCCCAGGCCGCCGAGTACGAGCTGGGCGTCGTCGCTCCCCGGTCCGAGCCGGTAGACCGAGCCGCCGAACACCGAGGCGTACACCTGCCCGAAGTGGACGCTGATCTCGCCGTAGCTGGGGAGCTTGCCGGTCTTGATGACCGTCCTGCTCTCCAGGTCCATGGCGAACCAGGTGCCCGAGCGGCGCTTGTAGAGGCCGTACAGGATGCCGTCGTGCACCTCGATGTGCTGGATGCTGGCGTGGCCCTCGATGGGGGTCGCCTCCCACAGCACCGTACGGCGCCGCAGGTCGAAGGCGACGACGGTGGCGTGCGGCCGGGCGGGGGTCACGCTGCCGCCGCCCCAGGTGTCCCCGGCGAGGTAGGCGGTGCGGTGGCCGACCCGGTCGTCGAGCGCCACGGACATCACGCTCTGGTCGGTGATGACGTCCTTGTGGACGGTGAGCCGTCCACGGGAGCGCTCCACCAGGGTGAGGGCGCCCTTGAGGCCGCCGGCCGGCGGCGCGCTGGCCACCAGCAGCAGATCCTGTTCGGGTACGTACGCCATGTCGGTGGGGCGTTGCTGGTCGTTGTCGATGAAGCCCATCGAGCGGATCTTGCCGCGGCGGGGGTCGATCTCCAGGAACTCGGTGCTGGGGTACATCGCCGCGTACACCCGGCCGCCGACCACCCGGAGCTGCTTGGGCTCGCCGGGGATCCTGATGCGCTTGGACGTGCCGTGCGAAGGCCGGTGGGTCGTCAGCGAGTAGTGCCCGCCGACGTGGACGGTGCCGCCCGCCTGGTACGCGATGGACTGGACCGGGTCGGGTCCGGACAGGCCGATGTCGATGAGCTCCACGATCTCGGACTTCTTGGTGGGCAGGTCGAGCCACCACAGCCGGCCGCTGCCGACTGCGCCGAGCATGGTGTTCTTGCCGAGCGGGATGAGGGCGCGGTGTTCGTCGCCGGTGGCGGGTGCGGCGACCGCGACGAGCCGGTCGCCCTCGCGCCGGTAGACGGTGCCGGTGGGCCGGCCGACGCAGTAGAGGGCGCCATCGGGCATCACCGTGATGGCGTCGGCGATGCGTTCCGCGGCGGGGATCATGATCGCGCGGGCGTCGCTGCCGTCGGGGGCCAGGTCGACGATGGTCCTGCCGAGGGAGCCGAGTACCCGGCCGCCGTGCGCGAGGAGGGCGGCCGCGCCGCCGTACGGGGTGGGGGTGATGTTGCGCTTGGCTCCGGTGGCGCGGTCGTACGCGATGACGTAGCCGCGCGGGAGGGTGCCGGCGTAGACGTAGCGGTCGTCGGCGGCGATGGCGCGGACGTACTGCTCGCCGGCCATGGCGGCGCCGAGGTTGCGCAACGTGCCGGTCTGGGGCTTGTACTCCCAGACCTCGCCGCGCGGGTGGGTGCCCGCGTACACGGTTCCGTCGGGGGCGGTGGCGAGGCACCAGACGAAGCCGCCGGCCGGGCCGATGGTGCCGATGCGGGTGACGGTGCCGGTGGCGGGGTCGATGCGGTGGATGTCGGGGAAGGGGTAGGACCCGATGTAGACGTGGCCGCCGGAGACGGTCGCCGCCCAGCCGCCGTCGCCGCGGGTGAGCCGGAAGGATCTGGTGAGCTTTCTGGTCGTCAGGTCGATCTCGCCGACGCGGGTGGGGTTCTGGCCGCGGGCGACCACATAGGCGTGGTTGCCCAGCACGGTCGTACCGACGATCGCCGCGGTCAGGGACGCGACGCCGTACGTGGAGACCGGCTCACCGGAGCAGCGGTGCCCGGCCTCCACCGTGCCGGTGGCCTCGGCGGTGCCGGTGGTGTCCACCGCTCCTGTCGCTCGCGCCGTGCCTGCTGCGGCGGCGTTCGCCGCGCTCGGGCTGATGGTCTGTCCCGCCACCGCCGCCAGGGTGAATCCGGCTCCGGCGTTGAGCAGTCGCCTGCGTTCCATACGTCCCTCTCCTGTTCTGGAGGTTCGGATCGCTTCACATGTGCGGCGGGAGGTCCGTGCCGACCTTCAGGCCGAACAGCTCCGCCGCGTTGCGCCACAGCACTCGCTCCAGCTCTTCCTCCGTGAACCGCGCGTCCCGGATCACGCCCAGGGACACGCAGGGGTCGATCAGCGTCGCGTCCGTGCCGAACAGCAGCCGCTCGACGGGGACTCCGGCCTCGCGCGCGTACGCGACGCGGCCCGCGTCCGTCGCCGTACGGCAGTGCTCCAGGTAGAGGCGGTCGCAGGCGGCCGCGGCGTGGGCGGCCTCGCGCCAGGCGTCACCGCCCGCGTGGCCCATGATCACCCGCAGCCCCGGCCGGGCCTCCACCAGCTCGGGCAGGAGGGTGACCTCGCGCCCCCAGGTGTGCAGCAGCAGCGGTACGCCGGCCTCGGCGACCACGTCGAAGGCCTCGGCCATCTCACGGCAGCCGGGCAGCCGTCCCGGATAGTGGGTGTGGATCTTGGCTCCGACGAACCGGCCGGTGTCCAGGCAGCGGCGGAGGTCGGCGGCGCTCTCCTCGATGCGGTTGGGGTTGACGACGGCGTACCCGTACAGCCGGGGGCGGCTCTCCAGCGCCTCGCGCAGTGCCGCGTTGCCCGCGACCGCGTCGTACACGACGGCTTCCGACGCCGACACGATCTGGAGGTCGATGCCGTACCGGTCCATCTGGGCGAGGTTGGTGTCGGCGTCACCGGTCGTCAGGTGGAACTGCCAGCGGCCCACATGGGCGTGCACATCGATGATCGGCATCAGGCGAGCAGCTCCTCGACATTCTTGGTGGCGATGGCGGCGCGGGCGTCGGGTGGGATGTCGGCGTAGCGCAGTTTCAGCGTCTGGGGCGAGATGTCCATGAACGGGGTGCGCGAGCCGAAGACGAGGTGGCGCGGGCCGACCGCGTCGATGACCCGCTCGATGGAGTCGGGACCGGACAGCATGCGGGTGGTGGCCTTGAACCCGGGCTCCTCGCGGGCCAGGAGGAGGAAGTCGGCCAGCAGGTAGGCGTGCAGGTCGAGGAAGATGACATCGGCTCCCCGGCCGGTCAGCGGCGGGCCGAAGCGGCGCGGGTCGCCGTCGTGCAGGAGCACCATCCCGCGGTCGATCGCCAGCTTCACCACGTGGCGGTAGCCGGGGAAGCCGGGCTCGGCGGCCTGTTCGCAGGTGAACAGCCGCAGGAACCGCACTCCCGCGGCGGTCAGTTCGTCCAGCCGGTCCTCAGCCGTCATCGCGTCCCGTACGTCAACGGTGCCGACCGGCAGCAGTTCGGGGCAGTCGGCGAGGTCGCGCAGCGTCTCGGCGTTGCCGGCGGCGTCGTCGAAGAGCGGCCCGCGCGTGGAGAGCGCGAGGGCGCCGGCGACGGGAGAACGGCGCAGATGGGCCCGTACGCCGTCGAGGTGGATGTCGCGGTGGTGGCGGGGCCATGGCCCGTACATCACGTCCACGTCCCAGCCGATGTGCTCCTCGGCGGACGGCTGAAGCCATGCGTACGTCTCGTGCGGCGACACGCTCATGATGTGGCGACCTTCCCCAGCGCCTGCGCGATCCGGTCCACGTCGTCCTCGCTGTAGCCCTCGTTCCACGGCAGAACCAGCAACGTACGGCCGATGAGCCGCTCGGCGCGAGGACACAGGCCCGGCGGGTAGCCCGACAGTGCCGGATTGGCGTACAGCGGCCGCTCCAGATAGCCGGGCAGGGCGGGCACGCCCCGCTCCTCCAGTCCGCGCGCCCAGCGGGTGTTGTCGTCGACGAGGAGCGGGACGACCCACCAGGCGTGGCCGGTACGCCGCTGAGGGACCGTCACCCCGGGCAGCCCGCCGACGGCCTCGATGAGGCGCCGCGCGCTCGCGCGGCGGCGGGCGACGACGCCCGCGACCCGGGTGAGCTGGACGCGGGCGACCGCGGCGACCAGTTCCGTCATGCGGTAGTTGAGGCCCATGGTGCGGTGGATACGGCCCTCGGCGCGGTCCCAGCCCTTGTCCATGAACAGCCGCATACGGGTGGCGAGGGACGGATCGTCGGTGAGGGTGAGGCCGCCGTCGCCCGCGGTGATGTGCTTGTACTGCTGGAGGCTGAAGCAGGCGATGTCCCCGGTGGTCCCGAGCAGCCGGCCGGCCTCGTCCTCGCCGAGCCAGGCCTGGGCGCAGTCCTCGATGAGCAGCAGCCCGTGCCGGTCGCAGATCTCCCTCAGCCGTACGGTGTCGGCGGCGCCGCCGAAGAGGTGGACGGCGATGACGGCCTTGGTGCGCGGGGTGACGGCCGCCTCGACGGCGTCGGGGTCGAGGTTGCCGTCGTCCTCGCGTACGTCGGCGAAGACGACCCGGCCGCCCTGGGCGACGACGGGCGCGACGGTGCCGAAGTCGGAGATGGGGGTGGTGATGACCTCGTCGCCGGGGCCGACTCCGGCGGCGGCCACGGCGAGGTGGAGGGCGGCGGTGCCGGAACTGCACGAGACGGCCTCGGCGCGCCCGTACAACTGGGCCATTTCGGCCTCCAGCGCCCGGGCCTCGTGGCCGAACGCGCCGCACAGGACGGCCGAGTCCAGGACCCGGAGCACCGCCACGCGTTCCTCCTCGCCGAATGTCCTTCCCCGTGGGTCGAGAACTGTGGGCAGCGGCATTTCCCGTTGCGGCATCGGGGGATTATCCTCTCGGCAGCACGCGATTATGGCCTGGGCCGAAAGTAGAACCCCCATCGGCGGCCGTCAATCAGGCGTAACGCAGGCGTCACCCCGCACACGGGAACGGGCACTTCAGCACAGAGTGCCGGGGCAGTGCGTCAAGTGGTACGTCAGGTGGTATGCCGGGCGGGTACGTCAGGTGGTACGTCAGGTGATATGCCGGGCGGTGTGTCACTTCGGGGCGTCAGTCCGGCGCGCCGGCAGAGCACTTCAGTGGAATGTCCAGCAGAACGGAGACCGGCCATGCCGCTCACGGTCGGCGTGATAGGTCCCGAGGACCTGGTCCACAAGGTTGTCGCGGTCGGCGGCCAGGCGGCCGGACCCGCCCGGCTGCTGCCCCTGCCGTACCGTCACGAGGACGAGACCACCGACCTCGTGACCGGTGCCCGGTCGCGGGCGGACGCGCTGCTGTTCACCGGCGTCGTCCCGCACACGCTGGCGGGCGCCGCCGGGGTGCTGGACCGCCCGGCGATGTACGTGCCGTACAACGGCGCCACCCTGCTGCGGGCGCTGGTCGAACTGCTGCGGCTCGGGCACGACGTGGCCCGCGTCTCCATCGACACGCTCCGCCGCGACGAGGTGCTGGAGACGATGGCGGAGGCGAAGTTGCCCACCGACCGGGTGCGGGTGCTGCCGTACCGGCCGGGGCTCACCTCGCAGGAGATCGTGGACTTCCACCTGGAGGCCCGTGACAGCAAGAAGACCAGGGTGGCCATCACCTGTCTCGGCTCGGCGTACCACGTGCTGGAGCAGCAGACGCACGCGGTGCGGCTCGCACCGTCCCGGCACTCGATACTGGCGACCCTTCAGGCGCTGGTCCTGACCACGGCGGGGCAGCACAGCGGGGACGCGCAGGTGGCGCTGGGCATCATCGACCTGCCGGGCGCGGACGCGCGGCTGGCGGAGGACATACGGGTGCTCGGTGGCAGTCTGGCCGAGCTGCCCGATGGGCGGCGGCTGGTGGTGACGACGCGCGGGGTGCTGGAGACGGTGACAGAGCGATTCACTTGTATCCCGTTCCTCGACGGCCTCGCGTCCCGGCACGGCACCGCGCATGTCGGGTTCGGCCTGGGGCGTACGGCGGCCGAGGCGGAGGCCCTCGCCCGGCGGGCCGTCAACCGGGCGCGCTCGGTGGGCGCGGCGGCGGGCGTGGTCTCCATGGCGGACGACGTCGACCTGGTCATCGCGGCCGGCGGGACCGGGGCGGCGGCCGATGCTGACGCCGGTGCCGAGCCGGCCGCGCCGGAGAGCCCCGCACTGCTGGCCCGCCGCGCCGGGCTGCACCCGCACACCCTCGACCGGCTGCGGGAACTGGCCGCGGCGGACGGGGGCGCAGGCGTCACCGCCCACCTCGTGGCCGAGCACCTGTCCGTGCAGCAGCGCACCGCCCGCCGCATCCTCAAGCGCCTGGAGCGGGCGGGCGTCGCCGTACCGACCGGGAGTCGTCAGGACGGGCGGACCGGCCGCCCTCCCACCGTCTACCGGGTCCATCTGTAGCCCGCGGCCGACCGGTTACGCCGCGGTCCGTCCGCGGTCCGTCCCTGGTCCTTTCCTGGTCCGTCCCTGGTCCGCGGCCGTTCCCGTTACGGCCCGGGCCGAAACCCCGACACCGCAACCGCCACCCCCCACGGCGGAGACGAAGGAGCTCGCGCGTGAGAATCGCCTCGTTCCACACCCATGTCGTCCGTGCCCGCTATCGCCGCCCGTTCGCCATCAGCAGCGGCAGCAGCACCGACCTTGTCAGCCTCCTCGTGGAGGTCCGGACGGCCGATGGGGCGTCCGGTTTCGGCGAGGCGTCGCCGATGACCGCGTACACCGGCGAGACCCTGGCCGGGCTGTGCGCGGCGGTGACCGACCATGTCGGGCCGGCGCTCGTCGGCCGTGACCCGCGCGACCTGACGGGCGCCCATGCCGCCATGGACGCCGCGATCCGGGGCCAGCACCTGGCCAAGGCGGCGCTCGACCTGGCGTTGCACGACCTCGCGGCGGGCGCCGCCGGGTGGCCCGCGCACCTGCTGCTGGGCGGCGGGGCGACGGGCGGGCCGGTGCCGACGACCTGGGTGGTGGGGCTGGGCACGCTCGACGAGATGGCGGAGGAGGCCGCCCGGTACGCGGCGGCCGGCTTCCCGCACATCAAGCTCAAGGGCGGTGAGGACCCGGCGCTCGACGTCGAGCTGGTCGCCGCCGTGCGCAAGGCGGTCCCCGAGTCGGTCGAGCTGTCGCTGGACGCCAACGAGGGGTACGCGCCGGGCGGCGCCGCCCGCACCGTCGCCCGCCTCGCGGACGCCGGGCTGGACCTGGTGGAGCAGCCGCTGCCGCGCTGGGACCTGGACGGGCTGGCGGCGCTGCGCGCGCACGGCGGGGTACGGGTCATGGTGGACGAGTCGGTGCAGTCGGCGCACGACGCGCTGGAGGTGGTGCGCCGGGGCGCCGCCGACGTACTCAACATCAAGATCCTGAAGGTGGGCGGGCTGTACCGGGCGCGGCAGATCGCGGCTCTCGCCCAGACCGCGGGCCTCGCGGTGAAGGTCGGCACGATGCCGGAGCTGGGGGTGGCGACCCTCGCGGCCGCGCACCTGTCGGCCGCGCTGCCCCACGCCACGGTTCCGCCGGACCTGGTGGGGCCGCTGCTCGTCGACGAGGAGCCGCTCGCCCCGGCGGCGTTCGCGGACACACCGGGGACGGGCCGGGTGCAGCTGCCGGTCGCGCCGGGCCTGGGCCATGGGCTGCGTGCGGGGGCGTCGTTGAGGTGACCACACGGAACGGCCCGCCCCCTTCCGCGGGACGGGCCGTTCTTGTGCGGTGAAGCGGGTGGCTTACCGGATCGCGGAGCCTTACCGGATCGGGGAGTTTTACCGGATCGCGGAGCCGAAGACCTCACCGGCGGCGGGGAGGCCGCCCTGACCGGGCCGGTACGTGGTGACCGGCTCGGTCGCGGTGCCGGAGAACACGTTCGCCCACGGCACGGTGTGGACGGCGCCGGTCGCGGCCGGGCCGTAGGGCATGCCGACGTACAGGTGCGTGCCGGTGGCGGTGATGCTGGTGCCCAGGCGCTGGCCGGCGCCCGAGGTGCCCGGCAGGCCCGCCTTGCCCGGCTCGACCGCGACGTCGGAGGCGCCGGGAGCGCCCAGCAGCGGGAACACCGTGATCGAGCCGGCGTCGGCGGCCGTACCGATGTCCTCGTTGGGGATGCCGACCGCCAGCAGGGTGTTCTGGGCGGTGCTCACCGCGCCCGGCGTGGTGGCGACGGCCGAGAGGTAACGGCCGAAGTTGTCGGACTCCTCCTGGACGCCGAGCACGTCGGTGGCGTCCTGGTTGATGTCGGCGATCTGGGCGACCATGCCGGTGGCGGACACCCGGAGGGTGACGACGCGGCCCGCGTCCTTCACGGTGGCGCTGTCCTCGCCGGGAGAGCCGATGGCGACGATCGACTGCGTCGCGGGCGCCGTGGCCGACGTGCGGTACGGGACCATGGCGAGGCCGGCACCGAACTGGTCGCCGGTCTCCGCGCCGCCGTTGACGGCGTCGCTGTCCTGATTGAGGCCCACCAGCGAGGTGGGCAGGCCCTCGGCGTTCAGCTTGTGGCTGAGGATCTCCACGCCGCCGGCGGTCGTCTTCGCCTCGATGGCCTCTCCGGGAGCGCCGATGGCGATGTGCTCCGGGGAGGCCGCGACCGTGGTGCCGAACCGGTCGTCCTTCTCGACGGCTCCGGAGACGCCCGTCTTGTCCTGGTGCACGGCCGCGTTGGTGGTTCCGCGCAGGTAGAAGGTGCTGCCCGCGTTGGCGACGTCGCCCAGGTCCTCGCCGGGCATGCCGATCAGCAGGTAGGGCTCACCGGCGGTGGTGGCACCGGCGGCCAGGGCGTGGCCCATGCGGTCGCCCGCCTCGGAGGCGGATGCCTTGATGGCCCCCGAGCCCGTGCCCTGCTCCAGGTTGAGCGAGGCCTTGCCCTTGGTGAGGCCGGCCGGGGCCCCGTACAACACCTGCACCATGCCGGCGTCGGTGGCGGTGCCCAGGTCCTCGGCGGGGACGCCGACCACGAGGTCGGTGCAGCCGTCCAGGTTGTGGTCGAAGACGGCGAGGGTCTCGCCGAAGTAGTCGCTCGCCTCGGAGCCGCCGGGCACGGCGTCGAGGTCCTGGTTGATCTCGGCGGTGCCCTTGCCGCCGCCGTAGATGATGCGCACGAGACCGGCCTTGGCGTCGCCGCCGACGGTGGCCTGCGGGTCGCCGACCGCGATGTCGCGCTGGCCGTCGCAGTTGAAGTCGGTGGGACGGGCGGCCGCCACCGTGCTGTCGACCCATGCCTTCAGGTCGTCGACCCGGCTGCTGACGGCGCCAGTGCGGGTCTCGTCGGTACCCAGGCAACCGCCCTGCCAGGAGCGGCTGCTGACGGCGACCAGCTCGGTCTTGCCGTCCTTCTCGCGGACCGCCGGGCCACCGGTGTCGCCCTGGCAGATCGCGGCGCCGGCGGCCGCGCCGGTGAGGGCGAGGGTGTCGGGGTTCACGGCGTCGACGGTGAACGCGGACGTGTTGAGCCGGTTCGGCACCCATTCGGCCTTGGTGCGGCCGTAGCCGGTGACCGTCAGGGCCTCGCCCTGGGCGACCGGTGCGGCGGCGAGCGCGACGGGGGTGATGCCGGTGGTGGGCTTGGCGAGCCGGGCGAGGACCAGGTCACGCCCGGCGCGCGGCACGAGTTCCACGATTTCGCCGGTCTGGCCGCCGGTGGTGGTGAGGTCGGTGCGGCCGATGGTGGCGACGGACTTGAGCGCGGGCTTTCCGGCGACCACCGGGGCGCTCTGCTGGGGGTCGGCGGCGAAGCAGCTCGCGGCGGTGGCGATCCACTGGGGCGCGACGAGGACGCCGGAGCAGGCGCGTTCGCCTCCGCCGATGTCGATCTTGGCCGTGAAGGTGTACTTGCCGTCGGCGGCCGGGCCACCGATGACCGCCTGGGCGGCGGGTGCGGCGGTCAGCAGGCCGGCCGCCACGCCGGTGGCGAGGATGCCGGCGGTGACTGCCGCGCGTGGGAACTTTCCTGACACGTTGTGGTCCTTGGTCTTCTTCGCTGCGGAGCGTGGGGTGAGGGCAGTAAGGCGCGGTCAGCCGGTGACGCGGATCTCGACCAGGACGGTGGGGTCACCGCCGGTGCCCTCGCCGACGCCCTGGAAGTTGTCCTTGGGAACGTTGACGGTCTGGGTCTTCCCGTTGGCCGTCAGGTCCGCGCTGATCGGGTGGTCGCTGGTCTGCAGCGCGTAGACGTCGGGGACTTCAAGCGTGAGGTAGCCGCGCGTGGCGTTGGCGTCGAAGCAGTATTTGCCGTCGGCGGTCTGCCGCGTCCATACCTGGATTTGCTGCCGGGAGCTGTCGCAGTCGGCGAGGAGGATGCGGCCGTCTCCCTTGTGCAGGGTGAGGCCCTTCTCGGCCAGGATCTTGGCGGCGTTCGGGTACGAGAAGTCCTCGACGGCGACGGGAGGCAAGGTGTCGTCGGCGGCCGCGGCGGCGGTGGTGCCGATGGACTGCGGCCCTCCCGCGGCGAAGGCGAGGGTGGAGATGCCGGCGAGGGAGGCGAGAGCCCCCATCAGGACGGCGAGCAGGCGCCCGCGGAGGCGAGGTATCACAGAGTGGGATCCTTCCGGACGGTGTGCGGCGACGCCAAAGTCCGGAACTCAGCTTCCCCCCGCACAGCTGATGGTCAGTCAACCGAATGCGCGAGGACCTTACCTGAACATCACTACGCAAAACCATGACGCGCGTCACACACGGTGGGCGCGCACCCATGACACCCCTGCTGCGGGCCTGTCAGTGCAGGCGTATACAAATGAACCGACAATAGGACGAAGAACGCGGGGGCGGATCAGCGCGGTGACGCACACATCTACGGCGGCAGCGGGGGCGAACGCGCCGGACCCCACGGCCACAGCGGCGACCGGGTCGGGATCGGGGTTGGGGTTGGGGCCTGGGTTCGCGTCGGGGTCCGGGGCGGGGCCGGAGTCCGGGGCGGGGCCGGAGTCCGGGGCGGGGCCGGCGTCCGGGGCGGGGCCGGCGTCCGGGGCGATGTCCGGGTTGGGGTCCGGATCGGGATCCGGGGCTAGGTTCGCGTCGGGGTCCGGGGCGATGTCGGCGGCCACGCCCGAATCCGCTCCCACGCCGGCGGTCACGCCCGGACGGCGACGGCTGCTGAGCGTGGACGTGGCCCGCGCCATCGCGGTGTTCGCCATGTTCGCCGCCCACATCGGCCCGCCCGCCGAGCCCGAAGGAGCCGGCTATCTGCTGGTCGCGTTCGACGGGCGCGCCCCGGCCATCTTCACGCTCATCGCGGGGCTTTCGCTGACGCTCTCCCGGGGCGGCACCCGGCCGCGCAAGCAGCCGGGCGGGGCGGTGCGCGGCACCCTCGTACGGTGTGCCGTACTGGCGGTGCTGGGACTGGCGCTGACGGAGCTGCGATCGGGAATCGCGGTGATCCTCGCGTTCTTCGCGCTGTACTTCCTGGCCGCCGAGCCGCTCGCGCGGCTGCGCACCCGGGCCCTGGTCGCGGTCGCCGCGCTGTCCGTGGTCGTCGGGCCCGTCCTGTCGTACGTTCTGGGGCCGTACTTCGGGTACCGCGCGACCGGGCGCGGCCGCTACCCCGGCTTCGAGGCCGTCACCAGCTGGTCGGGGTTGGGTGACGCGCTGGACACGCTGCTGCTGTCGGGGGCGTATCCGTGGCTGACGTACTTCCCGTACGTGGTCGCCGGCATGGCGCTGGGCCGGGTCGCGGACCTGCGCCGTCCCGGTATCGCCCGCCGCCTCATCGGCTGGGGAGCGCTGATCACGCTGGCCGGGCACGGCCTGTCGGCCCTGGCACTGGGCCCGGGTGGCGGGCGCGAGGCACTGCTGCGGGCCATCGCCAGGAGCCACGCGTTCGCGGTCGACGCCCCTGATCCGGTGCGGGCGGTGCTCGCCAAGCAGGCGGGCGCGATACCCAGCACCTCCTGGGCCTGGCTGCTGGTCGACGACCCGTACAGCCAGACCCCGCTGGAGACCCTCGCCAACATCGGCGCGGGTCTGCTGCTCCTCGGCCTCGCCGTCGCCGCGTGCCGCGGCAGGCTCCTCGAACCACTGCTGCGCCCGCTGGCCGTCGTCGGCACGATGGGCCTGTCGGTGTACGCCGTACACGTCATCGCGCGGGCGGAACTGCACCCCCACCACGGCTGGCCGGCACTGGGCGCGTTCTGCGGGGTCTCACTGGTGGGGTGTGCCGTATGGGCGTACGTCTTCCGCCGCACTCCCTTGAGGCGGGGGCCCCTGGAGTGGACGCTGCACGCCCTCGTGCGGTCGACCAAGTGACCCCCACCCGCCGTGCCTGCTCGGCCACCGCACCCGTCCCGCCTCATGACGCACGGGGACCCGGCGGGCCCACTTGCCCCTTGACCCCACCGTATGTCAGGCTGCCTGACACTTCGAGCCGAGTCCGGGAGACCCCATGACGATGGAATACGCCACCCCCTACCGACGCGCCTCCCGCATACCCGCCGATCCGGGCAAGCCCTACTTCATCGAGAAGGGCGAGGGCGACCGCGCCCACCTGTTCGGTGACCTGATCACCATCTACGCGGGCGGCGAGCAGAGCGAGAACACCTTCAACTTCTTCACCGTGGAAGGCCCCAAGGGCAACCTGATCCCGGCCCACCTGCACCCCGACACCTACGAGGTCTTCTACGTCACCGCCGGGGCGGTCCGCCTGTTCGTCGAGGACACCGAGGGCAACCAGCAGGAGAAGCTCCTCACGCCCGGCGACTTCGGCTTCGTACCCAAGAACTGCCCCCACGCCTACCGGATGGAGCGCCACCACAGCCAGGTCGTGGGCGTCGCCGCGGGCCCCGGCGGGACGTTCGAGCGGTTCTTCGAGAACCTGGGCGCGCCCGCCGACCAACTCGGCCTGCCGGTCGAGCCGGTCGTACCCGAACCCCACAAGTTCGCCACCGTCCCGCGCCAGTACGACGTGCGGTTCCTGCCCGACCACGAGTGGCGGACCCGGTGAACGACAACCGCCCCTCCCTGCCGGAGCTGATCACCGCACCGCACCCGGACGTCGCTCCGCTGCCGCCCGCCGCGCAGTGCGGGAGCGTACACGTGCTGCGCGGCGTCCCGTACGCCAACGTCGCCGACAGCCGCCCGCTGGAGCTGGACCTGTGGCTGCCTGAGAGCGCCGGGGCGGGCCACGGTCCCGTGCCGCTCGTGCTGTTCGTGCACGGCGGCGCCTGGCGGCGAGGCCGGCGCGACGACATGGGGCTGCGCACCCGCCAGTGGACGCCCGGGCCGTTCGCCCGCATCGCGGCGGCGGGCCTCGCCGTCGCCTGCGTCGACTACCGGCTCAGCGGGGAGGCCCGCTTCCCCGCCCCGCTGGACGACCTCCGCGCCGCGCTGCGGTGGCTCACGGTGCGCTCGGCGGAGCTCGGCATCGACACCGGACGTACGGTCGTGTGGGGCGAGTCCGCGGGCGGTCACCTCGCCTCCCTCCTCGCGCTCACGCACGCCGGCGCTGCCCTGGCCGGCCCATCCGTGGCGGGCGCTGCCCTGGCGGGCGCCGTCGTCTGGTACGGGCCGAGCGATCTGGCCACCCCGCGCGGCGGCTACGACCCGTACGATCCCGCCACGCCGGAAGCGATGCTCGTCGGGGCCGCCCCCGCCACCGTCCCGGACCGCGCCGCCGCGGCCGGCCCCGTGGCACAGGTCCACCCCGGAGCCCCGCCCTTCCTGCTGGTCCACGGCGAGGAGGACACCATGGTGTCGTGCACGCACAGCGAAGCACTGGCCGCGCGCCTGAAGGAGGCGGGCGCACCGGTCGAGCTGTGGACGGTCCCGGGCGCCGACCACGGCTGGCACGGGCTGCCCGACACTGGGGTGGAGGCCATCTTCGCGCGCTCGCTGGACTTCGCCCGGCGGGTCGTGACCTGACCGCAGCCGGCCGGTGGTCATGCCCGCGAGGTCAGGCGATACGCGCCGCCGCCCCCGACACCCGTACCCGCTTGTCGCCCTCGCGCAGTTCGACGGTCAGCACGCCCGGGCGGCCCATGTCGTCGCCCTGGTGAAGGGTGAGGATCGCCGAGTCCGGGACCAGGCCGAGTTCGCGGGCGTACGCCCCGAAGGCACCCGCCGCCGCGCCGGTCGCCGGGTCCTCGACCACACCGCCCACCGGGAACGGGTCGCGCACGTGGAAGACGAACTCCGACGCGCGCCACACCAGTTGCACGGTGGTCAGGTCCAGGCGGCGCATGAGGGCGTCGAGGCGGTCGAAGTCGTACGCCAGGTCCGCCAGCCGTTCGCGGGTCGCGGCGGCGAGCACCAGGTGGCGGGCACCGGCGAAGGCGATCCGGGGCGGAAGCGCCGGGTCCAGGTCGGCGGCAGGCCAGCGAAGCGCGGCCAGCGCCTCGGTGAGGTCCGCCTCGGCGACGTCCTCGACGCGCGGCTCGACCGTGGTGAGCGTGGCCCGCAGCGCCCCGTCCTCCTCGGTCACCGTCACCGGTACGGTCCCGGCGCGCGTCGCGAACACCAGGTCCCCGGCCCCGATGCGCTCGCCGAGCGCGACAGCCGTGGCGACCGTGGCGTGGCCGCAGAACGGCACCTCCGCCTTGGGGCTGAAGTACCGAATGGTGAACGCCCGCCCCGGCACCCCGTCCAGCCCCTCGGGCGGCGCGGACAGGAACGCCGACTCGCTGTACCCGAGCTGGGCGGCGATGGCCAGCATGTCGGCGTCATCGAGCCGGGAGGCGTCGAGGACGACGCCGGCGGGGTTGCCACCCTCAGGGTCGCTGGAGAAGGCGGTGTAGCGCAGGATTTCAGGCCTCGTCGTCATGATCACCCCAACTCACGAACGCCGGGCCTTGTTCCCGGGTCTCGACGGACGGCGGCTTTGGGGCCTATGACGACGCGGATGCCCCGCGCTGCCGGGTGCCGGCTGCCGGGCGCGCGGTGCCGGGTGCCGGGTGCCGTACGAGATCACCTTCCTGGCGATGGGCTCCCCTGTGCCGCGAGCGGGCCGAGTAGCGCCTTGTGACGCGCGGCTTCACCACAGAGGCTCTCCGACTCGGCACTACGCCCCCACGACGCCTCCAGCGAACCGTCAGGTGTCGTCATACGACGGCGACCTCACGAGCCACCCCGCCCACCAACTCCCGAAGCTTCTCCCGGGTCTCCAGGTCCGTCGAGTACACGATCGTGCCGATCATGCCTCGGGTCAGCAGCACCTTGTAGGTGTTGCGGATGAGGCGGTCCACGTCGGCGTCCGGGGTGGCCTTCTTGAAGACCGGGTCCTTGGAAGCCGTGCGGTCCGTGACCCAGCGGTCGCCGCGCCAGACCAGGTCGGGGCCGATGATGACGCCGGACCAGTCGTACTCGAACCCCTGGGCGGTGTAGACGCAGCCGACCTGCCCGAAGCCGGCGGGGTCGGTGGCCCACAGCGCGGCCGGGGGCGCGCCCGAAACGGAGCGGTCGCCGCGCAGGTTCCAGGGGCGGGACCACTCGCCGATGACGACGTCGGCCGGGAGTGGTTCGCCGGGCTTGGGCTCGGGGGACCAGCGCCAGCAGTAGCCGGCGGACATGCGGGCGCTGTAGTTCTGGGCGCGGCGGGCGTCGAGGAACGCTTCCATCTCCTGCGGAGTGTCGGCGACCAGCAGCCGCATGCGGTCGTCGGGCTCCCACACCACCGGGCCGCCGGGCTCCAGGCCGAGCAGCCGTACCACCCAGCGCAGATAGGCGGCGCTCCCGCCGCACCGGAACTGGCTCTGCAGCGGCACGACATGGCAGTCCAGGCCCCTGGCCGCCGCGGCCGCCTTGATCTCGTCCACGGTGCCCATCTCGCCGGGGCGCACGACCTGGTGCTCGTCGAGGAGGAAGACGGGGACGCGGGCGACGTCGATGAGTTCGTCCAGCTGTCGCCTGCCGGTGCGGTGGGCGGCGGACGTGAAGCGGTTGGCGGAGGTCTCGCGAATGCGGTGGGCCTCGTCACAGATCAGGACGTCGAGTGTGTTCCTCTCCGTGGTCATGAAGCTGTTGAAGTACGTGAACAGCTTCTGCACCTCTCGCTTGCGCGTGCCCGCCACCTTCCGCATCGTCTTGGTGAACGACTGTGAGCCGGTGGCGTGCAGGGCGGGAATGCCCTGCCGGTACAGCTCGCCGAGCAGGGAGAGCGCGATGACGCTCTTGCCGGTGCCGGGCCCGCCGGTGACCACCACGATTTCCTTGCGGTCGGACCGCTTCGCCTTGCGTACGGCGTTGAGCACCAGCCGGTACGCGACCTGTTGTTCGTCCAGGAGTACGAACTGCTCGCGATCGCGTACCTCTTGGGCCGCGACCGCCATCAATTGCTTCGACGGAACGGTCTTGCCCGCCAGCAGTTCGTCGGCGGCACGGGCGCCCGGGTGTTTGTCACTGAGCCTGGCGAGGAGGTGGTCGAGGAACTCTCCGCGCCGATCGCCGGTGAACAACTGACCACGGCCGTCCACTTCTATCGCCCGCAGACCGCTGACGCCGAACTCGGTGGCATTGTGGAGGAACGCCACTCCACTGACCCGGTTCGGGTGCTCGGCCACCGCGCCGTTGAAGTCGACGAGGTACTGGCAGTAGCGCCGCACCTGCTCGATGGGGTTGAGGACCGGATGCGCGTAGGCGTCGATGCGGCACAGGGCCGGGTCGTCCTCGTCGGGCTCGGCCTGGCTCCACTGCTTCAGCTCCACCACGACGTACGAGGGCTCCCCCGTTACCGGGTGGACTCCGGCGAGCACCGCGTCGGCGCGCTTGCTGTTCAGCGGGAGCGCGTACTCCAGCATGACCTCCACGTCGCCCAGACCCGCGTCGTTGAGCACGGCGGCCAGGACGGGGATGCTGCGCTCCCAGGAGCGCACCTCGGACGGGCCGGGCCGGTAGCCGTGCATATGGACGAACTGGTCGGTGAGGTGGAGGTACAGAGAACTGTCGAGCGCCATGACGGCGACCGTTTTCGCGGACGCGCGGAACAGCAAGGACTTCCCCCAGGCAGCACGAAGTGACTCGTGCGGGTGGGGGCGTGTCCTTCGATACTCCACCGGGGTGGAGCGGAAGCCCGTCGGGCCGCGTTGACGATGCATCCGAGAGTACCTGGCGGTACTGACAGCCGTGCCGGTGGCCGTGGGTGCGGAGGCGCACCGGGTCCCGCTCTCCCTGCCGCATCTCAGCCGTCAGCCGTACGCCTCCGCCACGGCAACACGGCAACACGGCACAGATGGTGAGCGCTCCTGGCACCGAGAGCCGCGCTCATGGGTGGAAGCGCGCCGCCGGCCGGCAACCATACAGCGCACCTGGCGTGTGACGGACTCGGCCGCCTTCTTGGAGCGCGTCCGACGTGGTGAGGCGACGACGCTTGTAGGAGAGGAAAGCGTTCCGTCATTCGGGTGCGGCAGGAGGCCATTCGGAGGCGTGGAAGCAGTGCCCGCGTACTGCTTACGAAAGTCTGGGCCCGCGCCCGTGCCGTTCGGCGCGGGAAAGGAGATGGGGCGCGATGGGCACAGAAACCATCCCCGCAAGGCTGCTCGGGGAGCCTACCGAGCAGTCGCAGGCTTGGAGGCGGCGCCTTGCGGGTGACGAAGCCGGCACCGGCGGATCCCGCGGAGGCGACCGAGCCCTGGAGCCGTTGGTGGTGGCAGCGCCCGCGGGCCGGCCGGCCTGGCCCCGCGGCTGCAGGAACAGGCCACGCAGACCTATGTGTTCGCCGCCTTCAGCGGGCACAGCGCCGGTGGAATCAACACCGCCGCCACCACCATGTCCGTCGAGTCAGCGCCCTCGCTGATCCTGCGCTACGTACTCAGCCAGTACCTGGTGCCTCATCAGTACCGGCAAGGCCCCCAATACCAGCCTCTCGACCGTTTGAGCCGCAGGTCCGGTGCCCAGGCATCCGGCCCGTTCTGCAGCCCCGAAGCCGACCGGAGAAACGATGCTCTACCGCCCACTCAGGCCGCACTCCGCCCTGGCAGCCGTCGCACTGTGCATGCTGACAGCCGTCACCGCCTGCTCCAACGGCGAAGGTTCGGCACCCGCCGCTTCTCGTCCCGCCACCTCTGCCTCGTCTCCCCCGGCAGGCAAGAAGGAGGCGCGCATCACCGTCAAGGACTTCGCGTTCAAACCCGCGAACCTCACCGTCAGCCCGGGAACGACCGTCACCGTGATCAACCAGGACTCCGCACCCCATACGGTCACAGCCGGCAGCGGAGGCAAGCCCTTCGACACGGGCACCATCGCCGCAGGTGAGTCGGCCACGTTCGCCGCACCCTCCAGCGCTGGGAAATACAGCTACATCTGTGACATCCACCCGTTCATGAAGGGTTCGCTCACCGTCCGCTGACGACGGTGGCGGCGGTACGTCCGTCGTGCGGGGAAGGAAAACCATGACGCTCGACCAGTCCGGCTCGTCACGCCCCGCCCGGCGGGGCCACCAGTCGCTACGGGTCGCTGCCCGCGCCCTGGCCGCCGTCGGCCTGGCCGTGGACGCCTCTGTACACGCCCACCTCGCCGACCGCTACGACGCGGCCACCGCGACCATCAGCCAGGGCACGCTATTCCGCGTCGAAGCCGCCCTCGCCGCCCTCGCAGCGCTCCTCGTCCTGGCATGGCGTCGAGCTGCGGCGGACGCGTTCGCCTGGCTGGTCGCCGCAGGAGGGCTCGCCGCCCTCCTCGTGTACCGCTACGTGAACGTCGGTGGCATCGGGCCCTTGCCCAATATGTACGAGCCGACGTGGTTCACGGAAAAATACGTCGTGGCAGCCGCACAGGTTCTGGCCATCGTGGCTGCCACGCTCCTCCTCACAGGCATCCGGCGGCCCTACTTCCGGGCTCGCCGTCCTGGACGCGTATGAGATGCACATGGTGCTCATTGGCTACGCGGCCAGTGGATCGCCGCTCCACTCGCAACGTCCGCGTAGAGACCGCGAGCGGCGCTACGCCTGACCTGTTCAGGAGATCAAGCGAAGTGGTGGCACGACTATCACCTGCCTGGCGGCAAGTCCCGCAGGAGTCGGCCACCCTCACACACTGTGCCGTGAGCCTGGGCCGCGGCCAGGCTGGGTGGCATCGCGACCTCACCGAGCATGCCCGCTGTCAGGAAAGCGGTGAGCCGGTGCCAGTCGCCTGCGTCGCGGAGCATGGCATGTCCGCCGCTCGGCATGGAGACGCCGCAGGCCCGTACACCCGCGCGATGGGCCCTGCGTACGAAATCCCAGGAGCCGCGGGCGCTGGTGACACGGTCGCCCTCGTCGTGCAGAACCACCATCTGTTTGCCCCTGAGGTGCGTCACGGGTTCTCCCGGCGGACACCATGGGGCAAGGGCCACAACCCCGCTCACGTGGGAGTGCCCCGCCACCCGGAGAGCCGCCCGGGCGCCCATGGAGTGCCCCACCAGGACCACTGGTCTGAGCGGGGCGAGCGATTTGAGCTCGTCCAGTGCCTCGTTGGCGTCGTGGACCGGGTCGGTACGGGATCCGTTCCAGCCGCGGTAGCGGTAGTGGACCGTCGCGAGGAGCACGTCACCTTTCGGCATCCTTCGGAGGATCGCGCTGCCGAACGGCCGCATGCGGGCCGCCGGGAGGTTCAACAGTGGTGGTGGCGTCAGGGCGTCCGAGCGGCCTCCGTGCAGGAGCAGCACCGCTCCTCGAGGCACGGGCGGCACGACGCGTGTCCGCAGCGGCCGATGTCCGTCACCATCCCGGTCGCCGCCCCTCCCCCCGAGCCCGCTCATCGGGCACCCCGCAGGCCGTGTCGGGCGGACCGGTGCGGTGGGCGGGGAGAGAAACCGCTCGTGCGCGCCACGTACTGCGCATAGCGGGGGCGTCCCGCCATATGGGCCTCCAGAAGTCGCTTGCCGCTCTCCCCGGTGCAGGAGAGCGCTCATTGTCACCAGCGCGACCAACGGCAAGCACGACCGAACTCCGCCGGGTGCCGCAGACCATCGGGTACATGCCTCATCAGATGAGCGAGTCGCCGAAGTAGTCACCGTCCCACAGGCGTGCGTCGGACCGCCTCATCGCGGATGCGGCGCGATGTCGAGGGTGCTTCGAAGCCCGGCCCCGGCCGGATTGGTCACGGCGCGCGATTCGGCAGTCGGCCGCTACCGGCTGACACGGCCGGGCTCGGTTTCGAGCTGCGCCCACACCGTGTGCCCGTGGGCGGAGGGCTCGTCGCCCCACGACGACGCCAGGGCGTCGACGATGCGCAGACCGCGTCCGCCTTCGGCGAGGAAGCCGGAGGGGTGGCGCCATCGAGCTCGTACGACGTCGACGTCGATGCCCGGCCCGGCGTCATCGACCTCCAACCGCACGTACCACGGCCGGGCCTCGTCGCAGAAGAGCCACATGCGCACACCCCACGGCGGAGTGCCGTGACGCACCGCATTGGACAACATCTCCGTCAGCACCAGCAGGGCGTCATCGGCGAGGGTTTCCAGATGCCACTGCGCCAGGCAACGGCCGATCGCGGCTCTTGCTCCGGCAGCGGTGCTCGCCATCGAAGCGGTAGAGCAGCCGCTCCCAGGAGGCGATACAACGGGCACGAGGACTTTCATACCTTTGATTCGTTACCGGCACGTGCCCGGATGGGTCGGCCCGCAGCGCCCTGACAACCTTGGGCAACGCCTGCGTCAGCCACTGAACACTCGGCGCGGCAACCCATAAGTTCGCGCGGCGACCGGAAGGGGCTCGGGCGGAAGCCGAAGCCCCCTTCCTCGCGTCGTCGATCACCTCTTGCACGTTGCCGCACACCACCTCGGATGTGCCGTTCCACCGCGTACGGCAGACGGAGCCGGAGCCGGACGTCGTGAGCGTCCCCTTCTCCAGAGGCCACCTGTTCTCCCGAGGCCACCTGGCTGGCCAAGGAAAAAGGACTGTGGACCCATCTGTCTGCCGTCCGGCTCCGAACAGGCGGTGTGACTGTTCTTGAGAACCTGTGGTTCCGTCGGCTGCTCGCTGGGCTGAGCGGATTGCTTGCCGGGTACGCGGCGCTTGCGGTGGCTGAGCTTGTCGCTGCCGCTGCTGTTCGTCCCGAGGCGGGTCCGGTCACGGCGGTGGGTGGAGCGGCCATCGACCGTACGCCGGCGCCGGTGAAGGACTGGGCGATCCGTACCTTCGGCGAGAGCGACAAGCTGGTCCTGCAACTGGGCATTGTCGCGGTCCTCGCGGCCCTCGCCGTGGTCCTGGGACTTGTCGCGCTGCGCCACCGGCGGGTGGGCGCGGCGGGGGTGCTGCTGTTCGGCGTGGTGGGAGCCGTCGCCGCCACGAGTCGTCCCGACTCCGACTCCTTCACCGACGGGGTGCCGTCCCTGGCGGGGGCGCTCGCGGGGGCCGCGCTCCTCCGGTGGCTGACCGGCCTGCTCATCGCTCCCGCACGCGCGGCGGCGTCGGCGTCCGGGGAGGGCTGGGACCGGCGCGGTTTCCTGATCGCCGCGAGCGCCGCCGCCGTGGCGTCCACCGGCGCCGGAGTCGTGGGCCGGACGCTGGGCGCGTCGCGTGCCCGCGACGCGACTTCCTCCCGGGCGGCCGTCGTTCTGCCCCGGCCGGACTCGCTCGCCGCACCGGTGCCCAAGGGCGCGCAGCTGCGTGTCGCAGGTGTCAGCCGGTTCGTCACCCCCAACAAGGATTTCTACCGTGTCGACACAGCCTTGGTCGTGCCCACGGTGGATGCCACGCGCTGGCGGCTGCGTATTCACGGCCGGGGCGTGCGCAGGCCCCTCACACTCACCTTCCAGGACCTGCTCGACCGGGAGCTGGTCGAGCGGGACATCACACTCGCCTGCGTCTCCAACGAGGTCGGCGGCCCGTACGTGGGCAATGCCCGCTGGATCGGTGTACGCCTGGCCGACCTGCTGGCCGAGGCCGGTGTGAAGCCGCCGTCCAAGGGCGGCCCGGCCGATCAGCTGGTGGCCCGCTCCGTCGACGGCATGACGCTCGGCACCCCGGTCGAGGACGTGATGGACGGGCGCGACGCGCTGCTCGCCGTCGGTATGAATGGCGAGCCGCTGCCCTTCGACCACGGCTTTCCTGTCCGCATGGTGGTGCCTGGCCTGTACGGGTACGTCTCGGCGTGCAAGTGGATCGAGGACATCGAACTCACCACGTTCGACGCCTACGACCCCTACTGGGTCAAGCGCACATGGGCCCGCGAGGCACCCATCAAGACCCAGTCGCGCATCGACACGCCCAAGCCGTTCGCCCGCCCGGCCGCCGGGATCGTCATGGTCGCCGGCGTCGCCTGGGCCCAGCACCGGGGCATCGACGTGGTGGAGGTACGCGTCGACGACGCCCCTTGGGAGCGGGCCGACCTTGCCACGGAGGGCACGATCGACACCTGGCGACAATGGTCCTTCCCCTGGAAGGCCACCCCTGGCAGCCACACCTTGACCGTCCGCGCAACCGACCGCACCGGACAGACGCAGACGGAGAAACGCACCCGCACGATCCCCGACGGGGCGAGCGGATGGCACTCGGTGGTGGTCACCGTGGACTGAGACACGCGGCGCGAACGGGCGGGGTCCGCATGGCGAAGGACTGCCGAGACTGCAAGCCCTGGATGTCGGCGGGACGGACTCAGTCGGGGAGCGCCAGAGGTTGTAGAGCGCTTGATCACGCCAGGCGGGGCAAGCGCCGCATAAAGGCAGGCCATCATCTCGCAAGCCGTATGTGTCCAGGAAGGACGCCACCATCATGCCCACTCATCACTCCGGCCCCGTAACAGCCCGCACCCGCGTACAGCAGGCCGCCCTCGTCGTTGGCGCGGTATTCCTCCTGGTCGGCATCCTGGGCTTCATTCCCGGAGTCACCACCGATTACGACACGATGAAGTTCGCCGAGCACCACTCCGAGGCCAAGCTCCTCGGCCTTTTCCAGATCTCGATCCTGCACAACATCGTGCACCTGCTGTTCGGCATCGCCGGCCTCGCCATGGCGCGCGCCGCCTCCACCGCCCGCGCCTTCCTCATCGGCGGCGGCGCCATCTACCTGGTGCTGTGGATCTACGGCCTGATCATCGACCACGACAGCGCGGCCAACTTCGTCCCCGTCAACTCAGCAGACAACTGGCTGCACTTCGTACTCGGCATCGGCATGATCGCCCTCGGCGTCCTGCTCACCCGCCGTACCACCGCCGCACGCTGACGACGTCACAGCACAAGGTTGCCTGAAAATGCTGCGGCGGAAGGGCGGGTGACCGGGATTCCCCCGGGCCACCCGCCCTCCTGCTGCGGCAAGCGACTCACCCGGTTACCTCTGGCCGCGGACCACCGCTTCAATGAGAAGCAATCCACCTGAGCCGCCAAACCGAATAAAGGGAGAAAGAAGCTGGAAAAGCGTCAGAACAGGTAGCCCCGGAAGGGGATGGATTCTCGTGACAACTACCCACCACGCCCGTCTTGCCACCCTGATAGCCGTGCCGGCGGCGCTCACCCTGGCAGTGGCGGTACCCGCACTGGCAAGTGACAGCGACCACAGCACTACCAAGGCCCAGCAGCACCGCGGCTATCACGTCGATCTCCGCCAGCAGAACAACTCTGGTGCCGGTGGTAGCGCGCAGCTCAGTCTGGACGGCCGGAAGCTGACGGTGAAGATCTACGCCACTGGGCTCGTCCCCGGCCAGCCGCATGCCCAGCACATCCACGGCTCCACCACCGGCAAGGACTTCCGCTGCCCCGACATGACCGCGGACAAGAACAAAGACGGCATCGTCACCACCACGGAGGGCCTGCCCGCCTATGGCGACATCAACATCTCGCTGACCACCAAGGGCGACACCACCAAGGCCAGCGCGCTCGCTGTCGACCGCATGCCGGTCGCCGGCAAGGACGGCAAGCTGTCCTACTCGCGCACCATCACCGTCTCCCAGGCCGTGGCCGACCACATCAAGAACCTGCACATCGTGCAGCACGGTATCGACCCCAACGGCAACGGCACATACGACTTCAGCAAGGGCAAGAGCGAACTCGACCCGAAGCTGCCGCAAGAAGCGACAGCTCCCGCAAGCTGCGGAATGATCAAGGGAAGCACCCACGACATGAAGTAACCACCCGACCGACTGCGGTGCCCCGACGAACTGACGCCCGTTCCCGGTGACGATCAGGCAAAGATCGTCACCGGCTCAACGGACCAGTACACAGCCGGGGCGCCGACCGTCCCGGGGAAGCATGAACGGCACAACCACGGATGCCGTGAGTTTGCGCCTCCACGCCCCTTCGGTTGAACGGCGGGCCGCTGAGCAGGCCCGCAGGACTGCGGCACCGAAGCAGGGGCAGCAACAGCGTCCGGGCGCATTGACGAAGGCATCCCCAGCGCTCGTCACGAGGCTTCGCCGTCCAGGACACATGGTGGCCGGCTGAACTGAACATGTCGTCGTCCTCGTCGTGCACATAGAGAAGGCCGCTCATGCGATGTGGGTTTGAGTGTCGCTGGCCCAGGGTGTTGGCTTCCAACTCCATCACCACGGTGGAGAAGCGCCGCCGCACCGAGTCTGTGCTCTCACGAAGAGACTTTCGCAGCGTTTGCCAGACCTCAAGACGGGGCGGTGATGTGGGGCAGGCTGGACGGCGGTAAGCGGAGCGAACCGATTGCGTTGCACGAAGCGCTGCCCGCGATCGGCCGTCGGCCCTTTCTTGGTATCCGTGGGTGGAAGGCTGTGGTGTCTTTACACCCCGCCCGGCACCGACGCCGCGTTCGCCTGCGCCGTGCTGGGTTGCGAGCCGCCCGCCAGTGGCCTCAAGCGGGAAGCGTCATGAGCATCAGGGGAGTGCTCGTGGGCTGCGGTGACCCGCCGGCGGGTTCCACGGTGACCCCTACTCCGCTGGCGCCGTCGACGTCCCCCTCCATCACCAGGCCGCCGTCGGTACGGGTGAGGCCGGCGGGCCTCATCTTGCCGCCGTCGGCGAACCACAGCTGGTACGTCTTGCCGGAGGGTAGCTCGGGCAGGCCGGACGCCAAGAACACGGCGCTGTTCTCCTCACGGGAGACGACCACGGTGGCCTTGGCACCGCCCTTGCCGCTCGCCGTGACGGTGCGGGCGTCGGGGGCCACCAGTACCCGCGCCATGTCGGCCGCCCGCTGTTCCGCTCGTTGCGCCTGTTCCTCGGCTTGCCACGCCTCCTGGTGCTGCCACACCGCCACGCCGCCGAACGCGGTGGCAGCGGCGACGCACGCCGCGAGGACCAGGCGAGGCAGCCGCCCCATGCGACCGGACGTGGGCTGCGGCGCGGAGACGCCGGGCAAGAATGTCGGTGGAAGCTGACGGACGGTGGAGATCCGGCTCAGAACCTGCTCCTTCAGAGCGGCCGGTGGGGCGGAGGCCACGGCGGAACCGAGGCGGGCGGCGGTGGCGGACAGCTCACGCACCTCCTGCGCGCACGCCGGGCAGTCCCGCAGATGGCGCTCGAACTCGTCCCGCTCGTCGTCCGGCAGCGCGTCGAGCGCGTAGGCGCCGGAAGGCGCATGCAGATGCTCCTCGTTCACGCGTTCACTCCCATGCAGTCCCGCAGCCGGATCAGTCCGTCACGCAGCCGCGTCTTGACCGTCCCCAGGGGCGCCGACAGCGAGGCGGCGACCTCCCGGTAGGTGTACCCGTGGTAGTAGGCCAGTGTCACCGCCTGCTTCTGCAGTTCGGTCAGGGACTGAAGGCACCGTCGTACCTGCTCGCTCTCCAGCCGGACCGTCACCTCCTCGCTGACCTGGTCGTAGGCGGGCGTGTGCTCCCGGCGCGCACTGCGCCGGTCGCGCTCCGTGGCCGCCTGCTCGGAGCGGACGCGGTCCACCGCACGGCGGTGGGCCATGGTCATCACCCATGCCATGACGCTCCCCTGCTCCGGCCGGAACCGGGCAGCGTGGCGCCACACCTCCACCATGACCTCCTGTGCGACCTCCTCGGACTGGGCCGGGTCCCTGAGCACCCTGAGCACCAGCCCGAAGACTGGCCCCGCGATCGAGTCGTAGAGCGTGGCGAAAGCATCCTGGTCACCGCCGGCCACCTGGGCGACGACCTCCGAAAGGTCGGGCTCGCGGTGCGACGAGCCGCCGATGCGTGCGAATTCCCTCACCGCGCACCCGCCTCGCGGGCACGGTCCGCTGGACGGATCGCGACCTGCTGGTCGTCCATGAGCGACCCCTTCACGTGTGTCGTGGTGGAAGGAAGCGAAGTACGCCCATGCTTCCCTTTGCCGCTGATTCGTAGCCCAGCCGTTTGCGGATGGGTCGTGGCCCCCGCCCGTCTGTGTGACGTTCTGCCGGATGAGGCTGGCTCCTCGGATTTTCCAGCTTGGGACCAATCCGATACGGCGGCATCTCCGAATGGGGGACGTGAGGGCAGCGGCAGGACTTCGCACCTGTTCCCGGGCTTCGAGTTCTGCCCGCTGCCCTCCTTACCCCGGTCGGCACCCAACGGCGGTGCCGGCATTCCTCACGAGGAGACCCATGCATACGATCCGTTCCCGCCGCGCTCTCGCCACTGTCGCAGCCGCCGTCACCCTGCCGCTCGCCCTCACGGCCTGCGGCATGGGCGACTCGAGCGATTCGACGTCGGACGCGTCGGCGACCGCTGCCGCGTCCACCCCGAGTGAGACCGAGGAGAAGGCGACGGCGGACGGGCCGTTCGGCCCGGCGTGCGCGTCGGTGCCCAAGGAAGGTGCGGGAAGTTTCGACGGGATGGCGAAGGACCCCGTCGCCACGGCCGCCACGAACAACCCTGCCCTGTCGACCCTCGTCACAGCCGTGAAGAAAGCCGGCCTGGTCGACACCCTCAACAACGCCCAGAACATCACAGTCTTCGCACCGACCAACGACGCCTTCGCAAAAATCCCTAAGGCGGATCTCGACAAGGTCCTGAACGACAAGGCCACACTGACGAAGATCCTCACCTACCACGTGGTCGGCCAGAAGCTCACACCGCAGCAGCTCGAGAGCGGCACGTTCGAGACGCTGGAGAAGAGCACGCTGACCACGTCCGGCTCGGGCGAGTCGTACCAGGTCAACGGCAACGCCAACGTCGTGTGCGGCAACGTGCCCACAGCCAACGCCACCGTCTACATCGTCGACACCGTCCTCATGCCCAAGATGTAACCGCCTCGGCGAAGGAGGGGCCCGGGCGAGGCCCGGGCCCCTCCTTCGCTTCGCGCAATGGCGAGGTGGGCAACTTGCTTGTAGCAGCACAGGGTTGCAGCCAGTCCAAGAAGGGCTTGAAGTACCGGCCGGTCGGGGTCGTGCCTTGTGTGGTGACCCACCACCATCGCTTCGCCCCTGCGCCGTCACGGGTGCTGGCGGCGCTTCCACCGACTGTGCCATCAGGTGCCTGACCAGCGCCGCAATGTGCCTGACACGCCATGAGAACGAACGCCAAATGAGTGTCACGAGCGCCATGTCAGCGTCCAGGAATCGCCCGCAACGCCCGCACCGCACACAATGCGCATAAACAAAACCCGCAGGTCATCGGCGCTTCGCGGCCGGTTGCAAGAATGGCCACGCACTCCACGTGGTGCGTCATCGAAATCGCGTCACGGGGAGAGGGAACCAGAGAATGCACAGGTCAGATGGACTTTCTCCGCCCCACTTGCGGCCCATCAAACAGGCCGAGCGTCAAATGAGCGTCATGAGCCGGCCAGGCGCCTGTGTGGTTGAGGTCGAGACGGTTCGCAAGGCCGGGCCGGACCCGGTGGAAGTGGCCATGGCGGTCGGGCTCGGCGGCGACTGCCTCGCGGACGTCGGGATGCTGCGGGCCGGTCGCCTCAGACGCGACGGTCTCCCGCCTCATCGACACCCTCGACACGGCTGGCCCGAGGCCCCTTCGCGCGATACGGGACGCGCGGGCCAAAGTGCGTGACAGCGTCTGGAAGCGGGCAGTGGGCCGACCGTCACTCGGCGAGGTGACCGGTGCGGGCGATGGTGCCGAGCCGGTGGGCGCTGGGCTTGGGAGTGCGGGGGCGAAGGTCTGGCGGTCGACGGCGACCAGGCCGAAGGTGGGCTTGTAGCCGGCGACCCATTCGAAGTTGTCGAGCAGCGACCAGTGGATGTACCCGCGCACGTCGATGCCGTCGTCCATGGTGACTCGAAGTCCGTGCAGGGCGGTGCCGGTGTAGTCGATGCGGCGGGTGTCGTCGGCGGTGGCGATGCCGTTCTCGGTCACCAGGATCGGTACGCCGCCGGTCGTCTGCCAGGTGTGGCGTACGGCCTGTTCCAGGGCTTGGGGGTAGTGACTCCCAGTCGGTCAGGGTCTGCTCGGCGGTCTCCGGGACGGGCAGGGGGCCGTCGGGGCCGATGACGGTGCGGGTGTATGCCTGTACGCCGATGAAGTCGTCGCCCTTGGCGGCTTCGAGGAAGAAGTCCTCACGCTCTCGGGACCGGGCGGCGGCCGCCTCCCACCGCCGGGTGTGGACTGGACGACCTGGCTGGCGATCGTCCAGCCGGCCGCGATCCCGGACTGGCCGCGCAGGATGTCCACGGCGCGGGCGTGGGCGGCGACCAGAGCGTCGGCGGTCGGGCGGTGGGGGGCGGGCATGACGCCGGTAAAGGCGGGCCCGTTCGGTGGACGGCAGGTGGAGTTGGGCGGTCATGGCGGCGAGGTTGGGCTCGTTGATGGTGCAGACGTACGAGACGCCCCCGGCCAGGATGGACAGGACGGTCTCGCAGTAGCGGGGGCGAAGCGGTCGGCCGAGCCGGGGGCGGGCCCATCCGCCGGCGGCGGTCATCCAGCGGGGCACGGTGAAGTGCTGCAGGTGACGACAGGGTCCAGCCCGCGTGCGCGGCAACCGGCGACCATGCGGCGGTAGTGGTCGAGCGCGGCGCGGGAGATTTCACCGGGTTGGGGCTCGATGCGGCTCCACTGTAGGGGGAACCGGTAGGTGTTGAGGCCGAGACCGGCGGCGATGTCCAGGTCCTCCTCCCAGCGGTGCCAGCTGTCGCAGGCGTCCCCGCTGGGCTCGGTGAAGAACGTGTCGGGGCGGTGTTCCATCTCCCAGAAGTCGTTGTTGACGTTGCCGCCCTCGACCTGGTGGGCAGCGGTCGCGGCGCCCCACAGGAAGCCGTCGGGGACGGCGCTGTTCATACGAGACTCCTTGTCGCTCAGGGTGGGCTCACGCTGCGGAGTCGGCGGCATATCGCAGCCCGTGGCCGAAGGGGTAGAGCGGATCGGTGCTCTCCTGCGGCACATCGGGACGTCCGGCCTCGACCTCGGCCATGGAACGGGGAAGTTGGAACGGCAGCCTGCCCTGTGGGGCCGCCCGGCCGAACAGGACGTCGAGCAGCGCCCGGTCGCCGGCGCCGTAGGCGGCGAGCAACACGGCGGCACGGTCGGCGATTTCGGGGATGACGGCGGGTCGTTCGAGGTGGATGGTGACGACGGTGGGCACCCTGTCGAGCAGGGCGAGGATCTGCTTGAGGCGGTCTCGGTCGAAGTCGAGTCGGCCGGCGTGGAAGAAGGACTCGAACAGGCCCGGGCGGGGCTCGTAGGGGGTGTTCAGGCGCAGCACCGCGAGGTCGGCCTGAGCCGGGTCGGTGACGATGTCCGTGTACTCGGCGGCCACGGCCGGGTCGACGCCCTCCACGTACAGCCGGGGGCGGCCGGTCAGCGGCAGTACGCCGGCACGGTTCTCCAGCAGGGTCAGCGAGCGGCGCTGGGCGGTCTCCCCGGCGGTGCGGAAGTCGGCGCGGCCGACGATCTCTTCGGCGGCGTCCGGGTCGACATAGCGGCGGTCGTCGAACAGCCCGAGGCGGAATTTCTCGGCGAGCAGTCGGGTGACGGAGGCGTCGAGGCGGGATTCCGCCAGCCGTCCGTTGCGGACGAGGCCCGTGATCAGCTCGGGGCATGCCTCGCCGCCGATCTGGTCGGCGCCGGCGTGCAGCACCTTCAGTGCCCGCTCCTCGGGCGTGAGGTGTTCCACGCCCCAGGCGCGGGCGGCGTGCATCTCGCCCATGATCGGGCCGTCGTTGATCAGGCCCCAGTCGGTGCAGACGATGCCGTCGAAGCCCAGCTTCTCGCGCAACAGCCCGGTGATGATCCCCTTGTTGAAGCCGAAGCCGACCTCTTCGTACATGGTGCCGACCGGCATGCCGTAATACGGCATGACCTGCGTCGCCCCGGCGGCGATGGCCGCCTTGAACGGCCCCAGGTGGTAGTCGAAGAAGCCACCCGGGTAGACCTGTTCCCTGCCGTAGGGGAAGTGCGGGTCCTCGCCGTCCTTCTGCGGGCCGCCGCCGGGGAAGTGCTTGACCATCGCTGCCACGCTGTCCTGGCCAAGCTGCTCGCCCGGACCCCGCAGGCCCTCGATGTACGCGGCGGCCAAGCGCGAGGTGAGGTCGGCGTCCTCACCGAACGTGCCCGAGATACGGGCCCAACGCGGTTCGGTGGCCAGGTCGATCTGCGGGTGCAGGGCGACACGCAGACCGACGGCCAGGTACTCGCGGCGCACGATGTCGCCGTACCGGCGAACCAGCTCCACGTCGTCGATGGCCGCCAAGCCCAGGGCCTCGGGCCACTGAGAGAAGGGGCCGGCCATCATCGCGGTGCCCGGATTGTCGGTGAACGCGTGGCGCGGATCGGTGGACAGCGTCACCGGGATGCCGAGCCGGGTGGCGGCGGCCTGCTCCTGGAGGCGGTTGTGGAGCTCGGCCATCTCGCGTGGGGTGCCCGCACCCAGCAGGTTGAAGTGCGACATGAGCTGGTCGGACATCATCTGCTCGGCGGTGAGGCCGATGGGTGCGGGGTTCGCTCCGATGCCTATCGCGTGGTGGAAGAGCAGCCCGGCCTTCTCTTCCAGGGTCATCCGGGGCAGCAGGTCGGCCACCCGTTCTTCGACGTTGCGGCTGGGGTCGCGGTACGGGTGAATCACTGCTGCTCCTCGGTGGTGCGGTGGGGGGCGTGGAAGGTGTGATTGCCGGGCCCGGCCCGGGTTGGTTCGGCGCCCGGCAGGTCGATGGTGGCCTCGGTGCCCTGGGGGACGGTCACGCTGACCGTCAGCCGGCCGTCGGTCAGGCGCCACGCCATCTCGGCCCGTCCGTACGGTGTCTCGTGCGCGGCCTTGGCCCAGGTGAGGCCGCCGCCGGGGCGGGGCCGGACGAGCAGGCGGCGGTAGCCGGGGGCGGCGGGGGCGAGACCGGCGACGGTGCGGTGCAGCCAGTCGGCGATCGCGCCGAGCGCGTAGTGGTTGAAGGAGGTCATCTCTCCGGGGTTGACGCTGCCGTCGGGCAGCAGGCTGTCCCAGCGCTCCCAGATCGTGGTGGCGCCCATGTCCACCTGGTAGAGCCATGACGGGCAGGAGCGCTCCAGCAGCAACCGGTACGCGGTATCGGTGTGGCCGGTGGCGGTGAGCGCGTCGCACACCAACGGCGTGCCGAGGAACCCGGTGCCGATCCGGTACCCACGCTTGGCCACCAGAGCGGCCAGCCGGTTCCCGGCCTCGGCTCGCTCGGCGCCGTCCTGGAGCAGGTCGAAGCCGAGGGCGAGGGCGTAGGCGGTCTGGGTCTCTTCCGTGAGGTGGCCGCCGAGGGTGTGGAAGCGGGCGCGGAAGGCTTGCCGTACGGCATCGGAGAGTGCGTGGTAGTGCTCGGCGTCGTCCTTCCTCCCCAGTACGTCGGCGGTGCGGGCCAGCAGTCGGGACGAGTGCGCGAAGTAGGCGGTTGCGACGAGTGGGGAGGAGGTCGTCGCCCCGCCGGGGTCGTCGGGGGACGCGGTCGGGTCGAGCCAGTCGCCGAACTGGAAGCCCTCGCCCCACACGTGCGTGGGGCCGGCGGTCCGGTCGACGGCGTCGACCCAGGCGCGCATGGACGGGTACTGGGTGCGCAGCACCTCGGTGTCGCCGTACCGCTCGTACAGCACCCACGGGACGATGACGGCGGCGTCGCACCAGCCGGCCATCGGGGGGTTGCCGGGAGGCATCGGTACGGGGATGTTCAAGGGGATGTCAGGGCTGATCACCGGGGGGATGCCGTCGGGGTCCTCGCTCTGGTCGGCGGCGAGGTCGCGCAGCCAGGAGCGCAGGAAGTCCTTGGTGTCGTAGAGGAACGTGGCGGTGGGGGCGAAGACCTGGATGTCGCCGCTCCAGCCGAGGCGTTCGTCGCGCTGGGGGCAATCGGTGGGAACATCGAGGAAGTTGCCCCGCATCCCCCACACCACGTTCTCGTGCAGCCGGTTCAGCGACGGATCGGAGGACTCGAACCAGCCTGTCCGCCGGAGGTCGCTGTGCAGGACCACAGCCGTGACGTCACCGGGGCCGAGTTCGCCGGGCCAGTTGTCGATGTCGGCGTAGCGGAAGCCGTGGAAGGTGAAGCGGGGCTCCCACTGCTCGCCGTCGGCGTCGCCGCGCAACGTGTAGCGGTCGGTGGCCATGGCGCCGCGCAGCGGACGTACGCACAACTCGCCGTCCTCCAACACCTCCGCATGCCGCAGAGTTACGGTGCGCCCCGCCTCACCGCGGACGCGGATGCGGAGCCTGCCGACCAGGTTCTGGCCGAAGTCCACGAGGGTGCGCCCGGTTGGCGAGGTGGTGACGGAGAGCGGGGGCAGGCACGCGATGCGCCGCACGGGAGGGCTGTCGGCCGGGAACAGCACCGAGGTGTCGAAGTCCACCACGCGCACCGGATGCCAGTGCGTGTCGTCGAAGCCCGGTTCGCTCCAGCCGGGCAGCTCCCGGCGGGCGTCGTATGCCTCCCCCTCGTACAGGCCGGCGGCGGTGACCGGCCCGGCCGCCGCGCGCCAGCCCGGACCGGTCGTGACCGTCTGGACGCTGCCGTCGGCGTACTCGATCCGCAGCTCGGCGAGCAGTCCGGTGTGCGATCCGTAGATGTCACGGTTGCCGCCGTTGAAGCCGAGCAGGCCCCGGTACCAGCCGTCCGCCAGGTGCGCGCCCCAGGCATTGGGACCGGGGCGCAACATCCGGGTCACGTCGAAGGACTGGTAGCGGTGGCGATGGTGGTAGCTGGTCCAGCCCGGTGCCAGGACGTGGTCACCGACCACGGCGCCGTTGAGCTGCATCTCGTACACCCCCAGGGCGGTGACCCTCAGCTCCGCCCGTCTCACCTGGCCGCTCGCGGTGAACACCTCACGCAGCAGCGCGGCGGGCCGACCCTTGGGAGCGGGTGGCTCTTCCGGCCAGGCGGGGGTGATGACCTGAGCGGTCCAGGTGTGGGGCATGTCTGCCTTTCTCGGTGTCGACGGGGCGGGGGCCGTCCGGGGGAGGGTCGTTCAGGCGGCGGGGGCGGCGTCGGTTTCCGCCGGGTCCCGCAGTGGGGGGATGAACAGCGATATCGCCAGGGTCAGCGCGGTGAGCAGCGCTCCGGTCCAGAAGAGCCAGGCGTAGCCGCCGTCCTGATAGAAGGCGGTGCCGTCCACGACGGTGCTGTGTGTCGCGAGGGCGGCGAACGAGAGCGCGGTGACGATGGCGCCGAAGAAGTTGACGCCCATGTTGAGCATGCCGCTGCCCAGGCCCTGCTCTTCCTTGGACACCACGCCGACGACCAGCGCCGGAGCTCCCGCGACGACGAGGCCGGAGCCGAGGTTGGCCAGGCACGAGGTGAGGATGAGTTCGGTCTCATCGGCATGGAAGAAGCCCACCAGGCCGTAGCCGACCGCCATCAGAGCCAGCCCCGCCCACCAGATCAGCCGGGCGTCGACGGTGCGCAGGAGCCGGCTGGCGACGATTCCGGTACCGAACATCACCACGTTCCAGCTCACGCTGACGACGGCGTTGTGCTGTGCGGTCCACCCCAGACCGGCGGAGACGCCGGGGATGTGCGGGTAGAGGGCGAGCAGGATCGCCATGCCCGGCATGGTGTACGCGACGGCCTGAGCGAGCCCGCCACTGACGAGGACCAGGGCGACCGGGCGTCGGCTGAGCACCTTCAGGTCCAGGATGGGGTGGGCGCTGGAGCGCTCCACGAAGAAGAAGACGACCAGTGCGACCAGGCCGGCGGCGAGCCAGCCGAGCGTTTTGGCGTCGGCCCAGCCCCAGCTCTGTCCCTGGCCGACCGCGTAGACGACCGCGGTCAGACCTCCGCCGAGGACCAGACCACCGAGCCAGTCGAAGCCGGGTCGGCAGTCGTGCTGTGGGGTCTGGGGCACCAGCAGGGCGATCAGCCCGAAGCCGACGGCGGAGGCCGCGGCGAGGAACCACATCACGCCCTTGTAGCCCCAGCCGTCCACCAGCCAGCCGGCCAGGAACGGCGCGGCCAGGGCGACCAGGCCGACGCTGCTGCCCAGGATGGCGCTGGCCGGCTTCACCAGCCGGGCGGGGAAGATGTCCCGCACGGCGGGGAAGGACAGGGCGGCGAAGGGGCCGTAACAGCCGGCGATGGCCCGTCCGACCAGCAGCAGCCAGAAACTGCCCGCCATCGCGGCGATGACGTCTCCGACGACAGCCAGGCCGGTCATCAGGAGCATGAGCCGCTTCCTGCCGTACCGGTCACCCAGTTTCATCACGAACGGCGTCAGCAGCGTCGAGACGAGGACGACGGTCAGACCGAACCAGGCCACGTGCGTGGTGTGGAAGATCTGCGCCACGCTGGCGGTGGCATTGGCGCCCAGGATGCCGGCGGCGGCCAGCAGCTGGGTCGGCCAGATGAGCGCGATGAGTACGGCGACCAGTCGCGGGGTCCATCTCGCGGTGTCGTCGGACGAGGCTGCGTCGAGCGAGGGGCTGGCAGACGTCGGTGTCATGAAGCCGCTCCTTTCGCGAACAGGGAGGGTCGGGTTCGTGCGTGGAACGGCAGGCCGTCAGCCAGGGCTCATATCTGGCCACAGGCGCGAAACGGTCCCTCGCTTTCGGATGATGATGAGACCAATACTTAGTGCGCGCTAGGTATTGGTAGAGTGACGCACATCACATAACTGAGGGTCAGGTGTCCCCTGCCATGCGGCGGTGACACCTCGCGGGAGCCGACGACGCGCGCTCGGTACGGTTGTACGCATGGGGACACCACGCGGGCCGCGCGGCGGCTACACAACAGGGCTGGCCAGGCGTAACCAGATCCTTGAGGCCGCACTGCTGCGCTTCGGCCAGGACGGTTACCGCAAGACCTCACTGGCCCGCATTGCCCGCGACGCCGACATCACCGACGCCGGGCTGCTCCACCACTTCCGCGACAAGCAGCAACTGCTGCTGGCCGTGGTGCAGTACTGGCACGAGCGGCTCGATGAGCAATGGGTACGCGTACCCGACTCCGTACGTGACGCCTTCCGCTGCCACCTGGAAGACACCGCCGAAGCACTGAACATGCCGGGGATCCTCGAACTCGCCGTCGTGATCGGCGCCGAGGCCACCGCACCGGATCACCCCGCGCACGAGTTCTTCTCCCACTGGCAGGAAAAGGGCGTACGCGAACTCGCGGACCGCCTGCGGGCCGGCGCCGAGTCCGGTGAGCTCAAAGCGGGCCTGGACCACGAGAACATCGCCCGGGAGTGCGCGGCGCTGGACGCCGGACTACGACTGCAGTGGCTGGCCGGCGAGCGCTCATTCGACCTGATCGCCGTGATGCGCTCGCACCTGGACCGCCTGATGAGCACGATCGCGGCCGACGGCAAGGGGCTCTAGCGCTTGGCCTTCCGGGGGCGTGGCGACAGCCTGACGGCACACCCGATTCCGGGCGGCAAGCGCACCCCGCGCCGCAGTCGCACATGATGTCAGGTAGCCTGACAGAGTCGCTTCCTCGTGCCGGAGGTCTGCCATGACCGTGGAGTTCGCCCGCTTTCACCGCGCCGGAGGGAAGCGGACCAAAAACACCTTGCCCTTCATGGAGTGCCTGGAGGGCGAGCGGTACGAGAAGCCGTGCCGCAGCAGTGCGACGCGCGGCCTGCCCAGCCACCAGCGGAGCACCGGGAGCTTTTCCTGATGGCATACGTGAAGGTGCTGCTGGCCGGGATGGTGGTCGGGGTTCTGTACGTGGCACTGCGGGTGAAGGCCCCCGCTCCCCCGCCCGTCGCGCTGTGCGGCCTGCTCGGCATGCTGCTGAGCCAGGCCGCTCTGGGGGCCCTGTGACCGCCCCACGCACGGCCCGTGCGGCGGCATTCGTGCGCCGGGCGGGGGTCTCCCTCCTCGCCGGAACGGTGATGGGCGCAGTCTTCTGGGCCCTGGACGTCGCTGCACCCGCACCGCCCCTGCTGAGCCTGTGCGGACTGGCGGGCATCCTCCTCGGCGAGCGGGTCGCCACGGCCCTCCGCACGCGGTTGGCACGGCGCCGCCGACCCGCCGCCCCGGTGATCCCCACACCCTCCGGGGGCGCCCGTCCCGAGAGAGCGCCACACGCGAACTTCCCTTCCTCCCGTCCTTGACGCGCATTCCAAAGACCGGCGCCGGGAGGGGTCTCCAGACCCCGGGCGCCGCCGTCAGGCAGGAAATGGGTCACAGATCCAGGACGAGGCGCGGGCAGGCGGCGCGCGAGACGCAGATGAACATCGTGTCGTTGCGGGCCTGCTCGGCGGGGGTGAGGAGGGAGTCGCGGTGGTCCACCACCCCGTCGAGGACCACGGTCTCGCAGGTGCCACAGGTGCCCTCCTGGCACGAGGACAGGATCTGCACGCCGGCCTCCTCGACCGTCTGGAGGACGGTCTTGTCCGGGGGGACGGTCACCGTGATGCCGCTCCGGGAGAGTTCCACCTCGAAGGAGGTCGATGGGGCGTCGTCCTCCCGCGCCTTCGGAGTGAACCGCTCGATGTGCAGCGTGCCTTCCGGCCAGGAGGCACACCGCCGCTCCACCGCGTTGAGCAGGGGCTCGGGACCGCAGCAGTAGATGAGGGTGCCGGGGACGGGGCTGCCAAGCAGCCCGTCCAGGTCGAGAAGGCCGGTCTCGTCCTGGGGGCACAGTGCTACCCGGTGCGGGTGGTCCTTGGCGAGCTGCCCGGCGAAGGCCATGGTCGCGCGGCTGCGTCCGCCGTACACCAGCCGCCAGTCGGCTCCCCGCCGCTCGGCGGCGGCGATCATCGGCAGGACCGGAGTGATGCCGATGCCGCCGGCGATGAACAGGTAGCGGGCGGAGTCGGCCAGCGGGAAGTGGTTGCGGGGGCCGCGCACCCGGACCGTGTCTCCCTCGGCCAGCGTGTCGTGCACGTAGCGGGAGCCGCCCCGGCTCTCCGGCTCGCGCAGCACGGCCACGTGGAGGAGGGAAGTGTCCCCCGGGTCGCCGCACAGCGAGTACTGCCGTACCAGGTCGGGGCCCAGCACCAGGTCGATGTGGGCGCCGGGGCTCCACGCGGGCAGCCGCTCGCCGGAGGGGTGGGCCAGGCTGAGCCGGACGACGCCCTCGGCGAGGGGCTCCTTGCGCACCAGGGTCAGGTCGAGTTGGACCTCGGTGCGTTGTGGGCTCGTGATGGTCATGGTGGTTCTCTTTTCGGACCGGGGGCGGGGACCGGGGGGCGGCTTCAGGCGAAGGCCGCGTGCCGAGGCTGAGGCGTGGATGCGGGAGCGGGCTCCGGGGCAGGGCCGGGGCGGTGGTCCTCGGGGTGGCCCAGCAGCCAGTCCCACAGCTCCACCGGGTCCTCGAACTCCCGCTGCGCACGGCAGTGGCAGACGGCCAGCAGCCGGTCGGTACCGAGCACCCAGTGGATGCGGTGGACGTTCTCGCCGGAGAGGACGGGTGGGTGGAGCGGGATCATCGGGCCACCGTCCGAGCCTGCGTGGCGGCCCCCTCCTGGGCCAGGCGGGCGAGGATGCGGCGGGCGGCGAGTCCGCCGGTGTCGATGTTGATGCTCAGTTCCTGGTAGCCCGTCTTCTCACTGTCCAGGGCCTTCTGGAGCACGTTGAGGGCCACGACGTCCTGCATGACGACCGTGTGGTTGTTGGTACGCAGGAATTCGCTCACCTCCTGGTCGTCCAGGGCGAAGTCGCGCGCCACGGCCCAGAAGTCGTACGTGGTCTTCTCCGTCGACGGGGTGATGCCGTAGACGACTTCGACGTGGAAGGCGTGCGGGTCGCTGCCGTCCGGATTGGGGCCGGGTGCGCCCACGGGCGCGATGCGCGAGTGGAGCAGGTAGAGACAGGGGGCGTGGTACTCGATGTCCTGCCAGCGGGTGATCCGGCCCTCGATGCCCGTGGACTTCGCGTAGAACGGCGGGCACTCGGCGTCGTCCATATGACGGCTGACGTGGACGATGCCGGCCGTGTCGTCGGCCTCCGTGGTGATGGGCGTCTCGGCCACCTCCGGCGTACCGATGTAGCCGCCGTGCAGGTACGTCTCGTGGGACAGGTCCATGAGGTTGTCGACGAGCAGCCCGTAGTCCGCGTCGATCGGTTCCATGCCGGACACGACGGTGTAGTTGGGCGAGTCCATCCACGGGGCGCGGGGCGGCAGAGTGTCCCCCGGTTCGCGGTCGCCGATCCATACCCACACGAAGGAGTCCTGCTCGACGACCGGGTAGGTCTTCAGTCGGGCGGTGCGCGGGATGCGCTGCTGGCCAGGTACGGAGACGCAGCCGCCGTCCGTGCCGTAGGTGAAGCCGTGGTAGCCGCACACCACGCGGTCGCCGTCCAGCCGGCTGGGCGCCTGGGAGAGCGGGAAGCGGCGGTGCACGCAGCGCTCGGCCATCGCCACGGCCCGGCCGTCCTCGGTCCGGTACAGCAGGATCGGCTCACCCAGCACGGTGCGGCCGAGCAGCTCGCGGCCGACCTCGCGGCCGTAGGCGGCGACGTACCACTGATCGCGTACGAAAGCGGTCATGATCGTTTCCTTCTGGGTGTGGGTTTCAGTGCGCGGTGGCGAGTCGCACGTCAGGTGCCGGGGCGGGGCGCAGCAGCAGCAGGAGGGCCGCGGTGGCGAGGTAGATCACGCTGACGGCCAGGTAGAGCTCCTGCGGGGTCCAGCCGCTGTCGAGGAGGCCGCCCGCGACGGTGGGGGCGAGGATCGCGCCGGTGCGGCCGATCGCGAGGGCGCTGCCGAGCCCGGTGGCGCGGATGCCCGTGCCGTACGTGGCGGGAGTGAGCGCGTACAGCCCTGCCACCGAGCCGTTGGCGAACAGACCGATCACCGCGCCGAGCGTGAAGGCGAGCCCCGGCCAGGAGGTCGAGGCGATGAAGGCCGGCAGCAGTACGGCGGTGGCGATCAGGTAGGCCATGAGGACGGAGCGGAGCGCGAAGCGGGCGGCGAGCGCCCCGAGGACGGCCGAGCCGAAGATGCCGCCGACGTTGAGCAGCGTGCCGCCGGTCAGGCCCTGGTTGCCGGACAGTCCCGCCTCGACCAGCAGGGTCGGCGTCCAGCTGGTGATGAAGTAGAAGCCGGCCATGACGAGGAAGAAGGCCGACCACAGCAGCAGCGTCGCGCGGCGCAGCGCCGGGGAGAGCAACTCCCGGAAACCGGCCCCGATTCCGGTCCGTACGGTGGTGGGCTCGGGCAGCGCCTGCAGCGGCGGCTGCCCCATGCGCCGGGCCAGGGCGTTGATCCTCTCCAGGGCCCGCTTGGGCCTGCGGGAGGCCAGGAAGTCCACGGACTCGGGCAGGCGGAAGAAGGCCAGCGGGACGGCGGCGGCGGTGGCCAGGCCGCCGGCCAGGAAGACCGAGCGCCAGCCGAACTGGCCGATCATGGAGACGGCGAGCAGTCCGCCGACGGTGGCGCCGACCGCGTAACCGGCGGAGTTCAGGCTGACGGCCAGGCCGCGCCAGCGGCGGGAGGCGTACTCGCCGGCGATGACGTTGCTACAGGCCAGGACACCGCCGATGCCGACTCCGGTGAGCACGCGCAGCGCTCCGAGCTGGGCGGGCGACTGACTCACCGAGGAGAGCAGCATCCCGATCGCGGCCACTGCCAGGCAGCCCAGGATGACCGGGCGGCGGCCGATCCGGTCGCCCCAGGGGGCGACGAACATCGCGCCCAGGGCCATGCCGACCAGGCCCGCGCTGAGCAGCAGACCCAGCTCGGAAGAGCTGAGCTCCCAGCTGGCCGACACGGCTTTGCCGGTGAAGGCCATGACGAGGACGTCGAAGCCGTCGAGCATGTTGAGCACGACGCACACCGCGATCGCGCCCCACTGGAAGCGGCTCATCGGCCCCGCGTCGAGGGCGGCGCGCAGAGAGGGGCCGGTCACCGGTCCCGGCGCCGGGGAAGAGGACGGCAGATCCATGGCAGCACTCCGTTGTCGACTGCGTGGTGGTCGTCGACACCCTCCGCAAGGCGTAGGGGGGTGGGCGCGGGTGCGGCCCCGGCGGACCGGGGCCCGGGCGTCGACCGGTGCGGACCATCGTGGGGTCGGCGCCCTCGGGTCACCATGGGTCTTTCCGGATGCCGGGAAACATCTGCGAAACGCCGGCCCTGGCCGCAGGGACTTGGCTCGCGACGCGGCATGGGCGGGTACTAAAGCTTTGGCGCAGGACGGCGCGGTTCAGACCTGCGGCGTGATCATGGCGCGGGAGATCGCCCGAGCGCTCGTACAGACCAGCCGCGCCAGCGCGTGCGCGGAGGCGCTGCCATGGCGCACCACCAGCGACACCGCGGCGATCACCGCACCGTCGCCGCCGTGCACCGGCGCGGCGACCGACAGGGCGTCCATCGTGACCTGGCGGTCGCTGACCGCGTAGCCATGGGTCCGCGTCTCGGCCGGCATGCGCCGCAGCGTGCGCGGATCGCCGACCGTGCATGGCGTGAAGCGCTCGAAGGGGCCGGCGAGCGCAGCGCCTCTGTCGTTCCCACGGGACTGCCCCGCCCCTCGGCGTCGGCGTGTCCGTACGGGGCCAAGAGTCTCGGAGCAGGTGAACAGCAGATTGCGCATGGCCCATTGACCATGCGTCGAGCCGCCTCTACGTTGAACCGCATTCCGGCACGATTGATTCGCATCACGGAACCCAGGAGGTTCTCGTGGCTCTCGCTCCTGCTGTTTCTCCTCTCGCCCGCTTCACCATTGACGGGCGTTCGATTGTCATCACCGGTGCCACCGGCGCCCTCGGCAGTGCGGCGGCACGCGCCCTGAACGCCCTGGGCGCTCGTCTCACCCTTGTGGGTGGCAACGCCGACAAGCTCGACGCGCTGGCCGCGGAACTGGACGGGCCCGGACCGGTCGAGACCGTCCGGCGCAGGCCGGACACCCCGGACGATGCCGAGGCGATCATCTCCGCCGCCGTGAAGACGTACGGTGACGTGCACGGTCTGCTCGTCGCCTCCGGCACGAACCACGTCGCGCCGATCACCGAGATGAAGGTCGAGGACTTCGACGCCGTGCAGTCGGCGAACATCCGTGGCTCATGGCTGATGTGCCAGGCGGTGGGGCGGCACATGCTCGGCCGCGACGGCGGGGGCAGCGTCGTACTCGTGTCCTCCACCCGCGGCCGGCTGGGTCACCCCGCCGGATACTCCGCGTACTGCCCCTCCAAGGCCGCGGTCGACCTGCTCGGCCGCAGTCTCGCCGCCGAGTGGGGCGGTGCCGGAGTCCGGGTGAACGTGCTGGCTCCCACCGTGTTCCGCTCGGAGCTGACCGCCTGGATGTACGAGGAGGACGAGAAGGCCACCGCGACCCGCGAGGCCATGCTCGCCCGCATCCCGCTGGGCCGGCTGGCCGAACCGGAGGACTTCGCCGGGGCGTTGATCTACCTGCTGAGCGACGCCTCCTCGTTCGTCACCGGACAGGTCCTGTACCTCGACGGGGGGTACACCGCATGCTGACCGTCGCCGTCGCCGGCGCGGGGCTGATGGGCCGCGGTATAGCGGAGGTGTTCGCGGGGGCGGGCCATCCGGTACGTCTGCACGACGTCGACGCCGACGCCCTGCGCGGCGCGGTGGACAGCCTGCGGCAGCTCGACGGGCCTGTCGACGGCAGCACCGACCTGGCCGAAACGGTCACGGGAGCCGGACTCGTCGTCGAGGCCGTCGCCGAGAACCTGGAGGCCAAACGGGAGCTGTTCGCCCGCCTGGACCGCCTGTTGCCCGACGCGCTGCTGGCCAGCAACACCTCCGTGCTGCCGGTGAGCAGCATCGCCGAACGCACCACCCGCCCCGAGCGAGTGGTCGGCACCCACTGGTGGAACCCGCCCGGCCTGATCCCCGTGGTCGAGGTCGTCCGCGGGAAGCACACCAGCGAGGAGACGATGGAGCGCACCACCGCGCTTCTGACGTCCCTCGGCAAGCTGCCGGTGCGCGTCGAGCGCGACGTACCGGGATTCGTCGGCAACCGTCTCCAGCACGCCCTGTGGCGCGAGGCGATCGCGCTCGTCGCGGACGGAGTGTGCACCGCGGAGACAGTCGACACGGTGGTACGCAACACCATCGGCCTGCGTCTGGCCGCCATGGGCCCCCTGGAGAACGCCGACTACGTCGGGCTCGACCTCACCCTGGCCATCCACGAGGCCGTCCTGGCCGACCTGAACCGCTCCCCGAGCCCTTCTCCGCTGCTGCGTGAGCTGGTGGCGGCGGGCAACCTCGGTGCCAAGAGCGGCCGCGGCTTCCTCACTTGGCCCGAGGGCAGCCGCGAACGGGCAGGCGCACGCCTGGCCCGGCACATCGCCCGACAGCTCGCGGCCACGGGGGACAACGGCCCGCCCGCGGCATGACCTGCCCCCTCGGGAGTGTCTCGCCCGATCCGCTTGAGCCCATCGCGGCCCGGAGTTCCATGCGGAGCTGACACTCCTCGTTCCTCCACCCGAGCGGTTTCACCCTGCGCCCGCCGCGGTGTCCGCCCGCGCTCATGCCGGCCACCATCGAGATACGGAAGCCCATGACCAACAGCTCCAACCCGTCCAACGCCGCTGCCGACGGCATACCCCGCCGCACCCTGGGCGGGCTGCTCGGCGGAAGTGCACTTGCCGCCGTCACCGGACTGGCCATCCCAGCCTCCGCCTCTGCTGCATCTGGTGGCGGCAGTGCCCTGCGGACGGAGCAGCCGTTCCGCGCCCGGACCGATCGTCAGAGCAAGCGGCGCCCCAACCTTCTGGTGATCCTCGCTGACGATCTGGGCTGGGCCGACCTGTCCTGCTACGGCGCACCTCACATCAAGACCCCGAACCTGGACCGGCTCGCCCGCCAGGGCGTGCGCTTCACCAACGGCTACTCCGCCTCGTCGAGTTGCTCCCCGACCCGGTTCGGCCTCTACACCGGGCGCTACCCGGGCCGTACCCACGGCGGGCTGGCCGAGCCGATCGCCAACCATTCTCACGGACTGGACCCCGCCCACCCCACGCTGGCCTCCCTGCTGAAGGCCGCCGGCTATTCCACCGCGCTCATCGGCAAGTGGCACTGCGGCTTTCTGCCGGACTACAGCCCCACCAAGTCCGGCTGGGACGAGTTCTTCGGCAATCTGGGTGGCGGACTGGAGTACTTCTCCAAGCTCGGCCCGCTGGGTGAGTACGACCTGTACGAGGGCGACGCGACCTACCAGGACCTGCGCTACTACACCACCGTCCTCACCGAGCGGGCCGTGGAGTACGTAGGCCGCAGCCACGACGCGCCGTGGCTGCTGAACCTCAACTTCACCACCCCGCACTGGCCGTGGCTGACCGAGGACGACGCGGAGACCGGGGCGGTGATCGCCGCCAAGATCGAGGAGGCAGGAGGCGGCGCCGAAGCGTACACGGCCTTGCTCCACCTCGACGGCGGCTCGGTGGAGAAGTACGCCGCGATGGTGGAGAGCCTGGACACCGCCGTTGGCCAGGTGCTGGACGCGCTCCGCAGATGCGGCCAAGAGGACGAGACTCTGGTGCTGTTCGCCAGCGACAACGGCGGGGAGCGATTCTCCTACAACTGGCCACTCACCGGGGGCAAGGGAGACCTGCGGGAAGGCGGCATCCGGGTCCCCACGATCCTCCGCTGGCCCGCGCGGATCGGTGCCCACCAGGTGAGCCACGAGCCGAACCACACCATCGACTGGACCGCAACGCTCCTGGAGGTGGCCGGCGCCCGGCCGGATCGCGACTATCCGCTCGATGGTACGAGCCTGGCGGGCTACCTGCTGCGCGGCGAGCACCTGTCGGAGCGCGACCTGTTCTGGCGGGTCCGGGCCAACCGCGCGCTGCGGCGCGGCCACTGGAAGTACTACCAGGACTCCTCCGGCGCCGACCACCTGTACAACCTGGCCTTGGACGCCCGGGAGCAGGCCGATCGCGCCGCCGACAAGCCCCAGCTGCTCAAGGAACTCAAGGCGGCCTGGGAGAAGACCGCCGCGACCCTGCTGCCCTACCCCAACTGACGTACGAACCCGTCCGGACACCACCGATCAAGAACGAAAGGCAGAACACCATGTCCAACACCCCCTTCACCTGGCCTCTCGGCCCCAACGAGCAGGGCCTCGAGTTCTACGACCTCTCCCACCCGTGGGGGCACGGCACGCCGTGCTGGCCCTACTTCGAGGACGTGAAGATCGAGCGCCTGCACAGCATGTCCAAGTCCCGCGTCCTGACCCAGCGGATCACCACGGTCATGCACTCGGGCACCCACATCGACGCCCCCGGCCACGTCGTGGAGAACACCCCGCTGCTCGACGAGATACCGCTCAGCTCCTTCTTCGGCACCGGCGTCGTCGTCTCGATCCCCAAGAAGAAGTGGGAGGTCGTCACCGCCGCCGACCTGGAGGCGGCCACCCCGGAGATACGCCCCGGCGACATCGTCATCGTCAACACCGGCTGGCACCACACCTACGGCGACAACAGCGACTACTACGCCTACTCGCCCGGCTTCTACAAGGAGGCCGGAGAGTGGTTCGCCGCCAAGGGCGTCAAGGCCGTCGGAACCGACACCCAGGCCCTCGACCACCCGCTGGCCACCGCCATCGGCCCGCACGGCCCGGGCGCTCCGAACGGCCTGCTGCCGTGGGCCTGCGAGGAGTACGAGGCCGAGACCGGCCGCAAGGTCCTCGACGACTTCCCCGAGTGGGAGCCGTGCCACCGCGCCATCCTGTCCAAGGGGATCATCGGCTTCGAGAACGTCGGCGGCGACCTGGACAAGGTCACCGGCAAGCGCGTCACCTTCGCCGCGTTCCCCTGGCGCTGGACCGGAGGTGACGGCTGCATCGTGCGTCTGGTCGCCATCGTCGACCCCACCGGCGCATACCGGATCGAGAAGGGTGAGCGGGGATGAGTCCGATGCGCGTCACCCGGCTCCAGCAGGCCCCGCCGTACCAGCCGCCGTCGCACCACGGCGTCGGCGCAGTGCGGCTGCAGGGCCACGAAGCCGGGCCGACCGCACGTTTCTGGACCGGGCTGTCGTACTACCTGCCCGGCGGAGCGGCGGACGCGGCGCCGACGGCGGAGGAGACGGTGTACGTCGTCCTCGACGGCGAGGTCGTGGTCACCGCCGACGGCCATGAGGAGGCTCTGCGGCCCTACGACTCCGTACACCTGGCCAAGGGACAGATCCGCTCGGTGGAGAACCGCTCCAAGCGACCCGCCACTCTGCTCGTCACCATCGCACTGCCGGACGGGGAGGGCTGACGTGGGCGTCGTCATCACCGTCGCGCCCACCGGGCCGATCGCCACCAAGGCCGACAACCCCCACCTGCCGACCTCACCGGAAGAGATCGCCGAAGCCGTCGCCGACGCCTACCAGGCCGGCGCGTCGGTCGCCCACATCCATCTGCGCGACGAGCGCCAGCGGCCGACCGCCGACCTGGACATCGCACGCCGGACCATGGACCTGATCGAGGCACGCTGCCCGATCCTGATACAGCTCTCCACCGGAGTGGGACTCAGCGTGCCCTTCGAGGAGCGGGAGCGGCTGGTGGAGCTACGACCCCGCATGGCCACCCTCAATCCCTGCTCGATGAGCTTCGGCGACGGCGAGTTCCGCAATCCGCCGGACAAGGTACGCCGTCTCGCGGCCCGCATGCGCGAGCTCGGCATCAAACCGGAGCTGGAGATCTACGACACGGGGCACCTGGAGGCGTGCCTGCGGTTGTGGAAGGAGGGGCTGCTCGCCGAGCCGCTGCAGTTCTCCCTCGTCCTCGGCGTTCGCGGCGGCATGGCCGCCACCGCGGACAACCTCCTCACCATGGTCCGCCGACTGCCACCGGGCGCGATCTGGCAGGTCATCGCGATCGGACGGCACAACCTGCCGCTCACCGCGATGGGCCTGGCGCTCGGCGGCAACGCCCGCGCAGGTCTGGAGGACACCCTGCACCTGCGCAAGGACGAGCTCGCCCCCGGTAATCGGTCCCTCGTCGACCGGGCGGTCACCCTGGCCCACGACCTGGACCTGCCCCTCGCCGGGATCGAGGAGACCGAACAGCTCCTCGGCCTGCCGGACCGCAAGAGCTGAGGAGACAGAGGGGCATGGACGCCGTGCTCCCCGGACCGCGCCCATACGGCAGGCTGTCCGGGGACACGACGTGAGAAAGGAACACACGCCATGACGGCGGTTGACGAGCAATCCAGGCCGGGGCGCGGCAGTGCGAGCGGCATCCAGGTCATCGCACGCGCGGCCGAGGTGCTGCGCCTGCTCCAGGCAGCCCCGTCCGGCCTCACCCAGGCCGAGGTGGTCGAACGGATCGGTCTCGCCAAGTCCACGGTCCACCGCATCCTCGGCGCCCTGGAGGCGGAGGGGCTGGTGACCGTGGCCGGCACCCGCGGGCGGTACCGGCTGGGCCCGGAGATCCCCCGCATGGCCGCCTCCGTGCGGTCGGCGATGATCGTCGACCTGCGCCCCTACCTTGAGGACCTGTCCCGCGAACTCGAGGAAACCATCGACCTGTCGGTCATGGAGGACCACCAGGTCGTCTTCGTCGACCAGGTCGTCGCCGACCGCCGGCTGCGCGCGGTCAGCGCGGTCGGCGCCGGTTTCCCGCTGCACTGCTGCGCCCCCGGCAAGGCACTGCTCGCCGCCCTACCGGTGGCCGCCCTGGAGTACGCCGTACCGAACCGGCTCACCGCCGAAACCCCGCACACCCTCACCACCCGCCCCGAGCTGCACCGCGAGCTCGATGAGATCCGCCGCACCGGCGTCGCCTTCGACCGCGAAGAGCACACCCTCGGCATATCCGCGGCCGGGGTCGCCATCCGCACCGCGGCCTGGGGCACCGCAGCCATCAGTGTGCCCACCCCGACGCAACGCTTCGCCGGGCGCGAACAGGCGATCACCGATGCCCTGTTGCAGGCCAAGGAGCGCATCGAAACGGACTTCGGCGCCATGAAGCCGACACCGTGACGACGCGTCGCCCGGCTCCGGGCACGTGCTTCCCGCGTCCACCTCCTTCACCTGCACCTGCCCCGAGACCCAAGGAATCGCCTGCATGAAAGCGAAACCGTCTCCAAGATGCCCTGAACCACAACGTCCCGCCGACGTACGCCTGTTCATTCTCATGGCCGCCCTGATCGCGATGTTCGAGGGCTACGACCTGTCCGTGTACGGAGCCACTGTGCCGGCCCTGCTGCACGAGCCCGGCTGGCACGTGTCCAAGGAAGAAGCAGGCGACATTGGATCGCTCGTCGCCGCCGGCATGCTGATCGGCGCCGGCATCGCCGGGGCCGCAGGACGGCGCCTGGGCACCCGGCGACTGCTCCTGAGCGGCCTGTCGTTCTTCTCCCTGTGCATGCTCGGCTCCGCCCTGGCCGACGGGCCCGGCGTGTTCGCCGCGTCCCGTCTCTTCGCAGGGATCGGTCTGGGCGTGGTACTGCCCACGCTCACCGCCGTGGTGGGTGAGATGTCCGCACCGCACGTACGCGTCCGCAACATCGCCATCACCATGGCCGGCTCCTGCGTCGGCTCCCTCGGAGCACCGCTTCTCGGCTCGTGGCTGCTGCCGGACGTCTCTTTCCGGGTGCTGTATCTCGTCGGCGCGGCCGCTTTGCTCACCGTGGTGCCGTGGGCCTTCCTGCGTCTGCCCGAGAGCCCGCTGTACCTCGCGCGTACCAGCCGCGCCGACGAAGCCGCCCGGACCGCCGCCCGATTCGGCCTGCCCGCCCCGCAACCGCCCGCCGCATCACAGCCCAGGCACCGGTTCCTCGGGCTCGGCCCGCTGCTCCGGCGCCCGCTGGTCGTCACCACGCTGCTGTTCTGGCTGATGACCTTCTGCGGGCTGCTGCTGATCTTCGGCTTCAGCACGTGGCTGCCGACGCTCATGCAGACCGGCGGCTTCTCCATCGGTTCGGCCCTGACCATGACGTGCCTGTCGTGGATCGGCGCGGGCGTCGGCATGGTGCCCGGAGGGGTGCTCGCCGACCGGCTCGGCCCCAAGCGCGTGGTGACCGGCGCCTTCCTTGCCGGTGCCGCCGGTCTGCTCGTGATCAGCCGGGGCCCGGCCGGCTGGGTCCTGTACCTGTGCCTGCTCATGTGCGGCTTCGGGCTGCTGGCCTCCCAGGCGTTCGTCAACGCCTACCTGATCGGCTGCATGCCGGCGGACCTGCGCGTCCCGGCCCTCGGGTGGTCGTTGTCCGTCGGACGGCTCGGCGCCATCGCCGGCCCCTCGCTCGGCGGGCGAATCCTCGACTCCGGGCTGGGCCTGGAATGGAATTTCTACTTCTTCGCCGCCACGGCCGCCGTCGGCGCCACGGCAGCGATCGCCGTGCCCACTGGTCCGCTCGGTCAAACCGCCCCGCACCGGACGACCACCACCATCGGCACGGCCGACAGCGCCGCAGCCGGCTGAGCACGTACGCCTGCCCCCGCCGCCACCTTCACCGCTCTCTCGCCTGTTCCCGCCGGTCTGGTCTCCACCAGCCAACCCATCAGACGGAGAACCCCTCATGAAGAAGATCGCGATCGAAGAGCACTTCACCACCGCCGCCCTGGCCCACTACAGCCTGCCCGCCGCCGCCCTGTTCGACCCACCCCAGTGGGACGCCGCCATGCGAGGACTGCTGGACTTCGCCGACGTCCGACTGCCCCAGATGGACGAACTCGGCATCGACATGGAGGTGTTGTCCCTGACCGCGCCCGGCATCCAGGCGGAGACCGACACCTCCGTGGCGGTCAAACGGGCCGCTGAGGCCAACGACTTCCTGGCCGAGATCGCCCGTAAGCACCCCACCCGCTTCTCCGGCTTCGCCGCGCTGGCCCTGCAGGATCCGGAAGGCGCGGCGGCCGAGCTGGAGCGCGCCGTCACCCAACTCGGCCTGCGGGGTGCCCTGATCAACGGCCACACGCAGGGCGAGTACCTGGACGCGGACAGGTTCCGGCCGGTATGGGAGCGCGCCGAGGCCCTCGGCGTACCGATCTACCTGCACCCGGCCAGCTCCTACGACGTGTGGCACAACCTGCGCGGCCACGAGGAACTGATCGGGCCGATGTGGAGCTGGGGCGTGGAGACCGCGACCCACGCCTTGCGCATCATCTTCGGCGGCGTCTTCGACCGCTTCCCCGACGCCACCCTCGTCCTCGGCCACATGGGCGAAGGACTCCCCGGCCACCTGTGGCGCCTGGACAGCCGCTGGGGCTTCCTCAACCAGCGCGGCATACGCCTGGCCAGGCCACGTCCCTCGGACTACATCCGCGACAACATCATGATCACCACGAGCGGGGTCTGCGCACACGCCCCGCTACTCGGCAGCCTGCTCGCGCTCGGCGCCGACCGCATCATGTTCTCCACCGACTACCCCCTGGAAAGCAACCACGAAGCCGTCCACTTCATCGAGACCGCCCCGATCAGCGAACGCGACCGCGCCAAGATCTGCCACCTCAACGCCGAGCGCCTGCTCCGTCTCTGAAGCCTCACTCTGAGCTCGGGGAGGGCGGCCGGCCCCACGGAGTTTCCAGCGTCGCCCGCAGGGCATTGACCGCCTCCTGGCCGATCCGCTCGGCGAGCTGCACTTCCAGCCGGTCAAGGATGACGCCGGCCTGACGGTGTGCGCGTTCTCTTTCAGGGGTGCGGCGAATCAACCGCTGTCGGGCGAGGCGGGGTCCCGGACTCGTTCGAGCAGTCCGGTGGCGACCAGGCCGTGCACGGCCTGGTGCGCGGTCTGCCGTGTGACGCCCATGCGCCGGGCCAGCTCGGAGACCGTGGTGCCCTGGTCGTCCAGCACGGCGAAGAGCTGGGCCTGCGTCGTGGACACCGGCGTGGCTCCGGCTGCTTCCAGGGCCGCCAGCAGTCCCTCTTCGAACCAGCGCCGGGCCTCGCCGAGCAACTGGGGGAGGTTACGGCGGGTGGACTGCATCTGTTCCTCACCATGGGGCCGGGCTCGTATCCAACGCTTGATTACCGACACTCTGCAACGTCAGGCCACCTGACATTCCTGGCAGAGTCCGATCACCGGAGGACACATGACCATCGAGTACGCCACTCGCTACCGACAGGCATCACGAATACCCGCGGAACCGGGCAAGCCCTACTTCATCGAGAAGGGAGAGGGAGACCGCGCCCATCTGTTCGGCGATCTGATCACCATCTACGCGGGCGGCGAGCAGACCGAGAACCTCTTCAACTTCTTCACCGTCGAAGGCCCCAAGGGCGACCTCATCCCGGCCCACCTGCACACCGACACCCACGAGGTCTTCTACATCACCCAAGGCGCGGTCCGGCTGTTCGTCGAGGACACCGAGGGCAACCAGCAGGAAAAGCTCCTCACGCCCGGCGACTTCGGCTTCGTACCCAAGAACTGCCCCCACGCCTACCGCATGGAGCGCCACCACAGCCAGGTCGTCGGCGTCGCCGCCGGCCCCGGGGGCACCTTTGAGCGGTTCTTCGAGAACCTCGGCGTACCTGCCGAGCAACTCGGCCTGCCGCACCAGCCCGTCGTCCCGGAACCTCACAAGTTCGCCGGCGTCCCCAAGCAGTACGACGTACGCTTCCTGCCCGACCACCAGTGGCGGACCCGATGACGGCACCCGGCCCCTCGCTGCGGGAACTGATGACCGCGCCCCACCCCGACCACGCTCCCCTACCGCCCGGCACACCGAGCGAGCCCGGTGTACGAGAACTGCGCGGCGTCCCCTACGCCAATGTCGAGGGCAGCCGTCCGCTGGAACTCGACCTGTGGCTGCCAGAGGCCGTCCAGGATGAGCCTCTTCCGCTGGTGCTGTTCGTGCACGGCGGCGCCTGGCGACGCGGCCGGCGCGACGACATGGGCATGCGCATACGCCGTTGGAACCCGGACCCTTCGCGCGCATCGCGGCCGCCGGTCTCGCCGTCGCCTGCGTCGACTACCGACTCAGCGGCGAGGACACCTTCCCCGCCCCGCTGGACGATCTACGCGCCGCACTGCGCTGGCTCACTCTGCGCTCGGCGGAACTCGGCATCGACACCGCGCGCACGGTGGTGTGGGGAGAGTCCGCCGACGGACACCTCGCCTCGCTCCTCGCCCTGACCCACGCCGATCCGCCACTGGCGGGCGCCGTGATCTGGTACGCACCGAGCGACCTGACCGCCACACGAGGCAGCTTCACCCCCGAAGACGCCACCACTCCCGAGGCACTCATGCTCGGCGCGGCCCCGTCAGCCACCCCGGAGCGCGCCCGCGCAGCCAGCCCTCTCGCCCACGTCCACTCCGACGCGCCACCGTTCCTCCTCGTCCACGGCGAGCAGGACACCATGGTGCACTGCTCACACAGCCAAGCCCTCGCGGCGGCGCTGGACGGCGCCCAGGCACCGGTCGAGTTGCGGACAGTGCCCGGCGCCGACCACGGCTGGCACGGGCTTCCCGATGCCCAGGCGGAGGAGATCTTCACCCTCACCCTGGCCTTCGCCCGTCGCATCGTGGCCTGACTGGAGCCTGTGATCCCGGGTGCCCCGCACCTGTGCCTGCGGCTTCAGCAGATCAGGGACCCCGGCCGTGGGGGGGCGCCGGGGCATTTGGCGGCTTCGGCGGCTTCCATGCGCAACTGGGCGGAGGTCTCCCAGTCGGCGTAGAGGGCGCGTACGGCGGGGCCGGCGAACACCGCGTCGTGCCTGCCCGACTGCACCGTCTCGCCTGACGCTCCGTCGGAACCAGTGTCAAACGAGCGTCACGCCCGGTCAGCCGCGACCTCATGAGGTGGGCCGCCTCACGGCCACAGACGCGTCGAGAGCGCAGTTTTTTGCGATCGCCACGGGCATGCCCCCAGCATGCATAGACGCCGCCCATGGCCACCGCATGCCCACGGCGGTCTCGAACTGAGAGCCACGTGCAGAGCCCAGGTGTGTGACCCCATGGGAACCACCGGCCCCTTCGGGAGCGTCTGTTCTACGCTGCCATCAGTGACCGAAGACGGGGGGGACCGTGGAGCAGCCCAGGACGGCGTTGGCCGAGCGGATTGCCGCGCGGAGGGCGGGGGTTGGCGATCCTCGGGCGCTGGTGGGTGAGATGCGGCGCTCGATCCTGCTGGTCCCGACCTCTCGTGGGGGCCTGTGGTCGGCGCGTTCGGGTGGGGTGCGGTGGATCTGTGGGTTCACTGATGAGACGGCGCTGGCCCGTTTCGCCCTTCATCACGGGCCGGGTGACCGGCCGGTGGACTACGCGGCGCTGCTGGGTGCGCGGATCGTGGATGAGATCGTGCCGTCGTTGGGTGAGCCTGCCGGTCTCGCGGTGGACATCGCCAGCGAGGACGGGTCGATGTTTTTCCCGCCGGTCACCGGGATCGTTCCGGCCGGCGTCGCCGTCGACACCGAGGCAGCGGAAGAGGGACGTGGCCGTGGGCGGTGACGGGGTGGACCTGAACTTCGACAAGGCATCGGTCGCGAAGTTCACCAAGGGCGTGGGCGCCACCATCGACGGGCTGGGCGACCTGGGCGGCGCGACCGGTTCGGTGATGGGCAAGGGGTTCTCCGCACTGTCGATGACGGGGATGGAGGCAGGCCACCACGGTCTGTCCGTCGACTTCGAGGACTTCTGCGAGCGCTGGGAGTGGGGCGTGCGCGCCCTGGTGAGCGACGCCAGCGAGATCGCCACCCGCCTGGGCCTGGCGGCGGGCACCCAGTGGGAGCACGACCAGTACGTCGAGGGCGCGTTGAAGGTGGGCGTCAACTCCGTGATGGGCGGCAACCCGCACGCCTCGGAGGAGGAGATCACCCGGCAGGGCTGGGGCGAGGTGTTCACGCCGGACTACCTGGACCCGGACTGGAGCGCGGAGTCGTTCGACCGGGCCGGTCAGGACATGGAACAGACCTGGAAGGACACCGGCCGCACGGTTCTGACCGAGGGGCAGGGAGGTCGGCAGTCGCAGATGCTCAACGACGCGCTCGGCATATCCGACGACCAGTGGAATCGCGCGCTGGACGACACCTTCGGCCCGTCGCCGGAGGAACGCGCCCGGCAGGCGCAGCAGGGCGAAAGCGGGGGCAACTGAGCGTGGGCATCGGCGACTTCATCAGTGACATCACGCCCGACTCGGTGGAAAAGGCGGTCGAGGGCGGTGTCGAGTGGGTCGGCAACCGGGTCGAGGACGCCGGGAACTGGACCGCCGACCGGCTGGACGACGTCGGCTGGGAGTCCGGTGCGGACTGGGTGCGCGAGCAGTCCCGCTCGGTCGCCAACCGAATGGGCGCCGAGGTCGATGAGCTGGACCTCGGGCAGACGGAGGACAAGACCAAGCTGATCTACGGCAGCCCGGACAAGCTGCGCTCCACCGCCGAGAAACTCCGGGGCTTCCAGAAGGCGTTCGACGACGCCGGCAGCGGTTTGAAGGGACTGGACTCCTCGCGCTTGAAGGGCGAGGCGGCCGAGGCGCTGCGCAAGGCGGTGAGCACCCAGCCGCCGAAGTGGTTCACCGGTGCGGACGCGTGCGAGAAGGCGGCCGCCGCGCTGGAGGCGTTCGCCGGGACCGTGACGTGGGCGCAGGGGCAGGCGCAGACGGCGATCGACAAGTGGAAGGAGGGCGTGAAGGCGTCCGAGGAGGCCGCCGACGCGCACCGCAAGAAGGTCGACGACTACAACAAGGCGGTTGACCGCTACAACGCCCAGCCCGCCGACCAGCGCTCCCCCTCCACGCTCCCGCCGCGCCCCGCCGCGACGTTCGACGACCCCGGCAAGAAGCTGATGCAGGAGGCGCAGGAGATCCTCGCCGACGCCCGCAAGCAGCGGAACACGGCCGCGGAGACCGCCCGCAGCGCGGTCCGCGCCGCGCGCGACACGGCCCCGCAGAAGCCGTCCTACGCCGAGCAGCTGGGCGACGGTCTGCAGGAGCTGCAGATCATGGGCGACCACGTCGGCGGCGGCGTGATCAAGGGCACCGCCGGCCTGCTCAACTTCGTGCGCGGGATCAATCCGCTGGACCCCTACAACCTCACCCACCCCGCCGAGTACGCCACCAACCTCAACAGCCTCGCCGCCGGACTGGTGGTCGCCGCCAACGACCCGGTCGGCACCGGCAAGCAGATGATCAGCGACTTTATGAAGGACCCCTACGAGGGCCTCGGCCGGCTGGCGCCCGACGCCGTGCTGGCCGCAGCCACCGGAGGAGGCGGCGCCGCGGTGAAGGGCGTCCGCATCGCCGCGGACGCCGCACGTGCGCGCAAGCTGATCGACGACGCCCCGGACGGCACCCACAACCGCCCCGATGGCGAGCGCACCACCGACGGCACCGACCCCGTCGACCTCGCCTCCGGCCGGATGTTCCTGCCCCAGACCGATCTGGCGATCCCCGGCATCCTGCCCCTGGTCTTCACCCGCCGCACCGAGTCCGGCTGCACGACCGGCCGCTTCCTCGGCCCCTCCTGGACGTCCACCGTCGACGAGCGACTGGAGGTCGACCCGGTCGGCGTCATCCACGTCACCGCCGACGGGCTCCTGATCCCGTACCCGCACCCGGCCCCCGGCGCCCCCACCCGGCCGGAGACGGGCCGGGCCCGCACCCACCTAGCCCGGGACACCCACGGCGACTACACGGTCACCGACCCCGACACCGGCCTGACCCGCCACTTCACCGCCCCGTTCGGCAGCGAACCCGGCGGCGACGCAACCGCCTGGCTGACCTCCGTCACCGACCGCAACGGCCACACGATCACCGTCGACCGCACCGACGACGGCCTGCCGCTGGCCCTCGTCCACTCGGCCGGCCACCAGGTGAAGCTGACCACCGCCGACGGCCGGATCACCGCACTCTCCCTGGCCGGCGCGGGCGACGCGAGCACGGACCTGCCCCTGATGCGCTACGGCTACCAGGACGGCAACCTCACCACCGTCACCAAACCCTCCGGCGCCACCACCACCTTCGTCTACGACGACCGCCGCCGTGTCACCGCCTGGATCGACTCCAACAACAGCCGCTACGACTACACCTACGACGACCGCGACCGCGTCATCGCCGAAGGCGGCGAAGCCGGCCACATCCAGATCACCCTCACCTACACCGAACCCGACCCCGAAACCGGCCACCGCACCACCACCCTCACCACCGCCGACGGCCACACCACCCGCCACCTCATCGACCACCGCTGCCGCGTCCTGGCCACCACCGACCCTCTCGGCCACACCACCCGCTACACCTACGACACCAGCGGCAACCTCCTGACCCGCACCGACCCACTCGGCCGCACCACCACCTACACCTACGACGAGAGCAGCCGACTGGTCTCCGTGATCCACCCGGACGGTAGCGAACTGCGCGCTGAGCGAGACCCATCGGGACTGCCAACGGTAATCCAGGGGCAGGACGGCGCCCGCTGGTCGCTGGAGTACGACCAGCGCGGCAACCGGATAGCGACCACCGACCCAGCGGGACGCACCACTCGTCACGCATACGACGCTCACGGTCGCCTGGTCTCGGTCACCGACGCGCTCGGCGCCGTCACCGAGGTCCGTTGTGACGCGGCCGGCCTCCCGGTCGAGGTCACCGATCCGGCCGGGGCGACGACCCGGCTGGAGCGCGATGCCCGAGGCCGCCCGGTGCTGATCGTCGGCCCGTTGGACACGACCACGCACCTCACCTGGACCTTGGACGGGTATCTCGCCAGCCGTACAGGGCCCGACGGGGCGACCGAGTCGTGGACGTACGACGGCGAGGGCAACCGTCTCACCCATACCGACCCGGCCGGTGGCGTGACCCGGCTCGAGTACACCCACTTCGACCTGCTTGCCGCCCGCACCGGCCCTGACGGCTCCCGCTACGAGTTCCGGCACGACGCGAGCCTGCGTCTCATTCAGGTGATCAACCCACAAGGGCTGCAGTGGAGTTATACCTATGACGCTGCGGGGCGACTGACCTCCGAAAGTGATTTCGACGGCCGCGTCCACACGTACCGCCATGATGCTGCCGGGCAGCTCACCGCTCGCACGGATCCCCTCGGCATCACCATCGGATACGCCTACGACGAACTCGGCCGAGTCGCGGCCAAGGGCGAGGCAGACCACGTTACGTCCTACCGCTACGACCCCGCCGGCCGCCTCGTGCAGGCGACAGGGCCCGACAGCGAGTTGATACGCAGCTATGACCGTCGTGGGCTGCTGAAAACCGAGCTGGTGGACGGCCGTACCGTCGACTACCGCTATGACGCGATGGGCCGCCGTGTACGCCGCACAACCCCTACCGGACAGGTCACGACCTACGCCTATGACAAGGCGGGGCGCCCAGCGCGGTTGACCGCCGGCGGCCACGAGGTCGCCTTCACCCACGACGTGGCCGGCCGGGAGGTGGAGCGCACCTTCGACGGCACGCTCACCCTCGCCTCCGCCTGGAGCGACGCCGGCCGACTCACCGAACAGCACCTGCTCACAGAGGCCCGCACACTCAATCGGCGCGTTTACTCCTACCGCGCGGACGGCCATCTCACCGCTGTCGCCGATCAGTTGACAGGCACCCGAACCTTCGACCTGGATGCGGCCGGGCGTGTGACGCGGGTGTCCGCCGAAGGGTGGAGCGAGCGCTACGCCTACGACACCGCAGGCAACCAGACCTCCGCCTCCTGGCCTGACTCGCACCCCGGACGCGAGGCCACCGGCCCCCGCACCTACCGGGGCACCACCCTCACCCGTGCCGGATCGGTGCGCTACGAACACGACGCCCGCGGACGCATCACCCTGCGCCAGAAAACCCGTCTGTCCCGCAAACCGGACACCTGGCGGTACACGTGGGACACCGAGGATCACCTCAAAGAGGTGATCACCCCGGACGGCACCCGCTGGCGCTACACCTACGACCCCCTGGGCCGCCGTACCAGCAAGCAACGCCTCGCCGACGACGGCCTGACTGTCGTGGAGGAGATCCGCTTCACCTGGGACGGCTCCACTCTCTGCGAACAGACCACGGTGTCAGCCGAACTGCCCCGACCGGTCGTACTCACCTGGGACCACCGCGGTGTCACACCCCTGGCACAGACGGAACGCGTCCTCACCCCGGACAGCCGCCAGCAGGAGATCGACCGCCGCTTCTTCGCCATCGCCACCGACCTCATCGGCACTCCCACGGAACTCGTCGACGAAACCGGCGACATTGCCTGGCACACCCGCACGACCCTCTGGGGCACGACAGCCTGGGCCAAATCCAGCACCGCCTACACCCCGCTGCGCTTCCCGGGCCAGTACTACGACCCCGAGACCGGGCTCCACTACAACCTGCACCGCCACTACGACCCCGAAACGGCTCGCTACCTCACCTCCGACCCCCTCGGCCTGGCAGCCGCTCCGAATCCCGCAACCTACGTCGGAAATCCGTTCGCCTGGACCGATCCGCTCGGTCTGGCACCGTGCAGCGCCCGAGACGACGTCGACTACATGAGCGACAGCGGCATCCCCTCGGGGTCGCCGGTGACGCACGGCCCCACGGCCACCCTCATCGGCGAGGATGGACCGAGCGTGAGAAACTTCCGCAACGTTCTGAACGACGGCCAGCACGACGTGGTCGCCCACGGTTCACGGGACGGTTTCCTGGAGACCCCGGACGGGCCGGTGAACGGAGGACAACTCGTCGATGCCATCCGCAACAATCCCAACTACGATGGCGGTCCGCTCCGGCTCATGGTGTGCCATTCCGGTGCGGACACCTCAGGAATCGCCCAGCAGATAGCCAACGAGATGGGCGTCACCGTAAGAGCCCCCACAGATCGAGTGGGCACCAACCCCCTGCTCGGAACGGGCCAGATTCCACAAATCGACAATGGCGGATACTGGCGAACCTTCCTTCCCATCATCGGAGGCTGACGTGAAGCTGATCGGTTTCTACCAGGAAATGGACCCGAACTATGCAGCAGCCTGGGGCGGGTCTATTCCTGCGCCCGATTCGGGCAAAGGGAAGTATCCGGTCGTGAAACTGGTGAGCTACCTCACCTCCGGCCACCCCCTTCTCGACGTCACCGAGCTCACAACCGATGTCATCAACGGCGCATTCCGGGTTCCGGGCGGTTCCTCCGTGCTGACCGACGGCGAATTCGTCTGGCGGGCGGACCTGGCGAAGTACGTCGAGCGCTACCACATTGATCTACCCGAGGAGTTCCTGCACGCTACCCACCGGCACGATTTCCGCGTCCCTCCGGCCGACTACGACACCCTTCTCCCCCTTTCCGTCAAGGTAAGCAGCTTGCTGGGTTTCCGGGCGAAATCCTGAGAAGCAAGTGCGTGAGCAGTCTCTGCCGGACGCCTCCGGCAGCGGGCCATTGGCTGTGGGACACCGCGACACGCTTCCCTTCGACCGGCCCCGCCGGGCCGCGGTCAGCGCCGATTCGGACCTCGTCGGCGAGTCGGCCACCGGCGAGGACTGGCCCCGGCTTGCCGACGTTCCTCGTCCACAGAGACGGCTTCGCCCGGACAAGGTTTGGGACATTCGGCTGAAGGTCACCACGGTGCTCTGTCACACTGCCTGATGGCGCCGCGCTGACCTCGCACCCGCTCCCCCGGCGCCTGGATCTGCCTGATCAGCACTCCCGTGATCGACGACCTGTTGGACGGCGAACCGGCCGCCCCGGCCCGGCTCCGCGCCAACACGACGAAGCCCTGCGCCCCAGCGCGAGGACCGTCACCGGGCCGACGCCCCGCGCGCGCTCATCACCCACGGCAGTCAGCTCTGGCCCGGCGACGTTCTCGCCGAACTGGGCGGCGGCACCCAGCTGTACGTCATCTACGGCGCCGGCGCCTCGGGGGCCGCCCGCCCGCGTGGGCGTACCGTCCGACATCACCGTCATCGAAGTCGCGTCGAAGCAGGCATAGTCCTGACGCTTTGTCGGGACCAGCGTCGAACGAGCGTCACGACGGTTGTCGCCCGCCCTCTCCAAGTGGGGGCAATGCGTCGGCCATCCCGCACGCCACGCTACGCAGCCGCAGATCAGGAGCACATCCCTCGCGCCATCTGCCACGCCGTGCGCCCGCGGAAACATGTCGGAGTGACCCGCCCGAAAACCTGAGGATCAGCAGGTCAGAGCCCTTACTTCACCGGCTCCAGAATCGCCACGCACTCCACGTGGTGCGTCATCGGAAAGAGGTCGAACACCCGCAGCGTGCGCGGCTTGTAGCCGTTTTCGGCGAAGTAGGCCAGGTCCCGGGCCAGGGCCGCCGGGTCGCAGGCGACGTAGGCGATCCTCCGCGGGCCCAGGCTCGCCAGGTGCTTGACCGTCTGCTTGCCGGCGCCCGCGCGGGGCGGGTCCAGGACGATGAGGTCCACCTCGGTGATGCCGGTGCGCGGCAGGGCCTGGTCGACCTTGCCCTGCTCGATGCGGACCCGCTCGTAGTCCTGGAGGTTGTGCCGGGCGTCCTCCACCGCGCGCTTGCCCGACTCGATGCCGAGCACCGCGCCCTTGTCGCCCACCCGGTCGGCGATGGCGCCCGCGAAGAGGCCCACGCCGCAGTACAGGTCCAGGGCCGTGTCGCCCTTGCGGGGCATCAGGCCCTGCATCACCGCGCGCACCAGGGTGTCGGCGGCCTTCGGGTGGACCTGCCAGAAGCCGCCGTTGCCCACGCGGTACGTACGGTCGTCGGCGCGCTCGCGCACGAAGGGGCGCCCGTGGACGCGGTGCACTCCCCCGTCCTCGGCGACCCGCAGGACCGAGACCGGCTTGTCGAGTTCGACGATCGGGAGACGGGCGCCGGGGCGCGGATTGAGGATGACCTGCCGGTCCTGCGAACCGGTCGCGGCGATCGCCTCCACCGACGCCATTCCGGACCAGTCCCGCTTCTCGATGCCGAGCTCGCTGACGCCGGGCGCGGCGATCAGACAGCGGTCGATCGGCTGGACGTCGTGCGAGCGGTGCTTGCGCAGCCCCGCGCGGCCCTCGACGTCCACCGCGTACTGGACGCGGGTGCGCCAGGCCGGGACCTCGCCGGGCGGCAGCTTGTCGCCCTCGGCGGGCATGACCGTGCCGTCCCAGCCGGCCTCCTCGGGCGTCAGGCCGGCGAGCCGCTTCAGCTGCTCGGCGACGACCTCGCCCTTCAGGCGGCGCTGCGCGCCCGGCTTGGCGTGCTGCCAGTCGCAGCCGCCGCACTTGCCGGGTCCGGCGTACGGGCAGGGCGCCTCCACCCGGTCCTTGGAGGCCTCCAGCACGCGCACCGCGTCGGCGCGCAGGAAACGGGAGTCCTCGTCGCCCTCGGTGACACGGGCGACGACCTTCTCGCCGGGCAGCGCGTGCCGGACGAACAGCACGCGCCCCTCGTCGGTACGGGCGACACAGTGGCCGCCGTGTGCCACGGGGCCGACCTCGACCTCGTACTCTTCCCCGATCAGCGAAGACTGCGGTGCGTTCTGCATGATGGGGGGACTCCAGGGGTGAGACGGGGGGCTGCCGGGGTGGCAGCCCACCAGTCTACGTGCCCCTGGGAGCGGTCAGTTCTTGGCGGCCGGTTCCTTGGGACGCTCGACGGCCGGGCCGCGGCGCACCGAGCCGGGCGCGTTCCACTCCTGGCGCTTCTTCTCGCGCTTCTTCGCGACCTCGGAGGACCGCAGCTGGTACGGCACCGAGGTCACCATCACGCCCGGCGTGAACAGCAGCCGTCCCTTGAGGCGCAGCGCGCTCTGGTTGTGCAGCAGGTGCTCGTACCAGTGCCCCACCACGTACTCCGGAATGATCACGCTGACCGCGTCGCGCGGGCTCTCGCGGCGCAGGCCCTTGACGTACTCGACGACCGGCCGGGTGATCTCGCGGTACGGGGAGTCCAGGATCTTCAGCGGGACGTTGATGCCGCGCCGCTCCCACTCCTTCTTCAGCGCCTTGGTCTCGGCCGGGTCGACGTTGATGCTGAGCGCCTCCAGCTTGTCGGAGCGCATCAGCTGGGCGTACGCGACGGCGCGCAGCGTCGGCCGGTGGACCTTGGAGACCAGCACGATGGAGTGGACGCGGGAGGGCCGGGCGGTGTCGTCGGTGGGCTCGTCGGGCGCGGCGATCTCCGCGGCGACCCGGTCGTAGTGCTTACGGATCGCGCTCATCGTCCCGTAGAAGATGACCATGCCGAGCAGGGCGACCCAGGCACCGTGCGTGAACTTGGTCGCGAGCACCACGACCAGTACCAGGCCGGTGAAGAAGGCGCCGAAGGTGTTGATCGCGCGGGAGCGGATCATACGGCGGCGGGCGGCCGGGTTGGTCTCGGTCTTCAGGTGGCGGTTCCAGTGCCGCACCATGCCGGTCTGGCTGAGCGTGAAGGAGACGAACACGCCGACGATGTAGAGCTGGATGAGCTTGGTGGAGTCCGCCCCGTAGAGCCAGACCAGCAGCATCGCGGCGCCCGCGAGGAGCACGATGCCGTTGGAGAAGGCGAGCCGGTCGCCGCGCGTGTGGAGCTGGCGCGGCAGGTAGCGGTCCTGGGCGAGGATCGAGCCGAGGAGCGGGAAGCCGTTGTACGCGGTGTTCGCGGCGAGGAACAGGACGAGCGCGGTGGCCGCGGCGAGCAGGACGAAGAAGAACGTGTGCTCGCCGAAGACGGCGGCCGCGACCTGCGAGATCACCGGGTTCTGTACGTAGTCCTCGCCGACCGGGACGCCGTCGCGGATCAGGTCGTGGGCGGGCTGCTCGGCCATCTTGACGTCGGTGGCCATGGCCAGGCCGATGATGCCGCAGAACATGGTGACGGCCAGGGCGCCCATCAGGGCGAGGGTCGTGGCGGCGTTCCTGCTCTTGGGCTTGCGGAACGCGGGGACGCCGTTGCTGATCGCCTCGACGCCGGTGAGCGCGGCGCATCCGGAGGAGAAGGCGCGCAGGAGCAGGAAGACCAGTGCGAAACCGGCCAGGCCCTCGTGCTCGGGCCGGATCTCGAAATCGGCGGTCGGGGCCTTCATGGTGTCGTCGAGGACGATCCCCTTGAACGCACCCCAGGCGATCATGATGAAGACGCCGGCGACGAATACATACGTGGGAATCGCGAAGAGCTTGCCCGACTCCTTCACACCCCGGAGATTCATCAGGGTGAGGAGCACGATTATCGCGATGGCCGAGAAGACCTTGTGCTCCACGACGAAGGGTATGGCGGAACCCAGGTTCTCCACCCCGGAGGAGATGGAGACGGCCACGGTCAGGACGTAATCGACGAGGAGCGCGCTGGCGACGGTGAGGCCGGCCTTGGGGCCGAGGTTGGTGTTGGCGACCTCGTAGTCCCCGCCGCCGCTGGGGTACGCGTGGACGTTCTGCCGGTACGAGGCGACGACCGTGAACATCAGGACCACGACGGCGAGCGCGATCCAGGGGCTGAAGTGGTAGGCCGACACACCCGCGATGGAGAGGACCAGCAGGACTTCTCCTGGCGCGTACGCCACCGAGGAAAGCGGGTCGGAGGCGAAGACGGGGAGCGCGATGCGTTTGGGGAGAAGCGTCTCTCCCAGCCTGTCGCTGCGCAGCGCCCGGCCGATCAGGATCCGTTTGGGCACGTCGGTCAGTTTGGACACGCAGAGGATCGTAAGCGCTCGAATTGCGCCCCGCCCACCCACACCCCCCGTTCTCGCGGAAACTTGCGTTCCCTTAACGCGTACTCCGCGTCATCCACGGCTGCGGCCGTGAAAAAGCTGTGAGCCGGGACACTGGGCCGGGTCCCGTCGGCAACCGTGTCCCGGGCGGCGGCGTCCTTACCGGAAGTGCCGGGGGAAGGGGGCGCGCGGTGACCGAAAGCCGACGTGGCCGCACAGGCCGTCGCAGCGGGTACCAGGAGAAACGCGTCGGCCGCCTCGGATGAGGGCAACAGCGAGGTGGCGGCATAAGCTCGTCATCAGGCATCACCGCCCGCAGGCTGAGAGAGAAGAGTGAGCAGGGTGTTTTCGCAGGTCAGCAGGGTGACCAGGAGTGCGGGGTAAGCGGACGTGCACATCGTCATCATGGGCTGCGGGCGAGTGGGAGCCGCACTCGCGCAGACCCTGGAACAGCAGGGCCACACGGTCGCCGTCGTCGACCAGGACCCCACGGCCTTCCGGCGCCTGGGCTCCGGCTTCGGCGGGCGGCGCGTCACCGGGGTCGGGTTCGACCAGGACACCCTGCGTGAGGCGGGGATCGAGGAGGCCGGGGCGTTCGCCGCGGTGAGCAGCGGTGACAACTCCAACATCATCGCGGCGCGGGTGGCCCGCGAGATGTTCGGCATCGAGAACGTCGCCGCCCGGATCTACGACCCCCGGCGCGCCGAGGTCTACCAGCGGCTGGGCATCCCCACGGTCGCCACCGTCCGCTGGACCGCGGACCAGATGCTGCGGCGGCTGCTGCCGTCGGGCGCCGAGCCGCTGTGGCGGGACCCGAGCGGCGGTGTACAGCTGGCCGAGGTGCACACCTCGCCGTCGTGGATCGGGCACAAGGTGAGCCGGCTCCAGGAGGAGACGGGCGTACGGGTCGCCTTCCTCACCCGGCTGGGCGAGGCGATCCTGCCGACGTCCCAGACGGTGCTGCAGGAAGGCGATCTGGTCCACGTGATGATGCGTACGGACGAGATCGAGAAGGTCGAGGCGTCGTTCGCCGAGGGGCCTGAGGAGGGCGGTCACTGATGCGGGTCGCTATTGCGGGCGCCGGTGCGGTGGGCCGTTCCATCGCGGGCGAGCTGCTGGAGAACGGGCACGAGGTGCTCCTGATCGACAAGGCCCCGACCGCCATCTCGGTGGAGCGGGTGCCGCAGGCGGAGTGGCTGCTGGCCGACGCGTGCGAGATCACCTCGCTGGACGAGGCCGCGCTGCAGCGCTGCAACGTGGTCATCGCGGCGACGGGTGACGACAAGGTCAACCTGGTCGTCTCGCTGCTCGCGAAGACCGAGTACGGGGTTCCCCGGGTGGTCGCCCGGGTCAACAACCCGAAGAACGAGTGGCTGTTCAACGAAGCGTGGGGCGTCGATGTGGCGGTCTCCACGCCGCGTCTGATGTCGGCGCTGGTCGAGGAGGCGGTGAGCGTCGGCGACCTGGTCCGGCTGCTGCGCTTCAGCCACGGGGACGCGAACCTGGTGGAGCTGACGCTGCCGCCGGAGTCGGCGCTCTCCGGTACGGCGGTGGGCGACGTGGAGTGGCCGCAGGACACCTCACTGGTGACGATCATCCGCGGCTCCCGGGTGCTGACGCCGAGCGCGGAGGAGACGCTGGAGGCGGGCGACGAGCTGCTGTTCGTGGCCGCGCAGGCGCGTGAGGAGCAGTTGGAGGACCTGCTGTCGGTACGCCGCGAGGACGCGGCGAGCTGATGCAGGGCCGTTGCGTCACGGGCCGTCGCATCGGGGCCGTTCGTTAGGCCCGTTTCGCTCGTTTCGTTACGCCTGTTTCCTTACGGTTCCTACGAATTTTCGCGTAACGCCTGTTTCGCTACGCGGAAGGGGCCCGGAGACGCCACCATCGGCTCCCCGGGCCCCTTTCCGTACGCCACCGGCTCGGCGTGGTCAGGCTTCGCCGCGCTGCGGCTGGGGGTGCGGCGGGGTGGCCGCCGCGGCTGCCGCCTCGCGTTCCTTCTCGGCGCGCTCCTGCGCCTCCATCTCCGCGAACACGTCGATCGGCGGCGGGGCCTTCCGCAGGAACACCCAGGTCAGGTAGACCGCCAGCAGGAACGGCGGGATCTTCAGGGCGACCAGTACCCAGCCGAGCTGGGTGGTGTCCGCCCACCAGTACAGCGGGAAGAGGATCGCGCACTTCCCGAGCAGGATCAGCCCCCACGCGTAGCTGGCCTTGGCGTACGCCTTCTTCCGTCCGGGGTTCCGCGTCCGCCAGGAGAGGTTCTCCTTGAAGACCGGCCCGAGGATCAGGCCGATCAGCGGGACGCCCGCCAGCGTGGTGACGATGTACGCGATGCCCAGGCCCAGCGTGTAGAGCATGCCCGGCAGGTAGAAGTCCTTGGCGTTGCCGGTCATCATCGCGAACACCACACCGAACGCGACGCCGAAGACGCCGCTGAAGGCGTGCTTCGCGGTGTCACGGCGGATCAGCCGGACGGCGACGAGCAGGAGGGAAACCCCCAGCGCCGCGATGGCCGACAGGTGCAGGTCCTTGTTGATCGTGTAGATGGTGACGAAGAGCAGCCCGGGCAGGACCGTCTCCACCATCCCCCGTACGCCGCCGAAGGCGTCGAACAAGGCGGCTTCGGTCACCGCTTTCGTGTTGTGGGCGTCCTGCGCGTCCTGGTCGCTGGTGGTCGGCTTGTCGAGGGACGTCACCGGCTACTCCTGTCCGAGCGGTCGGAGTTCGTATTTGGGATTGAAGAGGACCCTCCGGCCGTGGCTCATGGAGATCCGGCCCGAGGCGATGAGCTTGCGGCCCGGCTCTATGCCCGCGATGGAGCGCCGGCCCAGCCACACCACGTCCAGCGGGGCCGTCCCGTCGAAGAGCTCCGCCTCCAGGGCGGGCACACCGGCCCGCGGACGCAGGGTGACCGTCCGCAAGGTACCAGTCACCTTGACGATCTGCCGGTCATCGCAGTCGGAGATACGGATGCACCCCGAAGCCTGTGCGTCCTCACGCAGCTCCTCCGACTCCAGGTCCCCCTGGGAGCTGGACAGCCGGTCGAGCATCCGGCGGAGGCGGCCGGCCTGCTTCTCGGTTCGCGGTGCGGCACTCATACAGAAAGCCTACCGGCCCCCACTGTCGGCGGAATCAGCGCTCGAAGCGGTATCCCATACCGGGTTCGGTGATGAAGTGCTCGGGGTGCGAGGGGTTCGCCTCCAGCTTCCGGCGCAACTGGGCCATATAGACGCGCAGGTAGTTGGTCTCGGTGCCGTACGAGGGCCCCCACACCTCCTGGAGCAGCTGCTTCTGGCTGACGAGCCGGCCGCTGTTGCGCACGAGGACCTCCAGCAGGTGCCACTCGGTCGGGGTCAGGCGCACGTCGCGGCCGTCGCGCCGTACCTTCTTCGCCGCGAGGTCGACGGTGAAGCCGGCCGTCTCCACCACGACCGTGCCGTCCTCGCCGCCGCCCACCGGCTCGGCGCGGCGCACGGCGGCGCGCAGCCGGGCCAGCAGCTCGTCCATGCCGAAGGGCTTGGTGACGTAGTCGTCGGCGCCGGCGTCCAGGGCCTCCACCTTTTCGTCGGACGTCTGGCGGGCGGAGAGCACCAGGATCGGTACGCGGGTCCAGCCCCGCAGCCCCTTGATGACCTCGACGCCGTCCATGTCGGGCAGGCCGAGGTCGAGGACGATCACGTCGGGGCTGCGGGTGGCGGCCAGTTCCAGCGCGGTGGCGCCGTCGGGCGCGGCGTCGACCTCGTACTTGCGCGCTTTCAGGTTGATCACGAGGGCGCGTACGATCTGCGGCTCGTCGTCGACCACGAGCACCCGCGTCATGAGGGGCCTGCTTTCTGGAGAGAGGGGGGCTGGGGCGAGGGGGGCTGGGGTGTGGAGGGCTGGGGCGAGGGGGCGTCGGCGGAGGTGACCGGGGTGGCCGCGGCCTTGAGCGTGAGCACCATGGTCAGGCCGCCGCCGGGGGTGTCCTCGGCGGTGATGGTGCCGCCCATCGCCTCGACGAACCCGCGGGCGACCGCGAGGCCGAGGCCCACGCCCGCGCCGCGCGGCGCGTCGCCGAAGCGCTGGAAGGGCTCGAAGATCCGTTCCTTGCCGTCGTCGGGGACGCCCGGGCCCCGGTCCACGACGCGCACCTCGACCCGTTCGGCGATCGCGCTCGCGGACACGAGTACCGGTGCGGCGCCCGTGCTGTATTTGACGGCGTTCTCGACGATGTTGGCGACCGCCCGCTCCAGGAGGCCCTTGTCGACCTCGACCATCGGCAGGCTCTCGGGGATGTCCAGCTCCGCGCTGCCGTCGGGGACACCGCCGAGCGCCATGGGAACGACCTCGTCCAGGTCGATGGCGCGGATCAGCGGCGTGACCGTACCGGTCTGGAGGCGCGACATGTCGAGCAGGTTGCCGACGAGGTGATCGAGCCGGTCGGCGCCCGCCTCGATGCCTTCGAGGAGCTCGGCCCGGTCCTCCTCGGACCATTCGACGTCGTCGGACCGCAGCGACGACACGGCCGCCTTGATGCCCGCGAGGGGGGTACGGAGGTCATGGCTGACGGCCGCCAGCAGCGAGGTGCGGATCTTGTTGCCCTCGGCGAGTTTCCGGGCCTCCTCGGCCTGGCCGACCAGTCGCTGCCGGTCCAGTACGACGGCGGCCTGGGCGGCGAACGCGCCCAGCACCCGGCGGTCCTCGGCGGGCAGGACCCGCCCCGAGAGCGCGAGCGCCATATGGTCGCCGACCGGCATGTCGACGTCCGCGTCCTCGGGACGCGCCACCGGCCGGCGTCCGACGCTGCCCGCCCGGGTCCACGGCTCGACGTCGCTCTCGCGCTCCAGCAGCGCCACCGACTCCATCGCGAACGTCTCGCGGACCCGCTCCAGCAGGGCGTCCAGCGCGGTCTCCCCGCGCAGCACGCTGCCGGCCAGGAAGGACAGGATCTCCGACTCGGCGCGCAGCCGGGCGGCCTGATGGGTGCGTCGGGCGGCCAGGTCCACCACCGACGCCACCGACACGGCCACGCCGAAGAAGACGGCGATGGCCACGATGTTCTTCGGGTCGGCGATCGTCAGCCGGTGGAAGGGCGGGGCGAAGAACCAGTTGAGCAGCAGCGACCCGAAGGCGGCCGAGGCGAGGGACGGGACCAGGCCGCCAAGCAGCGCGGACGCCACGGTCAGCGACAGGAACAGCAGCATGTCGTTGGCGAGGCCGAGGTCCGCGTCGATGTGCGTGAGCAGCAGGGTGAGCAGGGCGGGACCGGCGATGCCGGTCAGCCAGCCGCAGATGACGCGGGAGCGGCCGAGGCGGGCGCCGCGCGCGAGCGGCAGCCCGCGGCCCCGGGCCACCTCCTCGTGGGTGACGATGTGGACGTCCAGGTCGGGCCCGGACTCGCGGGCGACGGTGGCGCCGACGCCGGGCCCGAACACGTACTGCCAGGCCTTGCGGCGGCTGGAGCCCAGCACGATCTGGGTGGCGTTGACGCCTCGGGCGAACTCCAGCAGCGCGGAGGGCACGTCGTCGCCTATGACGTGGTGGAAGGAGCCGCCGAGGTCCTCGACCAGGGTGCGCTGGACGGCCAGCTCCTTGGGCGAGGCGGAGGTCAGGCCGTCGCTGCGGGCGATGTAGACGGCGAGGATCTCGCTGCCGGAGCCCTTGGCGGCCATCCGGGCGGCGCGGCGGATCAGGGTGCGGCCCTCGGGGCCGCCGGTGAGGCCGACGACGATGCGTTCGCGGGCCTGCCAGGTGGAGCGGATGTTGTGCTCGCCGCGGTACTGCTGGAGGTACTCGTCGACGCGGTCGGCCGTCCACAGCAGCGCGAGTTCGCGCAGGGCCGTGAGGTTGCCGGGGCGGAAGTAATGGGAGAGAGCCGCGTCGACCTTGTCGGGCTGGTAGATGTTGCCGTGGGCCATGCGGCGGCGCAGCGCCTGGGGCGACATGTCGACCAGCTCTATCTGGTCGGCGCGGCGGACCACCTCGTCGGGGACGGTCTCCCGCTGCCGTACGCCGGTTATCGACTCCACGACGTCGCCGAGTGACTCCAGGTGCTGGATGTTGACGGTCGATATGACGTCGATACCGGCGGCGAGCAGCTCCTCGACGTCCTGCCACCGTTTGGCGTTGCGCGTGCCGGGGACGTTGGTGTGGGCCAGCTCGTCCACCAGGGCGACCGCGGGGCGGCGTGCGAGGACGGCGTCGACGTCCATCTCGGTGAAGGCGGCGCCCCGGTGCTCGATGGCGCGGCGCGGGATCTGTTCGAGGCCGTGCAGCATCACTTCCGTACGGGGGCGGTCGTGGTGCTCGACGAAGGCGACGACGCAGTCGGTGCCCCGCTCCAGGCGGCGGTGTGCCTCGGAGAGCATGGCGTACGTCTTGCCGACGCCCGGTGCCGCACCGAGGTAGATCCGAAGCTTGCCGCGTCCCATGGCCTCATTGTCGTTCTCGTTCGCGTACGTGTGCGGTGTGCACGCACAGCGTCGACCTTACGGCCAGGGGTTCCGGCGAAGGGGGCGCGAGGTCCGGTTCCGGGGCGTCTTGACGGGATTCTGATGCTTCTGTGCTGCTTCTGTGCTGCTCCTGCGCCGCGTCTGCGCTGCGTCCACGCCGCCGCCCGCCGTGCCTCGGCGACCGCACACGAGTGGGCCGTGCCCCGTACGCGATGCCGTACGGGACACGGCCCACCATCCGTGCGCGTCAGCGGACCTCGGTGATCTCCGGGCCCCGCTGCAACTGACCCATGCCGCCCGAGAAACGCGAGTTCTCCTGGTCCTCCTGCTGAACGCCCTCGGGGACCATCTGCGCGTCGTTCGGAAGCTTCAGGACGATCGGGTCGCGCGGCGCCATCGGCCCCTCGCCCCGTACCACCACGGTGTCCCGGAAGATCTGCTCCAGCAGTCCCGCGGCCTCCGGCTGCACCGCGCCCTGCCCGGAGATCACTCCGCGCAGGAACCAGCGCGGGCCGTCCACGCCGACGAAGCGCACCAGCTGCACACCGCCGGTGCCGTCCGGCAGCTGGACCGGGACCTGGGCCCGCAGCTCCCAGCCGAGCGGGCCCTCGACCTCATCGATGATGCCGCCCTGCTGGGTGATGCCGGAGGCGATCTCCTCGCGGACCTCGCCCCAGATGCCTTCCTTCTTGGGGGCGGCGAACGCCTGCAGCTGGATGGCGCTGTCACGCAGCACCACCGTCGCCGCGACGATCGCGTCGCCCGCGACCTCCACCCGCAGCTCCATGCCCTCGACTCCGGGCACGAACATGCCGCCCAGGTCCACCCGGCCTTCCTCGGGCCTGGACACCTCGGAGATGTCCCAGGGACCGTCGGGCCGGGGCGCCGGCGGAAGGTTCACCCGGCGCGGCTCGCTGTCCACCGCGTCGTCAGTGCCGACCTCGTCGACGACCTGCTCGGCCTCGCCCGCTGCGTCCGCAGCGGCACTGCTCTTCTTGCGACGTCCGAACACGTCACTGTCCTTCCCGGTCGGATACGACCGAAGCGTATCGATTCCCACCCGTCCAACCCTCCACGGCGGCATGACCGCCGGTGGACCCGAAGCCCCCCTCGGCCCGGGCCGAGCCGGGAAGCTCCGCGACCTCGTGGAAGCGGATCCTCTCGACTTGCTGAACGACCAGTTGGGCGATCCGGTCGAACCGTTCGAACCGCACGCTCTCGCGCGGGTCCAGGTTGACCACGATCACCTTGATCTCCCCACGGTACCCGGCATCCACCGTCCCTGGGGCATTCACGAGAGCCACTCCGCAGCGAGCGGCGAGCCCCGAGCGGGGATGCACGAAGGCCGCGTACCCGTCCGGCAGCGCGATCGACACGCCGGTGGGCAGAACCGCGCGCTCGCCCGGGGCCAGCTCGGCGGCCTCGGTGGTGACGAGATCGACGCCGGCGTCGCCCGGGTGCCCGTACGAGGGGATCGGCACCTCCGGGTCCACGCGGCGGATCAGGACGTCAACGGGGTTACGCATCAGGGGTTCACCTCGAAGGCGCGGGCGCGCCGGAGCTGGTCGGGGTCGGCCATCGCCGCCTGGATCTCCTCCGGGCGGCCGTTGTCGATGAAGTGATCGACCTTGACCTCGATGAAGAGGGCGTCGGCGCGGACCGCTACGGGCCCCTCGGGGCCGCCGATCCTGCCGGTCGCCGTGCAGTAAATCTTCCGGCCGTGTACGGCGGTGACCTCGGCCTGAAGGTGCAGCACCGTGCCGACGGGCACCGGGCGCACGAAGTCGGTCTCCAGCCGGCCGGTCACCGCGATCACCCGCAGCAGCCAGTTCAGCGAGCCGAGCGTCTCGTCGAGCGCGGTGGCGAGGATGCCGCCGTGCGCGAGGCCCGGAGCGCCCTGGTGGTCGATCGTGACCGTGAACTCGGCCGTGATGGTGACGCCCTCGCCTGCCCTGGCCTCCAGGTGCAGCCCGTGGGGCTGTCCGCCGCCGCAGCCGAAGCAGTGCTCGTAGTGGGCGCCCAGCAGTTCGCCCGGGACGGGGGCGTCGGGGTGCCTTACCGGCGGTATGGCGTCGGCTGGAGGCGTCAGTGCAGTGCTCACAGCGGGAGACCTTACCCGCGCGGCGGACGACCGGTCGCGCCGTGCCAAGCTTGGGTGTATGCAGCCCTCCGACGCGGCTTTGGCCCCCCAGTACGACGAACGTCTCACCGCTCCCCGCTCCTGGTGGCTGATCGCCGCCCTGCTGGGCGTCTCCGGCGGGTTGATCATGCTTCCGCTGGGCACCCTGCCGATGCTGGGCGGCCTGATCGTCGCGGGCGCGCTGGCGGCGATGGGGGTCAGTTCGTACGGCTCCGCGCGGATCCGTGTGGTGGCGGGCTCGCTGGTGGCGGGCGACGCCCGCATCCCGGTGTCGGCGCTCGGCGAGCCGGAGGTGCTGGACGCCGAGGAGGCGCGCGCCTGGCGCACGTACAAGGCCGATACGCGCGCCTTCATGCTGATGCGCGGCTATGTCCCGGAGGCCGTCCGCGTCGAGGTGACGGACCCGGCCGATCCGACGCCGTACGTCTATGTGTCGAGCCGCGAACCGAAGGCCCTGGCAGCGGCGCTCACGCACGCACGGGCGCCGCAGGACCCTCAGGACCCGCAGGACCCGCCGGCCTAGAAACCGAGCTCCTTGGGGTTCTCGGGCTGGTCCAGCGGGGGCAGCTCGGCAAGCGCGTCCCAGGGCACCTGGCGGCGGCGCAGGTCCGCGCGGATGTGCTCGGCGAGCTTCTTGGTGTCGCGCCGGTTCATCACGGCGCCGACTGCGGCGCCGACCATGAACGGCATCAGGTTCGGCAGGTTGCGCGCCATGCGCTTCATGATCTGATGGCGGAGCTGGCGCTTCATACCGCCGCCCAGGGCGGCGTTGACGGTGGCGGGCTTGGTGACGTCGATCCCGCGCTCCTCCGTCCAGGAGGTGAGGTACGCCGTCGCGCGCTGTCTGACGTTTCCCGGGGGGCGCTGGCCGTACACCTCGTGGAGTTCGGCGATGAGCTTCAGTTCGATCGCCGCGACGCCGGTGATCTCGGCGGCCAGCTCGGCCGGCATCGCGGGGGGTACGGGCAGCATGGCGGCCACGCCCACGCCGGCGCCCACGGTGGAGGTGGCATTGGCCGCGCCCGCGATCAGTTTGTCCGCGAGCTGCTCGGGGCCAAGGCCCGGGAACTGTCTGCGCAAGGTGGCCAGGTCGCGGACGGGAACGCGCGGGGCGTTGTCGATGAGCCGGTCGGCGAGATGGGACAGGCCCGCCCTGGCGCCTTGGCGGCCCTTCTGTACGCCACGCCTGACGGCGTCCATGCGCCGTGCCCTGACCGGCTTCCCTGCCCCTCCGGCTGCCTCGAGCGAGGCCGAGGGGCCTCGCTCGTCATCACGCGCGCCGGGGGAGGGCAGGAGGGCGGAGTGCTCGGCGGGCGCGTGGTGGGCGCCTGCCGGGTCTGTGCCGCCCTGGTACGCCTCCGGCTTCCTGCTACGGAGCCGGAAGCGTCGCTTCCGATACGGGGTGTCGCCTGCCACGGCCGACCGGACCTCAGTCGCAGTCTCGGCAGATCGGCTGACCGTTCTTCTCGCGAGCCAGCTGGCTGCGGTGGTGGACCAGGAAGCAGCTCATGCAGGTGAACTCGTCCGCCTGCTTGGGCAGCACCCGGACGGCCAGCTCCTCGTTCGAGAGGTCGGCGCCAGGCAGCTCCAGCCCCTCCGCGGCCTCGAACTCGTCGACGTCGACGGTCGAGGTCGACTTGTCGTTCCGCCGTGCCTTCAGCTCTTCAAGACTGTCCGAGTCGACGTCGTCGTCGGTCTTGCGTGGGGTGTCGTAATCCGTTGCCATGTCGCTCTCCCCCTCTGGGTGTTTGCGGTGTCTCCAGCGCACGTAACGCGTGAGAGGCCGGACTTGTGCCCGACCTGAGGCGGAGATTTTGCCTCACATCAAGGTCTGTTACTCAATCGACACCCAACCGGACCCCTCACGAGTGATCGGGTTTAGGTGGCGAACGGGACCGTACACGGTCCGGAAGCCGCGCCTTACAGGCACCACCCCGTGTACTTCCCGTGATCCAGCCCCCTGGAAACCCGGACTTTTCCTGGTTTTCCGGGGGAATTCTTGATCACGGAGAGTAGATGGCCGGAAACGGTCCCTTGTGATCGATCACACACGGAGACCCCGGGAACAGGTCCCGAAAATTCCGCGCAAAGCGAACACGATTGACGGCTCATCCGGCATTTCACGCAGGAAGCGTGACCCGCATGACGAGGCCGCCGCCCTCTCGGGGCTCCGCGATGATACGGCCCCCGTGAGCCCGCGCGACCGACCGGGCGATCGACAGCCCCAGTCCCACGCCCTTGTCGCTGCCCGTGCGGTCCTGCCGCAGCCTGCGGAACGGCTCGAAGAGATTGTCGATCTCGTACGCCGGGACCACCGGCCCCGTGTTCGAGACCACCAGGACCGCCTGGCCGTGCTGGGTCTCGGTGGTGACCTCCACCCAGCCGCCGTCGACGTTGTAGCGCACCGCGTTCTGCACCAGGTTCAGGGCGATCCGCTCCAGCAGCACGCCGTTGCCCTGTACGACGGCGGGGGCGCGCTCGCCACGGATTTCCACGCCCTTCGCCTCGGCCTCCGCGCGGGTCTGGTCGATGGCGCGGGAGGCGACCTCCGCGAGGTCGACGGGCTTGCGCTCGACGACCTCGTTGTCGCTGCGGGCGAGCAGCAGGAGCCCCTCCACCAGCTGCTCGCTGCGCTCGTTGGTCGCCAGCAGCGTCCTGCCCAGCTGCTGGAGCTCCACGGGCGCCCCGGGGTCGGAGAGGTGGACCTCCAGGAGGGTCCGGTTGATCGCCAGCGGCGTGCGCAGCTCGTGCGAGGCGTTGGCGACGAACCGCTGCTGCGCGGTGAACGCCCGCTCCAGCCGGTCCAGCATGTCGTCGAAGGTGTCCGCGAGCTCCTTCAGCTCGTCGTCCGGGCCGTCCAGCTCGATCCGGCGCGACAGGTCCGTGCCCGCCACATTGCGGGCGGTGCGGGTGATGCGGCCCAGCGGTGACAGGACACGGCCGGCCATGGCGTACCCGAAGGCGAAGGCGATGATGCTCAGGCCGAGGAGCGCAAAGAGCGAACGGCGCAGCAGGTCGTCCAGCGCGTGCTGGCGCTGCTGGTTGACGCAGGCGTTCATCGCCTCGTTGAACTCGCTGGGACCGGCCCGCTCCGGGAAATTGCAGACGGTGCTGGTCACCTGGCCGTCCACGATCTTGAACGGCAGTTCGCTGCCGATGTGGAGGGCCTGCGCGGCCAGCAGGTAGATGATCGACAGCAGCAGGATGCCGGCGATCAGGAACATCCCGCCGTACAGCAGGGTGAGCCGTATGCGGATGGTCGGGCGCAGCCACGGGCGGACGGGTTCCCGTGGGTCCCAGGTGGGTTTGGGGGGCGCCTGCGGCGGCGCGGGAGTCGTGGCCACGGGTCAGATCCGGTAGCCGGAGCCCGGCACGGTGACGATCACCGGCGGCTCTCCGAGCTTGCGGCGCAGCGTCATCACGGTGACGCGTACGACGTTGGTGAACGGGTCGGTGTTCTCGTCCCAGGCCTTCTCCAGCAGCTGCTCGGCCGAGACGACCGCGCCCTCGCTGCGCATCAGGACCTCCAGCACCGCGAATTCCTTGGGCGCCAGCTGGATCTCCTTGCCGTCCCGGAACACCTCACGCCGGTTGGGGTCGAGCTTGATGCCGGCCCGTTCCAGCACGGGCGGCAGCGGGACCGTCGTGCGCCGGCCCAGCGCCCGTACGCGGGCGGTGAGCTCGCTGAACGCGAAGGGCTTGGGGAGGTAGTCGTCCGCGCCGATCTCCAGGCCCTCCACACGGTCGCTGACGTCACCGGAGGCGGTGAGCATCAGAACGCGGGTGGGCATCCCGAGATCGACGATCTTGCGGCAGACGTCGTCGCCGTGGACGAGCGGCAGGTCGCGGTCGAGGACGACCACGTCGTAGTCGTTGACCCCGATGCGCTCCAGCGCGGCCGCCCCGTCGTACACGACGTCGACGGCCATGGCCTCCCGGCGCAGTCCGGTGGCCACCGCATCGGCGAGCAGTTGCTCGTCCTCGACGACGAGTACGCGCACGGCGTTGTTCCTTCCTCCGAGCCCGGCTCCGGGCAGATTCTCCGCACTGACTGTGCGTATCCATCCTGCCCCTTACGCGCGTAAACCGGCTGTAAGGCGACCTGAGGGCCGGGGGCGGCAGGAGGGGGCCAGTGGGGCGATACGGGAATCAACCGAATTCACGGACGAGTTGAGGTTTCCGTGAGGAAGCCCATGGGGAGGACGACTGCACACCCGAGATCACGCCCCGTATGTGGCGCGCCACACTCCACTCTGTCCTCCAGAGGTGTTGTGCGTGATCGATTGACAACCCTCGGCACACCCCCGTGCCACCGACCCATGACGAGGGGGCGCACGATGGACGCTTTCACCGCAGGACTGCTGCAGCGCATAAGGGCCACGGAGACCGACCTCACACGGGCTCGCGAGACGGGAGACGACTTCCTGGCCGACGTCGAGCAGGCGGAGCTCGACGACCTGCGCCGCCTCGCGGCGGAACACGGCGTGGAGATCACCCCCGCGAACGCCTGATCCCACCGGCGCGCCGGCCCCGATGCCCCAGCCAGGGCATCGGGGCCTTTCGCGTGTCCGGGGGCCGCGCACCTCAGTCGTGCCAGGCGCCGAACTCCTCAAGGAGCGCCTGGAGCGGCTCGAAGACGCCCGGGGAGGCCGCCACCGCCAGTTCGCCCGACGGCGGCGTGCCGGGACGGCCGCCGGTCAGGGCGCCGGCTTCCCGGGCGATGAGGGCCCCGGCTGCCAGGTCCCAGGGGCTGAGGCCCCGCTCGTAGTAGCCGTCGAGGCGGCCCGCGGCGACGTCGCTCAGGTCGATCGCCGCTGAGCCGCCGCGGCGGATGTCCCGCAGCCTCGGGATCAGGCGGCGCGCCACGTCCGCCTGGTGGGCCCGGACCTCGGCCACGTAGTTGAAACCGGTCGAGACCAGGGCCTGGTCCAGCGGCGGGGCGGGCCGGCAGCGGATGGGCCGGTCGTTGAGGAACGCGCCGCCGCCGAGGACCGCGCGGAAGGTCTCACCGCGCATCGGGGCCTCCACGACCCCGACGACGGTCCGGCCGTTCCGCTCGGCGGCGATGGACACGGCCCAGGTCGGCAGGCCGTACAGGTAGTTCACCGTGCCGTCCAGCGGGTCGACGACCCAGCGGACGCCGCTGACGCCCTCGGTGACACCGCCCTCCTCGCCGAGGAGGCCGTCGTCGGGGCGGTGCTCCGCCAGGAAGCCGGTGATCAGCTTCTCGGCGGCGATGTCCATCTCGGTGACGACGTCGATGGGGCTCGACTTGGTGGCCTGAACGCCGAGGTCGGCCGGGCGGCCGTCGCGCAGCAGCGCACCGGCCCGGCGCCCGGCCTCCAGGGCCAGCTCCAGCAGCTCGTCCAGGAGCGGGTCGTCGGTTCCTGCGTCGTTCGCTGCGTTGTTCCCTGCGTCGCTCGTCACGGCGTCTCCTTACGCGTACGGGCTGTCGGCGCCCGCCGCCGCGGGACGCTCGGTACGGGCCGGGCAGCAGCCGATCGGGCACAGGTCGTGCGAGGGGCCGAGGGCCCCCAGCGCGCACCGCTCCACCACTGTGCCGCGCTCGGCCGCCGCGCGCTCCAGGACCAGGTCGCGGACGGCGGCCGCGAAGCGCGGATCGTCGCCCACAGTGGCCGACCGGCGCACCGGGAGCCCCAGCTCGGCGGCCTTGGCCGTGGCCTCGGTGTCCAGGTCGTACAGGACCTCCATGTGGTCCGAGACGAAGCCGATCGGGACCATGACCACCGCGGGCGCCCCGGCGGCGTGCAGCCTCTCCAGGTGGTCGCAGATGTCCGGCTCCAGCCACGGGATGTGCGGGGCGCCGCTGCGGGACTGGTAGACCAGCTGCCAGGGGTGCTCGACGCCCGTCTGGTCCCGTACGGCGTCGGCGATCAGCTTCGCGACGTCCAGGTGCTGTGTGACGTAGGCGCCGCCCTCGCCGTGCTCCTCGACCGGGCCGGAGGTGTCGGCGGCGGACGTGGGGATGGAGTGCGTGGTGAAGGCGAGGTGGGCCCCGGGGCGGACGGACTCGTCCAGCTCGGCCAGCGACTTCAGTACGCCGTCGATCATGGGGCGGACGAACCCGGGGTGGTTGAAGTAATGCCGCAGCTTGTCGACGCGGGGCAGCGGGAGCCCTTCCGCTTCCAGCGTGGCCAGGGCGTCCGCCAGGTTCTCGCGGTACTGGCGGCAGCCGGAGTACGAGGCGTACGCGCTGGTCGCGAGGACAGCGATATGGCGGCGGCCGTCCATGACCATCTCGCGCAGCGTGTCGGTGAGGTACGGGGCCCAGTTCCGGTTGCCCCAGTACACCGGGAGGTCGAGGCCCGCGCCGGCGAAGTCCTCGCGCAGCGCGGCGAGCAGCGCGCGGTTCTGGTCGTTGATCGGGCTGACGCCGCCGAAGAGGAAGTAGTGCTGCCCCACTTCCTTGAGGCGCTCCTTGGGGATGCCACGCCCCCGGGTCACGTTCTCCAGGAACGGGACCACGTCGTCGGGGCCCTCGGGCCCGCCGAAGGACAGCAGCAGCAGGGCGTCGTACGGAGCGGGGTCACGCTGATCGGCCATGGGATCGATCCTGCCACCCGGGTCTGACAGCCGGAAAACCGCCGTGCACTGTCACCCGTTCGGCCGTAATCTGTGAAGGCTGCCCACACGCCTTACGCCACGCGCCCTACGCCTCACCGGCCGGAGTCTCCCTTGCCCAGTCCGTACCGTGCGATCTTCTCCGCCCCCGGCACCGTCGGGTTCTCCGCCGCCGGCTTCTTCGGCCGGATGCCGCTGGCCATGATGGGCATCGGCATCGTCACGATGATCTCCCAGCTCACCGGGCGCTACGGACTGGCGGGCGCGCTCTCCGCGACGCTCGCCGTCTCCGCCGCCGTGCTCGGCCCTCAGGTCTCCCGCCTGGTCGACCGGTACGGCCAGCGCCGGGTGCTGCGCCCGGCCACACTGATCACGGTCGTGGCCGTGGCGGGGCTGCTGATCTGCGCGCAGCAGGGGCTGCCGGAGTGGACGCTGTTCGTCTTCTCTGCGGCCGCCGGCTGTGTGCCGAGCATCGGCGCGATGACCCGCGCCCGCTGGGCGACGATCTACCAGGGCTCGCCGCGCGAGCTGCACACCGCGTACTCCTTCGAGTCGATCATCGACGAGGTGTGCTTCATCTTCGGCCCGATCGTCTCCATCGGACTGTCGACCGTCTGGTTCCCGGAGGCGGGCCCGCTGCTGGCCGCCCTCTTCCTGCTGGCCGGTGTGTGGTGGCTGACCGCGCAGCGCGGCACCGAGCCCAAGCCGCACCCCGTCGAGCAGCACACCGGCGGCTCGGCGCTGCGCTCCCCCGGGCTCCAGGTGCTGGTGGCCGCGTTCGTCGCCACCGGCGCCATCTTCGGCGCGGTGGACGTGGTGACGGTGGCGTTCGCCGAGGAGGAGGGCCACAAGGCCGCCGCCAGCGTGGTGCTCGCGGTGTACGCGCTGGGCTCGTGCCTGGCGGGCGCGGTCTTCGGGCTGCTGCACCTGAAGGGTGAGCCGTCCCGCCGCTGGGTCCTGGGCGTCTGCGCGATGGCGGTGAGTATGATCCCCCTCCAACTGGCCGGGAACCTGCCGTTGCTGGCCGTGGCGCTCTTTGTCGCGGGCCTTGCCATCGCGCCGACGATGGTGACGACCATGGCACTCGTCGAGGCGCACGTACCGCGCACCAAACTGACCGAGGGCATGTCCTGGACGGGTACCGGGCTCGCGGTCGGCGTGGCGCTCGGCTCCTCGGCCGCGGGCTGGGTGGTCGACGCCCGGGGGGCGGCTGCGGGGTACGCGGTGCCCGGCATCGCGGGAGTGCTCGCGGCCGTGGTGGCGTTCCTGGGGTACCGCCGGCTGCGCGAGCCGGTGCCGACGCGGGAGGGGCAGCGTGAGCGGGACTCTCAAGGGTATGGACAGCCGGAGCGCCAGCACATGGCGTAACTGGGCGGGAAACGTGGCCGCCAGGCCCGTGCGGGAGGCCCGTCCCGCCTCGGTGCGGGAACTGGCCGACACGGTGCTGCGGGCCGCCGAGGAGGGCCTGCGGGTCAAGACGGTCGGTACGGGCCACTCGTTCACCTCCATCGCCGCCACCGACGGCGTGCTGATCCGCCCGGACCTGCTGACCGGTATCCGGCGGATCGACCGCCGGGAGATGACCGTGACGGTGGAGTCCGGCACCCCGCTGAAGCGGCTGAACGTGGCGCTCGCCCGCGAGGGCCTGTCGCTGGCCAACATGGGCGACATCATGGAGCAGACGGTCGCGGGCGCGACCAGCACCGGTACGCACGGCACGGGCCGTGACTCGGCGTCGATCGCCGCGCAGATCAGGGAACTGGAGCTGGTCACGGCGGACGGGCGGGTGCTGACCTGCTCCGAGAAGGAGAACCCCGAGGTCTTCGCCGCCGCCCGGATCGGCCTGGGCGCGCTGGGCGTGGTGTCCGCCATCACCTTCGCCGTGGAGCCCCTTTTCCTGCTCCACGCGCGCGAGGAGCCGATGACCTTCGACCGGGTCACGTCGGAGTTCGACGCGCTGCACGCGGAGAACGAGCACTTCGAGTTCTACTGGTTCCCGCACACCGGCAACTGCAACACCAAGCGCAACAACCGCAGCGCGGGCCCGGCGGCCCCGCCCGGGCGGATCAGCGGCTGGATCGAGGACGAGTTCCTCTCCAACGGCATGTTCCAGGTGGTGAACTCGATCGGCCGGGCAGTGCCCGCGGCCATCCCGGCGATCGCCAAGGTCTCCAGCCGGGCGCTGTCCGCGCGTACGTACACCGACATCCCCTACAAAGTCTTCACAAGTCCGCGCCGGGTGCGGTTCCTGGAGATGGAATACGCGGTTCCGAGGGAGGCCGCGATCGGTGCGCTGCGCGAGCTGAAGGCGATGGTCGACCGGTCGGCGCTGCGGGTCAGCTTCCCGGTGGAGGTACGAACGGCGCCCGCGGACGACATCGCGCTCTCCACGGCATCGGGCCGGGAGAGCGCGTACATCGCCGTCCACATGTACAAGGGCACGCCGTACCGGTCGTACTTCACGGCGGCGGAACGGATCATGACGGCGCACGGGGGGCGGCCGCACTGGGGCAAGCTGCATACCCGGGACGCCGGGTACCTCGCGGAGGTCTATCCGCGCTTCGGCGAGTTCACCGCGCTGCGCGACCGGCTGGACCCGGAGCGGATGTTCGGCAACGACTATCTGCGGCGGGTCCTGGGCGCCTGACGGGGATCAACCGGAGGGTTGGGGCGACCCGGACGGCTGGTCTCCGCCGGTCGCGCCGGTATCGGGTTCGTCGGTTGTGGATGGTGTGGGGGTGGGGGTCGGCGTGGGAGTCGCTGGAGTGGTGGTGGGGGTGGGGGCCGGGGTGCCGTCGTCGCCGCCCGTTCCGGTACCCGGGCCCGGCGTCTGCCGCTGGTGCCGCTCCCGCTCCTGGTGCTGCTGATGCCGGTACGGGGAGGGGGACGGCCGGGGCGCCGAGTCGCCGCCGCGTACGACGGAGGTGATGGTCGTCCCCCTGCCACCGCTGAGGTCCTGACCGGATATCAGCTCGTACGCGGTGATGCCGACCATGGCCAGGCCGAAGACCAGCGCCGCCGCGATGGCGGAGCGCTTCCAGCCGCGCACGCGGGTGGCGTACGTGGCGGCCCCGCCGAACTCGCGCACCCGCTCGGCCGTGGATCTGAGCAGGTGCTGGAATATCGAACCGCCGCAGGTGGCGATGACGCTGATCACACCGGCGCCGAGGACCGTGCCGTACACACCCATCTTGGAAGCCAGTTTGGCGGCCACGACGGCCGCGACGGCACTGCCGGCGACCTGGGCGGCGTTCAGGTCGAGCCGCTTCCTCCTCTCCGCTCTCCCTTCTGTCCCGGTATTCGGCGTGTACACCTTCTGGTCCGTCTTTGGTCTCATCTCACCCATCTATCCCAGCATGCAAGGAGAAGGGGCGTTTGGGCGAAGCGAATAGTTCCCTTTATGCCGATTCCATGAAGGCCGCCAAGCCTGACGGGTGGTCAGAAACCCCAACTGCCGTACGCCGAGAGAACTTCGATGGCGCGCCGGTCCACCCAGGTGGCCCGAATGGAGTACTGTGGCGAGCCCTGGGTCCCGATCCCTTTCGGGCGTCCGGGGCCAACGGGAGGGAGCCGAAAGCGGCACTCGATCCGGCGGCGCCGCGGCACCGCACGGCCGCTTGCTGCACAGAGTAACCACACCGGTCACCCTGCGTGGCAAATAGGTAACCGTGCCATAACGGCGTTCCAGGGCCCATGCCCGACACGCCGGGCAACTCGGCAAGGTTGTGGCAGGCTGCACCCGGGCAGGCCACACTCGACTAGCGGAAGCAGCGACGCAGGTGACGTCGGCAGGCACCACCCGGGAGGTCCCCATGCCCGAACTGCGTGTCGTGGCCGTCTCCAACGACGGCACACGACTGGTGCTGAAGGCTGCTGACAACACGGAGTACACGCTTCCGATCGACGAACGGCTGCGCGCCGCCGTACGCAACGACCGTGCCCGGCTGGGCCAGATCGAGATCGAGGTGGAGAGCCACCTCCGGCCGCGCGACATCCAGGCGCGTATACGTGCGGGTGCTTCCGCCGAAGAGGTCGCCCAGATGGCGGGCATCCCCGTCGAGCGCGTACGCCGCTTCGAGGGCCCCGTGCTCGCCGAGCGTGCCTTCATGGCGGAGCGGGCCCGCAAGACGCCCGTGCGCCGGCCCGGCGAGAACGCCGGGCCGCAGCTCGGCGAGGCGGTGCAGGAGCGGCTGGTGCTGCGCGGCGCCGACAAGGACACCGTGATGTGGGACTCCTGGCGCCGGGACGACGGCACCTGGGAGGTGCTGCTGGTCTACCGCGTCGCGGGCGAGGTGCACTCGGCGAGCTGGACGTACGACCCGCCCAGGCGGCTCGTCCAGGCCGTGGACGACGAGGCGCGCGCACTGATCGGCGAGACCGACGACGCGGTGGCGGTCCAGGAACCGAGCTTCCCGTTCGTACCGCGCATCGCACGCCTCCCCCGCGACCGGCCGCTGGACCGCGCCCTGGACCGGCAGATCGAGCGGCCCCCGGCTCCCGCGCCCGAGCCGGACGAGGAGCCCGAGCGCGACTCGCTGACCAGCCTGCTGGAGGCGGTGCCGAGCTTCCGGGGCGACATGGTCGTTCCGGAGCGCCCGCCCGCGTCCGAGACCGCCGAGATCGAGTCCGAGGAGTCGGCGGAGGCGGACGAGCCCCCGGCACCGGCCGCTTCGGCGGGCGCGGGCTCGGCGTACGCGGACGTGCTGATGCCGCGCGCGGTGAGCGGTCACCGCGACCGGCTGACGGGCACGACCGACCGCCAGGCGGAGGCGGACGGCGTCCGCCCGGGCCGCCGGGCGGCGGTCCCGAGCTGGGACGAGATCGTCTTCGGCACGCGCCGCAAGAAGCAGGAGTAGCGCGCCGGCAGGCCCGCCCGCCCGCCCCCTCGGCGCCGGCAGGCCCGCCCGCCCGCCCCCTCGGCGCGGGCGGGCGGGCCTGCGGGTCGGTTCGGTGCGGGGCACGCTGCACACTGTCTGTCGGCAGCCGTCGGCGGGGCCACGCGCGCAGGGATACTCGTCGCGCCCCGGTGGGCACACGGCCATCTCGGCGTGTGCCCTTGGCGGGGTCAGCCCCGGGAGGGGCCCTTGGCGACCGGGCGTGACGGGTCGGCCGACCACTCGGACCAGGAGCCCGCGTACAACGCCGCCGGGATGCCCGCGATGTCCAGGGCGAGGACCTCGTGGGCGCCCGAGACGCCCGAGCCGCAGTAGACGCCGACCTGCGGGGCGTCGGTGGCGCCCAGGGCCTTGAAGCGGGCCGCCAGCGCCTCGGCGGGCAGGAACCGGCCGTTGTCGTCGACGTTCTCCGTCGTCGGGGCCGAGGCCGCGCCCGGGATGTGCCCGCCGACCGGGTCGATCGGCTCCACGTCGCCCCGGTACCGCTCCCCCGCCCGGGCGTCCAGCAGCAGGCCCGTCCGGGCCAGGGCCGCCGCCGCGTCCGCGTCCAGCAGCGGCAGGGCGCCCGGCTCGGGCGTGAAGTCGCCGGCGGCAGGCGTGGGCGTATCGGTCGAGAGCGGGCCCGGCCAGGCCGCGAGGCCGCCGTCCAGCACCCGTACGTCCCGGTGGCCCGTCCAGCGCAGCAGCCACCACGCCCGGGCGGCTGCCCACCCCTGGCCACCGTCGTACGCCACCACCCGCGAGGACGCGCGGACACCGGCGCGGCGCATCACCGCGCCGAACTCCGCCACATCCGGCAGCGGGTGCCGGCCTCCGGCGCCGGGCGGGGCTGCCAGCTCCGTGTCCAGGTCGATGTAGACCGCTCCGGGGATGTGCCCCGCCTCGTAGGCCGGGCGGCCCGGTGGGCCACCGAGCTGCCAGCGGACGTCCAGGAGGACGGGAGGACGCGCTCCGGACAGCTCACCTGCGAGTTCGGTCGCCGAGATGATGGAGTTCATGCCCGCCATCCTCCCGCAGCCGGGCATGGACGCGCACAGAAAGCATGAACGCGCATGAACGCCGTACGGCTCGCAGAGGCGTGTGTCGGACGCGTACGGACGCGCACAGACGTGCGGCGCGCGCGTCGTGACGGCCCGAGAGCGGATGGGCAACGGAATTTCGGGCATCCTCCTGCGGGATCGCGCCAATTCGCGGCGCGGCCGGGGCGCACCGCGCGGCCGGTGGTGCAAGCATCTGACGGGGCGTACAGCCAGACCTACAGCCGGTGGCTGCCCGGCACACGCCCGGTCCCCCGCACGGCCACGACGATGGTCCGAGGAGAGAGTGACGATGACCGAGGCGAGTCGGCGCAAGCCCGGTACACCTTGTTGGGTGAGCTTGATGGTGCGTCGCCTTGATGTGACGCAGGAGTTCTACGGGGCGCTGTTCGGCTGGCGGTTCGAGCCGGGACCTCAGCAGCTCGGTCCGTATGTGCGCGGGCTGCTCGGCGGCGAGGAAGTGGCGGGTATCGGCCAGCTTCCGGCCGACAGGGACCTGTCGCCCGCCTGGACGACGTATCTGGCGTCCGACGACGCCGACGAGACCGCCGAATCCATCCGCTGCAGCGGCGGCACCGTGGCCGTCGGCCCGCTGGACGCGGCCGACGCGGGCAGGCTGGCGATCTGCTCCGACCCGACAGGCGCGGTCTTCGGCGTCTGGCAGGCCGCCGCGCACCTCGGTACGGCCGTGGTCGGCACCCCCGGCGCACCCGTATGGAACGAGCTGCTGACGCAGGAGACGGAATCGGTCAGCAAGTTCTACAAGACCGTCTTCGGATACGAGCTCGATCCGGCCGTCTCGGCCGACTGGGACCTGGTGACGCTGAAGGTGGACGACCGTCCGGTCGCCGCCTTGCACGGCGTCGGCAACAGGCTGCCGCGCGACCGGGGAGCGCACTGGATGACCTGGTTCGAAGTCGAGGACACCGACGCCGCCGCCGAGCGGGTCACCGAGCTGGGCGGTCAGGTGGTGCAGGCGCCGCGCGACGATCCGGCCGGCCGGCTGGCGACCGTCGCGGACCCGGAGGGCGCGGTGTTCACGATCGTACGGTCGGCCGGCCGCTGAGGTCCTGGTCCTGGGCGTGGTCCTGGTCCTGGTCCGGGTCCTCGGCCACGGGGAGCACGTCCGGCGAGAGCGCGGCCGCGCGGGCGGTGGCGGCCGTCATACGGCGCCGGTGGTGCCGGCGGCAGAGCACCTCATACCCGATCTCGTCCCCGGCGTTGACGTCGCCGACGACGACCTGCGCGCCCTCGACAACCATCTCACCGCCGACGGTGCGGGCGTTGTGGGTGGCGCGCGCACCGCACCAGCACAGGGCCTCGACCTGGAGCACCTCGACGCGGTCGGCCAGCTCGACAAGCCGCTGCGAGCCGGGGAACAGCTTGGAGCGGAAGTCGGTGGTGATGCCGAAGGCGAAGACGTCCAGGTCGAGGTCGTCCACGACGCGCGCGAGCTGGTCGATCTGCTCGGGTGCGAGGAACTGCGCCTCGTCGGCGATCACGTAGTCGCAGCGGCCGCCCCTGGAGAGGTGGGCGACGAGGTAGGCGTAGAAGTCGAACCCCTCGGCGGCCTCGACGGCGTCCGTGACGAGGCCGAGGCGGGAGGAGAGCTTGCCCTCGCCCGCCCGGTCGTCGCGGGTGAAGATCATGCCCTGGAGGCCGCGTGCGGAGCGGTTGTGCTCGATCTGCAGAGCGAGGGTGCTCTTTCCGCAGTCCATCGTTCCGGAGAAGAACACCAGCTCGGGCATGGGGAGGCGATGACCTTTCGGGGTCAGTGACGGTGAGGGGCGGAAGGTTTACGAGCGGACTTCGAGGAGCGGGACGAGTTGCTCCAGCAGGGTCATTTAACCGTGCCGGCAGTCTCGCTCCCGAGCAGCCCCACCGGCCGCAGCGGATGTCCCGAGGCATCCCGCCTGCCGGCACGCCCTTGCCGTCTTCGCCGGCAACGACCGCCCCCTGCGGGCCCGGGACCTGCGCCAGGCCCTCGACCTGCCCATGATCACGAAGGGCACCGAAGGCATCCGCTCCACGCTGGAACGCCTCGTCAGCCGAGGCATTCTCTCACCGAGCCCGGAACCCGGCTCGTTCACCCAGCCCCGCCCCTGACCGCCGCCTCGGGGCCGTAAACAGCCCACCTCACCCAACCTCAACCCCGAAACGGGCATCACCTCATGTATCGCCCTATCAGAGCTGCAATTTGAAGCCGATGTGCGATCCTACGAAGCCGAGCCGCTCGTAGAAGCGGTGGGCGTCCGGGCGAGCCGCATCCGAGGTCAGCTGCACCAGCTGACAATCCTGGCGGCGGGACTCCTCGACCGCCCACTCGATCAGCTGCTGACCGAGCCCCTGGCCACGCTCCGACCCATGCACGCGTACCCCCTCGATGATCGATCGGGTACTGCCGCGACGCGACAAACCAGGAATAACGGTCAGCTGCAGCGTGCCGACAACCATGTCGCCCCGCACGGCCACTACGAGGAATTGGTTCGGATCGCTTTGCAATCGCTCGTACGCGGCGAGGTACGGGGCCAAGTCGTCGGGCGACTCCCGACTGGCCCCCAGCGCATCGTCGGCCAACATGGCCACGATGGCGGGGATGTCGTCCACGACGGCAGGCCGGATACCGATATTCGTCATGAGGCGCATGATAAGCGGGCACTCACGGATGTGATCAAGGGCTGTCGGCACCGCCGGCCCCGTGGTGTCCCATTTGCAGGAACTGCCCTTTGTAAGGCCTCGTTTGCCGCTGTCGGACGCGTTGCCAACCGGTGATTCATCTCACCCTTCGAAACATTGCGTGCCTGCCGCCCCTCCTTGAAGATCGACCCGGGGTGAGCCCGGAGTGCGATCACAGCGTGATCCCGGGGGGCTCAATTGATTACTTTTCCGGGGGGAATTCGACATGTCTACCGCTCTTGACGTTCACGTTGGTGAACTTACAGAGCAGGGCCACACTCTGCTCAGAGGTATCGCAACGGACGAAGAGGCTGCCGAGGCTCTGCGCGCCTTCGGTGAGCTCGTCCCGCAGTACGACGGCTCACTGCGCTACCAGGTCAAGGCCGCGCCGGGCTTCGAGGAACGGCGCTATTCCAAGAGTGTCAACACCATCCTCGTCCACACTGAGGCGCCGGGCTGGAACCCGACGCCCAGCTACCTGGCGTTGCACTGCCGAGTCCAGGCCACTTGCGGCAGCGGCCACACCGAGCTGGCCGACATGAGGCAGTTCGTGGCCTCTCTGGGCGAGCAGGACCGCGCCGCCCTGTACGAGCGCGAGATCGAGTGGCTCGGCCACAACACCGGTGGCGTCGGCACCGAGGGCGTGCGGCGCCCCGTTGTGGAGCGCACCGAAAGCGGCCGGGAGATTCTCCGCTTCAGCTACAACCTGCTGACCACCGGGCAGTACGACCCGCCGGTCGACGCGTCCGTCGACCCCGTGGAGCTCCCGCTGGGCAGCTTCGGCATCCACCTGGCCGAGCAGGCAGAGGCGTTCTTCCGGGAGAACAAGGTCTCCGTGCTCATTCCCGAGGACTCGATCCTCGTCTGGGACAACCAGCGCATGGTGCACGCCCGCTCCGCCTACCGCGATGCGAAGCGCCACCTCACCCGCTACTGGGTCGCGGCCCAGCGCTGAGCCCCATCGCAGCGTCGCCCGCACCACGGGTTCACGGCCTGCGTTCACGCGCCCGACGCGGATGCGGCCCGCGCCGCCCAACCGGAACACCGATCTCGTAAGGCTGGAACATGACCGACGCCCAGAACACCCTGCTCGCCGACGAGGAGTTCCCCACTGGCCTGCCGGAGGAACTGAAGGGGCTGCCCGAAGGCGTGCCCAGGCACGACCCCGACGACCAGGTCGAAAGTGCCGTCATCAGCCGGCTCGTCGGCAACTGGCACCGCCGGGCGACCGTGAAGCGCGCCGAGCCCGATCTCGACGAGCTGTTCGAACTCGACCGGCCCGACTACCCGGAGGGCATCCTGCCCTTCCACGACCATCCCACCTACCAGGCGCTCGACCCCGCGAAGAAGTCGGAGCTCCTGAGCTGGGCCTGGATCGCGTACAACCGCCATACGATCATGGCCGAGCAGAAGGTGGCCAACCCGGCGTTCGCCCTGGTCATGGAGGGCGAATACCCCATGCTCCAGGACGAAGCGCTCAACATCTCGCTCGCCCAGGCGATGGTCGACGAGCAATACCACACGCTCATGCACCTCAACGCCAGCGCCGTCACCCGGCGTCGGCGCGCCATGGCGATGCCCGACAACGACCTGCCCATCTCGCACACCGCGCGCGAGCACCTGAGGCTGCGCGAGGGCGTGAGCCAGCGGTGGCAGAAGTCGCTGACCACCCTCGCCTTCGCGACGGTGTCGGAGATATCGATCAACGCCTACCTGGACCTGCTGGCGGACGACCCCGACATCCAGCCGATCAACAGCAGTACCGCCAAACTGCACAACCGTGACGAGTACTGCCACGCGTCGATCTCCGCGGTGCTGGCCGAGGTGGTGCACGACAAGCTCGACGGGGAGAAGCAGCGCTTCTTCCGCGACATGCTCTTCGAAGGCCTCGAGGCGTTCGTCGCCACGGACTACACCACCTGGCACCGGATCATGGACCTCACCGGTGTCCAAGGCGGCCACGAGATGCTCGCTGACTGTCAGGCGGAGACGAGCCGCAAGCGTCTGGTGCGCGACTACACGGGGCTGCACACGCTCATCGAGCGGATGGGCGTCCAGGAGCTCGTCGAGTTCGACTGGTCCAAGTCCCACGTAGCCCGCTGATTACGACGAGGAATCGAGACATCCCGGTGAAGCACTACGCGAACGAGCGTCTTGCTCAGCTTGCGCAGGACCGTGGCATGCCGAGCGAGTACGTGCGTGACCTACGAGTGGTCGGCAGCGTACTGCCGTTCAAGGTCAACGAGTATGTGGCCGACGAGCTGATCGACTGGTCAGCCGCGCCGGACGACCCGATCTTCCGGCTGACCTTCCCGCACCGCGACATGCTCCCCGTGCCCGTCTTCGACCGGATGGCCGCCCTGCTGGACGGCGGAGCTCCCCGTGCGGAGCTCCGCCAGGCCTCCGCTGCCGCCCAGATGGAGCTCAACCCGCACCCGGGCGACCAGCTGCAGGCCAACGTTCCCGTCCTGGACGGCCGCCGGCTCGACGGACTCCAGCACAAGTACGCCGAGACGGTGCTGGTCTTCCCCTCCCAGGGCCAGACCTGCCACTCGTACTGCGGCTACTGCTTCCGCTGGGCCCAGTTCGTCAGCCAGGCCGATCTGCGCCAGGCACTGCGCGACCCCGCGGACCTGACCGGCTATCTCGCCCGGCACCCCGAAGTCACCGACGTGCTCTTCACCGGCGGCGATCCGATGATCATGCGGACCGACGTGGTGCGCCGCTGGGTCGAGCCGCTGCTGGAGGCGGCGGCGAACTCCGTCCGCACGCTGAGGTTCGGCACCAAGGCGCTGTCCTACTGGCCGGCCCGGTTCACCTCCGGACCGGATGCGGACGATCTGATGCGACTCTTCGAGCGCGCCGTCGCCGCCGGCCGCCACGTGGCCGTCATGGCCCACTTCTCGCACCCGCGGGAGCTGGAGACCGACGCGGTCCGCACGGCGATCGCCCGGATCCAAGCCACCGGCGCCGTGATCCGCGCGCAAGCCCCCCTGGTGGCGCACGTCAACGACGACGCGGCCGTCTGGTCCCGCATGTGGCAGATGCAGGTCGAGCTGGGCATCGTCCCCTATTACATGTTCGTCGAGCGGGACACCGGAGCGCGCAACTACTTCGGGCTGCCGCTCGTCCGGGCACTGGAGATCTACACCGAGGCCATCCGCCGTGTCTCCGGCCTGGCCCGCACCGCCCGTGGCCCGGTCATGTCGGCCGGCCCCGGCAAGGTGATGATCCACGGCACCGCGCAGGTCGGCGGCGAGGACGCCTTCGTCCTCAGCTTCCTGCAGGCCCGCCGCCCCGAGTGGGTGGGCCGCCCGTTCTTCGCCGCCTACGACGAACACGCCCAGTGGTACGACGAACTCAAGCCGCTCTCCGCCTCCGGGGCTTCGTTCCCGCCCTTCCCGGAGCTCGCCCCATGAAACTTCAAGCCCACGAGTTCAGACTGACCGACCACGACGTCTGGCGCAGCGCCCGGGAGTCCATTCCCGAGCAGCCCGGCCTGCTGATCGAACTCAGTGCCGCCGGAGTCTCCGGCTGGGGCGAGGCCGTGGCCTTCATGACCGACCGCTACAACTCCGCTCTCGCGGCCATGCACGACGACCTGCGCCGGGTCGCGGGCACCCTGCGTACCCTCCCGGCCGACGATCCCGAGGGCACCTGGGCCGTACTGGCCCCACTGCTCGCGGGATCCCCCTTCACGCTCGCGGCCCTCGACGTCGCCGCGCACGACCTGGCGGCGCGGCTGGCCGACGTACCGCTGTGGAAGCACCTCGGCGCGGACCCACCCGGCGCGCTGCGCTCCAGCTACAGCATCGGGCTCGACGAGCCGGCCGTCATGGTGCGCAAGCTGCTGGGACGGCCGGGCTGGCCCGCGTACAAGGTGAAGCTCGCCGCACCCGGCGATCTGCACATCCTCAAGGCGCTGCGGGACCACACCGACGCCCCGTTCTACGTGGACGGCAACTGCGGCTGGGACCTGCCCGGCACGCTCGCCGCGCTCGACGCCATGGTGGAGCTCGGCGTGGAACTGCTGGAGCAACCCTTCCCCCGCGAACACTGGGACGACGCCCGCACACTCAAAGAGGCCTCTCCGATACCGGTGTTCGCGGACGAGAGCATCACCGGTCCGGACGACCTCGACGCCTGTGCGGACGCGTTCGACGGCGTCAACCTCAAGCTGATGAAGGCGGGGGGCATCACCCCGGTGCTGCGGATGCTGCGCCGGGCGCGTGTCGCGGGCCTCGGCACGATGCTCGGCTGCATGCCGGAATCGAGCGCCGGAGTCTCGGCCACGGCCAACTTCGGCCCCTACGTCGACCACCTCGACGCCGACTCCATCGCCCTGCTTGCGGTGGACACCGGCGCCGGCGTCCTGCTCGACGACAGCGGCCGGATCACCCTGCCGGACGCCCCCGGCACCGGGTTCGTCCCGGACTTCTCCGGTCCGGCGTTCACCGTACGGCCCACCGCGGGCGGGCTGCCGGACTGGGACGGCGGGCAGTTGTCCGCGTACCGCGAGGGCACCGAGGTTGCCTCGGTCCGCGTCCGGCGCCGGCCGCTGCCCGGCGGCGCGCCTTCCGAGCGCGTCCGGCAGTTGGCCGAGCTGTCCACAGCCGGCGGGGTGAGCGACACGGAGCTCACGGCCCTGCTGCGCACAGCCGTCACCCGGGCCGTGGCCGGCGGGGCCGACACGGTCTGGATGCATGCGGAGCCGGCGGTCCCGGCCGCCGCCCGGGCCGCCGGCTTCACGCCCCACGACGGCGATACCGATCCCCTCTTGGTCTGGAAGGCGAATCCGCATGACCGGCACGACCACAGCGCATGAATCCGAGGCGCTCGCGGCGACCGAAACGCCCGCGCGGCTCGCGGCGGACACCGCCACTGCCGTCGCCGTGGCCGCTCTCCGCGCTGCGGGCGTCCCTGAAGGTGACGCCCGCGACGTGGCCGCCGCGCTGACCGACACCTCCCTGCGCGGCATCGACACCCACGGCCTGCGGCTGCTCCCGCAGTACCTCACGGAACTCGAGGAGCGGATCGCCACCGCACGGCCCGACATCACCGTCGTACGGGACTCCGGCGCAGCCGTGATGCTCGACGCCGACGGCGCCCTCGGCGTGGTCGCCGGCCTCGCCGCCGCGCGGATCGCCGCCGAACGAGCCCGCGCGCACGGCGTGGCCGCGGTCGGCGTGCGAAACTCCAACCACTTCGGCGCCGCGTCCGTCTACAGCCGTCGTCTCGCCGCCCAGGGCCTGGTCGGCATCGTCACCACCTCCGCGGCCTCCCGTGTCGCCCCCTTCGGGGGCACGCAGCCGCTGTACGGCACCAATCCGCTCAGCTTCGCCGCCGCCGGCGACGGCGACGAGTTCGCCCTTGACATGGCCACCAGCCAGGTGTGCTTCGGCGAGATCAAGGAGCGGCGCAAGCACGGCCGCGCCCTCGACAGCGGCTGGGCCACCGATACCGAGGGACGCCCCGCCACCGACCCGGAGGACGCGTACGCCTTGTCCCCGCTCGGCGGCTACAAGGGTCAGGGCCTCGCCATGGTCGCCACTCTCCTCGGCGCCGTCCTCACCGGCTCGCCCGCGGACTGGCACCTGGAGCACATCGGCGCGTCCGCTCCCGGCCGCAGCCGCCAAATCGGCCACTTCCTCATCTGCCTCGACCCGGCCTCTTTCGCCGGTACGGAGAGCTTCGCCGCCGGCTTCAGTGACCTGGTGACCACCACCCGGCAGGCCCCGCCCGGCGTCGACGCCGCTCTGTCCGTCCAGGTGCCCGGTGATCCGCAGCGTCGTACCGCCGAGCAACGAGCCGCCCACGGCATACCGCTCGACCCGCACACCGCGCGCGCGTTCGCGGAGCTCGCCGCCCGCCACGGAATCGAGGCCGGCGCGTGATCCTGGTCCTGCTCAGCCCGCGCAACGCCGGGCTTCCCTTGGGCGAATGGCTTGGCGAGGAGACGGGCCGGCTGCTCGCGGTTACCGGGGCAGGGGTCGACCCCGGTCCCGGCTTCCTCGATGTCGAGCCCGTCGCCGACTACTTCGACGACGCGTCCGTACACAAGGCCGCGCGCCGCTTGTGCGATCGGCACCAGGTCACCCGCGTTCTGGCCCTGGCCGAGGTGGATGTGGAGCGCGCCGCGCAGTTGCGGAACGAGTTCGACCTGCCCGGCCAGCGTCCCGAGAGCGCCCGCGCGTACCGGGACAAGATCTGTATGAAGGAGCTGGCGGCGGCGGGCGGGGTACGGGTGCCGGCCTTCGCGCCCCTCGCCTCCGAGGCCGACGTGCTCGCCTTCATGGCGGCCCACCCCGGCCCGGTCGTGGTCAAGCCACGCGACGGCTCCGGTTCCACCGGCGTGGCCGTCCTCGAAACACCTGCGGATCTTCCTGCTGTGGCGGGCCGTATCCGCTCCGGGGACCACGAGGTGGAGGAGTTCGTGGCCGGCCGGTTCTGCCATGTCGACGCCCTGCATGTCGGCGGCGAACCGGTGGTCTCCATCCCCTCCGTGTACACCGACGGCGGCTGTCTGTCGCACTGGACCGACTCGGGCAACGGAAGCTGGATGCTGGAGCCGGACGACCCGCTGCACGCCCGGTTGGTGGCGGAGACCTGGCGGCTCGTCGCCGCGTTGCCCCACGCGCCTTCGCTCTTCGTCCACGCGGAGTTCTTCGTGACGGATGCGGACGAGATCGTGCTCTGCGAGGTCGCGGGCCGAGTCGGCGGCACCCCGATCCCGGCCATGCTGGAGGCCGTACTCGGCCTCGACCCACGGCATCTGTGGGCCAGGATCGAGTGCGGGCTGCCCGTGAACCTGGACGCGGTCCGAGACCACGTCCGGTCGGCGCCGCTCGTCGCCAACTTCGGGCTGCCGCCGCGGAACGGGCGGATCACCCGGATTCCGCACGAACCGCCCACCGGCGCCCAGGGCTTCACCGTCCTCGCCGAGGAAGGCGAGGACTGGGGCGGCGAACGCTACCGGGCCCGCAAGTCCGGCGACTTCATCGCCACCTGGCTGGTGACCGCCCGGACGGCCGGGGAACTCCTCGCCCTCGTGGCCAAGAGCGAGGCGGAGGCCGAGGCCGCCTTCGGCTGGGACCTCGTATCGGAGGAAGCACCGTGAGTTGCCTGACTGGGAGTTCCCTGACTGCCGAGGTCCTCGACCCCGCGACCCGACCCACCGCCGCGGATTTCCCGGCGCTGGAGCGGCCGCCGGTCATCTGGGAGGACGACCGCTGGTGGCGGTTCACCGAACGTACCGACCTGCACGAGACCCGCTACCTCGGCGTGTACGAGGGGAGCGTGCTCGTGGCCCTGGCCCCGCTGCTGGTGACCCGCGACGGCGGCGGACTGCTTTTCTACGACGCCCCCAAGATGGTTGGTGACCTGGGTGCCTTCGGCGACCCGGAGCGGTTGCCGGAGCGCGGGCAGGCCCGCTGGGAGCAGCTCACCGGCGCAGTCCCGGACGCCCGCCGCGACCAATACCCCTCGGTTGCCCTATCCGTCTTCGGCTCCCACCACGGCATCGTCCATGCCATCGGACGCACCGGAGCCGAGCGGCGGGAGGTCCTCGCCGAGCTGCCCCGCCTGCTCGATGACGCGGCCCGTACCCTCGGCTGCCGCAGCAGCGCCCTGCTGTACGTCACGGACGAACAGGCCGAGGCCATCGGCCCGGCCGCCGAGGCACTGGGCCACACCCCGGCCGTGCTCGGTGCTGAGTCCGTGATGCGGCTCGACGCCTCGGATTGGGACACGTACCTGGCCGGGCTGGTGAGCAAGAAGCGCATGCGGACCAACCGCGAGCTGGGACAGTACGCGAAGGCCGGCTTCCGGACCGTGATCAGTGAAGGCCCCGACGCGTTGTCGGACTCGATAATCGACCTGCAGGTGGGACTCCGCGCCAAGTACGGGCTGCCCGGCGGCCGCCCCCGCGTGCAGAGGGACTTCGACGCCATCCGCGAGACCGTCGGCGACAGCATCCTGGTGCTCAGCGCCGAACTCGGCGGCGAGACCCTCGGCTTCTGTCTCTACCTCCGGTCGGGCGACGCGCTGTACGGGAGGACCGCCGGCTTCGACGAGGACCGGGCAAAGGGCGTCTACTTCGTCCTCACCTACTACGAGACCGTCCGCTGGTGTCTGGCCAACGGAGTCCGCGAGATCTGGTACGGCCTCGCCGCCTACGAGGCGAAGAAGCTTCGCGGATGCGACATCGAGCCGCGCCAGGGCTGGTTCCGCTTCACCGGCGCCGGCCACGAGACCCTCGCGGAGACCGTCCGCCTGCAGAGCGCCGGCGAGGACTTGCGGCTGCGCAGCCTCGGCCCGACAGCACCACCCCACAAGGAGACTGAGCCGACATGCCACTGACCCCTACGCCCTTCATCTGGATGGACGGCGACCTGGTCCCCTGGGACGACGCCAAGGTGCATGTGCTCACGCCGAGCCTGCACTACGGATGGGGTGTTTACGAGGGCATCCGTGCCTACGCAACCGACGCAGGGTCCGCCGTGTTCCGGCTGCGCGAGCACATCGCCCGGCTTCGCGATTCGGCCCGCGTCTACCTCATGGAACTCCCCTGGACCGACGAGGAGCTCGTCGAGGCGGTCCGCGAGCTGTGCCGCGTCAACGGCCAGGAGTCCTGTTACATCCGGCCCATTGCCTACCTCGGATACGGGGAGATGGGCGTGGCCCCGCAGCTCGACGCGGTCCGCCTGTCCATAGCCGTCTGGCCTTGGGGCTCGTACCTGGGTGACAAGGCGGAGACCGAGGGCTGCCGCCTCATCGTCAGCAACTGGCAGCGCAACTCGAACCAGACGGTTCCCCCGCTGGCCAAGGCCACCGGCGCCTACGTCAACAGTGCGCTGGCCAAGGTGGGTGCGCAGCGCGCGGGCTACGACGACGCCCTCATGCTGACCGCGAACGGCCACATCGCGGAGGCCTCGGCCGCCAACCTGTTCCTTGTCCGGGACGGCGCCCTGATCACCCCACCCGTCAGCGACGGCATCCTGCCGGGCATCACCCGCGACAGCGTCATCACCTTCGCCCGCGACCTCGGCCTGCCGGTCACCGAGCGCAGCATCCCTCGCAGCGAGGTGTACATCGCCGACGAGGCGTTCCTCACCGGCACTGCCGCGGAGATCGTCCCGGTGGCCTCCGTGGACGAGCGGCCGGTCGGCGCGGGCGGTGTCGGCCCGGTCACCAAGCAACTGCGCGATCTGTTCCAGGAGGTCGTCCGGGGCCGCAACGAGACGTACGCGCGCTGGCTGGAATGCGTATGACCACCGAGTGCGAGGTTCCGTCCGGGCGGGAACGCCCGGGCGTGCTGACGGCGGTGGCGCTTCTGGAGGAAGCCGCCGCCGGCTTGCCCCGCGTACCCGACAGCCACCCCGGTCACGTGTCGCTGGGCGAGGAGGTGTGCGACCGGCTGCTCGATCTGGCCGCCGCCCGGGCCTGGCTCCGTGTCACCGCGGCGGCCTCCCCGGACGCCACCGACGACGTGATGCACGGCTGCGTCCGCTGGGCGGTCCAGGAGGACGTCGTACGGACCCGGGCGGACGCCATGGGCGCCGAGGGCACGCAGCCCGTGCGCGAAGGGCATCCGGTCGACTCCGCACACCAGTTGGTCACACGCCTGATCACTTCCCTCGCCGACGCCGCGTACTACGACAAGGTGTGCGCGCGGCTGCGCACGGTGCTGGGGCGGCGCCCGGACGGCCGGGCGGCCGCCGCGTGGGACATCGCGGACGAGGCATTGCGCGGGCTCGGCGCCACGCGCGGTGAATGGGTGGGCGGCGATCCCGCGTTCACGGCCGCGGGCGGGTGGGTTCTGGTGGACCGGATAGGCCGCCTCCAGCTGGCCGCCGCCTTGCTCTCCGAGGTGGCCAACCTCCCGGAGGCGGAAGGGCTGCTGTGCATCAACGCGGCCCGCCGGTACACCTGGAACTGGCTGCGGCAGCCCCCTCCGGAGGCGGCCACCGAGATCCACGTGCGGCGTACCGGCGAACTGGTCCGATGGATCAGATCGGCCGCGCCCTCCGCGCAGGTAACCACCGCATGAGCGGTACCGGGACCAAGACCGGGGCGGCGGTCCGGCAGAGCGGGAGGGCCGCGCGCTTCCTGCTCTCGATCCTGCCCAGGACCCCCGCCGGGCGGAAGCTGGCAGCGGGCGCCGGGGTCGACTCCGTCGGCTCCGGCATGTTCCTCGCCGCCTCGACGCTGTACTTCGTCACCGTGGTCGGCCTGCCGGCCGCTCAGGTCGGCATGGTGCTCTCCATTGCGGGCGTCGTCGGGCTGCTCAGCCCGGTGCCGCTCGGCCGGCTGGCCGACCGTACCGGCCCGACAAAGGTGTACGTGGCGCTGCTCGCGGCCCGCGGTGCCGGCTACGCCGGCTTCGCGCTGGTCGACAACTTCTGGCCGTACGCGATCCTGACGTGCCTGCTGACCGCGCTGGACCGGGGCTGTTCGCCGCTGCAGCAGGTCGTGGTCGGGCTCATCGAGGGCGGCGAGAACCAGACCCGGACGATGGCCTCGATCCGCTCGGTGCGCAACATCGGGCTGACGGCGGGCTTCCTGCTGGCCGGCGCGGTGCTGGCAATCGAGCACCGGGCTGCGTTCGCGGTGCTGTTCCTCGGCAACTCCCTCACCTTCTTCGTCATCGCCATGGTCGTGGAGCGGCTGCGGCGCAAAACGGCGGTGACGGACCGGCGTACGGAGTCGGTGAAGTCATCGACAAAGGCATCCTCGGACCCGGTGGCGGCATCCGTCCGCAGCCCTTTCCGGGATCTTCGCTTCATGCTGTTCACCGTCTCGAACGGCGTGCTGTGCCTGCACGACTCGGTTCTCTTCGTCCTGCTGCCGCTGTGGCTCACCACCGCCACCACCGCGCCCGCCTCGGCCGTCTCCGTGCTACTCGCCGTGAACACCGTGCTCACCGTGCTGCTGCAGGTCTACGTCGCGAAGTTCGCCGACACCACCGCCCGTGCGCTCAGGCTCATCTGGGCCGCGCTGCTCCCCCTGCTGCTGTCCTGCGGCGTCTTCGCGGGCGCGGAGCAGGTCTCTGTATGGCCGGCCGCGGCCTTGGCCGTGCTCGCGGTCGTCCTGCTGACCGTCGGCGAGAACCTGCACTCCGTGGCGGTCTGGGGCCTGTCCTACGAGATGGCCCCCGCGCCCGCCCGCGCCCGCTACCTCGCCGCGTTCAGCCTCGGTGTGACGGGCCAGCAGATCGTGGGCCCCGTGCTGATGACCGCCGTGATACTGCCGCTGGGCAGCATCGGCTGGGCGCTGCTGGCCGTGGTCTTCGCCCTGGCCGCCCTGGTGGTACGGGCCACCGGCAGTCCGCGTGCCGAGCCGGGACCGGTACCCGCCGTCCCCTCCACCCCCACACCCACCGAGGTGACAACATGACCGAGAACGTGCTCATCGTCGGCGGCGGCCGGGAGATCCCCGGCCTGATCCGCGAAGCGGGAGGCCCGGACGTGGCCACCACCATCCTGTGCCGCATGGATTTCCTTCCCAAAATCCGCAAGCCCGGCCAGCACGACCGGGTGCTCGCCGTACGCCGTGAGGCGCCCGACGAGGAGTGGATCTCGCTGGCCGAGGCGGTGCACGCCCGTCACCCCTTCACCCGGGTCGGCACTTTCGGCGAGCGCGACCAGGACCGCGCCGCGGCCGTGGCCGAGGCCCTGGGCCTGCCCTGCCACACCCCGCAGACCATCGCGTACGTGCACGACAAGCACGCGATGCGCCGTCGGCTCGCGGAGATCGGGGTCGACGACACACCCGTGGCGCGGGTCGCGGACGCAGCCGAACTGCGGTCCTTCCTCGCCGAGCACGGGACGCCCTGCGTGGTGAAGCCCGCACAGGGCGCCGCGAGCTTCGGCGTCTCTGTGGTGCGGAGCGTCGAGGAGGCCGACGCGGCCTTCGCACGCGCCTCCCGTGACTTCGCGGTGATCCCGGACGCCGGCGTACTCGTGGAACGCTTCCACGAGGGCCCCCAATTCAGCGTCGAGGCCTTCTCCGAGGACGGCGAACACGAGATCCTCGCGGTCACCCGCAAGTTCTCCGACCCGGTCGGCTTCGTCGAACTCGGCCACGTCGTGCCCGCCGAACTCTCCCCGGAGCAGACCGCGTCGGTCCACGACTTCGTATGCCGACTGCTCGACGGCCTCGGCATCGGTTACGGCGTGACCCATACCGAGGTGGTGCTGACCGCAGCCGGGCCGCGCGTCATCGAGACCCACGTGCGGCTCGCCGGGGATGAGATCCCGTACCTCGTCCAGGATGTCACCGGAGTGGACCTGGTCGACTGCGTGGTCCGCCAGACCCTGGGCCAGTCCGTGCTCGCCGACATCCGCAGGACCCTCGCGGACCCGACCGTGGACCGGCGCCCCGAGGCCATCTGGTTCGCGGTGCCGCAGGCGCGCGGCACGCTGACGGCGATCAACGGGCTGGCCGACGCCGCCGGGCTGCCGGGCGTGGTGACCGCCGAGGCCCTCCTTGACGCAGGCGATGTGCTGGGGGACCTTGACAGTTCCGAATCCCGGGCGGCCTTCGTCCGGGCTCGGGGCGCGAACGCGGCCGAGGCCGTCGCGCGGGCCCAGGAGGCCGTGGCTGGGCTTGACTTCGTGGTGCAGGTGTCCGGCGGTGCCGGTGCCCGTTCCGGCGCGGAAGCCTGGGTCTGACATGACGAGTGGTCCGGTCGGTCTTCCGGCCTCCCCTCGGATCTCGGCGGCGGTCGGGCTGCAGGAGCTGGCCCGCGCCGTCTTGCCCGCCGCTGCCTTCGACTTCTACGCGGCCGGCTCCAATGAGGAGATCAGTACGGCGGAGGCCGTCGGGGCCTGGCGGGCCCGGCGGTTCGCCCCGCGGGTCCTGCGGGACGTGTCCGACGTGGACACGGCTGTGGAACTGCTGGGCAGCAGGCTCGCCTCGCCGGTCCTGGCCGCGCCGACCGCTTTACAGCGGATGGCACATGACGAAGGCGAGGTCGCGACGGCCGCGGGCATCGCAGCGGCCGGCTCCCTGATGGTGCTCTCCTCCCGGGCCACCCGGTACCCGGAGGACGTCGCGGCGGCCGCCGGTCCCTGGTGGTACCAGGTCTACTGGCTGCGGGACCCCGGCATCACGCGCCGACAGGTCGAACGGGCCACCGCGGCCGGGGCCCGGGCCCTGGTCCTGACGGTGGACGCGCCGTACGTTCCACCGAAAGCCACGCCCCAGCTGCCACTGCCCCTGCCCCAGGACGACGAGCTGTGCCGGTTGGTCGGGCTCGGGTCCCGGCTCCCTGGCTGGGAGCAGGACCCGTCCCTCGGTCTGGACGCGATCGGCGAACTGCATCAACTCTCCGGTCTTCCGGTGCTGGTCAAGGGCGTGCTGCGGGCGGACGACGCGCTGGCGTGCGTGGCGGCGGGCGCGGCAGGGGTCATCGTCTCCAACCACGGGGGCCGCCAGCTCGACCGCGCCATGGCCACGGCCGACGCTCTGCCGGCGATCGCCCGGGCCGTCGGCGACGCCGTTCCCGTCCTGGTGGACGGCGGCATCCGGACGGGCACGGACGTACTGGTAGCCCTGGCCCTTGGGGCCCGCGCCGTCCTCGTGGGACGCCCGGTGCTGTGGGCACTCGCGCTCGACGGCGCCGCCGGCGTGACCGCGCTGCTGGAGTCATACCGCACACAACTGTCGACGGCCATGGCCCTGGCCGGCGCGCCCCGGGTCGCGGAGATCGACGGGAGCCTCCTCCACGGGTGAGCTTCTGCTTGACCACCCACCATGTACGGATTTTTGGGAGTGACTAGGTAGGTAAACGGTTCGGAGTGAGTACCTCGCGGAGAGGCTGGCGGTCGACCGCCCAACGCTTCAACGGCTCGCGGCCGATGAGACGGATGCGGTCCTCGGTGACCGACCAGAGCCTGCACGGCATGGTGACGTGGCCGTCGGGGGCCTCTGGGCCTCGCTGAAGTGCAAGAGACGTTGGATCCGACTCCCTTGCCAGGCGGCGAACCGGCTATGCCCGGCACTGGTTGTTCGGAGCTCCGGTGATCTCAGGAGAAAAACGTCCTGTTCCGCTCAAATCTGGTCTGACCTTTCGGGGTCAGTGACGGTGAGGGGTGGAAGGGTTTACGAGCGGACTTCGAGGAGCGGGACGAGCTGCTCCACCGGCGTCATCGAACCGTGCATGCCGACCATCGCGGACTCGTGCGGCTCGTTGACGGACGCGGTGATCACAACGTCGTCGTGGGCGGCGGCAACGACATCGCCGATCCGGCCGTAGACCCGCTCGTCGATGTCCGGGCCGAACCAGCCGGCCGCGATGGCCTCGTCGCGGCTCGCCACCCAGAACTGCTCGCCGAGCACCTCGCGCCAGCAGGCCAGGACGTCGGACTCGGCGCCGGGCACGGCGTAGACGTGGCGGGCGCGGCCCTCGCCGCCGAGGAGGGCGACTCCGGCGCGCAGCTCCCAGTCCTCGTCGAAGTCGATCCGGGACTGCTCGTCGAACGGGATGTCGATCATGCCGTGGTCGGCCGTGACGTACAGCGTGGTGCGGGGGGGAAGCTGCTCGGCGAGGCGCTGGACGAGCCGGTCGACGCACATCAGCTGGCCGCGCCAGGCGTCGGAGTCGACGCCGAAGCGGTGACCGCTGCCGTCGACCTCGCTGTAGTACGTGTAGACCAGCGAGCGGTCTCCGGCGGCCAGTTGCTCGGCGGCCAGGTCCATGCGCTCCTCGCCGGTGAGGCGCCCGTGAAACGTTCCGCCGCTGAGCGCGACCTTGGTGAGCGGGGTGTCCCGGAAGGTCGGGGAGGAGACCTGCGCGGTGTGGACCCCGGCCTCGTCGGCGAGCTGGAAGACGGTGGGGTACGGCTGCCAGTCGTGCGGCGACGTCCAGGGCTTCCAGCGCAGCTGGTTCATCAGCTCCCCGGTCGCGGGGTCGCGGACCGTGTAGCCGGGCAGGCCGTGCCGCCCGGGAGGCATACCCGTACCCACCGAGGCGAGTGAGGAAGCGGTGGTGGCGGGGAAGCCGGCGGTGATGGGCCGTCCCGTGCCACCGCGGGAGCCACCGAGGAGGGAGGTCAGGTACGGGGCCTCGTGCGGGTGGGCCTTGATCTGCTCCCAGCCGAGGCCGTCGATCAGGAACACGCAGTTCCGATCGGCCGGCGTCAGCTCGGCGATGCGGTGCTCGAAGCCGGGTACGCCCAGCCCCGCCGCGAGCGTCGGCAGCAGGTCGGCGAGGGAACCGGAGCCGTACTCGGGGACCGGCGCGGTGTCGAGGCCGAGCGGCACCGGCTCTTCGGGCCAGGCGGCGGCGGTCGTCGTGGGCTGGACCATCAGCGGGTGGCCGCGGTGGCTTCGGAGAGCGCCTGGGCGAAGGCGAGGGCCTGGCGGACCGTCTCGGGGCCGTCGCCGGCCTCGCTGACGCGCAGGCTGAGGTCATCGGCGGTGGAGTTGCCGGTGTAGCCGTGGTCCGCCTCGCAGTTCGGGTCGCCGCAGGCGGCCGGCTCCAGGTCGATACGGGAGACGGCGCCCCAGCCGATGGTGAGGACCACCTCGCGGGGCAGCGTGCCGGGCGTGTACGACTCGGGGTTGGCGACGACGCGGCTCAGCACGACCGACGAGATCCGGCCGAGCTTGACCGACTCGGTGGAGGTGGTCGCGTAGGGCGTCGGGGAGCTGGTGTCGGCGTTCTGCTCGTCGGTGTGGCTGACGATGAACCGGTTGGCCGTCAGCACGAGGACGGTGACGTGACGGCGCACCTCGTTGGCGTCGAAGGTGGTCTCCTGATGCACCAGGTACGAGGCGATCGGCTCACCACCGACGGCGGCCTCCACCGCCTCGGCCACGAGGGCCGGGTAGTAGCCGCTGCGCTCGATCGCCGCGCGCAGCCCTTGGGTGGTCGTACCGGTCTTCGCCATGGGCTCCATCCTACGGGGGGCTGGTGACTGCGCGGGACGCTCGGCGGCGGTGACAGCGGGGCTCCGAGGCGCCGGAGCGGCCCGGGACGGCGGGGCGGGCCCGGGCGGCAGGGCGGGGCGGGCCCGGGACCGCGAGGTGGCCCGGGTGGCGAGGCCGGCCCGGGTGGCGGGGCGGGTCCGGGTGGCGAGGCGCGTCCGGGTGGCGGTCAGTAGCTGGGGAGGCGGCGAGGGCCCAGGTCGGTGCGGGCGGGGGGCGGGGCGAGGCGGACGGTGGCGCCTAGTACGGACAGGCCGCGTGGAGCGACGACCACCGGTTCCAGGCTGACGGTGACGATCTCCGGGTGGTCGTCGACCAGCCGGGAGACGCGCAGCAGCAGCTCTTCGAGGGCGGGGGTGTCGACGGGCGCTGAGCCGCGCCAGCCGAAGAGGAGCGGCGCGGTGCGGATGGAGCGGATCTGTTCGGCGACGTCCCGGTCCGTGGCGGGGACGAGCCGGTGCGCGGTGTCGCCGAGCAGTTCAAAGGCCGCGCCCGCGAGCCCGAAGGACAGGACGGCGCCGACAGCGGGGTCGATGGCGGCGCGGACGACGGTGTCGACGCCGCGCGGGACCATGGCCTGGACGACCGGCTGGAGCTCCTCGGGCTTGCCGAGGGCGTCGGTCAGCTCCGCGTAGGCCGCGCGCAGTTGCTCCTCGGTGGCCAGGTCGAGGCGGACGCCGCCGAGGTCGGGGCGGTGGCGCAGGTGCGGGGCGGTGGTCTTGAGCGCGACGGGGTAGCCGAGGCGGGCGGCGGCGCGGACGGCGTCGTCGGCGGTGGGTGCGGGCAGCGCGGGGAGGACGGCGATGCCGTAGTGCCCGAGCAGCTCGCGGGCGTCGTCGGGGGCGAGGGTGATGCCCCGCTCGTCCACGTCCTGGGCGAGCGTCCGCTCGATGAGCGCGGCGGCTCCCGTCTCGTCGATGCCCTCGTACTCGGGTACGCGCCCGGGGTCGGCGGCCTGCCGGCGCCACTGCCCGTACCTGACGGCCTCGGCCAGCGCGCGCACGGCACGCTCGGCGGCGGGGTAGGCAGGGATGCGGTGCCGGCTGTCCGGGGCCCCGGGGGCGCCAGGGGTGCCGGGGGCGCCGGGAGCGGCGAGGGTGCCCGGAGCGCCGGGGGTGCCCGGAGCGGCGAGGGTGCCGGGGGTGCCGGGAGCGGCGGTGGGGGGCGCGGGCTGCCGCTGCGTGGGGGAGGACGGCGGGCCGTCGCCGGAGCCCGCGCGCGGCGGGGCCGTGCTCGTGGCGGCCGCCAGGGCGTCGGCCAGGGCGCCCATCTCCACGTGGACCACCACGACCGGCTTGGCCGGCGCGGTCGCTGACGCCGCCCGCAGCGCCTCGGCCAGGACCTCGCCGTCGCCGGATTCGGTCGCCCCGTTCTCGCCGACCCAGGGGATCGCGGTGACCACGACCGCGTCACAGGCGTCGTCCTGGAGGGCCCCGGCCAGAGCGGTACGGAAGTCCTGCGGCGTCGCCGCCGTCGTCAGGTCGCGCGGCCGCAGCGGCCGGAGGCCCTCCGTCAGGCACGCGTCGTACGTCAGCAGGCCCAGCGACTCCGAGTTGCCCAGGATCGCCACGCGGGGGCCCGCCGGGAGCGGCTGCCCGGCGAGCAGCAGGCCCGCGTCGACCAGCTCGGTGACCGTGTCGACGCGGATGACCCCGGCCTGCCGCAGCAGCGCGGAGACCGTGGTGTGCGGGATGCGGGTGACCGGTACGGCGTGTCCGGGCGGCGCGCTGCCGCTGTGCCGGCCGCCTTTGACCACGACGACCGGTTTCACCGCCGCCGTACGCCGGGCGAGCCGCGTGAACTTGCGCGGGTTGCCGATCGATTCGAGGTACAGCAGCACGACGTCGGTGTCCGGGTCGTCGTACCAGTACTGCAGGAAGTCGTTGCCGGAGACGTCCGCGCGGTTGCCCGCCGAGATGAAGGTCGACAGGCCTGCCCCGCGCCGGTGCAGCCCCGACAGCAGGGCGATGCCGATCGCACCGGACTGGGTGAACAGTCCGATCCGCCCCGGTGTCGGCGGATGCGGCGCGAGCGAGGCGTTCAGGCGCACGGCCTCGGCCGTGTTGATGATGCCGAAGGCGTTGGGTCCGATGATGCGCATCCCGTACGAGCGGGCCTGGCGGACCAGTTCACGCTGGCGCTCGCGGCCTTCGGCGCCCTGCTCGGCGTACCCGGCGGACAGGACCACCAGCCCCTGGACGCCGTGCTCGCCGCAGTCGGCGACGACCTCGGGGACCCGCTCGGCCGGCACGGCGACGACGGCGAGGTCGACCGCCTCGCCGATGTCGGCGACCGAGCGGAACGCGGGCACCCCGTCCATCTCCCCCGCCTCCTGGGGGAGGGCGCGGTTCACAGCGTACGTACGGCCGGTGTACCCGGCGTCGAGGATGTTGCGCAGGACGGTGCGGCCGACCCCGCCGGGGGTGCGGCCCGCGCCGACGACGGCGATCGAGCCGGGCGCGAGCAGCCGCTGCACGGAGCGGGCCTCGGCGCGCTGCTCGCGGGCGCGCTGCACGGCGAGGGACCGGTCGGTGGGCTCCAGGTCGAGGTGGAGGCGTACGGCGCCGTCCTCGAAGCTGCGCTTCTGCGTGTATCCGGCGTCCGTGAACACCTTGATCATCTTGCTGTTGGCGGGCAGCACCTCGGCGGCGAAGCGCCGGATACCGCGTTCGCGGGCCACCGCCGCGATGTGCTCCAGCAGCGCGGAGGCAACGCCCCGGCCCTGGTGGGCGTCCTGGACGAGGAAGGCGACCTCGGCCTCGTCGGCGGGCGCGCTCGCGGGGTGCCCCTGCGCGTCGATCCGGTCGTACCGGACGGTGGCGATGAACTCGCCGCCGACCGTGGCCGCCAGTCCCACGCGGTCCACGTAGTCGTGGTGCGTGAAACGGTGCACATCCTTCGCGGACAGCCGGGGGTAGGGTGCGAAGAACCGGTAATACTTCGACTCGTCGGAGACCTGCTCGTAAAAGCTGACCAGACGGTCTGCGTCATCCGTGGTGATCGGCCTGATCCGCGCGGTGCCGCCGTCCCGCAGCACCACGTCGGCTTCCCAGTGGTCGGGGTATACGTGTTCCGGCTGCTCCGACGGGGTCCGCATGGGCCCCAGGGTACGGTGCGGGCGGCCGGTCGCGGAGGTGCTGTGGACAAGGCGTGGTGAGGCGGACCGGTCGGCCGCCGGGCCGTGCCGGGGCCGGTCCGAGCAGCCCGCGGGACATGAGAGACTGACCGGGACACTGGTCTAGACAACCCTGAGACTCGAAGGGCAACACCATGGCTGAGCGCCGCGTCAACGTCGGCTGGGCCGAGGGCCTGCACGCCCGCCCCGCCTCCATCTTCGTCCGTGCCGCCACGGCCGCCGGCGTCCCCGTGACGATCGCCAAGGCAGATGGCAACCCGGTCAACGCCGCGTCGATGCTCGCGGTGCTGGGCCTGGGTGCGCAGGGCGGCGAGGAGATCGTGCTCGCTTCGGACGCGGAGGGCGCGGACGCCGCCCTGGACCGCCTGGCGAAGCTGGTCTCCGAAGGCCTTGAGGAGCTCCCCGAGACCGTCTGACCCCCACCGGGCAGGCCACAACGGGACGGAGCCGTACCCCCGCACGAGCGGGCGGTACGGCTCCGTTTTCTGTCGCCACGCGAGGGTGCGTCCGGAACCCTCCGGCGAGACCGGCCGATTGCGGGGCAACGTCGGGCGATTTCCGGGCAAGGCCGAGCGCTTCGCATCTGGTCGAGCCGCTGTGCAGGCAAGGCCGAGCCACTTTCCGGCAGGGATGAGCGCTTTTCGGGCGCAACCCGGGTCCCTTTTGCTCAGGCCCGGCCATTTATGGGGCGCGCGGAATTCCGCGACAGGAATTGCCCCCGTCTTTGTATACGGTGCCGCTGTTAATTACCGGCGCTCGCGGTGTTTACGCGAGGTTGCGAAGTCCTCACACGGCCGGCCGGCCGCTCGGGGCGGTCCGGCCGCCGCAGCCGGTGCTCGGCCCGCGAGCGTTCCGCGTGCAGGGCGGTGAGCGCCCTGGCGCGTTCCGCGTCGCCGCGCGCCACGGCGTCGACGATCGCGCCGTGCTCGGCCCACACCTCCACCGGCTGGGCGGGCTGCTCGACCACGTACATCCAGGCGATCTTGTGCCGGAGCTGGGTGAGCAGCGCGGTGAGCGCCGGGCTGCCGGACGCCTGGGCGAGCGTCTCGTGGAACCAGCCGCCCAGCGAGCGCAGGTCCTCGCCCTGGCCGCGGCGGGCGCGCTCCTGGCCCAGTCTGACCAGGCCGCGCAGCACCTTGAGGTGCGCCTCGGTGCGGCGCTGGGCGGCGCGTGCGGCGCCGAGCGGCTCCAGCAGCGTACGCATCTCCAGCAGGTCCGCGGCCTCCTGTTCGGTCGGCTCGGCGACACACGCGCCGGCGTGGCGGCGGCTGGTGACGAAGCCCTCCGACTCCAGGGTGCGCAGCGCCTCGCGGACCGGGACGCGGGAGACCCCGTAGCGGCGTGCCAGCTGTTCCTCGGTGAGCCGGCTGCCGCGCTCGAACACACCGGTGACGATGTCGTCGCGGATCGCCGTGCATACCGAGTGCGCTGGAATGCGCATACTGAACCTCCGACGTAATCCGCGCGAAACTCACCTGATTGGCGCCTGTTCGGTGACTCTATTGCAGCGGGCCGGGATTTCCGATGCCTCCCCGGAATCCATGGAGTTCTTTTTGGACACGTGGCCACGTGGCACGACGAAGGCCCCGGCTCGTATCCGAGCCGGGGCCGAGCGTCAGCCTTCGCGGAAGAGCGTCGGAGGTCAGACGTTGACGCCGTGCGAGCGCAGGTACGCGACCGGGTCGATGTCCGAGCCGTACTCGGCGCTCGTACGGGCCTCGAAGTGCAGGTGCGGCCCGGAGGAGTTGCCGGTCGAGCCGGCGAGGCCTATCTGCTGGCCCGGCATGACGGTCTGGCCGGCCGAGACGCTGATGGAGGACAGGTGGCCGTACTGGGTGTACGTGCCGTCGTTCATCCGGATCACGACGTTGTTGCCGTACGCGCCGCCCCAGCCGGCCTCGACGACGGTACCCAGGCCCACGGACACGACCTTGGTGCCGGAGGCGGCGTGGAAGTCGATGCCCGTGTGACTGCCGGAGGACCACATGGCGCCGCCGGTCTGGTAGCCGGTGCTGACGTACGAGCCGGCGACGGGAAGCGTGAAGGAGCTGAGGCGCTTGCGCTCGGCTTCGCGGTCGGCACGCTCCTTGGCCTCGCGGGCCGCCTTGACGCGGGCCTCCGCCTTGCGCTGCGCCTCCGCCTCGGCCTTCGCCTGGGCCGCCGCCTTGGCGGCGGCCTCCGCGGCCTCCCGCTCCTGGGCCTCGGCCTGGGCGTCGACCTGCTCGGCGAGCGTGTCGGTGATGACCGCCTGGTTGAGGCCGGTGTCCTCAAGGGAACGAGAGGTGTCCGTGTCGGCGGCGAACGCCGGGGAAGCGAGGGATCCGATGACGCCGGTGGTGGCGATGGCCGCGACGCCGGCGACGTGTGCGCTCTTACGGCTCAGGCGGCTCGGGGCACGGTGCTTCCCGGTGGCACGGGTGAACGCCATGAAGTGGCTGATCCTTTCCTTCCTTCTCGCCTACCGGGTTAGCTGACGGGTTCGGAGCAGGAAGGTCTCCTACGGACCCCTCCACGCGGTGGCGAAGGCATCCGATTCACCCCAGGGACTGAGTGGGTCCCCGGCTCCCCAGGCTCGCGCCTTCGGGGACTCGGCGATGGCTGTCCGGTGCCGCGGGCGCGGCGGGTACCGGTCGGACAGCGCATCAGACGCTAAGCGGCCGATCTTTCAATCACCAAACGGACACGGTTTTTTGTAGCGCACGCCACAGGGCAGACACCGAACCTCCGCAATAAAACGGACATATGGCGAGGGCCCCGGCATCGGTGCGATGCCGGGGCCCTCGGAGAGGCCGCGCCCCAGGCCGGTCCCGGGCCGACCCGGCCGGCCGGAGCCGTGTCCGGAGCCGTGTCCGGATGCCGTGTCGCGGACGCCATGTCCGGACGCCGTGTCCGGATGCCGTGTCGCGGACGCCATGTCCGGACGCCGTGTCCGGATGCCGTGTCGCGGACGTCGTGTCGCGGACGTCGTGTCGTAAGGACGCGTCCGAGGCGGCGTCAATCAGCCGGTGACCACCGTCACTTCACCGATCCCGAGCGCCTCGACGGGCTCCTTGATCTGTGCCGCGTCGCCGACGAGGACCGTGACGAGACGGTCCACCGGGAACGCGCTGACGACCGCCGCGGTGGCCTCCACGGTGCCGGTCTCGGCCAGGCGCGCGTACAACTGCGCCTGGAAATCGTCCGGGAGGTGCTGCTCGACCTGGTCGGCGAGCGTGCCCGCGACGGAGGCGGCGGTCTCGTACTTGAGCGGGGCGACGCCCACCAGGTTCTGCACGGCCGTCTCGCGCTCGGCGTCGGTCAGGCCCTCGGCGGCGAGGGTGCGCAGCACCTTCCACAGGTCGTCGAGCGCCGGGCCGGTGTGGGGCGTGTCGACCGAGCCGCTGATGGCGAGCATGGCCGCGCCGTTGCCCTCGGGGCTGGAGCGCAGGACCTGGCCGAAGGCCCGTACGCCGTAGGTGTAGCCCTTCTCCTCGCGCAGGACGCGGTCCAGACGCGAGGTGAGGGTGCCGCCCAGGCAGTACGTGCCGAGCACCTGGGCGGGCCAGACGCGGTCGTGCCGGTCGGGGCCGATGCGGCCGATGAGCAACTGCGTCTGCACGGCGCCGGGCCGGTCCACGATCACGACCCGGCCGGTGTCGTCGGCGGTGATCGGCGGTACGGGGCGAGGCTCGGCCGCGTCGCCGGTCCAGGCACCGAGGGTGTCGGCGAGCACCGCGTCGAGATCCACGCCGGTCAGGTCACCGACGACGACCGCGGTGGCGGTGGCGGGCTTCACATGGGTCTCGTAGAAGGCGCGTACGGCAGCGGCGTCGATGCCGCGCACGGTCTCCTCGGTGCCCTGGCGGGGCCGGGACATGCGCGAGGTGGCCGGGAAGAGCTCCTTGGAGAGCTGCATGGCGGCGCGGCGCGAGGGGTTGGCGATCTCGTGCGGGATCTCGTCGAGCCGGTTGCGGACGAGGCGCTCGACCTCGCTGTCGGAGAACGCGGGCGCGCGCAGCGCCTCGGCGACCAGCCCGAGGGCCTTGCCCAGGCGGGAGACCGGGACCTCCAGGGACACCCGTACGCCCGGGTGGTCGGCGTGCGCGTCGAGGGTGGCACCGCAACGCTCCAGCTCGGCGGCGAACTCCTCCGCCGAGTGCTTGTCGGTGCCCTCCGACAGGGCCCGCGCCATGATCGTGGCGACGCCGTCGAGGCCCTCGGGCTCGGCGTCCAGCGGGGCGGCGAGGAAGATCTCCACGGCCACCACCTGCTGGCCGGGGCGGTGGCAGCGCAGCACGGTCAGGCCGTTGCCGAGCGTGCCGCGGTCGGGGGCGGGGAAGGCCCAGGGCCGGGCGATGCCGGGCCGGGGCTGCGGGTGGAACTCCATGGACGTCAAGGACACGGCGGCGTCGCTCACTGGTCGGCCCCCTCTTCTTCCTGGTCGCTGTGGTCGGCGTCGCCCTGCTCGGCGCTGACGGGTTCGTACACCAGCACGGCCCTGTTGTCGGGGCGCAGCCGGGCCTTGGCGACCGCCTGCACCTCCTCGGCGGTGACGTCCAGGACGCGCTGGACGGCCGTCAGCGCGAGCTGCGGGTCGCCGAACAGCACGGCGAACCGGCACAGTTCGTCGGCGCGGCCCGCGACCGTGCCGAGCCGGTCCAGCCACTCGCGCTCCAGCTGGGCCTGGGCGCGCTCCATCTCCTCGGGCGTGGGCCCCTCGGCGGCGAACCGGGCCAGCTCCTCGTCGACAGCCGCTTCGATGTCCGGCACCTCGACGCCGCCGGACGTCTTCACGTCCAGCCAGCCGAGCGAGGGCGCCCCGGCCAGCCGCAGCAGGCCGAAGCCGGCCGCCACGGCCGTGCGGTCGTGGCGCACCAGGCGGTTGTGCAGCCGGGACGACTCGCCGCCGCCCAGGATGGTGAGGGCCAGGTCGGCGGCGTCGCACTCGCGCGTGCCGTCGTGCGGGAGCCGGTAGGCGGCCATCAGGGCGCGGGCCGGGACCTCGTCCTCGACGACCTCGCGCAGCTGCTCCCCGATGATCTCCGGAAGCGTCCCGTCCCGCGGCGGCTGCTTGCCGTCGTGGGGCGGGATGGAGCCGAAGTACTTCTCGATCCAGGCGAGTGTCTGCTCGGGGTCGATGTCACCGACCACCGACAGGACGGCGTTGTTCGGCGCGTAGTACGTGCGGAAGAAGTTCCGCGCGTCCTCCAGGGTGGCCGCGTCCAGGTCGGCCATGGAACCGATCGGGGTGTGGTGGTAGGGGTGGCCCTCCGGGTAGGCGAGGGCGGTCAGCTTCTCGAAGGCCGTGCCGTACGGCACGTTGTCGTACCGCTGGCGGCGCTCGTTCTTGACGACGTCCCGCTGGTTCTCCATGGACTCGTCGTCGAGCGCGGCGAGCAGGGAGCCCATCCGGTCGGCTTCCAGCCACAGGGCCAGCTCCAGCTGGTGGGCGGGCATGGTCTCGAAGTAGTTGGTGCGCTCGAAGCTGGTGGTGCCGTTGAGGGAGCCGCCGGCGCCCTGGACCAGCTCGAAGTGGCCGTTGCCCTGGACCTGCTTCGACCCCTGGAACATCAGGTGCTCGAAGAGGTGGGCGAGGCCGGTGCGGCCCGGCACCTCGTGGCGCGAGCCGACGTCGTACCAGAGGCAGACCGCGGCGACCGGGGTCAGGTGGTCCTCGGAGAGCACCACGCGCAGGCCGTTGGCCAGCCGGTGCTCGGTCGCTGTCAGGCCGCCGGAGCCGGCCTGGGCTGTGGCCGTGTGACCCATGGGCATGTACGTCCCTTCGATCGCGGTGTGGAAAAGTCGGTGCTGCGGAAGTCCTGCCACTGTATGCAAGCGCACTGACGCCTGGCGAAGTTCCCGGATCCCCGATCCGTCCCTCTTCCGGGTCGAGGTCGGCGTTGTCAGTGGGACGGTCCACAATGGTCGGCGACAGATCAGCCTTTGCCTGGTGAAGGAGCGCAGCCGCGATGGCCCGCCGCAGCACGAAGACCGCGCAGCCCGACGACTTCGAGGAGCGCATCCTCGACATCGACGTCGTCGACGAAATGCAGGGCTCCTTCCTCGAGTACGCGTACTCGGTGATCTACTCCCGGGCCCTGCCGGACGCCCGCGACGGCATGAAGCCGGTGCACCGCCGCATCGTCTACCAGATGAACGAGATGGGGCTGCGGCCGGAGCGCGGCTTCGTCAAGTGCGCCCGGGTCGTCGGCGAGGTGATGGGCAAGCTGCACCCGCACGGCGACGCGTCGATCTATGACGCGCTGGTGCGCATGGCGCAGCCGTTCTCGATGCGGCTGCCGCTGGTGGACGGCCATGGGAACTTCGGCTCGCTCGGCAACGACGACCCTCCGGCAGCGATGCGGTACACGGAGTGCCGGATGGCCGACGCGACGTCCCTGATGACGGAGTCGATCGACGAGGACACCGTCGACTTCACGCCCAACTACGACGGCCAGGAGCGGGAGCCGGTCGCGCTGCCCGCGGCCTTCCCGAACCTGCTGGTCAACGGCGCGTCCGGGATCGCGGTCGGTATGGCGACCAACATGCCGCCGCACAACCTGGGCGAGGTCATCGCCGCCGCCCGGCACTTGATCAGGCACCCGGGCGCGGACCTGGAGACCCTGATGCGGTACGTTCCGGGGCCCGACCTGCCGACCGGTGGCCGGATCGTGGGCCTGTCCGGCATCAAGGACGCGTACGAGACGGGCCGCGGCTCCTTCAAGATCCGCGCGACGGTGACCGTGGAGAACGTCACGGCGCGCCGCAAGGGCCTGATCGTGACCGAACTGCCCTTCGCGGTCGGCCCGGAGAAGGTGATCGCCAAGATCAAGGACCTGGTGGCCGCCAAGAAGCTCCAGGGCATCGCGGACGTCAAGGACCTCACCGACCGGGAGCACGGGCTGCGGCTGGTCATCGAGATCAAGAACGGCTTCATCCCCGAGGCCGTCCTGGAGCAGCTGTACAAATTGACGCCGATGGAGGAGTCCTTCGGCATCAACAATGTGGCGCTGGTGGACGGGCAGCCGCTCACGCTGGGCCTCAAGGAGTTGCTGGAGGTCTATCTCGACCACCGCTTCGAGGTCGTACGGCGCCGCAGCGAGTTCCGGCGCGGCAAGAAGCGCGACCGGCTGCACCTGGTCGAGGGCCTGCTCGTCGCACTGCTCGACATCGATGAGGTCATCCGCCTCATCCGGTCGAGCGACAACTCGGCGCAGGCCAAGGAGCGGCTGATCACGCACTTCTCGCTGAGCGAGATCCAGACGCAGTACATCCTGGACACCCCGCTGCGCCGGCTGACCAAGTTCGACCGGATCGAGCTGGAGAGCGAGCGCGACCGGCTCAACCAGGAGATCGACGAGCTGACCCGGATCCTGGAGTCGGACGCCGAGCTCCGCAAGCTGGTCTCCTCGGAACTGGGCGCGGTGGCGAAGAAGTTCGCCACCGAGCGGCGCACCGTGCTGCTGGAGTCGGCGGGCACGCCGGTCGCGGCGGCGTCCCTGGAGGTCGCGGACGACCCGTGCCGGGTGCTGCTGTCCTCGACGGGCCTGCTGGCGCGTACGGCGAGCGGTGAGCCGCTGCCGGACAGCGGCGGCAGGCGGACCAAGCACGATGTGATCGTCTCGGCGGTGCCCGCGACACAGCGCGGCGAGGTCGGCGCGGTGACGTCCGCCGGGCGGTTGCTGCGGCTGTCGGTGATCGATCTGCCGCAGCTGCCGGACACGGCGTCCGCGCCGAACCTGTCGGGCGGGGCGCAGCTGTCGGAGTTCCTGACGCTGGAGAAGGACGAGACGGTCCTGTGCCTGACGACGCTGGACGAGTCCTCGCCAGGCCTGGCGATCGGCACGCGGCAGGGCGTGGTCAAGCGCGTGGTGCCGGACTATCCGGCCAACAAGGAGGAGCTGGAGGTCATCACCCTCAAGGAGGGTGACCGCATTGTCGGCGCGGCCGAGCTGCGCACGGGCGAGGAGGACCTGGTCTTCATCACCTCCGACGCCCAGCTGCTGCGGTATCCGGCCTCCCAGGTGCGGCCGCAGGGCCGTCCGGCGGGCGGTATGGCCGGTGTCAAGCTGGCGGCCGGGGCCGAAGTGATCTCGTTCACCGTGGTGGATCCGGCTCAGGACGCGGTGGTGTTCACGGTGGCCGGTTCGACGGGCACGCTGGAGGGCCCGGCGGGTACGTCGGCGAAGCTGACGCCGTTCGACCAGTACCCGCGCAAGGGCCGCGCGACGGGCGGTGTGCGCTGCCACCGATTCCTGAAGGGCGAGGACGTGCTGGTCCTGGCCTGGGCGGGCGCGGCCCCGGCCCGCGCGGCCCAGAAGAACGGCACGCCGGTGGACCTGCCGGAGATGGACCCGCGCCGCGACGGCTCGGGCACGCCGCTGGCGAAGCCGGTCGACGTGGTCGCGGGCCCGGCGTCGTAACACCCTCCGGGTCACCCTTCCGGCTGCTCCTGCTCCGGCCGCTCGGGTACGTAGCGCAGGACGCCCCACATGCTGTGCTCCTCCGGGGCGTCCTGCGGGCCGGTCACCCGGCAGCCGTCCAGGGCTTTGTGGAGCGCCTCGCCATCCGTGCCCGAGCCGATCAGGACGAGCTGGGTGAGGCGCTGTTCGCCGCGCGGCCAGGGCTCGGGGTAGAAGCGGAGGAAGCGGCCGACGGCGTGGACGCCGTAGCGGTTGGCGGGGTCGGCGTCGCCGAAGTCCACGAACCCCTTGATGCGGTACAGGCCCTCGGGGCGGGAGTCGAGGAAGTCCAGCAGCCGGCGGGGGTGCATGGGCTCCGCGGCGGTGAACGAGACCGTCTCGTAGGCGGCGTGCGGGTGGTGGTCCTCGACGGCGTACAGATCGTCCAGGTCCTCGAAGGTCAGCTGGCGGGGACCGCGGTCGTCGTCGGAGCGTGCGGCGCGGTCGAAGAGCAGCTCGGGGTCGACCCGGCCGTACGCCGCGTCGATCACCGCGGCGCGGTCGGCCAGTTCGGCGACGGCGGTGTGGACCCGGCGCAACTCGTCGGGGTCCACGCGGTCGGCCTTGTTGACGACGACGAGGTCGGCGATGGCGAGGTGGCGGTCGGTCTCGGGGTGCCGGGCCCGGGTGGTGTCGAACTCGGCGGCGTCGACGACCTGGACCAGCCCGCCGTACACCACCCGCTCGTTGTCGCTGGCGAGGATCATCCGCACCAGTTCCCGGGGTTCGGCGAGCCCGCTCGCCTCGATGACGATGACGTCGAGGCGGGAGGAGGGCCGGGTGAGGGTCTCCAGGTAGGTGTCGAGCTCGCTGGCGTCGACGGCACAGCACAGGCAGCCGTTGCCGAGGGAGACGGTGGAGCCGACCTGGCCGGCGACCGTCATGGCGTCGATCTCGATCGAACCGAAGTCGTTGACCATGACGCCGATGCGGGTGCCTCTGGCGCTGCGCAGCAGATGGTTGAGCAGGGTCGTCTTTCCCGATCCCAGGAAGCCGGACAGGACGACGACGGGGATCTGCTGCACGCTGCTCAAGGGACACCCTTCTCGTTCGGCGGCTTGCGGCCCTCAGGATAGGCGGGCCCCAGCCGCCCGGCCGGGACGGGACCGGACGGGGACGGGACCGGGGCGGGGACGGGGCCGGGACGGGGCCGGGACGGGGACAGGGACGGACCCGACGGGGACGGGACGGACCCGACGGGGACGGGACGGACCCGACGGGGACGGGACGGACCGGACGGGACCGGGGCGGACCGGACGGGGACGGGGGACCGGACAGGCGCGACCGGGACGGGACCGGGACGGGGGAGCGGAGGCGCGGCCCGGACAGGCGGCGTGACGCTGGACATTTCGTCAAGGCGGCCGAGCCCTTTACCGTTCCTGCATGAGCCCGGCACCGACCTCGTCCCCCGTGCCCCCCGCGCGGGGGTCCGCGCCGCGTCGGCGGTTCGGGTGGCCGCAGCGGGTCTTCTCGCAGGTGCTGCTGATGCAGTTGGTCATCGTCCTCGGGGTGACGGTGCTGGCGACCGGCCTGTTCCTGGCGCCGCTCAGCGCCCAGCTGGACGACCAGGCGATGCGCCGTGCGCTGGCCATCGCCGAGACCACCGCGTCGAGCGAGGTCGCCGGCGACCTGACGGGTACGCCGCCGAGCGCCGCCGGGCCCGTGCAGGCGCGGGCCGAGCGGATCAGGAAGGCCACGGGCGCCGAGTACGTCGTGATCATGGACAGACGCGGAGTGCGCTGGTCGCACCCCGATCCCGCCCAGATCGGCAAGGTCGTCTCCACCGACCCGAGCGAGGCCCTCGCGGGCAAGGACGTCATGGAGATCGACAGCGGCACGCTGGGCCGCTCCGCCCGCGGAAAGGTTCCGCTGCGCGACGCCGGTGGCGGCATCGTCGGCGCGGTGTCGGTCGGCATCGAGTACGACAGCGTCCGCGCCCGGCTGCTGGCGGCGATTCCGGGGCTGCTCGCCTACGCGGGCGGGGCCCTGGCGGTCGGGGCACTGGCCGCGTACCTGATCTCCCGCCGCCTCCAGCGGCAGACCCATGACCTGGCCTTCTCGGACATCTCGGCGCTGCTGGCCGAGCGTGAGGCGATGCTGCACGGCATCCGGGAGGGCGTCGTGGCGCTGGACCGGACGGGACGCATCCGGCTGATGAACGACGAGGCACAGCGGCTGCTCGGCGTGGGGCCCGAGGCCACCGGGCGGCCGCTGGAGGAGGTGCTCGGCGAGGGCCGCACGAGCGACGTCCTGGCCGGCCGGGTCACGGGCGAGGATCTGGTGACGGTGCGCGGGCAGCGGGTGCTGATCGCCAACCGGATGCCGACGGACGACGGCGGCGCCGTCGCCACGCTGCGCGACAGGACCGAACTGGAGCGGCTCGGGCGGGAGCTGGACTCCACGCGCGGCCTGATCGACGCACTGCGGGCGCAGGATCATGAGCACGCCAACCGTCTGCACACCCTGCTCGGGCTGTTGGAGCTGGAGATGCACGAGGAGGCGGTGGAGTTCGTCACCGAGGTGGTGGGCGTGCACCGGGCCACCGCCGAGCAGGTCACCGAGAAGGTGCACGACCCGCTGCTGGCCGCGCTGCTCGTCGGCAAGGCCACGGTCGCGGCCGAGCGCGGCGTCTCGCTGCGCCTCGCCCCTGGGACGCTGCTGCCGGACCGGCTGGTCGAGCCGCGCGAACTGGTGACGGTCCTCGGCAATCTGGTCGACAACGCGGTCGACGCCGCGGCCGGGTCCGGGGAGCCGCTCGTGGAGGTCGAGCTCCGGGCGGAGGGACGTACGGCGGTGCTCAGGGTCATCGACAGCGGGCCCGGAGTGCCGCCCGAGCGGCGGGAGCTGATCTTCACGGAGGGCTGGTCGACCAAGGACCGGCCCGCGCACGGTGGCCGACGCGGGCTGGGACTCGCCATGGTGCGCCGCCTCGCGGAGCGGCAGGGGGGCAGCGCACGGGTGACCCAGGCTCCCGGCGGCGGAGCGGAGTTCACCGTCGTACTGCCGGAGGCCCTGACGGACGCCTCGGCGGAGGCAGCGGAAGCTGTGGGCGCCGTGGGTCAGGACGAGGCGGCGGCGAGCGGCGCGACGGCGGAAGCGGGCCCGGCCCTCCCCGGAGCGTCGCGGTGATCGGCGTCCTGGTCGTGGACGACGACATCCGGGTCGCGGAGATCAACGCCGCGTACGTGGCCAAGGTGCCGGGCTTCGACGTCGTCGCCCTGGCCCATACGGCGGCCGAAGCGCTGGCCCGGATCGAGGAGCTTCCGGTCGACCTGATCCTGCTCGACCACTACCTGCCGGACCAGAACGGGCTCGCGGTCGTACGGGAACTGCGCCGGCGCGGCCACCAGACTGACGTGATCATGGTGACGGCTGCCCGCGACGTGGCCACCGTCCAGGCGGCACAGCGCCACGGCGCGCTCCAGTACCTGGTGAAACCGTTCAACTTCGCGGGCCTGCGGCCCAAGCTGGAGGCGTACGCGGCGCTGCGCCGGACGCTCGACGGAGGCGGTGAGGCGGAGCAGGCCGAGGTGGACCGGATCTTCGGCGCCCTGTCGGTGAGTTCGGGCGCCCCTGACCTGCCCAAGGGGCACTCCCCCACCACGGCGGAGCTCGTACGGCAGGTCCTGCTGGCGGCGGACGGGCCGCTGTCCGCCCAGGAGATCGCCGAGCGAGCGGGGGTCAGCCGGCAGACGGCCCAGCGGTATCTGAAGCTGCTGGAGCGGGCGGGCCGGGTGCGCCTGTCGCTCAAGTACGGCGAGACCGGCCGCCCGGAGCACCGCTACGTATGGGCGGCGGTGTCCTGAAGGGCCCCACGGCCCCCAGCCCGGCCCGGTCCCACCCCCAGCCCGGTCCCCAGCCCTACACCGCGCCCGCGCCCGTCAGCGCCCGTACCTCCGTCTCGGCGTGCTTCGCCTCGTCGGGAGGCTCCGGCGAGGTCACCGTACCGAGCCAGCCGGCCAGGAACCCCAGCGGGATGGAGACCACGCCCGGGTTCTGGAGCGGGAAGAGCTGGAAGTCCACGCCGGGGAACAGCGCCTCGGGGCTGCCCGAGACGACCGGCGAGAGCAGCACCAGCAGCACGGCCGGGACCAGGCCTCCGTACACCGACCAGACCGCCCCGCGCGTGGTGAAGTTCCGCCAGAACAGGGCGTAGAGCAGGACCGGCAGGTTCGCCGACGCGGCGACCGCGAAGGCGAGGCCGACCAGGAACGCCACGTTCAGGTCCCGGGCCAGCAGCCCCAGACCGATCCCGACCGCGCCGATGCCGATGGCGGCCACCCGCGCCACCACCACCTCGCTGTACCGCTTCCCGCCCCTCCGCCTCCCGTTCCGCTTCCGCTTCAGCGAGGCGTACAGATCGTGCGCGACCGACGCCGACGAGGCGAGCGTGATGCCCGCGACGACGGCGAGGATCGTCGCGAAGGCCACGGCGGCGACCACCGCGAACAGCACCGCTCCCCCGGTCGAGCCCGCTCCCCCGCCCAGGTCCAGGGCCAGCAGCGGAACCGCCGTGTTCCCGGCCGCGTTCGACGCCCGTACCTCGTCGGTGCCGACGAGCGCCGCGGCGCCGAAGCCGAGGACGATCGTCATCAGGTAGAAGCTGCCGATGAGACCGATGGACCAGACGACCGAGCGACGGGCGGCCCGCGCGGTCGGCACGGTGTAGAAGCGGGACAGGATGTGCGGCAGCCCGGCGGTGCCGAGGACCAGCGCCAGACCGAGGCTGATGAAGTCCAGGCGCGCGGTCCAGTCCCCGCCGTACTTCAGCCCCGGTGAGAGGAACTCCCGTCCGTGGCCGCTGCGCTCGGCCGCGGTGGTGAGCAACTGGTTGACGTCGCCGTGGAAGCGCAGCAGGACGAGCACGGTGAGCGCGGTGGCGCCTGCCATCAGCAGCACGGCCTTGACGATCTGGATCCAGGTGGTGGCCCGCATCCCTCCCCAGGACACATAGATCACCATCAGTGCGCCCACGCCGATCACGGTCCACGAGCGCGCCGCCTCGCTCGTGCCGCCCAGCAGCAGCGCTACCAGGCTGCCGGCCCCCACCATCTGCGCCACCAGATAGAGAACGGACACGGTGACCGAGGACGTTCCCGCGGCGATCCGCACCGGCCGCTCCCGCATCCGCGCCGCGATCACGTCGGCGAGCGTGAACCGGCCGCAGTTGCGTACGAGTTCGGCGACCAGCAGCAGGACCACGAGCCAGGCGACGAGGAAGCCCACCGAGTAGAGCATGCCGTCGTAGCCGTAGAGGGCGATCAGGCCGGAGATGCCCAGGAAGGAGGCGGCGGACATGTAGTCACCGGCGATGGCGAAACCGTTCTCCATGGGCGAGAACAGCCGTCCTCCGGCGTAGAACTCCTCCGCGGAACCGCGCCGGTTGCGGCTCACCCATGTCGTGATCCCGAGGGTGACCGCGATGAACGCGCTGAACAGCAGCAGCGCCAGGGTCTGGTGGTCTCCGGTCACCGCCCGGCCTCCCGGGTCAGCTCCTGCGTGTCCCACCGCAGGTCAAGCGCGGCACGGTCCCGGTGCAGCCGGGCATGGCGTACGTACGCCCAGGTCAGCGCGAACGTGGTGAGGAACTGTGCCAACCCGGCGACCATCGCCACATTCACCGCCCCCGCCACCGGGCGGGCCATCAGCCCCGGCGCCGCGGTCGCCGCCACGACATACGCCAGGTACCAGGCGAGGAAGGCGAGAGTGGCCGGCACGACGAAGCGCCGGTAGCGGCCGCGTACCTCCTGGAAGGCCGCGCTGCGCTGCACCTCCAGGTAGATCTCGGCCGCGCTGCGCCGGTCCCGCGGCGGCTCGGCGGGTCCGGGCACCACGGCGGCCGGCGTCCCCGTACCGTCCGCCTCACCCCAGCCGGAGGCCAGCGCGTCGTACCACGGGTCGTCGATCCGCACCGCCGTGGCGTCGGGTCCTTCCCTGTTCTCCACCGCTCAACTCTCCTTGTCGGCGAACCGTTTCGGCCGCGTGCACAAGGATGGACAGAACGGGAAGACCCTGGACTCTTCTCTCCCTCCTCTTCACCCCATCAGGTGACGATGTCCCGGCTCCACCCGCTGGAGAACCGGGACATCGGGGAGGCGTCTCAGGCGTCGAAGTCGTCTCAGGCGTCGATGCGTGAGCGGTCCAGCGTCGCCGCGGAGCTGGTGATGAACTCCTTGCGCGGCGCGACCTCATTGCCCATGAGCAGGTCGAAGACCTGCTCGGCCGCCTCCAGGTCCCCGATGTTGATCCGCCGCAGGGTGCGGTGCCGAGGGTCCATCGTGGTCTCCGCGAGCTGGTCGGCGTCCATCTCACCAAGGCCCTTGTAGCGCTGGATGGAGTCCTTGTACCGCACGCCCTTGCGCTGGTATTCCAGCAGCGTCTGCCGCAGCTCGCTGTCCGAGTAGGTGTAGACGTACTTGTCCTGGCCCTTCTTGGGCTGGACCAGCTCGATGCGGTGCAGCGGCGGTACGGCCGCGAAGACGCGGCCCGCCTCGACCATGGGCCGCATATAGCGCTGGAAGAGCGTCAGCAGCAGGCAGCGGATGTGCGCGCCGTCGACGTCGGCGTCCACGAGCAGCACGATCTTGCCGTACCGTGCGGCGTCGATGTCGAAGGTCCGGCCGGACCCGGCTCCTATGACCTGGATGATCGCGCCGCACTCGGCGTTCTTCAGCATGTCCGAGACGGACGACTTCTGGACGTTGAGGATCTTTCCGCGGATCGGCAGCAGCGCCTGGAACTCACTGTTGCGGGCGAGCTTGGCCGTGCCGAGGGCGGAGTCCCCCTCGACGATGAACAGCTCGCTGCGCTCGACGTCGTCGCTGCGGCAGTCGGCCAGCTTGGCGGGCAGCGAAGAGGACTCCAGCGCGGTCTTGCGGCGCTGGGCCTCCTTGTGCTGGCGGGCCGCGATCCGCGTACGGGCGGCGGCGACGGCTTTCTCCAGCACCGCGCGGGCCTGGGCCTTGGCGTCGCGCTTGCTGGAGGTCAGGAACGCCTTCAGTTCCTTGGCGACGACATTGGCGACGATGCGGTTGGCCGCCGACGTACCGAGGACCTCCTTGGTCTGGCCCTCGAACTGCGGCTCGGCGAGCCGCACGGTCACCACGGCGGTGAGGCCCTCCAGGGCGTCGTCCTTGACGATGTCGTCCTCGGCGACGCGCAGCATCTTCGAGGCGCGCAGCACCTCGTTCATGGTCTTGGTGACCGCGCGCTCGAAGCCGCTCACGTGGGTGCCGCCCTTGGGGGTGGCGATGATGTTCACGAAGGACCTGATCGTGCTGTCGTACCCCGTGCCCCAGCGCAGGGCCACGTCGACGCCCAGTTCGCGGGTGACCTCCGTGGGGGTCATGTGGCCGCGCTCGTCGAGGACCGGCACGGTCTCCTTGAAGGTGCCCTGGCCGGTCAGGCGCAGCACGTCGCAGACGGCCTTGTCCTGCGCCAGGTACTCGCAGAACTCGCTGATGCCGCCGTCGAAGCGGAACGTCTCCTCGCTCTTGCCCTCGCCCTCCAGGTCGCGCTCGTCACGGACGACGATGGTCAGGCCGGGCACCAGGAAGGCGGTCTGGCGGGCGCGCTGGTGCAGGTGCTCCAGGGAGAGCTTGGCGTCCTTGAGGAAGATCTGGCGGTCCGCCCAGTACCGCACGCGGGTGCCGGTGCGGGTCTTCGGCACGCGCTTGATCTTGCGCAGCCCGTTCGCCGGGTCGAACGGGGCGTCGGGGCCGGACTCGGTGAAGATCCCGGGCACGCCGCGGCGGAAGCTGATCGCGTGGGTGGCGCCGTTCCGGTCGACCTCGACGTCGAGGCGGGCCGACAGCGCGTTCACCACGGAGGCGCCCACGCCGTGCAGACCGCCGGAGGCGGCGTACGAACCGCCGCCGAACTTCCCGCCGGCGTGCAGCTTGGTCATGACGACCTCGACGCCGGAGAGCCCGGTCTTCGGCTCGACGTCCACGGGGATGCCGCGGCCGTTGTCACGGACCTCCACGGAGCCGTCGTCGTGCAGGATGACCTCGATGTGGTCGCAGTACCCACCGAGGGCCTCGTCGACCGAGTTGTCGATGATCTCCCAGAGGCAGTGCATCAGGCCCCGGCTGTCGGTGGACCCGATGTACATACCCGGTCGCTTGCGAACCGCCTCGAGCCCCTCAAGAACGAGCAGGTGCCGCGCGGTGTAGTTGGAACCGTCACGGTCTGCGGTCAGCAGCGCACTGGACGGCACGGACGTCTCGGCGGTCACGCGGTTCGCTCCTCGCTGAATTTGGGATGGGTCCCGTGGGGGTAAGGCCCGGCTTCTGTCACCGGGTCAGAGGGTACAGAGGCCTGGTAGAGCCGTTGTCACGCCACCCACGTGAAAACTTATGCTAGTCCAGAGTCGTATGGGTGTTCGATCCCTCGATGGGGTGACGTGCACATCACGTTCCCTTCCGGGCATGAACCATTTAGGCTCCGGGCACGTCCTCATGAACAACCGGCAGCCAGCCGGGAGGGCTGAATGAGACTGAACGAGACTTAACGAGACAAGCAACGCGAAACCCGTAGAGCGCAGCAATACGGCTCATTCGCCGCCAACCGGCAGCAGACAGCCTCCTTGAAAAACTTTCGAGGAAAAGCCACGAGCGGGAACGTTTTCGGCCTGGTTGGATGTTGACCCTGGTACGACAGCTCGTCGAGCTAGAGAAGAGGCGACGTGACTACTGTTCTGACCCCCGCGAGCCCGCTGACGGCCGCCGACCGCTGCGACCGCTGCGGCGCCCAGGCATATCTGCGCGTCGTGCTGACCAGCGGTGGTGAGCTGCTCTTCTGTGCCCACCACGGGCGCAAGTTCGAGCCGGAACTCAAGAAGATCGCCGCGGAAATACAGGATGAGACGGACCGGCTCAGCGCCGTTCCGAGCGCAGTCGAAGAAGAACACTGACACTCGCATCCACGACGAGCCAGGGGCCGGTCCAGGACCGGCCGACGGGCGACCGCTCCCACGGCAGGGGGGCGGTCGCCCGTTCTCGTACGCCGGCGGCGACGTGCGCCCGCCCGCTCACTCGGGCAGTCCGGGTGTGCCGTGGCGCCCCTCGCAGCGCCCGTCACACCCCCGGCAGCACGGCCGAGATCCGCGTGTACACCCCGGGGCTCCCGGCCTCCCCGCAGCCGCTCCCCCAGGACACCAGCCCGATGAGCCGCCCCCGGGCCACCAGCGGCCCGCCGCTGTCGCCCTGACAGGCGTCCCGGCCGCCCTGCGGGTCCCCCGCGCACAGCATCGTGGCGGCCACGTACCCGCCGCCCGCCGCCGCGGCGGGATAGGCCCGCGCGCACACCTCGTCCGGCAGCACCCGTACGCGTGCCGAACGCAGCCCGTACGCGTACGAGCCGCCCCCCGTCGTGTCGCCCCAGCCGTACACATCGGCGCTCGTGCCCGGCCGGTACGCCTGGTGCCCCCGGCCGGCCGCCTTGATGACGTACGCGCGCGGCAGCGGGCTCGCCAGCGTGAGCACGGCCAGATCCCCCGACTGTGTGTCCGGGTCGTACGAGGGGCTGATCCACGCCCCCGTGACCGGTACCTCACGCCCGCCCGACTCCCGCAGCTCCGTGCGTCCGGCGATGACCCTCAGGTCGCTCAGGTCCTTCGCCTCCGCACCGAGCACGGCCGGCCCCAGACAGTGCGCGGCGGTCGCCACCTTGGTCGGCGCGATGACGACGCCCCCGCAGAACTGCCCGGCTCGCGCGCCCCCGAACCGGTCACGGCTGGACAGAGCCACGACCCAGGGGCTGTCAGAGGCCTGTACCGGCTGTCCCCCGACGACGACACTGTCGGAGGCCGCGGGCGCGGGCGCAGTGAGCGGCAGGACCGCCGAGGCAACGATGGCGGCCACGGCACCCGTACGCTTCCGGCTGATGGGACGACGCATGCGGTCTCCTGACTCTCCGGTGAACCAGCTTCACCCAGAGTCGGCCAGCAGGCCCTGACCCGCACGCCCGCACGCACTTCCGTATGGCTTCCGCACGGCCTCCTCACCCGCCTGCGCACACGCCGGAGGGCCCGGTTCCCCCTGGGGATCCGGGCCCTCCGCTTCGTACGACCGCCTGACCTCTAGTCGAGGTAGTCCCGCAGGACCTGGGAGCGCGACGGGTGGCGCAGCTTGGACATGGTCTTGGACTCGATCTGACGGATCCGCTCACGCGTCACGCCGTAGACCTTGCCGATCTCGTCGAGGGTCTTCGGCTGGCCGTCGGTCAGGCCGAAGCGCATGGACACCACGCCCGCCTCACGCTCGGAGAGCGTGTCGAGCACGGAGTGCAGCTGCTCCTGCAGCAGCGTGAAGCTCACCGCGTCGGCCGGCACCACCGCCTCGGAGTCCTCGATGAGGTCACCGAACTCGCTGTCGCCGTCCTCGCCCAGCGGGGTGTGCAGCGAGATCGGCTCGCGGCCGTACTTCTGGACCTCGATGACCTTCTCGGGGGTCATGTCGAGCTCCTTGGCCAGCTCCTCCGGGGTGGGCTCACGGCCCAGGTCCTGGAGCATCTGGCGCTGGACGCGCGCGAGCTTGTTGATGACCTCGACCATGTGCACCGGGATACGGATGGTGCGGGCCTGGTCGGCCATGGCCCGGGTGATCGCCTGACGGATCCACCAGGTGGCGTACGTGGAGAACTTGTAGCCCTTGGTGTAGTCGAACTTCTCGACCGCGCGGATCAGACCCAGGTTGCCCTCCTGGATCAGGTCCAGGAAGAGCATGCCGCGGCCCGTGTAGCGCTTGGCGAGGGAGACCACGAGGCGGAGGTTGGCCTCCAGCAGGTGGTTCTTGGCGCGGCGGCCGTCCTCGGCGATGATCTCCAGCTCGCGCTTGAGCTTCGGCGCCAGCTTGTCGGAGTTCGCCAGCTTGTCCTCGGCGAACAGGCCGGCCTCGATGCGCTTGGCGAGCTCGACCTCCTGCTCGGCGTTGAGCAGCGGGACCTTGCCGATCTGCTTCAGGTAGTCCTTGACGGGGTCGGCCGTGGCACCGGCGACGGCGACCTGCTGCGCGGGCGCGTCGTCCTCGTCCTCGTCCGAGAGGACGAAGCCCTTGTTCTCGCCCTCGGCCTCCTCGTCCTCGCCCTTGCCGGGCGCGACGTCCTCGAGCAGTTCCTCGCCCTCGAGGACCTCGTCGGCGTCCTTCTTGGACGTGGTCTTCTTGGCGGTGGTCTTCTTCGCGGCGGTCTTCTTCACCGCCGTCTTCTTGGCGGCGGTCTTCTTGGCTGCCGCCTTCTTGGCAGGGGTACCGGCCTCGTCGACCGGGGCATCCGTGCTCGGGTCCGCCGGAGCCGTGGCGGCCGCGACGGGCTTCGTCACGGTCGTCTTGGCGGTGACGGTCTTGGTGGCGGTGCGCTTGGCCGGGCTCTTCGCTGCGACGCTCTTGCGGGCGCGCTTCGGCGACTCCGCTGCACTGACCATCAGCGTCACACCCTCTTCCTCGAGGATCTGATTGAGGCTGCGCAGAACATTCTTCCACTGGGTTGGCGGAATCTGGTCAGCCTCGAAGGCCCGACGCACGTCATCGCCGGCGATCTGCCCATCAGCCTTTCCCCGCTCGATGAGCGCCATCACAGACTCGGACTCGGCGATCTCCGGCGGGAGCGTACGGGATGTGCTGGCCGACACGAACAACCTCTCGGAACGATGGAAACGGCTTCCGGCCCCGCCCATGATCGGGCCGGAGCCGACGACCGTCGGCTGGGGATGTGCCGACGACGCGGGCTGAACCTCGGAGTTGCACAGCGCCATGAACGGCGGCTGTATTCCCTCCTCGGCTGTCACCTCTTAGGTCATCGCAGGGCTTCGAGGAGCGTTACGCCCAATTCGCGTGGCCCCAGTCACACCCCATAGCGGCCAAATACCCCCAGACCGGGAGCTCACCCCCGTAATCGCGTCGCCGGACTCCTCACGTACGCCCTGGTGCACCTGGGGCGGTACGCCTTCGGGGCGGTCCCTCTGGGCGGTGTACGCCTTCGGGGGCGCCGGGCCCTGGGGCGTGCTGCCCCGGGGCCACCGCCTCACGGGGCGCCGGGCCCCTGGCGGTACGCCCTCGGGTACCCCATGAGGCCCGGCGACACACCCCATGTACGCGAATACGGCACGTACACGAACAGGTCACGTACGGCGAATCGCCACGGAACGCATGGACGCGTAGAACGCGCACACGAATACGTCGCGTGAGACACGGGGCCGGACGGTCGGTCGCTACGTCGGCGGCTCAGTGCTCGCGGGGCGCGGGGACGACCCGCTCCACCTCCGGGTGGACGGTCAGCAGTTGGCGCATGGCGGCCTCGGCGGCCGGTCCGTCCCCGGTGGCCAGGGCCTCGACGATGCGCGCGTGGTGGGTGAGACAGGCCTCGCTGGGGCGGTCACAGCTGATGGTCGGCGGACCGGAGACCTGGAGGGCCGCGGAGACGATGCCGGAGAGGTGCTCGAGCATACGGTTGCCCGCGAGCTGGATCAGCAGGCTGTGGAACTCGGCGTCGGCGCGGGAGAAGGTGATCGCATCACCCTGGGCAAAGGCGTGGCCCATGATCTCGACCATGTCGCCGATGCGCTGCTGGACGTCCTCGCGGCCGTGACCGGCGGCCAGGCGTGCGGCCAGCGGCTCGATCGTCCACCGCAGCTCGCTCAGCTCCCGGCGCTGATCCTCGCGCTGTGGACCGAAGGCCCGCCACTCGATGATGTCCGGGTCGAGCAGGTTCCAGTCACTGACCGGGCGGACGCGGGTGCCGACGTTGGGACGGGCGCTGACCAGCCCCTTCGCCTCCAGGACACGCAGCGACTCGCGGACGACGGTCCGGGAGACCTCGAAGCGCTGGCCGATCTCCTCGGGTACGAGCGGCCGGTCGGCGCCCAGGTCGCCGGAGACGATCATCTGGCCCAGCTGCTGGACGAGTTGGCCGTGCAGTCCGCGGCCGCGGTTGCCCGCCGCCCGCCGGCCCACCCGGCCCAACTCCGTGTCGGTGCCGTCCCACGAGGGGGGTCCGACGCGGTCGGGGACGGGCGCCTCCGCGTAGGGGTATCGGTCCAGTCCGCCCGGGGCCGCGAGGCCGGTGTCCACGGGGCGGGCGGCGGTCATCATGGTGTGCGCAAGGGTACTCACGCATCCTTTGTCGGCGTCGCTTCCACGTCCCTTGAGGTCTTTGGTGAAAAGCACACGAAAGGGTGATCGGCGCCCGCTCCCTAATTGACGCCTTATCGGAAGGAAGCGGGCAATTTCCAAGGGAGTTGTGACCGTTTGGAACGCTTTGGTCACTGGATGGTCACCAACGGGCCCTGCGGCGCAGCCCGGTGAACAGGTAAGCGCAGACCAGGGCCGTCAGCGACAACACCAGTGCCGTGGCCACCGGTTGGGCCACCACCCGCGCCACGGCCAGCAGCCAGCGGTCGCTCTCGTGGGGCCACTGCGCCCAGGCCAGTTCGCGCAGCCGGGAAGGCAGTCCCGCGATCGAACGCACGGACGGGCCTACGACTGCCGTCTGTACGAGCGGGGCGATGACGACCGGCACGGCGAGCACGGCGGCCACTCCGGCCGCGGTCGCCCGGAAGACACCGGCCGCCAGCAACCCGGCCCAGGCGCAACCGACCGAGAGCCCCGCCCAACTCGCGCACATCGATGGCCAGTTCCGGGGCACGGGGATCACATCGCCGCCGTAGACGAGGCGCAGCGCCCCCAGGTCGACCGCCGCGACGAGGAGGGCGAGCAGCAGGGCGGCGACGGCGGTGACGGTGAGCTTGGCGAGGAGGAGGCCGAGTCGGCGTGGGACGGTGCCGCGACCGGAGGAGTGTGCGGGGTAGCGGTATTCGTCACCGAACGACAGGGCGCCCAGCAGACCCGCTCCGAGGGCGGCGGGCGGCAGCGGGAGGAGGCCGGGCCAGGCGGCCAGGGCGGTGGGCAGCGGCGTGCTGCCGGAGCGGCCCAGGAAGACGGCGAGGGCGAGGGAGGTGGCGAGGGCGGCGACGGCGATCATGTGCGTGGTGGGGACGCCGAGCATGCGGTGCAGCTCGTAACGCAAGGGGCGCAGTGGGCTGCGGAGGGGCTTTCGGGGCAGCGGCGCGGGGCCGGGCTCCGGCAACGGCTCCGGGCGGCTTCCTGGCGCGGGCCGGGACTCCTGAGCGGGCACGGGGGCGCCGGTCGCCTGCGCTGCGGTTACGGGCGCGGCTGCGGGGGCGGAGCCGGGTGCGAGGGCGGGGGTGGGGGCGGTTACGGGGGTGGGGGCGGAGCCGGGTGCGGGCGCCGGGGCGGTGAGGGGGGTGGGCGTGGGGCCTGTGTCGCCGATCTCGTCGGCGAGTTGGTGGAGGAGGACGCCGTGCCGGAAGGCGGTCTCGCCGATCTCGGCGCAGTCGCTGCCGTATACGCACAGGCGATTGCCGTCCTCGGTGACCACTTCCACGGAACGCTGCGCGGCGCGTGCCTCGCGGGTGACGACGGCGGCGAGGCGGGCGGCGTGGGGAGTGCGGACGGCGACACGGGGGCGGAGCCGGGTGCGGGCGAAGGCTGCCGCGTCCTGGTCGGCGACGAGCCGCCCTTCGCTGATGGTGACGACGTGGTCGGCGTGACGGGCGGCCTGCTTGGGGTCGTCGGTGGTGTACAGGACGGTGCCGCCATGGTCGGCGTGGGCGCGCAGGAGTCCATGCAGCCAACTGTTCTCGCGTGGTGACAGGCCTGCGGCCGGCTCGTCGAGGAGCAGCGTGTGCGGGTCGCCCAACAGCGCGGAGGCGATGCCGAGTCGGCGGTCCATGCCGACGGAGAGGGTGCCGAGGCGCTGGTCGCGCAGGCCGGCCAGACCGACGATGTCGAGCATGTCGTCGGCGCGGGACGCGGGGACGCCGGCGGCCGCGCAGAGCATCCGCAACTGGCCGCGTGCGGTGCGTGCGGGGTGGCCCGGGACGGCGCCGAGGAGGACGCCGACCTCGCGGGCGGGGTGGGTGATCCGGTGGAGGGGCCGGCCACGGAAGTACGTGACGCCACGGCCCGGTTCGAGTTCGAGCATCATGCGCAGAGCCGTGGTCTTGCCGGAGCCGGTGGCGCCGAGCAGTGCGGTGACGCTGCCGGGTTGGGCCTCGAAGGTCAGATCGTCCACGGCGGGCGGACGATCTCGGCGGGGGGTGCTGGTGAGTCCGATTGCCTGGAGCATCGCTTCTCCCGCGGTAGATGAGACCGCTCGGCGGCAGGGCGGGTTACCGCAGCAAGATAACGCGGCATTTCGGACTTTTTGCGCAGGGTTGGGCGGCGGGCGCCCGGTGTCAGACCTCCGGGCGCAGCATCGGCGGGTTGAGCAGGGTCGCGCCACCGGCCCGGAACAGCTGGGCGGGCCGGCCGCCCTGCCGTGTCGTGGTGCCGCCGGAGGGGACGAGGAAACCGGGCGTACCCGTCACCTTGCGGTGGAAGTTGCGGGGGTCGAGGGCGACACCCCACACCGCCTCGTACACCCGGCGCAGCTCGCCGACCGTGAACTCGGGGGGACAGAAGGCGGTCGCCAGCGAGGAGTACTCGATCTTGGAGCGGGCGCGCTCCACACCGTCGGCCAGGATCCGGGCGTGGTCGAAGGCGAGCGGGGCGGGCTGCTCTTCCTCCCTGTCCGGACCGCCCTCCGGCTTGAGCAGTTCCTCGACGGGCGCCCAGCGGGCGCTGTTGGCGTCGCCGCCGGCGCGGGGTGCCGGGAGGTCGGGGGCCAGCACGAGGTGGGCAACGCTGACGACCCGCATACGGGGGTCCCGGTGCGGGTCTCCGTAGGTGGCGAGCTGTTCCAGGTGGGCACCGTTCCCCGCTTCGGGGAGCGGCGTGCCGGGGTCGTGGGCCTGGAGCCCGGTTTCCTCGGCGAGCTCGCGTGCGGCGGCCGCGCCGAGGTCCTCGTCCGGCCGTACGAACCCGCCCGGCAGCGCCCAACGCCCCTGGAACGGCGGCTCTCCGCGCCGTACGACCAGTGCGCACAGCGCGTGGCGGCGCACCGTGAGGACCACCAGGTCGACGGTCACGGCGAAGGGTGGAAATGCCGAGGGGTCGTAGGGTGACATGCGGCGATCATAGTCGTCTTCCTGACGATAAACACGTCCCTGGATGCCCTCAGGAGTCACCTTTTCCAGGCCCTCGGGATCGGCTTGGCGCTCCGCGGCCGGACCGGCTCCGGGGTCTCTTTCGGGGGTCGCGGTGTGCACCGGTCACACCCCCAGCTGAAGACCGGGGGCGGCCTCCTCGACCATGCCCAGCCCGAGCCTGCTGACCCGTACGGCGAAGGGCATCCCGGCGACGCACAGCCCGGAGAGCCGGATCGCGCCCAGGGGTGCGCAGCGCACCGGGTGCAGCGCGACGGTGCCCGCCGGCACATCGGGGCGGATCCCGGCGACGGTGGTCAGCAGCTGGACGGCGGCGGCCGAGGCCACGGCGGCGGGACGGCACGCGGCCGGGTGCGGAACCGGGGTGCTGTCGGTCGTGCGCTGGTCGCCCGCGTACATCTCGGGCAGCCGGTACGCGAACGCCTCCGCGGCGTCCAGCACGCCGCGCAGCAGGGAGGTCGCCTCCTTCTCGTAGCCCGCGGCGGCCAGGCCCGTGACGGCGACGGCCGTCTCGTGGACCCGTACCGCCCCTGCGCGGTGGCCGAAGGGATTGTGGGCCGGCTCCTTGGAGCCGAGGCTGCGCAGGCCCCAGCCGGAGTCCAGGGCGGGGCTGCCGAGCAGCCGGGCCAGCTGCTCGGTCTGCACCTTGTCGAGCAGGCCCTCGGCGAACCGGCCGCCACCGAGCAGACCGGTGTCGAGCAGATGCGCGGCGCCGCCTCCCAGGTGCGGCAGCGGCCTTCCCTCGGGGGTGCGGGCGGCGGCGGGCCGGCCACCGGCGCGGTCGTCGAGCCAGAAATCCTCCCGGAAGCGGTGGCGCAGGGCATGGGCCCAGTCACGCCAGCCCTCCGCTCCCGGGCGGCCGCATGCCTCCAGGAGGTCGGCGCCGAGCAGGGCGGCCCGGTGCGCGTGGGCCTGGGTCTCGGCGCGCAGGAGCCCGGCAGGACCCGGTTCAGGCAGCAGGCCGCTCTCCCCGGCGGTCGCGCGCAGCCACTGCAGACAGCGCTCGGCGGCCGGGAGGAGCTCCGCGAGATCCTGGTCCGCCAGGCCCCAGCACCGGGCCTCCGCCAGCACGGTGGGGAAGGCGAGGGTCGCCTCGGTGCCGGTGCAGCTGGGCGGGAGGTGGGGACCGCTGTCGCGGAGGGGGCCGGGGATACGTCCGGCGCCGGGGCCGGGGCCGGTGAGCTGGGTGCGGGCCAGGGTGCGCAGCGTGGCGGCGGCGAGGTGGGTGCCGAGCGGGAGGGCCATGCGGGCGGCCCACAGCGCTTCGGCGGGCGCCGCCGGCCCGCACCGCCAGGGCACGCCCGCCGCCGGGTACACGTCGGCGGGGTGGGCCGGGTCGCGCACCAGGAGTGCCCGCAGATCGCCGAGCGCGGTCCGGAGGAACGCCTCCACCCGGGGGTCATCCCCCTCGGCGCGGGCGTCGGGGAGGCCGTGGCCGCCTGTCCGGGCGACGGGCCGGACGGGGCGTGCGGAGCGGACCCGCAGTTCGATGGTGCGGGGCGCACCGGGCCGGAGCTCCAGCTCCCAGCGCAGGAGTCCGGCCGAGGCGAGGGTGTCCTCGGGGGGCGGATCGGCGGTGACGGTCGCATGGCCTCCGTCAGGAGCCGACCAGCGCAGGCCGGAGTCGTGGACGGTGGCGCGCAGTTCGGGCAGGGAGCGGCCGGCAGCGATGGCGCCGAGGTCCGCGAGGTCGGTGCCGAGGGCGATCTCGACGGGAAGGTGGACGGTGCGCCCTGCCGAGCTGCGGAAGGTGATCCGTTCGGTGCCGTCCGCGTCCCTCGTCCGTTCCACACCGACGCCGGGGTCGGGCCCGGGGTCGGCCGGGGTGCGCACCACGGCGACGTACCGGACGCGGTCGGCGGAGACGAGCCGTCCCTGCACGGTGACCGGGTCACGTCCCGCGACCCGCAGCCGGCAGCGGGCGAGGACACGGCGGCCGGACTGGTAGACGCCTTCCAGGCCGTGTCCGGTGAGCTGCCCGTGTTCCGCCGATACGGCGAAGGACGGCAGGGCGACACAGATGAGGGCGCTGTGGACGGGCGGCAGTTCGCCGGGGCGGCCGGTACCCGGCGGTGCGGGACCGGTACCGGACGATTGCCGGGAGAGCGGGACGGGGGGCCGGGACGGGACGGTGAGGTCCATGGGTGGTCTGCTGAGCCTTCTGTGCGCTCCGGACAGCCGCTGGAGGTACGGCGGCACGGGTCGGGCGACTCCGCCACACAGGTGAACGGTGGTACACGGGTCCTGGTCACGGCTGTCATCGGCCGCTCCTGGTTCCCCGCCGGCCGGCGCGCCGGACCGTGCGGGCCCGCGCTCGGGCGGCGGCCCTGTCCGGGCGGACCGCCCCGGGCGGTACGTGCGTGGGGTCCGTCCCGGTGGCGCTGAGCCGCACCGGCCGGGGCTGCGGGCGGCGGCCGGCCTTGCGTGCGGCGGGGAGCTTCCGCGCCCCGCCGGTGGCCTTGCGCATGCGCACCCGTGCCCGCGCCCCGCCGGCGGCCGTGCGCGCGCTCGCCCGCCCACCCGCCGGCGTCCCTGCGCCGGAGGCACCGGAGGCGGCAGAGGAGGCGGAGGCGGAGGCCGCGGAGGTCGCAGAGGAGGCGGAGGCGGCGCGTGTCTCGAGCGCGGCACGCGCGTCGCGCTCCTCGCGGAGGCATCGCCGCAGTGACTCCGGGTCGAGGCCCTCGTTGCAGGCCTGGTGCAGCAGCCTGGCGAAAACGTACTCGGCGTCGGCCTCCAGTGCGAGCCCGAGCGCCACCCGCGCGCCCGGCTCGTCACCGGTCGACCAGGCGACCCAGCCGGCGAGGGTCAGCGGCGCGGCGGAGTGTTCGGTGTAGGCCCCCACACAGCGGCGGGCCAGCGCACGCCAGAGTCGCAGCGCGGGTGCCGCTTCCGGTCCCTCCATCCACTCCGCCGCCCGGTCCCGGGTCTCGCGGTCCTGAAGTCCGAGGATGACCTCGGCGGCCTCCTCGTGAGCGATCGAGGCGTCGTCCTGGGCATCGGCCGCCGCCGGGTCCATGGCCCGTCCGCCGTCCGCGAGGCGCTTCATGAGCCGCTCCGCGAGCGCGAGGGTCTCCGCGCGTACCTGGTCGCGGCCGTCCGTGTCCAGGATCCTGGGCACCAGCGCCGCGCCGGCGGTGTCGAGTGCCCGCAGCTGTTCGCCGGCCGCCGCCGTCGTCGGCCGCCACGGTCGCAGCCGCTCCTCCATCTCGCGCAGCGAACCGCGCACCTGGATGCCCGCGTACGCGGCGGCGGCCGCCATCACCGACGTACCGGACAGGGCCAGGGCGTTGCCCTCGGGCGGGCAGCAGCGGGCGTCGGGACAGCAATAGGACCAGAAGCGGCCATCGGAGATGCAGAGCGCTTCGTACACCGGTACGTCGAGGGAGCCGCATGCGGTGCGCAGGCGCTGGGCCAGGGGGCGCAGTCGCTCCATGACGCGGCGGCCGGTCTCGCCCTCGCCGGGGTCCTGGCACAGGAAGACGACGATGCCCTCGGGCCGGGAGGCGCGCCGCTCGCACCCTTCGATGAGACATTCGGCGAGCTGCTCGGCGACGGGCGGCCATTCTCGGGGCGAGCGCGGAATGCCGAGCCTGACCCGGCCGCCGAAGCGGCCGCGGTCGCCGTGGAGCGCGACGAGGACGATGGAGTCGGTCGGGTGATAGCCCATCATGTACGGCAGCGCGTCGGCCAGTTCGGCCGGACCGCGCAGGGTGATCTGCTGCTGCTCGTCGGTGGGTCCGGTGGTGTCGTGGTGCTTGTTCATGGTCACGACGGTCCCGCGATCGCCGTCGGCCGTCGACCCCTGTGGATAACCGTGGGAGTACGGCCGGTCACGCTGTCCACAGCCCTGGCCGCCCGCTCGCGCAGCCGGTTCCCGGCTGGTATGCGCGAGAGCCGCCCGCCCGCCCGGCCGCGCCGCCGGACCGCCGGACCGCCGGACCGCCAGCCGCGCCGCCGGACCGCCGGACCGCTGCTAGGTGTACTGACCACGAGCCGCCGGGTTCGCCCATTGTCAGACCCGTGCTGTTGCATGGGTGCATGGAGCACACGAGCGACACAGGACCCAGCACTCTTCGCGCATCCGCCGATGCCGTGCTCGCGCGTCTCGTCGGAGACAGCAGTGGCACCGCCCGGCTGCGGGAGGACCAGTGGCGCGCGATCGAGGCGCTGGTCGCCGACAAGCGGCGAGCGCTCGTCGTGCAGCGCACCGGCTGGGGCAAGTCAGCCGTGTACTTCGTGGCGACGTCACTGCTGCGCGAGCGGGGCAGCGGACCGACCGTGATCGTCTCGCCCCTGCTCGCGCTCATGCGCAATCAGGTGGAGGCGGCGGCCCGGGCCGGTATCCGCGCCCGCACCATCAACTCGTCCAACACCGAGGAGTGGGACACGGTCCAGGAGGAAGTGGCCGCGGGCACGGTCGATGTGCTGCTCGTCAGTCCGGAACGGCTCAACAACCCGGATTTCCGCGACCAGGTCCTGCCGCGGCTCGCCGCCGCCACCGGGCTGCTCGTGGTGGACGAGGCGCACTGCATCTCCGACTGGGGCCATGACTTCCGGCCCGACTACCGGCGGCTGCGCACCATGCTCGCCGAGCTGCCGTCCGGCGTCCCGGTCCTGGCCACCACCGCCACGGCCAACGCGCGGGTGACGGCGGACGTCGCCGAACAGCTGGGTACGGGTACGGACACCGACGCCCTCGTACTGCGCGGGCCGCTCGACCGGGAGAGCCTGAGCCTGGGGGTGCTCCGGCTGCCGGACGCCGCTCACCGCCTCGCCTGGCTGGCCGACCACCTGGCGGAGCTGCCCGGTTCGGGGATCATCTATACGCTCACGGTCGCGGCGGCCGAGGAGGTCACCGCCTACCTGCGCCAGTGCGGTCACACGGTGGCCTCGTACACGGGCCGTACGGAGAACGCGGACCGCCAGCAGGCGGAGGAGGACCTGCTGGCCAACCGGGTCAAGGCACTGGTCGCCACATCAGCCCTGGGGATGGGTTTCGACAAGCCCGATCTGGGTTTCGTCGTGCATCTCGGCTCGCCCTCCTCCCCCATCGCCTACTACCAGCAGGTCGGGCGGGCCGGCCGAGGCGTGGAGCACGCGGAGGTGCTGCTGCTGCCGGGCAAGGAGGACGAGGCGATCTGGCAGTACTTCGCCTCGGTGGCCTTCCCGCCCGAGGAACAGGTGCGCCGGACCCTCGACGTCCTGGCCCACGCGGACAGGCCCCTGTCCCTGCCCGCCCTGGAACCGCTGGTCGAGCTGCGCCGCACGCGCTTGGAGACCATGCTCAAGGTGCTTGACGTCGACGGTGCGGTACGCCGGGTGAAGGGGGGCTGGACGGCCACGGGACAGCCCTGGTCGTACGACTCCGAGCGGTACGCGTGGGTGGCCCGGCAGCGCGAGGCCGAGCAGCAGGCGATGCGGGACTACGCGACGGCGACCGGGTGCCGGATGGAGTTCCTGCGGCGGCAACTGGACGACGAGGAGGCGGCACCCTGCGGGCGCTGCGACAACTGCGCGGGGCCCCGGTTCGACGCCAAGGTGTCGGCGGCGGCGCTGGACGCCGCGCGCGGTGAGCTGGGCAGGCCCGGTGTGGAGGTGGAGCCGCGCAAGATGTGGCCGACCGGGCTGCCGGCCGTGGGCGTGGACCTCAAGGGCCGTATCCCCGCCGGAGAGCAGTCCTTCCCGGGCCGGGCGCTGGGCAGGCTGTCCGACATCGGCTGGGGCAACCGGCTGAGGCCGATGCTGGCCCCGCAGGCCGCGGACGGTCCCGTACCGGACGATGTGGTGGGCGCCGTGGTCCATGTGCTGGCCGACTGGGCCAAGGGGCCGGGCGGTTGGGCGTCCGGTGAGCCGGACGCGCCGCCCCGGCCGGTGGGGGTCGTCACGGTCGCCTCGCACAGCAGGCCGGAGCTGGTGGGCTCGCTCGGCCGACGGATCGCCGAGGTGGGCCGGATGCCTCTGCTCGGCTCCGTCGAGTACGTACCGGAGGCGGCGGACGCGCGCATCTCACGCACCAACAGCGCGCAACGGGTTCTGGGACTGCATCGGGCACTGGCCGTTCCCCCCGCGCTGGCACGGGAGTTGGGGTCGGCCGGTGGTCCGGTACTGCTCGTTGACGACCTGTCGGACAGCGGCTGGACGCTCGCGGTGGCGGCGCGGCTGCTGCGCAGGGCAGGAGCTGAGGGGGTGTTTCCGCTGGTCCTCGCCGTCCAAGGGTGAGCCGACGCGTCATCAGGGACTCGATGGGGCAGGATATGAGTGTCATACCAACGCATTCCAGGCAGCCGCCTCAATTGCTCGTTGCCGCTTGCCCGTTCCGCCAGGAAGAATTGGAATCCGCTCCCCGCATGGCCCGTTCGCGGTCCGGAAGGGCTGTGCCGGTGCGTCCCTCACTCGACCCTGCCCGCTCTGTGGGCGCGTATGCGAAGGGAGGACCGTGACCTTCGGATTCGCTCCGTCCGCAGCCACCTCGATCACCACGCCTGCCGACTCCGCCAGCCGCCTCGCCCGCATGCTGGAGCCCGCCGAGTGGGCGGCGGCAGGCATTCCGCTGCTGCGGAATCCGCGGGAGGTCGTCAGCGGCCTGCACGCCCGCCACCGCCCGACACCCGCCACCGCTGTCGTCGCCGTCCTCGACCATGAGGAACGGCTCGCCGCCAGCGCCTCGTTCGCACGCCGCCCCGTCCGCGCGGACGGCTGGGAGTTCCGCAACGCCCTGCTCGCGCACCTGCGCCGGGTCATCCCGCACGACCTCCGGCGCCGCACTCCCGTGCGTACCGCCGTCCTGCTCTACTGCCGTGACGGCGACGAGCGGTGGACGGAGGAGGACGGCGCGTGGATGTGGGGGCTACGGGACGCCTGCACCCTGCACGGGCTGCGCTGCGGCGCGTACATCACGCTGACCCGAGGCGGCTGGCAGGTGCTGGGCGAGGGCAGGGGCGGCCGACGTCCGCACTCCGCCTCGCCGCCCGGCGACCTGGCGGACGCCTCCGCCGACGAGACCCTGCCGGCCCCGCGCACCGCGAGCGGCGCGGCGGAGCCACTGCGCCGCACAGCGGCCCGGTGAGGGGAAGCCCTGTACGGCGTACGGTGGGCCGCTGAGCGGAGTTGCTTCTGCCGGGTGGAAGCCGCTCAGCGGAGTCGGTTGTGCCGCGTGGCAGGCCGCTGAGCGGAGTTGGCCGTGCCGCGTGGCGGGGGCCGCTGCTCGGATCGGAGTCGGTCGTGCCGCGTGGCAGGCCGCTGACGGAGCCCGAGGCGTCGCACGGGCCGCCACTGGCTGGAGCCTGTGCGTCGTGCGGCTGACCGCCGCCCGTTGCGTGGACGGCCCGCCGACCGGCCCGCCACGGTGACCAGCCGCCTGTCGGCAGCCACGGGGTGCGCGGCATCGGCTTGCCCCGCCAGGGCGGCACGAGCTGGCGCCCGCTCGGAGACGCAAGGCCGACGCCCGCCGGTGCGGCCATGGTCCTGGCACCGACGCCCGCCGTGGGGCGTGCAGTGCCAGGGGTGGACCTGGGCGTACGGCTCAGACGCCGACGCCGAGCACCGAGTTGATCCGCTGCGGGTCACCGCACACGATCAGCAGCGCGCTCGCCCGGGCCAGCGCCGCCGGCAGGGCGCGGGCAGCCGCGTCGTCGTCACCGCCGTTGACCGCGACGACCACCACGGGCCGCGCCGACGCGCGTTCCACGGCGGCCGCGTCCGCGAAGAACACGTCGTCGCGGGCGTCGTGCTGCGCCCAGTAGGCCGCGTTGCCGAACGACAGCTCGTGCGCCGCCCACGGGTGCTGGTCACCCGTGGTGAACACCAGGATGTCGCCGGGCGCACGGCCGGCTTCGAGCAGCAGGTCGACCGCCTCTTCGGCGGCGTCGAGCGCGCCGGCCGCCGGGGCGGGGATCACCTGGATCTGGGGTCGCGTCCGCGACGCGGAACGATTCTCCGGCCGGGGCGTCGGGGACTGCGCCGCACCGGAGTGCGGTCGCTGCGCCGGAGGCGTGGGCCTGGCCGGGCCTGGGCCCGGACGTCCGGGGCGCGGGGAGGCCGCGGAACGCGGTCCGGGTACGGGTCGGGGGGTCGGCGCGGGACGGCCGGCGGCCGGAGTGGCGCGGTGACCCTGGGCACTCTCGTGAATCTGAGGCTCCTCGGGGATGAGAGGCATAACTGAATGTCTATCAAACACCGGTGCGAGTGGCACCGGCGGGTGGCGCATACATGCGGCCGGGCTGTGCGATCCGCGTTGCGCGGCGGGTTGGAAGTCTTCAGAAGTCGAAGCCGAGCTGGCCCCCGCTTTCCAATTCGGCCGCCTCCACGGAGACTCGGACCTTCTTGAGGTGCCGCCACTGCGGCAGCGCGTCGAGATAGGCCCAGCTCAGCCGGTGGTACGGGGTGGGCCCCCACTCCCGGAGCGCCGCTTTGTGCACCGGCGACGGGTAACCGGCGTTCTCGCCGAACCCGAAGGCGGCGTACTGCGCGGACTCCGCCTCCAGTTCCGCCATCATCGTGTCCCGCCGCACCTTGGCTATCACCGAGGCCGCCGCAACCGCGACACAGGACTGGTCACCCTTGATCACCGTACGGACCTGCCACGGCTGTCCCAGGTAGTCGTGCTTACCGTCGAGGATCACCGCGTCGGGCCGTACCGGAAGGGCGTCCAGCGCCCGTATGGCGGCCAGCCGCAGCGCCGCGGTCATCCCAAGCTCGTCGATCTCCTCGGGGGAGGCATGCCCGAGGGCGTGTGAGGTGACCCACTGCTCCAATTCCTCGGCCATTTCGGCGCGGCGCTTGGGGCTGATGAGCTTGGAATCGGTCAGGCCGGCGGGCGGCCGGCGCAGTCCGGTGACAGCGGCACAGACCGTGACGGGACCGGCCCACGCCCCGCGTCCGACTTCGTCGACTCCGGCGATGATCTTGGCGCCGGTTGTCGCTCGGATCGAGCGCTCGACGGTGTGGGTGGGTGGTTCGTACGGCATGGCGCCAGACAGGTTACGCCGCCGGGCCCCGCCGGCGATACCCGGATAGCGATCTCGGTACCGGCGGCCGCCCGCCGCACCTCCATGGGCCCCCGCCGGCACCCCACAAACCGCCCCCGCGCTCGCCCGGCCAGGCCGTCACCCCGTGACCGTCTTCGTGGCGCTGCTCACCGCGCTCACCGCGCTGATCGTGATACGGGTGCCCAGAAGCGGCCTGGAGGCGCTCAGCGGCAAGGCGGAGGCGGAGGCGGAGGTGCCATCAGTAGTTACTGCTACCGCCGCCGTCGTCACCGAACTCGTCACCGCGCTCGCCGTCGATGCCCGGAGTGCAGGCGTAACCCTGGAGCGAGACACCCCGCTTGGCCAGGATGCTCTGAGCCCTGGCCTCACCCCGGCTCAGCGCGTACCAAGGCGTCTCCGCGGCATCCAGATCGCTCGCGATGTCCCGCAGGGCGCAGGAACGCAGCGGCTCGGGCAGCCGGTCGAGCGCGGGCACGGCATCCGCTGACAGCCCGTCCAGATAACCGACGTCGATCTTGCCGGTCTCCTCGTACCGCTGTACGTTCCGCTCCGCGACCAGCGCGTCCGGCGACAGCAGGCCGAAGGCCAGGACACCCGCCGCGGCACTCACGGCGACGGCGCGCGGCAGCGGCAGCGGCAGGCGCGCTCGGCGCGCGCCCAGGGCGCCGGCCGCCATGATCAGTACGATCACGAACCCCAGCCACAGTTCCACGGCGGCCACCGACACCCGCAGCCGGGTCAGTCCGTACGCGTCGACGTACAGGTCCATCCGTCGCAGCGCGGACGCCACCACGACCAGGGTCAGCAGGCACAGGGTGCCGAGGACGGACCGGACCAGGGTGCGGTCGCGGGCGCCCTCGCGGGGAGCCCAGCGCAGAGCGAGCCCGATGACGGCGAGGGTGAGCAGGGTGGCCCACAGCAGCTGCCAGAAGCCCTGACGGGCGTACTCGGCGTAGGTGAGGCCCGTCTCGCTGAGCACCTTGTCGTATCCGCCGAAGAGCACGGTGAGCTGGACGGCGTTGAAGACCGCGAAGAGCAGGTTGAGCACGATCAGCGGAAGCGCCCATTCCATACGGGCCCGGGGGCGGCCCGGCCGCGCCCGGAGGCGGTCCCATCGCAGCGGCGCGGCGGCCGTGCGGGCGGCGGCGAGCGCCCCGGTCAGCCCGAGCGCGAACAGGATGAAGCGCCAGGGCCCGTCCGTGACGGACACGTCCGGCGCCAGCGAGCCGAGCAGGTCGGCGAATGCCGCGTCGGCTCCCGCGAACAGCGCGCCGAAGACGACCAGCAGGCCCACCGCCACCGCGGTCGTACGCAGCGCAGGGGCCACGCGGCCGTGCGAACCGCCGGCCCGCTCGCGCAGCCCGCGCCAGCCCCAGCGGAGGCCCGGGCCGATGGAGTGGAGCAGGCCGAACGGAGCGAAGAGGATGCCCCGCCAGCTGCGGCTGCCGTGCAGGGCCAGCGACGCCAGGGCCACCGCGGAGACGACGGCCAGGAAGGTGGGCCAGCCGGCGTCGCGCAGCGCGGGCACGACGAGCAGCGCCAGGCCGCCGATCCCCCAGACGACCGTCCAGGGGCGGACGCGCCGGCCGGCCGCGAGAGCGGCGAAGTAGGCGGCGAGGGTGGCGGGTACGGCGACGATCAGCAGGTTGACGCCGAGGCCGTCACCGAGCAGGAGGGCGCTGAGCACTCCGGTGGCCAGCGCGGACCACAGGGCGGCGACCGGTATGGGGCCGGACGGGCTCTGGCGTATGCGCGTCAGCCAGGTCTCGGTTCGGGGTACCGCGGTCCAGGGCCCCGGCTGCGCCGCCGGCCTGCCGGTGTGGGGGCCTGTTCCGCTGGGTGGCGGCGGGGCGTCGCCGGGGCCCGTCACGGGGGACGGCGGGGAAGTCGGAGATGAAGCGGGAGATGAAGACGGCGATGGAGAAGAAGACGGCGATGGCGATGCGGACGGCGTGTCTGGCACGGGACCCCCTCCCGACCGGGCCCCACGCACGTCGCAGCGGCTGTGCCGTACGGTCCCGGTGTCTGTTCAGCGCGCACTTGTCATGATCAATGCGGCGGCGTGGCCGAAAGGGTAGCCCGGAAGAAGGCCCGGTCCCTTCCGGCCGACGTGCTGTGGCAGGACCGTGACACTCGCCCACCATGGCACGCGCCGGCCCGTGCCAGTCCGCCCACCGTGTGCCACTCGCCCCCAGCGCACTCGCCCGCCCGTGCCAACCCGCCCACCGTGCACCACTCGCCCCCCAGCGCACTCGCCGGCCCGTGCCCACCCGCCCACCGTGTGCCACTCGCCTCCCAGCGCGCTCGCGGGTCCGTGGCACCCACCTACCGTGCCACTCACCTACCGGGCACCCGCCGATCCGTGCCCCTCACCCACAGCGCCCACTCGTCCTCAGCGCGCGGCGTCCCCCGCGGGCAGCCAGTCCGGCAGGGCCTCGGTGCGCTCCAGCCACTCGGCGGGCGGCGCCCCGCCCTCCGCCGCGGCGACCACTCCCCCGGCGATGGCGCAGGTCGTGTCGACGTCCCCGCCCACCTGCGCGGTGGTCCAGAAGGCACGCTCGAAGTCGCCCAGGGCACGGGCGGCCGACCACAGCGCGAACGGCACCGTGTCGTGCGCGCTCGTGCGCCGGCCGCTGCCGAGCACCGCGGCCACCGTCCCGGCGTCGTCGTAGTCGAGCATGTCCCGGGCCCGGCGCAGCCCGGCCCCCACCGCGCTGCGCGGCACGAGCGCGATGACGCCGTCGAGGAGCGCCTCCGGCTTGGGCGGCCCCGCCGGGTCGGCGGCGAAGGCGGCGGCTGCCGCCACAGCCATGCAGCCCACCACGGCTTCCCGGTGCTGATGGGTGGTGTACGAGGAGATCTCGGCCTGGTGCGTCGCCTGCTCCGGGTCGTCCGCGTACCAGGCGCCGAGGGGGGCGATGCGCATGGCGGCGCCGTTGCCCCAGGAGCCCTGGCCGTTGAAGAGGCCGGCCGCCAGCTCGCGCCAGTCGTGACCTTCGCGGATCAGCCGGAGCATGCGGTTGACGGCGCGCCCGTACCCGCGGTCGAAGTCGTGGTGCGCGGCGAAGGAGAGGGCGAGCGCGTCCTGGTCGACGCGGCCGTGCTCGGCGAGGACGGCCAGCACGGAACAGGCCATCTCCGTGTCGTCGGTCCACTGCCAGGGGCCGGGCGGCAACTCGCGCCGCTTCAGCAGGGGATAGTTCGCGGGTACGAAGAACTGGGAGCCCAGGGCGTCCCCCACGGACAGCCCGCGCAGGCTGGCCAGGGCGCGTTCGAAGCGCCGGTCGGAAGAGGAATCAGCGGTCATCGCACTGCCACTCTATCCGGTGAAGCCGTACGGTTCGGGGGCCCGCCGGAGCTCGAACGGCCGGTCCAGCGTGTACCGCCCGTTCTCGCCGAGCAGCAGGGTCCGGGTCTCGCCGTTACCCGGGTTCGCGAGCGACTCGAAATCCGCGACGGTCCAGTGGAACCAGCGCATGCAGAACAGCCGCATCGTCAGGCCGTGCGTGACCAGCAGGACGTTCGGCGGGTGATCGGGCGCCTCGAAGCTGCGGTGCAGGCTCTCCAGGAACGCGCCGACCCGGTCGTAGACGTCGGCCCCCGACTCACCCTGCGCGAATCGGTAGAAGAAGTGCCCGTACGCGTCCCGGTAGGCCTTCTGGAGCCGGACGTCGTCCCTGTCCTGCCAGTTCCCCCAGTCCTGCTCCCGCAGCCGGGGCTCCTCCCTGACCCGTACCAGCGCCGGGTCCAGCCGGAACGCCTCGAACGTCTCGTGCGTGCGGCGGTACGGCGATATGTAGACACTGACCCGCTCGTTCCCGAACAGCCCACGCAGCAGCTCGCCCGTCTCCCCGGCCTGCCGCCGCCCCCGCTCGGTGAGCCTCAGCGCATGATCGGGCTCACGTTCGTACACGGTGTCATCGACGTTGCCTATCGATTCGCCGTGCCGGACGAGGACGATGCGCCGCGGCCGTGCCATACAACGACCCTAAATCGGCCAATCCGGCAAGGCTAAGTCGGCCTGACCGGCCGGTCCGTCCGGGTACCAGGGCCCGCTCACACCGTCCAGGCCGTTTCAAGATCGACGACGTCCCCGGTCAGCGCCGCCACGTCCGCCTCGATCTGCGCGCGCAGCGCGAGCCGCTCCACGCGCTCCTCGCGGTACTTGCCGTGTTCGGCCGCCGACCGCCACATGGACAGCACCAGGAATTCGTTCCCCGGCGCTTCCCCGAACATCCCGCGCAGCATCCCCGGCGACCCCGCCATGGCCGGATTCCATACCTTCTCCTGCATCAGGGCATAGTGCTCGACCCGGTCCTCATGGATCCTGCTGTGCGCGACCCGCACCACGTCGGCGTCGGTGAAGCGCGGTTCGAACCCGGTCTTCACATCGAAGCGGTGGTCGAAGAGCTTGGCCTGCATGTCCTTGTACGTGCCGGACTGCGCGGCCGCCAGCCGGTCGTGCGAGCGCGCCATGAACGAATCGTAGAAAGGCCGGCTCTCCCAGAACGAGAAGACATGGGCGACACCGGGCCGGATCCGGCTCCACCCGCCGCCCTGCCCACGGAATCCCGGCTCACCCAGCAGCCCCGCCCACTTCCGCTGCCCCCGCTCGAACCCACGACGGTCCACCACGGTGCAGCGAATCCACTTGACCAGCACCGCGCCATCGTACGGGCGCCGCGCGTGGCGCGGGTCACGCTCACCTACACTCCCCCGCCAAACCCGCTCCGCTCCCGAGTTCGCTCCCGCCTCCCCCGAACCCCTCCAAGGCCTGATCCGCCACTCAGCCGCGTGACACCATGACAAAGTGCCTTGTGGCAGGGGCCGTTGGCCTTGTCCTACGAGAGAGGGGAATCCCGTGAGCAGTGCCAACAAGGGGGTCGGCAAGGTCGAGGTGACACTCAAGTGGGATCCGAGCCCCGCGGGCGTCCCCGACCATGATCTCGACATCATCGCCGCCGTCTACCGAGCCGACGACCCCCATGGTGCCCCCGTGTACGTGGTGCACTTCGGCAGCCGCTCACCGGACGGGACCATCACTCTCCAGAGGGAAAGCCGCACCGGTCAGGGATTCGGCTTCGACGAGGCCCTGACCCTGGAACTGAACCGCCTGGCGCCGGACTACGCGCGCGTGGTCGTGGGCGTGGCCATACAGCAGGGGGGCGGGCGCACGACGTTCCGCGACATCACCAATGCCCTGGTCCTCGTGAAGGAGGGCTACCAGGAGCTGGACCGTTACGACTTCGCCGACCTCGGCGACGCCAGCGCCGTGACCATCGTGGAGTTCCTGCGCGACGGTACGGGGGGATGGGGCTGGCGCCGTGCCGTGCGGGGTTTCGACGCCGATCCGCAGTCCTTCACCGAGCTGATGGGCGCCGAACAATCCTGAGCCCGCACATGCGGAACGGGGGAGCCGGAACATCCCGCTCCCCCGTTCCGATCAGCCAGTCAGCCAGTCAGCCAGTCAGCGTGCCGTCAGCTACAGCCGCTGGTCGAACCGCAGCCCTCGCAGATGTAGCAGGAGCCGGCGCGCTGCATCTTCGTACCGCAGGAGAAACACAGCGGCGCGTCCGCGCTGATGCCGAGCTGCATCTCGACGAGCTCCGCCGAGGTGTGCGCCTGCTGCGGGGCCGGGGCCTCCGCCTTCGGGGTCGTGGCCGCGACCGTCTTCGGCGTCTCCTGGGCGCGCGGGGCGGACTGGGCGAGGCCCTCGACGTCCACCTCGTCGTCAGCCGGCTCGTACGAACCGGTCTCCAGGTGACGCTGACGCTCCTCGGCCGAGTGGATGCCGAGCGCCGAGCGGGTCTCGAAGGGCAGGAAGTCCAGCGCCAGGCGGCGGAAGATGTAGTCCACGATCGACTGCGCCATCCGCACGTCCGGGTCGTCCGTCATACCGGCCGGCTCGAAGCGCATGTTGGTGAACTTCGAGACGTACGTCTCCAGGGGCACGCCGTACTGGAGGCCGACCGAGACGGCGATGGAGAAGGCGTCCATCATGCCCGCGAGCGTGGAGCCCTGCTTGGACATCTTCAGGAAGACCTCGCCGAGACCGTCGTCCGGGTAGGAGTTGGCGGTCATGTACCCCTCGGCGCCACCCACCGTGAAGGACGTGGTGATGCCGGGACGGCCCTTGGGGAGGCGCTTGCGGACCGGGCGGTACTCGACCACCTTCTCGACCGCGGTACGGATCGTCTCCTCGGCCTTCTCGGTGATCTCTGCCTTCTCCTTCTCCTTCTTCTTCGCGGAGAGGGGCTGGCCGACCTTGCAGTTGTCGCGGTAGATCGCGAGCGCCTTGACGCCCATCTTCCACGCCTCGAAGTAGACCTCTTCGACGTCCTCGACGGTCGCCGTCTCCGGCAGGTTGACCGTCTTGGACAGGGCGCCGGAGATCCACGGCTGGATCGCGGCCATCATGCGGACGTGGCCCATGGCGGAGATGGAGCGCTCGCCCATGGCGCAGTCGAAGACCTCGTAGTGCTCCTGCTTGAGGCCGGGGGCGTCGATCACATTGCCGTGCTCGGCGATGTGATCGACGATCGCCTCGATCTGTTCCTCCTGGTAACCCAGGCGGCGCAGCGCCTGCGGCACGGTGCCGTTGACGATCTGCATCGAGCCGCCGCCGACCAGCTTCTTGAACTTGACCAGGGCGAGGTCGGGCTCCAGGCCGGTGGTGTCGCAGGACATCGCCAGACCGATGGTGCCGGTGGGGGCGATCACGGACGCCTGGGAGTTACGGAAGCCGTTCTTCTCGCCGAGGCGGATCACGTCCTGCCACGCTTCGGTGGCGGCGGCCCAGATCGGGGTGTCCAGGTCGTCCACGCGGACGGCCTTGGCGTTGGCGTCGGCGTGCTGCCTCATCACGCGCTTGTGCGGCTCGGCGTTGCGGGCGTAGCCGTCGTACGGGCCGACGACCGCGGCCAGCTCGGCGGAGCGGCGGTAGGAGGTGCCCGTCATCAGCGAGGTGATGGCACCGGCCAGCGCGCGGCCGCCGTCGGAGTCGTACGCGTGACCCGTGGCCATCAGCAGGGCGCCGAGGTTGGCGTAACCGATGCCCAGCTGGCGGAAGGCGCGGGTGTTCTCGCCGATCTTCTCGGTCGGGAAGTCCGCGAAGCAGATGGAGATGTCCATCGCGGTGATGACCAGCTCGACGACCTTGGCGAAGCGCTCGGACTCGAAGGACTGGTTGCCCTTGCCGTCGTCCTTGAGGAACTTCATGAGGTTCAGCGAGGCGAGGTTGCACGAGGTGTTGTCCAGGTGCATGTACTCGCTGCACGGGTTCGAGCCGTTGATGCGGCCGGACTCCGGGCACGTGTGCCAGTGGTTGATCGTGTCGTCGTACTGGATGCCGGGGTCGGCGCAGGCCCAGGCGGCCTCGGCCATCTTGCGGAAGAGCTCCTTGGCGTCGACCTCCTCGATGACCTCGCCGGTCATACGGGCGCGCAGGCCGAACTTCCCGCCGGACTCCACGGCCTTCATGAACTCGTCGTTCACGCGGACGGAGTTGTTGGCGTTCTGGTACTGGACGGACGTGATGTCCTCGCCGCCCAGGTCCATGTCGAAGCCCGCGTCACGCAGGGCGCGGATCTTCTCCTCCTCCTTGACCTTGGTCTGGATGAAGTCCTCGATGTCGGGGTGGTCGACGTCGAGGATGACCATCTTGGCGGCGCGGCGCGTCGCGCCACCGGACTTGATCGTTCCGGCGGAGGCGTCGGCGCCACGCATGAAGGACACCGGCCCGGAGGCGTTGCCACCGGAGGAGAGCAGCTCCTTGGAGGAGCGGATACGGGAGAGGTTCAGGCCGGCGCCGGAGCCGCCCTTGAAGATCATGCCCTCTTCCTTGTACCAGTCGAGGATCGACTCCATGGAGTCGTCGACGGACAGGATGAAGCAGGCGGAGACCTGCTGGGGCTGCGGCGTGCCGACGTTGAACCACACCGGCGAGTTGAAGCTGAAGATCTGGTGCAGGAGGGCGTAGGCCAGCTCGTGCTCGAAGATCTCGGCGTCGGCGGGCGAGGCGAAGTAGTGGTGGTCCTCGCCGGCCTTGCGGTACGTCTTCACGATCCGGTCGATCAGCTGCTTGAGACCGGTCTCGCGCTGCGGGGTGCCGACGGCCCCGCGGAAGTACTTGCTGGTGACGATGTTGACCGCGTTCACCGACCAGAAGTCGGGGAACTCGACGCCACGCTGCTCGAAGTTGACCGAGCCGTCGCGCCAGTTGGTCATGACGACGTCACGACGCTCCCAGACGACCTCGTCGTACGGATGCACACCGGGGGTCGTGTGGATGCGCTCGATGCGCAGGCCCTGCCGGGCGGCACCCGCCGCCTTGGATCCCTTGGCGCGGGACCCTCGTGCCGGGCCGCTCGTCGTCTCTGTCATGCCGCCTCCCATATACGGGCGAAAACACCCTGAAGTGCCCAGATCTTCCCCAGGCACAGTTTCTGTCTGTTGCCCCGGGCACCACGCACAGCACCCAGGACACGTCATTTGCCGCACCGCGGCCGACCGCAGGGCCGGACCAGCCGGTCACGGGGCCGGACGAGCCGGCCACCGGAACCGGACGAGCCGGTCGCCGGGCCTACGGCCGGTCGGCGGCGCCGGCGGGCACCGGGACCTCGGGGGTCGCGCCGGTCCCGCGTTCTTCCGCGGGAGGCCGCCGCTCGCGGAGCTCCGCGATGGCGGCCTCGAAGTCTTCCAGTGAGTCGAACGCCCGGTACACGGACGCGAAGCGCAGGTACGCGACGAGGTCGAGCTCCTGCAGCGGGCCGAGTATGGCCAGTCCGACGTCATGAGTGGTCAGCTCGGCACTGCCCGTGGCGCGCACCGCCTCCTCGACCCGCTGGCCGAGCTTGGCGAGAGCGTCCTCCGTGACCGGCCGCCCCTGGCACGCCTTGCGTACGCCGGAGATGACCTTGGTCCGGCTGAAGGGCTCGGTGACCCCGCTGCGCTTGATCACCATCAGCGAGGCGGTCTCCACCGTGGTGAAACGGCGGGAGCAGTCGGGGCACTGGCGGCGGCGGCGGATGGCCGTCCCGTCGTCGGTGGTGCGACTGTCGACGACACGGCTGTCGGGGTGCCTGCAGAAGGGGCAGTGCATGGCTCCCAACCCTCCTTCACAGCACGACGAAATAGCTTCACCGGGGCCCGTCAGAACCCCTCGAAGCAGCCACAAGCATAGGCGATGACCATGCCCCCGGTGGACGGGGGGACCACAACTTCTGGGTGGCCGGGACAATCCAACCACTAGATGTGGGGCTTGGCCGTCTATTCGGCACCCGGCGCGTGTCGCGCGCCGCGGCGTCGGCGACCGGCCCAGAGCCTACGGGAACGGGATGCCGGCGCGGATTGCGGGGGCCGGGATGACAGACTGGGGACCCCCGCCCCGCGTCACCCGGCTCCGGCGGCGAACGCTACCGTGACGACGCCGATCGCCACCGCGATCCGCCACCGGAAGCACCGGCTCGACCCGCCGCGCGACCGGCTTTCGCCGGTCGCCACAGCGGATCGCCGCCTCACCCAGGGGGCAATGCCCGGACCGGCAGCGATCGCACATACACGTAGCCACACGCACATGTAAGCCAATCTGCGATTTTTCACTCGAACGTGTGTTTGGCGCAACCTTTCGAAAGCAACTACCGTTGTCCAGCTAGGGAGACCATTCGAGAGGGGCCCGACGTGACCACCACCGCAGACAGTGCCACCATCACTGCCCAGAACCGCTCCCAGAGCCGACTCGAGCCGGTGCATGCGATGAATGAAGCGAACACGAACGCGGAGGGCCCCAAGCCCACGCGGTCACTGCCCGGCCGACCTCCAGGCATCCGGGCGGACAGCTCCGGGCTCACGGACAGGCAGCGACGGGTGATCGAGGTCATCCGCGACTCGGTGCAGCGGCGTGGATACCCGCCGTCGATGCGCGAGATCGGCCAGGCGGTGGGACTGTCCAGCACCTCGTCGGTCGCCCACCAGCTGATGGCACTGGAGCGCAAGGGCTTCCTGCGCCGGGACCCGCACCGGCCCAGGGCGTACGAGGTCCGGGGCTCCGACCAGCCCAGCACCCAGCCCACGGACACCACGGGCAAGCCCGCCGCGTCGTACGTCCCCCTCGTGGGCCGTATCGCCGCCGGTGGCCCGATCCTCGCTGAGGAATCGGTCGAGGACGTCTTCCCCCTCCCCCGGCAGCTGGTCGGTGACGGCGAGCTGTTCGTGCTGAAGGTCGTCGGCGACTCGATGATCGAGGCCGCCATCTGCGACGGCGACTGGGTCACCGTGCGCCGCCAGCCGGTCGCGGAGAACGGCGACATCGTGGCGGCGATGCTGGACGGCGAAGCCACGGTCAAGCGCTTCAAGCGGGAGGACGGGCATGTATGGCTGCTCCCGCACAACGCGGCGTACCAGCCGATCCCCGGTGACGAGGCGACGATCCTCGGCAAGGTGGTGGCGGTACTGCGGCGGGTGTGACACGCCCGCCGGCTCCGACCGGGCCCCGGGACCCACTGCGCCGGTCCCGGGGCCCTGCTATGCCATCGGCCCCTGCCTTGCGGCGCCCTCGTGCAGCCCCGTGTCAGCCGCGTGTGAGCCTTGAGGGGGTGTGAGCCCCGTGTGAGCCGCGTGCGGTGGCTCGGCCTGGGCGCCGCCGGCTACGCGTCGCCGCTCGCCTTGGCGGCCGCGTCGATCGCTGCCAGAGAGCGGCGCACCTGGTTACGGTCCGTGGTGTACCAGAAGTCGGGCAGTGACGCGCGCAGATAGCTGCCGTACCGGGCGTTGGCCAGGCGGGGGTCCAGAACGGCGACGACCCCCCGGTCACCCGTGGCCCGCACCAGGCGACCCGCGCCCTGCGCCATCAGCAGGGCGGCGTGCGTCGCCGCGACGGCCATGAAGCCGTTGCCGCCGGCCTCCTCCACCGCCTTCTGGCGGGCGCTCATCAGGGGGTCGTCGGGGCGCGGGAAGGGAATGCGGTCCATCACGACAAGCTGGCAGTTGGGCCCGGGGACATCGACCCCCTGCCACAGGGAGAGCGTGCCGAACAGGCAGGTCTCCGCGTCGCCAGCGAAGGTCTTGATCAGTTCGCCGAGGGTGTCCTCACCCTGGAGCAGGATGGGCTTGTCGAGCCTGCCGCGCAGCTCCTCGGCCGCTGCCTGGGCCGCCCGCATGGAGGAGAAGAGACCGAGCGTACGGCCGCCGGCGGCTTCCACCAGCTCGGCCAGCTCGTCCATCATGTCGCCGCGGCTGCCCTCCCGGCCCGGCGTGGCCAGGTGCCGCGCGACGTACAGAATGCCCTGCTTCGGGTAGTCGAAGGGCGAGCCGACGTCGATGCCCTTCCATACCGGTACGTCATCGCCTTCGGTGCCCTCGGGGGCCAGCCCCAGCGAGGCGCCCACGCCGTTGAAGTCGCCACCGAGCTTGAGCGTGGCAGAGGTCAGGACGACCGACCGGTCGGCGAAGAGCTTCTCGCGCAGCAGACCGGAGACGGACAGCGGGGCGACCCGCAGGGATGCCCCGAAACGGTCATGGCGCTCGTACCAGACGACGTCGTACTCCGAGCCCTGGGTGATGCGCTCGGCGACGTCGTGGACGGTCTCGACGGAGGCCATGGCCTGCTTGCGGACCGCGTCCTCGTCCTGGACGGACCGGTCGCGCGTCGAGCCGAGCGACGAGATGACCGCCCGCGCCGCGTCACGCAGCGCCATCAGCGCGTACGCGAGATCCTCCGGGACCTCCTCAAGGCGCCCGGGCAGCGCCAGCTCCATCAGCCGCTCGAAACCCTCCGCCGCCGTCTGGAGCTGATCGGCGACCTTCTCGTCCACCAGCTTGGCCGCCCGGCGGACGGCCCGGTTGACCTGACCCGGGGTGAGCTCGCCGGTGGCGACACCGGTGACCCGGGAAACCAGCTCGTGCGCCTCGTCAACGATCAACACCTCGTGCTGCGGGAGCACCGGCGCACCCTCGATCGCGTCGATGGCGAGCAGCGCGTGGTTGGTGACGATGACGTCCGACAGCTTGGCCCGCTCCCGCGCGGCCTCCGCGAAGCACTCCGCTCCGTACGCGCACTTCGAGGCGCCCAGGCATTCGCGGGACGAGACCGAGACCTGGGCCCAGGCGCGGTCGGAGACGCCGGGCGTCAGGTCGTCCCGGTCACCGGTCTCCGTCTCGTCGGACCAGTCCCGCAGCCTCAGCAGGTCCTGGCCGAGCTTGCTGGTGGGCGCGGCGGTCTCGAAGGCGTCGAAGAGACCGTCCTCGTCGTCCTGCGGGACCCCCTCGTGGAGGCGGTGCAGGCAGAGGTAGTTCGAGCGCCCCTTGAGCATGGCGAACTCCGGGCGGCGCCGCAGCTGCGGATGCAGCGCGTCGACCGTCCGCGGCAGGTCGCGCTCGACCAGCTGCCGCTGGAGGGCCAGGGTCGCGGTGGCGATCACGACACGGTCCCCGTGCGCCAGCGCGGGCACCAGGTAGCCGAGGGACTTTCCGGTACCGGTACCGGCCTGGACCAGCAGGTGGGAACCGTCGTCGATGGCCTGCGCGACGGCCTCGGCCATGGTGACCTGGCCTGGCCGTTCCACGCCGCCGACGGCGGTGACAGCGGCGTGGAGGAGATCGGGGAGGGGTGGCTTCGTCATAGCCAGTCCACCCTACGGCCCGCCACTGACAATCGGATCACGCCGGATCACGCCGGAGCACGCCGGATCACCTCGCCTCACGCGAGCGGATTGGGGACAGTGCCGTGAATGGCCGCGTGCGGGCGCTCGGGGCGGTCGCGGTAGCCGTCCAGGTGCAGCCGGTTGCGGTTGAGGCACAGCCTCTCGATACGGGGCGTGAGCAGGTCGAACAGCTCGTAACGGTCCTTGAGCTCCGGGAAGCGCGCCTGGTGCCGGAGAATTTCAGCCCGTACGAGTGACCAGAAGTCCGCCTCCGGAACACCGAGTTGCTCCTCGCAGAGCGGTGCGAGGAAACGGAACACACCGACGAAGAGCCCGGAGTGGATGAACTGCGTCAGGAATCCCGGCTCCTCGGTGAGGAGCACGGCCCGTACGTCGTCCGGCATCGGTTCGTGTTCGGGCAGCGGGCGTGCGCTGACGTTGATGTCGTCGACAAAGTCCTTGATCGCGAGGCGCACCGGGACGTCCTGGTCGTTGAAGACGACGATGGCGTTCTCGCCGTGCGGCGAGAAAACGGTGCCGTAGCGGTAGAGGAAGTGCAGCAGCGGAGGCAGCAGCGCGGCGAACAGGTGCTGGAGCCACACGCTCGGGTCGAGCCCCGACCGGGTCACGAGTTCGGCGGTGAACGCGCGCCCCTGGGCGTCGGTGTGGAGGAGGGACGCGAGCGTGCGGGCGCGCTCGCCGGGCGGCAGGCGCAGCGGTTCGCGCCAGATCGCGCCGAGCAACTCCTTGTACTGGTACGGGGCTTCGGGGAGGTGGTCGTAGAGCGGGTGCTCGACCGTGACGGAGGCGACCTCACCGAGGAGGATCACACCGCACTCGTCCCGCAGGAACGGGTCGGCGTCGCGCAGTGCGTGGACCCAGGCGGTCACGGCGGGGGCCGCGAGGGTGCGCTCGGTGGGCAGGCCGCGCCACACGAGGGTGTTGAGCACGGACAGCGGCAGCTTGACCGTGTGCCGGTCGGGTCTGCTGACGTTGAGGAACGTGCGGATGGACTGCTGCGGCAGCCGCAGGTCGCTGTCCGCGGGCAGGGGCACGATGGCGCCTTCGGCGATGGCAGAGGCGTACAGCGGCAGCAGTACCTCGTCCCACTGCCAGGGGTGTACGGGGAGGTAGAGGTAGGTGTCCTCGTCGAGGCCCCGGGAGCGGAGCGCCGCGGCGAAGGAGTCCCGTACGGCGGGGGACAGTTCACGGCTGTAGAGGCGCGCGGGGGTGTCGAGCGCGGGCACGCCTCGGTAGGCGGCGAGCGCGGTGCTGACCGCGATCCAGGGAAGCGGGGCGGGGCGGCGGGCTTCGGGCGCCCAGCGGGCCACGTCGGTGGCGGAGAAGCCGATGCGGCCCTTGTTGAACACGATCCACGGGTGGCCGGTCTGGTGGCCTTCGAGCTCGGCGTAGTCGAGGTCGGCGAGCCGGTCGACCGGGAGCGCGGTGTGGTCGAGCCGGGCGTCGGCGGCGAGTGTGGTGGCCAGTTCCCGGACGAGGTGGCCGAGCGTGGCGCCGTCCAGGGCGAGGAGGCGGCGGGCCCGGACGAGGAAGTCCAGCGGGTCGGTGAACGGCCGGCCGTCGCGGGTGATCGACTGCGGATCGACCCGCCAGCTGCCGTAGGCGGTCCGGCGCGCGGTGAAGGCGAGGGCGGAGCCGTCGTCGAGCCTCAGCGTGTACGGGTCGGTCGGGGGCCGGCCGGTCTGCGCGCCGTGCGGCGTGTGCCGGCGGGCGGCCGCGCGCCCTGCGGTGTCGGCGGCATCGGCGGCGGCATCGGCCGTGTCGGCGCCATCGGCGGCATCGGCGGCCTGGCGGGGGGCGGATGCGGCGGGGGCGGCAGCGGGGTCGTCGTGGGTCCGCGCGGGCGTGCCGTCCGGCTGGGTGGGCTGCCTGCTCGGCTCGATGATCTCCTCATAGGCGAATTCGGCCAGCATCTTCGCGAGGAGGCGGCGGGAGGCACGGGCCCACGCCTGCGGATTGAGTTCGGGCGGGGCGGTGGGAGTCGGCGGGGACGGCCGGGCGGGCGGCTCTGTGGAGTCATGGGCGGCAGGAGATGGGGGCACAGGGACTCCTCCAGGGGGAACCGATGCGGGTCGAGCGGTGTATGGAGAGCGGCAGGCTGTTCACAGCAGGTGTCGCAAGGCTCGTTCACGGACCATGAGCGCGGCTCGCTTTTCGGGAAGGTCGAGTTCGGCGGAGAAGCGGAACCCTGCGGTCAGAAAGGCCGCGACGGAGGGGGTGTTGCGCACATCGGGTTCGGCGACGACGCGTGCGCAGCTGGGGCGGTTGTCGAGTACGAGGTCGAAGACGGCTCTGAGCAGCGTGGTGCCGAGGCCCCGGCCACGGTTGGCGACGCCACCGATGAGGAGGTGGACACCGGTGTCGTGCGGGCGGGCCGGGTAGTGCCGGGCCAGCGGGTCGAGATCGGCGCGGTAGATCTCGAAGTAGCTCATGGGGGCGCCGTCGAGGACGCCGAGGCACGGCACGCTGCGCCCGTCGCCGTCGAGCTGGGCGCGCAGGTGGGCGGCGGTGACGGATTCGGGTCCGGCCAGTTCCCAGAAGGCGGCGACCGCCGGGTCGTTCATCCATCGGCTGATCAGCGCGAGGTCCCGGTCGATACGTACGGGGACGAGCTGGAATCGACCGGCGGGCGTGGTGACGGGCCCCCACTCGGCGACGGTGTCGAGCAGGTCGCCGGACAGGCCGTCCGACAGGCCGTCCGACAGATCGCCGGACAAGGCATCGGACAAGGCATCGGGCACGTCGCCGGTTGCGCCGTCCTCCGGCGACGGGCGCCCGGTGGCCGGGGCGCCCTCCGCTCCGAACAGCGTGATGAGCGCGTCGGGCAGCCGCAGTTCCAGGGTGTCCTCCGTGCCGGCGCCGGCCGGCGCACGAGGAGTGGGACCGGTGTCGGTGCTCGCATCGGTGGGACGCACGGGGCGCTCTCCTCTCAGCAGTTCGCGGGTCTGGTTCCGTCAGCGGCGCAGGGGGTTGGTGATGGTGACGTACACGGACTGGGTGTCGACGGGGCCGACGAGTTCATCGAGGCCGTGCAGACGGGTGAGGAGGTTGGCCTTGCAGCGCAGAGTCGGGCTCTCCAGGAGGCGGGCCGGGAGCGGTGAGCCGAGGCCGGTGGCGCCGGTGAGGAACCGCCGGAAGGCGGCGAGGAGGAGGCGTTCGTCGGCGAGGCGCTGGGCGCCGAAGGCGCCGATCAGGCCGAGGACGTTGTTGATGCCGAGGTAGTAGGCGAAGCGCTCGTCGGTGACGTCGTCGGAGACGAAGGTGTCGCTGTGGACGCCGATGCCGGGGAGCCGGCGTTCCAGTGCGGCGCGGTGGGACTCACGGAAGTAGTAGCCCTGGTTGTCGCGGTAGCGGCCGCCTCGGGGCCAGCCGTCGGGGTCCAGGATGACCAGGGTGTTCTGCTGGTGGGCCTCCAGGGCCACGCCGGCCGTGCCGTCCAGCCACAGCACGGGCCGGACGACCTGGTCCAGGTAGCGCAGGAACCACTCGGCGGCGACGGCTCCGGTGGGGCGGCCGGTGCGGGTGGCGAGCCGGGACACGGTGACGGCGAGGCGCGAACGCATCCGGGTGGAGCCGGGCCAGGGCCGGGGGGTGGTGAGGCTCGCGATGCAGACGGCGTCGTCGCCGTGGCCGAAGGGGTTGTGGCGGAGCATGACGTCGAGCCCCGGGACGGGCTCGCCGGAGGGGGTGTCGACGGCGAGCCACGCCGGGTCGCGCACGATGTCGAACGTCGGGTGGACGGCCCGCCACTGCTCGGTGAGGCCGGTGCGCAGCAGGCGGTGCACCTCGACGCCCCGGTGGAGCTCCTTGCGGAGGTTCTCGCGGCGGGAGTTGGTGATGCGTACGCCGAGGGACAGCTTCAGCATGGCGTCGGCGCCGGGCTGGTGGACGGTCCGGACGGAGGAGGTGGGATGCCAGGGTTCGCCGTGGGAGCCGAGGTCGTGAAGGAGACCGGCGGACAGCAGCCGGGTGACGGCGGGGCGGTGGAGCAGTTCGCGGGCCTGCCAGGGGTGCAGGGGCAGGGCGGCGGTGTTGTCGGGGAGGGTGAGGCCCTTGGCGAGGCGGGCGGTGAGCTGATCGGCGGGCACGGTGCGGCCCTGTTCGGACCAGGCGGAGTCGGCGGCCAGTACGGACCGGTGGACGGCCATCCAGTGCAGGGGGAACGCGCCGTTCAACTCCGGTGAGTACAGCCTGGCTTCGGAGTCCGACAGCCCTTCGCGGCTCTTGGGTGTGGGATGGAGCGGGTGGCCCAGCAGCAGGGACTGCTCGGCGGTGAGGAACAGGTCGGCGTCGGGCCCGGCGCCGGGGTGGTGGCGCCGGTGGGCGATGAACTCGGCGGTGCGGCGGGCCGAGTCGGCGACCCTGCCGACCAGGTCGGCGCTTTCGCGGGTGCCCGACTCCCGGCCGAGGAGGGCGGCGACGGTGACCGCGTCGGCGGGCGGGGCGGTGTGCGGGGCGCCTTCGAGACAGGGCGGGCCGAAGCGGTGCCAGCCGGTGGGCGACCAGTAGTGGACGGGGACGAGCAGGGCGGTCCCGCTGACGTCGAGAGGGACGCGCAGGGTGGTGCCGGCCGGTTGGGCGAGGTTCTTCTCCCGTACCCAGCAGCGGAGCAGGTTCTCGATGGTCGCGGCGTCCGCGGCGCGGTGCGCGTCCGGGTGGTCGAGGGGGTCCGCGGCCACCGCCGGCAGGGGGGTGCGCTGCTCGGCGTACGCCCCCGGCTGCTGGCGCGGCACGGTTGTCGACTCGACCGTGAGGGGCCCGCGCGCGGCGTCCGGTCCGCGGTGCGGGGCGGTGGGGTGGCCGTCGGCGCCGGCTGCTTCGGGTGCGGGGGTGGGGTTCACGGAGGGCGCTTTCTGGTGAGGGTGTGGGGGGCCGGTTCAGCGGGACGGACCTGTGCCGCTCGGCTCGTGGGGCAGGCGCTCGGCGGCCGCGAGGGCGTCGGTGAAGCGGTCGAGGACGGCATCCGCCTGTTCGTCGGTGAGCGTCAGCGGAGGCAGGAGGCGTACGACGCCGGCGTGGCGGCCGCCGAGTTCGACGATGAGACCGCGCTTGAGGCACTCGCGCTGGACCGCCGCGGCGAGGGAGGGGTCCGGGGGCGGTACGTCGGCGGTGTCGTCCGGGGTCACGAGCTCGACGCCGATCATGAGGCCCCTGCCGCGTACGTCGCCGATGCACCGGTGGGCCGCCGCCAGGCCCTGGAGCTGCCCCACCATGCGCGCCCCGAGGACGGCCGCGCGCTCGGCGAGGCGGTTTTCGCGTACGAAGGCGAGGGTGGCCGCGCCGGCCGCCATGGCGAGCTGGTTGCCGCGGAAGGTGCCGGCGTGGGCGCCGGGCTGCCAGACGTCGAGGCCGGACCTGTAGACGATGACGGCCAGGGGGAGGGAGCCGCCGATGGCCTTGGACAGGACCATCACATCGGGGACGACACCGCTGTGCTCCACCGCCCAGAACGCCCCGGTCCGGCCGACGCCCGTCTGCACCTCGTCCGCGATGAGCGGGATGGAGCGGGCGGCGGTGATCCGCCGCATCCGGCGCATCCAGGTGTCGGGCGCGGGGATCACACCGCCCTCGCCCTGCACCGGTTCGAGGATCATCCCGGCCGGGGCGGGCACTCCGCTCTTGGGGTCGTCCAGGAGGCTCTCGGTCCAGCGGGCGGCGAGTTCGGCGCCGCGCTCACCGCCGACGCCGAAGGGGCAGCGGTAGTCGTGCGGGTACGGGAGGCGGGTCACGCGGACGTCCGTGGCGCCGCCGGACGCGGCCAGGGCCCCGGCCGTCATGCCGTGGTACGCGCCGGTGAAGGCGAGCAGGCCGCGGCGGCCGGTCGCGTTGCGGACGAGTTTGAGCGCGGCCTCGACCGCGTCCGTGCCGGCCGGCCCGCAGAACTGGATGCGTGCGTCGTCGGCCAGTTGGCGGGGCAACGTGGCGAACAGCTCGGTGGTGAAGGCGTCCTTGACGGGGGTGGCCAGGTCGAGGACGTGCAGGGGGGCGCCCGAGTCGAGGACTTTCCTGATCGCCTCCAGGACCACCGGGTGGTTGTGCCCGAGGGCCAGGGTGCCCGCTCCGGACAGGCAGTCGAGGTAGCGGCGGCCGTCCGCGCCTTCGATCGTCAGGCCTCGTGCGCGCACCGGGACGATCGGCAGGGAGCGGGCATAGGTGCGGGCCGCCGATTCGCGGAGCGACTGGCGGCGCAGGATGCCCTCGTGTGCGGACGTCGGTGCCACCGGGGCGGATTCGGTCACGGCCACGGCTTCGGGTCCTCCCGGTAAGGGTGCGTTGCACATCGGTATGTAGCTCGTCCGCCGCAGGAAGGCCGCGAGCGCCGTCCTTGTGTCCCCCGTACGTACCAACGACGACATGTGTTCAGGATCACGGCCACCGCCAAGATCCTTGTGCGTCCTCTGTCCGGCGCAACCGCGGCCCTGCCGCACGCCGTCATCCGGGGCACCGGCATAGTGGGGGCCGCACTCCGGTGCCGATGTTGAGAAGTGCTCTGTTACGAAGTCCCAGGGGGATCAGGACATGCGACCCATACGCCCGCTGCTCGCCGCAGCCTCCGTCGCCGCGGCGCTGGCGCTGACGGCCACGGCCTGCGGCCCGGGTGAGGACAACGCGGGCGGTGCGCCCACGGCTTCGGCCGGCCAGACGCCCGACGGCAAGATCACGATTCCGGACGATCTGAAGGACCGGCTCAAGGAGCACGGGATCGATCTGGACAAGTGGAAGAACGGCGAGTGGAAGAACTGGGACAAGGACACCTGGCTGCGTGAGGCCAAGGACTTCGTCAACCCCATCATCGAGGACCTGTGGGACCCGGACCGGATGCGGGACGCGCAGGAGCCCGACCGGCCGGTCGAGGAGGAGGACATCTCCGGCGACGAGGCCGTCACCGACCCGGCGCCCGAGCCCGTGGAGGCGCGGCCGGTCGGGGCGCCGTACCACTCCGGCGCCCCGGAGGCCGGGAAGGTGCTCTTCGACGGCCCCGAAGGCTCGATGGTGTGCTCCGCGACCGTGGTGAAGGACCCCGCCAACCCCGGCAAGTCCAACCTGGTGTGGACGGCGGGCCACTGCGTGCACGCCGGCAAGAACGGCGGCTGGTACCGCAACATCGCCTTCGTCCCCTCGTACAACGACAGCGGCATGTCCACGGCCGAGCTGGAGAACGCGACCCGCGAGGAGATCGCGCCGTACGGCGTGTGGTGGGGGGACTGGGCGCAGACGTCCGAGCAGTGGATCGCCCAGGGTGCCGCCACCGGTGGTCAGGGCGCTCCGTACGACTTCGCCGTCATTCATGTGACGCCGGAGAAGGGCGGTAACGGCAAGTCGCTGGAGGAGACGGTCGGTTCGGCACTGCCAGTGGAGTTCAGCGCCCCGGCCGCGCAGAAGATCACGAGCATGGAGGCGACCGGTTACCCGGCGGCCCCGCCGTTCGACGGCCAGAAGATGTTCCAGTGCGCCGACAAGCCGGGCCGGCTGTCCATCGAGGCGGCGCAGCCGACGATGTACCGCATCGGCTGCACCATGACGGGCGGGTCCTCCGGTGGCGGCTGGGTCGCGACGGGCCGGGACGGCAAGCCCGCCCTGGTGTCCAACACCTCGATCGGGCCGGTGACGGCGGGCTGGCTCGCCGGTCCGCGCCTGGGTGCCGAGGCGAAGGGCGTCTACGAAGCGGTCAGCGAGAAGTTCGCCGGCCGGTAACCCCCGCTCCGGGGCACCGGACATGACCGGAGGCCCGCCCCTCGTGGAGAGGGGGCGGGCCTCCGGTCATGCGGTCATGCGGTCACGCCATCGGCTCAGTGCGCGACCGGTACGAACGGCGTCAGCGACGCGGCCAGTTCCTCGTGCACCCGCGCCTTGAGCAGCGTGCCCTCCGGGGTGTGCTTCTCGGAGAGCACCTCGCCCTCGGTGTGCACACGCGAGACCAGCCCGCCCTGCGTGTACGGAAGGAGCACCTCGATCTCGACCTTCGGCCGCGGCAGCTCGGCGTCGATGAGCGCGAGCAGCTCGTCGATGCCCTCACCGGTCCGCGCGGAGACCGCGATCGCGTGCCGCTCGATGCGCAGCAGCCGCTGCAGTTCGAGCGGATCGGCGGCGTCCGCCTTGTTGATGACGACGATCTCGGGGACGTCCGTGGCGCCGACGTCGCGGATCACCTCGCGCACGGCGGCCAGCTGCTCCTCCGGCGCCGGGTGCGAGCCGTCCACCACGTGCAGGATCAGGTCGGAGTCGCCGACCTCCTCCATGGTGGAGCGGAACGCCTCGACGAGGTGGTGCGGCAGGTGCCGGACGAACCCCACGGTGTCCGCCAGCGTGTACAGGCGGCCACTGGGCGTCTCGGCCCGGCGCACGGTCGGGTCGAGGGTGGCGAACAGCGCGTTCTCCACGAGGACGCCCGCGCCCGTCAGCCGGTTGAGCAGGGACGACTTGCCGGCGTTGGTGTAACCGGCGATCGCGACCGACGGCACCTTGTTGCGGCGCCGCTCCTGCCGCTTGATGTCACGGCCGGTCTTCATCTCCGCGATCTCACGGCGCATCTTCGCCATCTTCTCGCGGATCCGGCGCCGGTCCGTCTCGATCTTGGTCTCACCGGGGCCACGTGTGGCCATACCGCCACCCGAGGAGCCCGAGCCACCGCCACCCATCTGCCGGGACAGCGACTGGCCCCAGCCTCGCAGCCGAGGCAGCATGTACTGCATCTGCGCCAGCGAGACCTGCGCCTTGCCCTCCCGGGACTTGGCGTGCTGGGCGAAGATGTCGAGGATCAGGGCGGTCCGGTCGACCACCTTGACCTTGACGACGTCCTCCAGGTGGATCAGCTGTCCGGGGCTGAGCTCACCGTCGCAGACGACGGTGTCGGCCCCGGTTTCGAGCACGATGTCACGCAGCTCGTTCGCCTTGCCCGATCCGATGTACGTGGCCGGGTCCGGCTTGTCGCGGCGCTGGATCACCCCGTCGAGCACCAGCGCACCCGCCGTCTCGGCGAGCGCGGCCAGCTCGGCGAGGGAGTTCTCCGCGTCCTGCACGGTCCCCGAGGTCCAGACGCCGACCAGCACCACGCGCTCCAGGCGCAGCTGCCGGTACTCGACCTCGGTGACGTCTTCGAGCTCGGTGGAGAGACCGGCCACCCGTCGCAGCGCGGCCCGCTCGGAGCGGTCGAACTGGTCGCCGTCCCGCTCTTCGTCGATCTCGTAGCTCCAGGCGACGTCCTCTTCCATCAGGGCATCGGCCCGAAGGCTCTCGGTGCGGTTGGTGTCCGCGAAGCTCTGCGCGTCCTGGGAAGGGGATGAAGAGGAGGTCATTGGATCCTTACGTCGTGGGATGACTCGAGCTCGCGGACTCGAGCGGAAAATGCCAAAAAACTCGGTACACCAGTCACAACGCGTGACTCCCCCGGATCATTCCCGGGGCGGGCCCTTGGCATACCACGGGCCCGGCAGCGCCGCCGACCCCTCGATGGTCGCACGGTACGGCCGGGCCCGTCACCCCGGTTTTCAGGGCTTGGCGGGACGCGCGGGGTGGTGCCCACCCCCGTGACCGGCGCCGTTTTCGGCACCCTTCCCGGCCGCCTTGGCCGGGGCTTTGCTGCGCCAGTCCGGGTGGCCCGGCATCTTCGGGGTCCGCTCCCCGTACAGCCATCCCTTCAGGAACGCGGTCAGGTCCCGGCCCGCCACCTCTGAGGCGAGCCGTACGAAGTCCGCGGTACCCGCGGTCCCGTGCGCGTACTCCGTCACCCAGCGACGCTCCAGCCGGTCGAAGGCGTCCTTGCCGATCTCCTGCCGCAGCGCGTACAGGACCAGGGCGCTGCCGTCGTAGACGACCGGCCGGAACAGACTGATCTTCTGTCCCGCCGCGGGCCGCTTGGGCGCGGCCGGCGGCCCGCCCGCCGCGCGCCAGCCGTCGGACTCGGCGTACGCCAGCCGCATCCGCCGCTCCAGGGGGTGCTTCGCCGTCTCCTCCGCGTACAGCGCCTCGTACCAGGTGGCGTGCCCTTCGTTGAGCCACAGGTCGGACCAGGTGCGCGGCGAGACGCTGTTGCCGAACCAGTGGTGGGCCAGCTCATGGACCATGATCGATTCGATGTACCAGGCGGGCAGACCGCCCCGGGTGAACAGGGAGCGCTCGAAGAGCGAGAGCGTCTGCGTCTCCAGCGCGAAACCGGTCTCGGCGTCGGCGATGAGCAGGCCGTACGTCTCGAAGGGGTAGCGGCCGACCTTCCGCTCCATCCACTCCAGGTGGGCGGGGGTCTTCTTCAGCCAGGGTTCCATGCGGTTGACGTCGGCGGACGGCACCACGTCGCGCACCGGCAGGCCGTGCGGGCCGGTGCGGTGGACGACGGTGGAGCGGCCGATGGAGACCTGGGCCAGTTCGGTGGCCATGGGGCGGCTGCCGCGGTACAGCCAGCTCTGGGTGTTCCCGGCGAGCACCTGTGCCGTCTTGCGCCCGTTGGCGACCACCGTGAGGTTCTTGGGGGCGGTGATACGGAAGGTGAAGTACGCCTTGTCGGAGGGGTGGTCGTTGCCGGGGAAGACGCGGTGGGCGGCGTCGGCCTGGTTGGCCATCGCGAGCCCGTCGGCGGTGCGGATCCAGCCACCGGTGTTCCTGGGCCCGGCCGGGTCGCTGGTGTGGGTGACGGCGATGTGCACCGGGGCGCCGTCTTCCACCGCCTCGGAGGGCTCGATGACCAGGTCCTCACCGCTGAGCGCGAACTCGGCGGGCCGGCCGTCGACCTCGACGGAGCGGACGGTTCCGTGCGTGAAGTCCAGGTTGATGCGGTCGAGCCGGTCGGTGGCCCGTGCGTCGATCTTGGTGACGGCGTCCAGCGGCTTGCTGTTGTCACCGTGGTAGGTGAAGGCGATGTCGTAGGCGAGAACGTCGTAGCCCGGGTTGCCCAGGTGGGGGAAGAGCGGGTCGCCGATGCCGAGCGGCTCGGGCGCGGGCAGCGCCGCGCCGATCAGACCGGCCGAGGCCGCGGCCACCAGGGCCACCCGGAGGCGTCGGGACGAGCGGGATGTGAGGGACATGGAGCAACCGCTACCAGCGCGGGGGGCGCGCGCAGTGACGGCGCGCGCCCCGCGCACCCGAACGGCCTCGGGACGCGCCCCGGCGGGGTGGGGCGTTCAGCCGGTGGCCGCGGCGGGCTGCTGGGCTCGGCGCACGTCGTACACGCCCGCCACGTCGCGCATGGCGCGCATCAGGGCGGGCAGCTGGGCCGCGTCGGGGATCTGGAGCGTGTACGTGTGCCGGACGCGCTGCTCGCTGGGCGGTTCGACGGTGGCCGAGACGATCGCGGCGCCCGCCGTGGCGATCGCCTCGGTGAGGTCGGCGAGCAGCCGCGGCCGCCCGAACGACTCGGCGACCAGCGTGACCCGGCACTCGGCCGCCTCACCCCAGCGCACGGCCACCGGCACGCGCCCGACCGCCTCCATGCGCCGTACGGCGGGGCAGCCGGTGCGGTGGACGGTGACGTTCCCGCCGCGTACCGCGAAGCCGGTGACCGCGTCGGGCGGCACGGGCGTGCAGCAGCGGGCCAGCCGCACGGTGGCGTCGGGCAGGTCGGCGACGACGGCGTTCGCCGCGGGGGCGGCGTGCCTGTCGGGATCCCGGTGCCGGTGGGGGTCCGGGTACCGGGCCGGGTCCGGCTGGCGGTGGGGGTCCGGCTGGCGGTGGGGGTCCGGCTGGCGGTGAGGGTCCGGTCCTGGGCTCGGACTCGCGGTGGCGGGCCGGGGAACGGGGTCGGCCGCGGGGAGCTTCGCGGTCTGCGGGTGCGCGGCGAGCCAGCCGGTGATGGCGATCCGGGCGGCCGGGGTGCGGGCGTGCTCCAGCCAGTCCGGCGAGGGCCCGGAGGCGGCGTCCTGGGCGGGATCGGCGGCCGCGTCCTGTCGCGTGCCGCGGGCGGTTCCCCGCGGCGAGTCCTGGGCCAGCAGCAGCTGCACGGTGTCCCCGTCGCCGAGGACCGTACCCAGCGTCGCCAGCCGGCCGTTGACGCGCGCGCCGATGCAGGTGTGCGCCGCCTCGCCGTACTGCGCGTACGCGGCGTCCACGCAGGTCGCGCCCGCCGGCAGGGCGAGTGTGCCGCCGTCCGGGCGGAAGACGGTGATCTCGCCGTCCTGCGCCAGGTCGGCGCGGAGCGACGTCCAGAAGGTGTCGGGGTCGGGGGCGGCCTGCTGCCACTCCAGCAGCCGGGACAACCAGCCGGGCCGGGTGGGGTCGGCGCGCTCCCCGTCCTCGCCGTTGCCGGAAGCCTCGGGCGCCTCGGAGGTATCGGCGGCCTCGGAGGTATCGGGTGCCTGGGAGGTATCGGGCGCCTGGGAGGCATCGGCGGGTGCGGCGTACGGGTTGCCGAGGGCGACGACGCCCGCTTCGGCGACCTTGTGCATCTGGTGCGTACGGATGAGCACTTCGGCGACCGAACCGTCCGGCGCGGCGACGGCGGTGTGCAGCGACTGGTACAGGTTGAACTTGGGCGCCGCGATGAAGTCCTTGAACTCGGAGATCACCGGGGTGAAGCAGGTGTGCAGCTCGCCGAGGACTCCGTAGCAGTCGGCGTCCTCCCCGACCAGGACCAGCAGCCGTCCGAAGTCGGTGCCGCGCAGCTCTCCGCGTTTGAGTTTGACCCGGTGTACGGAGACGAAGTGCCGTGGCCTGATGAGGACTTCGGCGGTGATGCCGGCCTCCCGGAGCACGCTCCTGACGTCGTCGGCGATGGCGGCCAGCGCGTCCCCGGCGGTGGCGTTGTCGGCGATGAGCGCGCGGGTGGCCTCGTACTCGGCGGGGTGGAGGATGGCGAAGACCAGGTCCTCCAACTCGGTTTTGAGGGCTTGTACGCCGAGCCGTTCGGCGAGCGGGATGAGGACGTCGCGGGTGACCTTGGCGATGCGGGCCTGTTTCTCGGGGCGCATCACGCCGAGGGTGCGCATGTTGTGCAGCCGGTCGGCGAGTTTGATGGACATGACGCGTACGTCGTTGCCGGTGGCGACGAGCATCTTGCGGAAGGTCTCGGGCTCGGCGGCGGCGCCGTAGTCGACCTTCTCCAGTTTGGTGACGCCGTCGACGAGGTAGCAGACCTCTTCGCCGAACTCCTCCCTGACCTGTTCGAGCGTCACATCCGTGTCCTCGACGGTGTCGTGGAGGAGGGAGGCGGTCAAGGTGGTGGTCTCGGCGCCCAGTTCGGCCAGGATCAGGGTGACGGCCAGGGGGTGGGTGATGTAGGGCTCGCCGCTCTTGCGGAACTGGCCGCGGTGCGAGGACTCGGCGAGCACATACGCCCGTCGCAGCACGGCCAGGTCCGCGTCGGGGTAGTGGGCCCGGTGCGCCTCTGCCACGTGGCTGATCGCGTCGGGCAGCCGGTCTCGGGTGGCGGGACCGAGCAGGGCGGCGCGGCCGAGCCTCCGGAGGTCGATCCTCGGGCGGCCGCGCCGTCGGCTGGGGGCGGGGTTGGTGGCCTCTGCGCTCATGGGCACCTCCGGCGGCGTCGACCGGCGGTGGGCGGGCAAGGCGTGCCCGCCCGGGCCGGTGCTTGATGCTACCGAGCCCATCACGTAGCGCTGACCCGCTCTCGCCCAGAGTGAACCGGATCACCCATTCGAGCGAAGGTCAGGCGAGAGCCGTGTCCCACCACGAAGGGTCGATGTGGCCTTCGGCGACGATGACCGCGGGGCCGGTCATCTCGACCTCCCCGTCCGGGCGCTCGGTGATCGTCAGCGTGCCGCCGAGGACGTCCACGGTGTACGTGACCGGTGTCCCCGTCTCGGCCGGGTCGGCGCCGTCCCGGCGGGCCGCGGCGACGGCCACCGCGCACGCGCCCGTGCCGCAGGAGCGGGTCTCGGCGGCGCCGCGCTCGTGGACGCGCATCGCCACGTGGCGCGGGCCGCGGTCGGCGACGAACTCGATGTTGACCCCGTCCGGGTAGACCGCGGCGGGGCTGAACGGCGGCGCGGAGCGCAGGTCACCGGCGTGGTCCAGATCCTCGACGAAGGCCACGGCGTGCGGGTTGCCCATGTTCACGTTCCGCGCGGCCCAGCTGCGGCCGCCCACGGTCACGGTGACGCCGTCCTCGGGGAGCAGGGCGCGGCCCATGGAGACGGTCACGTCCCCGTTCTTGGCGAGGTGGACGCGCTTGACGCCCGCTCGGGTGGCGATGGCGATGTCACCGGCGGTGACGTGGCCGGCGTGCTGGAGGTAGCGGGCGAAGACGCGGATGCCGTTGCCGCACATCTCGGCGACCGAGCCATCGGCGTTGCGGTAGTCCATGAACCACTCGGCCTCGCCCGCCATGTCCCGCGCCTCGGGGTGGGCGGCGGACCTGACCACGTGCAGCAGCCCGTCGCCGCCGACGCCGGCCCGGCGGTCGCAGACGCGCGCCACGCGGGGCGCGGGCAGGTCGATGGCGTTGTCCGGGTCGGGCACGATCACGAAGTCGTTCTCGGTGCCGTGGCCCTTGAGGAAGGCGAGGGGAGCGGTGGTCATGCGATCAATCGTACGGGTGGGGTACGACAACGGTCCGCGAGCCGGCCGGGGCGCCCTCGGCGGAGGCAGGCGGGCTGGAGCCGGGGCGGCGCGCCGTCGGGCCGGCCGGGCGCCTCAGCGGAGGCGGGCGACTCGCCAGACGGCCAGTGCGACCGGTACGGCGACGCCGACCGCGTACAGCACGATGATCCGCCAGTCGGGGCGCTCGCCGGAGCCGCGGGCGGGCAGTCCGGGCCAGGTGTATCCGACGCGGCGGGCGGCCATCAGGCCCCAGCCGGCGGCGCAGCCGCACAGCAGGAGGCCCAGCATGGCGAGGACCGCGCCGCCGTCGCCCGAGCCGAAGGCGAGGGGGAAGGCGAACATCAGGGAGCCGAGGGTGGCGAGCCCCACGATGGGGGCGAGCTGCCAGATGCGCAGCTTGCGCTGCGGGCGCAGTTCGACCTCCACCTCGTCGGGGGTGATCTCCGGCGTCCCGTCCTCGTTGAGGTCGGGGCCGTCCGGGCTCAGGCCCGGTGCGTCACTGCCCAGCCGGCTTCCGTCCGGTGTTTCCCGCTGTTCTCTGTCGCGAGGGCCGGCCTCCATCGCCACGCGCCCTCCCCACTCGGATTCCACTGGACGATCGATGCTCGATGATGGCACGCCCTTGACCGCCGCAATGACGGGCAGGGCGTCCCGATGCCATCACGTGATCAGGCTGTAACCGCTCGTTCGACCAACGCCTCCGCCTGGCGTGGGAGTTCCGCCCGGTGCGCGGTGGCGCCGCTCAGCCAGTGGACGCGCGGGTCGCGGCGGAACCAGGAGTCCTGGCGGCGCGCGAACCGCTTGGTGGCGCGTACGGTTTCGGCGCGCGCCTCCTCCTCGGTGCACTCCCCCGCGAGCGCGGCGAGCACCTGCTGATAGCCGAGGGCGCGGGAGGCGGTGCGGCCCTCGCGCAGGCCGCGTGCCTCCAGTTCCCGGACCTCGTCGACCAGTCCGGCCGCCCACATCCGGTCCACGCGCGCGGTGATCCGGTCGTCGAGTTCGGGGCGTTCGACGTCGACGCCGATCTGGAGGGTGTCGTACACCGAGTCGTGGCCGGGGAGGTTGGCCGTGAAGGGCTTGCCGGTGATCTCGATGACCTCCAGGGCCCGGACGATGCGGCGGCCGTTGCTGGGCAGGATGGCGTGCGCGGCCTGAGGGTCGGCGGCGGCGAGGCGGGCGTGCAGCACGCCGGAGCCGCGCGCTTCGAGTTCGTCTTCCAGGCGGGCGCGGACGACGGGGTCCGTGCCGGGGAATTCCAGGGCGTCGATGGCGCCGCGTACGTACAGCCCGGAACCGCCGACGAGGACCGGCGTACGGCCCGCGGCGAGGAGCCGGTCGATCTCCGCGCGGGCCAGCCTCTGGTACTCGGCGACGCTGGCCGTTTCGGTGACGTCCCAGATGTCCAGGAGGTGGTGCGGGATGCCGCCGCGCTCCTCGGGCGTCAGCTTGGCGGTGCCGATGTCCATCCCCCGGTAGAGCTGCATGGAGTCGGCGTTGACGACTTCGCCGCCCAGCCGCTGGGCGAGGTGGACGCCCAGATCGGACTTTCCGGCCGCTGTGGGACCGACGACGGCGATGACCCGCGGGGCGGGAGCTGCACTTCTCACCGTCCCAGTCTCGCAAACGTCCTGGCCCGTCCCCGAACGAGTTACGTGACGGCATGGATTCGGCGTCGTTGCCTGTTGCGAGGTTCCGACCGCCGGTTTACGGACCGGCTCCACCGGGCGACGCAATGGGACGCTCCGGACGGCGCGGAATTTCGCCCACACGAGTACGCTATGGAGTTGATATGGGCGTTTTTGCACGGTTTCGCCGGAAGGGCAAGGAGTCTGCCGAGGCTTCGGACGGGGAGACGGCGGTCGCCACGCCGGCGGAGGGCCAGGACCCCGCGGACGGCGCGGCGGCCGAGCCGGAGACGTCGGACACGGCCGATGCGGCCAAGACGCCGGAGGCCCCGGCCGCCGAGGGTGTGGACATTCCCAAGCAGCAGTCGGCCGAGGAGGCCGCCGACAATGAGGCCGGTGAGGGCGCCCGCACGTAGGATCACCGCGTCGGTTACTCGAGGGAAGGTGCCCCATGGGCTTCCTGGATTCGTTGAAGGCCAAGCTCGCCCCCGCCAAGGAGAAGGTCTCGGACCTCGCGCAGCAGCACGAAGGGAAGATCGACCAGGGGCTTGAAAAGGCCGCCAGGATGGTCGACCAGAAGACCAAGGGCAAGTACAGCGACAAGATCGAATCCGGTACGGGCAAGGCCAAGGATGCCCTCGGCCGGATCGCCCACAAGGACGAAGGCGGCACGCCGCCGGCACCGCCGGCGCCGCCCGCCTCCTGACCTCGTCACCCTCCGGGTACGCCTGGGTTCACAACGGCGGACGGCCGCGGAGCATTGTGCTCCGCGGCCGTCCGCCGTTGTGCGTGTCGTGACGGTGCGTGTCAGGACCAGGCGTTTCAGGACCAGGCGGCGACGAAGTAGCCGACGCCGTACGGGGCGTCCTCGTACAGCAGCCGGCCCGCCAGGCCCGCGCCCTCGGCGGCGCCCGCCAGGACCTGCCAGGGCGCGCGACCGGCCGCCTTCAGCTCGTACGCGAGGTGCTCGTCCAGCGCGGCCAGGGCCGCCGTGTCCGCCGCGCCCAGCGCCCGGGCGGCCCGCTGGTCGAAGGGGGCGGAGCGCTCATCGAGGTAGCCGGGCGCCTTGAGGCTGCGGCACGCGCTGCCGTCGCCCAGCACGAGGAGGGCCAGGCGCCCGGGCGGCGCGGCCAGTTCACGGCCCGCGTCGGCGCACCGGGCGGGCGCGAGTCGCTCCCCCACGGCGAGGCCCTCGGCCGGGGCGCCGGCCCACCGGGCGCGCGCGAGGAGCCAGGCGCCCACGGCGAGGGAGGCGGGCAGCGGCCGGTCGCCCGTACCGTCGCCCGCACCGAGTCGTACGCCGACGTCGACGCCGAAGCCCCGGAAGTCGCCCACGGAGCCCTCCGGGTACCGCTCGATCCCCTCGCTGTGGCCCGGCCCCACCACGACCAGCCGGTCCGGCCGCGAGGCGGCGAGCACCGCGATCGCGTCGGAACACGCGGTACGCAAGCCGTCGAGTTCGGGCGCGGCACCGGCGGCCACGTCGGGCACGAGGAGCGGGGGGCAGGGGCAGACGGCGGCGGCGACAAGCATGATCGCCAGCGTATCCGCTCACGGCTCGCCCGCGCGGGCGCGGCCGGATCGGAGCGGGCCTGCGCGGGCGCGGCCGGATCGGAGCGGCTCTGCGCGGGCCGGCGGGGGCCTGCACGGCCGGCGCGGGCCGGCGCGGCCGGAAGCATAGGCCGGGCACCGGTCGGCGCGGTCCGGTGCTGTGCGCGGCCGCCGGGACCGGCCCAGCCGTCGCACAGCCCGCCGGAGCGGCACCGAGGCTTGGCGCGGTCGCCCTGGGGGTGGTCAGCTGACGGTGCAGCCGCCGGTGACCGGGGGGAGGGGGGCGGGGGCGCCGATTTGGGGAAGGCCGAGCAGGACACCCTGGGGCTTCGCCGCCTCGCCCGCGTTCCGCTTCTCCCAGGCGTCGCCCGCGCGGGTGCGGCGTACCCGCGTCGTCGGGCCCTCCGCCAGGAGGTGGTGCGGGGCGGCGTAGGTGATCTCGACGGTGACCACGTCGCCGGGGCGGACGTCCTGCTCCGGCTTGCTGAAGTGGACCAGGCGGTTGTCGGGGGCGCGGCCGGACAGCCGGTGCGTGGCGTCGTCCTTGCGGCCCTCGCCCTCCGCAACCATGACCTCCAGGGTGCGGCCGACCTGCTTCTTGTTCTCCTCCCAGGAAATCTCCTCCTGGAGGGCGACCAGGCGCTCGTAACGGGCCTGCACGACCGCCTTGGGGATCTGGTCGGCCATCTCGGCGGCCGGGGTGCCGGGGCGCTTGGAGTACTGGAAGGTGAAGGCCTGCGCGAAGCGCGCCTCGCGCACCACGTGCATGGTCTGCTCGAAGTCCTCCTCCGTCTCACCGGGGAAGCCCACGATGATGTCGGTGGAGATCGCCGCGTGCGGGATCGCGGCGCGCACCTTCTCGATGATCCCGAGGTACCGGTCCTGGCGGTACGAGCGGCGCATCGCCTTCAGGACGGTGTCGGAGCCGGACTGCAGCGGCATGTGCAGCTGCGGCATCACGTTGGGCGTCTCGGCCATCGCGGCGATCACGTCGTCGGTGAAGTCGCGCGGGTGCGGGGAGGTGAACCGGACGCGCTCCAGACCCTCGATGTTCCCGCAGGCGCGCAGCAGCTTGGAGAACGCCTCGCGGTCACCGATGTCGGAGCCGTACGCGTTGACGTTCTGGCCGAGCAGGGTGATCTCGGAGACGCCCTCGGCGACCAGCGCCTCGATCTCGGCGAGGATGTCGCCGGGGCGGCGGTCCTTCTCCTTGCCGCGCAGCGCGGGGACGATGCAGAAGGTGCACGTGTTGTTGCAGCCCACCGAGATCGACACCCACGCGGCGTACGCGGACTCGCGCCGGGTCGGCAGCGTGGAGGGGAACGCTTCGAGGGACTCGGCGATCTCGACCTGCGCCTCCTCCTGGATACGGGCGCGCTCCAGGAGCACCGGCAGCTTGCCGATGTTGTGCGTACCGAAGACGACGTCGACCCACGGCGCCTTCTTCACGATGGTGTCGCGGTCCTTCTGGGCCAGGCAGCCGCCGACGGCGATCTGCATGCCGGGCCGCTTCGACTTCATCGGGGCGAGCCGGCCGAGGTTGCCGTACAGCTTGTTGTCGGCGTTCTCCCGTACCGCGCAGGTGTTGAAGACGACGACGTCCGCGTCACCATCGGCGCCCTCGGGGGCGCGGACGTAGCCGGCCTCCTCCAGAAGGCCGGAGAGACGCTCGGAGTCGTGGACGTTCATCTGGCACCCGTAGGTGCGGATCTCGTAGCTTCGAGCAACGCCCACTTCGTCCACTGCTCCAGTCCGGTCACTGCTGCTGGTCACCCATCAAGGGTAAGGGGGTGCCGGGGGTACCCCCGGCCACTGATCACCGCGCCGGGCGCCGGGGAGGCTCCGCCGGACGGGGAGGCGTGGCGGGACGGGAGGCTTCGCGGGACGAGAGGCTTCGCGGGCGGAGAGGCTTCGCGGGACGGGGAGTCTGCTGGAACTGATGTCTGCGGGACAGGTACCCGTTCTATATTCAGTTCGTCACACCGGATGAAACCACGACTTTCCTTCCCCGAAAGCAGCAACGCCGATGCCCCGCACCGCCCGCAGGCGCGCCCGAAAGCGGGCGCGCTCCCGCACGGTCATATCCGTCGTCTCCGTACTGGCACTCGTGGCGATCGCCCTGGTGTGCGGCAGGCTCCTCGTCGGCGGTGACGACGACAGCGCCGTGGCCCGTGAGAACGGCGACAAGGGCGGTGGATCCGCGGCCGAGCCCCAGGGGCCCGGAGGGAAGGCGGAGGCGGGGAAGCGGCGCGACGACGAGCCCTGGGACGGCGAGGTGAAGATCCTGGGCGACGGGTCCACCTCGTACACCGGGCCACAGCCGGGACAGCTCAAGCCGGAACGCCTCAAGCCGGGGCAGAAGCCTCCGCAGTTCGTGGTCTTCTCGTGGGACGGCGCGCTGGAAGGGGACGACCGTCTCTTCTCGCACTTCCGGCAGGTGGCCAAGGAGAGCAAGGCCCATATGACGCTCTTCCTGACCGGGATCTATCTGCTGCCTTCGGCGAAGAAGGATCTGTACAGCCCGCCGCAGCACGGGCGCGGCGCGGCAGCCATCTCGTACCCCACCGAGGAGCACATCAGGACCACGCTGGAGCAGCTGGGCGGGGCCTGGAAGGACGGGCACGAGATCGGCTCGCATTTCAACGGGCACTTCTGCGGCGCCAAGGGCGGCGGGGACTGGAGCGTCGCGGAGTGGAAGAGCGAGACGCGGCAGATGTACGACATGGTCAAGAAGTGGAAGACCAACACGGGCTTCACGGATCTGCCGCCGCTGCCCTTCGATCCGGACCGTGAGTTCACCGGGGGCCGGGCGCCGTGCCTGGAGGGCCAGAAGACGCTCATCCCCGCGGTCAAGCAGTTCGGCTGGCGCTATGACGCCAGCTCACCCGGTGACTTCCAGATATGGCCCAAGAAGAAGAACGGTATCTGGGACTTTCCGCTCCAGATGGTGCCGTACCCGGGCAAGGAGGTCCAGGTGCTCTCCATGGACTTCAACTTCCTCTACAACCAGTCCAAGGGCGAGACGAACGGGAATCCGGCCCTGTACCCCACCTGGGAGAAGACCACCCGCGACGCCTATATGAACGGCTTCAACCGGGTCTTCAACGGCAGCCGCGCGCCGATGTTCATCGGCAACCACTTCGAGCAGTGGAACGGCGGCATCTATATGAACGCGGTGGAGGACGTCATGCGGGAGGTCTGCCCCCGTAAGGAAGTGAAGTGCGTGTCCTTCCGGGAGCTGGCCGACTGGATGGACGCCCAGGACCCGAAGGTGCTCGCCCGGCTCCAGGGCCTCGACCCGGCCCAGAGCCCGGACTGGAAGGCCGTCGTGAGGTAGTCGGGATGTGGACGGGGCAACCGCGCCCCGGACGTACCGGCCGCCCGGCCGGCCCCGGGGTGTGATGCCCCGGTGGCGGCACGGCCCGCTCAGGGGCGTGCCGCCACGGTCTTCGTGTAATCCCGCCAGATGGTCGCGGGCAGGGCGCTGCCGGGCGTCTCGCCGGCCTCGCCGCTCTCCCCGGCCTCGCCGGTCTCGCCCGTCTCGCCACTCTCCCCCGTCTCGCCGGTCTCGCCGCTCCCGCCCGCGACGCCGTCCAGGGGCAGCAGCTCCAGCTTGCGCAGGTCCATGCGGTACAGCACCACCGCGGTGGCCTCCTTGGAGGTGTACCCCACGAACCAGGCCGCCGTGTTGTCCGTGGTGGTCCCGGTCTTGCCGGCCGCGCGTACGCCCGGGACCCGTGCCGCCCGGCCGGTCCCCTCCTCCATGGCGCCGGTGAGCGCGTCCGTCACCTGTCCGGCGACCTCGGCGGAGAAGGCGCGCCCGGTCTCGGGGTCCGGCAGGTCGATCTCCGAGCCGTTGCGGGTGACGCGCACCACCGAGTACGGCTCCGTGTGCGTCCCCTTGGCGGCGAAGGTGCCGTAGGCCGTGGCCATCCGGATGGCGCTGGGCGTGGAGTTGCCGAGTGCGAAGCCGGGCACCTGTTCACCGAGGCTGGACGGCAGGAGACCGGCTCTGCGGGCGTATGTGCGCACGCGGTCCAGACCGGTGTCCATGCCGAGCTGGAGGACCGTCGAGTTCACCGAATGGATCATGGCGTCGCGCAGGGTGATGCTCGTGCCCCAGTCCTTCCCCCCGTCGTTCTCGCCCTTCACCACTTTGCCGTTGCGGTCCCAGTACGGCCCCTCGGGCGTCATCACGGACGCGTTGTTCTGGCCGTTGTAGGTGGTGGCGGGGGTGACGGTCCGCCGCGGGGCGTCCCGTTCCCGGACCACCCCGTCGCTGAGGGCGGCGGCGTAGACGAAGGGCGCGAACGCCGAACCGGCGGGGACTGTGACGGCGTTGGCCTCGTTGAAGCCCTGCTTCACGAAGCCCGGCCCGCCGTGGACGGCGAGGATGCGGCCGTCGGGGGCCACCGTCGCGGCGCCGGTCCGCACGAACGTGTCGGCCTTCCGCTTCTCCGGGTCGAGCCTGCGCCGCGCCTCGCGCACCGCCTTGTCGAGGGCGTCGGTCCGCTTCCGGTCGAAGGTGGTGTGGATCTGGTAGCCGCCCAGGTCGAAGTCCTTCTCCCCGACCTTCTCCGTCCGCATGACGTAGGACTTGGCCAGCTCCACGAGATAGCCCTGCTGTCCGTTGAGATCGGTGCGGCCACTGGTGGTCTGGGTGGGTTCCGGGAAGGTGGTGTACCGGGCGCGCTCGGCCGGGGACAGCTTGCCGATGGCGACCATGCGGTCGAGCGTCCACCTCCAGCGCTCCACGGCGCGCTCGCGGTTCCTGGGCCCCAGGGTCGGGTCGTACAGCCCCGCGCCCTTGAGCAGGGAGGCCATGAACGCCGCCTCGCTGGGGTTGAGTTGGGTGACCTCCTTGCCGTAATACGCCTGGGAGGCCCGCTGGATGCCGTAGGTGCCGCGCCCGAACCAGCTGGTGTTGAGGTATCCCTCCAGGATCTCGTCCTTGCTGAACGTGTTGTCCATCTTGATGGCCAGCAGCATTTCGCTGACCTTGCGCGAGAACGTCTGGTCCTGGGTCAGGTACACGTTCTTGACGTACTGCTGGGTGATGGTCGAGCCGCCCTGGGTGTCACCGCCGCCGACCATGCGGGACAGGGCGCGGAGGATCCCGGACGGGGAGATGCCGGGGTCGGAGTAGAAGCCGGCGTTCTCGGCGGCGAGTACGGCCCAGCGGACGTGTTCGGGGACCCGCTCCAAGGGCATCTCCTGCCGGCTGACCCACCCGGTCGTGGCCATCTCGCTGCCGTCGGCCCAGAAGTACACGTTGTCCTGCTGGGTGGCGAAGGAGTTGGGGTCCTCCGGTATCTCCGTCCGCCAGTACGCGACGGTGATACCGGCGGTGAGCAGTCCCGTACAGATCAGGAAGGCGCCGAGGAGCTGGCGCCGGGAGGGGATCCAGCGCCGGTAGCCGTCGCGGCCCGGGCGGGGGTACGCGGGGCGCATGCGCCGCAGCCACGGCATGGCTCGCCTCGCCACCGGCTCCAGCCACAGCCGCAGTCGCGGCCGTAGCGGGTGCCGCCCGCCCACGGCGGGCACCACGCGTCGTATGCCGCGCTCCGCAGGCTTGCCCCGCCTACCCACGGCGTATCACCGCAGACGGCTGCGGACGCACCGTACAAGCGGTGGACGCGGTACGCGCGCTCGACGCGGTATGCGCGGTGCACGCGGTATGCGCGGCTGCCGCGTCGGCCGGACGCGAAACCGTCTGCGGGGACCCCCACAACCCACACAACTTCACAACTCTCTCCCCATTTCAAGAGGCCGTCTCCACGGCGTCTCGACGAGCACAGCGTACGTACGTCAGCCCCGTCCGCGCTCCCTCGCCCCCGGCACGCTGACCGGGGCGCGGCAATGCGAAGATTCCGTGCCCGGCGTGTGGGCCGGATGAAAAGGGGAAAAGACCGTTGAAATCTAAGAGACTTACCATCGCTCTCGGAGTCGTGGCCTCTGTGGGGCTGTCGGCGGTGCTTCTGCCGCAGGCGTCGGCCGGTATCACGGAGGGTCCGGCCGTCCCGGGCGGCGCCGTGGACAGTCGCACGACGGCGACCTTCGAACGCGTCGCCGACGCGGTGCTGACCGACCGCACTTCGGCACTGCTGGACCGCCCCGCCGCGCGGCGCGGCGCCCTCACGCTCGACAAGGGCATACGCCTGGCGTCCGGGCTTGCCCGGGCCGAGGCCAACGGCCTGGCGACGCTCAAGGGCCGCAAGGCGCGGCTGGCCAGTCTGGGCGAGGCGTACACCGCGGCGGACACGAAGGTCGCCGTGGACAGCGTCCGGATCAGCGACGGCCAGGCCGTGGTCCGGGTCACCGAGACAACCACCCTGACCTACAAGAAGATACGCGGTGACGAGCCCGCGACCACGGGGTTCCAGGCCCACCACGAGATGCGCTTCGCCCCCGGCGCCGGGGGCGGCTGGGACCTGGCGGGCATCGAGTCCGAGGACCGGGGCATAGCGGCCGTCAACCAGCCCGACACAGCGGCGCGCGCGGGGGCGACCACCCCGCCGCGCGGCACCCCGGCCGCCACCACCCGGCCGGCGCCGAGCGCCCCCAAGACCCAGACCGCGACGGGTTACGACTACCGGGCCATGGCGGCCTACGCGGAGAGGTACTGGTCCAACTACAACCCCGCGTACCGCAAGTTCAACGACGCGGGCGGTGACTGCACCAACTTCACCAGCCAGGCGCTCAAGGCGGGCGGCTGGAAGCACGCCCCCGGTGACGGCACCGACTACCGCACCTGGTGGTACGGCTCCACCACGCAGTCGACCTCCTGGGTGGGCGCCGACGAGTGGTCGTGGTTCACCCTCTCCAGCAAGCGCGCGACCAACCTGAAGAACGCCTACCAGCTCGGTGTCGGCGACATCATGCAGATGGACTTCAACAGAGACGGTTCCAAGGACCACTCGATGATGGCCACCTACCGCAGCAGCAGTGGTATGCCGTACCTGACCTACCACTCCGTCAACACCTACCGGAAGTCCCTGGCGAGCATCATCGCCTCCTACCCGAACGCCGTGTACTACGCCTACCGCACCTGACGGACCCGTCCGCGTGGCCGACCGGCCGATCGGCCACGCGGGCGCTGGGCTGGTCATGATCTGCTCGGGCGGCCCGCGCTCCGTGCCCGCCTCGCTCGCGATGGACTGGGCGCGGCCGGACTCGCCCACTCGGTGGCCTTGGCCGGTCCGGGGCGATGTGCCGCCGGCCGTTGCGGGGCGGTGTACCGCCGGCCCTTGGGGGGCGGTGTGCCGGCGGGCGTTGCCGGGCCGTTGCCGGGCCGTTGTCCGCCGGGCCTGGTCTTCGCGGCGAGTGAGCTGGCAGGATCGCGCCATGCTCCCGGTCCTGTCCCGTCTCCGTCGCCGCCGTGCCCTCCAGGGGTCGGCGGTGGCTCTGGTGGTGCTGGGGCTGCTCCTGTGGTGGCTGGTACCGGTGGGGGAGCCGTCTCCGCGCGGAAAGGTCACCTTCAGCACCGGCGTGCCGACCGGGGTGTACCAGCGGTACGGCAAGCTGCTGGAAGAGGCGCTGGGGCGGAACCTTCCGGATGTGGCGATAACGCTGCAGAACAGCGAGGGCTCCCGGCAGAACCTCGCCCGGCTCACATCCGGCGAGGCCGATTTCACGATCGCCACGGCGGACGCGGTCGCGACGTACCTCCGGGACGACACCCCCGGCGCGGGCGAGCTGCGCGGCTGCGCCCGCCTGTACGACGACTATGTGCAGCTGGTCGTGCCCAAGGACTCAACGGTGCGCTCCACCCGTGACCTGCGTGGCCTGCGGGTCGGGGTCGGGCAGGAGGGGTCGGGCGTACGGCTGATCGCCAACCGGTTGCTCCAGGCGGCCGGGCTTGATCCGGAGACGGGGGTCAAGCCGGTCCTGGCCGGGATCGACACCATGCCGGGGCTGCTGCAGCGGGGACAGCTGGACGCCTTCTTCTGGTCGGGCGGCCTGCCGACCAGCGCCGTGCAGAAGCTGTCGGAGCGCTTCCCGATCCGGCTCGTACCGCTGGAGGCCGACCTGGTCGACCGGGTGCACGGGGGCGGGGGCAACGGCCGCTACTACCGTTCCGCCGTGGTGCCCGCCGACGCCTACGCGCTCGCCCAGGACGGCCGGCCGGTCGAGACGGTCGCCGTGGCCAACCTGCTGGTCACCACCGAGCGCATGGACCCGGCGCTGACGGAGGCCTTCACGCGGACGGTGATCCAGAGCCGGGACCGCATCGGCCGCGAGGTGCACCCCGCGCAGCTGGTCGACCTGCGCACGGCGGTCTACACCGATCCCCTGCCCCTGCACGAGGGCGCCCGTCGCTACTACCGCTCGGTGAAGCCGTAACGGCCTGGGTCGTGTCCGCAGCGTTCAGCGCAGCGGCGGCTCGGTGCGCGGCACGGTGACCGTGACGCGCAGACCGTGCGGCTCGTGGTGGGCGTACGCGATCGAGCCGCCGCCCGCCGCGAGCAGGGCGCGCGAGATGGACAGGCCGAGTCCCGAGCCCTTGATGTTCTGGTGCCGGTTGCTGCGCCAGAAGCGGTCGCCGATGCGCGCGAGCTCGTCGTCGGTCAGGCCCGGGCCCCGGTCGGTGACCACGATGGTGGAGGTGTCACCGTCGGCGGCGACGGTCACGGTGACCTCCTCCCCGGCCGGGGTGAACTTCAGCGCGTTGTCGATCACGGCATCGAGCGCGCTGGACAGCGCCACCGGGTCGGTCCAGGCGGTGACGGCGGAACCGCACCCGGTCAGGCGGACGCCCTTCTCGTCGGCGAGCGGACGCCAGGCGGCGACCCGCTCGCCGGCCAGCTCCCCGATGTCGGTGAGCCGCAGGTCGGCCGCGGCGTGCTCGGCCAGCGCCAGGTCGAGCAGGTCGTCGAGCACCTGGGCCAGGCGCTTGCCCTCGGTGCGTACGGAGGCGATCTCCTCGTTCCCCGGGGGCAGTTCCAGCGCGAGGAGCTCGATGCGCAGCAGCAGCGCGGCGAGCGGGTTGCGCAGTTGGTGCGAGGCGTCGGCGACGAAGGCGCGCTGCTGCTCCAGCACCTCTTCGACGTTGTCGGCCATCTCGTTGAACGACCGGGCGAGTCGGCGCAGTTCCGGCGGGCCGCCGGCGGCCGCGACCCGTGAGTTCATCCGGCCGGTGGCGATGTCGTGCGTGGCCGCGTCCAGGACCCGCACCGGCTTGAGCACCCATCCGGTGAGCCGGAACGCCGCCCCGACAGCCAGCAGCATCGCCGCGAACTCACCGGCCGCGATCAGCAGCCAGCCGTGCAGGATGCGCGAGCGCAGCTGCCCGGTCGGCGAGTCGGTGAGCACGACGGCGACGACGTCCCCGTCCCGTACGACGGGTGAGGCGACCGCGAGCCGGGCGTGCGGCTGCCAGGGCCAGACCTGGGGCGGGTCGTGGCTGCGGCGGCCCAGCAGGGCTTCCCGGAAGGCCCGGCGCGGCTCGCCGCTCTCGGGAACCTCCCAGTCCTTGGGGGCGCGGGCCATCGCGGTGCCGTCGCGGTAGAAGACGCCGACCTCGATCCCGTACACCTCGTGGTAGCGGACCAGTTCGCCCTGGAGGGTGGACTGCCGCTCGTCGACGCCGGGGCCGCCGGGCTCGGTGACGAACTGGGCGAGGGCGGCGAAGCGGGCCGTGTCGTCGATCCGGTCGACGACGACGGTCTGCTGCCGCGCGGCGGCGAGGCTCGCGGCGAGCGGGAAGCCGAGCGCGAGCAGCACACCGGCCATGAGGACGATGAGCAGCGGGAGCAGACGCGTACGCACAGGGGCTGCTGCGCCTTACGCGGCCGGGGCCGGGGCGACCAGGCGGTAGCCGACGCCGCGCACGGTCTCGATGAGGGCGGGCATCCGCAGCTTGGCGCGCAGGGACGCCACATGGACCTCCAGCGTGCGGCCGGTGCCCTCCCAGCTGGTGCGCCAGACCTCGCTGATGATCTGCTCCCGGCGGAAGACGACGCCGGGCCGCTGCGCGAGCAGGGCGAGCAGGTCGAACTCCTTGCGCGTGAGCTGGACCGCCGTACCGTCCACGCTGACGCGGCGGGTGGACAGCTCGATGGTGACGGCGCCCAGGCACAGCGGCGTCGCCGGGTCTTCCGTGCCGCCGCCCGCGCTGTCGTCGCCGTCCGCGGCGGCGCCGGAGCGCCGGCTGACGGCGTGGATACGGGCCAGCAGCTCGCCGGTGTCGTAGGGCTTGACGACGTAGTCGTCGGCGCCGAGGTTCAGCCCGTGGATCCGGGAGCGGACGTCCGCCCGCGCGGTCACCATGATCACCGGTGTGGTGGTGAGCTTCCGGAGCTTGCCGCACACCTGGTAGCCGTCCTGGTCGGGCAGGCCGAGGTCGAGGAGTACGACGCCGAACGGCGGCCGTCCGGCATTGGCGGCGGGCAGCACGGCCTGGAGCGCCTCCTCGCCGTTGCGGGCGTGGGTGACGTCGAAGCCGTGCCTCTTGAGGATGGCGGACAAGGCCGCGGCGACATGGTCGTCGTCCTCGACGAGCAGCAGTCTCATGGCCCCCCTCCAAAAAGGTGCGATCGCTTCGGTGACCATATGGTCACCTGGGCATGAACGCCGATGTTCGGGCCGTCAGTCAAGAGTGTTCGCCTTGCGGCGGGGTTTCCGTTATCCACCCGTACTGCGGCGAGCCACCCCGTTCACGCATAGTGCCGGGTTGCAGCCGGATCGTTATCCTCAATTTCCGCTCAGATGTAATGACGCTGGTAGCACTGCGTGATTAGGGTCCTCCCAACCGAGCAGGACGGAGCAGCCGATGAGCGGAGTGTCAGTGACCAAGGGCGCGGAGGACGCCGGACCGGCGACGGGCGACCTGGTCGTACTGAGCAACGTCAACAAGCACTTCGGCGCGCTGCATGTGCTCCAGGACATCGACCTGACCATCGCCCGTGGCGAGGTCGTGGTCGTCATCGGGCCGTCCGGGTCCGGCAAGTCCACGCTGTGCCGCACGATCAACCGCCTGGAGACGATCGACTCGGGCTCCATCACCATCGACGGCAAGCCGCTGCCCCAGGAGGGCAAGGAGCTGGCCCGGCTGCGCGCCGACGTCGGGATGGTCTTCCAGTCGTTCAACCTCTTCGCGCACAAGACCGTGCTGGAGAACGTCATGCTGGGCCAGGTCAAGGTCCGCAAGGCGGACAAGAAGGCCGCGGAGCAGAAGGCACGGACGCTGCTCGACCGGGTGGGTGTGGGCACGCAGGCCGACAAGTACCCGGCGCAGCTGTCCGGCGGCCAGCAGCAACGCGTGGCGATCGCGCGGGCGTTGGCGATGGACCCGAAGGTGATGCTCTTCGACGAGCCCACCTCGGCGCTCGACCCCGAGATGATCAACGAGGTCCTCGAGGTGATGCAGCAGCTGGCGCGCGACGGGATGACGATGGTCGTCGTCACCCACGAGATGGGCTTCGCCCGCTCCGCCGCCAACCGTGTCGTCTTCATGGCCGACGGCCGGATCGTCGAAGAAGCCACGCCGGACCAGTTCTTCAGCAGTCCGCGCAGCGACCGGGCCAAGGACTTCCTGTCGAAGATCCTTCACCACTGAGGATCCTTCACCGCTGAAGCTCTTCACCACTGAGGATCTTCATCACTGAGGATCTTCACCACTCAGCATCCTTGGCGACTCACGGGTTCGCCCAACGGATTGACCCTGACGGATTCACCCTGACGGAACCCTCGCCACTTGGCGGGTCCTTCGCCGCTGACGACCAACGAACCACGACATAAGGGATGTTCACCATGAAGCTCCGCAAGACGGCCGCCCTGGCCGTTGCTGTGCTCGCGCTGACCGCCACCGCCTGTGGTGGCAAGGAGGGCTCCGCCGGGGACAAGCCGGGCGGCGTGCAGCCCGGCGCGTCGAACGCGCCGGCCCTGCCCAAGTACATCGTCGCCACCGATGTGAAGCTGGACGCCTCGCCCACCTTCAAGGCGGCCAAGGAGCGCGGCAAGCTGATCGTCGGCTCCAAGGCGGACCAGCCGTACCTCGGCTTCGAGGACCAGGCGACCAAGAAGCGCTCCGGCTTCGACGTCGAGATCGCCAAGATGATCGCCGCCGAGCTGGGCTTCACCGAGTCCCAGATCGAGTGGAAGACGGTCGACTCCAGCACCCGCGAGACCGCCATCTCCAAGGGCCAGGTCGACTACTACGTCGGTACGTACACGATCAACGACAAGCGCAAGGCGCAGGTCGGCTTCGCGGGTCCGTACTACAAGGCCGGCGCCGACCTCCTGGTCCGCAAGGACGACACCTCGATCACCGGCCCGGAGAGCGTCAAGGGCAAGAAGGTCTGCTCCATCAAGGGCTCGACCCCGCTCCAGGAGATCAAGAAGCCGCAGTACGGGGCTCAGACCACCGAGCTCGGCAAGTACTCCGACTGCGTGCAGCAGCTGCTCACCAAGCAGGTCGACGCGGTGACGACGGATGACGCGATCCTCAAGGGTTACGCCGCCCAGAACCCGACCAAGCTGAAGGTCGTCGGCAAGCCGTTCACCGAGGAGCCGTACGGCATCGGCATGAAGAAGGAAGACAAGGCCCTGCGCGACGCGGTCAACAACGCGTTGGAGAAGCGGATCAAGGACGGCACGTACAAGAAGATCTACGAGGCCACCCTGGGCCTGTCCGGCTCGGAGTACACCGCGCCGCCGGCGATCGAGCGCTACTGACCGCCGCTCGTCGCCCGCCGGAGCGCCCCGTACACGCACGCGTCACGACGCACGAGTCATGACCCATGTGTCACGACCCATGTGTCACGACCCATGTGTCACGACCCGCGAGTCACGACGTACGCGTCACGACCCGCGTACGGGGCGCTCCGGCCCCACCGCTTCGCACGCACCTTGACCGCCAGCCGCTGACCGCCGACGCGGAGACCTCATGAACGTACTGCTCGACTACTTCCCAGAGTTCCGCGACGGTTTCATAGGAACCGTGTCGATCACCGCCGTCAGCACGGCCATCGCGCTCGTCCTCGGCGTCGTCATCGCCGGCTTCCGCGTCTCCCCCGTCCCGCCGCTGCGCTGGTTCGGCACCGCGTGGGTCACCCTGCTGCGCAACACGCCGCTGACGCTGCTGTTCCTCGTGACGACCTTCGTGGTCCCCGAGATCCTCTTCCCGGGCATGAGCGCCTTCGTCCTCGGCTCGCTGGCGCTCGGCTTCTACACCTCCTCCTTCGTCTGCGAGGCGGTCCGCTCCGGCATCAACACGGTGCCGCTCGGCCAGGCGGAGGCGGCCCGCTCGCTGGGCATGACGTTCTCGCAGACGCTGCGGCTGATCGTGCTGCCGCAGGCGACCCGTACCGTGCTGCCGCCCATGAGCTCGATCCTCATCGCGCTCACCAAGAACTCGGCGATCGCGGGAGCGTTCAGCGTCACCGAGCTCTTCGGCTGGCAGAAGCTGTTGAGCGAGGAGGGGTACGACATCGTCCCCATCTTCCTCTGGGTGTCCCTGGCCTACCTGGCGGTCACCTTCACCATCAGCGGCATCTTCCGCATCCTTGAGCGCCGCCTGGAGGTCGCCCGATGAGCGCCAGCGTTCTCTTCGACGCCCCCGGCCCCAAGGCCATCGTCCGCAACCGCGTCTACGCCGTCCTCGGCACCGCCACCATCCTGGGGCTGCTCGCCGTCATGATCGTCCGGCTGAGCGAGAAGGGGCACCTCGCCCCTGAGATGTGGGACATCTTCAACTACGCCGGCATCCGGCAGAACATCGCCGACGCCGTTCTCGCCACCCTGAAGGCGTTCGGCATCGCGGCGGTCGGTTCGCTGGTGCTCGGTGTGCTGCTGGCCGTGGCCCGGCTCTCCGACCACAAGCCGGTCCGGTGGCTGGCCACCGGCTTCATCGAGCTGTTCCGCTCCATCCCGCTGCTCATCACCATCTACGCCGTGTGGGTCGGCTTCCTGACCGACTACTCGATGTGGGCGCTGGCGGTCGGCCTGTCGGTCTACAACGGCTGCGTCCAGGCCGAGGTCCTGCGCGCCGGCGTCAACTCCGTACCGAGGGGCCAGCGGGAAGCGGCGTACGCGCTCGGCATGAGCAAGACCCAGGTCATGGCCACGGTGCTGATGCCGCAGGCCGTCCGGGCCATGCTGCCGACGATCATCAGCCAGCTGGTGGTGACCCTCAAGGACACCTCGCTCGGCTTCATCATCCTGTATCCCGAGCTGCTCCAGACCGCCCGCCTGATCGCCTCGAACACGCAGGTCAACGGCATGTACCCGTACGTGTCGACGATCGTCGTGATCGGCGCGATCTACGTGGCCATGTGCATGGCGCTCTCCGCGTTCGCCACCTGGATCGAGAAGCGCGGCCGCCGCGCCAAGACCGGTATCGGTACGGCGGCGGCCGCTGAACCCGCCGCGGCCGGTGCCGTACTCGGCGGCGAGGCCGGCCAGGCGGCCGGCAACACGGTGATCATGGGGGGTCCCGGCGGGGGCGACGGGGCCAGTGGGGGCAACGGAGCCGGTGGGGGTCCGGGCAACTGACGGTATGTGACATCATCCGGGTGTCTTACGTGTTGTACGGGGGCAGTGGCGGTCGCGCCGCTGCCCCCGTCACTTGACGCAAGCACCCGCAGTGGGTTGCATACGTTCTGTGATCGCGTCGCGTCGGGCTCCAGCCGCACTTTCCCGTGTTTCCCCTGCTCACCGCATGACCGTACGGGCCTCGGGAGTCACGCCGTGGACCCGGTGATCGTGGTCGGCGCGGGCCCGGTGGGCCTGGCGCTCTCCCTCGCCCTGGCCGCGCAGGGCGTGCCCACCGTCGTCCTGGACGAGGGCCCCGGCAAGGACGAGCCACGCGCCGCGCGCACCGCCGTCCTGCGCCCGGACACGGCCGCGTTCGTGGAGCGCCTGGGCTGCGCCACGGTACGGGACGAGGGGACCCGCTGGACGGGCTGGCGCTCGATGCGCCGCAAGCAGCTGATGCGCCACATCGAGTTCGGCGCCCGGCCGGTGGAGTCCGGGCCTCTGGAGCCCGGGGCGGGATCGGGACAGTTCGGGCCGGGGCCGGCGGAGTCCGGACCGGCGGAGTCGGGCTCGGTCGAGTCCGGATCGGCGGAGTCCGGACCGGCGGAGTCCGGGTCGGAGGTGCCGTCGCCGCTGCACATCCCCCAGCACGCTCTCGCCCGGGGGCTGCGGGACGCCATCGCCGCGCTCCCGGACCGGGAGTTGGTGCGGCTGGTACCGGACAGCCGCCTGGACTCCATCGAGCAGGACGCGCACGGCGTCACCGCGCACACGCGCGGGCCGGGGGCGACCTGGTGGCGCGGCAGCCACCTGGTCGGCTGCGACGGCGCCCGCTCGACCGTGCGCAAGCTGCTGGGCATCCGCTTCCCGGGGCGGACGGCGGTCGAACGGCACGCCGTCGCCACCCTCCGTACCGAACTCCCGTGGCCCGGCGAGGCGTTGCTGCACCGTCAGCCGCCGTGGCGCGGCGTCGGCGAGGAGGTCACGGCCCGCCCGCTGCGGGACGGGGACTGGCGGCTGGACTGGCTGCTGCCGCCACGCGGTGACCTGGTGACGCCGGATGCGCTGGTGTCCCGCATCCGCGAGACGCTCGCCGGCTGGTGCGGTGAGACACCGGCGTACGACCTGGTCGACACCGGCGTCTACACGCTGCACCACCGGCTCGCCAAGTCCTGGCGCGTGGACCGGGCGTTCCTCGCCGGGGACGCGGCCCATCTGCTGGGCGCGCTGGGCACCCAGGGGCTCGACGAGGGGCTGCGGGACGCCGACAACCTGGCGTGGAAGCTGGCACTCGCCTGGCACCACGGCGCCTCCGAGGCGCTGCTCGACAGCTACCAGGCCGAGCGGCGCACGGCGGTGGCGGCCCGGCTGCGGGCGGCGGACCAGTCGCTGCCGGTGCTGCGCGGGGCGGGCGGGCTGCGGACGTACCTGCGGGGCGGCGGGCATGACGCGCTGCTGATGGACGGGCACCTGGGGCGCGGTCCGCTGGGCGCGCCTCCCGCGTACCCGCACTCCCCGCTCGCGCCTCCGTACGCTGAGGCGCACACGAGCGTCGGCACGCCCCTGGGCGCCCCGGTCGCCGATGTGCGCGTGACGGCTCCCGACGGTACGACCGCGCGGCTGCGGGACCGGCTGGGGCGGGGCAGGCTGCTGGCGGTCCTGGTCGCGCCGGGTACCGGCGTATGGGACCGGCGCCACTGGATGACCGCGGGCGTGATGCCCCGGCTGGTGGAGGCGGTGGGCGCGCTGCCGGTGGAGGGCGAGGTCCTCGTCACGGAGGCGTACCCGGGGGCTGCCGCACACACCGTGCTGCTGGTGCGGCCGGACGGGCACCTGGCCGCCGCTTTCGGCGGGGTGCGTCCGGCGGAGCTGTACGCGGCGGCCGACGCGGTGCGGGGCGGCGCCCCGGAGCGGGTGCATAGCGACCGGACCGCTGACGTCAACTGACCGGGGCGGGGGTCCGCGCTGTACCCCTCGGCCATGAACGGCACCGATGTGCGTGCGCCTGTGAACGCCGTGGCGGTTCCGTGACCGGGTCGGCCGCAAGAACCCGTCCCGACCAACGCCCTGGCGGCTGCCTGGCGGCGTCCCGGCGTACGCGCGCCTCGCAGGTCAGAAGCCCTCGTGGGGGAGGTCGTCCGTGTCCTCGCCCTCCTCCTCCAGCGCCTGCCGCACCACCCGCAGCGCCATGCCCTCCGGGTAGCCCTTGCGGGCGAGCATGCCCGCGAGGCGGCGCAGGCGCCGGTCGCGGTCGAGGCCCCGCGTCGAGCGGAGCTTACGGGCGACCAGCTCGCGGGCGGTCTCCTCCTCCTGCTCCGGGTCGAGCTGCCCCACCGCCTCGTCGATCAGCTCCGCGTCCACCCCCTTGGTCCGCAGCTCACGGGCGAGGGCGCGGCGGGCCAGGCCCCGGCCGTGGTGCCGGGACTCCACCCACGCGCCCGCGAAGGCCGCGTCGTCGATCAGGCCGACATCCTCGAACCGGGAGAGCACCTCGTCGGCGATCTCATCCGGAATCTCCCTTTTGCGCAGCGCGTCCGCGAGCTGCTGACGGGTGCGCGGGGTCCCGGTGAGCAGGCGCAGGCAGATCGCCCGCGCCCGCTCAGCGGGATCCTGGGGCGACAGCTCCTTCTCGGCCCTCGACGAGTCGGTGCTGCCTCCCGGCCATTCGGTGCGCCGGGCCATGGGGCTAGGCCTTGGCCGCCGTGGCCTTGGCCGCCTTGGTGGCCTTCGCCGCCGGGGCCGGGACCGTCTTCGCGGCGTCGTCCACGGCCGGTGCGCCCGCCGCGTCCGTGCCGGGCTCGGCCGCCGGCGCCTCGGGCCGGACGCCGACGCCCAGCTTCTCCTTGATCTTCTTCTCGATCTCGTTGGCGAGGTCGGGGTTGTCCTTCAGGAAATTGCGGGCGTTCTCCTTGCCCTGGCCCAGCTGGTCGCCCTCGTACGTGTACCAGGCGCCGGCCTTGCGTACGAAGCCGTGCTCGACGCCCATGTCGATCAGGCCGCCCTCGCGGCTGATGCCGTGGCCGTAGAGGATGTCGAACTCGGCCTGCTTGAACGGCGGCGCGACCTTGTTCTTGACGACCTTGCAGCGGGTGCGGTTGCCGACCGCCTCCGTGCCGTCCTTGAGGGTCTCGATGCGGCGGATGTCGATACGCACCGAGGCGTAGAACTTCAGCGCCCGGCCACCGGTCGTGGTCTCCGGCGAGCCGAACATCACACCGATCTTCTCGCGGAGCTGGTTGATGAAGATCGCCGTGGTCTTGGACTGGTTGAGCGCACTGGTGATCTTACGGAGCGCCTGGCTCATCAGACGGGCCTGCAGACCCACGTGCGAGTCGCCCATCTCGCCCTCGATCTCCGCGCGCGGCACGAGCGCGGCCACGGAGTCGATGACGATCAGGTCGAGCGCGCCGGAGCGGACGAGCATGTCCACGATTTCCAGCGCCTGCTCGCCGTTGTCCGGCTGCGACAGGATCAGGTTGTCGATGTCGACGCCGAGCTTCTTCGCGTACTCGGGGTCGAGGGCGTGCTCCGCGTCCACGAACGCGACCTGGCCGCCGGCCTTCTGCGCGTTGGCCACCGCGTGCAGGGTGAGGGTCGTCTTACCGGACGACTCCGGCCCGTACACCTCCACCACACGGCCACGCGGCAGGCCGCCGACGCCGAGCGCGACGTCGAGGGCGGTCGACCCGGTGGGGATGACCTCGATGGGCTCATTCGGCCGCTCGCCCATGCGCATCACTGCGCCCTTGCCGAATTGCCGTTCAATCTGTGCGAGCGCGGCGTCGAGCGCCTTCTCGCGGTCGGTTCCTGCCATGGGTTCCACCCGATTTGCTTGTGTCGATCGCTTCACGTCAAAGACGCTAACCCCTGCCACTGACAATGGGCCCCGACGTCCCTCCGACCTGTGGATAACTCAGCGGTCGACACCTCGTCGCCCCCGCAGTTCCGGGCCCGAGCCCCCATAAGAATGGATGTTCGATTTTGGTGTCAAGCGCGCCACACCGCGCCCGGCACACCTCCGGCACACGCCCGGCACACCTCCGGCGCCCCGGCCATGGACAGACGGGACCAGGAGAGACGTCCAGGGATCATGCGCCGTCGAGGGACCGCGCCTGGTCCTCGTCCTTCTTGGCGCGCAGCGCCCGCTGCACCCTGGCCAGAACGGCTTCGCCATGCCGCCGGTGCCCGTGCACCCGAGGGTCCTCCGTCACGTCGTACCGCTTCACATAGGCGCCGAGGAACGCCTGCAGGGTGGCGACCGCCGGGATCGCGATCAGCGCGCCCACCGCCCCGAGCAGCGCGGTACCCGCGACGACCGACCCGAAGGCCACCGCGGGGTGGATGTCGACGGTCCTGGCGGTGAGCTTGGGCTGCAACACGTAGTTCTCGAACTGCTGGTACACCACGACGAACGCCAGCACCCACAGCGCGTACCAGGGGTTCACCGTGAAGGCGATCAGCATCGGCAGGGCGCCCGCCAGGTACGTGCCGATGGTGGGCAGGAACTGGGAGACCAGGCCCACCCAGACGGCGAGCGCGGGCGCGTACGGAACGCCCAGGAACTCCAGCAGGACGTAGTGCGCGACGCCCGAGATCAGCGCCATCAGCCCGCGCGAGTACAGATAGCCGCCGGTCTTGTCCACGGCGATCTCCCAGGCGCGCAGCACCTCGGTCTGCTTCGCGGGCGGCAGGACCGAGCACAGGGCCCGGCGCAGCCGCGGTCCGTCGGCCGCGAAGTAGAACGAGAACAGAAAAATCGTCAACAGCTTGAACAGGGCGCCGAGCACGGTCGCCGAGACGTCCAGCACTCCGGTCGCGCTGTTCTGCACGTACTTCCGCAGCCAGTCGGACCGCAGCAGGCTGTCCTGGACCTCGACCCTGGACAGCTCCGTCTGGAACGTGTGGTTCATCCAGTTGATGAGCGAGTCGAGGTACCGGGGAAAGTCCTCGACCATCTCGACGATCTGGCCGGCCAGCATCGAGCCGAGCAGGACGACGAAGCCGACACCGGCCGCCAGGACGCCGAAGAAGACCAGGAAGGTGGCCAGGCCCCGGCGCATCCCGCGGGCCGCCATCCTCCCCACGGCCGGCTCGATCGCCAGCGCCAGGAAGAAGGCGATCAGAATGTTGATCAGCAGCCCGATGAGCTGGTGGAACGCCCAACTGCCGAGCTGGAAGCAGGCGTACAGGGCGAGGGCCAGGACCATGGCGCGCGGCAGCCAGCGGGGCATGCGGGCGGCGGGAGCCGCGCCGCCGCCGCCCGTCACCGGCGCGACGCTCCTGGGAGGCCGGGCGGCGTTCGGGATCGACGCCGCGGCAGGCGCGTGCGCGGTCGGCGACGCGGTGTCGTGCGTCACCGGATCGGTGGTCGTCGTCTCGGTCTCGTCAGTCGGGGCCACGCGGCAAGTCTCGCGTACGGCTGTGACAGCCGGCCGCCCGCCCCACAGATCCGCCCTGCCCCGCTTCGTCCGCCCGCGCGCCCGCACAGCCGGGAGATCTTCCTCCGGTCAGCGCTTGTCCGCGGGAATGTCCACCGCCGCGCAGACCGCCCGCCACACGTCCTTCGCCTCCCACCCGGCGTCCAGCGCCTGGTACACCGTCCGGCCGCCCAGCTCGGACATGACATGGTCCCGGGCGAAGGATTCCGCGTACACCGGGCCGAAGTGGTCCGCCATCCGCTCCCAGAAAATCGTCAACCGCATGCCTCCAGTATCCCGCTCCTGAGAGTGCAGCCCCGCCCGCCCGTCTGGCCGAAAGCCCCTCCCGAAAGCCCTTTCCGCCCTACGGTCGGAACATGGCTGGAACTCCCCTCTCGCGCGCCGAGCACTTCATCTGGCTGACGGCCCGCGTGCTCGAACAGCGGCGGTTCGCTTACCACTTCCTGGGCGGCGGTGCCGACCCCGTGGAGGCCGCCCTCACCGCGTATCTGAACGAGGACGGCGGTTACGGACACGCCTTGGAGCCCGATCTGCGCGGGCCCGTGAGCCAGCCGCTGCACACCGCGCACGCGCTGCGGGTGCTGGACTCCATCGGTCGCTGCGGCGGGCTGCGCGTGGAGCGCGTCTGCCGCTATCTGACAGGGGTGTCCACCCATGACGGGGCACTGCCGGCGCTCCACCCCTCGATCCGCGGCTATCCGGTCGCCCCGTTCATTCCGGTCGTCGACGACCCGCCGAGCGACCTGCTGGCCACCGGCCCGGTGGTCGGGCTGCTCCACCGCAACCAGGTGTGGCACGCCTGGCTGTTCCGCGCCACGGACTTCTGCTGGGCCGCCATCGAGGCCCTGGAGAAGTCTCATCCGTACGAGATCGAGGCCGCCGTCGCGTTCCTGGACGGTGTTCCCGACCGTGCCCGCGCGGAGGCCGTCGCGGACCGGCTCGGCCGGCTGGTCCGGGAGCAGCGGCTGGCGGTGCTGGACCCCGAGCGCCTCGACGAGTTTCCGGTCGCGCCGGGCTACGCCCCGGGCGAGCACCACTTTCCGCATGACTACGCGCGCGTGCCGGATTCGCTCGCCCGGCGCTGGTTCACGGACGAGGAGATGGCACGCTCCCTGGACCACCTCGCGGCCGACCAGGCCGAGGACGGCGGCTGGCCCATCAGGTGGCGCCAGTGGGCGCCCGGCACCGCCCTGGAGTGGCGCCCGATCGTCACGATCGAGGCGCTGCGTACGCTCAGGGCCCACGCCCGCCGGATCGACTGACCGGCACCGCGCACCCCCCGCACGCCCGCCGGACCGGCCGACCGCGTCCGCTACCCGCATGCCCGGCCCCCCACCCTCCGCACGCCCGCCGAATCGGCCGACCGCGTCCGCCGCGACGCACGCCGCCGTGCCGGTCGGTCCGCGATCACGGCGCCCGCGCAGGGGCTCCGCACCGGTTGTCAGTGGTCGGGTGCACGATGGGGGACATGGCCAGGACTGCGCTCGACTCCTTCTCCCCCGCGACCCGTGCCTGGTTCACGGGGGCGTTCAGTGCGCCCACCTCCGCCCAGGAAGGTGCCTGGCGGGCGATCGGTGAGGGGTCGGACGTGCTGGTCGTCGCCCCGACCGGGTCGGGCAAGACGCTGGCCGCGTTCCTCGCCTCCCTGGACCGGCTCGCGTCCACGCCGCCGCCCGCCGACGCGAAGAGGCGCTGCCGTGTGCTGTACGTGTCGCCGCTGAAGGCGCTCGCCGTCGACGTGGAGCGCAATCTGCGCAGCCCGCTCACCGGCATCCGCCAGGAGTCCGTCCGGCTCGGGCTGCCCGAGCCGGAGATCCGGGTCGGCATCCGCTCGGGCGACACCCCGGCCGCCGAGCGGCGCTCGCTGGCCACCCGCCCGCCGGACATCCTGATCACCACGCCCGAGTCGCTGTTCCTGATGCTCACCTCCGCCGCCCGGGACGCGCTGTCCGGTGTCGAGACGGTGATCCTGGACGAGGTGCACGCGGTCGCCGGTACGAAGCGGGGCGCACACCTCGCCCTGTCCCTGGAGCGGCTGGACGAGCTGCTGCCGCGCCCGGCCCGCCGTATCGGACTGTCGGCCACGGTCCGCCCGGTGGACGAGGTCGCGCGCTATCTCTCGCCGCAGCGGAAGGTGGAGATCGTCCAGCCGCCGTCCGGCAAGGAGTTCGACCTCTCGGTCGTCGTCCCGGTCGAGGACCTGGGCGAACTGGGAGGCTCGCCCGCCACGGAAACGGACCAGGCCGAGCGGCCGTCGATCTGGCCGCACGTCGAGGAGCGGATCGCCGACCTCGTCCAGGCGCACCGTTCCACGATCGTCTTCGCCAACTCGCGGCGCCTCGCGGAGCGGCTGTGCAACCGGCTCAACGAGATCGCCTATGAGCGCGCCACCGGAGAGGCCCTGCCGGAGGACCAGTCGCCGGCCGAGCTGATGGCCCAGTCGGGCGCGGCCAAGGGCGCCCCGCCGCTGCTGGCGCGGGCACACCACGGCTCGGTCTCCAAGGAGCAGCGGGCCCTGGTCGAGGAGGATCTGAAGGCCGGCCGCTTGCCCGCCGTGGTCGCCACCTCCAGCCTGGAGCTGGGCATCGACATGGGCGCGGTGGACCTGGTCGTCCAGGTCGAGTCGCCGCCGTCCGTCGCCTCCGGCCTGCAGCGCGTCGGCCGCGCCGGGCACCAGGTGGGCGCCGTGTCGACCGGTGTCGTCTTCCCCAAGTACCGCGGGGACCTGGTGCAGGCGGCCGTGGTCACCGAGCGGATGCGCAGCGGCTCCATCGAGGCGATGCGCGTTCCCGCCAACCCGCTGGACGTCCTGGCCCAGCAGCTGGTCGCCATGGTGGCCCTGGACACCTGGCAGTTCGACGACCTGCTCGCGGTGGTCCGGCGCGCCGCGCCCTTCGCGTCGCTGCCCGAGTCGGCGTTCACGGCGGTGCTGGACATGCTCGCCGGGCGCTATCCGTCCGACGCGTTCGCCGAGCTGCGCCCGCGCGTGGTGTGGGACCGGATCGCCGGCACGGTCACCGGCCGCCCAGGAGCGCAGCGCCTCGCCGTCACCTCGGGCGGCACGATCCCCGACCGGGGCCTGTTCGGCGTGTTCCTGGCGGGCTCCGACCCCAAGAAGGGCGGCGGCCGGGTCGGCGAACTGGACGAGGAGATGGTGTACGAGTCGCGCGTCGGCGATGTGTTCACGCTCGGCACCTCCTCGTGGCGCATCGAGGACATCACGCGCGACCGGGTGCTGGTCTCCCCCGCGCCCGGCGTCCCCGGCCGACTCCCGTTCTGGAAGGGCGACCAGCTGGGCCGCCCGCTGGAACTGGGCCGCGCGGTGGGCGCGTTCCTCCGCGAGGTGGGCTCGCTGGCACCCGACGACGCCCGGCCGCGCCTCCTGGCGGCCGGCCTGGACGCGTGGGCCGCCGACAACGTCCTCGCGTACCTGGACGAGCAGCGCCGCGCCTGCGGCCACGTCCCGGACGACCGCACCATCCTCGTGGAGCGGTTCCGCGACGAGCTGGGTGACTGGCGGGTCGTCGTCCACTCGCCGTTCGGCGCGCAGGTGCACGCCCCCTGGGCGCTGGCCCTGGGCGCCCGGCTCTCCGAGCGGTACGGCATGGACGCCCAGGTCATGCACGCCGACGACGGCATCGTGCTGCGGCTGCCCGACGCGGACCTGATGGGCCTGGACCTGCTCGACCAGGACCCCGCCGCGCCGGGCCTGGAGTACGACGGCGACCAGGCGCCGGTCGGCGCCGCCGACGTGCTCTTCGACAAGGGCGAGGTCGACCAGATCGTCACCGACCAGGTCGGCGGCTCCGCGCTGTTCGCCTCCCGGTTCCGCGAGTGCGCCGCCCGCGCCCTGCTGCTGCCCCGCCGCAACCCCGGCAAGCGCACCCCCCTGTGGCAGCAGCGCCAGCGGGCCGCCCAGCTGCTCCAGGTGGCAAGCGAGTTCGGCTCGTTCCCCATCGTGCTGGAGGCGGTCCGCGAGTGCCTCCAGGACGTCTTCGACGTACCCGGCCTGCGGGAGCTGATGGGCGACATCGAAGCGCGCCGCGTCCGCCTGGTGGAGGTGACCACCCCCGAGCCCTCCCCCTTCGCCCGTTCGCTCCTGTTCGGCTATGTCGCCCAGTTCCTGTACGAGGGCGACTCACCCCTCGCGGAACGGCGGGCGGCCGCGCTGTCCCTGGACTCCCGGCTCCTGGCCGAGCTGCTGGGCCAGGCGGAGCTGCGCGAACTGCTGGACGCGGACGTCCTCACCGAGCTGGAGAGCGAGCTCCAGTGGCTCAGCGAGGACCGCCGCGTCAAGGACGTGGAGGGCACGGCCGACGTGCTGCGCGTCCTCGGCCCCCTGACCGACGCCGAGCTGGCCGAGCGCGGCGCCGACCCGGGCTGGCCCCGAGAGCTCGCCAGGACACGCCGCGCCATCCGCGTCCGTATCGCCGGAGCCGACCACTGGGCGGCCGTCGAGGACGCCGGCCGGCTGCGCGACGCGCTCGGCACCGCCCTGCCGGTCGGCGTCCCCGAGGCCTTCACCGAGCCGGTGAAGGACCCGCTCGGCGACCTCCTCGCGCGGTACGCACGCACCCACGGCCCGTTCACCTCCGCCCAGGCCGCCGCCCGCTTCGGCCTCGGCACCGCCGTCACCGACGGCGCCCTGCACCGCCTGGCCGCCGCCGGCCGCGTCGTCCAGGGCGAGTTCCACCCCTCCGGCATCGGCCAGGAGTGGTGCGACGCGGCCGTACTGCGCCGGCTGCGCCGCCGCTCGCTCGCCGCCCTGCGCCACGAACTGGAACCGGTCCCGCCGGCCGCGCTGGCCACGTTCCTCCCCCAGTGGCAGCACCTGGGCGACAACAGCCTGCGCGGCATCGACGGGCTGGCCCGCGCCATCGAGCAGCTCCAGGGCGCACCCGTCCCCGCCTCCGCCCTCGAAAAGCTGATCCTGCCCTCCCGCGTCGCCCACTACAGCCCCACCCTCCTCGACGAACTGACCACCACCGGCGAGGTCCTGTGGGCCGGGGCCGGCGCCCTGCCCGGCAAGGACGGCTGGGTCTCGCTCTACCTCGCCGACGCCGCGCCCCTGCTGCTCCCGCCGCCTCATCCGCTGGAGCCGACCGCCCTGCACGAGTCGATCCTGACGGCCCTGTCCGGCGGCTACGGCCTGTTCTTCCGCCAGATCGCCGACCAGGTACGCGCCACCACGCACCCGGACGCCACCGACCCCCAGCTGGCCGACGCCCTGTGGGACCTGGCCTGGTCCGGCCGCCTCACCAACGACACCCTGGCGCCGCTGCGGGCCCTGCTCGGCTCGGGCCGTACGGCGGGGTCCACGGCCCACCGCGCCAAGCGCGCCGTTCCGCGCGGCCGGTACGGCACGCTCACCGCTGCCGCCCGCACCGCCTCCCGCTCGGGCCCGCCCACCGTCAGCGGCCGCTGGTCCCTCCTCCCGCCGCCCGAACCGGACCCCACGCACCGCGCCCACGCCCTGGCCCGCACGCTGCTGGACCGGCACGGCGTGGTCACCCGCGGCGCGGTCGCCGCCGAAGGCGTCCAGGGCGGCTTCTCGGCGACGTACCGCGTCCTGTCGGCCTTCGAGGACAGCGGCCAGGCCCGCCGCGGCTATGTCGTCGAGGGCTTGGGCGCCGCCCAGTTCGCGGTGGACGGCGCCGTCGACCGTCTCCGCGCGGCGGCCACCGCCCGCGACCGCGCCGAGCCGGGAGCCGCCCCACGCGCTGTCGTCCTGGCCGCCGCCGACCCGGCCAACGCCTACGGCGCCGCCCTGTCCTGGCCCGAGCCCCCCACCGGCGCCGGCCACAAACCCGGCCGCAAGGCGGGCGCCCTCGTCGTCCTCGTCGACGGCGAGCTCACGCTCTACATGGAGCGCGGCGGCAAGACCCTGCTGTCCTGGCCGACCGAACCAGACGCCCCCGCCCTCCGCACCGCCGCCGACGCCCTCGCCGAAGCGGCCCGGGCGGGCTCCCTGGGGACCGTCACGGTCGAGCGGATCAACGGCACGGCGGCCCTCACCTCCCCCCTCTCCCGCGCCCTGGAGACGGCCGGCTTCCACGCCACCCCCCGGGGCCTGCGCCTGCGCGCCTAGCCGCGCAGGCGCAGGCCCCGCGGGCAGGCGCCCGGCGCGCAGGCGCGGGCGCGTCGCGCATCATGGACCCATGCCCGAAGGAGACACCGTCTGGCTGACCGCGCGCCGCCTGCACACCGCCCTCGCGGGCAAGCTCCTGACCCGCTCCGATCTGCGGGTCCCGCGCTTCGCCACCGCCGACCTGACCGGCCGGACGCTGCTGGACGTCACCCCGCGCGGCAAGCACCTGCTCACCCGGATCGAAGGCGGCCTCACCCTCCACTCCCACCTCCAGATGGACGGCGCCTGGCGCGTCTTCACACCCGACGAGCGCTGGAGCGGCGGCCCCGGCCACCAGATCCGCGCCATCCTCGCGACCACCACCCACACCGCCGTCGGCTACCGCCTCCCCGTCCTGGAGCTGATCCGCACCAGCGAGGAGCCGGCCGTCGTCGGCCATCTGGGACCTGATCTCCTGGGCCCCGACTGGGACTTCGAGGAAGCGGTACGCCGCGTCTGCGCCGATCCTGTACGCCCCCTGGGGGAGGCTCTGCTGGACCAGCGGAACCTGGCCGGCATCGGCAACGTCTACAAGTGCGAACTGGCCTTCCTGGCCCGCGTCACGCCGTGGCTGCCGGTCGGCGACCTCCCACCGGGCGTCCCCGAGCGGCTGATCGCCACGGCCCACCGCCTTCTGGAGGCGAACAAGGAGCGCTTCGACCGCCGCACCATCACCCCCGGCGACCGCCCCGACCGCAAGCTCTACGTCTACGGCCGCAAAAACCAGCCCTGTTACCGCTGCGGCACCCCCATCCTCCGCAAGGAGGAGACCGGAAAGGACCGCATCTCCTACTGGTGCCCCGGCTGCCAGTCGGGGCCCACCGGCTGACGCCGCCGCTTCACCACGCGCTGGTACGCCCAGCAGGGCTCGCAGGGCCCGGAGGGCTCGTAGGCCCCGGAGGACCCGTAGGGCCCATAGGACTCGCAGGCCCCGTACGCCTCACCCGCCTTCTACGGGCGGAGGTCACATGCACCGGAAGCAGGCTCAGCCCCCAACCACCCGCCGCCACGGTCCCTTCGACGAGCCCTGCCTGCCCGGGCGCCAGCGCAAGTCTCAGCACCGCCCACCACCACAGCCCGCCCAGCACCAGCGCGACCGCCAGCGGGGGAACTCGTCGCCGTACCATGGCCGCCTCCTCCGGTCGACGCTAGACCGGCACGATCAGCCGGCGGGAGGGCGTACCGATGCACGCATCCCGCGCGCACCGGGCCGCCCCCACGCGCTGTCCACCTACGCGTACTCGGCCTGGCGGCTCTCCGCCTGGAACATCCACGCGTGCTTTTCCAGATCCGCGGTCAGGGCGATCAGGAGGTCCTGCGTCACCGGGTCGGGCTTGTCGGTCGCCTCGATCCGCTCCCGCATCCGTCCCACCACGGTGATGAGCGCGTCCACCAGGATCTTGACCGCGTCATCGTCCTTGATCCATCCGGTCGGCACGGACCCGATGGCACTGCTGGACGCGACCGTCGCGGCTCGTCCGTCCGGGCTCACGCCGAGCGCCGACGCGCGCTCCGCCACGATGTCGGCGTGCTTGCGGGCGGTGGTCACGACCTCGTCGAGCTGAAGGTGAATGGAGCGGAAGCGCGGCCCCACCACGTTCCAGTGCACCTGCTTGGCCACCAGGGACAAATCCACGGCGTCCACCAGGGCCCCTTGCAGGGCCTCGCCGACCACCTTCAGGTCGGCGTCGGGGAGGGAGCTCTTCACGACAGGCATTCGAATCCTCCGTTCCGGCGTGCGGTGATCGCACGCTCGTCCACCATTGCACATACGACCTAAAAGGGGCATTCGGAGTAAACGAAAGCCCCGGTCGGCACTCGGGTACCCGACCGGGGCTCAGCCCAAAACACAGGCCGCACAACACAAGCGGCTCAACGACCCCAACCGGCCCCCATCACTCGGAGACCGGAGCGGAATCAGGCGGCGACGACGTCCACCGCCTCCGCGGGCGCCTTGATCGTCACCCGTTCCGTCGGCACACCTGCCACCGACGTCACGGACACAGAATTCAGCATCGGGCGTACTGGTGCCGGCACCGGCTCACTCGCCGCTGCCGATTCGGCCAGCTCAGCCAGCGAGAGCTCGTCGCTCACCTCTCGCATGAGCTCGGACATCCGTACGTCAAGCGCGTCGCAGATCGCGGAGAGCAGCTCGGAGGAAGCCTCCTTCTGCCCCCGCTCCACCTCGGAGAGATAGCCGAGCGAGACTCGGGCGGACGAGGAGACTTCGCGCAGAGTACGGCCCTGGCGCTGGCGCTGCCGACGCAGCACGTCACCCAACAGGCGACGGAGCAGAATCATCGGTGGCTCCCTCCTCGGACCGTGTAGCCGCATCCTTCACGCCCCACCGTACCGCCTCGCGCTGCGGCCGTGCGGGGAGCGATGACGTGTTCACTCAGGGCTGCAAACATCAGTTCCCCCCGTTCTGTTCCGTATCCTGTGCCCGCGCGTTCTCCGAGAGTTCGTCCGCGAGCAGTTCCAGCACGCTCCGTACACTCTCTCTACGAATTTCCGCGCGGTCGCCGTTCAATCGCAGTGCGGCGACTTTCCCCGCACCGAGGGCCCCGCCGGCCGGCCCGCAGACCGCCACGTACACCGTGCCCACGGGCTGCCCGTCCTGTGGTTCGGGCCCCGCGACACCCGTCGTCGCGATCCCCCATCCGGCCCCGAGCCGGATGCGCGCACCCGCCGCCATCTGCAGCGCGACCTCCGGATCGACGGCGCCGCGCCGCGCCAGCAGAGTCCCGTCGACGCCGAGCAGAACCTGCTTCAGGTCGGTCGCGTACGCCGTGACGGACCCCCGAAAAGATTGTGACGCGCCGGGCACGGAGGTCAACTCCGCCGCCACCAGACCACCCGTGAGGGACTCCGCGACAGCGACCGTCTGGTTACTCTCCGCAAGGAGCGCCAGGACCCGTTCCGCCGGATTCACCGTCCCGGCTCCGCTCCGGAGCGCTCGGCCCCCTCGGCACGGTCAGCAGCCGGAGCCCCATGGGCACCTTCCGCGGCCCCAGCCCCCCGCGCCCCCTCAGCACTACCAGCCCCATGGGCACCTTCCGCAGCCGCCCCCTGAGCCCCGTCAGCACCCGGAGCCCCTTCCGCATGCCGCGCACGCAGCGCACGCTGGGCCGCGAGCCCCCTGCGCCGCAGGACGACCGCCTGACGCACATAGTCGAGCCCGGTCACCACCGTCAGCACGACGGCCACCGCCATCACCCAGAAGCGCAGGGTGGCCAGCGGGCCGGTCAGCGCCAGCACGTACATCCCGACCGCCGTGCCCTGCGCGAGCGTCTTCATCTTGCCGCCGCGGCTGGCCGGAATGACCCCGTGCCGGATCACCCAGAAGCGCATCAGCGTGATCCCCAGCTCGCGGAAGAGGATCACCCCGGTCACCCACCACGGCAGGTCCCCGAGGACCGACAGACAGATCAGTCCGGCGGCCATGATGGCCTTGTCGGCGATGGGGTCGGCGATCTTCCCGAAGTCCGTGACCAGGTTGTACGCACGTGCCAGATGGCCGTCGAAGATGTCGGTGATCATGGCGACGGCGAACGCCGCCCACGCCCAGGCGCGCCAGGCCGGGTCGTACCCACCGTCCTGGAGCAGGAGCACCACGAAGGCCGGCACGAGCACCAGCCGGACCATGGTGAGGATGTTGGCGATGTTCCACAGGCTGGCCTGATTGACGGCCGCAGCGCCCAGCTTGCCGCCGGGCGCCGGCCTACCCGTACTCCCCGCGGCGGATGCCGGGACTCCGGTCATCTGCCCGCCTCCTCGAAACACTCCGCCACCAGGTCGACGCCCTCCGTGCCGACCACCTTGGCGGTGACCATCCGGCCGGGCCGAAGCCCCTCTGCGGTGGTGAAGACGACCTGGCCGTCCGTCTCGGGCGCCTGGTGCGCCGCCCGGCCCACCGCGCCGTCCCCGGCCGGGGAGTCGTCCACCGACTCGACCAGTACCTCCAGTGTCTCGCCGAGCCGCTCCTCCGCGCGCTGCGCGGTCAGCTCCTCGGCGAGCCGCGACAGATGCGCCAGGCGCTCGTCCACGATGTCCTGGTCGACCTTGTTCTCGTACGTGGCGGCCTCGGTGCCGTCCTCGTCCGAGTACCCGAAGACGCCGATGGCGTCGAGTCGGGCGTGGCTGATGAAGCGTTCGAGCTCGGCGAAGTCCTCCTCGCGCTCGCCGGGGAAGCCGACGATGAAGTTGGACCGCACACCGGCCTGGGGGGCCTTGCCGCGGATGGTGTCCAGCAGCTCCAGGAACCGGTCGGTGTCACCGAAGCGCCGCATGGAACGCAGCACGGTGGGCGCCGAGTGCTGGAACGACAGGTCGAAGTACGGCGCGACCTTCTCCGTCGAGGTCAGGACGTCGATGAGACCGGGCCGCATCTCGGCGGGCTGGAGGTAGCTGACGCGGACGCGCTCGATCCCGTCGACCGCCGCCAGCTCCGGCAGCAGGGTTTCCAGGAGACGGATGTCGCCGAGGTCCTTGCCGTACGAGGTGTTGTTCTCGGAGACCAGCATGATCTCCTTCACGCCCTGCTCGGCCAGCCAGCGGGTCTCCCCCAGGACGTCCGAAGGCCGCCGCGAGACGAATGAGCCGCGGAAGGACGGAATGGCGCAGAACGAGCAGCGCCGGTCGCAGCCGGAGGCGAGCTTCACCGAGGCGACCGGGCTGGTGTCGAGCCGGCGCCGCAGCGGGGCCCGCGGCCCGGACGCCGGAGCGACGCCCTCCGGGAGGTCGGCGGGCTGCCCGTGTCCGGGCAGGGCGACAGCCGTCTCCTGCCGCTCCACGGGGCTGAGCGGCAGCAGCTTGCGCCGGTCGCGCGGGGTGTGCGAGGCGTGGATGCCGCCGTTCAGGATGGTCTGGAGCCGGTCGGAGATGTCGGCGTAGTCGTCGAAGCCCAGCACCCCGTCGGCCTCGGGCAGCGCCTCGGCGAGCTCCTTGCCGTACCGCTCGGCCATGCAGCCGACCGCGACGACGGCCTGGGTCTTGCCGTGGTCCTTCAGATCGTTGGCTTCGAGCAGGGCATCGACGGAGTCCTTCTTGGCGGCCTCGACGAACCCACAGGTGTTGACGACCGCGACATCCGCGTCGGCGGCTTCCTCGACGAGCTCCCAGCCGTCCGCTGCCAAGCGGCCTGCGAGCTCCTCCGAGTCCACCTCGTTACGGGCGCAGCCAAGAGTGACAAGGGCGACGGTACGGCGTTCGGGCATGGACTCAAGACTACTTTGTCCCAGCCGCGCCCCCGCCGCTCAGGGGTGACCGGGCTCCCCCAGGCTCCGCCCGCCCGGGCTCCCCCCGGTCACCCCGGCCCGAAACCACCCGACCCGGTACTCCCCACGGCCCTCAGCCGACCTGCGGGTCGCCCTTGGCGTACGTCAGACGCTCGACCTGCCCGTCCTCGAACTCGTCCTCGATCTTCTTGCCGTTCACCACGAGCTCCATCGCCCCGGCGTTGCCGAGGATCACATCCAGCCGCTCGTCGTCCTGGAAGGTCTTGGAGTCGCCCTTCAGCAGCAGCCCGTCGTACAGCAGCTTGCCGTCGGCCGCCTTGGCCGAGATCCAGCTCTTGTCGTCGACCGCCGTGAGCTTCACGGTCACCTTGTCCTTGGGAGCGGCCGCGATGGCGCTCTCGGAGGGGGCCGGCGGCGGGGCGACCGCCTTGGGCGGCTTGGGCTTGGTGCTGGGCTTCTGGGCCGGAGCGGGGCCTTCGGCCACGTTGCTGGTCCGGGAACCGCCGGTGTCACCGCTGAACATGGTGAAGCCGACGAAGCCGATCACGGCGACGATCGCCGCGACCATGGCGGCGGTCCAGTTGGGCCGCCGCCGGTCCGGGCGGATGCGTTCCGCCTCGAACAGCGGCGCGGCGGGCGTCGGCGACGGGCGGCCGCCGCGCTCGGCGTCGTACAGGTCGACCAGGGCGGCGGGATCGAGCCCCACGGCACGCGCGAGCGTGCGGATGTGGCCACGCGCGTACACGTCGCCGCCGCACCGGGAGAAGTCGTCCTCCTCGATCGCGTGCACGATCGGGACGCGGACACGGGTGGAGGTGCTCACCTCCTCCACGGTCAGGCCCGCGTCGATACGCGCCTGCTGGAGCGCACGGCCGATCGAGGGCCGGTCGTCCTCGATGACCGAGGGTTCCGAGGGATCGGAGGGATCCGAGGACATCAAGGGGTCCGAGGGGGTCGAAGGCCGGTCGTCTTCGGGGGAGTTGCCGATGGACACGAGGGCGCCTTTCGAGCGTGTAACCACCTGCTGGAGGTTCAGTCTATGGGTGGTACGAAAGGGGGGAGCAACCGGACGGACGCACTTGTACGCCATCTGCATGGCCGTGCGCCCGGGGGACGGCACCACCATTTTCCGCGCTTCCCTCCAACTTGACGTACGCCGGAGGGAAACGGTTGCTCACAGTTCCCTAACGAGTCAGACTCCCGAACGACTCCTACGACTCCGCCTCCCCTCGGATGACGGCGAGTACGCCATCCAGCTCATCGGGCTTGACAAGGACGTCCCTCGCCTTGGACCCCTCGCTCGGCCCCACGATGTTCCGCGACTCCATCAGGTCCATCAGCCGGCCCGCCTTCGCGAAGCCGACGCGCAGCTTGCGCTGGAGCATCGACGTCGAGCCGAACTGTGTGGAGACCACCAGTTCGGCGGCCTGGCACAGCAGGTCGAGGTCGTCGCCGATGTCCTCGTCGATGTCCTTCTTCTGCTTCGTGCCCGTCGTGACGTCGTCCCGGAAGACCGGCGCCATCTGCTCCTTGCAGTGCCGTACGACCGCCTGGACCTCCTCCTCGGTCACGAAGGCGCCCTGCATACGGACCGGCTTGTTGGCGCCCATCGGCAGGAAGAGCCCGTCGCCCTTGCCGATGAGCTTCTCCGCGCCCGGCTGGTCGAGGATGACGCGGCTGTCGGCGAGCGAGGAGGTGGCGAAGGCCAGCCGCGACGGCACATTGGCCTTGATGAGACCGGTGACGACGTCGACCGACGGCCGCTGGGTGGCGAGCACCAGGTGGATGCCGGCGGCCCGGGCCAGCTGGGTGATGCGGACGATCGCGTCCTCCACGTCCCGTGGCGCGACCATCATCAGGTCGGCGAGCTCGTCGACGATGACCAAGAGGTACGGATAGGGCTGGAGTTCGCGTTCGCTGCCCTCCGGCGGCTTCACCTTGCCGCTGCGCACGGCGGCGTTGAAGTCGTCGATGTGCCGGTAGCCGTACGCCGCGAGGTCGTCGTACCGCAGGTCCATCTCGCGCACGACCCACTGGAGCGCCTCGGCGGCCCGCTTGGGGTTGGTGATGATCGGCGTGATCAGGTGCGGGATGCCCTCGTACGCGGTGAGCTCCACCCGCTTGGGGTCGACCAGCACCATCCGTACGTCCTCGGGGGTGGCTCTTATCATCACCGAGGTGATCAGGCAGTTGATGCAGGACGACTTGCCGGATCCGGTCGCACCGGCGACGAGCACATGCGGCATCTTCGCCAGATTGGCCATCACATAGCCGCCCTCGACGTCCTTGCCGAGCGCGACCAGCATCGGGTGGTCGTCCTCGGCGGCGGCCGCGAGGCGCAGCACATCGCCGAGCTTGACCATCTCCCGGTCGGTGTTGGGGATCTCGATGCCCACGGCCGACTTGCCGGGGATCGGCGAGATGATCCGTACGTCGGGACTGGCGACGGCGTACGCGATGTTCTTCGTCAGCGCCGTGATCCGCTCGACCTTCACGGCCGGGCCGAGCTCCACCTCGTACCGCGTGACCGTCGGACCGCGGGTGAAGCCGGTGACGGCCGCGTCGACCTTGAACTCCGAGAACACGGTCGTCAGGGCCGCGACGATGGCGTCATTGGCGGCGCTGCGGGTCTTGCCGGGCCCGCCGCGTTCCAGCAGGTCGAGCGAGGGCAGCGCGTAGGTGATGTCCCCGGAGAGCTGGAGCTGCTCGGCGCGCGGCGGCAGGGGCTGGGAGTCGTCGCGTACGGGCGCGGGCGCGGGCTTGGTCAGGTCCGGTACCAGCCCGCCCGTGCCGTGCCCTTCCCCGCCCCGCGCGGGCGGTACGGGCCCGCCGGCACCCCGAGGACCGGCCCCGGCGTCGCCCCCGGCCCCGGCCACGGCCCCGGCGGCAGCGCCGGCCGCCCGCTTCCGGTCCGCCGTGACGTCCCGCGTCAGGTCGGCCACCAGCGGCGAGGGCGGCATGCCGTTCAGCACGGCGCCGTCGAGCGCGGCGGCCGCGGCGGCGGCGACGTCCACCGCGTCCCTGGGCCGGTCGAAGTCGGGCTCCGGCGGCGCGCCGGCCGCCTTGCGGGGCCGCCTGCGCCTGGTGAGGGCCTCCTCCTCGGCGTCGGCCGGGTCGTATGACGCGTACGCCCCGGGCGCCGGCCCACGCCGCCGCGCCCCGGCGGGCAGCGCCTCCCGCCACTGCTGGTCGTACCGCTCGTCGTCCTCGCCGGGCCGGCGCTCGCCCCCGTACGTCTCGATGATGCCGAGCCGCGCGCCGAGCGCCCGCAGCCGCTGCGGGATGGCGTTGACGGGGGTCGCCGTGACGACGAGCAGCCCGAAGACGGTGAGCAGCACGAGCATCGGTACGGCGAGGACCTCGCCCATCATGAAGATCAGCGGCTTGGCGGCGGCCCAGCCGATCAGGCCGCCCGCGTCCCGCACCGCCTCGCTGCCCTGATCGCGCCCGGGCGAGCCGCACGCGACGTGCACCTGGCCGAGTACGCCGATGACGAGCGCGGAGAGCCCGATGACGATCCGCCCGTTGGCCTCGGGCTTCTCGGGGTGCAGGATCAGCCGGATGGCGATCGCCCCCACGAGGAGCGGTACGAGCAGGTCGAGCCGGCCGAACGCGCCGGTCACCAGCATCTCGACCAGGTCGCCGACCGGACCGCGGAGGTTGGCCCAGGTTCCGGCGGCGACGATCAGGGCGAGGCCGAGCAGGAGCAGGGCCAGGCCGTCCTTCCGGTGCGCCGGGTCGAGCCCCTTGGCGCCGCGCCCTATGCCGCGAAACATCGCGCCGACCGCGTGCGCGAGACCCAGCCACAGGGCGCGTACGAGCCGGTACACGCCTGCGGTGGGCGACGGTGCGGGTTTGACTGCCGCCCTCTTCGCCGCCGCCCTCTTCACGGGCTTGCCGGCCCTGGCGGGCGCGGGCTTCTTCGCGGGCGCGCTCTTCCTGGCGGGCTTCCTCGGCGCCGCCTTCTTCCCGGCGCCGGCGCCCGTTGTACGGCCGGCGGGCGGCTTCGCGGTGCCCGCCGTGCCGTGGGAACCCTTGCCGGACGTACGTGAGGCCATGGTGGTGAGGTTACCGGTGTGTGGCGCGGTGGACACGTGTGCCTACTGCTTCACCCGTTCGTGTCGCCCTGACCATAACCGGAAGCTGACGCCGGTGCCATCACCCGAAGGTGACGACCACTCATTTCCGACGGTCCGTCGGTTCCGCCCGCCGGCGTTCCGCCGGCGTCAGTTCTGCGCGGGCAGCGTGGGTGAGCCGCCTCCGGTGCCCGGCTCCAGCGCGTCCAGCGCCCTGCGCAGCCCGGTGAGCTTGCGCTCCAGGTGCGCGGCGGTGGCGACGGCCGCGGCGTCCGCCGAGTCGTCGTCCAGCTGTTTGGAGAGCGCCTCGGCCTGCTCCTCAACTGCCGCGAGCCGGGCGGACAGTTCCGCCAGGAGGCCGGCGGACTCCTTGACCGTACCGCCCTGGCCGGCGCCGCCTTCGAGCTGGAGCCGCAGCAGCGCGGCCTGCTCGCGCAGCTGGCAGTTCTTCATGTACAGCTCGACGAAGACCGAGACCTTGGCACGCAGGACCCACGGGTCGAACGGCTTGGAGATGTAGTCGACGGCCCCCGCCGCGTACCCCCGGAAGGTGTGGTGCGGGCCGTGGTTGATCGCGGTCAGGAAGATGATCGGGATGTCCCGTGTCCGTTCCCGACGCTTGATGTGCGCGGCGGTCTCGAAACCGTCCATACCTGGCATCTGGACGTCCAGCAGAATGACCGCGAAGTCGTCCGTCAGCAGCGCCTTGAGCGCTTCCTCCCCTGACGATGCCCGCACCAGCGTCTGATCGAGCGCAGAGAGGATGGCCTCCAGCGCCAGCAGATTCTCCGGTCGGTCATCGACCAGGAGGATCTTGGCCTTCTGCACCATGGCCCGTCCTCCTCGCCCCGGCAGTTGGCCGGGCGCCGCCCCAGGGGACGACTCCCTTGCGCCGTCCGTCCTTGTGCCGGTCATGGTAGCCGCACCCCGCCTGTCGCCACACCCTGTCACCGCGATGTCACTGTGCACGTAGCAAGAAACGCGCTGGGAGACCAGAAGGTTCCCCGAATACCGCCGTCTCACACGCTTTCGACCACAGTCCGTCAACAACTCGCCAGGATACGTACCGCCTCCGCTCACTCTCCGCGCATCCATTGATCCATAACGGACAGCAAATGATCCGGATCCACCGGCTTCGTAACGTAATCGGAAGCGCCGGATTCGATGGCCTTCTCCCGGTCGCCCTTCATCGCCTTCGCGGTGAGCGCGATGATCGGCAGCCCGGCGAACTGCGGCATGCGGCGGATCGCCGTCGTCGTCGCATAGCCGTCCATCTCAGGCATCATGATGTCCATCAGTACGACCGTCACATCGTCGTGCTGTTCCAGGACTTCGATGCCCTCGCGGCCGTTCTCCGCGTACAGCACGGACAGCCCGTGCTGCTCCAGCACGCTGGTGAGCGCGAAGACGTTACGGATGTCGTCGTCGACGATCAGCACCTTCTCGCCGCTGAACTCGAAGCTGCGCGCGGGCTCGTGCGCCTCCTGCCCGGCCGCGCCCCACGCCTCGCCGGGAGACCCGAAAGACCCGGAAGAAGCCGGCGACCCGGACGACCCGGACGAGGGAGCCCCGGAGGAGCCCGGCGACGCCACGGGCCCGACCGGCTGGACGGGCAGCGTGGGCAGCTGCTCCACCCCGCTCAGCGCCCGGCGCCGGTGTCGGAACAGGGCGCCCGCACCGGAGCGCCGCTCGGCGGCAGGGCTCGCGGCCGACTGCCCGGGCCCCTCCAGGGTGCCGTCCTCGGCGCCGCCGTGCCGGGGGTCGGCCGAGCCGGGAGCCTGGCCATAGCCCTGCGGCGGCAGCTCGGTCGGGTGCAGCGGCAGGTACAGCGTGAAGGTGGAGCCACGGCCGGGCTCGCTCGCCGCGTGGATCTCGCCGCCCAGCAGCCGGGCGATCTCCCGGCTGATCGACAGCCCCAGTCCCGTACCCCCGTACTTGCGGCTGGTCGTGCCGTCCGCCTGCTTGAACGCCTCGAAGATCACCCGCATCTTGCTGGCCGCGATGCCGATACCGGTGTCCGTCACCGAGAAGGCGATCAGGTCACCGTCCGGGTCGCGCAGCGAACCCGCCTCCAGCAGCTGCTCCCGGATCGACTGCGGTACGTCCGCCTTGGCCGGCCTGATCACCAGCTCCACCGCCCCGCTGTCGGTGAACTTCACCGCGTTCGACAGCAGGTTGCGCAGCACCTGGAGCAGCCGCTGCTCGTCGGTGTGCAGCGTGGCGGGCAGTTCCGGCGAGACCCGCACCGAGAAGTCGAGGCCCTTCTCCGCCGTCAGCGGCCGGAACGTCGCCTCCACGTAGTCCACGAGCTGGACCAGCGCGATACGGGTCGGGCTGACGTCCATCTTGCCCGCCTCGACCTTCGACAGGTCCAGGATGTCGTTGATCAGCTGGAGCAGGTCCGACCCGGCCCCGTGGATGGTCTCGGCGAACTCCACCTGCTTCGGCGACAGGTTGCCGTCCGCGTTGTCCGCGAGCAGCTTGGCCAGGATGAGCAGCGAGTTCAGCGGCGTACGCAGCTCGTGCGACATGTTCGCCAGGAACTCGGACTTGTAGCGCATGGAGACGGCGAGCTGCTCGGCCCGCTCCTCCAGCACCTGCCGGGCCTCCTCGATCTCGGTGTTCTTCACCTCGATGTCGCGGTTCTGCTGCGCCAGCAGCTCGGCCTTCTCCTCCAGTTCGGCGTTGGAGTCCTGAAGTGCCTTCTGGCGGCTCTCCAGTTCGGCCGAGCGCTCGCGCAGCTGCTCGGTCAGCTCCTGCGACTGCTTCAGCAGCACCTCGGTCTTGGTGTTGACGCTGATGGTGTTGACGCTCGTCGCGATCATCTCGGCGATCTGGTTGAGGAAGTCGCGCTGGATCTGCGTGAAGGGCTGGAAGGACGCCAGCTCGATCACACCGAGGACCTTCCCCTCGAAGAGCACCGGCAGCACGATCACATACGCGGGCGCCGCCTCACCCAGCCCCGAGGAGATCTTCAGGTAGCCCGGCGGGACATTGACCTGGATGGTCCGCTTCTCCTCGGCCGCCGTACCGATCAGCGTCTCGCCCGGCCGGAAGGAGGTGGGCATCGACCCGGACGAGTAGCCGTAGCTGCCGCGCATGACGAGCTCGTACGAGCCGTCCTCGTCCGCCCCGATCTCGTTGCCGCCACCGGTCGGCATCGCCAGGAAGAACGCGCCGTGCTGCGCCGAGACGACCGGCGTCAGCTCGCTCATGATCAGCGAGGCGACGTCGTCCAGGTCGCGCCGGCCCTGCATCAGACCGGAGATACGGGCCAGGTTGCCCTTGAGCCAGTCCTGCTCCTCGTTGGCGAGGGTGGTGTCGCGGAGGTTGGCGATCATCGTGTTGATGTTGTCCTGGAGGACCTGGATCTCGCCCGCCGCGTCCACGTCGATCTTCAGGTTGAGGTCGCCGCGGGTCACCGCCGTGGCGACGGCCGCGATCGCGCGCACCTGCCGGGTCAGGTTCCCGGCCATCTCGTTCACCGACTCGGTCAGGTCGCGCCACGTTCCGTCGACGTCACGGACGCGCGCCTGGCCGCCCAGGATGCCTTCCGTGCCCACCTCGCGGGCGACCCGGGTGACCTCCTCGGCGAACGAGGACAGCTGGTCGACCATCGTGTTGATGGTGTTCTTCAGCTCCTGGATCTCACCGCGGGCATCGATGTCGATCTTCTTGGTGAGGTCGCCCTTGGCGATGGCGGTGGTGACCGTGGCGATCTGGCGCACCTGACCGGTCAGGTTGGACGCCATCGAGTTCACCGACTCGGTCAGGTCCTTCCACGTACCGGAGACGCCGGGCACCCGGGCCTGGCCGCCCAGCTCGCCCTCCGTGCCCACCTCACGCGCGACTCGCGTCACCTCGTCGGCGAACGAGGACAGGGTGGTCACCATGGTGTTGACGGTGTCGGCGAGCTCGGCGACCTCGCCGCGCGCCTCGACGGTCACCTTCTTGGTCAGGTCGCCGTTGGCGACGGCCGACGACACCCGCGAGATGTTCCGCACCTGCGAGGTCAGGTTGTTGGCCATCACGTTGACGTTGTCGCTCAGGTCCTTCCAGATGCCGGTGACGCCCCGCACCCGGGCCTGGCCGCCGAGGATGCCTTCCGTACCCACCTCGCGGGCGACTCGCGTCACCTCGTCGGCGAAGTTGGAGAGCTGGTCGACCATCGTGTTGACGGTGGTCACCAGGTCGAGGATCTCACCGCGCGCGTCGACGGTGATCTTCTTGGACAGGTCGCCCTTGGCCACGGCCGTGGTCACCTCGGCGATGTTGCGCACCTGGGAGGTGAGGTTGTTCGCCATGGAGTTCACGGACTGGGTGAGGTCCTTCCAGGTGCCGGAGACACCCTGCACCTCGGCCTGGCCGCCGAGGATGCCCTCGGTGCCCACCTCGCGCGCGACCCGGGTCACCTGCTCGGCGAAGTTCGACAGCTGGTCCACCATCGTGTTGAGGGTGTTCTTCAGCTCCAGGATCTCGCCCCGGGCGTCCACGTCGATCTTCTGCGACAGGTCACCGCGCGCCACCGCCGTGGCCACCTGCGCGATGTTGCGGACCTGGGCGGTCAGGTTCCCCGCCATGCCGTTCACCGAATCCGTCAGGTCGCGCCACACGCCGGCGACGCCGGGCACCTGCGCCTGACCGCCGAGCCGCCCGTCGGTGCCCACCTCGCGGGCCACCCGGGTCACCTGCTCCGCGAACGCGGACAGCTGGTCGACCATCGTGTTGATGGTGTTCTTCAGCTCCAGGATCTCGCCCCGGGCGTCCACGTCGATCTTCTGCGACAGGTCACCGCGCGCCACCGCCGTCGTCACCTGGGCGATCTGACGCACCTGCGAGGTGAGGTTCCCGGCCATGAAGTTGACGGAGTCGGTGAGCTCCTTCCACGTACCCGAGACACCGGGCACCCGGGCCTGGCCGCCGAGCCGGCCTTCCGTGCCCACGTCCCGCGCCATCCGCGTCACCTGGTCGGCGAACGACGACAGCTGCGCCACCATCGTGTTGACGGTGTTCTTCAGCTCCAGCATCTCGCCGGCCACATCGACCGTGACCTTCTGCGACAGGTCACCGTTCGCGACCGCCGTCGTCACCTGCGCGATGTCCCGCACCTGTCCGGTCAGGTTCCGGAAGGCGGTGTTCACCGAGTCGGTCAGGTCCTTCCACGTCCCCGCCGCACCCGGCACCTCGGCCTGGCCGCCGAGCCGGCCCTCGACGCCGACCTCCCGGGCCACCCGCGTCACCTCGGAACCGAACGCCGAGAGCTGGTCCACCATCGTGTTGACGGTGTTCTTCAGCTCCAGCATCTCGCCGGCCACATCGACCGTGACCTTCTGCGACAGGTCACCATTGGCGACCGCCGTCGTCACCTGCGCGATGTCCCGTACCTGGGTGGTGAGGTTACGGAAAACGGTGTTGACCGAGTCGGTCAGGTCCTTCCACGTCCCGGCCGCGCCCGGCACCTGCGCCTGGCCGCCGAGCAGCCCCTCGGCACCGACCTCGCTCGCCACCCGCGTCACCTCGTCGGCGAACGTACGCAGCGTCTCGGTCATCTGGTTGATCGTGTCGGCGAGCTGCGCCACCTCGCCCCGCGCGCTCACCGTGACCTTCTGCGAGAGGTCGCCGTTCGCGACGGCCGTCGTCACCTCGGCGATGCCCCGCACCTGCGAGGTCAGATTCCCCGCCATCGTGTTGACGGAGTCGGTCAGGTCCTTCCACACACCGGCCACACCCGGCACCTCGGCCTGACCGCCGAGCTCGCCCTCCGTACCCACCTCACGCGCGACGCGGGTCACCTCGGAGGAGAACGACGACAGCTGGTCGACCATCGTGTTGACGGTGTTCTTCAGCTGGAGCATCTCGCCGGCCACATGGACGGTGACCTTCCGCGACAGATCACCCTTGGCGACCGCCGTCGTGACGAGAGCAATATCACGTACCTGAGCGGTCAGCCGGTACGCCATGGTGTTGACCGAATCCGTGAGATCTTTCCACGAACCGGACATACCGCGCACCTGTGCCTGGCCGCCGAGCTTGCCCTCGGTACCGACCTCCAGCGCGACCCGCGTCACCTCGTCGGTGAACGCCGACAGCTGATCGACAAGGTTGTTCACCGTCCGGGCGACCTTCAGGAACTCGCCCCGCAATGGCCGCGCCGACCCGTCGGCACCCTCCGAACGCAACTCCATCCGCTGGTCGAGGTCACCCTCCGCGACCGCGGACAGCACCCGCCCGACCTCGGAGACCGGCCGGGTCATGTCGTCCACCAGCGCGTTCGCGGCCTCGATCGCCTGCGCCCACGCGCCCTCGCTGGCCCCGACTTCCAGCCGCTCCGACAGCTTCCCCTCGCGCCCGACCATGCGCCGGACCCGGGAGAGTTCCCCGGTCAGATGCAGTTTCCGGTCGGCGACCTCATTGAAGACGGCCGCGATCTCCGCCATCACGCCGTCGCCCGTCACGGTGAGGCGCTTGCGGAAATTGCCGTCCCGCATCGACACCAGGGCCGCCAGCAGCCGCTCAAGGGCAGCGGCGTCCACCTCGACGGTCCCGCCGTTCCGGGGCCGTCCGCCCTTCGCGCGCGTGCTACCGCCCCGCGCCGTCACGCCAGACTCCACCGTGTCCCTCCCGCAAGGGTTGACCGTACTGCTCGGGCATTGCCGCTCCCACTGCCGATGGAAGCCCTCCCAGTGTTTCACCACGACAGAACCAGGCCATAACAGTTCGGCAGCTTCGCATAACGTCCCCGCCCTCGGGAGACGGAAACTGCGGTGACCACCATCCGCCCGGACAGCGAAGGTAAGTAACCTGGCATCCGGCTGTCCAACCGCCCCGGTCCGCCCGGCGGGGGCGGAGTGGCACGCAGCAGACCACCGGGCACCGGGGAGGGGCAGGGCCGATCATGGCAGAGCCGGGCGTCGAGACGCGTACGAGGAGTTCTGTGATCACCGCTCGGGCGGCCGCCACCTTCGAACCCGTGGGACGGTCCGTGGCGACCGCCCGGGCCTTCGTCCGGGACACCCTCCAGGGCTGGGGGTACACCGATGTCGTCGACGACGCGGTGGTGCTGACCAGCGAACTCGTCACCAACGCCGTCATCCACGCCGGCACCGCCGCCGACGTCCTTTGCCTGCGCACGGAGAACGGCGTACGCATCGAGGTCGCCGACCGCTACCCCGAGCGCGAGGTCCCCCTCCAGGGCAGCGGCCGCTTCGACACCAGCCCCGACCGCGAGAACGGCCGCGGACTGCTCCTGTGCGCCGCCCTCGCCTCCCGCTGGGGCGTGGACTACTCCCCCACCCGCAAACACGTCTGGTTCCAGCTCGACCTGCCCGAGCGCCCCGTCGGCACCCGCTCCGCCGGGCCGGTCCTGCCCACCGACCTCCTGCCCGTCGCCGACGAGCGGGTCCGCGTCGCCGTCACCCAGATCGACCGCAACGGCACGATCACCGCCTGGAACGAAGACGCCGAGCACCTCTTCGGGTACGCCGCCGACCAGGTCATCGGCAAGCCACTGGGGGACTTCGCCGCCTGGCCCCACACCCCCGGCATCGGCACCGGCATCGCCGAGGCCCTGCGCCTCTCCCGCTGGGAGGGCAGCTACGGCATCCGCGGCACCGACGGCCGCGTCATCCCCGTCTACGCCTCCCACCTGCGCGTCCGCGACACCAACGGCGAACCGTCCACCGTCTGTCTCCTCGTACGGGACTACGAACGCGCCATCCTCCAGTCCCCGCCCCGCACCCCCGTCGACTCCAGCAAGGAGAGCCGCAGCAGCGACCCGTTCGAGGTCTTCATCGGCTCCCCCGCCCCCGACGACCTCGACGGCCTCCTCCAGCGCACCGTCGAGCGGGCCCGCGACATGCTGGACGGCGACGCCGCCTTCCTCCTCCTGGCCACCGACGACGAGACGGAGCTGGAGGTGCGGGCCACCACAGGGCTTCCCTCCGCCCGCCAGCGCTTCGCGCGCGTCCCCGTCGAGGCCGCCGGCACCGGCCGCTACTCCTCCGCCCGCATGCCCGCCGTGCACGAGGACCTGGCCGCCGTCCCCGGCGCCGTCCCGCTCCTCAACGGCACCGGCATGCGCTCGGTGGTCACGGTCCCGCTCAAGGTCGAGGGCCGCCTCACCGGCTCCCTCGGCGTCGCCGCCGAAGCCGCCGGCCGGTACTCGAACGAGGAAGCCCTCCGCCTCCAGTTCGCCGCCGACCGCATCGCCCTGGCCGTCGAGTCCGCCCGCCTCGGCGAGCTCGAACGCCTCCGCCGCGGCTCCCTCAGCTTCCTCGTCGAGGCCTCCGACCTGCTCGCCGGCACACTGGACCGCGACCAGACCCTGGCGCTGATGGCCCAGATGACCGTCCCCACGCTCGCCACCTGGTGCGCCGTCTACACGATCGCCGACCCGACCTCGGAGCCGTACCTCTCCTACGTCCTGCACGAGGACGAGGAGCGCATCGACGGCCTCAAGGCCCTCCTGTCGAAGATCGCCCCGCCCGAGCCCGTCCCGTCCCCCGGCGCCCGCGTCTGGACCGCCCCGGCCGACGCCGCCCACCAGGCGGCCCTGCGCACCTCCATGCGCGAACTGGGCCTCGGCTCCTCACCGCTGTCCTCCGGGATCGGTACGACGCTGGCGACGGCCGCCGCGGTCGGCGGCGAGACCGTCGTCCTCCCCCTGGTCGCCCGCAACCGCGTCATCGGCATGCTGACCCTGGGCAAGCCCTCCGACGACCATTTCCGCCAGGAGATCCTGGAGCTGGCCGAGGACCTCTCCCGCCGGGCCGCCCTCGCCCTGGACAACGCCCGCCTGTACTCGGAGCGCATGGCCATCAGCCAGTCCCTCCAGCGCAGCCTGCTGCCCCCGGGGCTCCCCCAGATCCCCGGCGTCGAGGTGGACGTCATCTACCGCGCCGCCGGCGAGGGCAACGAGGTGGGCGGCGACTTCTACGACCTCTTCCCGATCCACGACAACGCGTACGGCTTCGCCATCGGCGACGTCTGCGGTACGGGCCCGGAAGCCGCGGCCGTCACGGGCCTGGCCCGCCACGCCCTGCGCCTGCTGGCCCGTGAGGGATTCGGCGGCCCTGCGGTGCTGGAGCGCCTGAACGCCGCGATCCTCGACGAGGGCGCCCGCTCCCGCTTCCTCACGCTCCTGTACGGCGAGCTGTGGCCCCAGGAGGACGGCAGCGCCGTGCTGAAAGTGGTCTGCGCCGGCCACCCGCTCCCGCTCCGCCTGCGCCAGGACGGCACGGTGGAGCCGGCTGCGGACCCGCAGCCGCTGCTCGGCGTGATGGACGACCTGGAGCTGTACGAGCAGACCGTCACCCTCGACCCGGGGGACGTCCTCCTCTGCGTCACCGACGGCGTTACCGAGCGCCGCGAGGGCCCCCGCATGCTCGGCGACGACGGCCTCGCCGAGGTCCTCACCACCTGTACGGGCCTCACGGCCGGCGCGGTCACCGCCCGCGTCATGCGCGCCGTCGAACGCTTCGCCGCGGAACCGGCGTCGGACGACATGGCCATCCTGGCGATGCGCGTCCCGGAGCCGCACCACGACTGAACATGCAGAAGGCCCCCGCCACTTGGGCGGGGGCCTTCTGCATTCTCTGAGCCCCCAAACGGAATCGAACCGTTGACCTTCTCCTTACCATGGAGACGCTCTGCCGACTGAGCTATAGGGGCCGGCTTGCCGCTTCGGGGTTTCCCCTCGGCAACGGGATAGATCATACCCCGAACAGCCGGATACGCCTAACCGACGATGCCCCGTGCAATCCCCTGTGCTCGCACGGCACCTGATACTCCATCACATGACCGGCCCGAACGCAGGAGCCCCAACGCAGAAATGCCTCAGCCCCGCACCATTACTGGTGCGGGGCTGAGGCTAATGATTGTTCGGCGGTGTCCTACTCTCCCACAGGGTCCCCCCTGCAGTACCATCGGCGCTGAAAGGCTTAGCTTCCGGGTTCGGAATGTAACCGGGCGTTTCCCTAACGCTATGACCACCGAAACACTATAAAGCAGAACTCAACCAGCAAAGGGAGTTCGTTACTTCAGAACTAACACAGTGGACGCGAGCAACTGAGGACAAGCCCTCGGCCTATTAGTACCGGTCAACTCCACCCATTACTGGGCTTCCATATCCGGCCTATCAACCCAGTCGTCTACTGGGAGCCTTACCCTCTCAAGGAGGTGGGAATACTCATCTCGAAGCAGGCTTCCCGCTTAGATGCTTTCAGCGGTTATCCCTCCCGAACGTAGCCAACCAGCCATGCCCTTGGCAGAACAACTGGCACACCAGAGGTTCGTCCGTCCCGGTCCTCTCGTACTAGGGACAGCCCTTCTCAATATTCCTACGCGCACAGCGGATAGGGACCGAACTGTCTCACGACGTTCTAAACCCAGCTCGCGTACCGCTTTAATGGGCGAACAGCCCAACCCTTGGGACCGACTCCAGCCCCAGGATGCGACGAGCCGACATCGAGGTGCCAAACCATCCCGTCGATATGGACTCTTGGGGAAGATCAGCCTGTTATCCCCGGGGTACCTTTTATCCGTTGAGCGACGGCGCTTCCACAAGCCACCGCCGGATCACTAGTCCCGACTTTCGTCCCTGCTCGACCCGTCGGTCTCACAGTCAAGCTCCCTTGTGCACTTACACTCAACACCTGATTGCCAACCAGGCTGAGGGAACCTTTGGGCGCCTCCGTTACTCTTTAGGAGGCAACCGCCCCAGTTAAACTACCCATCAGACACTGTCCCTGATCCGGATCACGGACCCAGGTTAGACATCCAGCACGACCAGAGTGGTATTTCAACGACGACTCCACCTGAACTGGCGTCCAAGCTTCACAGTCTCCCACCTATCCTACACAAGCCGAACCGAACACCAATATCAAACTGTAGTAAAGGTCCCGGGGTCTTTCCGTCCTGCTGCGCGAAACGAGCATCTTTACTCGTAGTGCAATTTCACCGGGCCTATGGTTGAGACAGTCGAGAAGTCGTTACGCCATTCGTGCAGGTCGGAACTTACCCGACAAGGAATTTCGCTACCTTAGGATGGTTATAGTTACCACCGCCGTTTACTGGCGCTTAAGTTCTCAGCTTCGCCCCACCGAAATGGAGCTAACCGGTCCCCTTAACGTTCCAGCACCGGGCAGGCGTCAGTCCGTATACATCGCCTTACGGCTTCGCACGGACCTGTGTTTTTAGTAAACAGTCGCTTCTCGCTGGTCTCTGCGGCCACCCCCAGCTCAGAGTGTAAAACTCATCACCGGTGATGGCCCCCCTTCTCCCGAAGTTACGGGGGCATTTTGCCGAGTTCCTTAACCATAGTTCACCCGAACGCCTCGGTATTCTCTACCTGACCACCTGAGTCGGTTTAGGGTACGGGCCGCCATGAAACTCGCTAGAGGCTTTTCTCGACAGCATAGGATCATCCACTTCACCACAATCGGCTCGGCATCAGGTCTCAGCCTTATGTGTGACGGATTTGCCTATCACACGGCCTACACCCTTACCCCGGGACAACCACCGCCCGGGCTGGACTACCTTCCTGCGTCACCCCATCGCTTACCTACTACCACCTTGGGCCGGCGGCTCCACCACTCCCCTTTGCCCGAAGGCTCCAGGGCGGCTTCACGGCCTTAGCATTAATGGATTCGATACTGGGCGTTTCAAAGCGGGTACCGGAATATCAACCGGTTGTCCATCGACTACGCCTGTCGGCCTCGCCTTAGGTCCCGACTTACCCTGGGCAGATCAGCTTGACCCAGGAACCCTTAGTCAATCGGCGCACACGTTTCTCACGTGTGTATCGCTACTCATGCCTGCATTCTCACTCGTGAACCGTCCACAACTCGCTTCCGCGGCTGCTTCACCCGGCACACGACGCTCCCCTACCCATCACAGTCCCCGTTGGGGGTATGTACTGCAATGACACGACTTCGGCGGTACGCTTGAGCCCCGCTACATTGTCGGCGCGGAATCACTTGACCAGTGAGCTATTACGCACTCTTTCAAGGGTGGCTGCTTCTAAGCCAACCTCCTGGTTGTCTCTGCGACTCCACATCCTTTCCCACTTAGCGTACGCTTAGGGGCCTTAGTCGATGCTCTGGGCTGTTTCCCTCTCGACCATGGAGCTTATCCCCCACAGTCTCACTGCCGCGCTCTCACTTACCGGCATTCGGAGTTTGGCTAAGGTCAGTAACCCGGTAGGGCCCATCGCCTATCCAGTGCTCTACCTCCGGCAAGAAACACACGACGCTGCACCTAAATGCATTTCGGGGAGAACCAGCTATCACGGAGTTTGATTGGCCTTTCACCCCTAACCACAGGTCATCCCCCAGGTTTTCAACCCTGGTGGGTTCGGTCCTCCACGAAGTCTTACCTCCGCTTCAACCTGCCCATGGCTAGATCACTCCGCTTCGGGTCTTGAGCGCGCTACTAAACCGCCCTGTTCGGACTCGCTTTCGCTACGGCTTCCCCACACGGGTTAACCTCGCAACACACCGCAAACTCGCAGGCTCATTCTTCAAAAGGCACGCAGTCACGACGCAAGGACAAGTCCTTGCGCGACGCTCCCACGGCTTGTAGGCACACGGTTTCAGGTACTATTTCACTCCGCTCCCGCGGTACTTTTCACCATTCCCTCACGGTACTATCCGCTATCGGTCACCAGGGAATATTTAGGCTTAGCGGGTGGTCCCGCCAGATTCACACGGGATTTCTCGGGCCCCGTGCTACTTGGGTGTCTCT
>NZ_JAUEPL010000020.1 GCF_030406405.1 Streptomyces ficellus
CCCGGCCCGGCGTGCCTGCCCGGCCCGGCGCGGCTGCCCGGCCCGGCGCGGCTGCTATGCCCGGCGCGCCCGTCGCGCCCGTCGCGCCCGAGCCGGAACCGGAACCCGTCACCGCTTGAGGTGCTCGGCGAGCACGGCCGCGTGGCTGTGCTCCGGTTCCCTGGAGGCCGTGAGCAGCGTGAGCGGGCCCTGCCGGGCCAGCCCGCGCAGCCGGCCGAGCGCCTCGGCCGCCTCCGGAGCGGCGAGCTCGGCCTCGTACCGCTTACGGAACTCCTCGTACGCGCCCTCCGTTCCGTGGTACCAGCGCCGCAGCTCGGTCGACGGGGTGAGGGACTTGGGCCACTCGTCGATGTGCGCGTCCGCCGTGGACAGCCCGCGCGGCCAGAGCCGGTCGACGAGGACCCGCAGCCCGTCGTCCGGCCGGGCCGGATCGTAGACGCGGCGAATCCGCAAGGGGTGTGCGGTTCGTGCCATATATCCAGGTTAGGCGGCGGAGGCAGGCTGGGCAGTCCGGGCGAGTTCGCGGCGTATCCGCATGAAGGGGCGGGGCCGGTCGACGGCCAGTGCCGCCGTCGTGACGCCGTCGCGCTCGTACAGGGCGAGGAAACCGTCCCCTCCCGTGGAGCCCTCGGCGATACGGACGGTGTCGCCGTCGCGGCGCCGTCCCGCGAACTGGATGCGGGAGCCGTACTGGTCCGACCAGAAGTAGGGAAGCGGCCGGGCGCGGTCGACGGTCCGCCCGGCGAGCAGGTTGCGTACGGCGACGGCCGGCTGCTGGGTGGCGCTGGTCCAGTGTTCGGCGCGCACCCCGCCGACCCTGGCCACGTCACCGACGGCCACCACCCGCGGCAGCGCGGTGACGCAGCCGTCGTCGCAGAGCACGCCGTCGCCGAGCGCGAGCGTGGAGCCCGCGAGCCAGCCGGTGTTGGGTACGGCTCCGATGCCGACGACGACCACGTCGGCGGGCAGCCGTCGCCCGTCGCCCAGTTCGACCGCGGTGACGGCCGGCGTGCCGTGCAGGCGGGCCACCGGCGCGCCGGTGATCAGCCGTGTTCCGCCGCGCGGGTGCAGCGCGGCGCACACCTCGGCCATCTCGCGGCCGAGCTGGGGGACGAGCGGGAGCGGGGCGGCTTCCACGACCGTGACGTCATGGCCGAGCGTGGCGCACGAGGAGGCCGTCTCGGCGCCGATGAAGCCGCCGCCGATGACGACCACGCGGCGCGGCCCGCCGGCCAGTTCGGCCCGCAGGGCCCGGGCGTCGTCGAGGGTACGGAGGGTGTGGACGCCGGCGAGGGCGGCGCCCCCGGGCAGTCGGCGGGCGGACGCGCCTGTCGCGATGACGACGCCATCGGTCGATACCGTGCGCCCGTCCTCCAGCAGTACGGTGCGGCCGCGCGGGTCAAGGCCACGCGCGCGGGTGCCGAGCAGCCACTCGGCGGCCAGTTGGCCCTCCTCCTCGGCGTCGGTGAGGGCGAGGTGCCCCTCGTCCGCCCCGCCGCCGGTAGAGCCGGTCGAACCGGTAGAGCCGGTCTGACCTGTCGCGCCGGCCGAACCGGTCGAGCCGGTCGAGCCGGTGAGGAACTCCTTGGACAGCGGCGGCCGGTCGTACGGCCGGTGCGGCTCCTCCCCCACGATCACCAGGCGTCCGTCGAACCCCTGGGCGCGCAGCTCACGGGCCGCGTACAGGCCGGCGAGCGAGGCGCCGACCACGGTCACGGTCCTCATGCCGCGGTGCCCTCCTGTACGGCCGGACGGACGTGGATCACTCCGTCGCTGACGGTCACCTGGTGGGTACGGACCGGGCGCCGGGCGGGCAGGCAGGTCGGCTGCCCGGTGCGGAGATCGAATGAGGCGGCGTGGAGCGGGCATTCGACCAGACAGCCTTCCAGCCATCCCTCCGACAGAGAGGCGTCCTGGTGGCTGCAGGTGTCGTCGATGGCGTACAGCTCGCCATCGGCGTTGAACACCGCGATGGGCGGTGTGGTGTCGATGCGGATGGATTCACCCACGGGAAGGTCTTCCAGGCGGCAGACGGGAATCACGGGCCCCCCTCTTGGTCCAGACTCTTGGGTAACATGACGTTTCACATGGCGCACGAGGGAGCGCTATGCGCAACAGAATCCGGTCGGGATGCCCGCCGCGTCAAGGGCTTCCCGAAGATGCGGCCCGAACGGGCCGCAAGGTGGTGAGAGTTGAGCTATGACCCGCAACCAGACAGTGGCTGACCAGACCGAGGAGAGCCGGGAGCGGACTCCCAAGGGAGCGGCGGGCGCGATCCAGTCGGTGGACCGCGCGGTGAGCGTCCTGGAGATCCTCGCGCGGCACGGCGAGGCCGGTGTCACCGACATCGCCGACGAGCTGGACGTACACAAGTCGACGGCCTTCCGGCTGCTCGGTGTGCTGGAGAACCGGGGCCTGGTCTCACAGGCCCAGGACCGCGGCAAATACTTCCTGGGAGCCGGCGTCCTGCGCCTGGCGGGGGCGGCGGCAGTACGCCTGGACATCTCCCAGGAGGGCGCCCCCGTCTGCCGGGAACTCGCCGACGAACTGGGCGAGACGGTCAACATCGCGGTGCTGGACGACGACGCCGCGGTCAACATCATGCAGGCGCGCGGCCCCGCGTCCGTCACGGCGCAGAACTGGCTGGGCAGACGCACCCCGCTGCACGCCACCTCCAGCGGCAAGGTGCTGCTCGCGCACCTGCCGCTCACGCTGCGCGAAGGGCTGCTAGCGCGGGCGCTGCCGAGGTTCACCGAGCACACGGTGACCAGCGCCGGGATGCTGCGCGGCGAGCTGGAGGCCGTGCACGCGCAGGGATTCGCGCTGGCGGCGGAGGAGCTGGAGCTGGGGCTGAACGCGGCGGCCGCGCCCGTGCGGGCCCACGACGGCAAGGTGATCGGCGCGCTGAGCGTGTCGGGCCCGGCGTACCGGCTGGCGCGGGACCGGCTGCCGGAGCTGGCGCGGCGCACGGTGAAGGCGGCCGACGAACTGTCGCGGCGGATGGGGTACGGCTTCTGAGCCGATGGGCCAGGGGCACGGGCCAGGGGCCGCGGCCACGTGGCACGGGCACGGGCACGGGGTGCGGGCACGGGCCGCCGGCCACGGTCACGGCTACGAGCACGGGCCACGGGCACGGCGTGCGGGCGCGGGCCGCCGGCCACGGTCACGGCCACGGGCACGGCCACGGGCACGGCCACGGGCACGGCCACGGGCACGGGCACGGGCACGGGCACGGGCACGGCCACGGGCACGGGCACGGGCACGGCCACGGGCACGGTCCACGGGCCACGGCTTCCGCGCCGAGGGGGCGCGGGCTGCGCGCTCGGCGCCAAGCGCGCTACGGGGGCGACGGCGGACCACCGGAAAGGCCGGATACGGCGTTACCCAGCGAGGCGGGGCCGGGGAAACCTGGTCCCGCCTCGTCGTGTGTCGGGAGCGTTTCCCGGTGGGAGACGGTTTTGCCCGCCGTTAACGCCCACCTCTTGACGGCGACTTGTCGGCGTTCCCAGTATGTTCCCCGTCGCGCAACACATAGCGCATTGCGCAACAGCAGAGGAGTCTGTCGTGCCGCATGAGGTCCGTGCCGTCGTCGCCGTGAAGAAGGGCGCACCCGTCGAGGTGCAGACGATCGTGGTTCCCGATCCGGGACCCGGTGAGGTGCTCGTCTCCGTCCAGGCCTGCGGGGTCTGCCATACGGATCTGCACTACCGGGAGGGCGCCATCAACGACGACTTCCCGTTCCTCCTCGGCCACGAGGCGGCCGGCACGGTCGAGTCCGTGGGCGACGGCGTCAGCGGCCTGGCCCCCGGCGACTATGTGGTCATCGCCTGGCGGGCCCCGTGCGGGGACTGCCGGTCCTGCCGCCGCGGCCGCCCCTGGTACTGCTTCGACTCCCGCAACGCCGCCCAGCCCATGACGCTGCTGGACGGCACGCCCCTGTCGCCCGCGCTCGGCATCGGCGCGTTCGCCGAGAAGACACTGGTCGCCGCCGGGCAGGCGGTGAAGATCGACCCGGCCGCCCGGCCGGAGGCGGCGGGGCTCATCGGCTGTGGGGTGATGGCCGGTTACGGCGCGGCGGTGAACACCGGCAACGTCGGCCGGGGCGACACCGTCGCCGTCATCGGCTGCGGCGGGGTCGGCGACGCCGCCATCGCGGGTGCCTCACTGGCCGGGGCGCGGCGCGTGATCGCCGTCGACATCGACGACCGCAAGCTCGACGCGGCCACCGCCTTCGGCGCGACGCACACGGTCAACTCCCGTGGTACGGACCCGGTCGAGGCGGTACGCGAGCTCACCGGCGGCTTCGGGGTGGACGTCGCGATCGACGCGGTGGGGCGCCCCGAGACGTACCGGCAGGCCTTCTACATGCGCGACCACGCGGGAGTGCTGGTGCAGGTGGGCGTGCCCGACCCGGACATGCGGATCGACCTGCCCCTCATCGACCTGTTCTCGCGCGGCGGCGCGCTGAAGTCGTCCTGGTACGGGGACTGCCTGCCCAGCCGGGACTTCCCCATCCTCATCGACCAGTACCTGAGCGGCCGCCTGGACCTGGGCGCGTTCGTCACCGAGACGATCGCCCTGGACCAGGTCGAGAGCGCCTTCGCGAAGATGCACCGCGGCGAGGTCCTGCGCTCGGTGGTCGTCCTGTGACCCGCGACAGCGGTGTACGGGCCGAACGTCTGGTCACCTCCGGCACGTTCAGCCTCGACGGGGAGACGTTCGACGTCGACAACAACGTGTGGCTCGTCGGGGACGACGACGAGGTGCTGATCGTCGACGCCGCCCACGACGCGCCCGCGATCGCGGCGGCCGTCGCGGGGCGCCGGGTCACCGCCATCGTGTGCACCCACGGCCACGACGACCACATCGGCGCGGCGCCCGCCCTCGCCGACGCCACGGGCGCGCCCGTCCTGCTGCACCCCGCCGACCGCGAGCTGTGGGACACCGTCCACCCGGGGCGCAAGCCGGACGGCGAACTGCGCGACGGGCAGCCGCTGCTCGTCGCCGGGGTGGAGGCACGGGTGCTGCACACGCCCGGGCACACCTGGGGCGCGTGCAGCCTCCACGTGCCGTTCCTGGACGCCGTGTTCAGCGGCGACACGCTGTTCCACGGCGGTCCGGGGGCGACCGGCCGCTCGTACTCCGACCACCCGACGATCCTGGCGTCCATCCGCCGGAGGCTGCTGACCCTGCCCGGCGGCACCGTCGTCCACACCGGGCACGGCCCGGACACCACCATCGCCGCCGAGCGGCCGAACGTACCCACCGTGTAGGGCTCTCCCACGCTTCCCCCACCCGAATCAAGGAGGGGCATGTCCAGCACGTCCCGAACCAACCCCCGTGTCGTGGTCATCGGCGCCGGCATCGTCGGCTGCTCCCTCGCCGACGAGCTGACCGCCCGCGGCTGGACCGACGTCACCGTCCTCGAACAGGGGCCGCTCCCCTCCCCCGGCGGCTCGACCTCGCACGCCCCGGGTCTGGTCTTCCAGACCAACGCGTCCAAGACGCTCACCGAGTTCGCCGCGTACACCGTCGAGAAGTTCAGCGCCCTGGAGGCCGACGGGCAGCCCTGCTTCCACCGCGTCGGGGGCCTGGAGTTGGCCACCACCGAGGAACGCCTCGCCGAGCTGCACCGCAGGGCCGGGTACGCCGCGTCCTGGGGCGTGCGCGGCGAGCTGATCCCGGCGTCCCGCTGCAAGGAACTGTGGCCGCTGCTCGACGAGAGCAAGGTCCTCGGCGGCTTCCTCACCCCCGACGACGGGCTCGCCCGCGCCGTCCTCGCCTGCCGCGCCCAGAGGGCACGCGCCGAAGCGCGCGGGGCCCGCTTCCTGGAGCGGCACACCGTCACCGGCATCGAGAAGGACAACGGCCGGGTGACCGGGGTCGTCACCGACCGGGGCGCCTTCCCCGCCGACCACGTCGTGTCGGCCGCCGGCTTCTGGGGCCCGGTCATCGGCCGCATGGCCGGGGTCGACGTGCCGCTGCTGCCGCTCGCACACCAGTACGCGAAGACCCGCCCGCTGCCGGAACTGGCCGGCGCGTCCGCCGAGGCGTCCCGGCCCATCCTGCGCTTCCAGGACCGGGACCTGTACTTCCGTGAGCACGCCGACCGCATCGGCATCGGCAGTTACGCGCACAGGCCGCTGCCCGTGGACCCGTTCACGGTCCCCGCGTACGACGAGGCACCCGTCATGCCCTCGTCGTACCCGTTCACGCCCGAGGACTTCGCCCCCAGCTGGGAGGAGTGCGCCCAGCTGCTGCCCGCGCTGGGGAGGAGCGAGGTGGAGGAGGGCTTCAACGGCGTCTTCTCCTTCACCCCCGACGGGATGCCGGTCCTCGGCGAGTCGCGCGACCTGCGCGGCTTCTGGCTGGCCGAGGCGGTGTGGGTCACGCACTCGGCGGGCGTGGCGAGGGCCGTCGCCGAGTGGATGGTCGACGGGCGGCCCCGGGCGGACGTCCACGAGTGCGACCTGACGCGGTTCGAGGACGTGCAGCGCTCCCCCGCGTACGTCCACGACCGCGGCGCCCAGCAGTTCGTCGAGGTGTACGACGTCATCCACCCGCTCCAGCCCATGGAGCGGCCTCGGCCGCTGCGGGTGAGCCCCTTCCACCCCAGGCAGCAGCAGCTCGGCGCGTACTTCCTGGAGGGCGGCGGCTGGGAGCGGCCGCACTGGTACGAGGCGAACGCCCCGCTCGCCGAGGGCCTGGACCTGCCGGAGCGGGACGCCTGGTCGGCCCGCCACTGGTCGCCGGTCGCGGCCGCCGAGGCGAAGGCCACGCGCGAGAGGGTGGCGCTGTACGACATGACGCCGCTGCGCCGCCTGGAGGTCACCGGCCCCGGCGCCCTGGCGTTCCTCCAGCGCATGACCACCAACAACCTCGCCAAGAAGCCGGGCGCCGTCACCTACACGCTGCTCCTGGACGCCACCGGCGGCATCCGCTCGGACCTCACCGTGGCGCGGCTCGCGCAGGACCGGTTCCAGATCGGCGCCAACAGCCGCGCCGACGAGGACTGGCTGCTGCGCCACGCGCCGGGAGACGTGGAGATCCGTGACATCACCTCCGGGACCTGCTGCGTCGGGGTGTGGGGGCCGCTCGCCCGCGACCTGGTGCAGCCGCTGACGCGCGACGACTTCTCGCACAAGGGCTTCGGCTACTTCCGGGCCAAGCAGACCTACCTCGGCCATGTGCCGGTGACGGCGATGCGGCTGAGTTACGTGGGCGAGCTGGGCTGGGAGCTGTACACCAGCGCCGACCTGGGGCTGCGGCTGTGGGACACGCTGTGGGAGGCCGGGCAGGAGCACGGGGTCGTCGCGGCCGGGCGGTCGGCGTTCAACAGCCTGCGCCTGGAGAAGGGCTACCGCTCCTGGGGTCACGACATGACGGCAGAGCACACTCCCGACGAGGCGGGTGTCGGCTTCGCCGTCCGTATGGACAAGGGCGACTTCATGGGCCGTGACGCGCTGGCCGCCCGGCCGGAGGCCGTCGAGCGCAGGCTCACCGCGCTGCTGCTGGACGATCCGGCGGCCGTCGTGCTCGGCAAGGAGCCGGTGTACGTCGGCGGGACGCCGGCCGGGTACGTGACCAGCGCCTCGTACGGCTACACGCTGGGCCGCTGCGTCGCCTACGCCTGGCTGCCGCCGCTGGCCACCGGCACTGCCGTGTCCGTGGAGTACCTCGGCGAGAAGGTCCCGGCGACGGTCGCGGACGAGCCGCTGTTCGACCCCGAGATGAGCCGTATCCGCCGCTGAGGAGGACGATCCGTGTCACCCACCTATGACGTCATCGTGGTCGGCCTCGGCGGGATGGGCAGCGCCGCCGCCCACCACCTGTCCGCGCGGGGCGCCCGCGTGCTGGGCCTGGAGAAGTTCGGCCCGGTCCACAACCGGGGCTCCAGCCACGGCGGCTCCCGCATCACCCGCCAGTCGTACTTCGAGGACCCGGCCTACGTGCCGCTGCTGCTGCGCGCCTACGAGCTGTACGAGCGACTGGAGCGCGACACCGGGCGCGACATCGCCACCCTGTGCGGCGGCCTGATGCTCGGCCGCCCGGACTCCCGTACCGTCGCCGGATCGCTGCTGTCGGCCGAGCGGTGGGGCCTGCCGCACGAGATGCTCGACGCCACGGAGATCCGCCGCCGCTTCCCGACCCTGACACCCGGCGACGGCGAGGTGGCGCTGTACGAGCGGCGGGCCGGCCTGCTCCGCCCGGAGAACACGGTCGCCGCCCACCTCCAGCTCGCCACCCGCGCCGGCGCGGACCTGCACTTCGAGGAGCCGCTGCTGCGCTGGGAGCCGTACCGCGACGGCGTGCGCGTCCACACCGCCGAGAACACCTACACGGCCGGGCAGTTGGTGATCTGCCCGGGCGCGTGGGCACCGCGGCTGCTCACCGACCTGGACGTGCCGTTCACCATCGAACGGCAGGTCATGTACTGGTTCCAGCCCGAGGGCGGCACCGGGCCCTTCGTCCCGGAGAACCACCCCGTCTACATCTGGCAGGACGCGGACGACGTCCAGATCTACGGGTTCCCGGCGATCGACGGCCCGGAGCTGGGCGCCAAGGTGGCCTTCTTCCGCAGGGGCACCGTCTGCACCCCGGAGACCATCGAGCGGACCGTGCACGCCCACGAGGTGGTGGCGATGGCCGGCCAAGCCGCCCGGCTGCTCCCGGCCCTCCCCGGCCGCTTCCTGAAGGCCGCGACCTGCATGTACTCCAACACGCCCGACGAGCACTTCGTGATCGCCCGCCACCCGCGGCACCCGGAGTCGGTCACCGTCGCCTGCGGATTCTCCGGGCACGGCTTCAAGTTCGTGCCGGTCGTCGGCGAGATCGTCGCCGACCTCGCGCTGACCGGCACCACGGACCACCCCATCGAGCTCTTCGACCCCCGACGCCTGACCGCGTTGTCCGCATAGGGAGCCAGCCGTGACGACAACACCCCTGTCCCCCAGCCTGATAGCGACGCTCCCCGGCCACTACTACACCGACCCCGCCGTCTTCCGGCAGGAGCAGGAGCGGCTCTTCGAGTCCCTGTGGTTCTGCGCGGTGCGCAGCGCCGACCTCGACAAGCCCGGCGCGTTCCGTACGGTCCAGGTGGGCCGCGAGAGCGTCGTCGTCACCCGCAACCGGGCCGGCGAGCTGCGCGCCTTCCTCAACATCTGCCGTCACCGGGGCGCCCGGCTGTGCCTGGAGGAATCCGGCGAGGTGCGCCGCACCCTCCAGTGCCCGTACCACGCCTGGACGTACGACCTGGACGGCACGCTGGTGGCGGCGCCGAACCTGACGAAGATGCCCGACGTCGACCGCACCGCGTACGGCCTGGTGGGCGTGGAGCTGCGCGAGTGGCTGGGGTACGCCTGGGTGTGCCTCGCCGACGAGCCGCCGTCCTTCGAGGAGACGGTGATCGGCGCGGCGGTGGAGCGGCTCGGGGACGCGGCGTCCATCGAGCGCTACCGGGTCGAGGATCTCGCGCTCGGCCGCCGCGTCACCTACGACGTGAAGGCGAACTGGAAGCTCATCGTCGAGAACTTCATGGAGTGCTACCACTGCGCGACCATCCACCCCGAACTGACCGATGTGCTGCCGGAGTTCGCGGACGGCTACGCGGCGCAGTATTACGTGGGCCACGGCGCCGAGTTCGGTGACGGCGTCAAGGGCTTCACGGTCGACGGCAGCGAGGGCTTCGGCAGGCTGCCGGAGGTCGCCGACGACCAGGACCGCCGGTATTACGCGATCACGGTCAAGCCGACGGTCTTCGTCAACCTCGTCCCGGACCATGTGATCCTGCACCGGATGTTCCCGCTCGCCGAGGACCGCACGGTCGTGGAGTGCGACTGGCTGTACGCGCCCGAGGTCGTCGCGTCGGGCGCGGACGTGTCCAAGTCGGTGGAACTGTTCCACCGGGTCAACGTCCAGGACTTCGACGCGTGCGAGCGCACCCAGCCGGCGATGGCCTCCCGCGCCTACCGGACCGGCGGGGTGCTGGTGCCGACCGAGCACCACATCTCGCTCTTCCACACCTGGCTCACCGAACGGCTGGGAGGCGCCGGTGCCTGATCTCTTCATCGGCGGGGCGTGGACCAGACCCCGCGACGAACGCACCCGTGAGATCCGCTGCCCCGCCGACTCCACGCTCGTCGGCGAGGTGGACGAGGCGGGCGGCAAGGACACGGCGGACGCCATCGCCGCGGCGCGCCGCGCCTTCGACGAGGGCCCGTGGCCCCACACGCCCGCCGCCGCCCGCGGTGACCTGCTGCTGCGCGTGGCGGACCTGCTCGTACGGGACAAGGAGGCGCTGGCGCGCGCCGAGTCGCTGGACACCGGGAAGCGGCTGGTGGAGAGCCGGTACGACATCGACGACGTGGTGAACTGCTTCCGCTACTTCGGGCGGCTGGCCGCGACCGAGACGGGCCGGGTCGTGGAGACCGGGTCGGCTACGGCCGAGAGCCGGGTGGTGTACGAGCCGGCCGGGGTGTGCGCCCTCATCACTCCGTGGAACTATCCGCTGCTCCAGACGGCGTGGAAGGTGGCCCCGGCGCTGGCGGCGGGCAACACCTTCGTCCTCAAGCCGAGCGAGCTGACCCCGCACACGGCGATCCACCTCATGCGGCTGCTGGCGGAGGCGGGCCTTCCGGGCGGCGCCGCCAATCTGGTCCTGGGGGCCGGGCCGGAGGCGGGCGCGCCGCTCGCGGACCATCCGGACGTGGACCTGCTCTCCTTCACGGGCGGTCTGGCCACCGGCCGCCGGCTGATGGCGGCGGCCGCCGGGACGGTGAAGAAGGTGGCCCTCGAACTGGGCGGCAAGAACCCGAACATCGTGTTCGCGGACGCCGGTTTCGAGGCGGCGGTGGACATGGCGCTGACGGCCGTGTTCCTGCACTCGGGGCAGGTGTGCTCGGCCGGGGCGCGGCTGCTGGTGGAGGACTCGCTCCATGACCGGTTCGTGGACGAGGTGGTACGGCGGGCCGGGGAGATCCGGTTGGGCGGGCCGTTCGACGAGCGGGCGCAGACGGGGCCGCTGATCTCGGCCGCGCACCGCGCGAAGGTCGAGGCGTACGTGGCGGGGGGCCTGGCCGAGGGGGCGGTGCTGCGCTGCGGTGGCGCGCGGCCCGAAGGCCCCGCGTACGACGACGGCTTCTACTACCTGCCGACGGTCCTGGACGAGTGCCGCTCGGACATGTCGGTCGTACGGGAGGAGTCGTTCGGCCCGGTCCTGACGGTGGAACGTTTCCGCGACGGGGACGAGGACGGGGCCGTACGGCTGGCCAACGACACCGTCTACGGGCTCGCGGGGGCGGTGTGGACCGGCGACGAGGCCCGGGCGGCGCGGGTGGCGTCCCGGCTGCGGCTGGGCACCGTGTGGATCAACGACTACCACCCGTATCTGCCCCAGGCCGAGTGGGGCGGGTTCAAGCAGTCGGGCACGGGGCGTGAACTCGGACCGGCCGGCCTCGCCGAGTACCGCGAGGCCAAGCACATCTGGCGCAACACCGCTCCCACCGCCCAGGGTTGGTTCGCCTGATCCGACCTCTCCCCCCTCAGGAGTAGCTCATGACGTCTGCACCGCCCGGCCGTCCCCGGATACCGGCCACGTCGGCCAACGGCGACGACGACAACGCCGAACTCGCCGAGTTCGGGTACCGCCCGGAACTCACCCGCACGCTCGGCAACTTCCACACCTTCGCCGCCGGCATCTCGTACATCTCCATCCTCACCGGCACCTTCCAGCTCTTCTACTTCGGTTACGCCAGTGGCGGCCCCGCCTACTGGTGGTCGTGGCCGATGGTGTTCGCGGGCCAGTTCATGGTCGCCCTGTGCTTCGCCGAGCTGGCCGCCCGCTATCCGGTGGCGGGAAGCATCTACAACTGGTCGAAGAAGCTGGGCAATCCGCACGTCGGGTGGCTGGCCGGCTGGATGATGCTGATCGCCTCGATCGTGTCGATCGCGGCCGTCGCCCTCGCCTACCAGCTGACGCTCCCGCAGATCTCTTCTGTCTTCCAGTTCGTGGGGGACGGGACCGGGACGTACGACGTGGCGACCAACGCGGTGGTGCTGGCGGCCGGACTGATCCTGTTCACCACGCTGGTCAACGCCTTCGGGGTGAAGCTGATGGCCCGGATCAACACGGCCGGTGTCTTCATCGAACTGATCGCCACGGTCGTGCTGATCGCACTGCTGGCGGTCAACGTCGTACGCGGCCCGCAGGTCGTCACCGACACGGCGGGCGCGGGCGCGGGCCGGCCGTTCGGATATCTGGGCGCGTTCCTGATCGCCTCGCTGGCCTCGGCGTACGTCATGTACGGGTTCGACACGGCGGCCTCGCTCGGTGAGGAGTCCCTGGACCCCTCGCGCAACGCGCCGCGCGCCATCATCCGGGCGATCGTCGCCTCGTTCGTCCTGGGCGGGCTGATCCTGCTCCTCGCGCTGATGAGCGTGTCGAGCCTGCGCGGTGAGCGGCTGTCCACGGACGGGTTGCAGTACGTGGTGCTGGACGTGCTCGGTCCGACGGCCGGCAAGGCGATGCTGTGGTGCGTGCTGATCGCCGTCACGGTGTGCGCCCTCGCCGTCCACACGGCCGCGGTCCGCCTCGCGTTCGCGATGGCGCGGGACAACAACCTGCCGGCCTCGGGGCGGCTGGCCAAGGTCAGCCCCCGGTTCGGTACGCCGGTCCTGCCGACCGTCATCATCGGGGTCCTGGCGCTGGCGATCCTGGTGGTCAACATCCGCCAGCCGCAGATCTTCACCGTGGTCACCAGCATCGGCATCATCATGATCTACCTGGCGTACCTCCTGGTCACGTTGCCGATGCTGGTGGCACGGCTGCGCGGGAAGTGGCAGCCCGCCGAGGGCCGGTTCTCGCTGGGGCGGTGGGGCCTGCCCGTCAACATCATGGCCGTGCTGTGGGGCGGGGCGATGACGCTGAACCTCATCTGGCCCCGGGCCGCCGTCTACAACGCCACCGCCCCGTACCACTGGTACCTGCGCTGGGGCGCCGTCCTGTTCGTCGGGGCGATCGCCCTGGGGGGCTTCGCCTACTACTGGTTCGTCCAGCGGCACCGTACGGGTGTGCTGGCCGAGCACGCCGCCGCGTCCCCGCGCACCGCCCCGCTGAAGGAGGCCACCACCGCATGAGCGAGGAATCCCCCGAGGAGTTCGACTACGTCGTCGTGGGCGGCGGGACCGCCGGCAATGTCGTCGCCGCCCGGCTGAGCGAGGACCCGTCCGTCACGGTGTGCGTCCTGGAGGCGGGCCCCAGTGACGTCGGGGACGACAACATCCTGCGGCTGGAGCGCTGGATGGGCCTGCTGGAGTCCGGTTACGACTGGGACTACCCGGTCGAGCCGCAGGCTTGCGGCAACAGCTTCATGCGGCACGCCCGCGCCAAGGTGCTCGGCGGCTGCTCGTCGCACAACTCGTGCATCGCCTTCTGGGCGCCGGCGGAGGACCTGGACGACTGGGCGGCGGCGGGCTGTACGGGCTGGAGCGCGGCGGACCTCTTCCCGCTGTACCGGCGCCTGGAGAACAACGACGCCCCGGGTGACCACCACGGCCGCGGCGGCCCGGTGAAGCTGCGCACCCTCAAGGGCGGTGATCCGTGCGGCGCGGCGCTGCTGGAGGCGTGCGCCCAGGCGGGCATCCCCACCACGCCGTTCAACACCGGGACGACGGTGGTACGGGGCGCGGGCTGGTTCCAGATCAACGCGGACGAGAACAACATCCGCCAGTCGTCGTCGGTGGCGTATCTGCACCCGGTCATGGGCAAGCGGCCGAACCTGGAGATACGTACCGGGGTGCGGGCGAAGCGGCTGGTCTTCGAGGGCCGGGCTTGCGTCGGCACGGAGTACCTGGACCGGGACCTGTTGCATACGAGGACGGTGCGGGCCCGGCGCGAGGTGGTCGTGTCGTGCAGTTCCCTCGACACGCCGAAGCTGCTGATGCTGTCGGGCATCGGCCCGGCCGCCCACCTGCGGGAGGTGGGCGTGGAGGTGCTGGTCGACGCCCCGGGGGTCGGGGAGAACCTCCAGGACCACCCCGAGGGGGTGATCATGTGGGAGGCGAAGCAGCCGATGACCACCACGTCGAGCCAGTGGTGGGAGGCGGGCGTCTTCTACGACACCGAACCGGGCCTGGACCGGCCGGACCTGATGTTCCACTACGGCTCGGTGCCCTTCGACATGAACACCGCCCGGCACGGCTATCCGACGTCGGAGAACGCCTTCTGCCTCACGCCCAACGTGACCCGCGCCAAGTCGCGCGGCACGGTGCGGCTGCGCACCCGGGACTACCGGGACAAGCCGGTGGTCGACCCCCGGTACTTCACGCACGAGCACGACGTACGGGTGATGACATACGGGCTGAGGCTCGCGCGCCGGATCGCCGCGCAGCCCGCCCTCGCGGGGTGGGCGGGCGCGGAGCTGGCCCCGGGGCCGGAGGTCCGCGGTGACGACGAGCTGCTGGACTACATCCGCAGGACGCACAACACGGTCTACCACCCGGCGTGCACGGTGCGGATGGGCGCCGACGACGATCCGCTGGCCCCGTTGGACGCCCGGCTGCGGGTCAAGGGCGTTGCGGGGCTGCGGGTGGCGGACGGTTCGGTCATGCCGGACCTCGTCACCGTCAACCCGTGCATCACGACGATGATGATCGGCGAGAAGTGCGCCGATCTGCTGGCGGAGGACCGCTGACACTCCTGACGGGGCGGGACGGGGCGGGGCGGGGCGCGGGCCCGGGTCGGTGGCCGACCCGGGCTTCGCTTCCGCTTCGCCCGCCGGGTCAGACGCGCTGCCAGAGTGCCGGGGTGCCCTCCGGCCGCCAGCCGGGCTGGGCCTGGTGCGACTGGACGCACCGGTAGGTGACGCCGCCGTGGCTGACCTGGTCGCCGACGCGGTAGACCTTGCCCGCGGCCCAGGTGGCGCCCGCCTTGCCGGTGTCGCCCGGGTCGGTGGCGTTGGTCTTCAGCGTCACCTGGAAGTCCTGGAGCAGCGGGTTGATGGGCTGGTGGAAGGTGGTGCCGCCGTCCTTGCAGTTGCCGGAGCCGCCGGAGGTGACGCCCTGGGCCTGGGCGCCGGAGATGTAGGGGCCGCCCGAGTCGCCCGGTTCGGCGCAGACCGTGGTGCGGGTCAGGCCCTTCACGGTGCCCTGGAGGTAGGACACGCTGGTGTTGTGCTGCTCGATCGTGCCGCAGTGCCAGCCGGTGGTGGAGCCGGAGCGGCAGATGGAGGCGCCCACGAGGGCCTCGGTCGAGCCGGCGACCTCGACGTTCTGGTCGCCCTGGCCCTTGACGTACGCTGTGGCGCCCCAGTCCGCGTTGGTGGCCACCCAGGCCATGTCCTTGCCGGGGAAGGTGGACGCCTTGAAGGTGCCCTGGGCGACCTTGTTGTGACCGGTCGTCGCGGCGCCGGCCTGGCCGCAGTGCCCGGCCGTGGCGAAGCCCTGCTGGCCGGCGGCGGTGACGGCGAAGCCGACGGAGCAGCGGCTGTCGCCGATGTAGTAGGCGTCGCCGCCGCGGATGTCGTGCAGCGGACGCGGCCGCTCGGTCGTCGCCTTGACGCGTACGAGGGACCGGTCGATTCCGGTGGCGGTGAGGAAGACCTCGGCGGCGGCGGGCTTGGCGGCCTCCAGCGTCACGCTGTTGGTGCGCAGGTCGACGTACCAGACGGGGGCGTCGGTGGTCTTGGTACGGACGGAGCCCTGGTCCAGCTTGGCCTTGGCGGCGTCGAGTTGCGCGAGGGCGTGGCGGACCACCTTGGGCTCGGCGCCGCCCGCCTTGATGGTGGCGGTGTCGGCCGCGTCGGTGGTGGCGACGGTGAGGGTGGCGGCGACGGGCCCGCTCAGCCACGCGCCGGCGAAGCGGGGGCCCAGGGCGTTCTGGAGGCGGCCGGCGCGGGCGCCCGCCTCGGCCTCGTTGCGCAGCCGGGTCTCGGCCTGGGCGCGGGTCAGGCCCAGGTCGCGCTGCATGGCGTCGAGCAGCGCGGGGGAGGGCTTGTCGGCGCCGAGGGTCTGGGTCGCCGTGGGCGTGGCGGGCGGCGCGGGCGATTCGGCGGCGGTCGCGCCGGGCGGGCCGGCCAGCACGAGCGCGCCGACGGCGGTGAGGGTGGCGCACGCGACGGTGGCGTGTCTGTGGAGCATCGGGTGTCACCTCTGTTCGGTGGAGGACGTGCCGAACCGTAGGTGTTTCCGAAACGCCGCCCGAGAATGTCGGTTTGTCTGTTCTTAGGCTTTACGGGAGACGGGGCCACCCGCCATGCGGCGTAACGCCGCCGACGGCTGCGCGCGGCAGGCGGCTGCGGCTGCCGGACCGGGGTCACGACAGCCGCGGCGTCACCTCCGGCCCCTCGCCGGCGCCGTCAGCCGCTGCCACAGCGCCAGCTCGGCGGGGGTCGGCGGGAGGTCGGGGCGCAGCCGTTCGGGGTGGCCCCGCGGCGGGCTCAGGGCGGGGCGCGCCTCCAACGGCGGCGGCAACGGTACGCCCAGCCACATCCACCCGGCCGCGACCAGGGCGTCGTAGCAGCCGCGCAGAACCCGTGTCACGGTCCTCATGAGCCCAGCGCGGGGGCCGGCTCGCGGCGCGCGCCCGCTCCGGACGCCGCCACGACGGGCTCCTCGTCGCTCCACGTCCACAGCCGGGACACCGCGTCCATGTCGAGGTCGTGCCCCTCGGTCCAGATGCGGGCCGCGGCGGTGAGCACCGACTGCCGGTCGGCCTCCTCCGTGCCCCGGCGGGCGGGCAGGAGCGGGGTGGCGGCGCCGGCGCCGAGGCGGACGGAGCGGTGCCGGCGGGCGAACGCGGTGAGCGTCTGGCGCGGGCCGGCCTCGACCAGCAGAACGTCCTCGACGGCGAGCAGTTCCTCCAGCGCCGCGCGGAAGTGCACCGTGTCGGTGATCTGGCGGGCCCAGAAGCGTGGGCTGAGCGCCTCCTCGGGACGCATCAACGCGCCGGTGTAGCCGGAGTACAGGGGCAGCCGCGGCTCCCGCAGCGGGATGCGGCGGTAGTCGGCCTCGACCGCGTCCGAGGCGGGCGCCATCGCCGGGGAGTGGAACGGGCTGGTGGCGGGCACCGTGACGACCGTGAAGCCGTCGGCCCGCAGCCGGGCCCCGGTGGCGGCCAGCGGCTCCGCCGAACCGGCGAGCATGACCTGCTGGGCGGCGTTGACGGCCGCGATGGCGACGTCCGCGCCCAGGTACGGACGCAGCCGCGTCTCGCTCGCGGCGACGGCCAGCATGCCGCCCTCGGGTATCTTCACCGCCTCCCGTACCCGCGACATCATCATGGCGACCGCGTCGGGCAGCGAGACGACACCCGCGATGACCGCGGCGACCAGCTCGCCCGCGCTGTGCCCCAGCAGCGCGGCCGGGCGCACTCCCCAGCCGAGGATCATGCGGCCGAGGGCGTAGTCCACCGCGAACAGCAGCGGCTGGGCGCGGCGTACGTCGTCGATGGGGACGCGCGGCTCACCGGTGGTGAGCCAGTCCTCGCGGATCCGGTCGCCCTCCTCACCCATGTGGGCGAGGGCGGCGTCGACGGCCGCGGTGAAGACGGGTTCGCGGCGGTACAGGCCCCTGGCCATCCCGGCGTGCTGGGAGCCCTGCCCGGGGAAGAGCAGCGCGACGGGCCGCGGCCGGCCGGCCCGCACCGCCCTGGCCTTGTGCACGGTCCCGGCGGCGAGCGCGGCCACGGTGACGGCCGCCCCGCGCACGGGCCCCGGCGGCGTACCGCACGGCACGGCGGTCGGCAGGGCGGGGAACGCCTCGCTGTGCAGTCCGCTCAGCAGCGGCAGCAGCTCGCCGCGGACCCGGCTCTCGTCCTGCGCGTCCCGGCCGGACCACAGCAGCAGCCGGTGCCGTTCGGGGTCGGTGGCGCGCCGGCCGTGGTGGAGCGGGCGCACGGGCGGCGTGTCGTCCTCGTCGGCGCCGGCCGTGTCGAGGACGCCCAGGACGCGGTCGGCGTCGGCGATCGCCTCGGCGGCGCGCTTGAGCGCGTACACGGTGATGGTGTGCGGGTCGGGCTCGCCGAACCCGGCGACCATGGCGAAGTCGGCGGTGTTGTCCTGGAGTTCACGGTGGGCCAGGCGCAGGGCGCGGCCCGGGGTGAGCGCGGTGCGTACGGTGAAACCCTCGTGCTCGCGGCCGAGCTCCGGGTCGAGCGCGGCCGCGCCGATGTAGACGACGGTACGCACGGGCAGGTCCCCGGGGGGCCGTCCGAAGGCGCGCAGGACGGCCGAGACACCGGCGGCCGATGCCACGCACTGCGCCCGCTGCTCCTGCGCGGGGCCGGGGCTGACGACCAGCCGCCGGACGACCGCGCTGTATGACGTGAGCGACATGCTTCCCTCCTCATGGGCCGCGGCTGCGGCCGCTGGCGGAGTGCGTACGGGAATGAGGCGGCCGCCCCGGTCACGGGGGATGTTCACGGGGCGGCCGCCGGTCGGATTCCAGGTCAGGCGGCCGTGCCCTGCCCGGCGTTGATGAGGGCGAGGAGCGCCCCCGGGGTCTCCGCGTCGACGACGGCGTCGTCGGGGATCTCGATGCCGTACTCGCGCTGGATCTGGCCGATGACCTGGAGCAGGGCCAGGGAGTCGTAGCCGAGGTCCATGAACGGCGTGTCGATGACGTCGCCGTCCAGGTCGACGCCCTCCTCCTCGCCGGCACTCTCGCGCAGCATGCGGGTCAGGTCGGCCAGGGTGACGGTGGTGGTGGTCGTGGTCATGATCGGTGCCGTCCTCTCGTAGAACTACTCGGGTGGTGCCTGCCGAACCCCTGCCGGTTCCTGAATGTGTCCGGCGGGAGGTGTGTCGTGGGGGGTGCGTCGTGGGGAGTGCGTCGGGTGAGCTGTGTCGGGTGGGGCGCCGGGCGAGGTGTGCCGGGTGGGGTGTGTCGGGTGGGGCGCCGGCCGAGGTGCACCGGGCCAGGTGCGTCGGGCGGGGTGCACCGGGCCAGGTGCGTCGGGCGGGGCCCCTGCGGGGCCGGGTGGCCGGTGGGGTGGCCGGGCCGGTGGTCCGCTGGTGATCCGCGGGCCGCGCGGCGCCGCGGGGGTATCCCGCGCGCCGGCGCGTCCCGTCAGGAGGCGTGCCGGACGACGAGCGCCGCGTTGAAGCCGCCGTGCCCGCGGGCGAGCACGAGCGCGTGCTCCAGCCGGGCCTCCCGGGCCTGCCCGGTGACGAGATCGATCCGGTGCTCGGGGGCCACGTCCGTCACGTGCGCGGTCGGCGGGATCACCCCGTCCCGCAGGGCGAGCAGGGCGGTCGCCACGTCCAGCGCCGCGCCGCCGGCCAACAGGCGCCCCGTCATGGTCTTGGGCGCGGTCACCGGTACGCCGTGGGGTCCGAAGAGCCCGGTCAGCGCCTCCGCTTCGGCCCGGTCGAGTGCGGGGGTCCCGGCCGCGTCGGCGAAGACGACGTCGATGTCGGCCGGGGTGAGACCGGCGTCGGCGAGGGCGTTCTCCGCGGCCCGGCGCAGGCCCGGCGGGCGGCTCGAACCGGGGGCCGGGTCCAGCGTCGCGGCGTAGCCGGCGATCTCGCCGTAGACCCGTTCCGCGCCCCGCTCCCGGGCGGATCGCGCGTCCTCGACGATGAGGATCGCGCCGCCCTCGCCCGGCACGTATCCACTGGCGTCGGCGGAGAAGGGCAGGTAGGCCCGCTCCGGTTCGTTCACCGTGCTCATCAGCCCGGAGGCGATCTGCGGCACCCACCCCCAGGGGCAGATGGCCGCGTCGACACCGCCGGAGATGACGGCGGGGAACCCCTTGCGGACGTGGCGGCGGGCCTGGCCGATGGCGTCGATGCCGCCCGCCTGCTCGGTGAGCAGCACGCCGCTGGGGCCGCGCAGCTTGTGGCGGATGGATATCTGCCCGGTGTTGACGGCGTAGAACCAGGCGAAGGACTGGTACGCGCTGACGTACTCCTTGCCCTTGCTCCACAGGTTCTGCAGTTCGCGCTGGCCGAACTCGACGGCCCCTCCGGACGCCGAGGTCACCACGCCGATGCCGAACTCGGGCATCCGTTCCGGGTCGATACCGGCGTCGGCCAGGGCCCAGTCCGCCGCCGTCAGCGCGAGGCGGGTCATGTGGTCGGTCTGCGGCATGAGCCGGCTCGGTATGTGCTCCTCGGCGACGTAGTCGGACACCTCGCCGGCGACGCGCGAGGGGTACCGTGTGGCGTCGAAGCGGGTGACCGGGCCCAGCCCGGACTCGCCGGCCAGGGTGGCCTTCCAGAACTGCTCGGTGCCCAGGCCGTTGGGTGCGGTGACGCCCAGGCCCGTCACCACCGTTGCCGTGGTCATACGGCTCTCCTCTCCGGGCGGGCCAGCACCATGGCGCTCTGGAAGCCGCCGAAGCCGCTGCCCACGCTGAGCACCACGTCGGTCTGCTTCTCGCGGGCGGTCAGGGGGATGTAGTCGAGGTCGAGCTCGGGGTCGGGCTCGTGGAGGTTGGCGGTGGGCGGCAGCACACCGTGCTCCATGGCCAGCGCGCAGGCGGCGATCTCCAGGGAGCCGATCGCGCCGAGCGAGTGCCCGATCATCGACTTGATGGAGCTGATGGGGGTGTTGTACGCGTGCGCGCCGAGGCTGCGCTTGAACGCGCCCGTCTCGTGGCGGTCGTTCATCTTGGTGCCGGAGCCGTGGGCGTTGATGTAGTCGACCGAGTCCGGGGCGAGGGACGCCTCGCCGAGGGCGACGTCGATGGCCTCGGCCATCTCGCGGCCGTCGGGCTTCAGGCCGGTCATGTGGAACGCGTTGCAACGGGAGGCGAACCCCGCGATCTCCGCGTAGATGTGGGCGCCGCGCCGGCGGGCGCTCTCCAGTTCCTCCAGGACGAGGATCGCGGCGCCTTCTCCGAGGACCAGGCCGCTGCGGGTCCGGTCGAACGGCCGGCAGGCGCTCTCGGGAGTGTCGTTGCGGGGGGTGGTGGCGTGGATGGCGTCGAAGCAGGCCGAGGTGATCGGCGATATCGGCGCCTCGGTGGCGCCCGCGATCATCACGTCCGCGGTGCCTTCCCGGATCAGGTCGACAGCGTGGCCGAGCGAGTCCAGGCCCGAGGTGCAGCCGGTGGAGACCACGGCGGCCGGCCCCTCGGCGCCCGCGGCGCGGCCGACTTCGGCGGCCATCGAGCTCGGTACGAAGTGCCGGTACAGCTCGGGGACGGCGTACTCGTGGTCGACGTTCCACTGGCGGCCGCCGTCGCTGACGACGACGTACTCCCGCTCCAGGCTGGTGGTGCAGCCGACCGCGCTGCCCAGCGAGGTGCCCACCCGGCCCGGGTCGAGGGCGGCGATGTCGAGGCCGCTGTCGGCGAGCGCCTCGCGGGTGGAGACGACCGCGAACTGCGCGGCCCGGTCGAGCCGGCGGGTCTCCTGGGGGGTGAGCCCCGCGGCCGCCGGGTCGAAGTCGCACTCGGCGGCGACCTGGGAGCGGAACGGGGAGGGGTCGTAGAAGGTGATCCTGCGGGTGGCGGTGCGTCCCGCCGTGAGGAGGTTCCAGTACTCCTTCACGCCGACCCCGCCGGGGGCCACGACGCCCAGTCCGGTGATGGCGACTCTGCGCATGCCGCTACCTCGCCTTCGACGGGGCGGGGTGCCGCCACGGGCACCTGCCGGATGGAACTGTGCGGGCCACTGTCGATCCCTTCGTCCGTGTCACTGCTGAGGCTGAACCACTGCGGCGGCCGGGGCGGTTCGGGGTGGGAACGCCCCGGCCGGCCGGACCGGACGGTCGCCCGCTCGTGGCGTGCCGCCGTTTCCGGTCCCGCCATGGAACGTCCGTGCCCTCGATCGCCGCTCGCGTGTGTATGGACCAGCGGCGGCGGGCGGTCATGTCGGGACGTTCCCGTGCTTGCGAGCAGGCACTTCGGCCTTCTTGGCGCGCAGCATGGCGAGCGAGCGGATGAGTACGCGACGGGTCTCGGCCGGCTCGATGACGTCGTCGACGAGCCCGCGTTCGGCGGCGTAATAGGGGTGCATGAGCTCGGTCTTGTACTCCTGGATGCGTTGCGCCCGGGTGGCTTCGGGGTCGTCGGAGGCGGCGATCTCCCGGCGGAAGATGACGTTCGCCGCGCCTTCGGCGCCCATCACGGCGATCTCGTTGGTGGGCCAGGCGAAGGACAGGTCGGCGCCGATGGAGCGCGAGTCCATGACGATGTACGCGCCGCCGTAGGCCTTGCGCAGGACCAGAGAGATACGGGGCACGGTCGCGTTGCAGTAGGCGTAGAGCAGTTTGGCGCCGTGCCGGATGATCCCGTTGTGCTCCTGGTCGACGCCCGGCAGGAAGCCGGGGACGTCGACCAGGGTGACGAGCGGGATGTTGAAGGCGTCGCAGGTCGACACGAAGCGGGCGGCCTTCTCGGAGGCGTGGATGTCCAGGACACCGGCGAGCGAGGCGGGCTGGTTGGCGACGATGCCGACGGGATGCCCGTCGAGACGGGTCAGCGCGCAGACCACGTTGCGTGCCCACGCCTCGTGGACCTCGAAGAACTCGCCGTCGTCGGCGATCTCCCCGATCACGCCGCGGATGTCGTAGCTGCGGCCCGGGTCGGCCGGCACGAGGTCGGCGAGGGCGTCCGTGCGCCGGTCCGCCGGGTCGTCGCCGCGGACCGCCGGCGGCATCTCGCGGTTGTTGGAGGGCAGCAGCGAGAGCAGGAAGCGCACGTCCTCCAGGCACTCCGCCTCGTCGTCGTAGGCGAACTGGCAGACGCCGGAGGTGGTGGCGTGGACGTCGGCGCCGCCGAGGCCGTTGTGGGTGATCTTCTCCCCGGTCACCGCCTGGACGACGTCGGGCCCGGTGATGAACATCTGTGCCGTCTCCCGCACCATGAAGACGAAGTCGGTGAGGGCGGGAGAGTACGCGGCGCCCCCGGCGCACGGGCCGAGCATCACGCTGATCTGCGGGATGACGCCGGAGGAGGCGACGTTGCGGCGGAAGATCCCGCCGTATCCGGCGAGGGCGGTGACGCCTTCCTGGATGCGGGCGCCGGCTCCGTCGTTGAGGCTGACCAGCGGGGCCCCGGCGGCCTCGGCCAGGTCCATGACCTTGTGCACCTTGGCGGCGTGGGCCTCCCCGAGCGCGCCCGCGAAGACCCGGAAGTCGTGCGCGTAGGCGAAGACCGTGCGGCCGTGGACCAGTCCCCAGCCGATGACGACACCGTCACCGTGCGGCTTCCTGTCCTCCAGGCCGAAGCCGACGGCCCGGTGGCGCCGGAGCGGTTCGATCTCGGTGAAGGTGCCCTCGTCGAAGAGCAGGTCGAGGCGCTCGTGGGCGGTCAGCTTGTTCTTGGCGTGCTGCCGCTCGGTGGCTCGGGGATCGGGCCCCCGGCTGACCTCCTCCTTGAGGCGGCGCAGCTCGGCGGCGGCTCGTCGCAGGTCAGGGGCGGCTTGGGTGACCGTCAGGTCGTCGAGGATCGTCATCAGCCGAACGTAGGCACGACGGCTCGAGACGTACTGGAGCAGGTGTCAGCTGCCCGCCGGTAGGGACAGTTCCAGGGCGGGGTCGGCGGAGAGCACGGCGTGGTGGAGCCGCTGCAACCGCTGGGAGGGCTCCAGGCCGAGCTCGTCGATGAGGGTGTGGCGCAGCCGCTGGTAGGCCTCCAGCGCCCGCCAGGCCGCGCCGGCCCGGTGCAGTGCGGTCATCAGCTGGGCGCAGAAGTTCTCGTGCATGGGGTGCTTGGCGACCAGTACGCGGAGTTCGGGCACGAGCTCGGTGTGCCGGCCGAGCTCCAGGTCGGCGTCGATGCGCCGTTCCAGGGTGGCCATGCGGTCCTCCTCCAGCCGCAGCACCTCCAGTTCGAGGACCGTACCGACGCGTACGTCGACCAGGGCGGGCCCCTGCCACAGTCTCAGGGCGCTGCCGAGGAGTTCGGAGGCGGCGTAGTGGTCCCCCGCCTCGTGGGCGGCGCGCCCCGACGTGGCGAGGCGGGTGAAGTCCTGCACGTCGATCTGGCCGGGCTGGACGTGCAGGAGGTAGCCCCCGTGCTGGGTGACCAGCACGTCCTTGGCCTGGCGCGTGGGGTCCCCGTCCAGCGCGGCGGCGAGCTTGCGCCGCAGTTGGAGGATGTAGGTCTGCAGGGTGGTGGCCGCGCTGCGGGGGATGTCCTCGCCCCAGATCTCCGCCATCAGCGTGGGTACGGTGACGACGCGGTCGGCCTGCAGGGCGAGCAGGGACAGTATCTGTCGCGGCTTGGCGGCGGTCGGCACGATGGACACCCCGTTCTCACGGGCTGCCAGCGGTCCGAGGACCTTGATCTCCATGTGTATGCCCTCCTCTTCCTGCGTGTGTGCGGCCGGCCCCCTCGTACGGGGCGGTCGCCGGGCTGGAGCATGGAGTGAGCCTCGCATCAGTGCTGTTGGAGCCCCAGTGAGCGGGTCACGAGGGGCGGCATGAAAATCTCATGCCGCGCTGGTGACGGGGGCACTGTGCCTGCCGCCGCACGGCGCAGCAGAATCCGTGGCCTCGGCACGTCGAACGTCCATCCCGTTGCGACAGCCCACGAGGGGGATTCTCATGAACACCACCGTCAACACCGCCCGTACGGAGGCGGACAGACCCGCCCGTCCCACGGCCTCGGTCAGGTCCGCCGGCACACTGTCCGAGGACCACCGTTTCGCCCTGCTCACCGCCCGCACCGGATTGGAGCCCGACCTGGCACAGCGGTACACGGCAGACCCCCTGTCGGTGCTCGCGGAGTTCGGCCTGGCGGCGGAGCCCGTGTACGCCGGCGGCCGGTACGACGGCGGGGACTGGGGCGGGGAGCTCGTGATCGAGAACCTGGACGGGCCCGCGTCGGCGGCCGGCTGCTACGGCTGCTACTCCGGGCTCGCGCCGCTGCCGGTGCACGAGTCGGCGCGGGCGGTGAATGGATGACGGCTCCGGGCCTGACCGGCACGGAGCTGCCGGTGGGATTCAAGCGGCACCTGCGGGTGGAGGCGGTCGTCGGTGACGCCGTCTACCTGCTGTCCGAGCAGGGCACGACCGCCCTGGAGGGCCGGGACGTCCAGAAGCTGGTGACGCTCCTGGACGGGACGAGGACCCTGCCGGACGTGATGCGGGAGGCGTCGGCCACGCTGGCTCCCGCCCAGGTGGCCTCGATGATCGCGGCACTGGCCAAGGCGGATCTCATCGGCTACCACGACCCGGCGGCGGACGCGTCGACGGAGGCCTATTGGGAGTTCGCCGGTCTCAGTGGTCCCGCCGCCACGGCCTCGCTCCAGCGCACGACCGTGGACCTGGTGACGCTGGGCCGGGTGGACGCCGACGCGGCGCGCGCCGAGTGCCTCGCCGCCGGGCTGAGGATCGCCGGCCCCGGCTGCGCGGGGCCGGCGGCTCTGACCCTCGTCCTGTGCGACGACTACCTCGACCCGCGGCTGGCCGAGGTGAACGCCCGGCACCGGGACGCCGGCCGGGCCTGGCTGCTGGCCAAGCCGTGCGGTGCGGAGACCTGGGTGGGGCCGGTGTTCGGCGGTGCGTCCGACGGGCCGTGCTGGGCCTGCCTGGCGCACCGTCTGCGCGGACACCGCGCCTCGCGCACTCCGGTCCTGCACGCGCTCGGGCTCGCGGGAACGGTGCCCGTCCCGGAGGCGTCGCTCGTCACCGTACGGGCGCTGGGGCTGCACACCGCCATGCTGGAGGCGTCGAAATGGGTGGCGGGGCTGCGCTACGAGGGGCAGGACGCCGTGTGCACGCTGGACACCCGCACGCTGCGGACCCGCAAGCACCCGGTGACCCGGCGGCCGCAGTGTCCCGAGTGCGGTGACCGGGGCCTGGTCGCGGCACAGGTGCGGCGCCCTTTCGTGCCCGTGTCGCGGCCGAAGGCGGACGTCGCGGGAAGCAACGACCGGGCGTACGGCGCCGAGACGGTACTGGCGCGCTACCGGCACCTGGCCGACCCGATCACCGGCGTCGTCGCCGGGGTACGGCCGGCGCCGGATGCCCCCGAGGGCCTCAACCGGTATGTCGCGGGCCCCAATCTGGCGTTCGCGGGCGGTCGTTCCCTGGCGGGTCTGCGCGGCGGCCTGCGCAGCCAGAGCGGAGGGAAGGGCACGACGGCGCTCGAAGCCGAGGTCGGTGCGCTCTGTGAGGCGGTGGAACGTTACTGCGGGACCCGCCAGGGCGATGAACCCACCGTGTGGGACACCCTCCACGGGCTCGGTGACAGCGCGCTGCACCCCAACGCCTGCCAGCTGTACGCCGACCGGCAGTTCGCCGGCCGTGACCGGTGGAACGCCGTCAACTCGGCCTTCCAGCACGTTCCGCCGCCGTTCGATCCGCACCTGCCCACGGAGTGGACCCCCGTGTGGTCCCTGACCGCCGGCCGGCACCGGCTCCTGCCGACGTCCATGCTCTACTTCGGGGCGTCGGCCGACACCGGCCCATGCGCGCCCTGGGCCGACTCCAACGGCAACGCGGCGGGCAGCAGCCTGGAGGACGCCGTCGTCCAGGGCTTCCTGGAGCTGGTGGAACGCGACGCGGTGGCGCTGTGGTGGTACAACCGCACCCGCCACCCCGCGGTGGATCTGGACGCCTTCGACGAACCGTGGCTGGCCGGGACACGCGCCGCGTACACGCGGCTGCGCCGGCAGCTGTGGGTGCTGGATCTGACCGCCGACTTCGGCATCCCGGTGATGGCCGCCGTGTCCCGGCGTACGGATCAGGCCGCCGAGCACATCTCCTTCGGTTTCGGCGCCCACTTCGATCCCCGGCTGGCGCTGCGCCGCGCGGTCACCGAGATGACCCAGCTCCTGCCCCCGGAGGGCGACCCGCCCCGTATGCGCGCTCTCCACGCCGACATACGCACCTGGCTGCTCTCAGCCAACGTACAGAATCAGCCATACCTTGCACCGGATCGCGCCGAAGCTCCCCGGACACCGGGCCATTACACCTATGTCCGCCGGGGTGATCTGCGTGAGGACATCGAGGCGGCGGAGGCGCTCGTCCGCCGACAGGGGATGGAACTGCTGATTCTGGACCAGACCCGTCCTGACGTGGGGCTTCCCGTGGTGAAAGTGGTCATTCCGGGGATGCGGCACTTCTGGGCCAGATTCGCCCCGGGGCGCCTGTTCGACGTCCCGGTACGCCTGGGGCGGCTGTCCGGCCCCACACCGTACGAGGATCTCAACCCCATTCCGCTGTTCGTCTGATTCCGGATGACGATCGCCAGCGGTGGCCTGGGCACAACCGAAAGTCATAACATGCGCTCGCCATCACAGTCCGGGGCGAGGAGGGGCGTATGCCGGAGCGGAACGAGGGCGAGAAAAGACCTGTTTCATGGCGCACCGTGAACGGAGAAGCCCGGCCCCGCGAGCGGTATCCCCGGGAGGATTGTCCGGATACCGCCCCTCCCGCCCTCACCCGGCCACACGTTCCGGCGCCCCGGCTGGCGCGGGCCATCACCATCGTGGCTCTCGTCTGCTACAGCGTCATGACGGTGCTCAATGTCATCAGGACCGAGCCCGACACGAGGCGCCTGGCCATCTGCCTGGCCCTGGTGGCCGCGGTGTTCACGGTGCAGTTCGCCATCTCCTCGCCGGGCGCCCGGCGTTGGCCGATGCGCCGGAAGCTGGTCGTGCTGTGCGTACAGGCGCTGCTGACCTTCCTGCCGCTGGCCTGGTTCGGCACCAACTGGGGCAGCATGGAGGGTCCGCTCGCCGCCTCGCTGCTCCTGCTGCTGCCGCCCCGGTTCGCCTGGTCGTGCTACGGACTGCTCATCGCGTCCATCCCCGTGTACAACGTGCTGGCGGGCGCCACGGTGGACCTGGTGCTGTACTTCACCATCGCCGGCACGCTGACCGGTCTGGTCATCTACGGCCTGACCCGGCTGACCGATCTCGTGCACGAGGTGCACGCCACCCGCGAGCAGATGGCGCAGATGGCCGTCACCCAGGAACGGCTGCGCTTCGCCAGGGATCTGCACGATCTGCTGGGCTACAGCCTTTCGGCCATCGCCCTGAAAGGAGAGCTCATCCAGCGGCTGGTGCCGGGCCGGCCGGAGCAGGCGGCCGCGGAGACCGCCGACCTGCTGCGGGTGGCCCGGCAGGCGCTGTCCGACGTACGCCTGGTGTCCAGCGGGTACCGCGACATGTCACTGCGCGAGGAGGCGGAGTCGGCGGGGACCATCCTGGCGGCGGCCGATGTGCGGGCGGACGTGCGGGTCGAGTGCGGGCGCCTGCACCCCGTCGTCGACACGGTGCTGGCGACCGCCCTCAGGGAAGGGGTCACGAACATTCTCCGCCACAGCCGCGTACAGGTATGTACCATCAGGGCACTTGTTGACGGCGAAACGGTCCGCCTGACCCTGGTGAACGACCGTCCGCACGAGGAGGCCGACACGATCCGCCCGGCCGTCCGGACCGGCGGGAGCGGCCTGGACAACCTCCGCACCCGCTTCGCCGCGATCGGTGGCGGCCTGACCGCCGGGCTGGGCGAGGACGGGCGGTACCACCTCGATGTGTGGGCGCCCCTCAGACCGCGCGGCACCGGCTCCGGGGTGGGGACGCCCGGTCCGGCCACGGCGAGAGCGGCGGCCTGAGGCCGACATCGACAACGGGGGGATGCGATGCTGTCCGTGAGGATTCTCCTCGCCGAGGACGTCCACATGATCCGGGGGGCCCTGATCGCGCTACTGCAACTGGAACCCGATCTCCAGGTGGTCGCCGCCGTGGACCGCGGTGACACCATCGTGCAGGCCGCGCTGGAGGCCCGGCCCGATGTGGCCGTGATCGACGTCGACCTGCCCGGGATCGACGGGCTGACGGCGGCAGCCGAGCTGCACGAGCAACTGCCCAGCTGCCGCACCCTGATCCTCACGAGCCTCGGCCGCCCGGGAACCCTCAGACGGGCCCTGTCCGCGCACGTCTCCGGGTTCCTCCTCAAGGACTCCCCGGCGGATCAGCTCGCCCTGGCCGTACGGTCCGTCGCGGCCGGCCGCCGGGTCGTGGACCCTCAACTGGCCCTGGCCGCCTGGGACTCCCCGGAGAACCCACTGTCCCCACGCGAACTGGAGGTGCTACGGCTCGCCGCCCGCGGTGCGGACGCGGCCGAGATCGCCGGATGCCTCTACCTGTCCAAGGGAACGGTCCGCAACTACCTCACGGCCATCGTCAGCAAGCTGGGCGCCCGCAACCGGATCGACGCCATCCGGGTCGCCGAAGAGGCCGGCTGGATCCCCTGACCCCGGTCCCGGAGCCGCCAGCAGCGCGTCGAACAGCCCCTGGTCCAGCATGGTGTCCACGGCCACGTCCGCCGGTTCGCCGAACCCCGTGTCGTAGACCGCGGCGCTCACCACATAGCGGTCGCCCACACCGAAGGTCCCGAAGGTCCACGCGGAGCCGTTCGCGGGCGTGCCGTCGGGCCGCACCAGCCGGGCACCACTCTCGCGGAGCGCGAAGCCGAACTCGGTGAAGCGGAAGCGCAGTCCCTGCCCCAGCGCCTTGCTGTAGGCCTCCTTGAGGGTCCACAGCCGGACCATGGTGTCGTTGCGCGCCGCGTCGCCGCCCGCGTCGAGCCGCTCCTTCTCGTACGGGGTGCACGCCTGCGACTCGGAGCCGGTGTGCGCCAGCCGCCGGTCGGCGCGTTCCACGTCGACGCCGATGCGCCCCCTGCGGGTGATCCCGACGACCATCATGTCCTCGGTGTGGCTGAGGCTGACGTCGATCTGGTCGCAGCCGCGCACATAGGGGCGGCCACCCGGCTGGTACGACAGGTCCACCAGGTGCGGGGCGGTCCTGAGGGTCGCCGCGGCCGCGTGCCGCAGCAGCAGCCGGGAGGCCACGAAGCGCTCGCGCATCCTGGGCTGCGTGAACTTCTCGTAGCGGTACCAGTCCCGCCCGAGCAGCAGCCGCAGCCCGTTGCCGGCGTCCTCGCGCGGCAGCCAGGCGGGCATCGTCCCGTAGACCAGGACGCTGCCCGCGCCGGCGAGTTCGTCGCGCACCCGGTCCCAGGGGCCGTCGGGTCCGTGGGCGTGCAGGGGCCGCCCGATCCGTCCCGTCACCTCACGCCCCGGCCAGTGCGGCGGCCAGCGGGCCGGCGTCCAGCACGGAGATCACCCCTGCCAGGTCCACGGCGTCGCTCTCCGGTCCCTGGCACACGGGCAGGCACACGGGGCCCCGGGCGCCGCCCATCCGGCGCAGGTAGGGGGTGAGCACGGCGCGCGGGCCGATCTCCACCACATGGGTCGGCGCCTGCTGCGCCAGCAGGCCGCGTGCGGCGTCGGCGAACCTCACGGGTGCGGTCAGCTGCTCGGTCCAGTACGAGGCGTAGAGCGGCTCGGTGGTGAGCCTGCCGTACACCGTGGAGTAGAACGGCATCGAGGCGGCGCCGCCCGGAACCCTGCGGACCACGGCCTCGAACTTGGGGACCACGGGAGCCATCAGCGGGGAGTGGAAGGCGTGGGTGACCGTCAGGTGCCGGCAGCGGATGCCCCGCTCCCCCAGCTTGGTCTCGATGCGTTCGAGGCCACCGCGGTCCCCCGACAGCACGGTCGACTTGGCGGCGTTGATGGCGCTGATGCCCACGCCCGGCTCGCCGGCGATCAGTTCGGTGGCTTCGTACGGGGTGATGCAGGCGGCCATCATGCCGCCGCCGGAAGGCAGGTACTGCATGAACGCCCCCCGCAGGGCCACCAGCTTGGCGGCGTCCGCGAGGGTCAGGGCGCCCGCGAGCGCGGCCGCCGCGAACTCACCGATGCCATGGCCCAGGACTGCCACGGGACGCACTCCGGCCTCCTCCAGCGTCCTGGCGAGCGCGTATTCGACCGCGAACAGGGCGGGCTGGGTGAAGGCCGTCTGATGGACGCGCGGGTCCTTGCCGAGGATCATCTCCACGACCGACAGTCCCGTGTAGGGCTGGAGCACCGCTCCGGCTTCGTCCAGGAACCGCCGGTAGACGGTGGAGTTGCGGTAGAGCCCGGACGTCATGCCCGGGTGCTGGGAGCCCTGGCCGGTGAAGACGAAGGCCGCCCGGACCCGGTTGCCGCCCGCGCCCGCGCCCCGCTCCGCCATGTGGTGGGCGAGCTGCCGCACGGTGGGGTACGCCCAGATGTCGGCCGGCTCGACCAGCGGGCCGAACTCCTCCTCGATGTCCCCGTACAGACTCAGGCCGGCCACCGAGTCGAGGTACTCGTGCACGGAGTCCGTCTCCCGCACGGGCCGGCCCAGATAGTGCGCGAGCCGCTCCAGCAGCCATTCGCGGTAAGCCGTTTCGACGTCGTCCTGCTGCTGTTCTCGCATGGTGTGCTCCTTCTCGGACTCTGGGGGGAGCCGCCCGCACCGGCCGGGGAGGGCGGCCCGTGCGGCGGTCAGGCAAGCGGGGAGTCGTACAGGTCGTAGCTGCGACGGCCGTGCAGCCGCGACAGGGCTTCGGCCAGCACCCGCCGCTCGGCGGCGACGGGGCGGTCCGGCAGCGGCAGGCCGAGTCTGCGGCACAGCCGGTACAGAGCGGCCGTGGGCCAGGCCGCGTCGGCGAGGAACGCGCCCTGGGCGCCCGGCTCCGCCCCCTGCCCCCGCCACACACCGAGACAGGCCGCGGCGGCCAGGACCATGGTGTACCGGTCGGCGAGCCCGAAGCTGTGCGGGCTGGCCAGGGCGGCGCGGTCGCCCTGGGGTACGTCCGCGAAGGCCTTGCGCAGATCGTCCAGTTCACTGGTCAGCGAGCGGACCAAGAAGCGCAGGACGTCTCCCGGCTCACCCGCCCCGGCCGGCGCGCCGGCCCGCTCCAGGAGGTCGGTGGAGGCCACCAGGGTGGCGGCCAGCGGGTCACCGTCGCCGAGGAGCGCCGGCCGCGTCAGGTCCAGCGGCGGCAGGTCGCCGTCGAGCCGGAACAGCGCGGCGGGGGCTTCCGGGTCCGCGAACCAGGCGTGCCGGGCGAAGTACGGCAGCTGGGGCAGGAGGCTGACCTGGCGGCCCGCGCTGCCCGCGTGCCCGAGCGAGGTGACCGGCAGGTCGCGCAGCTGCTTCTGGAACATCCCGTACATGCCGTCCTCGGCGAACGTCGCCTCGCCGAGGACGGCCGACATCTCGTCCATGCTCTCCGCGACGAGCTTGGGCGCCAGGTAGGCCGCGGCGGCGGCGTAGGCGCTCATCTGCCGGGGCAGCAGGTGCAGGGCCCGGGTGGAGACCAGGGCGAGGCAGTCGATGAGCAGCAGGTCGAGGAAGGCGCCCGTGAGGACGTCGCGCACGTGCTGGACGTCGAGCGAGGAGCGGCCGTCGTCGCGGCGGCGGGCGGCGAAGCGGGCCACGGTGCGCAGGGCGGTGTCCGCACCGGCGAGGACGATCGACGGGATGAGGCCGCGGATGACCAGTGAGGAGCGCAGCGAGAGCTCGTAGCCGTCACCGAGCTCGCCGATCACGGCGCTGTGCGGGACCGGGCAGCGGGTGATGCGCAGGCCGCCGAACTCGGCGCTGCGCATCCCGGTGGTGGTCCGCCGTGCCAGGTTCTCGATCCGGTCCGCGGGCAGATCGTTTCTGTCCAGCAGCAGTACCGAGCGGCTCCGGCCGCCGCTGACCCCCTGGGACCTGGCGAAGATGACCAGGCCGCCCGCCCGGGAGGCGTTGGCGATGGCGGACTTGCTGCCGTCCAGTACCAGCCCGCCGTCGCCCGGCCGGATGGTGAACTCGTCGCTGACGAAGTCGTTGCCGTGGGCGACCTCGTGCCGTGCCACGGCCATCCGGCGGCCCTCCAGCAGGATGCGCGCGGCGAGCCGCTGCTGCTCGGCGTCGCCCGCCGTCCACACCGGGGTGGCGGCGAAGAAGCAGTTGAGCCCGTACCCGAAGCCGAGGGAGGCGTCCCGGCGGAAGACGGGCCGCAGCAGCCGGCCGAGCAGGTCCATCCGCTCCAGCCTGCCGCCGAGGGAAGCGGGCACGAACTCGGCGTTGAGGTGGTACGCGTCGAGGACCCGCTCGGCCGCGGGCAGCACCTCGCCGGCGGCGTCGGCGGCGAGCAGCGCGGCGCCGCCGAGCGGGTTGGCGGGGTCGTCGAGCGGCCCGAACGCCCGCTCCAGGGCGTCGATACGGCGCTGTGCCGGGCTCACGGCCGCCTCCCCGCCGCCAGGAGCCGCTGGACCTCGGGGTCGACGCGCTGGTGCAGCGCGGGGACCTCGCCGCGCAGGAACAGCCGTCGCATGGCGGCCCGTTCGACTTTTCCGCTGGTGGTTCTGCGTACGGTTCCGGGGCGTACGAGCAGCACGGCGCCGGTCGCCACCTCGTACTCCTCGGTCAGCTGCTGCTGGACGGCGGCGGCGAGTGCGGCCAGGTCGGTGTCGTAGCGGCTGCCCGTGCGCAGTTCCTGGACGATGACGACGCGTTCGCGGTCGCCGCGGACGGCGAACGCGCTGGCCGCGCCGAACAGCGCGCTCACCCGCTGGACGGTGCGTTCGATGTCCTGGGGGTACAGGTTCCGTCCCGCCACGACGATCATGTCCTTGATCCGCCCGTTGACGTGCAGCAGGCCGCCCTCCAGGGTGCCGAGGTCGCCGGTGCGCAGGTAGCCGCCGTCTCCGTCCTTGATCCGGCCGTCGAAGGTTGCGGCGGTTTCCGCCGGGCGCGCCCAGTACCCCGGGCCGATGCCGTCGCCGCGTACCCATATCTCGCCCGTTCGGCCGTCGGGCAGTTCCTCACAGGTGTCGGGGTCGACCACGCGCACCTCGCAGGAGGCGGGGGGACCGCAGTGCGCCGGGGCCTGACCGGTGGCCGGTGCGCTCGCGGCACCCGACACGAGGAGGGTCGCCTCCGCCAGTCCGTAACAGGGGATCAGTGCCTCCGGGCGCAGGCCGGCCGGGGCGAAGCGCTCGGCGAAGGCGCGCAGTGTCTGGGGGTCGACCGGTTCGCCGCCGCTGACGGCGATCCGCCAGCGGGACAGGTCCAGGCCGGCGATCTGGGCGTCGTTGATCCTGCGTACGCACAGGTCGTACGCGAAGTCGGGGGCGCCGCTGGCGGTCAGTCCGTAGCGGGAGATGGTCTCCAGCCAGTGCGCGGGCCGCTTGACGAACGCGGCCGGGGAGAGCAGGACGGCGGTGCCGCCCAGCCACAGCGCGTGCAGCAACTGGCCGACCAGGCCCATGTCGTGGTGGAGGGGCAGCCAGCCGCCCAGCCGTGCGCCCGGCCGGGTGCCCAGCGCGCGGCTGATGGCCTGCTGGTTGGCGAGCAGGCTGCGGTGGGTGACGACGACGCCGCGCGGGTCGCGGGTGGAGCCGGAGGTGTACTGCAGGAAGGCGACCGCGTCCGGCTCGGCGCCGGCCGGCGGGAGCTGTTGGCCGGGGGCCGCGTCGAGGGCGGGCGGCGCGGCGTCGGCGAGGACGCAGGTGACGTGCCCGTAGCCGGTGCGGGCCAGCAGCTGGGAGACGTCGGCGGCCTCGTCGGACGCGGTGAGCACACAGGAGACCGCAGCGTCCTTGACGATTCCGGCGATGCGTTCGTCGTGGTGCGGGCGGCCCCCCGGCGGGGCCACCGGGACGGCGACGGCTCCGGCGTACAGGCAGGCGAGGAAGCCGGTGGCGAACAGCGCCGGGGAGCTCTGCACGATCAGCACCCGCTCCCCCGGGGCGACGTGCCGGCGCAGCCGGCCGCCCAGTGTCCGGGCCGCCTGGTCGAGCTCCGCGTAGGAGATCGTCTCCGGCCACAGGCGTCCCGACCGCTCGGTCAGGAGGATCAGGGCCTCCCGGTCGGGCGACTGTTCGGCCTGGGCCTGGATGAGTTCGGTGAAGGTCCGGTGACCGGTCAACGCCCTCCCCCTTGCTTGTCGTGCGGCCGTCCCTCCCGGTCCGGCCGCGGCTGTCCCTGCTGACGGGCGGCTGGCGGCGGTCTTCATGGCGGGCCGCCGCCGCGCCCCGAACGTGTGGTGGCCGATGGTCTGGTGGCCGGCGGTCACGAACCGGGCCGGGCCATCGGGTGCCGGTAGTCGCCGCCCTTGACGGTCCATCCGGCGTACGCGGCCTTCGCCGCCTGGTCCGGCTCCTCCGCGCGGCGCGCCAGAGCCAGCAGCACGACGGTCACGGCGGCCAGTTCGTCCTCGTCCGGCTGCCCGCGGAGCACAGTGATGCGCGTCGGTTTCACCATGGGGACAGCCTGCGCCCGGCCGCTCGAAGCAGGCTTGTGTCCCGAACGCGCGGGAGCCGAGGGCCTGGTGGCCCTCGGCTCCTCTTCCGGTCGGGTGCGCTCAGCCGATCACACGCTCGTACGCCAGGTGGCGGGTGCGGTCCACGGAGATGTCCGCGCGCCGGCCGATGGCGTGCCGCAGGGCGAGGTACTCCTCGCTGGCCAGGGCTCTCTCGCAGTCGGAGGTGTCACGCCACCACTGGAGTCCGGTGTATCTGCCGGGGACCAGGGTGGAGCGCAGCAGGTCGCTGCCGCCGAAGCCGCCGAGCGTGCCGAAGTGCTCGTTCATCTCGGCGTAGCCCCGTTCGAAGGCGTACGGGTCCTCGCGCACGGTGACCCGGGTGAGCACGACGTTCTCCGCTCCGACGATCGCGTTCTCCTTGAGCACCCTGGCCACGCTCACCGCCTGGTCGGCCTCGGCCTCCACCAGCGGCCCCAGCTCCTTGACGTGGAGCTGGAACGTCTCGTCGTGGACGGTGTCCAGGAAGCCCCGAAGGGTGCGCCAGTGCCCTATGTGCGCGTAGACGTGCGGCCGTTCGACGAGTCTGACGGTCACCAGGAAGTCGAAGTCCTCGCGGTGCCGCAGGAACTGGGAGTGCTCCCGGAACAGTCTCTCGAACCTGGGGACGTCGCCCCTGACCTCTAAGCGGTTGATCACCGCGATCGGCTTGTGCAGACTACGATCCGGCACGCGCTTCCTCCGCGAACTGCTTGGCGTGGCGCAAGGTGGTGGAGCTGTTGGTGCCGAGCGCCTTGCGGACCAGTGCGCGGGCCTCGGCGAGGGTCGCCTCGGGGCCGAGCGCGGCCCGGACCCCTTCGGGGTCCAGCGTCACGGTGTGCCACGAGGTGGCTCTGACTGTACCGTCCCCCAGCGACTCGATCACCCATCGTCCGGTGTGCCCGCTCATGGCGACGGGCACCCGCAGCTGCTTGTACACGATCATGTTGCGGTCCTCGAAGCACACCCGTACCGAGGTGGTGTTGTGCGTCGAGCCGTCCGGACCGCGGGTGTCCATGTCCATGTGCTGGACCCCCGGCTCCTCCTCGGTCAGGTCGAGCCTGGCCACGTGGGGCAGCCGCTGTGGCCAGAGGTCGGCGCGGTCGAGGAAGGCGTACACATCGCCCGCGGCGCCGGTGACGAGTTCGGAGTCGCTGAAGGTGAAGTGGAGTTCGTCGTGTGCGTCACCCAGCTCCGCCGCGTTCTTCAGGGCGGCGAGCTCGGCACGGCTGTTGTGGTCGACGGCCCGCTCGATCAGTTCCTCGGCGGCGGGGTCGTCGTCGACGGCCCGGTAGTCGTGCAGGAGCACCACGCGGGTCCTGCCGTCCTCCAGCGCCTCGATGCGCCACTCGCCGCCCATCGAGGCGACGGGCGCAGCGGAGACCACCTGGCGGAAGGTGATGGTGCGTGACTCCGGGTCGAGGGTGCGCCGGGAGGTCCAGGTTCTGACCTTCTCGTTGGCGATGGCCCAGATGCGCAGGCACTGTTCACCGCCTGCCTCGGGCGCCTCTTCGAGCACCTCGACATGGACCGTCGGTCCGAACACCTGGGGCCACGCGGAGACGTCCGCCAGGAGGTCGTAGACGGTGGCGGGCGGTGCCGCCACGGTGATGGAGTGCTGCGTGACATGGGGAGCAGAGGTCTCGGACGTAGCGGTCGGCGCCACGGCAACCTTCCCTTCGACAGCCGCAGGAACGGCGGATCAGCAGATTGACATGAGGGTGCTCAAGCGGGGGTGGAGCGTGGGTGGAGTCAGGACACGGACCGGTCGGTGACCCAGTCGGGGCGGTGCAGGATCTCCAGTACGGCGCAGCCCCAGCTGTAGCCGGCGCCGACGCTGACCAGCACGCAGCGGTCGCCCGGACCGGCCTTGCCCGACACCAGCAGGTGGTCGAGGCCGGCGAACTGGTCGCCGGCGCCGAGGTGCCCGACGGTGCGGCTGAAGTCCCATGTGGTCCGCTGCGGGTCGATACCGAAGGGCTGGTAGTAGATGGACTGCAGCCGCCGGCGCCCGAAGTGGGGCAGGACCACCCACTCGGCGTCGGCCAGTTCCATGCCGGCGTCGGCGAGTGCCTGTTTCAGCACGGTCTGCTGCCCGTTGTGGGCGCGGGTGATGGCGTACGACATGCCGACCCGGCCGATGAAGGCACGCTTGGCCTCCTCGAAGTCGACCGGGACGCGGTGGCTGAACGGTGCGGGGCCGAACGGTTCGTCGCCCCGGTGCAGGGGTTCGAGTTCGGGGTCGGCGAACATGGCCAGCGACACCAGGCGGGCGAAGCCGCCGCGCCGGGAGAGCACCAGCGCGCTGGCCCCGTCGGCGTACGGGGTGCCCGGATCGGTGCGCCACCGGTCGATGCCGGGTTCGCAGAACCGGTCGGCGGTGGTCAGCAGGGCGTCGCCGCGGCCGTGTCCTGCCGACAGGTAGGCGGTGGCGAGGTCCAGGGCGGCGAGACCGCCGTTGGACATCTGCCGGATCTCGATGGCCTGGCATCCGTTGCCCAGCGCCTCGCGCTGGATGTAGGAGGCGACCGGCCACAGGTCCTGGCCCTGGTGGTAGGTGTCGGCGTGCAGCAGCAGGTCGACGTCGCCGCCGTCCGCGTCCGCCCTGCGCAGGGCGGTGCGGGCGGCCGCCGCGGCCATCTCGGCGGCCGACTCGTCGGGCGAGTACGACACGGACACCAGGCCGGTCGCCGCGGCCACCCGGGGCGGGCAGGCCCCGGAGGCGACGGCGTCGGCGACGGCCGTGAGGGAGGGAAGCCGTACGGAGGTCCCCCGTATATAGATGTCTTCCACGCGCACAGTGGCTCCCGGGAAATCGAGGGCTCAGCCCGTGGCCACCGCGGCCAGGGACGGTGAGCCATGGGCTTTTGCGGGCCCGTCGAGCAGGACGTAGTGGACGGCGTCGAGCAGTGCGGCCCAGCTGGCCGCGACCGTGTTCTCGTCCACGCCCACGGTGCCCCAGCGGCGCTCGCCGTCCCGGTAGGAGATCAGCACCCGGGCGGCCGCCGCGCTGCCGACCTCACCGTTGAGGACGCGGACCCGGTAGTCCACCAGTTCGAGCCGGGTGAGCGCGGGGAAGTAGGGGTCGAGCGCCGAGTGCAGGGCGGTGTCCAGGGCGTTGACCGGGCCGTTGCCGAGCCCGGTCGCGGTGACCTGCTCGCCCTCGACCCGAAGCCGCACGGACGCCTCCGTACGGACCTCGCCGTCACGTCGCCGCGAGACGCCCACGGCCCACGACTCCACCTCGAACGGAGGGGGCGCCGGATGGCCGGCGAGCTCCTCGCGCAGCAGCAGGACGAACGAGGCGTCGGCGGACTCGAAGCTGTAGCCGCGGTTCTCCAGCTCCTTGACGCGCGTCGCGGCCCGCGCCACCTCCTCCGAGCCGGCCGCCACGTCGTAGCCCAGCTCGCGGGCCTTCAGCTCGATGGAGGAGCGCCCGCCCATGTCGGAGACGAGGGTGCGCATCACGTTGCCGACCCGGGCGGGATCGGTGTGCTGGTACAGGTCGGGGTCGACGCGCAGTGCGGAGGCGTGCAGGCCCGCCTTGTGGGTGAAGGCCGAGGCACCCGTGTACGGGGCCGCCGGATCGCTGCGTACGCCGGTCAGTTCGGTGATCGCCCGGCCGGCCCCGGCGAGGTCCCGCAGCTGTTCCAGCGTGATGACCTCGCGTCCTCGCTTGAGCACGAGGTTGCCGATGACGGTGAACAGGTTGGCGTTGCCGCAGCGTTCGCCGTAGCCGTGAGCGGTGCCCTGGGCGTGCACGGCGCCGGCGTCGATGGCGGCCATCGTGTTGGCGACCGCGCAGCCGGTGTCGTCGTGGCAGTGGATGCCAATGGGCGCGCCCGTCATGGCGATGGTGTCCGCCACCACGGCCCGTACCTCGTCCGGCAGGCAGCCGCCGTTGGTGTCGCACAGGACGACGGTCTCGGCCCCGGCCTCGGCGGCCGTGCGGACGACCGCCAGGGCGTATTCGCGGTTGAGGACGTAGCCGTCGAAGTAGTGCTCGGCGTCGAGGAAGACCCGGCGGCCGGCGTGCACCAGGTGGCGCACGGTGCTGCCGATCATGGCCAGGTTCTCGGCGAGGGTGGTGCGCAGGGCGTGCCGCACATGGCCGGTGTGGCTCTTGGCGACGAGGGTCACCACGGGCGTCTCGGCCGCCAGCAAGGCCCGTACCTGCGCGTCGACGGACACGGGGATGCCGGGCCTGCGGGTGGCGCCGAAGGCGGCCAGGACGGCGTTCCTCAGGTCGAGTTCGGTACGTGCGCGACGGAAGAACTCGGTGTCCTTGGGTACGGCTCCGGGCCACCCGCCCTCGATGAAGCCCACGCCGAGGGCGTCGAGCCGGTGCGCGACGGCGAGCTTGTCCTCGACCGTCAGCACCAGGCCCTCCTGCTGGGTGCCGTCGCGCAGGGTCGTGTCGTAGAGCTGGAAGCTCTGCTCAGCCATCGGCCCCTCCCTTGTCCGGTGTGTGTTCCGGCGGTGTCGGCTCGCCGGTTGGTGCACCCCACGGTCGGGCGGCCGGCCGGAGAACGGCTCGAACGGCGGTCGACCGTGGGGCGGGCACGGCGAGGCGGGACCGGACGGCGGTGGCCGTCCGGTCCCGCCTCGCCGTGTGCGGATACGGTGCGGGGCTCAGGACACCGCGGCCGGCTGGGCCTCGGGCTGTCCCTCACCTTCCTGGCGCAGCTTGCGGGGAATGGCGAACATCAGCAGGAACACCACCACGGTGACGCCGATGAACACCCACAGCAGCGTCTGGAAGCTGGCCGCGAAGGACGTTCCGGTCGCCCTCTCCTGGTAGTCGGCCAGGACCGCGGCGACGTTGTCGTCCCGCAGCGGTGCCGCGGTGCAGCTCTCCGGCACGGTGGCGAGGTCCTTCTCGCCGGCGCGGTCCACCGAGCAGGTCCGGTAGGCCGCGGAGATGGTGTCGGCCTCACCGGGGGTGACCCCGGCGGTGGCCACCAGGTCCTGGCGCAGTTGCGGCAGTTGCGCGTCGACACCGGCGCCGGTGTTGCCCACCAGGCCGCCGAAGAAGACCACGCTGACCAGCGCGCCGCCGATGGCGAAGCCGAGCTGGGTGTTGGTGTTGACCAGGCCCGAAGCGGAGCCGGCGTCCTTGTGCGGCACCTCGGAGGTGACGATCAGGGGCAAGGGGGTGGCCACGGTGCCGAAGCCCAGTCCGATGAGGAACAGCGGCACGACGAGGTGCCAGGACGTGACGTCGCTGCCGTACTCCCCGGCCACCCAGATGTACGAGCCGAGGCCCGCGACCAGGACGACCGCGCCGACCTGCATGGCCTTGCGGCCGAACTTGGGCACCAGGATCATCACCGACGTGGTGGCGGTGAGGAAGGCGCCGAGGCAGAAGGGAAGGCTGGTGAGACCGGCGCGCATCGGGGACCAGCCCTGACCGATCTGCATGTACAGGGTCCAGCCGATGGTGAACATGCCCATGCCGACGTAGAAGATCAGGTTGACGGCGAGGCCGGAGGAGAAGCTGCGGGTACGGAACAGCCCGAGCTCCACGAGCGGCGAGCCGTCCAGCCGGGTCTTGCGCCGCTGCCAGGCGACGAACGCGGCCAGGACCGGCAGCGAGGCGATCATGGAGACGTAACCCCAGGCCGGCCAGCCCAGTTCGCGGCCCTGGAGCAGCGGGTAGACCAGCATGACCAGGCCGACGGTGGCCAGGACCACGCCCAGCGTGTCCAGCCGGAGCGCCTGCGGAGCCTTGGACTCGGTGATCACCTTCGAGCCGTAGAGCAGACCGAGGAGGCCGATCGGCACGTTGATCAGGAAGATCAGCCGCCAGTCGAGACCGAAGAGGTTCCACTCGACCAGCAGGCCGCCCAGGGCGAGGCCCAGGGTGGCCGCGAGTCCGCCGACCAGGCCGTGCAGGGCGAACGCCGTGCCCCGCTCCTTGTCCGAGAACGTCACATGGATGATCGACAGGACCTGGGGCACCATGATGCCGGAGAAGGCGCCCTGGAGAACCCGGGAGATCACCAACTGCCAGGGCTCCTGGGCGAGACCGGCGGTCAGAGACGTCAGCGTGAAGCCGGCGACGCCCACGAGGAACATCTTCTTGCGGCCGAAGATGTCACCGAGCCGGCCGCCCAGGATCAGCGTCAGCGCGAACGCCAGCTGATATCCCACCAGGACCCACTGGATGGCCGAGTAACCCGCCCCGAGTTCCCGCTGCATGGACGGCGCCGCCACATTGGCGATCGTGCCGTCCAGAAGGTCCATGAAAGCGGACACGAGCAGCACCAGCAGGGCCGCCCAGCGCTTGGGGTCGAGCTTCACCGCGTCGGCCGCCGCATCCGCGCCCGTCGTCTTCCTCTCCACCTCCGTCTCCACGGACGGAGCCTGCTCGGACGAAATAGCCATGGTGTACCTCTCTGATACTTGGGGGGGTATCGGGGTTCCTGGGGGAAACCGGCGTCCCGGCCGCAGGCCGTGGAGCGTCGGTACGTCAGAATGACGGCGGTCGGTGGAGTTCCACTGGAGTGCGGCTGAAGCGTGGAGCGGGCGCCGCGGGGCCACCGCCGCGCGCCCGGTGGTGGGGGTGCCCGGCGGCTTCGGTCACCGTCAGCACGGGGGTCACACACGCCTCGGTGTCCTCGAAGCGGCGGGCCCAGGTGTCGCGGTCGTGACGCAGGAAGCGGTCGGCGAACCGGCGCCGCAGGGCGGGCCAGTTGGCGGGGTCGTCGCGGTCCGGGAGCCCGGCCGGCGCCAGGCCGAGACCGTGCAGCAGCGCCGCGTAGAAGCGGTCCTCCAGGGCACCGACCGCCACGTGGCCACCGTCCGCGCAGGTGTAGCACGTGTAGAACGGCGCTCCCCCGTCGAGCAGGTTGACCCCGCGCTCCTGGCGCCATGTGCCGGCCCCCGCCATGGCGACCACCATGCCCAGCAGGGCGTTGGTGCCGTCCACGATCGCCGCGTCGACGACCTGGCCGCGCCCGGAGGCCGCCCGCTCGTACAGCGCGGCGAGCACCCCGGCGACGAGGAACATCGCGCCGCCACCGAAGTCGCCCAGCAGGTTCAGCGGGGGCACGGGTGGTCCGCCCGCCTCGCCGATGGCGTGCAACGCCCCGGTCAGCGCGAGGTAGTTGATGTCATGGCCGGGTGTGGTGGCGAGCGGGCCCTCCTGGCCCCAGCCGGTCATACGGGCGTAGACGAGCCGTGGATTGCGCTCCCGGCACACCTCGGGGCCGATGCCGAGCCGCTCGGCCACGCCCGGCCGGAAGCCCTCGACGAGGACGTCGGCGCGCTCGGCGAGGCGCAGGAGTTCCGCGACGCCGGCCGGGTCCTTCAGGTCCAGGGCCGTGGAGCGCCTGCCCCGGTCCAGGATCCGGTGCCAGGCGGCGAAGGAGCGGCCGCCGTCCGCGCGGTCGACGCGCAGCACGTCGGCCCCGAGGTCGGCGAACATCATGCAGGCGAAGGGCGCGGGGCCGATCGCCGCCAGTTCGACGACCCGCAGCCCGTGCAGCGGCCCGGGGGCGCCGGGTGTCGTCATCGCTGGTCCTCCTTGTCGCGGGAAGGCACGGCACGGTTCCGGCGCACCGTGGGGGCGGTCGCTCGCGTGCGGCCGGAGGCGGACTCGGTCCGGCGGCGGCGGGCACCGCGAGGAGGCGGTTCGACCCCGCCTCAAGGGCGGATCCCTAGCGTGCCGTGGCACACAGCCTTCGGCAGCGCAGCTCGGCAGCACCGGCTCGGCAGGCTTCGGCCGGCTCGGCAGGCTTCGGCCGGCTCGGCAGGCTTCGGCAGGTTTCGGCAGCACAGGCTTCAGCAGGCTTCGGCAGCACAGGAGGAGCACTCGCATGAGTACCGCGCTCACGCCCTTCAGCGTCGGGTTTCCCGAGGCGGATCTCGCCGACCTCAGGGACCGTCTCGGGCGCACCCGGTGGCCGGAGGCGGAGACCGTCGACGACTGGTCGCAGGGCGTGCCCCTGGACTACCTCCGCGACCTGGCCGCGTACTGGCGGACCTCCTACGACTGGCGGGCGACCGAGGCCCGGCTGAACGCCGTGCCGCAGTTCCGTACGGAGATCGACGGGCTGGGCGTCCACTTCCTGCACCTGCGCTCCCCGCACCCGGGCGCCGTGCCGCTGCTGCTCAGCCACGGCTGGCCCGGTTCGGTGGTCGAGTTCCTGGACCTGCTCGGTCCGCTCACGGACCCCGAGGACCCGGCGGACGCCTTCCACGTGGTGTGCCCCTCCCTTCCCGGTTACGCGTTCAGCGACAAGCCCTCGGCCACCGGATGGACCGTGGAGCGCACCGCTGCGGCCTGGGCGGAGCTGATGGCCCGGCTCGGCTACGAGCGCTACGCCGCCCACGGCGTCGACTGGGGCTCGTTCCTCACCGGGGAACTGGGCGGCATCGACGCGGAGCACCTGCTCGGCATCCATCTGGCGATGCCGTTCGCCAAGCCGCCGCGGGAGCAGGTGGCGCTGGACGAGCGGGACCTGGCCGGGCTCGCGGCGCTCAAGGAGTTCCAGCAGAACGAGGGGGGTTACTCCGCCCTCCAGTCCACCCGCCCCCAGACCCTCGGGTACGCCCTCACCGACTCGCCGGTCGGCCAGCTGGCCTGGATCGTCGAGAAGTACTGGGCCTGGAGCGACCACGACGGCGACCTGGAGAAGGTGATTGCCCGGGACCGGCTGCTGGACGTGGTGACGCTCGCCTGGCTGGCCGGGACGGGTGCCTCCTCCGCCCGGATCTACTGGGAGAGCCACAACAAGATGGCGCTGGACCCGGTGGACGTCCCCACGGCCTGTTCCGTCTTCCCCAAGGACGCGCGGATGCCCCGCGCCTGGTGCGAGCACCGGTTCACCGATCTGCGCCGCTGGACCGACCACGAGACCGGCGGGCACTTCCCCGCGCTGGAGCAGCCGGAGCTGCTCGTCGGTGAACTGCGCTCCTTCTTCCGTACGCTGCGCTGACCGAGGGGTCCTCACGATGAACGACCGAGCGAACGCGCCGGCCGGGGAGCCGGACCTGCCCGGCTTCCCCTTTCCCGGCTCCAGCCACCGGGGCCCCGCGCCGCTCTTCGCGCGCCTGCGTGCCGAGCGGCCGGTCGTCCGGGTGGCGTGGACGGGCGGCGGCCACGCCTGGCTGGTGACCCGCCACGAGGACGTGATCCGCGTGCTCGACGACCCGCGGTTCAGCCGGGCCGCCTCCTACGCCCCCGAAGCGCCGCGGTTCAGCGGCCTCTTCCAGGCCCCGCCAGGGATGATCATCTCGCTGGACCCGCCGGACCACACCCGGCTGCGCGCCCTGGCCGAGCAGGCCTTCTCACGGGAGCGCGTCGAAGGGATGCGCCCGCGCGTACGGGAGGTCGCGGGGCGGCTGCTGGACGCGCTGGAGAAGGAGGCCGGTCATGGGCCGGTCGACCTGGTCGCCGGGTTCGCGGCGCCGCTCGCCATGACGGTCATCTGCGAGCTGCTGGGCGTTCCGGAGGGCGACCGGGACCGCTTCCACGCGTGGGTACGGCAGTTCGCCGACGTCTCGGCGCCCGAGGAGCAGGCCGCCGAGGGCGGCGAGAAGCTCGGCGGATACATCGCGGGGCTGGTGGCGGCCAAGCAGCGGGAGCCCGCCGACGATGTGCTCTCCGCGCTGATCGGCGCCCGGCTCGGCGAGGACCGGCTGGGCTTCGAGGAGCTGGTGGGCCTGGGCTTCACTCTGCTGGGCGCCGGGTTCGACTCGTCCGCCGGCCAGATCGGCAACTTCGTCGTCACCCTGCTCGCCGGCCACCGCGACCTGTGGCGCCGGCTGGGCGAGCACCCGCGCGAGATCCCGGCCGCGGTCGAGGAACTGCTGCGCACCGTCAACCTGAACGGCAACGACACCTCGGGGCTCCCCCGCATCGCCACCGAGGACGTGCCCATCGGCGATGTCGTCATCCCCGCCGGCGAGGCCGTGTTCCTCGCCTTCCCCTCGGCCAACCGTGACGCCTCGGTGTTCGCCGACCCCGACCGCGCCGACTTCGGCCGGACCGACAACCCCCATCTGGCGTTCGGCCATGGCATCCACCGCTGCCTGGGGGCACCGCTGGCGCGCCTTGAGCTGACCGTGGCGCTTCAGGAGCTGACCCGCCGCTTCCCCGACGCCCGGCTCGCGGTTCCCGAGCAGGAGCTCACCTGGCGGGCCGGAGACGTGAACCACAACCTGCTCGCCCTTCCCGTCGAACTGTCAAGGAGCACCGCATGACCCTCGATCAGCTGCCGGCGACCAGCCGGGAGGTCCGGCTCGCCTCGTACCCCACGGGCGACGTCACCCTCGACCACTTCGAGCTCGCCGAGTCCGCGCTTTCCGAGCCCGGTGAGGGGCAGGTCGTCGTACGCAACGACTGGATGGCCCTGGGCTCGGTCGCCCGCGACCAGATGAACCCGGACACCAAGCTGCCGATCCCCGTCTTCCAGCCCGGCATCGCCATGTGGGGCCGGACCGTGGGCACGGTGGTCCGGTCGAACAGCCCGGACCTCGGCGTCGGGGATCTGGTCGAGCACTTCTCCGGGTGGCGGGAGTACGCCGTCGGCGCCGCCCACGACTTCTCCAAGCGGGACCGGAACCTGCTGCCCGGGCCGGAGTTCTTCCTTTCGCAGGGCCCGACCGCCTGGCACGGCATGGTCGGTACGGCGGACGTGCGCGAGGGCGATGTCGTGTTCGTGTCCGGTGCGACCAACGGTGTCGGGGCGCTGGCCGGGCAGATCGCCAGGCTGCGGGGCGCCAAGCGGGTCATCGGCAGCACGGGTTCCAAGGAGAAGATCGACTTTCTGGTGGACGAACTGGGCTTCGACGCCGCCTTCGACTACCACGACGGCCCGGTGGCCGAGCAGCTCGTGGCGCTGGCCCCGGACGGGCTCGACGTGGTCTTCGACAACGTGGGCGGCGAGCAGTTCGAGGCGGCGGTGCGGGTGGCGTCGCGTGGCGCGCGGTTCGCGCTGTGCGGCGCGCTGGCCGGCCAGCACGGCGGCGACGGGGGCAGCCCGCGGCTGCCGCTGATGTCGGTCATCACCAAGGACCTCACCCTGCGCGGCTTCGCCACCCTGCACACCCCGGACCAGATCGAGCACTGGAACGCCCGGTTCGGCGAGTGGCTGCGGGAGGACAGGGTGGTCTTCCCGCACACGGTCGTGGAAGGTGGGGTGCCCGCACTGCCGGAGGCGTTCATCGCGCTGCTGGAGCGCCGGTACAGCGGCACCGTACTGGTCAGACTGAGCTGAGACGGCTCGTTCGTACGCTGCGGCGGTGTCCCGGGGGCCGTCCCCGGGACACCGCCCTCGTCACGCTTGAGGATCGAAGGGACGGCCATGACGGCACAGCAGAGGGGTCCGCTGGACCCGAGGGCGCTGAACCGGGCGTTGCTGGCGCGGCAGTTGCTCACGGAACGGTCGGACATGACCGCCGTCGACGCCGTGGAGCATCTGGTCGGTATGCAGGCGCAGGCGCCGAACCCGCCGTACGTCGGCCTGTGGACGCGGCTGGCGGGGTTCCGTATCGAGGACCTTTCACGGCTCGTCGAGGAGCGGGCCGTCGTACGCCTCGTCCTGATGCGCGGCACCCTGCATCTGGTCTCGGCTCGCGACTGCCTGCGGTTGCGGCCGGTGCTGCGCGGGTCGCTGGAGAGCCGGCTGACGGGTACGTTCGGGCGGAAGCTGGCCGGAGTCGACCTGGCCGAGGTCGCCGCCCTCGGCCGCCAGCTGGTCGAGAAGGAACCGCTCACGCTGGGCGGGCTGGGCGCGCGACTCGCCGAGCGGGTGCCCGGCCGTGATCCGTTCGCCCTGGCCAACGTGGTGCGCAATCTCGAACCCCTGGTGCAGATCCCGCCGCGCGGCCTGTGGGGCGAGAGCGGGCAGGCCGTGCACACCACCGCCGAGGCGTGGCTGGGCCGGCCGCTCGGCACCGACGACTCCCCCGACGAGACGGTCATCCGCTATCTGGCGGCGTTCGGCCCGGCGTCCGTCAAGGACATGCAGGTCTGGTCGGGCATGACGCGGCTCGGTGCGGTGGTGCGACGGCTCGGAGCGCGGCTGTGCGCCTTTCGCGACTCCAACGGCGTGGAGTTGTACGACCTGCCGGAAGCGCCCCGGCCGGACCCGGCCACGCCCGTACCGGTGCGGTACCTGCCCGACTTCGACAACATCCTGCTGTCCCACGCCGACCGTTCGCGCATCCTCACCGAGGAGCAGCGCCGCCTGGTCTTCACCCGCAACGGCCTGATCCGGCCCACGTTCCTGGTCGACGGTTTCGTACGGGGCATGTGGCGCATCGAACGGGGGCGGGACACGGCGACCCTGGTGCTGGAAGCGTTCGCCCCGCTGACCCGTGGCGAGCGAGCGGAGCTGGTCGAGGAGGGCATGCGGCTGCTGGCGTTCGCGGCGGCCGGCTGCCCCTCCCCCGAGATCCGCTTCGACGACGTCCACTGACCGCGGCCGGCCCGCTCCCCGTCCGCTCGACCGGCACCCCAGCGGGACCCGGTGTACTGGCTCGCGGCTGGATCCGTCCGCCGTCACACACCGGCCGAGAGAGGAATCGTCATGTCGGACACGCCGTTCGCCGATCACACCGTCGTCGTCACCGGGGGAGGCACGGGCATCGGCCGTGCCACCGCGCTGGCGTTCGCGGGTCTGGGCGCCACCGCGGTGATCATCACGGGCCGCCGCAAGGAGCGGCTGGCCGAGGTCGCCGGACTCCACCCGGCGATCGTCCCGGTGACCGCCGATGTGACCACCGAGGTGGGCGCCGAGGCCGTCGCCGAGGCGGTACGGGAGCGCGGCGGCGCCGTGGACGTCCTCGTACACAACGCCGGTGTCTTCCGTTTCACCCCGCTCGCGGCGCTCGACGCGGGCACGGCCCGTGAGGTGCTGGAGACCAACGTGCTCGGTCCGGCGCTGCTGACCACGCACCTGCTGCCGATGCTGCGCAGCCCGGGCGGACACATCGTCCTCATCTCCAGCAGGGGCGGCCACAACCCCGGCCCCGAAAGCTCGCTGTACTCCGCGAGCAAGGCGGCCGTGCACAGCTTCACCCGGAGCTGGGCCGCGGAGCTCGCCCCGCGCGGCGTGCGCGTCAACGCGGTCGCTCCCGGCTTCGTCCGTACCGAGGCGTACGCGGCCAACGGGCTCTCCGCCGAACAGGTCGAGGGCCTCTTCGCCGGGGTGACGCCCTCCATCCCGCTCGGCCGGGTCGCCGAGGCGGAGGACATCGCCTCGTGGGTCACCCGGCTCGCCGAGCCGTGCGACTCGCTGGTCACCGGCCAGATCATCACCGTCGACGGCGGAATGGACATCGCCGGCCGCTAGGGCCTGCCCGAAAGACAGCCCTGGGCCGCGCTCTCGCTCGCCCCATCTCTCACGAAACGGAAAGGACTCACCGTGACAACCAGTGCCATGGAGCCGGACGCCCTCGCGGAGGCGGAGACCAAGACGTTCCCCTACCGGCGGCAGTGCCCCTTCACGCCTCCGGCGGAATACGCCGGGATGGTGGAGAAGGACGTCTCGCAGGTCACCCTGGACGGCTCCGGCCTGCGCATCTGGACGGTCACCGGCTACCAGACCATACGGGAGCTGCTGACCGACCCGCGGGTCAGCGCCTCGCGCAAGCACGACAACTTCCCGTTCTACTTCGTCGCCCCGCCGGAGTACCGCACGGAGACGTCGTTCATCGGGTACGACGGCAAGGAGCACAGCGACACCCGGCGCAAGGCCGCCCTGACCTTCACCAACCGCCAGGTGCAGCGGCTGCGGCCGCGTATCGAGGAGATCGTCGACGACCACCTGGACAAGCTGCTGGCGATGGCCCCGCCGGTCGACTTCCACCGGGTCTTCTCGCTGGCCGTGCCGATGACGGTGATCTGTGAACTGCTGGGCATCCCGCAGGACCAGCACGACTTCTTCATCAAGCACGGTACGGCCCTGCTCGGCGGCCACAGCTCCACCGAGGAGCGGCAGGCGGCGATCGTGGAGGTGAACGCGTACATCAGTGAGCTGATCCAGCAGAAGAAGGCCGAGCCCGGCGAGGATCTGCTCAGCCGTGCCATGGCCGACTACGAGGCGTCCGGCGAGGAGTACACCGACCGCGATCTGTTCAACATGGTGCGGCTGCTGATGAACGGCGGCCACGAGACGACCGCCAGCCAGATCTCGCTGGGCACCGCCTGCCTGCTGGAGAACCCGGACCAGCTCGAACTGCTGCTCAACGACCCGTCGCTGGTACGGCCGGCCGTCGAGGAGCTGGTGCGGTTCGCCACCATCGGTGACACGGCGGTGCCGCGCGTGGCGCTGGAGGACATCGAGATCGGCGGTCAGGTCATCCGCAAGGGCGACGGCATCCTGTGCCTGGGGCTGGCCGCCAACCGCGACCCGGAGGTCTTCCCGGAGCCGGAGAAGCTGGACATCACCCGCGGCAGCCGCAAGCACCTGGGGTTCGGGCACGGGGTGCACCACTGCATCGGCGCGGACCTGGCCCGGCTGGAGCTGGAGATCGTGTGGAGCCGGCTGTTCCAGCGCGTCCCGACGCTGCGGCTCGCGAAGCCGTTCCTGGACATCCCGCGCAAGGAAGGCGCTGTGATCTACGGACTGTGGGAGCTGCCGGTCGAGTGGTGACGCAACGGCGCGCGACGAAGGCCCGGTACCGATCGGTACCGGGCCTTCGTGGTGTCCCCGCGGTGGCTCAGGCGGCGTCGGCGGGAATGTGGGGGCGCGGGGTACGGCCCGGACAGGAGGCGCGGGAGGGCGGCAGGACGCCGTCCACCAGGTAGCGGTGTACGAGGGTGTCGACGTGCGGGTTGCCGCCGAGGACGTACACCTCGTGCTCGCCCGAGTCCTCGACGGTGAGCAGGTGGTGGCCGAGCCGTTCCGCCATGGCCACGCCGCCCGCGTAGTGGTCCATCGGGTCGCCGTCGGCCTGGACGACGAGGCCGGCCGGGTAGCCGTCACGGGTGAGCACCGTCGGCGGCTCGGGGGCCTCGAAGGTGCGGAAGGCGCCCACCCACGGCTGGGCGCGCAGCACGCCGTAGCCGTACGGGAACCGCTTGCGGAAGTCGCGCATGTCCTGGAAGTAGACCTCCAGGTCGGCGGGCCAGGCGTGTTCGAGGGTGATCGCCTCCAGTACGCCGCACCGCAGGTCGCCCTCGCTGTCGCTCGGCCGCCAGGTGCCCTGCTGCGCCAGCAGCCCGCGGCACGCGTCGCCCGCCCCGTCACCGCCGGCAGCGGCCGTCTCGTGCAGGCGGGCGACGAGGATGCCCAGGTCCGTCCACTGGCCGCGGTCGCCGGCGCGGTTGCCCACGGCGCCGTCGAACAGGGTGCGCAGCTGCACGCCGTGGGTCAGCCCTTCGAGCCGGGTGACGACCTCTTCCACGGTGGCCAGCACCTGGGCGGCGGAGGTGCCGAGCCCGAAGTGGCCGTGGCGTTCGGCCGTCCACGCCGCCCACTGGTCGACGTTGCGCTGGACCGCGTCTCCCTGCCACAGGAACTGTTCGCGCCAGGTCCAGTCGGGGCTGACGCAGGAGTCGAGGACCGTGCGGTCCAGGTGCTCGGGGAACATGCTGCCGTAGACGGCACCAACGTAGGCGCCGTACGCGTACCCCACGAAGGTGAGCTTCGGTTCGCCGAGGACGGCGCGGACGACGTCCATGTCGCGGGCCGTGTTGCGGGTGCTGATGTGCGGTCGCAGGTCGCCGCCCGCTCGCGCGCAGGCCTCCTCGCGCAGCCGCATGTCCTCGGCGAGCGTCTCGAACGCCGAGTCGGGCGGGCGGGAGTCGAACGGCGCGCGCGGCACGGTCACTTCGGCGTGCAGCGGCGTGGACGCGCCCGTGCCGCGCGGGTCGAAGCCGATCAGGTCGTACACCTCGTGCGGGGGGGTGCCGGCGAACTTGTCGGGCAGCGCGCGACCCAGGCCCCAGTCACCGCCGGGGCCTCCGTTGACCCCCAGCAGGATGCCGCGCCGCCGCTGGGGGTCGGTGGCCCGGCGGCGGCTGAGGGCGAGGGAGATCCACTCTCCCCCGGGGTCGGTGTAGTCGCGGGGCACCTCGATCGTCGCGTACTCGAGCTGGTCGTCGTGCGGCGCGGGCGACCACTGCGGCCGCTGTGCGTAGAACTCGTTCACCACCGCAAACCTCCGTTCTCGTCAGGTGGCCAGCCTCTCGGTATCGCCTTGAGCTGCCCTGGACCGCTCCCTGACCGGTACGGCCAGCGCGGCCAGTACGCCCGCGGCGGCGAAGAGCGCGGCGCCGGTCAGCGCAAGGCCGTACCCGGAGGCGAGGGCCTCGGGGGAGGCCGGGCCGCCCTCGGTGCGGCCGTCGACGCGCGCGGTGGACAGGGCGGCCAGGGACACCAGCCCCACGGCGCTGCCGAGCTGGCGCGTGGTGTTGAGCAGGCCCGACGCCAGCCCGGCCTGGTGGGCGCGGAGCCCGGCGGTGGCGGCGTTGGTCGTGGCGTTGAGGACGGCGCCCATGCCGAAGCCGAGGAGCAGGACGGGGCCGAGGACGTCGCCGGTGTAGGTGGCGGTCGGGTCCGTCCGGGCGAGCCACAGCAGCCCCGCGCTGGACAGCGCCAGCCCGCCGATCAGTACGGGCCTGGGACCGGTGCGCGGCACCACCGAGGAGATGCCCCATCCGCCGAGCGCGATGCCCAGCGACAGCGGCAGATAGCCGAGGCCGGTCTCCAGCGGGCTGTAGCCGAGGACCTGTTGGAGCAGCAGGGTGAAGAAGTAGAAGGTGCTGAAGAGGGCGGCGATGCCGAAGAACGCGACAAGGTTGGCCGCCGCGACGGAGCGGTTGCGGAAGATGCCGAGCGGGACCAGCGGGTGCGGGGCGAACCTGGCTTGGATCAGCACGAACGCGGCGAGCAGGGCCGCGCCGCCCAGCAGGGGCCCGAGGACGCGTACCGAGCCCCAGCCGTACACATGCGCCTCGGATACGCCGTGGACGGCGGCCATCAGACCGAGGGTCACCGTGACGGCGCCGGGGACGTCAAGCGCGCGCCGCGTCTGCCGTGCCGGGGACTCGGGGACGACCCAGCACACGGTGGCGAACAGCACGATGCCGATGGGCAGGTTGATCAGCAGGATCCACCGCCACGAGAAGAACTCGGTGATCACACCGCCGAGCAGCACGCCTATCGCGCCGGCGGCGCCCGACACCGCGCTCCACCAGCCGAACGCCTTGGCGCGCGCGGCCGGGTCGGTGAACGTCGTCCCGAGGACGGTCAGCGTGGCCGGTGCCATGACCGCGGCCCCCAGACCCTGGAAGGCGCGGGCCAGGACGAGGGTGGCGGGGTCGTCGGCCATGCCGCCGACGGTGCTGGCGAAGGTGAACAGCGCGACCCCGCACAGGAAGATCCTGCGCTGCCCGAACAGGTCGGCGAGCCTGCCGCCGAGCAGGAGGAACCCGCAGACCACCACGGTGTAGGCGTTGTTGACCAGTTGCAGGTTGTGCCGGTCGAAGCGCAGCTCCTCGGCGATGACCGGCAGGGCCACGTTCACCACCGAGGCGTCCAGGACGTTCATGAACTGACCCAGGCAGCAGGCGAGAAGCACCAGTCGGAGCCGGTTGCCGGTCGTGGCGGGCGGGGCGGCGGTGTGCAGCGTCCGAGCAGTCATGGCCGAACGCTGCGCGCGGCCGGTCGAACGCCGATGGCGGCCGGGTGGCGGCCCGGTCGAGCCGTGCGCCGTCTCCAGGTCTCCTCCACCGCGCCCCCAGGGACGGTCGCCACAGTCCCTGCCGTATCTCCGCAAGCCGGTCGACACTCCAGAGGAGAGCGCATGGCCAAGATCACCTACAAGCATCCGAGCGGCACCGTCACGATCGTCGACGTCGAGGCGCCGAACACGGTCATGCGCGGTGCGAAGCTCAACAACATCGAGGGCATCGAGGCGCAGTGCGGCGGCTCCGCCCAGTGCGGCACCTGCCACGTCTACATCGACGAGGCCAATGAGCTGCCGCTGCCCGCCATGGACTCGGTCGAGGACGACGTGCTGTACGGGACGGCCTGCGACCGCACCGAGCGCAGCCGGCTCAGCTGCCAGCTGCCGGTGTCGGACGAGTTGGACGGGCTGGTCGTGCACCTGCCGGAGGCGCAGAGCTGATGGGCCCGCGAGGAGTCGTCGTCGTCGGCGCGGGCCAGGGCGGGCTCGACACCGCCGCCGCGCTGCGCGGCCGCGGGTACACCGGCCGGATCACCCTGGTCGGGGACGAGCCCGTGGTCCCGTACCAGCGTCCGCCCTTGTCCAAAGGCTTTCTGACGGGTGCCATGACGGCCGGGGAGCTGGAGCTGCGCCCGCGCTCCTTCTTCGCCGCCCATGACATCGAACTGGTGTCGGGGAACAGGGCCGCGAAGATCGACCGGGAGGGCCGGACCGTCCTGTTGGAGTCGGGGACGAGCCTCCCGTACGACAGGCTCGTCCTGGCCACGGGAGCGCGGCCCCGCACGCTGCCGGTGCCCGGGGCGGCCGCGCTGTCCGGTGTGCTGACGCTGCGCGGCCTCGCCGACGCCGAGCGACTGCGGGAGCGGCTGACCGGCCCGCCGCGCCGCCTGGTGGTGGTCGGGGCCGGATTCATCGGGCTCGAACTGGCCGCCACCGCCCGGAAGCTGGGCCACGAGGTGACGGTGGTGGAGGCGCAGGCACGTGCCCTGGCCCGCGCGCTCACGCCCGTGATGTCGGCCCGGCTGGTCGCCGAGCACCTCGACGCGGGGGTCCGCGTGCTGCTGAGCCGCGAGGTGACCGCCCTGTGGGGGGACTCCTCGGGCCGGGTGGAGGTCGTGGAACTCGACGGCGGGGAGCGCGTCCCCGCGGACCTCGTCGTGGTCGGCGTCGGAGTGCTGCCGAACACCGAACTCGCGGCCGCCGCCGGCCTCCAGGTCGGCGACGGCGTCATCGTCGACGCCCACCTGCGTACGGACGACCCGGACATCCACGCGCTCGGCGACTGCGCCCGCTTCCCCAGTCCGCACGCGGGCCGGCACGTGCGTCTGGAGTCGGTGCAGAACGCCTCCGGCCAGGCCGCGTGCGTGGCCGCCGCGATCTGCGGCGAGCCCGTCGCGTACACGGCCGTGCCCTGGTTCTGGTCGGAGCAGTACGCGCTGCGGCTGCAGATCGCCGGGCTGACCGCGGGACACGACGAGACGGTGGTCGTGGGCGACCCGGACGGCGGCCGCTTCTCCGTCTTCTGCTTCCGCGAGGGCCGGCTGACCGGCGTGGAGTCGGTGAACCGCCCGGCCGACCACGGTATCGCCCGGCGGCTGCTGGCCACCGGCTCGGACCTGGCGCCCGACGAGGTCCGGCGACCGGGGTTCGACCTGAAGACCCATGTCCACACACCTCGGGAAAGGCTCTCCCATGCGTAAGACGACCATCGCCGCGCCCATCCGTACCGGCCGGCACTCCCTGCGCTCGGTCGGTGTCTGGCTCGCCATGACCGTGGCCCTGGTCGGAGCGGGTACCGCCACGGCGACCGCCACGACCGAGGCCGCGCACCGGAAGCCCACCCTGGTGGGCACCTGGGAGACCGAAGTGACGATAGGCACCGGCTCGGGCGCGGCGAGAACCGTCTCGCGGTTCTCGTTCGCCGCCGACCACACCCTGACCACGGACGGCGCACCCGGCGAGAACGGCGATCCGGAGTACCCGGGCAGCGGTTACTGGACCGCCGGGCCGGACGGGTCGTTCTCGTTCTACATCACCCACGACGGTCCGGAGGAGCCCTCGGAGGGCGTCTACCCCGGCACCGTCCACGCCGTACACATGGGCCGCCTCAAGGGCGACAAGTTCATCACGACGGCCGTCGCCTTCACCAAGAACGAGAAGACCGGCGTCCAGCTGGGCCCCGTCACGGTCAGCAGCTCCGCCACCCGGGTCGGCCCGCCCGGCGCGTCGCCGCAAGGCCGGTGACCGGTCGGTGCCCCCTCGGCAGCGCCCGCGTCCCGCTCCTCACGAGCGGGACGCGGGCGTCGCTCGTGCCGGGCTCAAGACGCCACGGATAGCGTCCAGTCGACCGTGATGACGTGTACACCGTATGCGACCGAGAGAGGCAGGACATGACCTCGTTCGATGCTGGAACCCCTTGCTGGGTGGACCTGACCGTGGCCGACCTGGAGGCCGGCAAGCGCTTCTACGGCGAGCTGTTCGGCTGGACGTTCGAGGCCGGTGCCCGGGAGTTCGGCAACTACACGCCGGCGCTGAAGGACGGCAAGAACGTGGCGGCGCTCGCTCCCGCGCAGGGCGGCGCCCCCACCGCCTGGAACCTGTACTTCTCCACTCCGGACGTGGCGGACCTGGCCCGCCGCATCACCGAGGCCGGCGGCAAGGTCACCGGCGGGCCGTTCGCGATCGCCGACGCGGGCAGCGTGCTGCTGGCCGTGGACCCCGGCGGCACGGCCTTCGGCGCCTGGCAGCCCGGCACGCGCGCCGGCTTCGAGCTCCAGGGCGCCCCGGGCTCCTTCTTCTGGCCGGAGATCTACACCCGCGCCAAGGCCGACGTCGACCCCTTCTACGAGACGGTGTTCGGCTTCAACGGCCAGCAGATCTCGGAGGGTACGGAGTTCGACTTCAAGCTGTGGTTCGCCCCCGGGGCGCAGGCGCCGACCGCGGGCCGCCTCCAGATGGGCGCGTTCATCCCGGAGGAGGTCCCGGCGCACGCGCTCGTCTACTTCTCCGTCGAGGACACCGACGCCACCGTGGCCAACGTCCGCGAGCTGGGCGGCAGTGTGAGCCGTGAGCCGTCGGACAGCCCCTTCGGGCGCTCCGCGCTGGTCTGCGACGACCAGGGCGCCCGCTTCGCGGTCATGGGCCCGGTCAAGGACGCGGGCTGACCCCCGCGCCCGGCGGGAAAGCGGAGCCGGTCCCGGCCACCGAGGAGTGGCCGGGACCGGCTTTTCCGTACACCGCACCCATTCGAAGGCCGGGCTTCCGTACACCGGGCCCATCCGTACACCGGACCCATCCGTACACCGGACCCATCCGTACGCCGGAGCGTCCCCATACGCGGGACCCGTCGTACGGTGTTCCGGGCGGAAGCCGCCGGGGGCGGCCCCACGGCACCCGGGGGCGCCGCGATGTCCTCGCGGCGCCCCCGGGGGTGACCGGGCGGGTGTGCCCGGCCGGCACGGGTCACGGGCCCCAGGTGACCGGCAGGCTGGTGAGCGTGTGGTTGATCTCGCCGTTGTGCCAGGGCAGTTCGCTCTCCGGCACCGCGAGCCGCAGGTCGGGGAAGCGCCGTACCAGGCCGTCGAGCGCGATCTCCATCTCCATCCGCCCCAGGTGTTTGCCCAGGCAGTAGTGCACGCCGTGGCCGAAGGAGATGTGCGGGTTGTTTTCGCGGGACAGGTCGAGCCGGTCGGGGTCCGCGAAGACGGTCTCGTCGCGGTTGGCGGAGGCGAGGGCGAGCAGGACGGCGTCGCCCTTCTCTATGGTGACCCCGCCGACCTCGATGTCCTCCGCCGCGATCCGCGGGAAGCCGGAGGTGTCGGTGGCGAACAGGTTGACGTGCCGCAGGAGTTCCTCGACCGCGGTGGGGATGCGGCCACGGTCCTCGGCCAGCCACCGCCACTGGTCCCGGTCGTCCGCCAGCAGCGCCAGCACCGAGTTGGCGAGCTGGTTCGCCGTGGTGTCGAAACCGGCGCCGATGAGGGTGAAGCCGAACGTGACCAGTTCGGGCTCACTGAGCCGGTCGTCGTTGTCGCGGGCAGCGATCAGCTCGGACAGCATGTCGTCGGCCGGCGCGGCCCGCTTGTCGGCGATGAGCCCGACGATGTACTCGCTGAGCTTCGCCAGGCCGTTGAGGGACTCCTCACCGCCCGCCCGGTCGTCCACCGTGGCGAAGGCGCGCGCCCACTTCTCGAACTTGCGCAGGTCCTCCGAGGGCACCCCGAGCAGTTCACCGATGACGGTCAGCGGCAGGGGCAGCGCGAGCTGCTGCACCAGGTCGACCGTGCCGCCCTTGGCCTGCATGTCGTCGAGCAGCTCGTCGGTGACCTTCTGCACGTTGGCCCGCATCCGTTCGACACGGCGCAGGGTGAACGCCCCGGCGACGAGTTTGCGCAGCCGGGAGTGCTCGGGCGAGTCCAGCGAAATGATCATTTCCGGCGTGGTGTGCATCGTCCCGCCGATCCTCGGCGCGCCGGGCCCACAGGCCAGGGCCCGGCTGAGCCGCGGGTCGGCGGACAGGCGGCGCACGTCCTCGTACCGCGTGACCAGCCAGGCGTCCACACCGCCCGCCGTCGGCACCTTCACCACGGGCTGCTCGGCCCGCAGTGTGGCGTACCGCGGGGCGGGGCCACGATAGGTCGAACCGGTGAGGGGGAAGACGTCCGTCTCCTGAGGGGCAGTCATGGATGACACCTCCGCTTGGGCCGCTACAGTCACGCAGCACCCTAGGAACCTCCGATGGAGGCCAAGTCGCTCCTTCCTGGAGCCCCCGAGCCCCCCGGCGCGCCGGCGGGTGCGGACGCAGACGCGGGGAGGGGGCGTCCGGGACCACGCTGTCCCGGACACCCCCTCCCCGTCCTGTGGCCCTCAGTCCTCGGGGCCGAGCAGCACCGCCGCGTAGTTCTTGCGGGCGGCCGTGTCGTACTGCAACGCGACATGGCTGGTCGCGGAGGTGATGTCCCGCCAGAAGCGCTGGAGGGGCTGGGCCTCCCCCAGCCCACCGGTCCCGGCGGCGCCGACGAGCAGGCCGACGGCCTCCTGGAGGAGCTCGGCGGCGAAGGTCGCGTTGCGCTCGTTGCGTGCCATGTACGCGGGGGTGAACAGCCGTTCGTCCAACACCGCCGCGTTCTGCTCGACGAGGTGGCGGGCCGCGTCGACCCGTCCGGAGGCGCGGACCAGCTTCAGCTCGCCGGTCTGGCTGCGCTTCCTGCCGGTGAGCGTGGCGGTGGCGGCGGACAGCGCACCGGCGGCGGCCCCGACGACGGGGGCGATGAACGTCAGGCCGCCGACCGCCTGGAAGGGGATGTTGTGGGCGGGCAGGCCCGAGGCCACGTTGCGGCCGGACAGCATGTCGGCCCGGTCGAACGACAGGTGGGCGGGCACGAGGGCGTCGTCCACGACGACCGTGTGGCTGCCGGTGGCCCGCATGCCGACGCTGTCCCAGGTCTCACGCACCGTGTACGCGCCCCGGGGCAGCGCGAAGAACCGCATCTTGGGCGGTCCTTCCCCGGCGCCGGGCACGACCGCGCACACCAGCGCCCAGTCGGCGAAGTCGATCCCGCTGACGTACGCCCACTGGCCGCTGAGGCGCCAGCCGTCAGCCGTCTGCCGGGCACGGCCGACCGGCATCAGGGCGGTGGCGACGACCGCGTCCGGGTTGCCGCCCCAGAGCGCGCGGTGGCCCTCCTCGGGCAGGTGGGCGGCGAACCGGGCGGAGTACGCGGACAGCGAGGCGCACCAGGCGGTGGCCGCGCAGCCCTCGCCGACCGTGATCACCGCCGCGGTGAGCTCGGCGAACGACCCCTCGCTGCCGCCCCACCGGGAGGCGACGAAGTGCCGCGCGAAGCCCGCTTCGCGCAGCGCGTCGACGACGTCGCGGTGCAGCGCGCGGTCGTGGTCGGCCGCGGCCGCGTGCTGGGCCGCCAGGATGCGTACCTTCTCGGCCGCCGGGCCGAGGCCCGTGTCGGCGGCGGGTATGCCGCTCATGGCCGGGGTCCGTTCTCGACGGCCCTGGCGAAGAGTTCCAGCGTCTCCCCCGGGCTCGGCCCGTCCAGCGCTTTGAAGATCCGCTCGGCGCCCTCGCCGTGCTGGTGCAGCTTCACGTGCGCCAGCGTCACGCGGGTGTGCCCCTCGTCCACGGCCTCGAAGTCGACCTCGATCTCGCTGGCGCGCTCGTCGTCGGGGATGGACTGCCAGTTGGGGTCGATACGCCAGGTCATGGCGAGCCGGCGGCCCGGCTCCCATTCCAGCACCCGGCCCCAGGCGATCTCGGTCCCGTCGACGTCCCATTCGTAGTAGCGGCCTCCCACGCCCGGTTCGAAGGCGAGACCGGCCCGCTCCTTCTTCACCAGGATGTGCGACGGGGGCCACCAGTCCTTGGGCCGTTCGGTGAAGACGGCGAAGCAGTGTTCTGGCGTGGCCGCCACGGTCACCGACTTCCGTACATCGGGAAGGGTCTGCGTCTGTTCGGGCACGGGGCCTCCTCGCTCGATCTCGCCGGGTGTCGCTGTGTCGCTGTGTCTCCGGGCGCGCTGTGCACCGCACGGAACGCCCCCACGCTCGCGCCGGGCGCTAGGCCCCGTGTCGAGTGCCGCTGGAGGGCCGCGCTCCGGCCCCGTTCCACCCGCCGTCGAGAAGCGCCCGAGGTGGCGCCGTCACGGTCGTCCCCACCCAGAACGCACCACACGACGTACGGGAACGGGAGAGCACCATGACACAGGCGGGACGACGGGTGGCCTTCGTCACCGGCGCGACCAGCGGGATCGGCCTGGCGGTGACCGAGTTGCTGGCCCGGCAGGGCATGGCCGTATTCGGGGTGGCCCGCGGCGAGGAGAGCATACGCACCGTGGTCAAGCAGCTGCGGGAGGAGGGGCTGGAGGTGGCCGGCACCATCTGCGACGTCACCTCGCTCGACCAGATCCGCGCCGCGGTCCAGGCCGCCGTGGACACGTACGGCCGTATCGACGTCCTCGTCAACAACGCGGGCCGGGGCGGTGGTGGCGTCACGGCCGAGCTGGCGGACTCCGTATGGGACGACGTGATCGAGACCAACCTCAACGGCACGTTCCGCGTCACCCGTGAGGTGCTGAGCACCGGCCGGATGCGCGACGGCGACTGGGGCCGCATCGTCAACATCGCCTCCACCGGAGGCAAGCAGGGCGTGGAGCTGGCGGCGCCGTACTCGGCGTCCAAGCACGGGGTCGTCGGCTTCACCAAAGCCGTCGGCAAGGAGCTGGCGAAGACCGGCATCACGGTGAACGCCGTCTGCCCCGGCTATGTCGAGACGCCGATGGCGCAGCGGGTGCGCCAGGGCTACGCCGGCCACTACGGCGTGAGCGAGCAGGCGATCCAGGAGAAGTTCAACGCGAAGATCCCGCTCGGCCGCTACTCCACCCCCGAGGAGGTGGCGGGGCTGGTCGGCTACCTCGTCTCCGACCTGGCGGCGTCGATCACCGCGCAGGCGCTCAACGTCTGTGGCGGACTGGGCAATTACTGATGCGAGCAGAGACGGAAGTCCCCACCATGACCGAGACAGCGACCGCCCTGCTCTCCCCGCCCGAGACGGCCGCGTTCCGCGCCGCCATGGGCCGCTTCCCCACCGGGGTGACCCTGCTCACCCAGGGCAGCGGTGACGGCACGAGCGTGATCACCCTGAACAGCCTGACGTCCGTGTCCCTCGATCCCCTGCTGATCCTGGTGTCCGTCAAGGCGGACGGCCGGATACGCCCCCGGGTCGTCCGGGCGGGCAGCTTCGCCGTCAATGTGCTCAGCCGGCGCCACCAGGAGCTGGGCCAGGAGTTCTGCCGCCCCGACCGCCCGGCCGGCCTGGCCGCGATGCGGCGTCTGGGCGCGGCCGAGGGGGTGACCGGCAACGCGGTCGTGCCGTCCGCCGAGGCGTACTTCGAGTGCGTCCTGGACGCGGCGCACCCGGCCGGGGACCACACGCTGCTCGTCGGCCGGGTCGTGGCCCTCGCCGCCGCGGACGGCAACCCCGATCCGCTCGTCTTCCACCAGGGCCGCTTCACCCGGCTGCCCCTCGCCACCGCGGAGGCGGCATGACGGCGACGCCGGTCACCGGGGCGCGGGGCACGGGAACGCGGGTCAGCGGGGTGGGGGGCACGGGGGCACCAGTCAGCGGGGCGCGGGGCACGGGGACGCGGGTCAGCGGGGCGCCGGTCACCGATGCGCCGCCCGTCGCGCCTGCTTCCCTGCGGCCGGTCGCGGACGGGGTGTACGCGTTCGTCCAGCCGGACGGCGGCTGGTGCCTCAACAACGCCGGCCTGGTCGTCGGCGAGGAACGCAGCGTGCTGGTCGACACCGCCGCGACTCAGGCACGCACCCGGCGGCTGCGCGCCGAGGTCGAGCGGCTCGTACCGGACGGCCCGGACTACGTGGTCAACACCCACTTCCACGGCGACCACACCTTCGGCAACGGCCAGTTCGCGCCCCGCTCGGTGATCGTGGCGCACGAGGGCTGCCGCGCCGACACGGCGGAGGCCGGGCTCGGCCTTCGCCACCTGTGGCCGGATGTGGAGTGGGGCGAGACGCCGCTCACGCTGCCCTCGCTCACCTTCCGCGACACGCTCACGGTGCACGCGGGGAACCTGCGGATCGAGCTGCTCCATGTGGGACCCGCACACACCGCGAACGATGTGGTGGTGTGGGTGCCCGAGCGTTCGGTGCTCTTCACGGGCGATGTGGTGTGGTCGGGGGTCACACCGTATGTCCTGATGGGGTCCATCTCCGGGTCGCTGCGGGCGCTGGACCGGCTGCGGGCGCTCGGCGCCGAGACGGTGGTGCCGGGCCACGGCCCGGTGGGGGGCGCGGAGTTGCTGGACGCCACCGAGGCGTATCTGCGCTGGGTGCGGGAGCTGGCGGAGAACGGCGTACGAAGGAGGCTCAGCCCTCTGCGGGCGGCCGAGGAGGCGGACCTGGGCGCGTTCGCGCGGCTCGTCGACTCCGAGCGGCTGGTCGGGAACCTGCACCGCGCGTACGCCGAGCTGGAGGGGCTGGCCCCGGGGGCGCGCATCGACGTGCTGGCGTCCTTCAAGGAGATGGTCGCCTACCACGGCGGGTTGCCCGCCTGCCACGCCTGATCAGGGAACGTTCGGTCGACCGGAACGACCGACACATCGAGAGGAGCCGTCAATGGCGACGATCCTGCTGGACCGGCCGGTGGAGCAAGCGGCACATGAGGCGCCCGAAACCGCGCCGCCGCCATGGGTGCCCCTGCTGCTCGCGGGCGACATGGACGACGATGGGAGCGAGCCGCACATCTGCCGTGGCATCGACTGAACGGCCGTACCCGGTGGCAGCGACAGCACCCCGCGTACGGACCAGGGCCCTGGGAGGAGGGGCGCCCGGTCCGTACGCGGGGTGCTGTGGCTCAGGAGGCGGCGGGCGGCTCGGCCGGCGTGTCGCGGTGGATGACCCGCGACCGGGTGAGCAGCCGGCCGTCGACCCGGACGAGTACGTCGTCGACGGTGAACGTCGGCTGGAAGGAGACGTTGCCCTCGCGGTCGGTCTGGGTGACGAGGGTGTAGTACGACACCCGCAGGGTGTCGGCGTCCGCCGGGTCCGTCTCGATCAGCAGGTGGCCGAACCAGTGGCGTACGGCGATGTCCCGGTAGCGCGGCAGGGCGGCCCGCATCCCGGCGACCATCTCCGCCCGCCCGCTCTGCCGCTGGCCGCCCGCGTGCACGACCTCACCGTCCTCGGTGAAGGTGTCGGCGAACCCCTCGATGTCGAGGGCGTCGACCCGCCGCATCTGCTGGGCGTAGAACGTCTGGACCTCGGCGTAGACGTCTCCGGTGACCTGGTGCCGGAGTATCCCGACCGGCTGAGGCATGGCAACTCCTCTCGCGACGCCGCCCTCATGGCCGCGCGACTGCGCCCACCCTGCCGAACGCGCCTTCAGCGCCACTGGAGAGCCGCTCGGAACCCGGAGTGCGGTCTACCGGGATCTCGGCCTCGCCGGCGCCGCGGCCCGAGCGGCGGCTGCACCCGGTCCCGCGAGCGCCAGGGCTGTGCGGAAGGGGCACGGCCCTGGCGCGCTGCGACTCGGTCAGCTCTTCAGCTCGCCCAGGTACTTCGCGAACTTCTCCAGGCCGTCGATGTTGCGCGGCCCGCTGATGCCCTCGTTGTAGTCGAGGATGAAGAAGTGGTTCTTCTTGACGGCGGGCAGCCCCTTCGTGTGGGGGGACTTCTTCAGGAAGTCGATCTTCTTCTGGGCGGGCAGGTCCCCGTAGTCGAGGATCATGATGACTTCCGGCTCCGCTTTGGCGACGGCCTCCCAGTTCACCTGCGTCCACCGCTGGTCGAGGCCGTCGAAGATGTTCTTGCCGCCGGCGGTCTTGATGATGTCGTTGGGCGGGACCTGGTTGCCCGCGGTGAAGGGCTGGTCGGTGCCCGAGTCGTAGAGGAAGACCCGGACCGGATCGCCCTTGGGTGCCTTCGCCTTGACGGCCTCCACGCGCTTCTTCAGCCCACCGACGACCTCATCCGCCCTGTCCTCGACCTGGAAGATCCTGCCCAGCCGGTCGAGGTCGGTGTAAAGGGCTTCGAACGGGGTGAGCTTCTCCGGGTACTTGGGGTAGTTGAAGCAGCTCTCGGTGTGCATGAAGCTCTGTATGCCGAGCTTGTCCAGGATCTCCGGGGTGATGCCCCGCTCATCCTTGAAGCCCGAATTCCAGCCGGCCAGGACGAAATCGGACTTGGCCTCGACCACGAGTTCCTTGTTGAGAAGATCGTCGCTGAGCATCTTCACCTTGGCGTAGTCGCTCGCCCACGGTGACTCATCCACCGGCGGGTTCGCCGGCGGCATCACGTAGCCGTGCACATGGTCGGCCAGCCCGAGGCTGAACAGCTTGTCGGCGCTTCCGCCTTCGTACGCCACGGCGCGCTGGGGAACCGTGTATTCGACCGGCTCACCGCACCTCTTGACGGTGACCTTCTCGGGCGCCTTGGCATCCGTTTGCACTTCGGCGCCGCAGCCGCTGAGCAGCAGTGTGGCCGCGAGCGCGGAGCCGAGGATGGTGTGCTGCCGCACCGAGCGGGGAGATCGAGTGTTGGTCATGACCTGGTGGTGCCTTTCACAGGGAGGGATTGAGCGAATACAACAACTGCGGGTCACCCGTGAGCGGGTGGGACACGATGCTGGCCTTGACGCCGAACACCTCGTGGACGAGTTCCGTGGTGAGTACGTCCTCGGGCGTGCCGGTGGTGACAAGGCGGCCTTCGCAGAGGACCCCGAGGCGGTCGCAGGCGGCCGCGGCGAGGTTGAGGTCGTGCAGCACGACCAGGACGGTGAGTCCCGAGCCGCGCAGGAGCGAGAGCAGTTCGACCTGGTGGCGTACGTCGAGGTGGTTGGTCGGCTCGTCCAGCACCAGGATCTTCGGCTCCTGGACGAGCGCCCGGGCCAGCAGGACACGCTGGCGTTCGCCGCCCGAGAGCGTCAGGACTCCGCGCCGGGCGAGGTGGCGGATGTCGAGCTGGTCCATCGCGCGTTCGCACAGCTCCCACTCCCGGCGGCTGAGCGCCTGGTTGCCGTGCAGGTGCGGCGTGCGTCCGAGTGCGATGACCTCTTCGACCGTGAAGTCGAGATCCACGACGCCGTCCTGGGTCATGGCCGCGATGACCTGTGCGGAGCGGCGCACTGTCAGGCGGGAGAGATCCTCCTCGCCCACCCAGACGGTGCCGGAGCTGGGGCGGAGCGCACGGTACACGCACCTGAGGGCGGTGGACTTGCCGCTTCCGTTCGGGCCGACCAGGCCCACGACCTGGCCGGTTTCCACGTCCAGGGACAGGTCGCGTACCAGGCTCCTGCCGTCGGTCACCACAGAGAGCCCGTTGAGCCTGAGTTCCATCTCAGCGACCTCCGAACATGTAGCCCTTGCGGCGCATCAGGGCGACGAACACCGGCACCCCGACGAGAGCGGTGATGACCCCCAAGGGCAGCTCGCGCGGTGCCACCAACGTCCGGGACACCAGGTCGACCCAGACCATGAAGATCGCTCCGGCCAGTGGCGCCACGGCCAGCACGCGTGCGTGGGTGGCGCCGACGACCATGCGCACCACGTGGGGCATGACCAGTCCGACGAAGGCGATGGCGCCGCTGACGGCGACCATCACTCCCGTCACGAGCGAGGCCAGGACGAGCAGGGCCTTGCGGTGCCGGTCGGGGCTGATGCCCAGGCTCGCGGCGGTCTCGTCCCCGAGGGCCAGCACGTCCAGCGCCCGGCCGTACCGGTACAACACGACCAGGCCGAGGATGACGACCACGGACACCACCGGGAGCGCGCCCCAGCTCGCGGCGCCGAAGCTGCCCATGGTCCAGTACAGGACCATGCTGGTCGCCTCGCTGTCCGGCGCGAAGTAGATCATCAGGCTCATCACCGCTTGGAAGCCCAGCGACATGGCCACGCCCGTGAGGACGAGCCGCAGCGGGGAGAGCGCGCCCCGGCTGGAGGAGGCGGCATACACCAGGAGCGACGCGACCAGGGCCCCGATGAACGCACCGGCCGACACCGCGTAGATGCCCAGCGCCGCCAGTCCTCCGGTGACCGTGACACCGACGGCTCCCACGGACGCGCCCGAGGAGACGCCCAGCACGAAGGGGTCGGCGAGCGCGTTGCGCACCATGGCCTGGATGGCCACGCCGATCGCGCTCAGCCCGGCCCCCACGAGCGCCGCGAGCAGCACCCGTGGCGTACGGATCTGCCAGATGATCTGGTACGTGGTCAGCTCCTCCGCGGCGATGCGGCCGCCGCTGACAGCGGCCCACAGATACCGGGCGGTCTCCCCCGGCGTGATCACGGCGGCGCCCAGACCGATGGCCACCACAATCGAGGTGAGGAGAACGACGAACAGAACGGCGCAGGCAAGCACCAGACCCTTACGGGAGGCGAGCCGGCCCTTCACCCCCGTTGCGGGTGCGGGGGGTGCCGCGCCGGCTGACGTATCGGCGCCGCTGCTCGCCGATGGCGCGGTGATCGCTGGCGGTGACATAGAACTCGGCCTTCCAGGTTGAACGGAACGTACTGATCAGGCGCGTGGCGTTCACCCGTCGCCTGGGCGGACGCCATGACTGCATCGGCTACGCGGAAGCGGGCGCGCCGCCTGCCTCTTCCTCGTCCGCCTGACCCAGGCGATGCAGTCGAACGGCAGCCCTAGCGCCACAGCGACCAGGGCGCCGAAGGCGAAGACCGTGAAGACCTCCTCCTGGGCAACGCTCTCCGTCGCGTCGATGCCCGCGTCCAGATCGGTCAAGAGCGCCACGGCGGCGTAGCCGAGGGCGGGTTCCCGAGCCGGGACCGCCTCGGGGTGCCCGGGCCCAGCTCGCGCCGGAGGGGGCCGACCGCGCAGGGGGCCAGGATCCGGCGCACACCGACAGACCGGATCGCCCAGTGGGTTCGCCCGGTAGTTGATCTTGTACGGCGGGATGCGGTGCCCACGGCCGCGCCGGGGCAGGAACGCCACTCGCCGCCCCTCGGCCGTGCCCAGCATCAGGGCATCGGACGGTGGACCGTAGGGCGTGCCGATCCGTACCGGCTGACTCCGAGGTGCACAGACGACGGGGCATGAGTCTCCTGTAGGTCAACCGATCTGTCGCGCGGGCCCGATGGGCTGGCCGGCGGTCAGCAAGCTGCGGGCACTTCGGGGACGGCGAGGCGGGGCGACGCGGCGGAGAGTCCCCGTGCCCACAAGCGCGGAGAAGTCGATCGTGTCGTGGCCCTCGGCGAGCAGGCCCGCCGTGAACCGCCGGCGGACGCGTTCCACCGCGGTGACGGGCAAGCCGTCGAGCAGGCCCCTGAACCTGGTGCCGGACACCAGGGACCACAACAGGCCGGGATCGCCGGGCACGGCGAGCGGGACGTACTGCACATCGATGCATGACAGCGAGCGGGCAGCGAGCCAGTCCCTGAACGACCGTGTTGTGCCGAGGGGTTGGAGCGGGGTGGCCGGCCGTGGGACGTCGGCAAGCCGCGGCCGTTCCGGCACGACGGCCCGATGGATCAACTCCGCCAGCGGCTCGAACACGCCCTGGGACCAGATGGCCACGGTCAGCCGGCCACCAGGCCGCACCAGCCTCAGCAGTCGCTCTGTTCCTGCCGCCACGTCGGGAAACGAGGAGACACCGAGCGAACACACCACGGCGTCGTAACCACCGGGAGGTGCGGGCCAGTCGAGGACGTCGCCCCGCACGAAGCGCACGTTGGACAGACCCCGGATCGCGGCCTTCGCGCGGCCCCGCTCAAGCGAGGCCTCCGCGAGGTCGACTGCGTCGATCACGCCGTGCGGGCTGACCTGATCGGCGGCCGGGATCGCGGACGCCCCCGAGCCGCAGCATGCGTCGAGCACATGCGCACCTGGGCGCAGGCGCGCGGCCTTGATGGTGGCCGCACCGATCGGCGACCACAACGCGCTGAACAGTCGGTCCGAGCTCTCTGTCCCTTCTGCCAATCCGGCGGCCACGTCGCGCGGTTCCATACAAACTCCCGTCCGAAGGCGACAGCCAGAACAGCGTATATGAAAATGATTATCACTACTACCCCTCCGACGCTCGCCGCCGTCACGCCGAACCGCCGAGGTCACCACGGAGCCTCGGCAAGCGGTAGCAGCCGGCGGAAGGGAGGAGGCACTCAAGGAGCAGGTGACCGCCCGGCGATGCGCCGGCCGCAGTTGTCGAGACCCGGCGGAGGCGCCGCACCCGGTCAACAGGACGACCCCGGCATCGCCGTGCCCATCAACGCGTCCCACGCCTCTGTCAGCGCCGCTCGCATGCGGCGGGCGGACAAGGCGCGGCCACGCGTACGGACTGCGACCGGCCGCGCAAGCCACCACAGGCCCGGTCATTCCCTGAGGGATCATCAGACGACATTGACAATCATTTTCATCTGATGGATGCTGCTCGGGCCCCGCACCCTCCGCTCCGTCCAGCGGCCGCGGTGCGGGGACCACTCCATGTGATCTTCTGGGAGCAGCATGTCGGTCTTTCACAGCCGCCGAGAATTCCTCGCCCTCACTGGCACCGCCGACGCCCTGGCGCTCACCGGGTGCGGTGCCGGCTCCGGCAGCGGCGGCCCGGCGTGGAGTGCCCCGGGCGCCACCGCAGCGGTTCTCGCCGAACTCGCCCGGCTCCGCGAGGAGCACGGCACCGCGCTCCTTTGAGTGAGCCACGACCTCGGACTTCTCACCGTCGTCGCGCACCACATCGTCGTCATCGACGGCGGCCACACCGTCGGAACCGGAGCACCCGACCAGGCACTGCGAGCGCCATTGGCCACCCTCACCCGGCGCCTCGTACGCGCCAGGGATCTCGGCACGGCCCTGGCGGCCACCGGCCTGCCCCGGCCGGCCGCACCCGGTTCCCCACTGCACGAGCTTCCACCACACCCCGACCACGGAGGACCCATGACCGACCGGACCGCAGCCGGCGGCGCCGCAGCGTCCCAGGACGACGCCCGTGCCGTGCTGGACTCGCTGCCCGGCACGCTGCCCCGGGACGAGATCCTCGCGATCAACAGCTCCGCGTCCGACATCCACACCACCCGGACGTACGAGTACAACGGCTGGGCGTTCACGCTGCCGCCGGGCGTCTTCAAGCCGGGCGACACCAGCCGCATCGTGCACGACCGGCTGCTGGACGGCACGATCCCCGTCAAGGGCAGGTCGTACGCGGCCATGGGCGTCGGACTCGGTGTCGAGGCCGTCATCGCCGGCACGCTCGGGGCGCGGGAGATCTACGCGGCCGACGTCCACCCGGACAGCGTGGCGACGGCCGCCGAGCACTACCGGCGCATCGTCGGGGACCGGCCGGACACGGTCTTCCGGCCCCTGGTGTCCAACCTCTTCGAGGAGTTCCCTGACTCGCCCCGGCTGGACGTCATCACCTTCAACCCGCCCGCGGTCTCCACACGGACCAGCGACGATCCGACCGTGGTCCGCAACGTCTGTGTGGGCGCCGAGATCGTCACGCGCTTCTTCGACCAGATCGTCACGCGCGACCTGCTCGCACCCGGGGGCGAGATCTACCTGATCGTCTCCAACACCGCGGAACTCAAGCGGATCGTCGGCTACGGGATGGACGCCGGGTTCCGGCCCGAGATCCTGCACCGCCAGACATGGGAGGGCGACGACTGCCAGGCGTACCTGTTCAAGCTCATCCGCCACGACGCCGCCTGACCGGGAGGACAAGACATGCACGAGCACATAGCCGAGGCCGTCAAGGAACCGGACGTCGTGAGCGTCCCCCCGGGCGCGATCTGTCTGCGCTTCGAGACGATGAAGCTGTACTCGGCCCTCGGCGCCGTACGCCATCTGCTGGATACCGGACAGGTCAAACCCGGTGACACCCTGGTCGACAGCTCCAGCGGCATCTACGCCCACGCGCTCGCCCTCGCCTGCCACCGCTATGGCCTGCACTGTCACATCGTCGGCTCGACAACGGTCGACCGCACCCTCCGGGTCCAGCTGGAGATCCTCGGCGCCACCCTGGAACAAGTGCGGCCCTCCAAGAACCTGCGCCTGGACCAGAACCTGCGCGTCGAGCGGATCGGGGAACTGCTGCGCGAGAACCCGCACTACCACTGGATGCGGCAGTACCACGACGCCATCCACTACCTGGGTTACCGCGACGTCGCCGACCTGATCCGCAAGGAGGTCCCGGAGGGCCCGCTCTCGCTCGTCGGGGGCGTGGGCACCGGAGCGTCCACCGGCGCCATCGCCACCTACCTGCGCGAGGCGGGCCGGGACGTGACGCTCGTCGGAGTGCAGCCGTTCGGCAGCGTCACCTTCGGCGCCGAGCACGTCTTGGACCCGGACATGATCATCGCCGGTATCGGCAGCTCCATCCCCTTCCAGAACGTCCGGCAGGATCTGTACGACCGCATCCACTGGGTCAACTTCGACTACGCCATGTCGGGCGCCGTCGAACTCCTGCGGGCCAGCGGCATCTTCGCCGGCCTGTCGGCGGGGGCCGCGTACCTCGCCACCCTGTGGGAGCGCGAGCGCGACACCGCCAGGACGTACGTCTTCCTCGCCGCCGACACCGGGCACCGGTACGTGGACACCGCCTACGCCCACCACCCCGACGCCGTGGGCCTCGGGTCCTTGCGGCCCCATGAGGTCACCGCGCAGGACGAGCTGCGGCACCCGTGGTCGGCGATGGACTGGCCGCCGACCGACAGCGCGCTGCTGCGTGGCGGTCCTGTTCTGGTGCCCGAAAGGGCCTAGCGTCGCCGCCGGGCGTGCCCAACGCCCCTGCGTACCGCCCCTGCGTACTGCCCTTCTCCGACCGGAAGGTCTCCCGTCATGCCCCTCGACGAGCAGCTCTCACGCGGCTTCGTTCTCCTGCCGCGCCTCCTCGACGCCGCCGGGACGGCGGCTGTGGGCGAGGCGGCGGAAGCCGTGCTCGCGCGCGTGACCAAGAAGGCATCGGAAGGGGTGGCCGACGTCACCGTGTGGCCGGACGGGCACCGGCTGGAGCAGGTGGACGGCACCACCGTCCACTGGGAGCCCGACGCCCGTCCGCCCGCGGTCCGCAGCCTCGCACCGGTCACGCACCTGCACCCGGCGCTGGACGCCCTGTGGACGGACGACCGGATCACCGGCCCCATACGGCGGATCGTGAACAGCGAGCGGCTCGGTCCGTTCACCTCCAAGCTCAACTTCAAGCGCGCGGGCGTCGGTTCGGAGTTCCGCTGGCACCAGGACTACCCGTACTGGTACTGCTGCGCCGGGCCCGACGCCCGGGACGTCGCCACCGCGATGATCTTCCTCGACGACGTCACGACCGACAACGGCGCTCTGGAGATCGTGCCGGGCAGCCACCTGGCCGGTCCCGCGCCGCGGGACCGGTCCGAGCCCACCGGCCTGCTGGTGGACACCGCGCGCACCGATGTGAGCGGCGCGGTGACCGTCGAGGCGCCGGCCGGCTCCGTCCTGATGTTCCCCGGGCTCATCGTGCACCGCTCCGGCCCCAACCGGACGGCCCGGGACCGGCGTTCGCTCCTGCTGTGCTTCCAGCCCGCCGGGCGTCCCGAGCTCCCGGCGCTCCCCTACCGGGCGGAGCGGCTCGCCGACCTTCCCTGACTTTCCCTCCTTTTTTGTCAACACCCCCGAGAAAGAACCGATATGCCTTCCTCACAGCCGTACTCCGTACCCGAGCTCCAGCAGGCCGTCCTCGACGGCGCTTTCGGCCCCCGTCCGCAGGAACTGGCCGTCACCAGCGCCTTCTGGCTCCACCACACCACCCGGCTCGCCGGCAGCCAGGTCACGTACCGCAACAGCTACCTGCTGATGAGGTCCGGTGACGCCTTCGGCGCCTGCTCCTTCGAAGCCGGCGAGGTCGCCCCCGACTTCTGCGCCGACGCCTCCGGGCAGACCCTCGACACCCTCATCCGGCACGACTCGGCGCCGGTGCGCATCGCCGCGCTCGACGCCTACCTCGGGCGCGTACAACCGCACCGCAGCGCCGCGAACGCCGAGACCGTCACCCTTCCCACCGGAACGCCGGAGGAGCGGGCGCAGGCCAGGGACGCGGCCGTGGCCGGGCTCCTCGACATCGCGCCCGGCGCGAAGGTCGCCCTCATCGGCGTCGTCAACCCGCTCGTCGCCGCGATACGCGAGCAGGGCGGCGTCCCGCTGCCCTGCGACTTCAACCTGCGCACCACCAACTGGGGCGACCCCGTCACCGACGACATGGCGCAGGTCCTCGCCGAGGCGGACGCCGTGGTCGCCACCGGCATGACGCTCAGCAACGGCAGCTTCGACCAGATCCTCGAACACTGCCGCAAGCAGGAACTGCCTCTGGTGGTGTACGCCCAGACCGGCAGCGCCGTCGCGCGCGCCTTCCTGGGTGCCGGCGTGACCGCGCTGTCCGCCGAGCCCTTCCCCTTCTCCCAGTTCAGCGCCGACGCCACCGCGCTGTACCGGTACCGGGCGGAGCAGGCATGAGCAGCGAGACCCAGGGCGCCGCGGCCTCCCCCGAGGCTCCCGCCAAGGCTGCCGACACGGCCGTGGGGCAGGCTGCGACGGGCGGCGGAGAGGTACCGGGCGATTGGAAGATGACCCGCCTCCTGTGGCCGTTCATGCTCGCCTCGGCCGTCGGGCTGGTGCCCTTCACGATCTACAGCACCTTCCTCGTGCCCATCGCCCACGCGGCGGACGGCGGCATCGCCGCACTCGGCCAACTGCGCGGCCTCGGTGGCCTCGCGGCCCTGGCCGTGGGCACCGCGCTGGCACCGCTGATCGACCGCGTACGCAAGGAATGGGCGGCCGCGGGCGGACTCGCCGTCCTGGCCGTCTCCGCCGCGCTCGGCGCGAGCGGTGATCTCCTGATGCTGGCGGCCTTCTGCCTGCTCGTCGGGGCCGGTACGGCGGTACTGAACCCGGCCCTCACGGCGGCCGCGGCCGACCGCTTCGACAACGACGCCGCCGCGGGCCGCGCGGCGACGCTGATCACCGCCACGCAGTCGCTGACCGCCCTCCTCGCGGCGCCGCTGGTCGCACTGCCGGCCCTGCTGTGGGGCTGGCAGGGGGACCTGTGGGCCATCGCCGCGGTCTCGTCCGTGCTGGCCCTGTACTTCCTCCTCCGGGGCCGCCGTCGCCACGATGTGGGCGTGGGCGGCGCGGCGGAGAAGGCGGAGAAGCCGGGGTACCTGGAGTCGTTCCGGTTGCTGGGAGCCCTGCCCGGAGTGGTCCCGCTGCTGCTGGTCGCCATGCTGCGGACGGCGGCCTTCATGGGCTACCTCGCCTACCTCGCCGCCTTCTACGACGAACGCTTCGGTCTCGGACCCGAGACGTTCACGATCGTGTGGACGCTCAGCGGCACGTCGTTCTTCCTCGGCAACCTGTTCGCCGGGCGACTGCTGAGCGCCGAACGGCCGAGGATCCCCAGCGAGCGCCTGATGGCACTGGCGCTGCTGGTGGCGCTGTCCGCCCTGGTCGGTGTCTTCTTCACGCGGTCGCTGTTCCTCGCCCTTCCGCTGACGGCGCTGGTCGGCGTCGGACACGCGACGGTGGCGGCCTGCGTCACCACACTGCTCGTACGCCGCTGCGGCTCCCTGCGGGGCACGGCGCTCAGCATCAACGCCGCCGGTATGAGCTTCGGCGTCTTCCTCGGGGCCGGGCTGGGCGGTGTGGGGCTCGCGCTCGGCGGATACCCCGGTACGGCGGCGGTGCTGGGCGGGCTGACGCTCGTGGCACTCGTCCTCGCCCGGGTGGCGGCCCGGTCCACTCCTCCGCCCACGACGGACTGAGGCTCCACCGCATGCCCGGCACACGGCACACGGCATGCGATCGTCACCGGCCAGGGGCCTGCGAGCCGTGCAGCGTGCTGCATGCTGCGTGCTGCGCAGGCCCCTGGCGTCGTACCGCAGGAAGAGCGTTCATCAGGGAGTCAGTGGTGACGGTCACAGGGGACTCCACGCGCTGATGGGCGAGGCGGGCGTCCGCGTCGGGCTCACCACCGTGTACCGCGCGCTGCAGGACGTGGAGCGGGCCGGCACCGCCGATGTCGTCCGGTCGACGGGGTTCGCGGACGTCGAGCACACCCTGGAGCTCACCGGAATCTGCGCCGGTTGCCGAAGCGGCGCGGACGACGGTGGACCCGGCGCACCGCCGCCCTTCTGACGCCCGCGCCGAGCCCCACACGGTCTCCGGTGACCTGGGGTACGCGGCCAGCCGGAACGCCCCGTGGATGCGACGGGTGACGTACCACCCAGCGCTACCCACACCGGACGCACACAAGATCACGGCTGCCCGCGCAGCGCTCTCCGAAGACCTCAGCGTGCTCCGCGCCACACGATCCCCGCCGAGCCCGATCGTGGTCACCCTCTGGCGCCGGTCACGTGCGCCGGTCCCCAAACGGGTCCCCGAAAATGATCAAAGGCCGGTTTCGGATGCCTCCGAAACCGGCCCTGACCTGCGACTCTCACGAGTCGGGACGACAGGATTTGAACCTGCGACCCCTTGACCCCCAGTCAAGTGCGCTACCAAGCTGCGCCACGTCCCGTTGCCCGTCTGACCTGGGGTTTCCCCCGGCCCGGCGTGCACCAGAACAATACCGCACTCCGGCCGGTGATCACTAACCGCTTTGCACGCGCCGATGGCGTACTACGCCGTCCCCGCCGCCATGGGGTCCTCGCCGAGGAGCTCCTGCCGGGGCGTCCGCGGGCCGTCGCCGCCCGGGCCGGCGCTCGTCCGGGCGGCCGCGCCACGGAAGGCGACGTCACCGCCTCGCGGCCGGCGGGCATGGTCTCGGGGAGGACGACGGGCGGTTCCGACCACCGTGCGGTGGGCCCGGCAGCGTGGCGGGCCGCAGCCGCATGCCGTGGGGCGCGGCGCCCCTGCGCGGCGGGCGGTGTCGCACGCCCCGGTGCGCGCCGTGGACGACGCGGCGCGCGGCCCGCTCCGGACCGCGCACCGACGCGCCGGGGCCGGCACCGTGTGCCCGGCCGTCTGTGGGGTCCCCGAGACCTGTGGGGCGGGCAGAAGCGCGAAGCCCCCGCTCACGTACGGAAATGTTTCGGTCGACATTCACGCCGAATTGATCCGGCGCATGCGTACCCGTGGGACGCCGGTGCATTCCTGAGGTGTGATGCGGCCGTCGGCGCGATACGCCCGGGAAAGCTTTGCCCTTGGCATGTGGCAGAAAGAAGCGCTGGGGGAATGCCCTTCGGATAGAACAGGACAGGGCACTGCCACGCGAAACACAGCTCTCACCACACGTCAACGCCCCGTGTTTCGGACAAAGTTGAACTCGGCATTGAATCGTTCCGGAGTGATCAACACCATGAGGTGGTCGGCCCGTTCGGGACGGGACCACTGCCGATGCACCAACTGCTCGAACAACCGCGCGAGCAGGCGTTTCGCAGAGGAGGCCTCGCATGGACGGGTACTTCGCCAGCCGACTCCATCATCGACTGAGGGAGCAGGTGCGGCACTTCGCGGAGACGGAGGTGCGGCCACTGATACCGGCCATGGAGACGGCCCGGTCGGTCCACCACGAGCTGTCCCGGCTCATCGCCCGGCAGGGCTGGCTGGGCGCCACCATCAGCAGGGACTACGGCGGGATGGGCGTGGGCCATCTCGGAAAGACGATCATCATCGAGGAACTGTCCCGGGTGAGCGGCGCCATGGGGGCCATGGTGCAGGCCTCGCAACTGGGTACCGCCAAGATCGTCCACTTCGGCAGCGACGAGCAGAAGAAGACATGGCTGCCGGCCATCGCGGCGGGCGAGTGCCTGCCGACCATCGCGGTCACCGAACCGGAGTCGGGCGGCCATGTGCTGGGCATGGCGGCCACCGCGGTCCGCGACGGGGACGACTATCTGCTGAACGGCCGAAAGGTGTACGTCGGCAACAGCCATGTCGGCGACCTGCACGGGGTCGTCGTACGGACCGGCCCCGGCTCCAAGGGGCTGACGGCCTTCCTCGTGGAGTCCGACCGGCCAGGTTTCCGGGTCGGTGACCAGAAACCGGCCATGGGTCTGCACGGCTTCAGCTTCGGCGAGCTGTTCTTCGACAACTGCCGCGTTCCGGCGGCGAACCGGCTCGGCGACGAGGGCGACGGACTCGCCGTCGCGTACTCCTCCAGCGTCCTGTACGGGCGGGCCAACCTCACCGCCGTCTCACTCGGCCTGCACCAGGCGATCCTGGAGGAGACGGTCCGGTTCTGCGAGGAACGGCACCGGTACGGCAAGCCCCTGCACGAACTGCCGAATGTGAAGATCAAGCTCGGCCAGATCCAGTCGCGGCTGATGACCGCCAGACTCACCGCGTACCACGCGGTGCACCTGCTCGACGAGGGGCTGCCCTGCGACGCGGAGCTGATGAACGCAAAGCTGGTCAACGTCGAGTCGGCACTGGACTCCGCGCGCGGCGCCATGGAGATCCACGCCGCGGCCGGGCTCTTCACCGACCGCCCCATCGAGCGCTACCTGCGCGACGCGCACCACATCTTCGCCCCGGCCGGCACCTCCGACGTCCAGCTGCTGCGGCTCGCCGACGTCGCGCTCGGCTCGGCGAAGGGCCAGTGGTCACAGCGGCTCGCCGACGTCGTACGGAGGGAGCCGGCCGCCCTCTAGCCGGGCCCGGCGCCGGGTGGCGGTCCCCGAGGGAGCGCGGGAGGCCCCCTCGGGGACCGTCACCAGGCCCGTGACGGACCACGGGTCGACAGACCACGGGTCGACGGACCACGGGTCACAGGCGGCCGTCCTCGCGGCGGTGGATCTGCTCCACCAGCTCGGCGGCGAGCGACTTGATCGTCTCCAGACCCGGCCGCCCCCATGGCCGCGGCTCGGTGTCGACCACACAGATGGTGCCCAGGGCCGTCCCCGTACGGTCGATGAGCGGTGCTCCGAGGTAGGAGCGGATGCCGATCTCGTCCACGACCGGATTCCCGGCGAACCTCGGATAGTCGCAGACGTCCTCCAGGACCAGCGCCTTGCGGCGTACGACCACATGGGGGCAGTAGCCGTGGTCGCGGGCCATGAAGCGGCCGACCCCACCGCTCCCCCCGGGAATCGTGACTTCCAGATCGGCGACGGCGTGGGTGCCGGTGGGGGTGTGCAGGCCGGCGAAGAACTGCCGGTTCTCGTCGATGAAGTTGACCATCGAGTACGGTGCGCCCGTCACCTTCGCCAGCTTCGCGGCGAACGCGTCGAAGGCGGGGTCGGGTCGCTCCCCGAGGCCGAGTTGGCGCAGCCGCCGCACACGCAGCGGGGCCTCCCGGTCGACGGGGGTGAGCAGCAGATGGCCGGTCGGGTCGTACGTCATGTCGGTACTCCGTAGCTCGGCGCCGGTGCCGGGGCCGGGTTGGTGTCCAGCAGGTACTGGACGAGGGTGACCAGGGTCTGGATCCCGGAGCTGGCGATCCGGGCGTCGCACAGGACGACCGGGACCTCCGGCTTGAGGTCGAGCGCGACCCTGACTTCTTCCGGTTCGTAGTGGTACGAGCCGTCGAACTCGTTCACGGCCACCAGGAACCGGATGCCGCGCCGCTCGAAGAAGTCCACCGCCGAGAACGACGCCTGGAGGCGCCGGGTGTCGGCGAGGACGACCGCTCCGAGGGCGCCCTCGGACAGCTCGTCCCACATGAACCAGAAGCGTTCCTGGCCGGGCGTGCCGAAGAGGTAGAGCACATGCCGGTCGTCGAGGCTGATCCGGCCGAAGTCCATGGCGACCGTGGTCGTGGTCTTCTGCTCCACGCCCTCCAGGCTGTCGGTGGCCGCGCTGACCGTGGTGAGCAACTCCTCCGTACTGAGCGGTGGGATCTCGCTGACCGCTCCCACGAAGGTCGTTTTGCCGACCCCGAAGCCGCCCGCGACAAGGATCTTCAGGGCGGTGGGGAAGATGTCGTCCTTCTCGGCTCGGTCCTCAGAGCCGTCGTCGTAGGCCATTGAGCACTGCCTCCAGCAAGGAACGGTCGGTGGGGTTGTCGTGCAGACGGGGCGCCCGCGCGGTCAGCGCCCCGCAGTCCACGAGGTCCGAGAGCAGCACTTTGGTGACCACCGCGGGCAGCCGTAAGTGCGCCGCGATCTCGGCCACCGAGGTCGGCCCGTCGCACAGCCCGAGGGCCAGCGTGTGCTCGGGGCCGAGGTGCGTCTGCGGCACCGTACCGGTGGCCATCACCAGGGAGAGCAGGTCCAGCGCCGCCGTCGGCCGGGTGCGGCCGCCGCTCACCGTGTACGGGCGGATGAGTCGGCCGGCCGCGTCGTCGAGCCAGGGCGCGTCGTGCCGGCGGGACACGGCTCAGCGCCCCGTGCCGCCGCCCGGTGCCGCCGCCGCGGTTCGGGGAGGCGTGACCAGGTAGGGCCGTACGCTCTTGACCAGCATCGTCATCTCGTACCCGAGGACCGCAGCGTCCGTCTCGCGGCCGGCGAGTACGGCCAGGCAGGTGCCGGTCCCGGCGGTGGAGACGAACAGCAGGGTGGAGTCGAGTTCGACGACCACCTGGCGGACCTCGCCGTCGTCACCGAAACGCGCGCCGGCGCTGCGGCCGAGCGAGTACAGGCCGGAGGCCAGGGCCGCCATGTGGTCGGCGCTGTCGGCGTCCAGGCCGTGTACGGATTTCACCAGGCCGTCCGAGGAGAGCAGAACCGCGCTGCGGGTGTACGGGACCCGCTGGACCAGGCCGGTGAGCAGCCAGTCGAGATCCGAGGAATGGCCGTTCGGCACATCGCTCGCCATGGTGCATCTACTCCTTGTGAGCTTCGTCGTGTCGCTGCGGTTCGGGGTGCGTGGTGTGCGGGGGGTGTTCCGGGTCGTGTGCGTACGGGGCGTCGCGGGCCGCCGGCATGGACTCGGCCAGGCCGATGCCACGCTGGAAGGCCGCCATGAGCCCCGGGTCGTGCAGGGCGTGGTCGTCGAACGCGCGTGGGACGGGCGCGTCCCGTAGCTGCGGGACGAGGTGCTCCTGCGCACGGCGCTTGGGCAGTTGGGGACGGTCCGCCGGAGGCTGGGGGCCGTCCGTGGGGGGCTGGGGGCCGTCCGCGGGTCGCTCGGCGGGCGGCTCGGTGCGCGGGTCCGGCCGGTCGGGCCGGTCGCCGCGTACGGGCAGGGGCGCGGTGCCGTCGTGGGCGGCCGCGGGGGTGGCGGGCCCGTCCGGTCCGTGGAGCGGCTGGTGCGGCATGACCGGCGGGGTGGTGGCCGCGTGGACCGGCTTGCGGCGCACGGGCTCGGGGACCGTCGCCTCGCCGGGGGTGTGCGGCGGCAGGGGGGTGGCGGAGCCGCTGGTGACGGAGTCGGCCCGGTGCCCGGTCTGGTGCTCGGTCTGCTGCTCGGAGGCGGAGTCCCGGTGGGGCTCGGGGCCGAGCAGCCCCTGTGGCACGACCAGCACGGCCTGGACGCCGCCGTAGATGTTGGACTGGAGGCGTACGGCGATGCCATGCCTGCGGGCCAGCGCCGAGACGACGAACAGCCCGATCCGGCCGTCCTGGAGCATATGGGCGACGTTGACCTGGTCGGGGTCGCAGAGCAGGGCGTTCATCTTGTTCTGCTCGGCGAGGGACATGCCCAGGCCCCGGTCCTCGACCTCCACGGCCAGCCCGGCCGTGACGTACTGGGCGCGCAGCAGCACCGAGGTGTGGGGTGCGGAGAACAGCGTGGCGTTCTCGACCAGTTCGGCCAGGAGGTGGATGACGTCGGCGACGGCGTGTCCGCGCAGGGTGCCCTCGATGGGCGGCACCAGTTTGACCCTCGGGTAGTGCTCGACCTCCGCGATGGCGGAGCGGAGCACCTCTGTCATGGTCACCGGGTTGGTCCACTGGCGGCGCGAGATGGCGCCGCCCAGTACGGCGAGGTTCTCGGCGTGCCGGCGGATGCGGGTGGCCAGGTGGTCGATGTGGAACAGGCCCTTGAGCAGCTCGGGGTCCTCGACCTCGTTCTCCAGCTCGTCCAGGAGCTGGATCTCGCGGTGGACGAGGGACTGCAGGCGGCGGGCCAGGTTGACGAAGACCTCGACCTTCTGCTCGTTGCCGACGCTGCTGGAGAGCCGGGACGCCTGGACGACGGCCGCCACGGCCGCCTCGTGGGACCGGCTCAGCTCCTCCGTCAGCAGGTGGAAGTCGTCCCCGCCCGAGGAGGGCGGCCGCGTGCCCTGGCGGGCGGGCGGCCGTTCGCCGCGGCGCAACTGCTCGACCAGGGCGCGCAGTTCGTTCTGGCCCCGCGCGGTGCCGCGGCGCAGGGCGTCGCACCGGTCCAGCACGGAGGTGGCCACCCGGTTGGCGCCGATCACGGCCGCGGCGACGGCGGCCGCGGTGAGCGCCGCCGAGCCGGTCAGCGCGGCCCACAGCTGGAGGGACGGGCGGGCACCGGTGGAGCGGATCGTGAACACCACGGCGGCCGCCCCGGCGATCGCGACCACGATGGCCGGCAGTACGGCGGCGCGCAGGAGTTGGGGACGTATACGGACCTCCGGGGGGGACGACGAGGAGCGCGACCTCCCCGGGTACGGCAGGGAACGGGCGCCTGGCCGGCCGTGCCGCCCGCCTTCACGGCGGTCCGGCCGCGCGGCGGGTGCGCGAAGTTGAGACATCAGCGTCCTTGGTACGTGGGGCCCCAGGAACAGGATTCGGCGTACAAAACGGATGTTCGGCATCAGTGCGCGCGGGCACACCATGTGTCCGATGAGCCCACCGTTGATCACCGGCCACACACGGTAGTCGCCAATCCGTCATGTGCGGTGCGCAGTTGACAAACTTGCCCGCTGAGCGTCCCGCTCTGGTATGAGGCCTCGCACGGCCGCCCGAAATCACCGCACGGCGACACGCCGTGTCACGGCGCGCGCCCCACCGCGCAGGCCGCGACGCGTTCTACGGGATCTCGCTCAGGCGGTGGGGGCGGCTTCCTGGGCGTCGTCGGACGCCCCGTCACCGCCGCGCGAGGCGGTGGTCTTCTCACCCACCAGGGGTGGGGCCGAGGCGGGGCGGCCGCCTGCCGGGACGTGTGCCACCTCACGCCACCACGGGGCGTCCGGCACGAATTCCGCGGTCGGCTCGAAGGGCTCGCCGGGGCGGGGCAGGGCTATCCGCGCGCCCGCGCCGGCCGCCGCCTCGACGGTGCCTTCGCCGGGTTCGGCCCACGGGTGCGGGGCCAGATTGAAGGTGGCCCAGTGGATGGGGAGCATCACGCCGGAGGGCCGGCCGCCCTGGAGGTCCAGGTGGGCGCGCATGCCTTCGGCCGGGGTCATGTGGATGTCCGGCCAGAACGCGCTGTACGCGCCGATCTGGATCATGGTGGCGTCGAACGGTCCGTACGCGGCGCCGATGTCGCGGAAGCCTTGGAAGTAGCCCGTGTCGCCGCTGTGGTAGATCCGGTGTTCGGGGCCGGCGACCACCCAGGAGGCCCACAGGGTGTGCTGCTGGTTGCGCAGGCCGCGGCCGCAGAAGTGGCGGGCGGGGGTGGCGGTGAGCCGCAGTCCGCCCACCTCCGTCGACTCGTTCCAGTCCAGTTCACGCAGCCGGGACGCGGGCACGCCCCAGCGCTCCAGGTGTGCGCCGACGCCGAGCGGCACCGCGAAGAGGGTGTCCGTGGAGGCGAGGGCACGGATGGCCGGAAGGTCGAGGTGGTCGTAGTGGTCGTGCGAGATCACCACGGTGTCGACCGGTCCGAGCGCGGCGAGCGGCACGGGGACGGGGTGCAGCCGCTTGGGCCCGGCGAAGGAGAAGGGCGAGCAGCGCTCGCCCCACACCGGGTCGAACAGGACGCGGTGGCCGTCGATCTCGGCGAGCACACTGGAGTGGCCCATCCAGGTGAGCCGCAGGCCGGAGGCCGGGGGCCGCGCGAGGTCGGCGGCGGTGCCGGGGTGGACGGGGATGGTGCCGGCCGGGGCGCGGAGGGCCCGCGACTCCTTCGCGAAGTAGGTCTTCGCGAACTGCACGGCCGAACCGGACGGCCGGTGCCTGGCCCCCACCGGGTTCTGGAACGCGCCGTTCGCGAAGTTCGGCGAGCGGCGGATCCGTTCCAGTCGCTCCCCCGTGGCGTCCGCGCCGAAGGCGGCGGGCCGCAGCGAGCGCAGTCGGGAACGGAGGGAGTGCGGGGAGTCGGCGCCGGTCACAGGGCCTCCAGTGGTGAGGGTCCCTCCATTATGGGCGGGGGGTATGACAGCGCGGCGGCCGCCCTGTGACGAGCGCGATGCCACCTCCCGGCGGCACGTTCATCCCTCATACGGGTGAAAAGTCGTCCACGACGACGCGCTCGGCCGGGGACGGAATCTGAGCGGCCGGACACAACCGGCGCGGCCACGGCCCTTCGGCAGCGCCGCGCGGCACCCCGCTCGGCGAACCCCGCCCGGCGAGCGGCGCTCCGGCGAGCGGCGCCACCACGGGCACCCCCCGCCGGCTCCGTACCCCGGCACCGATCCGCGCCCCTCCCCCTCCCCCCGAACGCCCTACAACGGCAGCAGATCCGGGCGCTTGGCCGAGACGTGGTCGCCGGACGATTGGCCGCGCAGCCGGCGGCCGATCCACGGGACCAGGTACTCGCGCGCCCACTGGATGTTGTCGCGGCGCACTTCGAGGGTGCCGCGCGGCGGCAGCGGCGGCCAGGCCTGGTCCGGGTCCGCGGGCACCTCCACGCCCAGCACCTGCCCGGCCCGGAGCGCGACGCGTGTGTGCCCCTCGGGTGACAGGTGCAGCCGGTCGCTGTCCCAGGCGCGCCTGTCCTGGACGGTCCTGAGCGACCACAGGTCCAGCACCGGGCAGCCGTAACGGTCGGCGATGGCGCGCACGTGCCCGTTGTACGTGGCGATCTTGCCGCGCAGGCGGCGCAGCACCGGCACGCCCCGGGTGTCGAACCCCGTGGTCACCAGCACCGTCCCGACCGCGGACCTCAGGTCGGCGACGGCCCGTTCGAAGCGTTGGGCGACGTCGTCGGGGTCGCTGCCGGGCCGGATGATGTCGTTGCCGCCCGCGCAGAAGGTCACCAGGTCGGGCGCCAGCTCCTTGGCGCGCGGGACCTGCTCCTCCACGATCTGGTCCAGCAGCCGCCCCCGCACGGCGAGGTTGGCGTACCGGAACTCCTGGTTCTCCGGTAGCCGGTCCGCCAGCAGCACCGCGAGGCGGTCCGCCCAGCCGACGAACGTTCCGTCGGGCCCAGGGTCTCCGACGCCCTCGGTGAAGCTGTCACCGATCGCCGCGTACGACCCGAATACGTCACTGTCTCTGAATGTCGAATCGTCTGCCACGGGAGCACATCTTTCACCCCGGGATGTGACTTACGCGACCGTAAGGAGGGGTTGACGGGCAGTGATGTTTGCCACCGGTCAAGATTGCCCCAAGCGCGGAATACGACTCCGCCCGGCGCCGAAAGGCGCCGGGCGGGGACGATGAACGTGGAAGGCGCGTCAGATGGAGACGCCGTGCTGGCGGAGGTACGCCAGCGGGTCGATGTCCGAGCCGTAGCTCGGGCTGGTGCGGATCTCGAAGTGCAGGTGCGGGCCGGTGGAGTTTCCGGTGGAGCCGGACAGGCCGATCTGCTGGCCGCCGCTGACGCTCTGGCCCGACGAGACGGAGAGCGAGGAAAGGTGGGCGTACTGCGAGTAGTTGCCGTCGGCGTGCTGGATGACGACCTCGTTGCCGTACGCGCCGCTCCAGCCGGCCGAGACGACGGTGCCGGGGCCCACTGCCTTGACGCTGCTGCCGGAGGAGGCCGCGAAGTCGACACCGGTGTGGTAACCGGAGGACCAGCTGGAGCCGGAGGCGCGGTAGGGGGTGGTGACGCCGGCGTCGACCGGGGCGGTGAATCCCGAGCCGCTGGTCTGCGCGGCGGGCTGCGCCGGGGCCTCGGCCTTGGCGGCGGAGCGGGAGGCGCGGGACTCGGTCCGGGTCTCCTCGGCCTTCGGCTTGGCGGGAGCCGCCTTCGCCGGGGCGGGCTTCGCCGTGGACTTGGCGCCGAGGGTGAGCTTCATGCCCGGCAGGATCAGGGACGGGTTCTCGCCGATGACCTGGCGGTTGTCCTGGTACAGCTTCTGCCAGCCGCCCTTGACGTTCTTGTTGCGGGCGATCTTGGAGAGGTAGTCACCCGCGACCACGGTGTACGTGCGGGGCGCGGCCTTGGCGGCCGCGGCGGAAGGGGCGGCCTTGGCGGCGGCGGTGACGGCCTGCTGCGGGGCGGCGGCCGGGGCTGCGCTCTGCTCCGCGGCGTGCGCGCCGGTGGCGCCGAGCAGCGGGAGGGCGATGGCGGCGCCACCCGTGCCGGCGGCGACGAAACCGCGGGCGATCGAGCTGGACTTGGGACGGCGGTGCTTACCCTTCGCGGGCATGGCGAATTCCTCTCCGGCGCCTGCGAGGTGAGCTGTCGGGTTCGGGCTGGAGTTGCCCGGCCGCGCCATTGGCGCGACTTCACCCCAAGCCGGTCCCGGAATTCCGGTGCCGGCGTACTACCTGGGTCCCCCGCTCCTGCCACACGTGGGTGGGTGCGAATTCCGACCGGCGGCAGGATTCGGCGGTCCGGCCGGATTGCCGTGACCGTAAACGAGCCGGGTCGGCGGGAACAAGCCGCTCTTTTCCTCCGGGCATTACCAACCGCCCGGCCGCCCGGCAATTCCGGTCACCCTCCGTGGATTCCGGATCATGAATTCCCGTTCCGCGCAAGGAATTTACGAACAGCGCTCCGCCACGGACGGTCACGGTTATGACGCTGCTCACGTGACGCCGCCCATCTCCCCTACGACCGGGGCACGTTATACCTAATCCCTCAATACGGACAGAACCGTCAGATCAGTCAATGGCTGATGAGCCCTCCGCGTGCCGCCGCCTGCGCAGCCGGATGACGGTGGCATCGAGGTCTCCGCGCAGCCTGGTGGACAAACCATGGTGAAGCAGGACAGAACCGCGATATGACGCCGCACTGTCCAGGCACTCGTACACCCCATGGGGGTCGAGCCCCCGCAGCCGTACGGCCGGCGCCGGCTCGCCGTAGTGCTGCGCCTGGAGCCAGGCGAGGACGACGACGTCGTCGCCGCGCGCATACTGAACCGCGCTCAGCCCGCCCTCCGGAGCCCGCAGCCGGTACAGCTCGCCGAGCTGCACCACCGGCCTGATCTCCTTGTAGAGATCCACCCAGCGACGCGCCTCCGCCAGCTCCTCCTCGCTCCACCGGGCCAGGTCACCGCCCACCCCCAGCACGCCCGCCATGGCGCTGACGAAGCGGAAACGCAGCGTGCTCACTCGGCCGTTGAAGCCATGGGGGCTGTCGGTGACCCAGGCCGCCATGACCCGGGCCGGGTGCAGCTGGCTGAAGCCGTGCTGGATGGCGAGCCGGTCCAGCGGGTCGGTGTTGTCGGACGTCCACACCTGGTCGGTGCGGGAGAGGATGCCCAGGTCGATCCGGCCGCCCCCGCCCGAGCAGGACTCGAACGCGACGCCCGGGTGCGCGGCCCGCAGCCGGTCGAGCAGCGCGTAGAGCGCCCGCACGTGGTCGACCCACAGCCTCTGCGGATACGCTTCGCCCGGCCAGCCGGCGTCAGTGAAGCAGCGGTTGAAGTCCCACTTCACATAGTCGATGGGCGCCGACGACAACAGCGCGTCCAACCGCTCCCACAGGTACTGCTGAACGTCCGGCCTGGCGAGGTTCAGCACCAGCTGATTGCGGAACTCTGTCCTGGTACGTCCCGTTTGGTGCTGCACCCAGTCCGGGTGCGCCCGGTACAGGTCGCTGTCGGGGTTGACCATCTCGGGCTCCACCCAGATCCCGAACCGCATCCCCAGCCCGTGCACCTCGTCGGCCAGCGGCTTCAGCCCGTGCGGGAACCGGTCGGGGTTGGGCGTCCAGTCGCCGAGCCCGGCCCGGTCACTGGTGCGGCGGCCGAACCACGCGTCGTCCACGACGAACAGCTCGACACCCACGCGGGCCGCCCGCCGGGCGAGCGCCCGCTGCTGCTCCTCCGAGACGTCGAACTCGGTCGCCTCCCAGGAGTTGTAGAGCACCGGCCGCACCTGCTCCGCGTCCGGGACCACCCGCGCGAGCTGCCAGGCGTGCCACACCCTGCTCGCCCCACCGAATCCGCCCGCGTTCCACAGCCCGGCGCATACCGGCGAGGTGTACGAATCCCCTGGCGCGAGGCGCAGCAGACCCGAGTCGTCGTGTCCGGCCCCGCCGGTGATCTGCACCAGCCCGTCGGGTAGTCGCTGTACGGCGATACGCCACGACCCGGACCAGGCGAGCGCGCAGCCGTACACCTCCCCGTACTCCTCGGTGGCCCCCTCGGCGTCGAGCGCGACCCACGGGAGGTGCTGGTGCCCGGTGTGGCCGCGCCGCGAGCCGATGACCGTCTCGCCGTACGCCAGCGGGGAGCGCACCAGCCGGGACTCGGCCGCCCACCGCCCGTGCAGCTGCGACAGCCGCCACGCGTCACGCGCGGGCAGCGTCCACGCGGCGGCGTCCGCCCGCAGCAGCTCCAGCGCGGGCCCCTGCCCCCGGTGAGCCGCGGTGACCCAGCGCTCGATCACGTCGGAGTCGTCCCGCATCCGGTAGTGCAGGGTCAGCGTGAGGGGACCGTCGAGGAACCGCAGCCGCAGCTCGTCCCCCCTCCGCCGCCCAGTCGCCGAAGGCCCATTCCGTGCCGCGCGCCTCTTCCGTGCGTACGGAGAGAGCCGGCCGTACGAAGCGGGGGCCGCCCTCGACCGGATACTCCTCCCGCCCGTCGATCGGTGCCTCGAACGGCCAGTACGGCGGGGCGGGCCGGTCGGCGAGCGCCTGGGCGTCGGCGGCCGTGATGCGCGGGCCCCAGTGCAGATGCAGCAGCTCGTCCGCGTCCGTAAGGCGCAGGGCATAGCTGCTGGTCGCCCCGGAGAGCAGCCAGATCCGCGCCCGGCCCTCGCCGCCGCCCACCGTCTCGATCATCCGAACTCCCCAATTCCGCACAGCAACGAACACTTCTGCACATCATCAGCGCTGATCACGGCAGAGGCAACGACGGCCACCTACGGATGTGCGATCCGCACGAGGATGACTGCCCGTCGAACCGATGTCGTATCGTCGGACCGGCGACATCGTCGGCGGCCGGCGCCGACGCCCAGACGCGGAGGAGCCCCCGTGACGCAGCAGCTGCCGCAGGTCCCGTCGACCGAGCCCGAACTGACGGGAGTGCGCAACTTCCGTGACGTGGGCGGGCTTCCGACGGTGGACGGCCGGCGGGTGCGCCACGGCGTCCTCTACCGCAGCGGTCACCTCGCGCACGCCACCGGCGAGGACGCGGCGTTCCTGGCGGCCCTCGGGCTGCACACGATCTTCGACTTCCGCAACGCCGCCGACCAGAAGCTCGAAGGCCCGGACATCGCCCTGCCCGGCGTACGCAATGTGAACATCCCGCTCACCGACCCGACCGACGGGGCCGAGTTCTGGCGGATGGTCCGTGACGGCGACATCGACCAGCTGCGCGAGATCCTGGCGGACGGGCAGGCGGCGGCGCGGATGTCGGACTCGTACCGCATGATCATCAAGGAGCGCACGGCCGAGCACAGCCGGGTGCTCCACGCCCTCGCCGAGGACAGCGTCCCCGCGCTGATGCACTGCGCGGCGGGCAAGGACCGGGCGGGACTGTCCATTGCGGTGACGCTGCTGGCCCTCGGCGTCGAGCGCGAGGCGATCGAGGAGGACTACCTGAAGTCCAACGCACCGAGCCGCCGCTACAAGGTGCACCGCAGCGACAACTCCCCCGCCGGTATGTCGCCCGAGGTGATGGAGCTGCTCAGCCCCCTCTTCGACGCGCGCCTGGACTACCTGTCGACGGCCTTCACGACGATCGAGGAGACCTGGGGGTCGACCGACCGCTACCTGAGCGAGGGGCTGAACCTCAGCCCCGAGACCCGGGAGCGACTGCGCGAGCGCCTCCTCGACGAGGGCTGAGCCCTCACCCCGGGCCGAGCGTACGGACGGTCGGGGCCTCGCCCAGCGGCTCGGAGACGGTCCGGCCGTAGACGCGGGCGAGCCCGAGCGGCATCGGCGGCGAGGGCCGGCGCCGCCCGGCGCGCTGGGCGGCGGCCTCCAGGGTGAGTCCCGGGCGCCGCCGCGCACGCGGCTGCGCGCCCGAGAAGCACAAGCCTCAGCGGTTGGCGACGGCCTGCTTCACCAGCGTCCGGCCGAAGTCCCAGATCAGGCCGCCACCGCTGTGCGCCTCGTCCATGACGGCCGTGAACGCCTCCACGAACCGGTCGACCTCCCGCTCACCGATGATCAGCGGCGGGATCAGCTTGATGACCTCCAGCCGGTCGCCGGACACCTGGGTGAGGATGCGGTGCCGTTGCAGCAGCGGCACCACGACCATCTGCGCGAACAGTCCCTTGCGGGCGGCCTGGAGCATCGCCCAGCGGCTGCGCAGGCCGAGCGAGGACGGGCGGCCGAACTCGATGCCGATCATCAGACCGCGCCCACGCACCTCGTACAGCATCTCGTAGCGGTCGACGAGCGCCGCGAGCCGGGACTTCAGCAGCTCCCCGGTCCGCCGGGCGTTCGCCACGAGCTCCTCGTCCTCCAGCACGGACAGGACCGCCAGGCCCGCCGCCATGGCCTGGGCGTTCGACCCGAAGCTGGCCGAGTGGACGAGCACCCGGTCCATCGAGGAGTACACCTTTTGGAAGATCCAGTCCTTGCCGAGGGTGGCGCCGACGGGCACATAGCCGCCGGACAGCGCCTTGGCGACGCAGACCAGGTCCGGTTCCACACCGGTCTCGTGCTGGTAGCCGTAGAAGTCACCGGTCCTGCCGAGGCCGGTCTGCACCTCGTCGGCGATCAGCAGCGCCTTGTGCCGGCGGAGCAGCTGCTGTGCGGCGGGCAGGAAGCCGGGCGGCGCCTCGTGGACGCCCTTGCCCTGGATGGGCTCCACGATGAGGCCCGCCACATCGCCCCGCCTCAGCTCCCGCTCCAGGGCGGTCAGGTCGCCCAGCTCGATGGCGGTGTCGGGCAGCAGGGGCTCGAACCCGTCGCGGAAGCAGCTCTCGCCGTTGACCGACAGGGACCCGGTGGTCAGCCCGTGGAAGGCGTGCGCGCAGTACAGGACGCGGCGCTTGCCGGTCGCGTACCGGGCGAACTTCAGCGCGGTCTCGACCGCCTCCGTACCGCTGTTGGAGAAGAACACGCGGTCCAGATGGGGCGAGTGGGACAGCAGCTTCTCGGCGAGCAGCCCGGGCAGCGGCGGGCAGTCGAAGCGGGTGAGGTCGGGCAGGGAGGCATCGAGGACGTCGTGCAGCGCCTTGCCTACGACGGGGTGGTGCCGGCCGAGCCCCATCACGCCGAAGCCGGCGAGCATGTCGAGGTAGTCGTTGTCGTCGGCGTCCCAGAAGTAGGCGCCCTCGGCGCGCTGGTAGACCTTGTCGAAGCCGATCGTGTGCAGCATGCGCGGCAGTTGGTGGTTGAGGTGGCGGGCGTGCAGGTCGTAGCCTTCCGCGCCCCGGTCGGCGAGCAGCCCCGCCAGATCGAACTTCTTGCTCATGTCTCGTTCTCCTTGCGTGCCAGCGCCGCGCTGATCCGCCCCGCGATCTCCACCGGGGTGAGCCCGATGTCCGCCAGCACCTCACCGCGCTTGGCGTGGGGCAGGAACTGTTCCGGGACGCCGAACGTCCTCAGCGGTACGTCCGTCCCGGCGTCCCGCAGCGCCTGCCCCACCGCCCAGCCGACGCCCCCGCTGCGGCTGTTGTCCTCGACGACCGCGACGAGCCGGTGACCGCCGGCCAGTGGGGCGAGCTGCTCGTCGACGGGCTTGACCCAGCGCGGGTCGACGACGGTGCAGCGGACGCCGCGCTCCGCCAGCAGCTCGGCCGTCCGGAGGCAGACCGGCGCCATGACGCCGATGGCCACCAGCAGGACGTCGGGGTCGTCGGCCCGGTGCAGGACTTCCATGCCACCGACGCGCCCGACAGCGGGGACGGGCTGCCCCACCGCCTCCTTGGGGAAGCGCAGCACGGTCGGCGCGTCGGCCACGTCGACCGCCTCGCGCAGCTGGGCACGCAGTTGCCCGGCGTCGCGCGGCGCGGCGATCCGCAGGCCGGGCACGACCTGGAGCACGGACAGGTCCCACACGCCGTTGTGCGAGGGGCCGTCGGTGCCGGTCACGCCCGCCCGGTCGAGGACGAAGGTGACGCCGCACCTGTGCAGGGCGATGTCCATCAGCAGCTGGTCGAAGGCGCGGTTGAGGAAGGTGGCGTAGACGGCGACGACCGGGTGGAGCCCGGCGGTGGCGAGCCCGGCCGCGCAGACGGCGGCGTGCTGCTCGGCGATCCCGACGTCCCACACCCGGTCGGGGAACCGCTCGGCGAACTTCGCCAGCCCCACCGGCTGGAGCATCGCCGCCGTCAGCGCCACGACGTCCGGCCGCTCCGCGCCGATCGCGGCGATCTCGTCACCGAAGACGGACGTCCAGGAGGGTCCGCCCACGGGGGCGAGCGGCTCGGCGGTCAGCGGATCCATCGCGCCCACCGCGTGGAACCGGTCGGCCTCGTCCTCCAGCGCCAGCGGGTAGCCGCGCCCCTTCTCGGTCAGGCAGTGCACCAGTACGGGGCCGTGGAACCGCTTGGCGCGGCGCAGCGCCGACTCGACGGCCGTGATGTCGTGCCCGTCGATGGGCCCGACGTACTTCAGACCCAGGTCTTCGAACATGCCCTGCGGGGCGATGAAGTCCTTGAACCCCTTCTTCGCGCCGTGCAGCGACCCGTACAGCGGCGGTCCGATGACAGGGGTGTGCTGGAGCACCTCCTTGCCCCAGGCCAGGAAGCGTTCGTAGCCGTCGGTGGTACGGAGGGTGGCGAGGTGGTTGGCGAGGCCGCCGATCGTCGGGGCGTAGGAGCGCTCGTTGTCGTTGACGACGATGATGAGGGGGCGGTCCTTGGCGGCGGCGATGTTGTTGAGCGCTTCCCACGCCATGCCGCCGGTCAGCGCGCCGTCGCCGATGACGGCGACGACATGGTCACTCCCGCCGAGCAGGTCGCGTGCTTTGGCGAGGCCGTCCGCCCAGCCCAGCACGGTGGAGGCGTGGGAGTTCTCGATGACGTCGTGCTCGGACTCCTCGCGGCAGGGGTAACCGGACAGGCCGCCCTTGCCGCGCAGCTTGGAGAAGTCCTGCCGGCCGGTGAGCAGTTTGTGTACGTAGGACTGGTGGCCGGTGTCCCACAGGATGCGGTCGACGGGCGAGTCGAACACCCGGTGCAGGGCGACGGTGAGCTCCACGACGCCCAGGTTGGGGCCGAGATGGCCGCCGGTCCTGGCGACCGCCTGGATGAGGAACTGCCTGATCTCCTCGGCGAGTTCACCGGCCTGTGCGCTGTCCAGTGCCTTGAGGTCGCGCGGCCCCCGGATGTTCTCCAGCAACGTCACGCTCGGACCCCTCTCTGATCCGGTTCGGCCGGCGGCCACGGCGGGCGGCCCCGGGGGGACCGCGGCGCCCGCCATGGTGGCGGCCATCTTCATCGCCTGTGGGATGAGGCTTGCCGCGCCCTCACCTCACCCGTGGCTCCCCGAGACGGTCTCGCGGGCGGCGCGCAGGGACTCCTTCAGCGAGCCCATGGTGGCGAGGACGGCGGTGGGCTCGTAGCCGCAGTGCGCCATGCAGTTGGCGCAGCGCGGGTCCTTGCCGCGGCCGTACTTGCTCCAGTCGGTCTCCTCGATGAGCTGGCGATAGGTGGGGACATAGCCGTCGGCCATCAGGTAGCAGGGCCGCTGCCAGCCGAAGAGCGAGTAGTTCGGGATCGCCCAGGCGGTGCACGGGAAGTCCGCCTTGCCTTCCAGGAAGTCCAGGAAGAGGGGCGAGTGGTTCAGCCGCCAGCGCCGCCGGTTGCCGCCCGCGAAGGCCTTCCGGAACAGTTCGCGGGTCTGCTCGACCCCCAGGAAGTGCTCCTGGTCGGGCGCCTTCTCGTAGGCGTACGCGGGAGAGATCATCATCTCGTCGACCTTCAGGTCGTCGTTGAGGAAGTTGAGCACCTCGATGACGGTCTGCGGGGTGTCGGTATTGAAGAAGGTGGAGTTGGTGGTGACCCGGAAGCCGCGCCGCTTGGCCTCCTTGATGGCCTCCACCGCCTCGTCGAACACGCCCTCCTTGGCGACCGACTCGTCGTGGCGCTCGCGCAGCCCGTCGATGTGCACGGCGAAGGCGAAGTACGGCGACGGCCTGAAGTCCTCGATCTTCTTGCGCAGCAGCAGGGCGTTGGTGCAGAGGAAGACGTACTTCCGCTTGGCCACCAGCTGCCGGACGATCTCGTGGATCTGCGGATGCATCAGCGGTTCGCCGCCCGCGATGGACACCATCGGCGCACCGGACTCCAGGACCGCCCCGACCGCCTGGGCGACCGGCATGCGCTGCTTCAGGACCCCGGCCGGGTGCTGGATCTTCCCACAGCCCTCGCATTTCAGGTTGCACGCGTAGAGCGGTTCCAGCTCGACGATGAGCGGGAACTTCTCACGCTTGCGGAGCTTCTGTTCGAAGAGATACGTCCCTACCCGGATGGTCTGGCGAAGCGGCATGGCCATCTGGCTCACCTCCTGGGGAGCAGCAAAGAACGGTGCCAGTCAAAAAAGGCGGGCAATACACAACGAAGAACGCGGAAAGCTGATATTCCCCCGCGCACCGTGCCAATCCGGACGAGCTCATGCTCGGGAGCGTCCACGACCACTCGTACGGCCGCAACCGGGCGGACACCGGCGCTCAGCGCGCTGTGGAGCGTGGCGGCGGACTCCATGTCGACCGCGATCGCGCCCGTCGCCCTCAGCTCGGTCCGCCCCTGGCCCCGTACGACATGGTCGGAGCCGGTCAGCGGGCCGGTGTGGACGGTGCGCCCGGGCACCGCCCGCTCCAGCGCCTCCACCAGTGTCCGCGCGCCCGTGCACACCGTGGAGCCCTGCGGGCCGCGTGTCTCATGGGCGACCACCAGGTCCCCGGGGTGCATCCCCGGGGCGAGCCCCGCGCAGAACCCCGAGGCGACGACCGCGGCGCCCCGCAGCGGCCCGTCCCCGAGCGCCCGCGCCACGGCCCGCTGGGCGTTCGCCGGACCCATGCCCGTACGCAGGACGGTCACCGGGCCGGACGCACCGCCGTGGCGGCGGCCGCTGCGCAGGGCGAGCTGCTCGATGCCGAGCGCGCACGCGATGAGCAGCGGCGCCTGGGAACCGGACGGCTCCGGTTCCGCCGCCATCAGCCCTCCCCGCCGGTGCGGCCGAGGGAGGGTTCGCCGTTGACGTACCGGCCCAGCGCGGTCAGCGGGAACACCTGCCGGTACAGGTGGTAGTTGATGGAGAAGTCCCACGGGAAGCCGGTGCCGGTGAAGTACGGCTCGTCCCAGGAGCCGTCCTCGGCCTGCGTCCCGGCGAGCCAGCCGATCCCGCGCTCCACCGCCCTCGACTCCCGCTCCCCCGCCGCCAGCAGCGCCATCAGCGCCCACGCGGTCTGCGAGGCGGTGGAGGCGCCGTGCCCGATCCACTCCTGTTCGCGGTACGAGCGCAGGTCCTCGCCCCAGCCCCCGTCCTCGTTCTGGACGGACTCCAGCCAGGCGACGGCGCGCCGGATCGCGGGGTGCGAGGCGGGCAGCCCGGCCGCAATCAGCGCGGGCACCACCGACCCCGTCCCGTACACGTAGTTGACGCCCCAGCGGCCGAACCAGGCGCCGTTGGCCTCTTGTTCGGCGAGCAGCCACTCGACTCCCTTGCGGGTACGGGTGTGATGGGCCTTGCCCTCGTACGCCAGCATCTCCACCACGTGCGCGGTGACGTCGGCGGACGGCGGGTCGATGACCTCGCCGAAGTCGCAGAACGGCAGCAGGTTGGGCAGGTGGCTGGTGTTGTCGGCGTCGAAGGCGCCCCAGCCCCCGTCGGCCGACTGCATGCCGGCGGTCCAGCGGGCCCCGCGCCGGATGGCCGCCTCGACCTGCTCGGGGTGCGGGTGCGTGACGCGGCGCAGCGCGAGGATGACCTCGGCGGTGTCGTCGATGTCCGGGTAGTTGTCGTTGTGGAACTCGAACGCCCAGCCGCCGGGCGGGAGTCCGGGCCTGCGTACGGCCCAGTCCCCCGGGCGTACGATCTCCTCGCCCAGCATCCAGTCGGCGGCCTTGACGAGTGCCGGGTGGTCGGGGCGCAGCCCGGCGTCGGCCAGCGCGATGGTGGCCAGACAGGTGTCCCAGACGGGTGACTGGCAGGCCTCGATCATCCGGGCGCCGTCGTCGCGCCAGACGGCGAACCGGTCGAGCGACTCCAGGCCCGCGCGCATCACCGGGTGCTCCAGGTCGTAGCCGAGCAGGTGGAGCGCGATCAGCGAGTAGACGGCCGGTGGCTGGATGCCGCCCCAGCAGCCGTCGTTCTCCTGCCGCTCGATGATCCAGCGGGCGGCGCTGTTCATCGCGGCCCGGCGCAGCGGGCCCGGCGCGACCTTGTGGTAGGCGTGCAGGGCCCTGTCGAGCCGCTGGAAGAGGCCCTCCCAACTGGACGCCGGGGCCGACGGCTTGACCGGGTTGGGCACGCGCGGGTCGGTGTGCAGCTCGTCCAGCGTGAACGGCGCGGGGCGGACGGGCCGCTTGGCGGAGACGACGGTGAGCGGCACGATGGTCTGCCGGGCCCAGCAGCCGAAGTCGTAGATGTTGAGCGGGAACCACTTCGGCAGGAAGATCATCTCGGGCGGCAGCTCGGGCAGGTCGTCCCACTTCCACCAGCCGAACAGCGCCAGCCAGATCCGGGTGAAGACGCGGGCGGCGGCGATGCCGCCCCGTTCCCTGATCCAGGCGGCGGCCCGGGCCATGTGCGGCGCGCCGGGCCCGTCGCCGGCCAGGCGCAGCGCGACGTACGCCTCGATGGTGGCGGACAGGTCACCGGGCCCGCCGTAGAACGTGGCCCAGGTGCCGTCCTCGCGCTGCTCGCCGCGGATGAACAGCGCGGCGGCACGGGTGGTGCTCTCGTCCTGGATGCCGAGGAACTGGCGCAGCAGGAGGTCCTCGGCGTCCATGGTGACGTTGGTCTCCAGGTCGCCCTTCCACCAGCCCTCGGCGTCCTGCCTGCCGAGGAGGTACTGGACGGAGCGTTCGGCGGCCCGCGCGGCGGCTTCCGCCACCTCGCTCGCCGCGAAGGTCGTGGTGGCGGTGGCGGTTTCGGTGGCCGAGGGGGCTCGGGGCTCCAGGGCCCCGGTGCTTCCGTCGGTCGTCGCTGTCATGGCTTCCCCTTCGTGCAGTTGGCGTGCTGCGGCTGCGGGTGGGCCGTCGGCCGGTGCGTGAGGCACCGGCCGGCGACTAGCGAGTCATATGGTGAGGATGGCGGTCATCTCTTTCGTACGACGACGAAGTCCGCGAGCGCGGTGAGCTGGGCGCGGACCCGTTCCGGCATGTCGACCCCGTGCAGGGCCTCGATCGCGACGGCGTGCTGCCTGCGCGCCTCCTGGGAGGTCCACTCACGGCCCCCCGCCTCCTCGATGAGGGCCGCCCGGGTGGCGAACTCCTCCTCGGAGAAGCTGTCGAAGTCGGTGCTCTTGGCGTCGGCCGCGAGCAGCTCCCCCAGGCGCTCGGAGGCCGGTCCGCCCGCGGCGAGCGCGGCGACGACCGGCAGGGACTTCTTGCGCTGGCGCAGGTCGCTCCAGGTCTGCTTGCCGGTGGCCTCCGGGTCGCCCCAGATGCCGAGCAGGTCGTCGACGGCCTGGAAGGCGAGGCCCAGGTGGTAGCCGTACGCCTCCAGCGTGTCGGCGGTGCGGTCGTCGGCGCCGCCGAGGACGGCCCCGATGGAGCAGGCGCAGGCGAGCAGCGCGCCGGTCTTGTTGCCCTCCATCTCCAGGCACTCCTCGACGGTGACCCGCTCGCGGTGCTCGTAGGAGATGTCCTGGGCCTGGCCGTCGATGAGCTTGCGGGTGGCGGTGGTCAGCCTGCGCGTGGCGCGGCCCGCCTCGACGGTCCCGAGCTCCAGCAGCAGTTCGTTGGCCAGCGCGAAGAGCGCGTCGCCGACGAGGATCGCCTGGGCGGGGCCGTGGACCTTCCACACCGTGTCGCGGTGGCGGCGCTGCTCGTCGCCGTCCATCAGGTCGTCGTGCAGCAGCGAGAAGTTGTGTACGAGTTCCACGGCGACCGCGCCGGGGATGCCCACCTCGGGCGCCGCGCCGGCCGCCTCGGCGGACAGCAGGGCGAGCGCCGGGCGGACAGCCTTGCCGCTGTCGCCGTCGGCGGGCCGGCCGTGGGCGTCGATCCAGCCGAAGTGGTACGCGGCGACGGTGTCCATGGGCGGCGCGAGCCGGTCCACGGCCGCGCGCAGGACCGGGGTGGCCATGGTCCGCCCGCGCTCCAGCAGGGCGGTGACGTCCGCGGTGTCGACGGCCGGGTTCACCGGGGGCACAGTCGGCACGGTCTCTCCTCTTGTTCCAGTACTCAGGCTCATGCCGCCTCCTCGAGCGGATGTACATGGGGGCGGCCGAGGGCCGACAGGGCGGCGCCCGCGGCGCTGAATCCGCTGCGTACCGCGCCTTCCATGGTCGCGGGCCAGCCGGTGGCGGTCCACGCGCCGGCCAGGTGGAGGCCGGGCGCGTTGGTACGGGCCGCGGGGCGCAGCCGTCCGACGCCGGGGGTGGGGGCGAACGTCGCTGTCCGCTCCCGGGTGACGAAGAAGTCCCGTACCTTCGCGCCGCGGGCCGCGGGCAGCAGACGCTCCAGTTCGGGCAGGTAGCGCTCGCGCAGTACGGCGACGGGCTCGTCGATCTCGTCCTGGGCGGCCGACTGGGACAGGGCCAGGTACTGGCCGTCGGTGTAGCCGGAGGCGTCCGTACGGTCGAAGACCCACTGGACCGGGGAGCCGAGCGCGGTGAAGAAGGGCCGGCGCAGCACCTTGCGGTCGTACAGGACGTGGACGTTGAGGATCGGCGCGGTGCCGATGTCCAGGAGCGCGCCCGGGTCGTCCAGGGCACCGTACGGCAGCAGGTCGTGCGCCTCGCGCTGCGGTACGGCGAGGACGACGGTGTCGGCCTCGATGCGCTCGCCGGGGACGTCCACGGCCCAGCGGCCGTGTCCGCTGGGGAGGATGGCGCTGACCTTGGCGCGCAGGTCGGTGCGTACGCCGGCGGAGTCCAGCGCCTTGCGGGCGAGCGTGTCGTGCAGGTCGCCGAGGGGCACGTGCGCCCAGCCGATGTCGGCGGCGCCCGGCTCGGAGAGCAGGCCGGTCTTGAAGACCATGGCGGCCAGGCCCATGGAGGCGTGGGAGGCGGTGGCGTTGAGGGTGGCGACGCCAACGAGGTCCCAGAGGGCTTCGACCGCGCGCCGCGACTGGCCGTGGCGGGTGAGCCAGGTGGCGAAGTCGATGCCGTCGAGCGCGGGGTCGGCGGGGTCGAGCTTCTGCAGGGCGAGCGCGGCGCGTGCGACGCCCGCGCGCTCGGCGAGCGAGAGGTGCGGGTAGGTGGCGAGGCTCGCGGCGAGGTGGAGCGGTACGGGCAGGGCGGTGCGGCGCAGCCGGCCGAGGCGGGGGCCGCGCGGGTGGGCGACGTCGAGGACGGGGACGTCGAGCCGGTTCTGCAGCGGGGCGAGGCGGGCGCCGTCGATGCGGTCCAGGAACCAGCGGTAGGCCGTGCAGCAGCGCAGGTAGACGTGCTGGCCGTTGTCGATGGTGAGGTCGCCGCGCTTGAAGGAGAACGCGAGGCCGCCGAGGCGGGGCCGGCCTTCGAGGAGCGTCACGCGCAGTCCGCAGTCCGCGAGGCGCAGCGCCGCGGTGACGCCGGCGAGACCGCCGCCGACGACGACGGCGTGCCCTGGCCTCAGGCGGTCGTCGCTCATGCGCCCTCCCCTCGGGCCGCCGCGGTCGGGGACCCGGGGCGGGGGGCGGACGGTGCCTTCTGGGGCAGGGGCATCAGGCGCGCCTCCTGACGGTCTGCCGGGAGATGGTCCGGGCGTCGAGTCCGGACAGGCCGCGCACGGCGACGTACGCCTTCTCGTGCCCGGGCAGGGTCACGCGCCCGCGCAGGACGGCTTCGGGGTCGCGCTCGATGCGGTCGAGGAGGCGGCGGTAGATGCCGGCCATGGCGGCGACGCAGGCGCCGCTGCGCCGGTCCAGCATGGGCAGCAGCCGGTAGCCCTCGGCGAACAGGGCCCGCGCGCGACGGACTTCGTACTGCACGAGTCCGGTGAAGTCGGCGCCCTCCGGCGGGGTGGGGTGGCGGAAGCCGTCGGAGCAGCCGAACTTGGCGAGGTCGTCGGCGGGCAGGTAGGTGCGGCCGTTGACGGCGTCCTCGCGAAGGTCCCTGAGGATGTTGGTGAGTTGCAGCGCGAGCCCCAGCGTGTCGGCGTACTCGGGGGCGCGTTCCGCTCCGGGTGCGCCGGATGTGGTGCCGAAGATGGCGAGCGAGAGCCGGCCGATGGCGCCGGCGACGCACCGGCAGTACACCTTGAGGTCGTCCCAGGTCTCGTACGTCTCGCCGCGCACGTCCATCAGGACGCCGTCGATCAGCTCGTCGAGACCGCCCAGGGGCAGCGGGAAGCGCCGCGCCGCGTCGCTGAGCGCGACGGCCACCGGGTCGGTGTCGTCCTCGGCGACGGCGTCCTGCCGGATCCGCTCCAGCAGCCCGCGGGTGGCTTCCAGCCGGTCCTGCTTGGCCTCGGGGGCGAGGGAACCGTCACCGATGTCGTCGACGCGGCGGGAGAAGGCGTACAGCGCCGACATGGCCTGCCGCTTCTCGGCCGGCAGGAGCCGGATGCCGTAGGCGAAGTTACGGGCCTGCTGTCCGGTGACGGCCTCGCAGTAGCTGTAGGCGGCCGCTACCGGCGGGGACATCTGCGTCTGTGTCTCCACGGTCCCGCTCACCTCTCTCCACGTGCTCTGCGCAACACGGTTCCCACGTGGCGCATCAGGTTGGTCTTGGTGGGCTTGGGCCGGCCGGGGAGTACGTCGTGTCCGGCGGCCGTGATGGCGTCGAGCGCGGCGTGCCCGCCGCCGACGAATCCGGCGAGGAGCAGGCGGAGCCTGCCGCGGACGCTGCCCACGAGGGGGATGCCCTCGTGCAGGAGCCGGCGTGCGCGTTCGGCCTCGTACGCGATCAGTGCCCGTACCGGCGCGCCGGCGGTGGGGCGGGCGAGGTCGGCCTCGGTGACGCCGAACCGTTTCATGTCCTCGGCGGGCAGGTAGATCCGGTCGCGGGCGAGGTCCTCGGCGACGTCCTGGAGGTGTTCGACGATCTGCAGGGCGGTGCAGACGGCGTCGGAGCGGCGGACGCGCTCGGGGCTGGTGGTGCCGGTGATGCCGAGGACGAGCCGGCCCACGGGGTCGGCGGAGAGCCGGCAGTACGCGACGAGGTCGTCGTAGGTCTCGTAGCGCCGCACCAGCTGGTCCTGGCGGTTGGCCCCGATCAGGGCGAGGAACGGCTCGGGTGTCAGGCGGTGGCGCCGTACGGTGCGCTGGAGGGTGCGCAGCAGCGGGTGGGCCGGGATGCCGTCGAAGACGCGGCGGAGGTCGGCCTCGAAGGCGTCGAGCAGGACGAGCCGGTCCGTCACGCCCTCGGCCCCCAGGTGGCGGGCGTCGGCGCCGCCGGGCGCGAGGTCGCCGTCGCCGATGTCGTCGACGAGGCGGGCGTAGCCGTAGATGGCCATGAGGTCGTCGCGCCAGCCACGGGGCAGGAAGAACGGCGCCACGGGGAAGTTCTCGTGGGCCGCCTTGTCGAGTGTGGTGCGCGTGAAGGCGTCGGGGCGCACGTGCCGGGTACCTGTCACTGCGGACTGCCCGGCGCGGGGACGGCGAGACCCTCGCAGAGCTGGAGATCCACCGTCATTGCCGTCACATCTCCCGTTCTACACTGCCGACCCAATACATCCCATTTCGGACACGCCGCAGGCCCTGCCCAGCGGGCCGCCCACGGCCCGGCGCGAGGCCCCGGGGGGTATCGCCCCACTTGCCGCGAATCAGCACCGGTACAGCTTACGTTGTACAACGTCCGGGGCGGTGTCGGGGTGTTACGCGCGGGCGAACGGTCAGGGTCTTGTCGTCAACCACCCCACTGGGCCCGGGACTTGACGCAAACATGGCATCCCGGCCGGGCGGAGCCGTCCGCGCGTGCCCCCCGCCGGAGGGCCCCCGCCGTGGGCTCCGGCGGGGGCCCTCCGGCGGTGTCACGGCGGCGCCGGACTACCTGCCGGTCTCCTTCTCGTACGCGCGCAGGACCTCGGCGGTGGGGCCGTCCATCAGCAGCTCGCCCTTCTCCAGCCACAGGACACGGTCGCAGGTGTCCCTGATGGACTTGTTGCTGTGGCTGACCAGGAAGACCGTGCCGGCCTCCTTGCGCAGCTCCCGGATGCGCTGCTCGGAGCGGATCTGGAACTTGCGGTCGCCGGTGGCCAGCGCCTCGTCGATCATCAGCACGTCGTGGTTCTTGGCTGCCGCGATGGCGAACCGGAGCCTGGCTCCCATGCCGGAGGAGTACGTCCGCATGGGCAGCGTGATGAAGTCGCCCTTCTCGTTGATGCCGGAGAAGTCGACGATGTCCTGGTAGCGCTCGCGGATCTCCTCGCGGGACATGCCCATGGCCAGCCCGCCGAGGATGACGTTGCGCTCGCCGGTCAGGTCGCCCATCAGCGCCGCGTTCACACCGAGCAGCGAGGGCTGGCCGTCGGTGTAGACCTTGCCCTTCTCCGTGGGCAGCAGCCCGGCGATGGCACGCAGCAGGGTCGACTTGCCCGACCCGTTGGTGCCGATGAGGCCGATGGCCTCGCCCCGGTACGCGGTGAAGGACACCCCGCGCACCGCGTGCACCGTGCGTACGCCCCGGGACTCGGCCTTGTCGCGGCGGAGTATCCGGCTGAGCGCGGCGGTGGCGCTGCCCTTGCCTCCGCCGCCACCGTTGACGCGGTACACGATGTGCACGTCGTCGGCGATGACGGTGGGGATCCGCGCGCCGTCCGCGGCGGTCGCGGTCACGTCGTTGGTCTCGTCAGCCACGGCCGTACCGCTCCTCCGCCTTCCAGAAGTACACGAACCCGGCGACGCCCACGAGGACCGCCCACAGCAGGGCGGCGAGCCAGACGTGCGAGGGCAGGTTCTCCGAGCCGTACCCGTCGATCAGCGCGAACCGGATGAGGTCCATGTAGATCGCCGCCGGGTTGTACATCAGTACCTCGGCGATCCAGGCCGGCTTGTCCTGGAGCATGATCGGGATCGAGAACATCACACCCGATCCGTACATCCACGTCCGCATGACGAAGGGCATCAGCTGGGCGAGGTCGGGGGTCTTGCTGCCGAGCCGGGCCATGACCAGGGACAGGCCGACGTTGAAGAGGAACTGCAGCGCCAGCGCCGGGAGGATCAGCAGCCAGCTCAGCGAGGGATAGCTGCCGAACGCCGCCGCGATCACGAACAGCACGATCATCGAGAACATCAGCTGCTGGAGCTGCTGGAGCGCGAAGGAGATCGGCAGCGAGGCGCGCGGGAAGTGCAGCGCCCGCACCAGCCCCAGGTTGCCCGAGATCGCCCGCACGCCGGACATGACGGAGGTCTGCGTGAACATGAAGACGAAGACGCCCGTCACCAGGAACGGGATGTAGACGTCCTTGTCCATGCCCCGGCCGGCGTTCAGGATCAGGCCGAAGATGAGGAAGTAGACCGCGGCGTTGAGCAGCGGCGTCGCCACCTGCCACAGCTGGCCGAGCTTGGCCTGGCTGTACTGGGCCGTGAGCTTCGCCTGGGAAAAGGCCAGGATGAAGTGACGGCGACCCCACAGCTGCCGGACGTACTCGGCCAGGCCGGGCCGGGCACCGCTCACCGACAGGCCGTACTTGGCGGCCAGTTCCGCCGGGGACAGGCCCTCGTCGGGAGATGGCGGGGCGCTCACGGCGATCGCTCCGTCATGGGTTGTCTCACTCACAAGTTGAAACTTTCGTGTTCAAGATGCGCGGCGGATAGGGGGCGGGTCAGGTGGCGGCCAGGTCCCCGGTGCCCCGTGTTCGTCGGTGAAGAGCTTGTCAGATGACGGGCGGCCGGCCCAGTCTGGTCAGCCGCCACACCGTACGCCACTTCATGGGCCGGCGCGGCCCGCACGGCGTGGTCCAGCCCTCCGTGAAACCGCCGAACCAGGCCTTCAGCGCGGGCACCGAGGGGCGCCGGGCCAGGGTGAGCAGCAGCCAGACGCCCAGGTAGGCCGGCACCAGCGGCGCGGGCAGGTTGCGGCGGGCCAGCCAGACGCGGTTGCGGGCGATCATCCGGTGGTAGACGGCGTGCCGGGACGGCGCGGTCGTCGGGTGGAGCAGCACCATGTCGGCGCGGTAGTCGATCATCCAGCCGGCGTCCAGTGCCCGCCAGGCGAGGTCCGTCTCCTCGTGCGCGTAGAAGAACTCGCCGGGCAGCGGGCCGACCTCGGCGAAGACCTTCGTACGCACGGCGTTGGCGCCACCGAGGAAGGTCGTCACACGTGAGGAGCGCATCGGGTCGGAGGCGCGCAGCCGCGGCACGTGGCGGCGCTGGGTGGTGCCGGTGTCCGGGTCGGCGATCCGGAAGCTGATGATGCCCAGCTTCGGGTCGGCGGTGAACGCCTGGCGGATCAGCTCGGCGGTGTCCGTGTGCGCCAGCAGCCCGTCGTCGTCCAGGAACAGCAGGACGTCCGCGTCGGAGCCGTTCGGGCCGAACGCCTCGATGCCGGCGTTGCGGCCGCCGGGGATGCCCAGGTTCTCGGGGAGGTCGATGGTGCGTACGCCCTCGGGGACGCCCGTGACCGGGGCGCCGTTGCCGACGACCACGATCTCGACGGGGTCGCCGTCCTGCTTGGCGACCGAGTCGATCAGGGCCCGCAGGTCGTCGGGGCGGTTGCCCATGGTGATGATGACGGCGCCGAGCTTCATGGCGGTCACCTCAGCCTGCTGGAGGCGAGGATCGACACCAGGTGCAGCAGCGTCTGGAGCAGCGCGATGCCGGCCAGCACGGCGACGCCGAGGCGGGAGAAGAACAGGTCGCCGCGGACCGCGTCCAGGACTGCCAGCACCAGGATGAGCAGGGACGCCTCGATGCCGAGGACCAGCCGGTGGAACTTCAGCGCGGCGGCGGCCCGGCGGGCGAGCGCCATCCCGGACGAGCGCGGCTCGGCCGCCGCGTCCTTGACCGGCGGCAGGCCGCCCTGGTGCCGGGCCACGCCGACCAGGTCCGTCTCGGCCTTGATCAGGATCGCGCCGAGGGCCGCGAGGGTGCCGAGGAAGGCCCACAGCCAGTCGATCCGGCCGCTGCCCCACAGATCCGCGGCGCGCAGTCCGAAGCCGACCAGGACCGCCGCGTCGCACAGGTAGGCGCCGACCCGGTCCAGGTAGACGCCGGACAGCGAGAATTGCCGCTTCCAGCGGGCGACCTCCCCGTCGACGCAGTCGAGCAGCAGGTAGAGCTGGACCGCCACCACGCCGAGGACGGCACCCCAGATGCCCGGCACCAGCAGCGCGGGGGCGGCCAGCACACCGGCGAGGGTCATCAGGTAGGTCAGCTGGTTCGGCGTGACCCGGGTGGTCACCAGGTACCGGGTGACGCGCAGCGAGATCTCGCGCATGTAGAGGCGGCCGCCCCAGTGCTCACCGCTTCGCCGGTCCTTCACTCCCGCCGGGTGAACGACCGGGCGGAGTTCAGCTACGGATGGTCTTGGCATAGTCGGCGTACGCGTCCCTGATCTGGTCGGTGGACAGGTCGAGGTGCTCGAGGATGGTGAAACGTCCGGGGCGGGTCTGCGGTGCGTACTCCACGGCCGCCACGAACTCGTCGGCCGAGAAGCCGATCTCCTCCGGCAGCACCGGCAGGCCGTGGCGGCGCAGCACCTCGGCGAAGAGCCCGGACTCCTCGCGGGCGCCGCGCAGGTGCATCGCGAAGGCGGCGCCGAGTCCGACCTGCTCGCCGTGGAGCGCGGCGCGCGCCGGGTGGAGCAGGTCGAAGGCGTGGGAGATCTCGTGGCAGGCGCCCGAGGAGGGGCGCGAGTCGCCGCTGATCGACATGGCGATGCCGCCGAGGACGAGCGCCTCGGCGAGCACGATGAGGAACTCGTCGTCGCCGACGCCGCCCGGGTGGCGCAGGACCGACTCGCCCGCCGTACGGGCCATGGCGGCGGCCAGGCCGTCGATCTTCTCGCCGGTGTGCCGGTGGGACAGCTCCCAGTCGGCGATCGCGGAGATGTTGGAGATGGCGTCGCCGATGCCGGAGCGGACGAAGCGGGCGGGCGCCTCGCGGATCACATCGAGGTCGATGACCATGGCGATCGGCGAGGGCACCCCGTAGGAGCCGCGTCCGTTGTCGTTGTCCAGGGTGGAGATCGGCGAGCAGATGCCGTCGTGCGACAGGTTCGTCGCGACGGAGACCATGGGTACGCCCACGCGTGCCGCGGCGTACTTCGCCACGTCGATGATCTTTCCGCCGCCGAGGCCGACCACGGCGTCGTACCGCTTGCCCTTGATGGCGTCGGCGAGGCGGACGGCGGAATCGATGCTGCCGTCATCCACCGCGTACCAGTCGGCGTCCGGCAGCACCGGGGCGAGCTTCTCGCGCAGTGCCTGGCCGGAGCCGTTGCTGATGGCCATGGCGAGCTTGCCGGAGGCGGAGATCCGCTGGTCGGCGAGGAGGCCGGCCAGGTCGTCCATCGCACCGCGGCTGATGTCGACGACGACCGGCGAGGGGATGAGCCGGGTCAGTACAGGCACGCGATCTCACGGCCCTTCGCGAGGTCGTCGTGGTTGTCGATCTCGACCCACCTGACGTCTCCGATGGGCGCCACGTCGATCGGGAAGCCGCGGTTCACGAGCTCCTGGTAGCCGTCCTCGTAGTAGAGGTCCGGGTCGCGCTCGAAGGTGGCCTTCAGCGCGTCCGCGAGGGGCTCGGCCGCCCCGGGCTCGATGAGGGTGACACCGATGTACTCGCCCGTGGCGGTGGCGGGGTCCATCAGCTTGGTGATGCGCCGGACACCCTGGCCGTCGGCGGAGATGACCTTCATCTCCTCGTCGGCGAGGGTCTTCACCGTGTCCAGGGCGAGGATGATCTGCTGTCCCTCGCCGCGGGCGTCGAGGAGGGTCCGCTCGACGGAGACGGGGTGGACGGTGTCGCCGTTGGCGAGGATGACGCCCTCCCTCAGGACCTCACGGGCGCACCACAGGGAGTAGGCGTTGTTCCACTCCTCGGCCTTGTCGTTGTCGATGAGGGTGAGCTTCACGCCGTACGCGGCCTCCAGGGCGGCCTTGCGCTCGTACACGGCTTCCTTGCGGTAGCCGACGACGATGGCGGCCTCGGTGAGGCCGACCTCGGCGAAGTTGGCGAGGGTGAGGTCGAGGACGGTGGTGTCACCGGCCACGGGCACGAGGGCCTTCGGGAGCGTGTCGGTGTAGGGGCGCAGACGCCGTCCGGCACCGGCTGCGAGTACGAGGCCGATCATGCGGGTTCTCCTTCGTCATGTACTGCGGGTGCTCCGGAGGACACCCAGAAGCGGATGGACTCCACGAGCACGACCAGCGCGACGGCCACCGCGAGGGCGGTGAGCGCGAGGGTGAAGTGGCTCCCGGTCGCCAGGGCCGCGGCGAGGACCGCCACCACGAGCGTGCGGCCCTCGTGGCCGCCGATCGTCCGCACCAGCCACGCGGGCGGCGCGCCGGTGCCGCCGCGGATGCGGTACACCGTGTCGTAGTGATGGTAGGCGACCGCCGCGACCAGCCCGAATGCGGCCGGGAGGGCTCCGGGGGCGCCCGAGCGGGCGGCCAGGATGAGGATCGTGACGTACTCGGCGACCCGGAAGACGGGCGGGACGAGCCAGTCGAGGGTGCCCTTGAGGGGGCGGGCGACGGCGGCGCCGGAGGTCACGGCGTAGCCGAGGGCGGCGACGACCGGCCAGGGGCCCCCGAACGGCGCGAGGGCGGCGGTGGCCACGACGGCGGCGGCGCCGGTCAGGGCGGTGACGGCCGGCACGGTCCGGGCGACCTTCCTGAACGCCTCGGCGAAGCCCTGCGCGAGGGGGCCGGAGTCGGCGAGGTCGGCCAGGGCCTGGGCGGCCCGGTCGGTGCGGCGGGCCTTGCGGGTGAGGGACCGCAGGAGGCGGCCGGCGGTGGTGTAGCAGGCGGCGAAGGCGCAGCCGACGAGCAGGGCCCAGAAGACGACGCGGGGGGTGGTGACGGCCGTGAGCACGGCGATCATGGCCCAGCGTTCGCCGATGGGCAGGACTATCATCCGGCGCGCCCACACCGTCCAGCCCCGGCTGTCGAGCTTGTCGGAGAGGGCGGCGGTGGGGCTCGTGTTGGCGGTGGCGTCGTGGTTGGCCTCGTTGAACGAGAAGTCCACGACATGGCGGCAGCTCTGGAGGACCATCGCGGCCAGGGCGAGCGCCCACACGTCGTCGCCGCCGCGCGCGGCACCGAGGGCGAGGCCCGCGTAGTAGGCGTACTCCTTGGCCCGGTCGAACGTCGCGTCCAGCCAGGCGCCCATCGTGGAGTACTGGAGCGAGTAGCGGGCGAGCTGCCCGTCGGTGCAGTCGAGCACGAAGGACAGGAGCAGCAGCACCCCGGCCGCGACGTACCCGCCCCGGCTGCCGGTCGCCGCGCAGCCCGCCGCGATCAGCGCGGTGAGGAGGGAGGCGGTGGTGACCTGGTTGGGCGTGAGGCCCTTGCGGGCGCACCAGCGGGCGATGTAGCGCGAGTAGGGGCTGACGCAGAAGGTGGTGAAGAAGCCGTCACGGGTCTTCACGGCGGAGCGCAGGCGTACGGCTTCTTCGTCCACGGCCGCGACGGCGTCCCGCGTCTCCTTGCGGCTCTGCGGATCGGTCGGTACGGCGGCGACGAGGCTCCCGAGCTCGGGCCGGTGCACGGCCACGCCCTCGGCCCCGAGCGCCTCGGCCAGCCGGTCCCTGCATCACCATGGGCTGCGGCGACACCTGCCCCGTCTTCCCCGGCAAGCGCTACCTGGACTGGAAGCTCGATGACCCGGCCGGTCAGGGCGTGGAGGCAGTGCGCCCCATCCGCGACGAGATCAAG
>NZ_JAUEPL010000021.1 GCF_030406405.1 Streptomyces ficellus
GCCGCCTGCGCGGGGGCCGCCGGCGCCGGAGCCGCCTGCGCCGGGGCCGGGGCGGCCTCGGCGGCGGCCGGAGCCGGGGCCTCGGCGGGCGCGCCCGTGCCGTCGTCGATGACGGCAAGCTCGGCGCCGACCTCGACGGTCTCGTCCTCGGCGACCTTGATGGAGGACAGGACGCCGGCGGCCGGGGCGGGGATCTCGGTGTCGACCTTGTCGGTCGAGACCTCCAGCAGCGGCTCGTCGGCCTCGACGCGCTCGCCCTCGGCCTTCAGCCAGCGGGTGACGGTGCCCTCGGTGACGCTCTCGCCGAGCGCCGGCAGGGTTACGGAAACCGGCATGGTTTCAGTTGCTCCTATCGAATGGTGCGGTAAGTGGTCGTCGCGCCCGGGACTGAAGGCGTCAGTCGTGGGAGTGGAGGGGCTTGCCGGCCAGGGCCAGGTGGGCCTCGCCGAGCGCCTCGTTCTGCGTCGGGTGGGCGTGGATGAGCTGCGCGACCTCGGCCGGCAGCGCCTCCCAGTTGTAGATCAGCTGAGCTTCGCCGACCTGCTCGCCCATGCGGTCACCGACCATGTGGACGCCGACCACGGCACCGTCCTTGACCTGGACGAGCTTGATCTCGCCCGCGGTCTTCAGGATCTTGCTCCTGCCGTTGCCCGCGAGGTTGTACTTCAGGGCGACGACCTTGTCCGCGCCGTAGATCTCCTTGGCCTTGGCCTCGGTGATACCCACGGAGGCGACCTCCGGGTGGCAGTACGTCACCCGGGGCACACCGTCGTAGTCGATCGGAACGGTCTTCAGACCGGCCAGACGCTCCGCCACCAGGATGCCCTCGGCGAAGCCGACGTGCGCGAGCTGGAGGGTCGGGACGAGGTCGCCCACGGCCGAGATCGTCGGAACGTTCGTACGCATGTACTCGTCGACGAGGACGTGACCGCGGTCCATCGCGACGCCCTGCTCCTCGTACCCGAGGCCGGCGGAGACCGGGCCGCGGCCGATGGCGACCAGCAGCACCTCGGCCTCGAAGGTCTTGCCGTCCGCGAGGGTGACCTTGACACCGCTGTCGGTGTACTCGGCGCTCTGGAAGAACGTACCGAGGTTGAACTTGATGCCGCGCTTGCGGAAGGCGCGCTCAAGAAGCTTCGAGCTGTTCTCGTCCTCGGCCGGGACGAGGTGCTTCAGGCCCTCGACGATCGTGACGTCCGTCCCGAAGGACTTCCACGCCGAGGCGAACTCGACGCCGATGACGCCGCCGCCCAGGATGATCGCGGACTCCGGGACCCGGTCCAGCGTCAGCGCGTGGTCCGAGGAGATGATGCGGTTGCCGTCGATCTCCAGGCCCGGCAGCGACTTCGGTACGGAGCCGGTGGCGAGGAGGAGGTGACGACCCTCGACGCGCCGTCCGTTCACATCGACCGAGGTGGGGGAGGAGAGCCGGCCCTCGCCCTCGATGTAGGTCACCTTGCGCGAGGCGACCAGACCCTGCAGGCCCTTGTAGAGGCCGGAGATCACGTCGTCCTTGTACTTGTGGACGGCCTTGATGTCGATGCCCTCGAAGGAGGCGAGCACGCCGAACTGGTCGGCCTCACGGGCCTGGTCCGCGATCTCACCGGCGTGGAGCAGGGCCTTGGTGGGGATGCAGCCGTTGTGCAGGCAGGTGCCGCCGAGCTTGTTCTTCTCGATCAGTGCGACGTCCAGGCCAAGCTGCGCGCCCCGCAGGGCCGCGGCGTACCCGCCACTGCCACCGCCGAGGATCACTAGGTCGAAAACGGTGCTGGCGTCGTTCGCCACGTCACGTCCTCCATGCATGTGCGCCGGTCGCCGGCCTTCCATGACCGGGCGGCGGCTGGTGTTCGGCCGCTGATTCTTCGGCCCTGTGGTGGGGGCCCTGTCCTGCCGAGAACCCATCTTCGCACTTGTTCCCGGAACAGGAGACGCCGGGCCCGGGCGTGAGACGGGCGGGCCCGCCCCCGGGGCCACCCGGCGGTGGTGGCCCCGGCGCCCCGGCGGTCGTGGCCCCGGGGCCCGCCCGAGCACGCTCGGGCCGCCCCGGGGCGCCGGCTGGGTGCGGCCGGAGGGAGAACGTGAGCGGGGGTGCACCCCACGCCCGCGGGCCGTAGGGGGCGATCGACCGTCGACGCACGCTTGAGCGCCCCGGAGCCGAACCGAGCCCTGAAGAGCCGAGCCCTAGAAAAGATCCGTGCGCTCCGCCAGCTTCACCAGCGTGCGGACCGCCGAGCCCGTGCCGCCCTTCGGGGTGTAGCCGAAGGGGCCGCCCTCGTTGTAGGCCGGGCCCGCGATGTCCAGGTGCGCCCAGGTGATGCCCTCGCCCACGAACTCCTTGAGGAACAGGCCCGCCACCAGACCGCCGCCCATCCGCTCACCCATGTTGGCGATGTCGGCCGTCGGCGAGTCCATGCCCTTGCGCAGGTCCGCCGGGAGGGGCATCGGCCAGGACTGCTCGCCGACCTCCTGCGCGATCTCGTGGAGGGAGGTACGGAAGGCGTCGTCGTTCGCCATGATCCCGAACGTGCGGTTGCCCAGCGCCAGCACCATCGCGCCGGTCAGCGTCGCCACGTCGACGATCGCGTCGGGGTTCTCCTCCGAGGCGCGGGTCAGCGCGTCGGCGAGCACCAGGCGGCCCTCGGCGTCGGTGTTCAGCACCTCGACCGTCTTGCCGCTGTACATGCGCAGCACGTCGCCGGGGCGGGTGGCGGAGCCGGACGGCATGTTCTCGGCGAGCGCCAGCCAGCCGGTGACGTTCACCGGCAGGCCGAGGCGGGCGGCCGTGATGACCGCGGCGAACACCGCGGCGGCGCCGCTCATGTCGCACTTCATCGTCTCGTTGTGGCCGGCCGGCTTGAGGGAGATGCCGCCCGAGTCGTACGTGATGCCCTTGCCGACCAGCGCCAGCGTCTTGGCGGCCTTCGGGTGCGTGTACGCGAGCCGCACCAGCCGCGGCGGGTTCTGCGAACCGGCGCCGACGCCCAGGATGCCGCCGTAACCGCCCTTGGCGAGCGCCTTCTCGTCGAGGACCTGCACCTTGATGCCGTGCTCCTTGCCGGCCGCGCCGGCGATGGCCGCGAAGGACTCGGGGTAGAGGTCGTTGGGCGGGGTGTTGACCAGGTCGCGGGCGCGGTTGATCTCCTCGGCGAGCGCGACGGCGCGCTCGGCGCCGGCCTTGTACGCCTTGTCGCGCGGCTTCCCGCCCAGCAGCGTCACCTCGGCGAGCGGGCCCTTGGCGTCCTTGCCCGCCTTGCCGTCCATCCCGGACCGGTACGCGGTGAAGGCGTACGCGCCCAGCAGCGCGCCCTCCGCGATCGCCTCCGCGTCCTCCACCGCCTCCACCGGCAGCGCGAACGCGGCCTTCTTGGTTCCGGCCAGTGCGCGGGCGGCGCACCCGGCCGCGCGGCGCAGCGCCTCGGAGTCGAACGACTCGCCCTTCTCCGGGGCCGTACCCAGACCCACCGCCAGCACGACCGGGGCCTTCAGGCCGGCCGGTGAGGGCACCTTGGTGACCTCACCCTCGCCGCCGGAGGCGCCGAGGGTCTCCAGGACGGTGGCGAGCTTTCCGCCGAACGCCTTGTCCACGGCCTCGGCGCCCGGTGCGACGACGAGTCCCTTGCCGCCCTTCGGGCTCTTGGCGACGCCGACGACGAGAGCGTCGGCGCGCAGTGTCGCCGCGCCGGCGGTGCTGAGAGTGAGAGCAGTCACGGTGGTGAATTCTCGCTTCCGTTGAGTTCTGAGGCGGCCTGCGTCCGTCAGGGGGTGGCCGGCCGGGCCTGCCGCATCGTGATTCGGCCCATGAAACGCCGAAGCCGAGCCTACGCGTGCCACCCGAGTTGGCTCACAGGGGCGGCAATTCACTCATCCGTGGCGTCCGCTCAACGTTTGTGCCGTCCATCCATGAGAGCTGCGTCACACTCCCCGCATTCGTGCAAGGGAGGGACGTGCCCCTTTGCATCATCTCCACAGATCCTCCGCGTGCCCGCATGCGCGCGGAGGGCCCACGAGGGGGGAAGTGCGCATGCAGGCATACGGATTCGCGAGCGGCCGGGCCGCCGGGGCGCTGCTGGCAGCGACGCTGCTGGTCACGGCCGTTCCGGCGGGTTCCGCCGCGGCGGCCGGGGCGGCGCCGCGCGTCGACCTGACGGTGCTGGTCGTGGACGACGGCGGCGGAGCGGTCGGGGCCATCACATCCGAACTGAAGGGTTCCGGCGTGCCCCACCGGACCGTGCGCCTCACCGACCCGGCCCGCCCCGTCATCGACGCCGCGTTCCTGGCCGACACGGCCGATGGGCGGCCCCGCGCCAAGTACCAGGGCGTGGTGCTGCCCGACGAGGCGCCGCAGGGCCTGGCCGCGACGGAGCGGGCCGCCCTCACCGCGTACGAGAAGACCTACGCGATCCCGCAGGTGGACGCCTCCACCTGGGCGCACCCGGGGGTCGGCCTCGACCACACCAGCGACGGCGGGCGTTCCGGCGTTCTCGACGGCGTGCGGAGCGCCGTCACCGCCGCCGGGCGGACGGGCCCCTTCCGGTACCTCGACGGGCCGCTCACCTTCGAGGACAACGACCCGGACATCTCGGAGAGCTACGGCTACGCCGGACGCCCCCGCGAGGGCTTCACCAGCTACCTGGACGTCCCCACCGACGACGGCGGGCGGGCCAGCCTCATCGGGGAGTACACCCACGACGGGCGGCGCGAACTGGTCGTCACCTTCTCCTACAACCAGCACCAGCGGCAGTTCCGGGCACTCGCCCGCGGCATCGTGGAGTGGCTGACCCAGGGCGTCCACCTGGGGCGCAGCCGCAACTACTTCGCCGTCCACGTCGACGACGTGTTCGCCTCCGACGCCCGCTGGGACACCGAACGCGACTGCACGCCCGGCGACTTCGACTGCGCGGGTGGTGACGGCGAGGGCACGGCGCCCATCCGGATGACGGCGGCGGACGCCCAGTACACCGCCCAGTGGCAGCGTGCCCGCGGCTTCACCCTCGACATGGTCTACAACGCGGGCTCGGGAGAGGCGTGGAAGGCCGGGCACGGCGGCAGCGACCCGCTCACCGCCCAGCTGCTGGCCGACCGCGCCCAGTACCGCTGGGTCAACCACACCTACACGCACCCCTTCCTCGGCTGCGTCCAGGACACCTCGACCGTCCCCTGGAGCTGCGCCAAGGACGCGTACGGCGACACCCGCTACGTCAGCCGCGCCGAGATCGCCGCCCAGATCCGCGACAACCACACCTGGGCCGTCGACAAGGGCCTGGCCGTCGACCGCACCGAACTGGTCACCGGCGAGCACTCCGGCCTGCGCACCCTGCCGCAGCAGCCCGCCGACAACCCCAACCTCGCGGGCGCGCTGGCCGACAACGGCGTCAGGTGGATCGGCAGCGACAACTCCCGCGAACCCCGGCAGCGCCCCATCGGCGCCGCGCGCACGGTGCCGCGCCACCCGATGAACGTGTACTACAACGTCGGCACCGCCGCCGAGATGACCGACGAGTACAACTGGATCTACACGGACAAGGAGGACGGCGGCAGCGGCGCCTGCGCGGACGACCCGGCCTCCACCTGCCTCGACGAGCCGCTGGACGTCACCACGGGCTACGCGTCGTACATCGTCCCGCAGGAGGCCCGCACCGCGCTCGGTCACGTCATCGCCAACGACCCGCGCCCGCACTACGCCCACCAGTCCAACCTCGCCGAGGAGCGCCTCCTCTACCCGGTCCTGGACAAGGTCCTCGCCGACTACCACGCCCTCTTCGCCGACAACACCCCGCTCGTGAACCTCCGCCACCGCGACATCGGTACGGAACTCCTCCGCCGCGCCGCCTGGGACAAGGCCCTCGCCGACGGTGAGGTCACCGCCTACCGTGTCGGGAACACCGTCACCGTCAAGGCGCCGGCCGGCGTACCCGCCCCGGTCACCGCACCCGAGGGCACCCGCAAGCAACAACTGCTCGGTACAGCGCCCTTCGGCACGCCGTACGCCGGTGCCCGCTCCGCCTGGACCGCGCCCGAGGCGTTCCAGTCCGCGATTACGCTCACGCTGCCGACCGCCTGACCATCCACCGGGGGGACACATCCATGCCGAGCAGCGGCCGTCACGTCACCATGCTCACGGAAGGCACCTACCCGCATGTCCACGGCGGCGTCAGCACCTGGTGCGACCAGCTCGTACGGGGTATGCCCGAGGTCGACTTCCACGTCCTGGCCCTCACCGGCAGCGGCCGCGAACCGGTCACCTGGGAGCTGCCGCCCAACCTCTACCGGCACACCTCGTTTCCGCTGTGGGGCCCGGCCCGCGGCCGGGGCCGGCCCCTCATCGGCCGCGAGCGGCGCCGCTTCACCGACACCTACGAACGCTTCCTGCTGTCGATACTCGACCCGTCCGCCGGCTGCGACTTCGGCGAGAGCCTCTACACCCTCGCCTTACTCGCCCGGCGCGGCAGACTGTCGACCGCCCTGCGCTCGGAGTCGGCGCTGCGCTCCCTGATGTGGATATGGACCATGCCGCACCTGCGGACGGCCGCCGCCCGCCCCACCGTCCACGACGCCCTGACCGGCACCGACCTCCTCGAACACGCGCTGCGCCCGCTGGCCGCCCGGATACCCGGCGACAGCGTCGCCCACGCCGTCTCCAGCGGCCTCGCCACCCTTCCCGCGCTGGCCGCCCAGCGCTTCGAAGGCGTACCGTTTCTCCTCACCGAGCACGGCATCTACCTGCGTGAGCGCTACCTCGGCTACCGCAGCGAGGCCCAGCGGTGGCCCGTCAAGGCCCTGATGCTCGGGTTCTACCGGGAGCTCAACTCCCTCGGCTACCGCAAGGCCGACCTGATCACCCCCTGCAACCAGTACAACCGGCGCTGGGAAGAGCGCGGCGGCGCTCCGAAGGAACGTATCCGCACCGTCTACAACGGCGTCGACCCGCACGCCTTCCCGCTCGCGGGACCCGAACCGGCCCTGCCCACCCTCAGCTGGTGCGGCCGGATCGACCCCATCAAGGACCTGGAGACCCTCATCCGGGCGTACGCCATCGTCCGCGCCGAACTGCCCGAGGCGCGGCTGCGGTTGTTCGGCCCCGTCCCGGCCGGCAACGAGGACTACCGGACCCGGCTGGAGAAGCTCGCCGCCGAACTGGGCGTCGGCGACGGCATCACCTTCGAGGGGCGCGTGAGCGATGTGGCCCGCGCCTATGCGGCCGGCAGCCTGGTGATGCTCTCCTCCATCAGCGAGGGATTCCCCTTCTCACTGATAGAGGCCATGTCGTGCGGACGGGCCACCGTCTCCACCGATGTGGGCGGGGTACGGGAGGCGGTCGGCGACACGGGTCTGGTCGTGCCGCCGCGCGAGCCCGCCGTGATGGCCGAGGCCGCCATGGCGCTGCTGCGCGACAGCGAGCGGCGCGCCGAACTGGGGCGGCGGGCCCGGCAGCGGGTCATCGACCAGTTCACGCTGCGCCGGTCGGTGGACGGCTTCCGCCGCATATACCTGGAGCTGGCCGGGGCGCCGGAGCCCGGCCCGGAGGCCGAGGAGACCCGCGACTGGACGCTGCGACTGCGGATCACCGACCCCTGGCGCGACGTCCCCACCGAGGAGTTCCCCGGCGGGGACTTCGCCGCTGAAAAGTTCCCCGGCGGGGACTTCGCCGCTGAGGGACTCGTCGCCGAGGGGTTCGTCGCGGGGGAGGCAGCCTGATGAGCGGCTCCCTGTGGCTGAAACCCACCACCGGCCAGGACACCCTGCCCGCCCTGCCGCGCCCCCGGCCCAGCTGGGCCGCCGCCGACCCCATCGACGAACTCACCCACCGGCTGGAGGAGGTGATAGCCGCCGCCGTCCACCCCGACGAGATAGCGGCCATCCTCGAATCCGACGGCATGACGGACGACCACATACGGCTCACCTACGGCCGCCAGGACTCCTTCGCCCTCGCCGAAGACCTCTACGCGCGCGTGGAGCGGCGTTTCCCCGAACCGCCGGGCCCGCCCGCCGACCCCTCGCACACCGGCCTCACCGGCTGCCTGCTGCGCGGCCTGGTCTTCGCCCTCCCCGGCCTCGCGTACGTCATCGGCGCGCCCTTCCTCGCCGGCCCGCCCGGCGCGCTGGGCCTGCCCGCCGGTACGGTCCCGCTGCTCGCCGGAGCGGTCACCGGCTGGGTGTGGAACCAGGCCCTGGCCCACCGCGCCTACTCCTGGCTGGGCCTCGGCGACCGCCGCGCCGCCGCCCGCACCCTGCTCAGCGGCGCCCCGGCCGGTGCCCTGGCCGGCGCGGTCGTCGCCGTCGCCGCGGCCGGGCCGGGGGAGTGGGGCGCCGCCACGTTCGCCGCCGGACAGGCGCTGTACCTGGCCGCCGCGACCGTACTGCTCGTCCTGGACCGCGAGAAGGCCCTGCTGGGCGCGCTGCTGCCGCTCGTGGCGGGCGCCCCCGTCGCCTTCTGGACCGACCCGCCGCTCGCACCGCGCACCGCCCTGCTGCTCGCCTCCCTCGTCGCGGCCGTCGCCCTCGCGCTGCACGCCCTGCTGCCGGCCGGGCCACGCGCCGAGGCCGGACGGACCGCGCCCCGGCTCGCCGCGTCCCTGCCGTACGGGCTGTTCGGGCTCGGCACCGGCGGGCTCGTCCTGTACGCCGCGATCGGCGACGTCCTGGCCGAGGGCGCCGGTGCCCCGGTGGCCGCGCCGACCGCCGTGGCGCTCACCCTCTCGATGGGCCCCGCCGAGTGGCTGCTGTACCGGTTCCGTGGCGAGAGCCTCGCCGGGCTGCGGGCCACCACCAGCGCCCGCGCCTTCCGCCGCGCCACGGCCACCACGCTCGTGCTGTGCCTCACCGCGTACCTGGCGGTGCTGCTGCTCCTGGCGGTGGCCGGGACACTGCTGTGGCCGGGCGCGCCCGCACTCGGCGGCTTGCGGCTGGTGTCGCTGCTGCTGATCGGTACGGTGCTGTGGGCGGCCCTGCTGCTCCAGTCCTTCGGGGCGGTGCTCAGTGCCGCGGTGGTGTGCGGGGCGGCGGCCGGGGCGCAGACGGTGGCACTGGCGACGGGCGCGGGCGACCCGAGGCTCGCCGGCGCGGCCGCCTCGGGGGCGGCGGCCGTGGTGCTCACCGTCCTCGGCTGCGTACTGCTCGGACGGGCGACCGCCCACCGCGTGTGACGCGACGCATCTGACGTAGAGGCACCTGACGTAAAGGAAACGACGAACCGTGGACCTCCTGGTGCCGTACTACGAGCACCCCGCCGACCGCCCCGCCGAGTGGGACGCCATCATCGCCGCCGCGCCCCGGCTCTACGGGGTCGTGCTCAACCCCGCGAACGGCGCCGGCCCCGCCCCCGACCCCGCGTTCGTGACCGTCGCCGACCGGCTGCGCGCGGCCGGGGTGTGCGTCCTCGGCTACACCGACACCGGCTACGGCCGCCGCCCGCACGCCGACGTCCTCACCGACCTGGTCCGCCACCGCGACTGGTACGGCGCGGACGGCGCGTTCCTCGACCAGGTCCCCACCGAGCCGGAGTTTGTCGCGCACTACCGCCGCCTGGGCGTGGCCGCCCGCGCGGCCGGCGCCGCCACGCTCGTCCTCAACCACGGTGCCCACCCCCATCCGGCGTACGCCGAACTTGCCGACCTGCTGGTCACGTTCGAGGGCCCCTGGGACACCTACCGCGCCCTGGACCTCCCCGTCGCCGACCACTACTGCCACCTGGTCTACGCCGCCCCGCCCGGCGCCCGCCCCACCACCCGCGTCCGGTGCGCGGTCCCCGGCGGCGGGGACCACCCGTGGGGGACCCTGCCGCACGTCCTGGCGGGTGCGTGATGCGACGCGCGCTCCCCGTGCTGCTGGCCGCCCTGCTCCTGCTGGCCGGGTGCACCAGCCCGTCCGACGACGACCCCGCCCCGCCGCGCCCCGGCCGCTGGCAGCCCGAGCCCGGCCTGGCCTGGCAGTGGCAGCTCAGCGGGCGCCTCGACCCGAGCGTCGACGTCCCCGTGTACGACATCGACGGCTTCGACCAGAGCGCGGGCGCCGTCGCCGACCTGCACCGGCGCGGCCGCAAGGTGATCTGCTACCTGTCCACCGGCGCCTGGGAGGACTGGCGCCCGGACGCCGCGGCGTTCCCCCGGACGGTCATCGGACGCGGCAACGGCTGGGACGGCGAGCGGTGGCTCGACATCCGCCGAACCGACGTCCTCCGGCCGCTGATGGCGGCCCGCCTCGACATGTGCCGGGACAAGGGCTTCGACGCGGTCGAGCCCGACAACATGGACGGCTACGCCAACGACACCGGCTTCCCCCTCACCGCCGCCGACCAGCTCCGCTACAACCGCCTCATCGCCCGACTCGCCCATGAGCGCGGCCTCGCGGTCGGTCTGAAGAACGACCTCGACCAGATCCCCGAGCTGGTCGGCGACTTCGACTTCGCGGTCAACGAACAGTGCGCCGAGCACGACGAGTGCGACCGGCTCAGCCCCTTCATCGCCGCGGGCAAGGCGGTCTTCCACGTCGAGTACGAACTGCCGACGCGCGCGTTCTGCCCGCAGGCGGAGCGGCTGCGGATGAGCTCGATACTGAAGCGGTACGAACTGGACCCCTGGCGCCGGGCATGCTGACGGCGCCCCGCGCGATGCCGTGCGGGGCGCCGTGGGTGGATACGGTCAGGCGGGTGTGACGTTCTCGGCCTGCGGCCCCTTCGGTCCCTGCGTGACGTCGAACTGGACCTTCTGGCCCTCGTTGAGCTCGCGGTATCCGGTGGCGGCGATGGCCGTGTAGTGGACGAACACGTCGGGGCCGCCGCCGTCCTGCTCGATGAAGCCGAAGCCCTTTTCCGCGTTGAACCACTTCACAGTGCCGGTTGCCATGTTGATCTCCTTCTTCCTCCCCCCACGACTACCGGGCCGCGGCACCCTTCAAACGTCCCCTGCCCCAGTCAGCCGAGTGTCAGCGCGACCAGCGCCGCCGTGGCCGCCGTCTCCGCCACCGCCCCGAACACATCGCCCGTCACCCCGCCGAACCGGCGCACACAGCGGCGCAGCAGCAACTCGGCCGCCCCCAGCGCCACCACGGCCGCCAGCGCGTGCCGCACGGCGCCCCCGGGCCCGGCCACCAGCCCCGCCCCGGCGCACCCGGCCACCACCAGCGCCGTCACCGCGAGCGCCGGCCCCGCCGGAACCGTGCCCGCCACCACCGCGCCCAGGCCCTCGGGGCGAGCGGCCGGCACAGCGGTACGGGAGGCGAGGGTGAGCGCCAGACGGGCGACCGTGCCGCTGACGGCCGCCGCGGCCATGCCGTACGCCCAGCCGGCCGTTCCCTCCGCGTACAGCCGGTGCAGCGCCGCCACCTGGGCGAGCAGGACGAACACCAGCGTGATCACCCCGAAGGGGCCGATGTCCGACTGCTTCATGATCCGCAGCGCGTCCTCGGCGGGCCTGCCGCTGCCCAGTCCGTCCGCCGTGTCCGCGAGCCCGTCGAGGTGCAGGCCCCGGGTCAGCAGCGCCGGCACGGACACGGACGCCACGGCGGCGAGCAGCGGGCCCGCGCCGAGCAGCAGGAGCAGCCCCCCGGCCGCCGCCGCGGCGAGGCCCACCAGCAGGCCCGCGAGCGGCGCGCACAGCATCCCGGCGCGGGCGGCGTCGCGGTCCCAGCGGGTGACGCGGGCGGGCAGCACGGTGAGGGTGCCGAAGGCGAACCGTATGCCGTGGCCGCCCGTACGGGTGTGGGAAGTGGTCACCGCGGGCACAGTAGTCGCTGCTGGCAACAGGTAAATTGCCCATATTGCCCATAGAGCGCAATCCGGAGCGGGTGGCATGGGTCACTGGTTTTACCGCAACATCGTCGAACCGGGAAAGCTCCCGTTGCTGGTCGCCCTGGCCTCTTTCATCCTGACGTTCCTGATCACCCGTACCGTCACCCGCCTGATCCGGGCGGGCAGGGGGCCCTTCCGCAACGTCGGGCGCGACGGGCTGCACATCCACCACGTGGTGCCGGGTGTCGTCCTCACGCTGATCGGCGGGTTCGGCGCGGTCGCCGTCGGGCGGCACGGCGCGGCGCCCATCGTGTGCGCCGTGCTGCTCGGGGTGGGCGCGGGCCTCGTCCTCGACGAGTTCGCGCTGATCCTCCACCTCGACGACGTCTACTGGACCGAAGAGGGCCGCAAGAGCGTGGAGGTCGTCGTCCTGACCGCCGCCCTCCTCCTGCTGGTCCTCGGAGGCTTCTCGCCGCTCGGCGTCAACGAGGTCAGCCAGGCGGAGCTGCAGAGCCGCACCAGCGTCCTCCTCAACTACGGCCTGAACTTCCTGTTCGTGCTGATCGCCCTGTTCAAGGGCAAGTTCCGGATGGCGATCATCGGTACGTTCGTCACACCCGTCGCCGTCATCGCGGCGCTGCGCCTGGCTCGCCCCGGGTCCCTGTGGGCCCGCCGCTTCTACCGCCGCAGGCCCCGCGCGCGGGCCAAGGCGGGGCTGCGGGCCTTCCACCACGACCGCCGCTGGGACCGGGTCAGGCGCGGCTTTCACGACCTGATCGCGGGCGCCCCGGACCGCGTACTGCCGCTGCGCCACTCCCCGGGCGCGCCACCGCGTCCACCGGAACGCGGGCCCGGCGGCCGGTCCGGTGACCGGTCCGACGACCGGCGCTGACGCCAGGACGCGACCGCGCACACCACCAGGACCGCCACGATCGCCGCCAGGTGCTCCTTGCCCGCGAGGTTGCACTTCACCAGCACCTCGACCACCATCGCCGCCACCACCAGGCCACCGGTCAGCCAGGCCCGGTAGTGCCAGCAGACGAACACCGCGAGCCCCACGACCGCCGCCGAGGGGCCGGTGTCCATGACGGCCGCGTCCGACGCGGGCAGCCCCAGCCCGAGTGGGGCGTCCGGGCCGAGCGCGATACCGATCCGCGCGTACAGCGTCCCGCCCAGCGTCGCGGCGTACGCGATCAGCAGCGTACGCAGCCGGCCAAGACAGATCTCCGCGATGCCGAACACCAGCAGGATCTGCGCCAGCGCGCCCCACACCGGCAGGTCCAGCGCCGGTACGAACAGCGACAGGGGCGTGCGCAGCAGCGCCGTCCACAGCGGGTCCTCGGCGCGCACCGCCCCGATGGCGTGCACCGGCCCCAGGCCCCAGGGCTGGTTCTGTACGAGCTGGAAGGCGGCCGTCAGGCAGACCGCGCCGAGCGTCATGGCGACTGCCCGCCACGTCCGCGTCACCAGCGCCGTCGTCACGGCCGCGTAGATCGCCCCCCACTCGCGGCGCGCGAACCGTCTCACCGCCGGCCGTCCAGGTGCCGGTGCATCCACTTCGGCAGTCCCGGAGCCTCCGGGAAGCCTTCCGCGCGGCCGGCGGCCAGCCCGATGCGCAGCAGGTCGGAACTCTTCTCGAAGAGCATGAAGCGCGGCTCCCAGATCGGTCGGTACTTGGCGTTGGCGCGGTACAGCGACTCGATCTGCCACCAGCGGGAGAAGAAGCTGAGCAGCGAGCGCCACAGTCGCAGCACGGGGCCGGCCCCGAGCCTCGCGCCACGTTCGAAGACCGACCTGAACATCGCGAAGTTCAGTGAGACCTGAGTGATCCCGATCTCCCCGGCGCGCTGGAGCAGTTCGATGACCATGAACTCCATCAGGCCGTTCTCGGCGTCCCGGTCCCGCCGCATCAGGTCCAGCGACAGGCCCTTGGGCCCCCACGGCACGAACGACAGCAGGGCGCGCGGCCGGCCGTCGGCGTCGGTGCATTCGAGCATCACGCACCGCCCGTCGGCCGGGTCGCCGAGCCGCCCCAGGGCCATGGAGAAGCCGCGCTCGGTCGCGCCGTCGCGCCAGTCGTCGGCCAGCCGCACCAGGTCGGCCATCTCGTCGGCCGGGATGTCCTCGTGGCGGCGGATGCGCACCTGGTACCCGGCGCGTTTGATCCGGTTGTAGGCCTGGCGCACGGTCCGCATCGCGCGCCCCTCCAGGGTGAACTCGCCCGTGTCGACGATCGCCTCGTCGCCCAGCTCCAGGGCGTCCATGCCGTGGCGGGCGTAGACGGTGCCCGCCTCCTCGCTCGCGCCCATCACGGCCGGGATCCAGCCGTGCTCGCGCGCCTGCGCCAGCCACGGCTCGATCGCGCCCGGCCAGGCCTCCGGGTCGCCGATCGGGTCGCCGGAGGCGAGGCAGACGCCGCCGACGACGCGGTAGGCGACGGCCGCCTTCCGGGTGGGCGACCACACCACGCTCTTCTCCCGGCGCAGGGCGAAGTACCCCAGCGAGTCGCGCTCGCCGTGCCGCTCCAGCAGCGCCCGCAGCTGCTCCTCGTCCTGCGGGCCGAGCGGATCGACGACCCGGCGGGAGCGGAACGCCGCGTACAGCACGGCGATCAGCAGGAGCGCCGCCATGACGTTGATGACGACGTCCACCCAGCCCGGCGTAGTGATGTTGGGCAGGCCTGAGGCGTCGGGGACGAGTGTGAACAGGCGCAGCACGCCGTAGCGCCAGCGCTCCAGGAAGGTGGAGGGGGCGGTGGCGGTGTTGGTCGCGGTGACGAGCAGGGCGGCGAGCAGCGAGGTGACCAGCAGCCCGCCCACGGCCACGGCGGTGGCGAGGGCCGGGTTGGAGCGGTCGCCCTTGGCGTAGAACTCGCGGCGGCCGAGGAGCAGCGCCAGCACGAAGGCCGCGGTCAGGAGCAGCGAGACCCAGTTCTGGGGGTGTCGCCGGATCTCCGGGAGGAGCGCGACGGCGGCGAGGAGCAGGAGGAGGAACAGCCCGCCCAGTACGGAGTTGAGGATCCACGCGGCCCGCTTGCGGCGGCGCATGGTGATCGCCAGGAAGAGCGTGAACGCCCCCGAGGCGAAGCCGGCGGTGAGCAGGTACGGCGTGAAGTAGTTGTCCGTGTTGTGCCGCCGCAGGTCCTGGCCGAGGGAGACCCACACGGCGCCCAGGAAGTTGATGAAGGTGACGACCCGCAGGTACCAGACGGCGAACGCGGCGCTGCGCCGCGACCGGACGGTGCTGCCGGGCGCTTCGGCGGTCAGACGGACTTCTCCCATGAAACGCGATCATATGGGGCATCACGTGACATGGCTGGGCGTGCGGTACGGCCGCCGTCCGTTCAGCGGCAGCGGCCGTACCGGCGCACCTCGGTCGCGCTGGGACCGCTGGCGTGGGTGCGGCCGTCAGCCCTCGACGGGCTTCCCCTCGACCGCCTTCTCCGGCTCCTCCGCCTTCTCCGGCTCTTCCAGCTCCTCCGCCTTCTCCGGCAGCTCGGCGGCGAGCGCCGCAGCCGCCTGGACGAGGGGAAGCGCGAGCAGTGCCCCGGTTCCTTCCCCCACCGTGACGCCATGGTCGAGCAGCGGGTTGAGCGCCATCCGGTCCAGCGCCTTCGACTGCGCCGGCTCACCGCTCACCTGACCCGCCAGCCACCAGTCCGGCGCCCGGAAGGCGGCACGCTGCGCGACCAGCGCGCACGCCGCCGACACCACCCCGTCCAGGATCACCGGCATCCGCCGCACCGCGCTCTGCAACAGGAAACCGGTCGTCGCCGCCAGGTCCGCGCCGCCCACCGCCGCCAGCAGCTCCAGCTGATCGCCCAGGACGGGCCGGGCCCGGCGCAGCGCGTCGCGGACCGCCGCGCACTTGCGCATCCACGCCAGGTCGTCGATCCCGGCCCCGCCCCGGCCGGTCACCACCGAGGCGTCGGTGCCGCACAGGGCGGCGATCAGGGCCGCCGCGGCGGTGGTGCCCCCGACGCTGACGTCGCCGAGCACCACCAGGTCCGTCCCCGAGTCGGCCTCCTCGTCGGCCACGGCCATCCCGAGGCGTACCGCCTGCTCCGCCTCCTCGGCGGTCAGGGCGTCCTCGATGTCGATACGGCCGCTGCCGCGCCGCACCCGGTGGCGTACGACCTCCTCGGGCAGCAGCTGGGGGTCGCAGTCCAGGCCGGCGTCGATGAGCCGCACCGGAACGTTCATCCGCCGTGCCAGCACGGCGACCGGGCTGGCCCCGTCCAGCACGTCACGCACCAGTTCGTGCGCACTGCCCGCGGGCCGGCCGGACACGTCCAGCTCCGCCACCCCGTGGTCACCGGCGAACAGCACCACGCGCGGCCGGTCGATGGGCCGGACCGGCACGGACCCCTGAGCGGCCGACAGCCACTCGCCCAGCTCGTCGAGACGGCCGAGCGTGCCGGGCGGCACGGCGAGGCGCTCCCGGCGTTCCTCGGCGGCACGCCGGATGCCGCTGTCGGGGCGCTCGATCAGGTCGGAGAAGTCGTCGAGATTCAGCCTGCTCATTCGCCGAACAGTACCGTCACCGCCGCCGGGGTGGCCCTGCGCCGGGGGCGGTCAGCCGCGCAGGGCCAGCACCTGGCCCGCCACCACCAGCAGCACGTGCTCGCACTCGTCGGCGAACCCCGCGTTCAGCCGCCCCAGCTCGTCACGGAACCGCCGCCCGGCCGCCGTGGCGGGCACGACCCCCGCCCCGACCTCGTTGGTCACGGCCACGACCGTACGCGGGGTGGCCCGCACCGCCGCGATCAGTTCCGCGACCCGCTCGCGCAGCTCCCGCTGCCCGCTCTTGGCCCAGGTGTCGTCGTCCCAGGCGCCGACCCGGTCCATCGCGTCCGTCAGCCACAGCGACAGGCAGTCGATCAGCAGCGGCGGCCCGTCCTCGGCGAGCAGCGGCGCCAGCTCGCACGTCTCCTCGGTACGCCACGAGCCCGGCCGCCGGTCGCGGTGGGCGTTCACCCGGGCCGTCCACTCGGTGTCACCGTCACGCGTGCCACCCGTCGCGACGTACACCACCCCCGGGAACGCCTCCAGGCGCCGCTCCGCCTCCAGCGACTTGCCCGAGCGCGCACCGCCCGTCACCAGGGTCCGCCGCGGCACATCGGGCACCTCGTGGTACTCGCCCACGGTCAGCGTCGACCCGTCCGGCACGGCCCGCGCACCGGCCGCGGCCAGGCGCCGGTCCAGCTCGTGGCCGGGCGGGGCGTCATGGTCCAGGTGCACCGCGATGACGTCCGTCGCCGGGCCGACGCCGCCGGTGGCCCGCAGCCGCGCGATCGCGTCGGGCCGCCCGACGACGTCCGCGACGACCATGTCGTACGGCCGCCTCGCCTCCGCGGCGCCCGCCGGAGCGGCACCCGGCGGCAGGTACAGCAGCCGCAGGCCCTCCAGCGACGTCACCTCGTACCCGGTGCCGGGGGCGTCCATCGGCACGGCCCGCACCCGGTGCCCGCTGATCAGCGTCAGCTCCCGCCCGTCCGGCACCCGGCCGGCCGTCGGCAGCCCGGCCGGCAGCTCCAGGGCCGGGCCGTCGTGCGGATGGGTCAGCAGCACCTGCCGTACGCCGGTCAGCGAGTGCCCCGCCCGGGCGGCCGCCAGCGCGGCCCCCGGCGTCAGGTCGAGCAGCAGCGCCCCGTCCACGAGCAGCGCGGTGGCGGCGCGCGCCCGGGTGCCGCGGGCGGTGGCGCACGCGGCGCAGGGGCAGTCGGGGCGGGGCAGCCCCTCGGGGGCGCCGGTGCCGAGCAGAGTCACGTCCACATGACGATCCTCCCGCGTCCCCGCGCGGGGTGCGCGCCCGGCTACGCTGCGGGCAGGAAACCGATCATCTGGAGGCCCACATGGCATGGACGTGGCGGTTCGAGAGCTCCGACGGCGCGGAGACCCAGCCGGCGGTCGAGCCGGAGGATTTCCCCACCCAGGGCGACGCGGAATCCTGGATCGGCGAGAACTGGAAGGCCCTCCAGGAGGGCGGCGCGGACCAGGTCATCCTCTATGAGGACGGCACGGAGATCTACACGATGAGCCTCCACCCCCAGGAGGCCTGACCCCATCGCCGGGGCCGGGCGGCCGGGCAACCGGCCGCCCGCGTCCCGCCGCCTCGCCCTACATCTCGCCCAGGGTGACCTGTGCCGTCGCCCTCCGGCCGTCGCGGCTGTAGGTGATCGTCACCCGCTCGCCCGGTTGCGCGGACGCCAGCGCCTCCAGCAGGGACGTGATCGTCCTGATCTCCGCGCCGTCCAGCTCCGTGATGATGTCGCCCGGCCGCAGCCCGGCGTCCGCCGCCGCACCGCCGGGTGAGACCTCGACGACCGCGACGCCCGCGGGCCGGTAGTCCTCGTCCAGGACGGTACGGCCGGTGATGTTCAGCGCCGCCCGCCCGGAGTCGGTGACCCGGCCCGTCCGGACGATCTGGTCGGCGACCGTGCGCACCATGGAGGCGGGGATCGCGAACCCGATGCCGGGGGCCGCGCTGCCGCCCAGGGCGGGGTCCGCCGCCGCGAGGGTCGGGATGCCGATGACCTCGCCGTCCAGGTTGACCAGCGCGCCGCCGCTGTTGCCCGGGTTGATCGCCGCCGACGTCTGGACCATGTTGCCGATCGTCGCGCCCGTCCCGCCGCCCGCCGGGCTCTCGGTGACGGTACGTCCGGTCGCCGAGACGATGCCTTGGGTGACGCTGCCGGACAGGCCCAGCGGTGAGCCCATGGCCAGCACGATCTGGCCCACCTCCACCCCCGCCGAGTCACCGAACCTCGCCGGCTTCAGCCCGTCGGGCCGGCTGTCGAGCCGGATGACGGCCAGGTCCTGTTCGGGGTAGCTGGACACCAGCTTCGCGGTCAGCACCTCCTCGCCGGTGGCCGCGGTGACCCTGAAGGTCCGCTCGTCGCCGACGACGTGCGCGTTGGTGACGATGTGGCCCCGGTCGTCGTAGACGACGCCGGAGCCCAGGCCCGCCCGGGCGTCGATCTGGACGACCGAGGGCAGGACGTCCCTGATGACCCTCTGGTACTCGTCCTCCAGCTCGGTCGCGTGGGTGGCCGCGGGCGGCGCCGCCCGCCGCTGCGCCGCGGCCGTACCGGTGGGCGGTGCGGCCGTGCAGCCGCCCGCCAGGGCGGCCGCGCAGAGCACGGACGTCAGGGGCACCAGCGCACGAAGGGCATCCATGTCCGGAGTATCCCTTTCGCCCCGCAGCGCGGCGCCCGCTGCGCACCCGATCAGGGGGTCGGCTCGGCGGTCGGTTCGACGGAGGGCTCCACGGTCGGTCCGGCGAACGTCTTGGCGGGCGTCGGCGTCTTGGCGGGTGTCTCGGCGGGGGTGAGGAACTGCGTCGCGGCCAGCTCCCCGTACAGCGGGTCGGCCGCCACCAGCTCCGCGTGGGTGCCCACCGCCCGTACCCGGCCCGCGTCCATGACCACGATCCGGTCCGCGAGGGTCACCGTCGACAGCCGGTGCGCCACCACCAGCACCGTCACCTCCCGCGCCACCTCCGCCACCACGTCCCGCAGCGCCAGCTCGTTGACCGCGTCCAGCTGCGAGGTCGCCTCGTCCAGCAGCAGCAGCCGCGGCCCGCGCAGCAGCGCCCGCGCGATGGCCACCCGCTGGCGCTCGCCGCCCGACAGCTTGGACCCGCGGTGCCCGACCAGCGTGTCCAGACCCTCCGGCAGCCGCTCGACGAGCGTGTCGAGCCGTGCCCGTACCAGCACCTCCCGGATCCGCTCCTCGGTCGCGTCCGGCGCGGCGAAGACCAGGTTCTCGCGGAGCGTGCCGGCCAGCACCGGGGCGTCCTGCTCGACGTACCCGATGGCCGCCCGCAGCTCGGCGACCGGCCAGTCCCGTACGTCCTTGCCGTCGACCAGGATGCGGCCGCCGCTCGCCTCGTAGAACCGCTCGATCAGCCCGAACACCGTCGTCTTGCCCGCTCCCGAAGGGCCGACGAACGCCGTCATCCCGGCGCCCGGCACCGTGAAGGTGACGCCGTGGTGGACGTACGGAAGGTCGTCGCGGTAGCGGAAGGTGACGTCCTCGAAGGCGACGGACGCGGGGCGGGTGGAGGCCGCGGGCCGCGCGGCCGGGCGCCCGCCGGACGGCGCCGGCGGCTCCGTCGCCAGCCGTTCCGCCTCCTCGATCCGGGCGACGGCCGCCGCGCCGACCTGGTACTCGGTCGCCGCCGACACCAGCTTGGAGATCGGCTCGGTCAGGTAGAAGAGGTAGAGCAGGAAGGCGACCAGGTCCGCCACGGAGATCGCGCCCGACGCGACCCGCGCCCCGCCGATGCCCAGCACCGCCAGGAACGACACCTGGACGGCCAGCCCCACCGACGAGCCCGAAAGCGCCTGCCACTTCGCCGACTTCAGCCCGTGCCGCCACGCCTCCCTGGCCGCCGCCTCCACGGCCGCCGCCTCGCGCTCCTCCGCGCCCGACGCCTTGACCGTGCGGAACGCCCCGAACACCCGCTCCAGCCGGGCGGAGATCTCGGCCACCGCCTCCTGGGAGCGCCGCGTCGCGCGCGCGATGCGCGGCATCACCACGGCGACCGCGCCGCCGATCAGCACGATCACGCCGAGAGTCACCCCGAGCAGGACCGCGTCCATCACGGCCATCATCGCGAGCGTGGCGAGGAACGCGAGCCCGCCCGTGACGGCCGAGACGATCGAGTTCGTCGTCACCGCGCGCAGCAGGGTCGTGTCGGAGGTGATGCGGGACATCAGGTCGCCCGGCTGCGTCCGCTCCACCTCGGGCAGGCGCAGCCGCAGCAGCCGGCCGATCAGGCTGCGTCGGGCGGCGAGCACCACGGATTCGGCGGTGCGCTCCAGTACGTAGGAGCCGACCGACTCGATCGCCGTACCGAGCACGACCAGCGCGGTGAGGACCAGCAGGATGTGGCCGACCGGCTGGTCCTGGCCCAGCCGTTCCACCAGCGCCCTCGCCGCGAGCGGCTGGAGGATGCCGGTGGCCGCGCCGATCAGGGCCAGGAAGGTGCCGAACGCGACGGTCCAGCGGTGCGGCCGGAAGTGCCGGTACAGGGCGCGCCAGGTCTCGCGCGCGGGCAGGCGGGGTTGGGTCTCCGTAGTGCTCACGCCGACACAGACGCCAAAACCCCCGCGCGCACCTGCCTGGGCGTCAACTTCGGTACGCCCGCGACCGCGCGGACGACGTCAGCCCCGTACCCGCAGAGGTGCACGCGGACGACGTCAGCCCCGTACCCCGCACAGGTGCACGCGGACGACGTCAGCCCCGTACCCCGCACAGGTGCAGCAGGGCCGCGACCCGGCGGTACGGTTCCGTGCGGCCCGCGCGGTCCTCCGCGGCCAGCAGGCGCTCCAGGTCCTCGGCCGCGGGCAGGCCCTCGTCGTTCGGTACGTTGTCGGTGAAGACCCGCACCCCGTACCAGGCGTGCAGGGGCGCCGCGATCCCCGCGAGCGTCGCGGTCAGCGCCTCCAGCCGGTCGGCCCGCACCGGGACCCCCGGCGGGCCTGGGGGTTCCCCCTGTTCGAGCGCGGCCGGCACCTTGGGGGAGTAGGCGTCCGACTCGAACGCGGCCAGCGCCCCGGACCAGTCCCCGGCCAGGCCCGGCCGCATCGCCAGCGCGTCCGCGTTCCGCACGAGCAGCGACAGCAGCCCGCCGGGCGCCAGCATCCGGGCGAGCCCCGCCAGCATGGCGTCCGGCTCCTCGACGTACATCAGCACGCCGTGGCACAGCACCACGTCGAAACTGCCCGGCAGGAAGTGCACGCCGGTGTCCCGGCCGTCCCCCTGGATCAGCCGCACCCGCTCGCGGATGCCCGCCGGCTCGGTGGCGAGCGCTTCGCGGGCGGCCTTCAGCATCTCCGGGCTGGACTCAAGGCCCGTGACGGCGTGCCCGGCCCGGGCCAGGCGCAGGGCCTGGGCGCCCTGGCCCATGCCGACGTCGAGTATCCGCAGCCGCTGCCCCACCGGGTAGCGGGCGGCTATCTGCTCGTCGAGCTGGCGGGCGACGAGCTCCCGGCGCACGGTGTCGCGCAGCCCGCCGAGTCCGTCCAGCCGCTCACCCGACGCGCCGGCGAAGCCGGAGACCTGGGTGCTCAGGGCCGCTCTCCGCGCTTGACCTGCGGCTTCGGCAGCCGCAGTCGGCGCATCTGGAGCGTACGCATCAGGGCGTAGGCCACGGCGCCGCGCTTGGGTTCGTTCGGGAAGCGCGCGTTCAGCTGCTTCTTCAGCCGGATCGAGATGCCGATCGAGTCCACGATGATCATGGCGATCACACCGAGCCACAGCAGCAGCGCGATGTTCTGCAACTGCGGGATGCGGACCATGGACAGGACCAGGATCACCACCGCGAGCGGCAGGAAGAACTCCGCGACGCAGAAGCGCGAGTCGACGAAGTCGCGCACGAAGCGGCGGACCGGGCCCTTGTCGCGGGCCGGCAGGTAGCGCTCGTCGCCGCTGGCCAGCGCCTGGCGCTGCTTGGCGAGGTCCGCGCGGCGGGCCTCGCGCTGCCGGCGCATGGCCTCCTTGCGGTCGAGCGGGGTGCTCTGCGCACGGCGGCGCTGGGTCTGGGCCTCACTCCGCTTCGGGGTCGGGCGGCCCTTGGGGGCCTCGGGGTCGCGGGGCTGCTTGGAGAGGTCCGCCGTCACCTTGTCGGTGGGGGCCTTCTCATCCTTCGAACGGCTACGGAACACAAAGCCCAAGGGTACGGGGTACCCGGCATGGACCCCACCCCCGAGGGGAACGATCCGGCAACAGCCTGCGTCCACCGTGGCAAGGGCCCCTACTCCTCGCGCCGGATCATCGCCGCGCACAGTCGTCCTTGGGGATGAGCGCATCCGCGCTCGAACAGTGCGGTAATGGACGCAGGGCCCGTACTGTGGGTTCTGTTGGAGTGCTGGAGCCGAGTCCGTCAGAAGGGGGCGCGCGAAGCCCATGAGCGGTGTCATGAAGCGTATGGGGATGATCTTCCGCGCGAAGGCAAACAAGGCCCTTGACCGGGCCGAGGATCCGCGCGAGACCCTCGATTACTCGTACCAGAAGCAGCTGGAACTGCTCCAGAAGGTGCGCCGTGGCGTCGCCGACGTGGCGACCTCGCGCAAGCGCCTGGAACTGCAGCTGAACCAGCTCCAGAGCCAGTCCTCCAAGCTGGAGGACCAGGGCCGCAAGGCGCTCGCGCTGGGCCGTGAGGACCTGGCGCGCGAGGCGCTGTCCCGCCGTGCCGCGCTCCAGCAGCAGGTCTCGGACCTGGAGACGCAGCACCAGACGCTGCAGGGCGAGGAGGAGAAGCTCACGCTCGCCGCGCAGCGCCTCCAGGCCAAGGTCGACGCCTTCCGTACGAAGAAGGAGACGATCAAGGCGACGTACACCGCCGCCCAGGCGCAGACCCGGATCGCCGAGTCCTTCTCCGGCATCTCGGAGGAGATGAGCGACGTCGGCGTCGCCATCCAGCGCGCCGAGGACAAGACCGCCCAGCTCCAGGCGAGGGCGGGCGCGATCGACGAGTTGCTCGCCTCCGGTGCGCTGGACGACCAGTCGGGCCTGGCGAAGGACGACATCCAGGCCGAGCTGGACCGCCTCTCGGGCGGTACGGACGTCGAGCTGGAGCTCCAGCGCATGAAGGCCGAGCTGGCCGGCGGGACGACGCCGCAGCAGGCCATCGAGGGCGGCACGGCCACGCCGCAGGACCAGACCCAGCAGCAGTCGAATCCGAGGTTCGACAAGCAGTAAAGGACGGCGCGTCATGATCGTAAGGATCATGGGGGAGGGTCAGGTGAAGCTGGCGGACAGCCACTTCGCCGAGCTCAACAAGCTGGACGACGAACTGCTCGCGGAGATGGAGAACGGCGACGGCGAGGGGTTCCGCCGCACGCTCCACGCGCTCCTGGACACGGTGCGCACCTTGGGCGAGCCGCTCCCGGACGACTCCTTGGAACCCTCCGAACTGATCCTCCCGGCGCCCGACGCGACGCTCGAAGAGGTCCGCGAGATGCTGTCCGGCGACGGGCTCATCCCCGGCTGACCGGCACCTCCCGCGCACCTTCACACCCACCTCCAACGCCTCACCTGTGCCCCGCCCGGCAGCGTCCGGGCGGGGCACAGGTGCTCACGGCCACCGCGAGTGGCGGGCGTGTGCGGATCGCGTGCGGGGGTCCCGGGCTCGTCTCCGCGGGGCCGGCGGCTACGGGAGCGCGAGCATGCGCTCCAGGGCCAGCTTGGCGAAGCTCTCCGTCTCCGGGTCGACCTCGATGCGGTTGACCAGGTTGCCCTCGGCCAGCGACTCCAGCGTCCACACCAGGTGCGGCAGGTCGATGCGGTTCATGGTCGAGCAGAAGCAGACCGTCTTGTCGAGGAAGACGATCTCCTTGCCCTCGTCGGCGAAACGGTTCGCCAGGCGGCGGACCAGGTTCAGCTCCGTACCGATCGCCCACTTCGAGCCGGCCGGGGCGGCCTCAAGGGTCTTGATGATGTACTCCGTCGAGCCGACGTAGTCTGCCGCGGCGACGACCTCGTGCTTGCACTCGGGGTGCACCAGGACGTTGACGCCCGGGATGCGCTCGCGCACGTCGTTGACGGAGTCCAGCGAGAAACGCCCGTGGACGGAGCAGTGGCCGCGCCAGAGGATCATCTTGGCGGCGCGGAGCTCCTCGGCGGTGAGGCCGCCGTTCGGCTTGTGGGGGTTGTAGAGGACGCAGTCGTCGAGCGACATGCCCATGTCCCGCACGGCGGTGTTGCGGCCCAGGTGCTGGTCCGGCAGGAAGAGGACCTTCTCGCCCTGCTCGAAGGCCCAGTCCAGGGCGCGCTTGGCGTTGGAGGAGGTGCAGATGGTGCCGCCGTGCTTGCCGGTGAAGGCCTTGATGTCGGCGGAGGAGTTCATGTACGAGACGGGCACCACCTGCTCGGCGATGCCGGCCTCCGTCAGGACGTCCCAGCACTCCGCGACCTGCTCGGCCGTCGCCATGTCGGCCATCGAGCAGCCCGCCGCCAGGTCCGGCAGCACGACCTTCTGGTCGTCGGAGGTGAGGATGTCGGCCGACTCGGCCATGAAGTGCACGCCGCAGAAGACGATGTACTCCGCCTCCGGCCGCGCGGCCGCGTCCCGGGCGAGCTTGAAGGAGTCGCCGGTGACGTCCGCGAACTGGATGACCTCGTCGCGCTGGTAGTGGTGCCCCAGCACGAAGACCTTGTCGCCGAGCTTCTCCTTGGCCGCGCGGGCCCGCTCCACCAGGTCGGGGTCGGACGGCGATGGCAGGTCACCGGGGCACTCGACGCCCCGCTCGCTCTTCGGGTCGGCCTCGCGGCCGAGCAGCAGCAGGGCGAGCGGCGTCGGCTGGACATCCAGGGGCTGGGCGGTGGTCACGTCACGCACCCTTTCTACTGAGCCTTTTCGTCTAATTGACGCTATCTATCATAACCGGTTCACGTCACTTTGACGATGGCCATAGTGTCGATGTGACACATCCCCCCTCCGCGCAGCGGTGCTTGTACCGGAGGCCGGTGTGCGAGCATGAAAGGGAAAGACACAAGCCTCGGCCCGGAATGAATCCGCGGCCCCGCCGGTTGCAACCGTCGGCAAGCAGTCTCCGTACAACCCGGGAGAGAAGCAGATGTCCGTATCGGACGAGAAGACCACTGTCAGCGACGGCATCCTTCTGTCGGACGCCGCCGCGGCCAAGGTCAAGGCCCTGCTCGACCAGGAAGGCCGCGACGACCTCGCACTGCGCGTCGCCGTTCAGCCCGGTGGCTGCTCCGGCCTGCGTTACCAGCTCTTCTTCGACGAGCGTTCGCTCGACGGTGACGTCGTGAAGGACTTCAACGGCGTCAAGGTCGTCACCGACCGCATGAGCGCCCCGTACCTGGGCGGCGCCTCCATCGACTTCGTCGACACGATCGAGAAGCAGGGCTTCACCATCGACAACCCGAACGCCACCGGCTCCTGCGCCTGCGGCGACTCCTTCAGCTAAGAGGCTGGTGGGTGAAGAGGCGGCGGCCCGGGATGTCCGGGGCCGCCGCCTTTGTCACCTGCGCGGGATACGTTCGCCGCTCGCCGCGTCCACGATCTGACGCTCGCCCACCGGCTTCTCCAGGGTGACCGTGCCGGTCAGGTCCTTGGCGATCAGGACGCACATCCGGCCCGGCTCGATCGGCGTCTCGACCACCGTCAGCTTCACCCGCGTGGCGCTCTCCTCCGCCCTCAGGGCGTACTTGCTGCACACCCCGCCCCAGAAGTGCGCCGTCAGGATCCGCCCGTCGACCCGGTACGACTCGATCCGCCGGGGCTCGTCGTCGCCCGGTTCGGGGGCGGGCGGGGTCGGCGTGGGGGCGGGCGCCAGGTGCTCCGGCGCCACGGCCGGGTACGTGATCGTGAACGGCCGCGCGTCGCCCTTCGGCACCGCCTCGAACAGCCACGACGGTACGAGCGCCGGGCGCCCCGCCGACTGGTGCGCCGCCAGCCCGAAGACCGCCTTGGAGACCGTCACCGTCTCCGGCGCCGCGGTGTTCCCCTCCGGGGCGCACGGCAGGGACGGGCTCTTCTCGTCCACGGGCGCGGGTGTCGCGCAGCCGCCGATGCCGACCCTGCCACCGGACGGCGTGTTCAGCCGCTTCAGCGCCTCGGCCGCGCCGATCACCGGATAGTCGTCGCCCTTCACCGGCGCCTTCAGCCGCCCACTGCCCCCGGCCAGGCGCCCGTCCGCGTCCACCTGGATGCCGGTCGACCAGCCGTAGGTGGGCAGCCCGCCCACCACCGGGTCGGCGTTGACCACCCGTACCGCGCCCATCAGCTGCGTGGCGTCCACCGCCGAGTCCCGCTGGCCCACCGCCTCCAGCACCGCAGCCGCCGCCTTCTTCGCGGCCTCCTCGCTCACCGGCTGCCCGCCGCCGCCCGGCGCGCCCCCGCCGGACGGGCACTCCTTGCCCTTCAGGCAGTTGTCCCCGGAGGGGGCCGTCCCGAACGTCCACACGCCCGGTGCCTGCCGTTCGACGTGCAGCGTCGCGCCCGAACCGTCCTTGTCCGGGCCCACCTTCCACACCGTACCGATCACCCGGGGCGTGCCCTGGACGCCCAGCGCCTTGGCCAGCCGGGCCACCTCGGCCGCGCCGACCGTGCCCTGCGGCCGGTACACGGGCGCCGACTCCGGGCCCTCGGGCAGCTTCCCCGCCGCCCGGTAGACCACCCCGTGCGGATCGGGCTCACCCGGCGCGACCCCGGGCCCGGTACCGGTGCGGCCGTCCAGGACCAGCGGCGGCGGCGTACCACCCGCCGCGGGCGTACCACCCGCCGCGGGCGCACCGCCGCGCCGCTCCTCCCCGTCCGCCCCGACCGTGGCGAGGTACGCACCGCCACCCCCGGCCAGCAGCACCGCCGCCGCCACCGAGGCGACGGCGAGCGGCGAACGCCTCCGGCGGGGGCTGTCCTGTGTCGGCTCCGTACTGCTCACCGCATGCTCCTTCGTACGCCGTGGTCCCTTACGGGAGACACCGGTGGGACGGAGCCGGGGAGCGCGCGGTTCCCCCGTGCCTCAGGCGCCGTACTCGGGTGTGGCGTCGATCAGCCGCGCCGAGGCGGGCGGGACGACCACGCCGTGGATGAGGGACGGGGACACGGGAGCGGGCGCGGCCTTCTCCGCCACCACCCAGTGCGGCGCCATGCGCGCGCCGTCCCCGCGCAGCTCGGCCAGGCTGATCTCGGACTCTCGCTGCTCATGTGGAGCGCTGTACTTGGGCATGACCGCACCGTACGCACGCGGAAGCCGACGGAAAAAGACCTACTATCGGGTAGTTTCCGCATGTCGGACGCCCGCGGACCCGGTAGCGTGAACTGTCAACTCCACCTTCCCGCAGGAGCGCCCAGCCGTGCGTATCGCAGTCACCGGCTCCATCGCCACCGACCACCTCATGACCTTCCCCGGCCGATTCGCCGACCAGCTGGTCGCCGATCAGCTGCACACGGTCTCCCTCTCCTTCCTGGTCGACAACCTCGACGTACGCAGGGGAGGGGTGGCGGCCAACATCTGCTTCGGCATGGGGCAGCTGGGCACCAACCCGATCCTCGTCGGCGCGGCCGGCTACGACTTCGACGAGTACCGCGCCTGGCTCGACCGGCACGGCGTCGACACCGGCTCCGTACGGATCTCCGAGGTGCTGCACACCGCGCGCTTCGTCTGCACCACGGACGCCGACCACAACCAGATCGGCTCCTTCTACACCGGCGCCATGAGCGAGGCCCGCCTCATCGAGCTCAAGTCGGTCGCCGACCGCGTCGGCGGTCTGGACCTGGTCCTGATCGGCGCGGACGACCCCGAGGCGATGCTCCGCCACACGGAGGAGTGCCGGGCCCGGGCCATCCCGTTCGCCGCCGACTTCTCGCAGCAGATCGCCCGTATGGACGGCGATGAGATCCGCACGCTCCTGGAGGGCGCGACGTACCTCTTCTCCAACGAGTACGAGAAGGGGCTCATCGAGTCCAAGACCGGCTGGACCGACGACGAGATCCTCGCCAAGGTCGGCCACCGCGTCACCACCCTCGGCTCGCGGGGCGTCCGCATCGAGAGCGTCGGCGAGCCGCCCATCGAGGTCGGCTGCCCCGAGGAGGAGGCCAAGGTCGACCCGACCGGCGTCGGCGACGCCTTCCGCGCCGGCTTCCTGTCCGGCCTGTCCTGGGGCGCCGGGCTGGAGCGCGCCGCCCAGGTCGGCTGCATGCTCGCCACGCTGGTCATCGAGACGCTCGGCACCCAGGAGTACACCCTGCGCCGGGCCCACTTCATGGACCGCTTCACCAAGGCGTACGGCCATGAGGCCGCCGCCGAGGTCCAGGGCTACCTGGCCTGATCAGGACGTCCGGCGGACCAGGTACGCCGTGCCGCGGTCCGCCGGCCGCTCGCCCACGTACTCCTGGCCGCGCATCTGGCACCACGCCGGGATGTCGAGGCGGGCCGCCTCGTCGTCGGCGAGGACCGTGACGGTGCCGCCGAGCGGTACGTCACCGAACACCTTCGCCAGCTCGATCACCGGGATCGGGCACCGCCTGCCGACCGCGTCCACGACGAGCGACGCCTCACCCCCGCCGGCCGCCGCCGGGGCGGGCGCGCCCAGCCGCTCCCGTACCCCGGCCACCGCGCCCGGCAGCACCTGGAGGAACCGGTCCACATCCGCCTCCGCCGTACCCGGCGGCAGCGACACCCGGACGTTGCCCTCCGACAGCACGCCCATCGCCCGCAGCACATGGCTGGGCGTCAGAGTCGAACTCGTACACGATGAACCGGACGAAACGGAAAAACCCTCCCGGTCCAGCTCGTGCAGCAACGCCTCCCCGTCGACATAGAGACACGAGAAGGTCACGAGATGGGGCAGCCGGCGCACCGGATCGCCGGCCACCTCCACATCCGGCACCAGCTCCGGCACCCGCACCCGGATCCGCTCCACCAACTCCCGCAGCCGCCCCGCCTCCGCCGCCGCCTCCGCGCGCACCGCCCGCAGCGAGGCCGCCGCCGCGACGATCGCCGGGATGTTCTCGAACCCGCCCGCCCGCCCCGACTCCCGCTCGTCGGCCGGGCCTTGGGGGGCGAAGCGCACACCCTTCCGTACGGCGAGCAGCCCGACCCCCGCCGGGCCGCCCCACTTGTGGGCGCTCGCCGTGACCAGCGACCAGTCGCCCGCCACCGGCCCCCACGCCAGCGACTGCGCGGCGTCCACCAGCAGCGGCACCCCCGCCTCCCGGCACGCCGCCGCCACCTCGGCCACCGGCTGCTCGGTGCCCACCTCGTGGTTGGCCGACTGGAGGCAGGCGAGCGCGGTGTCGTCCCGCAGCGCGGCGGCGTACGCCTCCGGCGCGACCCGCCCGGCCCGGTCGACCGGCACCTCGGTCACCGTCCCGCCGTCCGCCTCGTGCGCGGCCGCCGCGTGCAGCACGGACGAGTGCTCCACCGCCGACACGACCAGCCGCCGCCCCGCCCGCCGGCGCCCGGCGAGGGCCCCGGCAACACCGGTGTGCACGGCCCGCGTCCCCGATGGGGTGAACACCAGCTCGTCGGGACGGCACCCCACCGCCTCCGCCGCCGCCTCCCGCGCCGCGTCCAGCAGCAGCCGCGCCCGCCGCCCCTCCCGGTAGAGCCGGCCGGGATCGGCCCACCCCTCGTCGAGCGCGGCGAGCAGGGCCTGCCGGGCGACGGGGTGGAGGGGCGCGGAGGAAGCGGCATCGAAGTAGGGCACACAGCCACGCTAACTCCAGGCTTCTTCCCTGTGCGTCCCCCTCCGGTGACCCCGGCTGCCCTCCAGGCACCTGTGGCGAGTGAGGTGAAGGGGCGCGGGGCTGTCGAAAGGGAGAACGCGCGGAGGGTCGCGAGGTACGAGCGACCCGAGCGGGGGCACCTCCCACGCCCGAAGGGCGTAGGGGGAGATCGACCGTCGACAGCCCCTACAGGCGCCCCGGAGGCGAACCGAGCCCCCAAAAAGAGTGGCGCGCGGCGCGTTGGGCACCCTCCCCGCGCGACCCCAAATGGCGTCCAGTAGGGTTTGGTCCGCATAAACATCCAAACCCCTGCCCGCGTCAGGGCCGGCGACCGACCAGCGTGACGGCCGCAGCCGACCGCGCGGGCGAGACTCTCGGGAAGGCGCTACGTGAGTCCCAACGGCTCCGACCTCCCCCGCAGCCAAGGCGCGGGTGGTACCCCCACGTCGCGGCGCCCGATGCGGCGGAAGCTGCCGCAGGTGCTGACTGCGGGCCTGATCCTGGCTACCGCCTCCGGTTGCTCGTACAACTGGGAGGATTTCCCCCGTCTTGGTATGCCCACCCCGGTGACGGAGGAGGCTCCGACGATCCTCTCCCTCTGGCAGGGCTCGTGGGCGGCTGCGCTCGCCACGGGCGTGCTGGTCTGGGGCCTGATCCTGTGGGCGGTCATCTTCCACCGGCGCAGCCGCACCAAGGTGGAGGTCCCTCCGCAGACCCGGTACAACATGCCCATCGAGGCGCTGTACACGGTGACCCCGCTCATCATCGTCTCGGTTCTCTTCTACTTCACCGCGCGTGATGAGTCGAAGCTCCTTCAGATCTCCAAGAAGCCGGCCCACACCATCAGCGTGGTCGGCTACCAGTGGAGCTGGGGCTTCAACTACATCGAGAACGTCGACGGCAGGGCCGAGACGGGCACCAAGCCCGCCGCGGAACTGGCCGTCATTCCCGACCGGCTCCAGAAGGAATTCCCGGCGGGAGCCGAGGGCGTCTACGACTACGGCATCCCCGGCACGCGGAACCCGCAGAACGGCAACCCGGGTCCGACCCTGTGGCTGCCGAAGGGTGAGAAGGTCCGGTTCATCCTGACCTCCCGTGACGTCATCCACTCGTTCTGGGTGCTCCCCTTCCTGTTCAAGCAGGACGTCTTCCCCGGTCACAACGTCAACGTCTTCGAGGTGACCGCGACGAAGGAGGGCACCTTCAGGGGCAAGTGCGCCGAGCTCTGCGGCGTCGACCACTCCCGGATGCTCTTCAACGTCAAGGTCGTCTCCCCGGAGCGCTACCAGCAGCACCTGAAGGAGCTGGCCGAGAAGGGGCAGACGGGTTACATCCCGGCGGGCATTGAGATGACCGACTCGGCCAGGAACTCGGAGAGCAACCAACTGTGAGCATCCTCAACGAACCTCAGGGTGCCGCCGCGGCAGCCGACGGCTCGCGTGAGCCGTACGAGAACGAGCTGCCCGTACGGCCCAAGCACCCCGGCGGCGTCGTCGTGAAGTGGCTGACCACCACCGACCACAAGACGATCGGCACGCTTTACCTGGTCACGTCGTTCGCCTTCTTCTGCATCGGCGGTCTGCTGGCGCTCTTCATGCGCGCCGAGCTCGCCCGTCCGGGTACGCAGATCATGTCGAACGAGCAGTTCAACCAGGCGTTCACGATGCACGGCACGATCATGCTGCTGATGTTCGCGACGCCGCTGTTCGCCGGATTCGCGAACTGGATCATGCCGCTGCAGATCGGCGCGCCCGACGTGGCGTTCCCGCGGCTGAACATGTTCGCCTACTGGCTGTACCTGTTCGGCTCGCTCATCGCGGTGGCCGGCTTCCTCACCCCGCAGGGTGCGGCCGACTTCGGCTGGTTCGCCTACGCCCCGCTGTCGGACGCGGTCCGCTCGCCGGGTGTCGGCGCCGACATGTGGATCATGGGTCTGGCCTTCTCCGGCTTCGGTACGATCCTCGGCTCGGTCAACTTCATCACCACGATCATCTGCATGCGCGCGCCCGGCATGACGATGTTCCGGATGCCGATCTTCACCTGGAACGTGCTGCTGACCGGTGTGCTGGTCCTGCTCGCCTTCCCGGTGCTGGCCGCGGCGCTCTTCGCGCTGGAGGCGGACCGCAAGTTCGGGTCCCACATCTTCGACGCCGCCAATGGTGGCGCCCTGCTGTGGCAGCACCTCTTCTGGTTCTTCGGTCACCCCGAGGTCTACATCATCGCCCTGCCGTTCTTCGGCATCGTCTCGGAGATCATCCCGGTCTTCAGCCGCAAGCCGATGTTCGGCTACATCGGCCTGATCGCCGCGACGATCGCGATCGCGGGCCTGTCCGTGACGGTGTGGGCGCACCACATGTACGTCACCGGCGGTGTGCTGCTGCCGTTCTTCTCGTTCATGACCTTCCTGATCGCGGTACCGACCGGTGTGAAGTTCTTCAACTGGATCGGCACCATGTGGAAGGGCTCACTGTCCTTCGAGACCCCGATGCTCTGGACGATCGGCTTCCTGGTCACCTTCACCTTCGGTGGTCTGACCGGCGTCATCCTGGCCTCGCCCCCGATGGACTTCCACGTCTCCGACTCGTACTTCGTCGTCGCGCACTTCCACTACGTCGTCTTCGGCACCGTGGTGTTCGCGATGTTCGCCGGATTCCACTTCTGGTGGCCGAAGTTCACCGGCAAGATGCTGGACGAGCGCCTGGGCAAGATCACGTTCTGGACGCTGTTCATCGGCTTCCACGGCACGTTCCTGGTGCAGCACTGGCTCGGTGCCGAGGGCATGCCGCGGCGTTACGCGGACTACCTCGCCGCCGACGGCTTCACCCTGCTGAACACCATCTCCACCATCGCGTCGTTCCTGCTGGGTCTGTCGATCCTGCCGTTCTTCTACAACGTCTGGAAGACCGCCAGGTACGGCAAGAGGGTCGAGGTCGACGACCCGTGGGGCTACGGCCGTTCGCTGGAGTGGGCGACGTCCTGCCCGCCGCCGCGGCACAACTTCCTCACGCTGCCGCGCATTCGCTCCGAATCCCCGGCCTTCGACCTGCATCACCCTGAGATCGCCGCTGTCGGCCTGCTGGAGAACCACGGGCAGAAGGACACCGCGCTGTTCGGCGGCAAGGAGGTCGGCAAGTGAAGATCCAAGGCAAGATGTTCATCTGGCTGAGCGTCTTCATCCTGGCCATGGCCATCGTCTACGGCCTGTGGTCGAAGGAGCCGGCCGGTACGACGGCGCTGTTCCTGGCCTTCGGACTGTCGATCATGATCGGCTACTACCTGGCCTTCACGGCCCGGCGAGTGGACGCCATGGCGCAGGACAACAAGGAGGCCGACGTCGCGGACGAGGCCGGTGAGGTCGGCTTCTTCTCGCCGCACAGCTGGCAGCCGCTCTCGCTGGCGGTCGGTGGCGCCTTCGCCTTCCTGGCCATCGCGCTGGGCTGGTGGCTGCTGTACTTCTCCCTGCCGATGATCCTGATCGGCCTCTTCGGCTGGGTCTTCGAGTACTACCGCGGCGAGAACCAGAACCAGTAGGTCCGCGGCGCTCCGCGAAGCTCCGCGAAGCCTTCGGGCAAAGGGCCCGGCAACCTCCGTACGGAGGCTGCCGGGCCCACTCGTTTGGAGTCATCCGGCGTGCCGGGGTCGACAGGCATTCCTACCGTGTGCTTATGAGCCACACGCCACGCCTGCGCACTGTCCTCAGTTGCACCCTGCTGGTCGCCGTCACCGCCGCGACCGCGACCGCGTGCGGTGGTCCGGACGGCCATCCCCTCTCCGCGAGGCCGTACGACGCGGCCCGTCAGGTCGCGTTCAACACGCCGTCCGGCAGCGTCAAGGCGCCACTGGACAAGCCGCTCGAAGTCACCGCCCGGGGCAAGGACGGCCGCATCACGGACGTCACGGCCGTCGACACGGCCGGCCACTACCTGGCGGGCGAGCTGTCCGCCGACGGCAGCCGCTGGCGGTCCACGGCCCCGCTCGTGGCCGGTACGCGCTACACCGTCCGGGTCGCCACGGAGGACCGCGAGGGCTCGCCCGGCGCCCGTACGCTGACATTCGAGACGGCGCCCGCCAAGAAGCTCCTGAAGGTCGCATTCGGCCCGCAGGCGGGCAAGTACGGCGTCGGGCAGCCCATCACGGCGGAACTCAGCGCCCCGGTCACCACCAAGGCGGGCAAGGCCGCGGTCGAGCGCTCCCTCAAGGTCCGCTCCGTCCCGGCGGTCGCGGGCGCCTGGCACTGGGTGGACGACAAGAAGCTGCACTATCGCCCGAAGGAGTTCTGGCCCGTCGGCGCGTCCATCACCGTCACGGGCAACCTGGCGGGCGTCAGGGTCGCGGGCGACCTCTACGGCGGCCCGGTGAAGCCCCTGAACCTCAGCATCGGCGACCGCGTCGAGGCCATCACCGACGCGGCGAGCCACCAGATGACGGTCAAGCGCAACGGAAAGGTGATCAACACCATTCCGGTGACCACCGGAAAGCCGGGCTTTTCCACCCGTAACGGCATCAAGGTGGTGCTCGGCAAGGAGTACTACGTACGGATGCGCAGCACCACCGTCGGCATCGCCGCGGGCAGCAGCGAGTCCTACGACCTGCCCGTCTACTACGCCACCCGGGTCACCTGGAGCGGTGAATACGTCCACGCCGCGCCGTGGTCGGCCGGCTCACACGGGTCCGCCAACGTCAGCCACGGCTGCACCGGCATGTCCACCAGCAACGCCGCCTGGTTCTACCAGACGGTCCGCCCCGGCGACCTCGTCACCGTCATCAACAGTGACGGCAAGGAGATGGACCACTTCGGCAACGGCTTCGGCGACTGGAACCTGCCCTGGCACAAGTGGCAAGCCGGCAGCGCCGCCCTCGCCGACGCCCCCCGCACCCACCACCTCCGGCTCCAGCCGGGCCTGTGAGGCGAACCGAGCCCGGAAGAGGTGTCACGCCTCCACGGCGAGGCGGGAGCGCAGCAGGGCGGCCAGGGTGTCCGCGAGCTCGACCGGGTCGACCGGGAGGGTCACCGCGGCGTCCGCGCGGCTCCAGGTGGCCAGCCAGGCGTCCTGCGGGCGGCCGATCAGCAGCAGCACGGGCGGGCAGCGGAAGATCTCGTCCTTGATCTGCCGGCAGACCCCCATGCCGCCCGCCGGAGCCGCCTCGCCGTCCAGGACGCAGACGTCGACGCCGCCCTCGTCCAGGGCCTTCAGGACGGCCGGCAGCGTCGCGCACTCGATGTACTCGACCGGGGGAACGTCGGCCGCGGGCCTGCGCCCGGCCGCCAGCCGCACCTGCGCGCGGGTGTTGGCGTCGTCGCTGTAGACCAGGACGGTGGCGCTCGACTGCATTGTTCCTCCGAGTACGTCGGCGGCATGGGCAGGAACCGATGGGCCGGATGCTACTCCGTCCCCCACCGTGTCAACACCGGTTCGGACATCCCTTCGACGGCCGTTCCGCCGGGCCGTCAGGGCCGGTCGGACCGTACCAACACACCGAACGGCACCCCCCGGAGTGAGGGCGGGATAAGCGACCGACATAATGTCGGTCGTGGCGACAGCAACGACAGTAGAAACCGGGCACGCGCACCCGTCGGTCAATCGGCCGAACCTCACCAGCGTCGGAACCATCATCTGGCTGAGTTCCGAGCTGATGTTCTTCGCGGCCCTCTTCGCGATGTACTTCACCCTGCGATCGGTAACGGGTGCCGAGTTCTGGGCAGAGAAAGCCGATGCGCTGAACTTCCCGTTCTCGGCGACCAACACCACGATCCTGGTGCTCTCCTCGCTCACCTGCCAGCTCGGCGTGTTCGCCGCCGAGCGGGGCGATGTGAAGAAGCTCCGGGCGTGGTTCATCATCACGTTCGTGATGGGTGCGATCTTCATCGGAGGCCAGGTCTTCGAGTACACCGAGCTGGTCAAGCACGAGGGCCTCTCGCTCTCGTCCGACCCGTACGGCTCCGTGTTCTACCTGACGACCGGTTTCCACGGCCTGCACGTGACGGGCGGTCTCATCGCCTTCCTGCTGGTCCTCGGCCGTACCTACGCGGCCCGGAGATTCACTCACGAGCAGGCAACCGCCGCCATCGTCGTGTCCTACTACTGGCACTTCGTCGATGTCGTCTGGATCGGCCTCTTCGCCACGATCTACATGATCAAGTAATCGGGCCGGACGCCCGAGACATCCAGCAAGCACCGACGCAGAAGATCCTGACACCGGGGTAATCCGTGAAAAAGCTCTCCGCACGACGACGCCATCCGCTGGCGGCGGTCGTCGTCCTACTCCTCGCGCTGGCGGCCACTGGGGGGCTGTACGCCGCGTTCGCGCCCGCGGGCAAGGCGCAGGCCGACGAAACCGCCCAGTCCCTCGCCATCGAGGAGGGCAAGAAGCTCTACACCGTCGGCTGCGCCAGCTGCCACGGAACCGGCGGTCAGGGAACCACTGACGGCCCGAGCCTCGTCGGCGTCGGCTCCGCAGCCGTGGACTTCCAGGTCGGCACCGGCCGTATGCCGGCGCAGCAGCCCGGCGCCCAGGTGCCGGAGAAGAGGAACATCTACTCGCAGGCCGAGATCGACCAGCTCGCCGCGTACGTAGCCTCCCTCGGCCCCGGTCCCATCACGCCGACCGAGAAGCAGTACAGCCCGCAAGGCGCGGACATCGCCCGTGGTGGCGACCTGTTCCGCACCAACTGCGCCCAGTGCCACAACTTCACGGGCGCGGGCGGTGCCCTGACGCACGGCAAGTACGCCCCGCCGCTGACAGACGTGAGCCCGAAGCACATCTACGAGGCCATGCAGACCGGCCCGCAGAACATGCCCTCCTTCCCCGACACGATCATGCCGGAGAAGGAAAAGAAGGACATCATCGCGTACATCCGGACAGTGAACGACGACAGGACCGCGACCCCCGGCGGCTTCGCGCTGGGCGGCGTCGGCCCCGTCAGCGAGGGTCTGTTCGGGTGGATCTTCGGTCTGGGTTCGCTGATCGCCGTCGCCGTCTGGGTCGCGGCCCACACCGCTAAGGCCAAGAAGTCATGAGTAGCCAAGAGATTTCCAAGGAGAGCCTGCCGAGCGAGCAGGACACCGCGCACGGCACGGCGGTAGCCGAGAACCCGTTCGCCGACCCGGGGCTGCCACCCCACAAGCCGCGCATCCAGGACATCGACGAGCGGGCCGCCAAGCGGTCCGAGCGCACGGTCGCCCTGCTGTTCACGACGTCGATGCTGGCCACCGTCGCCTTCATCGCCTCGTTCGTGATCTTCCCGGTCGACCAGATCGTCTACGTCTGGCCGCTGGGCCACGTCAGCGCGACGAACCTGTCGCTCGGCCTGACGCTGGGCCTCGCGCTCTTCTGCATCGGCGCGGGCGCGGTCCACTGGGCCCGCACCCTGATGTCCGACCACGAGATGGCCGACGACCGGCACCCGATCGAGGCCACGCCCGAGGTCAAGGCCAAGGTCATGGCCGACTTCGCGGACGGTGCGCGCGAGTCGGCGCTCGGCCGGCGCAAGCTGATCCGCAACACCATGTTCGGCGCGCTGGCCATGGTGCCGCTCTCCGGTGTGGTGCTGCTGCGTGAGCTGGGCCCGCTGCCCGAGAAGAAGCTGTTCCACACCGCGTGGTCCAGGGGCAAGCAGCTCATCAACATGAACACGAACGAGCCGCTGCGCCCCGAGGACATCGTCGTCGGCTCGCTCACCTTCGCCAAGCCCGAGGGCCTGGAGGAGGACGACCACGAGTTCAACACCGAGATCGCCAAGGCCGCCCTGATGATCGTCCGGATCCTGCCGGAGGACATCAAGGACAAGCGCGAGCTGGAGTGGTCGCACGACGGCATCGTGGCCTTCTCCAAGATCTGCACCCACGTGGGCTGCCCGATCTCCCTGTACGAGCAGCAGACCCACCACGTCCTCTGCCCGTGCCACCAGTCCACCTTCGACCTCTCCGACGGCGCCCGCGTCATCTTCGGCCCGGCCGGCCACGCCCTTCCGCAGCTGCGGATCGGCGTGAATGACGAGGGCTTCCTCGAGGCGCTCGGCGACTTCCCCGAGCCCGTCGGCCCTGCATTCTGGGAGCGCGGATGAGCACCACGACCGCATCAGACAGCAAGCGCAAGGCGCCCGCCGGCGAGCGGGTGGCCGACTGGGCCGACGGCCGGCTGGGGATCTACGGGTTGGCCAAGGCCAACATGCGGAAGATCTTCCCGGACCACTGGTCCTTCATGCTGGGTGAGATCTGCCTCTACAGCTTCATCATCATCATCCTCACGGGTGTGTACCTGACGCTGTTCTTCCACCCGAGCATGAACGAGATCGAGTACCACGGTTCGTACGTGCCGATGCAGGGCATCCGCATGACCGAGGCGTACGCCTCGACGCTCGACATCAGCTTCGACGTCCGCGGTGGTCTGCTCATCCGGCAGATCCACCACTGGGCCGCGGTGATCTTCCTCGCCGGCATGTTCGTGCACATGATGCGCGTCTTCTTCACCGGCGCGTTCCGCAAGCCGCGCGAGGTCAACTGGCTCTTCGGCTTCCTGCTGCTCGTCCTGGGCATGTTCACCGGCTTCACCGGTTACTCGCTCCCGGACGACCTGCTCTCCGGCACCGGTGTCCGCTTCACGCAGGGCGCGATCCTGTCCATGCCGATCGTCGGCACGTACATCTCGATGTTCCTGTTCGGCGGGGAGTTCCCCGGCCACGACATGGTGGCCCGGTTCTACTCGATCCACATCCTGCTGCTGCCGGGCATCATGCTCGGCCTCGTGGTGGCGCACCTGATCCTGGTCTTCTACCACAAGCACACGCAGTTCCCCGGCCCCGGCCGGACGAACAACAACGTCGTGGGCATGCCGCTGCTGCCGGTCTACATGGCCAAGGCCGGAGGCTTCTTCTTCCTGGTCTTCGGTGTCATCGCGGTCATCTCCGGCATGTTCACCATCAACCCGATCTGGACCATGGGTCCGTACCGTCCGGACCAGGTGTCCACCGGCGCCCAGCCCGACTGGTACATGGGCTTCGCCGAGGGTCTCGTCCGCGTGATGCCGGGCTGGGAGATCAACCTGTGGGGCCACACGCTCGTCCTGGGCGTGTTCATCCCGCTGGTGGTGTTCGGTCTGATGCTCGCCGCGATCGCGCTCTACCCGTTCATCGAGGCGTGGATCACCGGTGACAAGCGCGAGCACCACATCCTGGACCGGCCGCGCAACGCGCCGACCCGCACGGCCCTCGGTGTCGCCTGGGTCACCGCCTACATGATCATGCTGGTCGGTGGTGGCAACGACATCTTCGCCACCCACTTCCACCTGTCGATCAACGCCATCACCTGGTTCGTCCGGATCGCCTTCTTCGCCGGACCGGTCATCGCGTTCATCGTCACCAAGCGGATCTGCCTGGGCCTCCAGCGGCGCGACCGCGACAAGGTGCTGCACGGACGCGAGTCCGGCATCATCAAGCGCCTGCCGCACGGCGAGTTCGTCGAGATCCACGAGCCGCTCAGCCAGGCTCAGCGTTACTCGCTCACCGCGCACGAGCAGTACACGCCGGCCGAGATCGGCCCGACGGTCGACGAGAACGGCGTCGAGCGCAAGCCCACGCGCATGCAGAAGCTCCGCGCCAAGCTGAGCAAGGGCTACTACGGCGAGGGCAACCAGATCCCCAAGCCCACCGTCGAGGAGTACCAGGAGATCACCAGCGGCCACGGCCACCACTGATCGCCTGGTCCGCCTGACCTGAAGGTCGCCACACCGCATCGAGCCCCGTCCACTCACCGGACGGGGCTCTTTGCCGTGTCCGGCGCTCGATAGGCTGTGGTCGACTGTGTAGGTACGGACACCAGGAGCGACCATGAGCGCTGTGCAACCCGCTGGAGGACCGAGCCCGGCGGGTCGTTCCTGGCCCGAGGTGCTGAACGGGCTGCTGGAGGGCCGCGACCAGAGCGCCGACGACACGGCCTGGGCGATGGACCGCATCATGCGCGGCGAGGCGACCGACGCGCAGATCGCCGGGTTCGCGGTCGCGCTGCGGGCCAAGGGGGAGACCGTGGAGGAGATCTCCGGCCTCGTCCGCACCATGTACGCGCACGCCAACCTGATCGAGGTGCCCGGCCCGTCCGTGGACATCGTCGGTACGGGCGGTGACGGCGCCAAAACCGTCAACATCTCCACCATGTCGGCGATCGTCGTGGCCGGTACGGGTGCCAAGGTGGTCAAGCACGGCAACCGGGCGGCGTCCTCCGCCTCCGGCGCGTCCGACGTGCTGGAGAAGCTCGGCGTCAACCTGGAGCTGACGCCGCGGCGGGTGGCGGAGGTCGCGCAGGAGGCGGGCATCACCTTCTGCTTCGCGGTCAAGTTCCACCCGGCGCTGCGCCATGTCGCCGCGGCCCGCAAAGAGCTCGGCATCCGCACCACGTTCAACTTCCTCGGCCCGCTGACCAACCCCGCCCGCGTCAAGGCCCAGGCGACCGGCGTCGCCGACGCCCGGATGGCGCCCATCCTGGCCGGGGTGCTCGCCGAGCGGGGCTCGTCGGCGCTGGTCTTCCGCGGCGACGACGGGCTGGACGAGCTGACCACCACGGCCACCTCGACGGTGTGGGTGGTGCGGGACGGCGCGGTGCGCGAGGAGGCGTTCGACCCGCGCGACGTGGGCATCGCGCTGGTGCCGGTCGAGGCGCTGCGCGGCGCGGACGCCTCGTACAACGCGGATGTGGCCCGCCGGCTGCTGGCCGGCGAGACCGGGCCCGTACGGGACGCGGTGCTGCTCAACGCGGCGGCGGCGCTGGTCGCGCTGGAGCCCTCCGCCGAGCCGCTGACCGAGCAGATCCGGGCGGGCATCGCGAAGGCGACCGAGTCGATCGACTCGGGCGCGGCGCGGGCGGCGCTGGAGCGGTGGGTCGCGGCCAGCAACGCGTGAGGCGTGTGGCTCGTGGGAGGGGTCCGGCCGCGGCCGGGCCCCTTCGCGTGTCCCGTCATCCGGACACGAGTTGCGCGGGGGCGATCAGTGGCATAGCTTCTCGGCAGGTCATGAGTGACAGCGACTACGGCCCCGGCCCGCTGTCCGGCAACCCTCCGTCCGTGGCGGGGTGCCCCGGGTGAAGACCAGGCCGCAGGCGGCGAAGTCTGTGGCAAGCGCGGACCCCTGGACATCGGTGAATGTCACAGCCCTGGGGTCCTGGTCCTCAAGGGAGCAGTCTCGTGAGCAAGCGAATGCGATAGGGCGTATCGCCCCTTCTCCGCACCTCCTTTTCCTCTCTGCGGCGCCGCACCGTGATGCGTGACGCGCAGAATTCGCCTGCCCTGTACGGGAGTTCGCCATGTCCGTTTCCAGTGTTGCCGCCGACCAGTCCGTTTCTTCGCCTCTGCCCGTTCTCGGGCGGGATGTCACCGTGCCGCTGGTCACCGGTGGCGAGGTCACCTACGCCGCGCTCGACTACGCCGCGAGCGCGCCCGCGCTCCAGCGGGTGTGGGACGACGTGGCCGCGTACGCGCCGTACTACGGCAGCGTGCACCGCGGGGCCGGGTACCTGTCGCAGCTGTCGACCGACCTGTTCGAGAGCAGCCGCGTGGCGGTGGCGGAGTTCCTGGACTGCCGCGAGGGCGACCAGGTGGTGTTCACCCGGTCGACCACCGACTCGCTGAACCTCCTTGCCGCCGCCCTCCCGGCCGGCTGCCAGGTCTTCGTCTTCGAGACCGAGCACCACGCCTCGCTGCTGCCCTGGAGGGACGCGCGGGTCACCTACCTCAACGCGCCCCGTACGCCGGGTCAGGCGGTCGAGACGCTGGAGCGGGCCCTCGCCGACCGCGACCCCCACGGCCCCGCCCTCGTCTGCGTCACCGGCGCCTCCAACGTGACCGGTGAGCTGTGGCCGGTGCGCGAGCTGGCCGCCGCCGCCCACGCGCACGGGGCGCGCATCGTGCTGGACGCGGCGCAGCTCGCCCCGCACCACCCGGTCTCCGTGCGGGACCTGGACGTCGACTGGGTGGCGTTCTCGGGCCACAAGCTGTACGCGCCGTTCGGCTCGGGCGTCCTCGCGGGCCGCGCCGACTGGCTGCGGGAGGCCGAGCCGTACCTGGCCGGCGGCGGCGCGTCCCGCACGGTCGCACGGCGGGCGGACGGCGGGGTGGACGTGGAGTGGCACACCACCGCCGCCCGGCACGAGGCCGGTTCGCCGAACGTCATCGGCGTGTACGCCATCGCCTCCGCCTGCAAGGCGCTCACCGAGGCCGGGTTCGACGGCCTGGTGGCGCGCGAGCGGTACCTGATCGGCAAGGTCCGCGAGGGGCTCGCCGAGGTGCCCGAGGTGAAGGTGCTGTCGCTGTTCGGCGACGACGCCCCCCGGGTCGGCGTCATCTCCTTCGTCGTCAGGGGCTGGAACAGCTCCCACTTCGCGGCCGCGCTCTCCGCCGAGTACGGGATCGGTGTCCGTGACGGCCTGTTCTGCGCCCACCCGCTGGTACGCACCCTGCTGGGCGGCGAGCGCGAGGACGTCGGCGAGTGCGGCGCGCCGGACGGCGGGACCACCGCGCTCAACGCCATCCGGGTCAGCTTCGGGGCGGGGACGCCGGACGAGCACGTCGAGCGGTTCGTTCGAGCCGTGAAGGAGCTCGTACGGGACGGGGCGAAGTGGAACTACCGTACGGAGGACGGGCGTTGTGTGCCCGACCGCGGCTGACGAGGCGGGTGCCCAGCAGGATCGTGCGCAGGGCCCGCTCGGCGGCGTCCGCGAGGAGTTCGGCGGCGTGTTCCAGGGCGTGTGACCGCGGTACGGGGCCGGGGGCGATCGACTCGTAGGCGTCCAGGCCCGCCGCCTCGGCGCCGCCCCCCAGGGTCCCCGCCAGCGCGAGCACCGGAACGCCCGCCTCCCGGGCGCGGCGCGCCACCTCGCCCGGGATCTTGCCGCGCGCGGTCTGGGCGTCCAGGGCGCCCTCGCCCGTGATCACCAGGTCGGCGCGGGCGAGCCGTGCGTCGAGGTCCAGCCCGTCCAGCAGCACGTCGAAGCGCGGCGACAGCCGGGCGCCCACCGCCGCGAGCCCCGCGCCCAGCCCGCCCGACGCCCCGGTGCCGGGCGCCGTGCGCAGGTCGGCACCGGGCGCGAACGCCTCGGTCAGGGCGGCCGCCCAGCGCTCCAGCGCCACCGACAGCTCCTCCACCCGCGCGGGCGTCGCGCCCTTCTGGGGGCCGAAGACCCGGGCCACGCCGCGCTCGCCGCACAGCACGTTGTACGGGTTGCACGCCACCAGCAGCTCGGCGCCCGCCAGTCGCGGGTCGAGCCCGCCCGCGTCGATGGCGGCGAGCCGCCGCAAAGCCGCGCCTCCGTGCGGCAGTTCACGCCCGTCCGCGTCCAGGAGCCGGACGCCCAGCGCCTGGAGCGCGCCGGCGCCCCCGTCCGACGTACCGGAGTCGCCGCAGCCGACGAGGACGCGACGGGCGCCCGAGTCCAGGGCGGCCCGGAGCAGTTCGCCGACGCCGTACGTCGTGGTGGCCCCCGGGTCGCGGCGGCCCGGTGGCACCAGCGCGAGCCCCGCGACGGCGGCCATCTCCACCACGGCCGAGCCGTCGCCCAGCACCGCGAAGTGGCTGTCCACGGGCGAGCCGAGCGGGCCCGTCGCGGTGCACGGCACGAGCCGCCCGCCCGTCGCGGCGGCCAGCGCCTCGGCCGTACCCTCACCGCCGTCGACCAGCGGGATGAGGTCCACCTCGGCGTCCGGCAGGACCCGCAGCACCCCTGCCGCGATGGACTCGGCGGCCTGCCGCGCCGACAGGGACTCCTTGAAGCCGCTGGGCGCGACGGCGATGCGGTACGGAAGGTTCACGGCTGGGTCTCCAGGAGGACGGGCACGCCGAGCAGCGGCCAGACGGTCAGGGCGAACAGCAGGACCAGGCCGGCCGTGAGCGGGGCCAGCACGGCCGACAGCCGCAGCAGGTCGCGCGAGGTGTACGTCGGCACGCCGTCCGGCACGTCGGCGAACAGCGCGACCGGCTTGGCCGACGCGGGAAGGGTGTGGCAGAACCCGGCCGCGGCGGTGGAGGCGAGCGCGGCGGCGACCGGGTTCACCCCGGCGGCCGACGCCGCCACCACCACCAGCGGCACGAGCACCGACGAGCGGGCGGAACGCGACTGGAGGACGAGGTGGGCCGCCGTACTCACCCCCACGACGACCGTGAGGAACAGCCACGGCGGCACGTCCACCGGCACCCCGCCCACCAGCCACTCCGCCGCGCCCGAGTCCGCCAGCGCCACGCCCATGGCCATCGTCGCGGCCATGAACAGCAGCAGCGGCCAGGGCACCGTCCTCAGCCCGTCCTTCAGCCGTACGGTGCCGAGCGCCGGCGACGCCGCCACCACCGCGCCGATCAGCGCGACGACCGCGGGTGAGACCCGGTGCAGCGGCTCGCTGCACCACAGCACCACCACCGTCGCCAGCAGCAGCGCGCAGCGGGCCTCGGCGGTGGACAGCGGACCGGTGACGGGGGTGGGGGAGTGCGCCCCGATCTCGGCCGGGGTGATGTGCACGGGACCGCGGCGGTCCGCCCGCGAGGTGGTCGTCAGCAGCACCGCCTCGGCGGCCAGATGGGAGGTGACGACCGCGAGCGGCAGCCCCAGCAGCAGCCATTGCACGAACCCCAGCCGCTGCCCGGTCTGTTCCCACAGCACGTTGACGGTGATCAGGTGCGCGCCCGCGCCGATCAGCGTGGCGACGGCCGACAGCAGCACGACGGTCGGGAACAGCAGGGCCAGCATCACCACCAGCCGCCGCCGGTCCGCCAGCACCTTGGCGAGCGCCAGGAACACCGGAAGCGCGAGGGCGGCGCGCCCGGAGGTGGCCGGGACGGCGAACGAGGTGACGACCAGTGCGGCGGTGGTGAGGTGGACCAGCTGGCGTACCGTACGGGCGCCACTGACCAGGAACGCCGCCGCCCGCCCCGCGAGCCCCGTCCGGGTGACGGCGGCCGCCAGGACGAACGCGCAGATCAGCAGCCAGATCGTCTCGTCGCCGAGGGTGGCGAACAGCGTCTCGCTGCTGATCACCCCGGTCGTGGTGAGGGCGAGACCCGCGCCCAGCGCGATGTAGGTGTCGTCGACGGGGGTGGCGATCCAGGCGACGGTGGCGAGGACGAAGACGGCGAGGGTCAGGCGCGCCTCACCGCCGAGGCCGGGGAACCGGTCCGGCATGGCCAGCAGCGCGCAGACGCCGAGCGCGCCGCCCAGCCACACCGGGCGGCTGAGGGAGAGGGTCACGGTGTCAAGTCTTGGTGTGCGCCGTGAGTCCTCAATGAGCGCTTTATTAAGGAAAGTTCATCCAAGGGCTGTTCTACGGCATGCGGTAGCCCATGCCGCGTACCGTCTCCAGCCGCCGCGCGCCCAGCTTCTTGCGCAGATTGCGTACGTAGACGTCCACGATGTTCGAGCCGGGGTCGAAGTCGTACCCCCACACGTGCGACAGGATCTGCTCCCGCGACAGGACCTGCCCGGGGTGGCGCAGGAACAGCTCCAGCAGGACGAACTCACGGGCCGTCAGGTCGACGGTCCGGTTCTCGGCACGGGCCCGGCGGGTGCGCAGGTCCAGGCTGAGGTCACCGCTGCGCAGCACCGTCACCTCGGGCGCGCGGGCGGCGGTGCGCAGCCGCAGCCGTACCCGCGCGAGCAGCTCCTCGAACCGGAACGGCTTGGTCATCCAGTCGTCCGCCCCGCCCTCCAGGCCCGCGACCGTGTCCCGTACCGAGTCGCGGGCGGTCAGGACGATGACGGGGAGCGTCACCCGGGCCTCGCGCAGCTCGCGCAGCACGGTGAAGCCGTCGCGTCCCGGCAGGCCGATGTCCAGCACCACCAGGTCGAAGCCGCCGGTGACGGCGTAGTCGAGGGCGGTGTCGCCGTCGGCGGCGACGGTGGTGGTGAAGCCGTTGGCGCGCAGTCCCTTCTCCACGAAGGAGGCGATCCGCTCCTCGTCCTCGGCGATCAGAATCCGGTTCACTCGTCTTCCTCCAGTGCGAGTACGAGGACGAAGGTGGCGCCCCCGCCCTCGGTGGGGCGCAGCTCGACGCGGCCGCCCGGGTGGCCCTCGGCGATGGCCCGCACGATGGAAAGACCGAGCCCGGCGCCGCCGCTGGTGAGCGTGGAGCGCCGCGCCGTGCCGCGCCGGAACCGCTCGAAGATCACGGGGATGTCCTGGGGCTGCACACCGGGCCCGCTGTCGGCGACGTACAGCTCGACGCGGCCGTCCAGTTGGCGCGAGCCGATTCTTATGCGCTGGCCGGGGACGGTGTGCTGGACGGCGTTCTGCGCGAGTTGGACCATCGCCTGGGTGATGCGCTGCGGGTCGAGCTCGGCCTCGCGGTCGGCGACGCCGTCCAGGACCCACTCGCGCTCGCCCAGCGCCCGCGCCTTCACGAACACGTCGGCCGTCAGCTCGGCGAGCTGGACCGGCTCGGGGGTGACGAAGTCGGGGCGCTCGGCCTTGGCGAGCAGCAGCAGGTCCTCCACGATCCGGCTCATCCGGTCCAGTTCGTCGGTGACCAGCCGGACCGTCTCGGCCTGCTCCACGGGGTCGTCGCCCATCAGCTCCAGATGGCCGCGCACGATCGTGATGGGGGTGCGCAGCTCGTGCCCGGCGTCGTCCACGAACTGGCGCTGGGCCGCGAACGCCCGCTCCAGCCGGTCCAGCATGCCGTTGAACGTCTCGGCCAGCAGCGCGATGTCGTCGCGGCCCTGCACCGGGATGCGGCGTGTCAGATCCTGCTCGGTGAGCTGCGCGGCCGCCCGGCGCACCACGCGTACCGGGGCGAGGATGCGGCCGGCGACGGCCCAGCCGATGCCGGTCGTCATCAGCAGGGCGACGCCCGAGATGGCGAGCTGGGTGCGGAACGCCTCCGCGGCGATGGCCTGCTCGTGGTCGGCGTGGAACGCCACGACGAAGGCGCCCGGCGCGGCCCGGCCCGCGGGGTCGATCGGCACCTTGGCCCACCGCACCTCGCCCTGCGGGCGGTCGATGGTGCCGGAGCGCTCGCCGGAGGAGAAGATCCGGGCGAGCGTGTCCCGGTCCCGGTGCAGGGCGACGCCCTCCGCGATGTCGCGCGGCTGCCGCAGCACGTCGGGGGCGGGGCCGGTGCCCCGGGTGAGGCCGAGCAACTCCTCGTCGGGGTCGGAGTACTGGCGTTGCAGGAACACCTGGAGCAGCCGGCGCGGCTCGGTGAACCGGGCGCCGGTGTCGGGGTCCACGCCCTGGTCGACGAAGTTGGCGAACTCGCGGGTCTCCTGCGTGAGCAGCTGGCTGATCCGGTGGTCCACGTCCCGCAGGAGGATCGAGCGGGTGGTCATCGCGACCGCGGCCAGCGCGACGGCCATCACCAGCAGTAGCCAGAGCAGGATCCGTACGCGGGCGGATACCCGGCGGTCAGTTCTCGTCACCGATGTCGTCACCGCGGTCGTCATCGTCGTCGTCGCCGGTGACCGGCGGAACCGGTACGACGGCGTCGGTGGGCGTGGCCGGCCGGGCCGGCGAGCCGGTGGGGCTGCCGCCCGGGGTCGCCCATGGGCTCGCCCCCGAGGTCACGGCCGGGGTCCGGGCCGGGGTGCCGGCCGGTGACGGCCCCGCGGTGGGCGTCCGTCCCGGGCCCGGCGTGGCGCTCCCGGCCGGCCGAGGAGTGGCGTCCAGCTCGACCCGGGGCGGCACCTTGGTCGTCTCGGGCGTATCGGTCAGCGTGTAACTGGTCGCGGCGATGCCGAGCGGGATGGCGACGACCGCGGCGAGCGTCACCATGCGATGGGAGAAAGCCATGCGCCCATCCTGGCCGGGCACCACCCTCGCCCGAATGAGCGCCGGATGAAGGCTCCTTCATGAACGGCGCGAACGGCACGAACGGCATGAAGGGCATGCACGGCATCCAGCACGGGCCCGGCCCGGCGCTGAGGGCGTACGGGCGACGCGGAAGGCGTTACGCGTCGAGGCCGATCGCGAACGCGGCTTCCAGGTCGTGCTGCGAGTACGTGCGGAACGCCACGTGCGTGTCCGTCGCCTCGACACCCGGGATCTTGCTGATCCGGCCCGGGATGACGTCCGCCAGGTCCTCGTGCCTGGCCACCCGGACCATGGCGATCAGGTCGTACGTACCCGTGACGGAGAAGACCTCGCTGACGCTGTCCAGCGCGGCGATCGACTCGGCGATCTCGGGGATGCGGTCCACGCTGGTCTTGATGAGCACGATCGCGGTGATCACGGCTGTCCTTCTCCCTCGGTGGCCGCTGGTGGGGCCTTCACTCTAGCTCCCCGCCCGAAGCGCCCCCACGCGTACAGGAAGCCCAGGCAGAACCCCACCACGTGCGCCAGGTACGCCACCCCGGGACCGCTGCCGGTGCCCCGCGCCGCCATCATCCACTGGAGCACGAACCAGAAGACCAGCACGGCCCAGGCGGGAAAGCGCAGCGGCAGGAAGAACAGGAACGGGAAGAGGCTGGTGACCCGCGCCCGGGGGAAGAGGTAGAGGAAGGCACCGAGCACCCCCGAGATCGCCCCCGACCCCCCGACCAGCGTCTGCTCCGAGTGCGCGTGGGCCACCGCGTACGCGAGCAGGGCGAGATAACCGCAGGCGGCGTAGAAGAGGCAGAACTCCAGGTGCCCCAACCGCTCCTCGGCCATCGCCCCGAACACGTACAGGAAGAGCATGTTGCCCAGCAGGTGCAGCCAGCTTCCGCTGACGAACAGCGCGGTCAGCGGCGTGGACAGCGCCCCCGGCGAGCCGCTCAGCAGGTCGGCCGGGATCACCCCCCAGCGGCGGAAGTACGCGCTCTGCGCCGCCAGCAGCTCGTCGCCGGTGCCGTACGACGGGTTCAACCCGGACACCGGACTGATCAGGAAGACCAGGAAGCAGGCGCCGATCACGCCATAGGTCACAGTCGGTCCGCGCCAAGCGATCATGGACAGATCATGACGTAAACGGAGGGAGCGGGACAGGGCGCCTCGCCGCGACACGGGGGTACCCCGAGGCCGTAGGGTTACGGGCAGTACCTCCGCAGTTCGACGGCGCACCGCGGCTCCGCACCCCGGCACGAGAGCACATGGAAGAGGACGGCACGATGACGACGGTTCCCCTGCCGACCGCCGAGACCCGCTGGCGCTGCACGCTCTGCGGCAACCTGACGCGCTTCGACGTCACCCGGTCCTCCAAGGTCGTGGAGTACGTCCATCTGGACCTCGCCGGTGAGCCGAAGGTCGAGGAGCGCGAGGTGGTCAGTGAGACCATCGAGTCGGTCCGCTGCCGCTGGTGCAACGCGGTGGACCAGATCGAGCTGGTGGACAGGCCGGGCACCGCTTCCTGAGACGGGAGCGGCCCGGCGGGCATGACGGACGGGTAGTGGGGTGACGGATCGTGGAGCAGCCCGCAAGCGGCGCTGAACCGGCCGGTGCGGCCGGTGACGCCGCCGAGGCGCTCGACCGGCCGCTGCCCGAAGGGGTGCGGCGCCGGGTCGTCGCCCTCGTCTCCGACGCCTTCGGCGGCCTGACGGTGGCGGAGCTGCCCGCCCAGCTGCGCCAGTACGCCCGGTTCACCCCGTCCCGGCGCGCGAGGTTCGCGGGCAACGCGATGGCGGCCGCGCTGGAGAGCGAGCCGCTGTTCCGGCAGCGGATCGGCGAGCGCCTCAGGGAGGGCCGGCCGGAGCTGGCCGGAGCGGTCGAGTCCGGCTCGCCCCCGGCCGCCGCCGACCCCGTCGACGTCGCCGCCGCGGCCTATGTGCTGCGCCCGGCCGGCTGGGTCAAGCTGGTCGCCGCCGCCGGTGAGGAGGCGCAGCGGGCCGACGCCGAGCGGGCCGACGAGGCGGGCCGGCGGGAGCTGGAACGGCTGCGCGCCGAGCTGGCCGAGGCCCGCGCGCAGACGAAGGCCGAGACGGAGCGGCTGCGCACCGAGCTGGACGCGGCGCGCAAGGAGGCCGAATCGCTTCAGCGCAAGCTGCGCAGCGCCCAGAGCGACGTCAAGCGCGGCGAGGCCGCCCTGCGCCGTACGCAGGCCGACATCGACGGCATCAGGGCCGAGGCGGCCGCCCAGGTCTCCGCGGCCGAGAGCGAGACGCGCCGCCTCAAGGCGCGGCTCGGCGAGACCGAGGCCGCGCTGGAGGCCAGCCGGCGGGCCGCCCGCGAGGGCCGCTCGGTGGAGGACATGCGGCTGCGGCTGCTCCTCGACACGGTCCTGGAGTCCGCCCAGGGGCTGCGGCGCGAGCTGGCCCTGCCGCCCGTCTCCGCCCGCCCGGCGGACACCGTCGACGCCGTCGAGCCCGGCCGGATGTCGCCCAAGGACATCGCGGCCCGCGCCCTGTCCGAGACCGACCCGGCGCTGCTGGACCAGCTGCTCGCCCTGCCCCAGGCGCACCTGGTCGTGGACGGCTACAACGTCACCAAGACCGGCTATCCCACCATGCCCCTGGAGAAGCAGCGGCTGCGGCTGCTCGGCGGTCTGTCCGCGCTGGCCGCCCGCACGGGCGCCGAGGTCACCTGTGTCTTCGACGGCGCCGAGCTCGCCGCTCCGGTGCTGCTGGCGCCGCCGCGCGGCGTGCGGGTGCTGTTCTCCAAGCCGGGCGTGACGGCGGACGAGTTGATCCGCCAGCTGGTACGGGCCGAGCCGCCGGGCCGGCCCGTCGTCGTGGTCTCCACCGACCGCGAAGTCGCCGACGGTGTCGCCACGTCCGGCGCGAGGCCGGTCGCGTCCGCCTTGTTGCTGAAGCGCCTTTCGCGGCTCTCGTAACTCCCTGGGCGCAATGCCCGATTGAGGGAAACCTACCGTCAAGTTCCCATGACGCAGCGTGGACTGTGTGTAAAGAATGTGACCTGTGAGCGAGATTTTTCGCATGAGGATTTGAACTGATCACAAGATGGTCACTAGGGTCTGGCCACGAACCTTCGCGCAGGTGATCACTCATCCGGAGTGACAGCGAAGGAACCGCCTAATTCCGTACAGTCCGGCCTGTTTTGCGGGGGAGCCGGGCACGATGTACGGAGCCGGGGCAACCGACCCCATAGCCCGGCAGGCGGCTCAGAGGAAGAAGGAGCTCGCCTCCGTGGCGTCCCACCGTCGTCCCAAGCAGCCGAGCCGCGCCCGTGTGACCGTGCTCACCGCGACCGCCGCCGCTGCCGTCGCCCTCTCCTCCCAAGCAGCTCAGGCTGACCCCAAGCCGAGCAAGAGCGAGGTCAAGGCCAAGGTCGACAAGCTCCACCACGAGGCCGAGGTGGCCACCGAGCAGTTCAACCTCGCCGACGAGCAGCGCGGCAAGCTCCAGAAGGAGGTCGACGCTCTCCAGGACAAGGTGGCCCGCGGCCAGCAGGAGCTGAACGAACTGCGCGACAGCCTCGGCGCGGTGGCAACCGCCCAGTACCGCGCCGGCGGCATGGACCCGTCCCTGCAGCTGTTCCTGTCCTCCGACCCGGACACCTACCTCGACAAGGCGTCCGCCGTCGAGGCGATGAGCGTCAAGCAGGCCGAGGCCCTGGAGACCATCCAGGCCAAGCAGCGCACCCTGGCGCAGGAGCGCGCCGAGGCGACGGGGAAGCTCGCCGACCTCGAAGACGTACGCAAGTCCCTGGCCGAGAAGAAGAAGTCCTACCAGGGCAAGCTGGCCGAGGCGCAGAAGCTGCTCAACACGCTGACCGCCGAAGAGCGGGCCACGATGCAGCAGGAGGAGCAGCGCGCCAGCCGTGCCGCGAGCGACCGCGTCGACCTCGGCAACGAGGCCCCGGCCTCCCAGCGCGGTGCCGCCGCCCTCGCGGCCGCCAACACCCAGGTCGGCAAGCCGTACATCTCCGGCGCCGAGGGCCCCAACGCCTACGACTGCTCGGGCCTGACGCAGTGGGCGTACCGCCAGGCCGGTGTGAGCATCAGCCGCACCACCTACACCCAGCAGAACGACGGTGTGAAGATCGGTCGCAGCCAGCTCAAGCCGGGCGACCTCGTCTTCTTCAACGGCCTGTCGCACGTGGGCCTGTACGCGGGCAACAACACCATCCTGCACGCCCCGAAGCCGGGTGCCGTCGTCCGTTACGAGTCGATGGACTACATGGGCACGTTCCAGTTCGGCGTTCGCGTCTGACGCGCCCGAACCCCGCGCCCGATCGGGTGGTTTACCGCCCTCAAAGCTGACGCTCCGCCCCGCCGGTGACCTTGTGGTCTCGGCGGGGCGCCGCTGTTCGAGGCCCGTACGGCCGGTGGCCGGTGGGTGGCCGCCCGGCTACTGTCTGGCGCGCAACAGCCTGCACAGCCTGCAACAGCGGAAGGGAGCGCGGTTCGTGGCGTCCCATCGCCGGTCCTCGTCATCCTCGTCCGGGTTCACCCGGAGCGCGAAGGTCACTGTCCTCTCCGCCGCGGCGGCCACCGCCGCCGCTTTCGGCGCCTCACCGGCGAGCGCCGACCCCGGCACCCCGGCGGAGGTCACCCGCGCCAAGGTCGACCGGCTCTACGCGGAGGCCGAGAAGGCCACCGAGGGGTTCAACGAGGCCGACGAGCGCACCGACGCGCTGCGCGGGCGGGTGGCCCAGGTGCAGGACAGCGTGGCGCGCGGACAGGAGCGCATCAACCGGATGCGCGGCCTGCTGGGCGCGGTGGCGGGCGCGCAGTACCGCTCGGGCGGCATGGACCCCGCGCTCGCGCTGATGCTCTCCGAGGACCCCGACACCTACCTCGACAAGGCCGCCGTCCTCGACCGGATCAGCGAGCGGCAGACGACCGCGCTCGCGGAACTCCGGCGCGCCCAGCGCGGGCTGGCCCAGGAGCGCGCCGAGGCCACCCGCATGCTCGCCGAACTGGAGCGCAGCCGGGCCGCCGTGGCGCTCCACAAGCGCACGGTCGAGCGCAAGCTCGCCGAGGCGCGCGCCCTGTTGAACGCCCTGTCCACCGACGAGCGCGACGCCTACGACCGCGCCTCCCGCTCCGGCCGCGACGACCTGCCGCCGCTCGCCGGTGAGGCCGTCTCCGGCCGGGCGGCCGCCGCGGTGGCCGCGGCCCGCTCGGCGGTCGGCAAGCCCTATGTGTGGGGCGCCAACGGCCCCTCCGGCTTCGACTGTTCGGGCCTGATGCAGTGGTCGTACGCACAGGCGGGCGTCGGCCTGCCGCGCACCTCGCAGGCACAGCGCAACGCCGGACGGCACGTCCCGCTGTCCGAGGCGCGCCCCGGCGACCTGGTGACGTACCGGGACGATGCCAGCCATGTCGGGATGTACATGGGCAACGGCCAGGTGGTGCACGCCCCGTACCCGGGTGCCCCGGTGCGCTACGACCCGGTCGGCATGATGCCCGTCTCGGCGGTCACGCGCGTCTGACCGTACGATCGGGAGAATGTGGGTCCCCAGACGTGCGGTGGCGGTGGCTGCGGGCCTCGTCCTGGTCTCCGGCTGTACGGCTCAGGAAGCACCCGGCACGGCCCAGTTCCAGTCGGCGGTGGACCGGCGGGCCGCCGCCGTGCGGGCCGAGGAGCTCGCCGGGGTGCCGCTCGGCTCCTGGTCGTACCGCGTGACGCGGGTGCGGCGGGACGGCGACCGGGCCACCGCGCGCGCCGAGCTGAGCTACCGCATCGCCGGGTACGACAGCGGGGCGGTGACCGGCGAGCGGGTGCTTGAGCTCGCGGAGCGGGACGGCCGCTGGTACGTGACGTCCGACCGGCCCGCGCAGGGCGCCGCCCAGCACCTCTGGGAGCAGGGCGACATCCAGGTCGTACGGGGCAGGAACAGCCTGGTCCTCGGGGTCGGGCAGGACGCGGCGCGGCTGAAGTCCGTCGCGGCGGCCGCGGACCGGGCGGTGCCCGCCGTGTCCGACGCCTGGCCCGGCGGGTGGGCGCGGCGCGTGGTGGTGCTCGTGCCGGCCTCGCTGAAGGGCATGGGCGCGCTGCTGGGGGAGCCGGCGGCGGGGTACCGGGGGATCGCGGCGGTGACGACCGGCCGGGTCGGGGGCGGCGCGGACGCCCCGGCCGACCGCGTGATCGTCAACCCCGAGGCGTACGCGGTGCTGGGCGAGTTCGGGCAGGGCGTCGTGCTCGCCCACGAGACGGCGCATGTCGCGTCCCGCGCGTACACCTCCGCGGCCACGCCGCTGTGGCTCTCGGAGGGGTTCGCCGACTGGGTGGCCTACCGGGGCACGGGGCGGCCGGCGGCGCGGGTGGCCCCGGAGCTGCGGGCGGCGGTCCGGGCGGGGGACGTCCCGGACGCCCTGCCGGACGACGAGGACTTCAGGTTCGGGGGCTCAGGCCGTTCGTCCGGCGGTGACGCGGGCGCGCTGGCGCGTGCGTACGAGGCCGGCTGGCTGGCCTGCGCGCTGATCGCCGACCGGTGGGGCGAGGCGAAGCTGACGGCGTTCTACCGGGCGGTGGGCAAGCACGAGAAGCGGGCCGGCGCGGTGGAGGAGGCCCTGCGCGAGGTGCTGTCGACCACCCCGGAGGCCTTCACCGCCCAGTGGCGCGGCTACCTGCGCGAACAGCTCGGCTAGCCGGCCGGCCGCCGCCGTATCAGGAGGTGAGCACCCGGTCGCGGGTCGCCTGAGCCGGGACCGTGGCGCGCTCGCGCAGGCGCGGCTCGGTGACCGACTGGAGCCACAGCTGCCGGCAGGCGGTGACCGTGGCCGCGACGAGCAGCCCGTTGCGTACGGTCAGCAGCAGCAGGCCCCAGCCGTCGCTGTGCACGACGTGGGTGAACCAGATCGGGAACTCCAGCATCGTCACGCCCGTCGCCGCCAGCACCAGCCGTGCCGCCCCGCGCATCCGGCTGTTGTGGAAGACCAGGCAGACGGCCGCCAGTCCGACCAGCCAGATCATGTACTGCGGGCTGATCACCCGGCTCGTGGTGGTGAACAGCAGCACGGCAGCGAAGGCCGCGTCGCACAGTGTCGTCGTACCGAACTCCCGCGCCCGCACCCGCCACACCAGCAGCCAGCCGAACGCCGCCACCGTCAGCGCGAGCGCGGCGGTGGAGACCACCGGGACGTACGGGCCGAGGAACTCCACCGACCCGTAGTTCAGCAGCACCTGCCCCTCCCAGCCGAAGTGCCGCGCCACATGGAAGACCAGCGCGCCCAGCGACTCCACCTCCGTGCCCCGGTCCCGCTGGAAGGTGAGGAAGGCCAGCGCCCCGGGCATCGCCGCCGTGCAGGCCAGCAGCACCGCCGCCCCCGTGACCACCGCCGTCGTCCACGAGCGCCGGGTGACCGGGCCGCGCCGGGTGCCCGCCAGCACCAGCACCGGCCAGACCTTCAGCAGCGCGCCGAAGCCGGCCAGCGCGCCGAGGACGCGCGGGTGCCGGACGCCCGCCAGCAGCGCGGCGACGGCCACGGCGGTGACCATCAGGTCGTAGCGGGCGTACGCGGTCGGGCCGAGCAGCGGCACGCCCACGACCCACACCCACGCGCCCATGAGGCACTTGCCGGGGCGCCGCGCCGCGTACAGCAGCAGGCCGAGGACGAGCGCGTCGCTGACGAGGACGAGCACGAAGAAGGCCGAGGCGTAGTCGAGGAAGGGCAGCAGGCCGGGGGAGAGGATCGCGAGCGCGGCGGCCGGGGGGTACTGCCAGGTGACGTCGTCCAGCGGGTACGTGCCGGTCCTCAGCACCTCGTACCAGCCCTGGTAGATCTGCGAGACGTCGGAGGTGACGTCCGGTCCGGGCAGGACGAGGACCTTGAAGACACAGAGCAGCAGGAGAGTCCTGGTCAGAAGCCATATGCCGATGACTGCGATCGGGAGCCGGGTGCCGCTGGGGCCCTTCATGCGTACCTCGTCCGGGTGGGTGGGCGGTCTGGGGTCGTGGTGCCGGGCGGGACTGTGCGTGAGCGGTGGAGCGGCGCCGTTCGGTACTGTCGGCTTGCGATGCACAAGACCTTGATCGTAACGAACGACTTTCCGCCCAGACCCGGCGGGATTCAGGCGTTTCTGCACAACATGGCGCTCAGACTTGATCCGGAACGGATCGTTGTCTACGCCTCCACATGGAAGCGCGGCCGGGAGGGCGCCGAGGCGACCGCCCTGTTCGACGCCGAACAGCCGTTCCAGGTTGTCCGGGACCGTACGACGATGTTGTTGCCCACACCACGCGTCACCGCCCGCGCGGCCGGGCTGCTGCGCGAGCACGGCTGCGAGTCGGTGTGGTTCGGGGCGGCGGCCCCCCTCGGGCTGATGGCGCCGGCGCTGCGGAAGGCCGGGGCGCGGCGGATCGTCGCCACGACGCACGGCCACGAGGCGGGCTGGGCCCAGCTGCCGGGGTCGCGGCGGCTGCTGCGGCGGATCGGCGAGGGTACGGACACGATCACGTACCTCGGTGAGTACACGCGCTCGCGCATCGCCGCGGCGCTGACGCCCGGAGCGGCCGGGCGGATGGTGCAGCTGCCGCCGGGCGTGGACGAGAAGACGTTCCACCCCGGGTCGGGCGGGGACGCGATCCGGGAACGGCTGGGCCTGGCCGGTCGGCCGGTCGTGGTGTGCGTGTCCCGGCTGGTCCCGCGCAAGGGCCAGGACACCCTGATCAGGGCCATGCCCGCGATCCTGCGGCGCGTGCCGGACGCGGTGCTGCTGATCGTGGGCGGCGGGCCGTACGGGAAGGACCTGCGCCGCCTCGCCGCCGGGACGGGGGTCGCCGGATCGGTGCGCTTCACGGGCGCGGTGCCGTGGGAGGAGCTGCCGGCCCACTACGGGGCGGGCGACGTCTTCGCGATGCCGTGCCGGACGCGGCGGGGCGGCCTGGACGTCGAGGGGCTCGGCATCGTGTACCTGGAGGCCTCCGCGACCGGCCTGCCGGTGGTGGCGGGCGACTCGGGCGGCGCCCCCGACGCCGTACTGGACGGGGAGACGGGCTGGGTCGTACGCGGCGAGTCCCCGGCGCAGTGCGCCGAGCGGATCGTGACGCTCCTGGAGGACCCGGAACTGCGCCGCCGCATGGGCGAGCGCGGCCGCGCCTGGGTCGAGGAGAAGTGGCGCTGGGACCTCCTCGCGGAACACCTCAAAACCCTGCTCTGACCCGCCCCCACGTCCCTCGGCCCTGGGCCGGCCCCGCCCCCGGCCGCCGTGGGCGGGGCGGGGGCCGGGCCTGCGGAACGCGGCTGTGGCCGGCTCGCAGAGGCTACGCGCCGTAGATGGCCTCGATCTCGTCCGCGAAGTCCTTCGCCACCACGTTCCGCTTCAGCTTCAGCGACGGCGTGATGTGACCGGCCTCCTCCGTGAACTGGGAGGGAAGGATGCGGAACTTCCGCACCGATTCCGCCTTGGAGACCGCCGCGTTGCCGTCGTCCACGGCCCGCTGCACCTCCGCCAGCAGGTCCGGGTCGTCGCGCAGCGACGCCGCCGTCGCGCCGGCCGGCTTGCCGCGCTCGGCGGCCCAGCGGCCGAGGAACTCCTCGTCGATGGTCACCAGCGCGCCCACGAACGGACGGCCGTCGCCGACCACCATGCACTCCGCGACCAGCGCGTGGCCGCGGATGCGGTCCTCGATCACCGCCGGGGCGACGTTCTTGCCGCCCGCGGTGACCAGGATCTCCTTCTTCCGGCCCGTGATGGCCAGGTAGCCGTCCTCGTCCAGCGTGCCGATGTCGCCGGTGTGGAACCAGCCGTCGGCCAGCGCGTCGGCGGTGGCCGCCTCGTTGTTCCAGTACCCCGTGAAGATGTGCTCGCCGTGCAGCAGCACCTCGCCGTCGTCGGCGATCCGCACCACCGAGCCCGGCAGCGGCTGCCCGACCGTACCGATCTTCTGCCGGTCCCACGGGTTGAACGCGGTCGCCGCGCACGACTCCGTCAGGCCGTACCCCTCCAGCACCGTGAACCCGATGCCGCGGAAGAAGTGCCCGAGCCGCTCACCCAGCGGAGCCCCGCCCGAGATGGCGAACTCGCCACGGCCGCCCAGCACCGCGCGCAGCTTGCGGTAGACCAGCTTGTCGAAGACGAAGTGCTTCAGCTTCAGCCCGAGCGAAGGCCCCTGCGGCGCCGCCAGCGCCCTGCTGTACGCGATCGCCGTGTTCGCGGCCCTGTCGAAGATCTTGCCCTTGCCGTCCGCCTGCGCCTTGGCCCGCGCCGAGTTGTAGACCTTCTCGAAGACGCGCGGCACGCCGAGGATCAACGTCGGCCGGAAGGAGGCCAGTTCGTCGGTGAGGTTCTTGATGTCGGGCACACAGCCCAGCCGGATCGGCGCCAGCACCGACGCCACCTCGACCAGCCGCCCGAAGACATGGGCGGCGGGCAGGAAGAGGAGTACGGAACACTCGCCCGTACGGAACAGGGGCTTGAGGCGCTCCACCACATTGCCGCACTCCGCGAAGAAGTTGCGGTGCGTCAGCACACACCCCTTGGGGCGGCCGGTGGTCCCCGAGGTGTAGACGATCGTGGCGATGTCGTCCGCCTTGGCGGACGCGCCGCGCTCGTCGACCGTCTCCTCCGAGACGTCCGCGCCCGCCTCGGTCAGCTCCTCGATCGCGCCCTTGTCGATCTGCCAGACGTGCCGCAGGTGCGGCAGCCGGTCCCGTACGGACTCCACGGCGGCGGCGTGCCCGTCGCTCTCCACCAGCACCGCGACCGCGCCCGAGTCGCCCAGGATCCACTGGACCTGCTCGGCGGAGCTCGTCTCGTACACCGGCACGGTCACCGCCCCGGCGCTCCAGATCGCGAAGTCCAGCTGCACCCACTCGTAGCGGGTACGCGACATCAGGGCGACCCGGTCACCGGGCCGGACACCCCGCGCGATCAGCCCCTTTGCGGCGGCCCGCACCTCGGCGAGGAACTGGGTGGCGGTCACGTCCGTCCACACACCGGCCACCTTGCGGCCCATGACGGCCACGTCCGGGTGCTGAGCGGCATTGCGGCGGATGAGATCCGTCAGGTTGCCGTCCGTGGGGACCTCGTACAGGGCCGGAAGGCTGAACTCGCGCAAGACTGCTGCTCCTCATCGGGCGCCGACGCCACGGCTCTGTGTGACGCGCCGGCTGCGGTCCAAGATCGGGCAGGTGCTCGGTGGGGGCGAGCACGACTGGACTGCCCGGACGTTACCCATCAGTACGCGGTTCCCGATAGGGGCGCCGGTCAGATGTTCGCTGCGTCACACATATGCGGCTGTGCTTCGCGCACAGTAGTCCACACCTGTCACGACTCGGAAGTAACCGCAGGTCCGACCCCCTAAGGTGGATGCTCATGCGAGTCCATGTGGTCAGTGACGTGCACGGGAACGCCGAGGACCTGGCCCAGGCCGGGGACGGCGCCGACGCCTTGATATGCCTCGGCGATCTTGTCCTCTTCCTCGACTACCACGACCACTCGCGCGGCATCTTCCCCGACCTCTTCGGCGTCGAGAACGCCGACCGCATCGTCGAACTGCGCACCTCCCGCCGCTTCGACGAGGCCCGCGAGTTCGGCCGCCGCCTCTGGGCGGAACTGGAGGTCGACCGCGAGAGCGCCATCGAGTCGGCGGTGCGCCGCCAGTACGCCGCCATGTTCGCGGCCTTCCCCACACCCACGTACGCCACGTACGGCAACGTCGACATCCCCGCCCTCTGGCACGAGTACGCCGCCCCCGGCACCACCGTGCTCGACGGGCAGCGCGTCGAACTCGGCGGCCGGGTCTTCGGCTTCGTGGGCGGCGGGCTGCGCACCCCCATGCGGACGCCGTACGAGATCTCCGACGAGGAGTACGCGGCGAAGGTCGAGGCCGTCGGGGAGGTGGACGTGCTGTGCTCGCACATCCCGCCGGAAGTGCCCGAGCTGACGTACGACACGGTGGCGCGCCGCTTCGAACGCGGCAGCCGGGCGCTGCTGGCCGCGATCCGGCGGACCAGGCCCCGGTACGCCCTGTTCGGGCACGTCCACCAGCCGCTGGCACGACGGATGCGGGTGGGGGCGACGGAGTGCGTCAACGTGGGCCATTTCGCGGCGACCAGGAGGCCCTGGGCCCTGGAATGGTGACGGCCGCCCACGCGATAGCCTTCACCCGACACACCACCCCCCGTCGGCACCGCACTGGAGGAGCCACAGCGATGGCGGAACACACCAGCTCGAGCATCGAGATCGAGGCGGCACCGGCCGACGTCATGGGCGTGATCGCCGACTTCGCGCGCTACCCGGAGTGGACGGGTGAGGTGAAGGAGGCCGAGGTGCTGGAGAAGGACGCCGCCGGCCGCGCCGAGAAGGTCCGCCTCCTGCTGGACGCGGGCGCCATCAAGGACGACCACACCCTCGCGTACACCTGGACGGGCGACAACGAGGTCAGCTGGACACTGGTCAAGTCCCAGATGCTGCGCGCCCTGGACGGCTCCTACCGCCTGGCCCCGCTCGCCGGCGGCGCGCGTACCGAGGTGACGTACCAGCTGACGGTGGACGTCAAGATCCCCATGCTGGGCATGATCAAGCGCAAGGCCGAGAAGGTCATCATCGACCGCGCCCTGGCCGGCCTGAAGAAGCGCGTGGAATCGACCCCGAAGCCCTGACCCGCCCCGGGGGCTGCGTGGCGCGTGGCCCCGTGACCGTGCGGCCCCGGGGCCCGGGCGCCCGGTCGCCCGTGGCTCCGTGACCGTGTGACCTGTGGCCGTGTGGCCTGTGGCCTCGTGGCGCCTGGTTCCGTGGCGCGCGACCCGTCCCCCCGTCGCCCCGTGGCCCGTGCCGGGGCCGGGAGGGGAACGCACCGGTAGCGTGTCGGCCCATGCGAACCATCCTCGTCACCGGTCCCGGAGGCGCCGGCCGGACCACCGTCGCCGCCGCCACCGCCCTCAGCGCCGCCCGCGAGGGGCGTGAACGGGTCCTGTTCCTCACCGGGGACCGAGACGTCGCCGACTGGTTCACGCCCGGCGAGGGCGGCCCGGCCGTCCGCCGCATCGACTCCGGCGCCCACTTCCGCGCCGAACTCCTCGCCGTCCAGGAGCGCTGCGCCGCCGCGCTCGACCTGCTCGGCGCGGCGCCCCTCGCCGAGGAGGAGCTGACCGAACTGCCCGGCAGCGACCGGTTCGCCCTGCTGCGGGCACTGCGCGACGCCGCGACCGGCGGGGACGGCGGGACCGGCGGGACCGGCAGGGACAGCGGGGACAGCGAGAACGGCGGGGCCAGCGGGAACGGCGGGGACGGCGTGACCGGCGGCGAAGGCCCCTGGGACCTGGTCGTCGTGGACCTGCCGCCCCTCCCCGACGCCATCGCCGTGCTCGCCCTGCCCGAGCAGCTGCGCCGCTACCTCCGCCGCCTTCTCCCGGCCGAGCGGCAGACCGCCCGCGCGCTGCGGCCCATGCTCGCCCAGTTCGCCGGCGTACCCATGCCCGCCGCGTGGCTGTACGAGACCGCCGCCCGCTGGGACGCCGACCTCGCGTCCGTCCAGGCCCTCATCGAGTCCCCCGCCACGACCCTCCGGCTGGTCGCCGAGCCGGGACCCGCCGCCGCCCACGCGCTGCGCACCGCCCGCGCCGGACTCGCCCTGCACCGCCTCGCCCCCGGCACCGTCGTCGCCAACAAGCTGCTGCCCACCACGTCCCCCGACCCCTGGCTCGCCGCCCTCGCCGCCCAGCAGCAGGCCCACCTCAAGGAGCTGTACGCCGAGCTCGGCGACGTACACGAGCTGCCGCACCTCGGCCGGGCCCCGCGCAGCGCGGGCGACCTGGCGCCACTGGAGCCGCCCGCGCCCACGGCCGCCCCCGCCCCCGCCCCCGCGCCGGAGTGGACCGTCGAGGACCGGCGCGACGAGGACGGCGTCCTGGTCTGGCGCATCCCGCTCCCCGGCGCCGCCAAACGCGACCTCTCCCTCGTCCGCCGCGGCGATGAACTCGTGCTCACCGTCGGGCCGTTCCGTCGCATCGTCCCCCTCCCGTCCGCCCTGCGCCGCTGCACCGTCTCCGGCGCGGGCCTCGCCGACGGCGTGCTGAGCGTGCGGTTCACACCCGACCCCGATATGTGGCCGCGCACGCGGTAACGTCGGAGGTACCACGTCACGCAGCCGCAGGAGTACGCCATGAGCGATGCCACCCAGCATCCCGACGCCGACGCCTGGGCGAGGGCCTGCGCCGAGGACCTGGAAGCCGAGAAGGCCCGCCGCCACGGGCAGAGCGCCCCGCCGCCCGGCGCCGCCGCCGACGAGCTGCGCAAGCTCGTCGACGCGGTCGCCGACAAGGTCGCCTCGCTGCGCACGCCGCTGCTCGGCATGGGCGCCCAGAACGCCGTACAGCAGCTCGTCGACCAGGCCAAGGCCGCCGTCGAGCCGGTCATCGAACGCAACCCCCAGGTCTTCGACCACCTCGCGGCCGCCGGCAACGAGTTGCTCGCCGCGTACCGCTCCGCCGTCGAGGGCCACGAGCGCCGCTGGACCCGCGGTCCCGACGCCCCCGAGGCGGGCGAGCGGAAGGGCGACGGCGGTCCCGCCGGGAGCGAGCACATCGACCTGGACTGACTGACGGGCCCGTACCCGCCCTCGGGTACGGTTGGCCGTAGCGGGGCTCGACCGAAAACTGAGGGACACATGGGACTCACCATCGGCGTCGACATCGGCGGCACGAAGATCGCGGCCGGCGTGGTCGACGAAGAGGGCACCATTCTCGACACCCACAAGGTGCCGACCCCGCCGACCGCCGAAGGCATCGTCGACGCGATCTGCGCGGCCGTGTCCGAGGCCGGCAAGGGCCATGACATCGAGGCGGTCGGCATCGGCGCCGCCGGGTACGTCGACGACAAGCGCGCCACCGTCCTGTTCGCGCCGAACATCAACTGGCGCCACGAGCCGCTCAAGGACAAGGTCGAGCAGCGCGTCGGCCTCCCGGTGGTCGTGGAGAACGACGCCAACGCCGCGGCCTGGGGCGAGTACAAGTTCGGCGCCGGCAAGGGCCACGAGGACGTCATCTGCATCACGCTCGGCACCGGTCTCGGCGGCGGCATCATCATCGGCAACAAGCTGCGCCGCGGCCGCTTCGGCGTGGCCGCGGAGTTCGGCCACATCCGGGTCGTCCCGGACGGCCTGCTGTGCGGCTGCGGCAGCCAGGGCTGCTGGGAGCAGTACGCGTCGGGACGCGCCCTCGTGCGGTACGCCAGGCAGCGCGCCAACGCCACCCCCGAGAACGCCACGATCCTGCTCGCCCTCGGTGACGGCACCCCCGAGGGCATCGAGGGCAAGCACGTCTCCCAGGCCGCCCGCCAGGGCTGCCCGGTGGCCGTCGACTCCTTCCGCGAGCTGGCCCGCTGGGCCGGCGCGGGCCTGGCCGACCTGGCCTCCCTGTTCGACCCCTCCGCGTTCATCGTGGGCGGCGGCGTCTCCGACGAGGGCGAGCTCGTCCTCGACCCGATCCGCAAGTCCTTCCGGCGCTGGCTGATCGGCGGCCGGTGGCGGCCGCACGCCCAGGTGCTGGCCGCCCAGCTGGGCGGCGAGGCCGGCCTGGTCGGCGCGGCGGACCTGGCCCGCCAGGGCTGAGGTCCCCGCACGTATGGCGGTGCCCGCCGCGTCCTCGACCGGATGCGGCGGGCACCGTCATATCGTGCTCGTATGACGGTCACCGAACTGCCCAAGTCCCGCACCGAGCCGGACGGTTCGGCCGTGATCCGGGCGCTCAGCTACAACATCCGCTCGATGCGCGACGACGAGGACGCGCTGGCGCGGGTGATCCGGGCCTGCGCACCCGACCTGGTCTTCGTCCAGGAGGCGCCCCGCTTCTTCCGCTGGCGCAAACACGCCGCCCGGCTCGCCGCCAAGAGCGGCCTGATGGTGCTGAGCGGCGGCGCGACCGCCTCCGGGCCGCTGCTGCTGTGCTCCCTGCGGGCGACCGTGGAGCGCACCGAGGACGTGCTGCTGCCGCTCACGCCCGGTCTGCACCGGCGCGGCTTCGCGACGGCCGTCGTACGGATCGGGGGCGCCCGCATCGGCCTGCTCAGCTGCCATCTCAGCCTCCGGGAGGACGAGCGCTACGCCCAGGCCGGGATGGTCCTGGAGCGGCTGGCCGCCCTGGACGCGCCGCACGCCATCGCGGCCGGCGACATCAACGAACGGCCCGAGGGGCGCTCCTTCCGCCGCCTGGCGGCCGAGCTCCAGGACTGCCGGGCCGTGCGGCCCTGGGGAGGCGAGTACACCTCGACCCCCGGGGAGCCGCGTCAGCGGATCGACGCGATCTTCGCCACCAAGGGGATCGAGGTGCTCGGCTGCGGCGTCCCGCACGGCCTCGCGGGCGTCACGGACGCGGACCTCCGCGCGGCCACGGACCACCTCCCGGTGCTCGCCGCCCTGAGGGTGCCGCCCGTGAACGGAGATCCGGAGAACTAAACCACCGCGCCGCGGCCCGGATCGTCGTCCTCGTCGTCGCCGTCCCGCATACGGGCCACCAGGGTGGCGAACCCTCCCAGGAAGCCGCCGACGCACAGCGTGGTGAGCCACCAGGTCATGTCCCAGCGCAGTATCACGGCGATCAGCATCAGCACCGGGCCGCCGATCACCCCGAGCCAGGCGAACTTGGCGGTGGTGTCCGCCTCCGGCAGCGGCGGCGGCTCCGGCGGTACGAAGTGGCCCTCGTCGGTGTCGTCGAGGTCGTCGTCCTTCGCCTCGGCCACCTCGTAGTCGCGCGGGCCGCCCATGCCCACGCCAGGGGCGAACACCACCGACCCGCCCAGCGGCCTGTCCGGCTCCCGGGACTCCCCGGGCTCACCGGACTCCCCCGGCTCACCGGCCTCCGGGCGCTCGGCGGACGTGCCCTCCGGTACCTCGTTGATGGTGTCCTCCGGCAGGGCCAGGTCCTGGACGGGCTTGAACGGCTTGGCACCGGGAGGGTCGGCCGGCTCCTCGCCGTACCCGGCGACGATCGCCGCCCACGCCGCCTCCTCGTCGAACGGCTGCTCGTCCCGCTTGTCCGAGTCGTGCTGTTCAGCCACCGGTCGTGCTCCCTCCCCTGGCCTCCGGCATGGGGGACCCCATAGTGCCGACGCTCGGAGCGAGCCGGCCGATGAAGGCGTGACTCTCCTCGAAGATCCGCTCCGCGTCGTGGTCCAACGTCGCCACGTGGTAGCTCTGTTCCAGCAGGATCTCCGTGACGTCCGTGGAGGAGATCCGGCTGAGGATCCGCGCCGAGTCGGCGGGCGGCACGACATGGTCCTGGGGGCTGTGCATCAGCAACACCGGCTGCGTGACCTGCGGCAGCTCCGCGTCCACCACCCGGAAGAACTGGCGCAGGGAGTACGCCGCGTGCAGCGGCACCCGGTCGTACCCGATCTCCGCCACGCCCTCCTTGGCTATGTCGCTCGCGATGCCCCGGGTCGAGGGGACGAGGTGGCGGACGACCGGCAGGGCGTGCGCCATCACCCCATGGACCTTGTTCGCCGGGTTCACCAGAGCGACGCCCCGCACCGCGTCCCCGTGCCTGGCGGCGAGCCGCAGCGTCAGCGCGCCTCCCATGGACAGGCCGAAGACGAACACCTGGGCGCACCGCTCCCGCAGCGCGCGCAGCTCCCGGTCCACCTCCGCGTACCAGTCCTGCCAGCGCGTCACCTGCATGTCCTGCCAGCGTGTGCCGTGCCCGGGCAGCAGCGGAAGCGACACCGTCAGGCCGCGGGCGGCCAGATACTCGGCCCAGGGCCGCAGCGACTGCGGCGAACCGGTGAAGCCGTGACAGAGCAGCACGCCGACCTCTCCGCCCTCATGGCGGTACGGCTCGGCTCCAGGGAGGACCGGCACCGGGGTCTCCTGTTCGGGGGTTCGATGGTCTGGACATTCGATGGTTCCGGGATCCGGGGACCCGGGAAATCCGGTGGATCCAGGAAGGGTGTCTTCACCGTACGCGACCGGACTGACACCGACCAGAGCCGTCACCGCCCGCGAGGGCCGGGGGAGGGGGAGCGGGTGCCGCACGGGTTAAGGTCTGATCGACGGAACACAGGAGGCACTCGAGTTGATCTACGGCGCAATGAAGTTCTCCATCGGGGGGTCACTGAAGCTCGCCTTCAGGCCCTGGGTGGAGGGCCTCGAGAACATTCCCGCCGAGGGGCCGGCGATCCTCGCGAGCAACCACCTGTCCTTCTCCGACTCCTTCTTCCTGCCCGCGGTCCTGGACCGCAAGGTGACCTTCATCGCCAAGGCCGAGTACTTCACCTCACCCGGGCTGAAGGGCAGGCTCACCGCCGCGTTCTTCAAGGGCGTCGGCCAGCTGCCGGTGGACCGTTCGGGTGCGCGCGGCGCCGGCGAGGCCGCCATCAAGAGCGGCATCGAGGTCATCGAGCGCGGTGAGCTCTTCGGTATCTACCCGGAGGGCACCCGCTCCCCCGACGGCCGGCTCTACCGGGGCAAGCCCGGCGGGCTGGCGCGCGTGGCGCTGGCCACCGGCGCGCCGGTGATCCCCGTCGCGATGATCGACACCGAGAAGATCCAGCCCCCCGGCAAGGTCATCCCCAAGCTGATGCGCCCGGGCATCCGGATCGGCAAGCCGCTGGACTTCAGCCGCTACCACGGCATGGACGGGGACCGTTTCATCCTGCGCTCGGTCACCGACGAGGTGATGTACGAGATCATGAAGCTGTCCGGCCAGGAGTACGTCGACATCTACGCCACGGCGGCCAAGCGGCATATCGCCGACGCGGAGAAGGCCAAGGCCGCCGGCAGGGCCGCGAAGGCCGAGCGGGACCCGTCCGGCGCGTAACCGCGCCGTTCAGCCGTTCATACGTCGTCCAGGGGTGGGGGAGTTGGCCAAGCGCGAGCGCGTCGTGCGCATGTCCGTCGAGCAGCCGCTGTGGCGGGCCCTGACCGCCTACCGCGTCCTCACCATGGTGTACGCGGTCCTCCTGTTCGTCTCGGCGCGCGACGCCTTCGAGCGCCCCTGGGTGGCCGTCGGCTTCCTCGTGGTGATGTGCCTCTGGACGCTGGTGACCCTCCCCAAGGTGGCGAACGCGGCGAGCTGCACCAAGCGCTTCCTCGTCGCCGACCTGACCATCGCGCTCACCGGCATCCTGCTGACCCCGCTCGCCGACGCGCAGGCGCGGACCATGGACGGCCCCACCCTGCCGTCCATATGGACGGCAGGGTCGGTCCTCGCGTACGCCATCAAGGGCGGCTGGCGCTGGGCCGGGTTCGCCTCGTCCCTGGTCGCCGTCGCCAACATCGTCGAACGCGGCCACCCCAGCCGGGACACCGTGCACAACGTGCTGCTGGTGTGGGTCGCCTCCATAGCCATCGGGTACGTCGTCGAGGTCGCCCGCGCCTCCGAACGCACCCTCGCCCGCGCCCTGGAGATCGATGCGGCCACCCGCGAGCGCGAGCGGCTGGCCCGTGACATCCACGACTCCGTGCTCCAGGTGCTGGCCATGGTGCAGCGCCGGGGCACCGCGCTGGGCGGCGAGGCCGCCGAGCTGGGCCGGATGGCGGGGGAGCAGGAAGTCGCGCTGCGCACCCTGGTCGCGGGCGGCCTGACCCGTACCTCGCACGTCTCGGAGGACGAGTCGCAGGGCGCCGTCGTCCGGGTCGTGGACGAGCCCGACACCGGCGACACCGGCGGCCCGGCCGATCTGCGCACCCTGCTCGCCCAGCACGCCGGGGCCCGCGTGACCTTCTCGGAACCGGGCGCTCCGGTGCTGCTCCCGGCCCCTGCGGCCAGGGAGCTGGCGGCCGCTGTCAGTGCCGCCCTGGACAATGTCCACAGACACGCGGGCACCGACGCCCGGGCCTGGATCCTGGTCGAGGACTGGCCGGACGAGGTGATCGTGACGGTACGGGACGACGGCCCGGGCATCCCGGAAGGTCGGCTCGCGCAGGCGGAGGGCGAAGGGCGGCTCGGGGTCGCGCAGTCCATCCGGGGCAGGCTGCGGGACCTGGGCGGCACGGCCGAGCTGGTCTCGGTGCCGGGGCAGGGCACGGAAGTCGAGTTGAAGGTCCCGAAGGCGAGGACCGCACGGGGGAAGGCAGGACGATGAGCGAACAGCAGCGGATCAAGGTGATGGTGGTCGACGACCATCCGATGTGGCGGGACGCGGTCGCCCGCGACCTGTCCGAGGCCGGCTTCGACGTGGTCGCCACCGCCGGGGACGGCGAACAGGCCGTGCGCCGCGCCCAGGCCACCAGCCCCGATGTGCTGGTCCTGGACCTGAACCTGCCCGCCAAGCCCGGCGTCCAGGTCTGCAAGGAACTCGTCGGCGCCAACGCCGCGCTGCGGGTGCTCGTATTGTCCGCGAGCGGCGAGCACGCCGACGTCCTGGAAGCGGTGAAGTCCGGCGCGACCGGGTACCTGCTGAAGTCGGCCAGCACGGAGGAGCTGATCGACGCCGTGCGCCGCACCGCCCTCGGCGACCCCGTCTTCACACCCGGCCTGGCCGGTCTGGTCCTCGGCGAGTACCGCCGCCTGGCCTCCGATCCCACGCCCGCCGCCGGGGCGGACGAGCCGAAGGCCCCGCAGCTCACCGAGCGGGAGACCGAGGTGCTGCGGCTGGTCGCCAAGGGCCTGAGCTACAAGCAGATCGCCGAGCGCCTGGTCATCTCGCACCGCACCGTCCAGAACCACGTCCAGAACACCCTGGGCAAGCTCCAGTTGCACAACAGGGTCGAGCTCGTGCGGTACGCGATAGAACGCGGCCTGGACGACGCGTAGCCCGCGCGGCGGCGCGTAACTTCCCTACGCCCGCCCGGAATTCACCCTTCGTACCGTCCCGGAGTGACATGGGTCACCATTACCGTGGCCCGCGTACGCCTCCATCGTCTCCACACGGCGAAGGGAACATTCCATGCGGGTCGGAGTTCTGACCGGGGGCGGGGACTGCCCCGGCCTCAACGCGGTCATCCGCGCCATCGTCCGCAAGGGCGTCCAGGAGTACGGCTACGACTTCACCGGCTTCCGCGACGGCTGGCGCGGGCCCCTCGACGGCGACACCGTACGGCTCGACATCCCGGCCGTGCGCGGCATCCTGCCACGCGGCGGCACCATCCTCGGCTCCTCGCGCACCAACCCCCTCACGGCGCCGGACGGTGTCCGCCGCGTCAAGGACACCCTCGCCGCGTACGGCGTGGAAGCGCTGATCACGATCGGCGGCGAGGACACCCTGGGGGTCGCCGCGCGCCTCTGGGACGAGTACGGCATTCCCTGTGTCGGCGTACCGAAGACCATCGACAACGACCTGTCCGCCACCGACTACACCTTCGGTTTCGACACGGCCGTCGGCATCGCCACGGAGGCCATCGACCGCCTCCACACCACGGCCGAGTCCCATATGCGCGTCCTGGTGGTCGAGGTGATGGGGCGTCACGCCGGCTGGATAGCCCTGCACTCGGGGCTGGCCGGCGGGGCCAACGTCATCCTCATTCCGGAGCAGCCCTTCGACGTGGACCAGGTCTGCGCCTGGGTGACCTCCCGCTTCAGGGCGTCGTACGCGCCGATCGTGGTCGTCGCCGAAGGGGCCGTGCCCAGGGACGGCGACCTGGTCCTCAAGGACCAGACGCTGGACTCCTTCGGGCACGTCCGGCTCTCGGGGGTGGGGGAGTGGCTCGCCAAGGAGATCGAGAAACGGACCGGGAAGGAGGCCAGGACCACCGTCCTCGGGCATGTCCAGCGCGGCGGCACACCGAGCGCCTTCGACCGCTGGCTCGCCACCCGGTTCGGGCTGCACGCGATCGACGCGGTCCGCGACGGCGACTTCGGCACGATGGTCGCCCTGCGCGGCACCGACATCGTCCGCGTGCCGATCGGCGAGGCGACCGCGCGGCTCAAGACGGTCGACCCGGCGCTGTACACGGAGGTCGGTGTCTTCTTCGGCTGACGGTGTCGGTGTCGGTGTCGGTGTGGGTGACGTCGGCGAAGGCGGGGGCGAAAGCGCGGAGGGGGCGGAGGGGGGCGGAGGGGCGGACCCTGGTCCTGGTCCGCTCCCTCGGCGTCAGCGGAGGCTGACGTCCAGCGCCCGCATCAGCTCCCGGACGACCGACGCGCCCCGCAGCGTCAGCACCGACTCGGGATGGAACTGAACGCCCGCGAAGCCCGGCCCGCGCAGCGCGTGCACCTCGCCGGTCGCCGGGTCGCGGCTCACCTCGACGCCGTGCGGCGCCAGCCCGGCGGCCGTCTCGTCGTCGCACCGGGCCGTGAAGCTGTTGTAGAAGCCGACCGTCTCCTCCCTGCCGAACAGGTCGATCCGCACCTGCGCGCCCTGGAACGGCACACGCTTGCGCACGACGTCCAGCCCCAGCTCGGCCGCGATCAGCTCATGGCCCAGGCACACCCCCAGCAGGCCGCGCCGGTGGCCGCGCACGAGCTCGGCCGCCAGCGCCCGCAGCGACCGCATCCTCGGATCGGCCAGGTCGCCCGGGTCGCCCGGGCCGGGGCCCAGGACCACCGGCCCCTCGTGCGCGAGCGCCTCCTCCCGCAGCCCCGGCTCGTCGAAGCGGCGGACCGTGACGTCCAGGCCGCAGGAGCGCAGCAGATGCGCGAGCATCGCGGTGAACGTGTCCTCCCCGTCCACCACCAGCGCGTGCCCGCCCAGTTCCGCCGGCCGGTCCCGCATCCTCAGCCAGAACGGCGCCAGGTCCGCGCGGCGGGCGTCCAGCGCCGCCCGTACCCGCGGATCGTCCGCGAGCCGGGGCCCCGCCGCCTCCTCACGCGGCCGTCCGGGACGGACCCCCAGCGCCACCAGGACCCCCGCCGCCTTGGCGTGCGTCTCGGCGACCTCACCGTCCGGGTCGGAGTGCCGCACCAGGGTCGCCCCGACCGGGACGCGCAGCTCACCGGCCGCGGAGATGTCGGCGGTACGGATCAGGATCGGCGAGTCCAGGGTCTGCGCCCCGCCCGCGTCCGTACCGAGCAGGGCGAGCGCGCCGGCGTAGTACCCCCGTCCGCCCCGCTCATGGCGCTCGATGACCCGGCAGGCGTTCTGGACGGGCGAGCCGGTGACCGTCGCCGCGAACATCGTCTCGCGCAGCACGTCCCGTACGTCCAGGGAGGACCGGCCGCGCAGCTCGTACTCGGTGTGCGCGAGGTGGGCCATCTCCTTCAGCCGGGGCCCGACGACCACTCCGCCCCTGTCGCCGACCGTGCACATCATCTTCAGCTCCTCGTCCACGACCATGGAGAGCTCGTCGGTCTCCTTGCGGTCGGCGAGGAAGCGCAGCAGGCCCTCGGGGGTCGGCCCGCCGGCCGGATAGCGGTAGGTGCCGCTGATCGGGTTCATCACGACGGTCCCGCCGGACATCCGCACGTGCACCTCGGGGCTGGCCCCCACCAGCGTCCGGTCCCCGGTGTGCACGACGAACGTCCAGTACGCCCCCCGCTCCCCGGCCAGCAGTCGCCGGAACAGCGCGAGCGCGTCCCGCCGCCCGAACCCGGGGATCCGGCCCGTGTACGTACGGCGGATGACGAAGTTGGCCCCCTCGCCCCGCCCGATCTCCTCCTCGATCACCCGGCGCACGGTCCCGGCGTACTCCTCGTCGGAGACGTCGAAGGCGCCGGCCTCGACCGTCACGTCATGCGCAGGCAGCCGCTCCAGCACGTCGGAGAGCGGCAGCTCGTACGACTCGTCGGCGACGAGCACGGACAGGGGCGTGCCGTCGTCCCGCACCTTGAAGCCCCGCTCCCGCAGCTGCCGGAACGGCACCAGGGCGAGGGATCGGCGCTCCGTCACCGGCAGGTCGGCCAGCCGCTCGGCCTCCCGCACGGCACCGATCAGCACCTCCACAGTGGCGTCATCGCGGCCGGGGGTGCGGCGGCGCAGCAGGGCGAAGGGCGGGCAGGAGTCGTCGAGCAGCCGGGCGAGAACCGTGCTGGGGTCCATGCGATGCGTTCCTTCCAAGGGAGGTGGAGAGGAACGGCCCGTACGAAACGGAAGAAGGCCGCCCCTCGGGCGGCCTTCGCGTCGATCAATCGCGCGAACTGGGGTGTCCCCCAGCTCGAAGAGCGTGGGGAGGGGCCGCCGGATGAGCGGTCCACCACCAGTTCTGGGTCGTCTGCGCGAACATGCCGCGAACCCTACCTGATGATTCTTGTCTCATCAGGTGAGCGCGCAGATGGACGTATGTGGATACCCCGTAAGGTTGTGCAGGTGACCGTGAACGCTAAGTCCACCCCTACCGGTGGCAACACCTGGCGAGACCTTCCCGCGGCGCAGCAGCCCGAGTACCCCGATGCCGAGGCTCTGCGCGATGTGATCGCGGACCTCGAGTCGTATCCGCCGCTCGTCTTCGCGGGCGAGTGCGACCAGCTGCGCGCCCGGATGGGAGCCGTCGCCAGGGGCGAGGCGTTCCTGCTCCAGGGCGGCGACTGCGCCGAGGCCTTCGACGGCGTGTCCGCCGACCACATCCGTAACAAGCTCAAGACGCTGCTCCAGATGGGCGCCGTGCTGACGTACGCCGCCTCCGTCCCCGTCGTCAAGGTGGGGCGGATCGCCGGCCAGTACTCCAAGCCGCGCTCCAAGCCGACCGAGACCCGCGACGGCGTGACGCTGCCGACGTACCGCGGCGACTCGGTCAACGGCTTCGCCTTCACCGAAGAGGCCCGTATTCCGGACCCGGAGCGGCTCAAGCGCATGTACCAGGCGTCCGCCTCGACGCTGAACCTGGTGCGCGCCTTCACCACCGGCGGTTACGCCGACCTGCGCCAGGTGCACGCCTGGAACCAGGACTTCGTGAAGTCGTCCCCGTCGGGGCAGCGCTACGAGCAGCTGGCGCGCGAGATCGACAACGCGCTGAACTTCATGAAGGCCTGCGGCACCGACCCGGCCGAGTTCCGCACGGTGGAGTTCTACGCCTCGCACGAGGCGCTGCTGCTGGACTACGAGTCGGCGCTGACCCGCGTCGACTCCCGTACCGGTCACCTGTACGACACCTCGGGCCATATGGTGTGGATCGGTGAGCGCACCCGCCAGCTGGACGGCGCGCACATCGAGTTCGCGTCGCAGATCCGCAACCCGATCGGCATCAAGCTCGGTCCGACCACGACGGTCGACGAGGCGCTGACGTACATCGACCGCCTCGACCCCGAGCGGGAGCCGGGCCGGCTGACCTTCATCGTCCGTATGGGCGCCGACAAGGTCCGCGACAAGCTCCCCGAGCTGGTCGAGAAGGTCACGGCCTCGGGCGCCACGGTGGCCTGGGTGACCGACCCGATGCACGGCAACACCTTCGAGGCGGCCTCCGGCCACAAGACGCGCCGCTTCGACGACGTCCTGGACGAGGTCAAGGGCTTCTTCGAGGTGCACAAGGAGCTCGGTACGCACCCGGGCGGCATCCACGTCGAGCTGACCGGTGACGATGTCACCGAGTGCGTGGGCGGCGGCGACGAGATCTTCGTCGACGACCTGCACCAGCGGTACGAGACGGCCTGCGACCCGCGGCTCAACCGCAGCCAGTCGCTGGACCTGGCGTTCCTGGTGGCGGAGATGTACCGCGACCAGTGATCTGAATGACCGTTGATCTTGGCTGAATACAGCCTTGACGTGCCGATGGGGCGCGGATCCATGTGATCCGCGCCCCATCGCCGTTTCCCGGGCTTTTGCGCGCCCTGGGCTATGGGTAAGGTTAGGTTAGCCTCACCGATCAACGGGGGGTCCAGCATCGATCCCGCAGGGAGGTGAGCCGCGTGTACGTCTGCTCGTGCTTCGGTGTCACCGAGAAGCAGGTCAAGGAACACGCGGACGCCGGCGCCTGCACGCCCCGCCAGATCGCGTCGGCCTGCAAGGCCGGCACGGACTGCGGTTCCTGCGTACGCCGGATCCAGGCGATTCTCGGCCGTGGCAACTGCCCGCGCCGCGAGCTGGTGGACCAGGGCAGGCCGGCGCTGACGGCTGACGCCGTGGACACCGGCGTGCTCGCCGAGGCCATCGAGGCCATCGAGGCCGTCCAGCTCCCCGAGCCGCTGCCCGAAGCGGCCTAGCGCCCCGCTGTCAGCCGCCAGCCGCCAGCCGCCGGCTGTCAGCTGTCGGGCTGCTCGATCAGCTGGGCGATGTACAGCGCCTCGCCGAGCTTCTCGACCAGCTCCAGCTGTGTGTCGAGGTAGTCGATGTGGTGCTCCTCGTCCGCGAGGATCGACTCGAAGATGTTCGCGGACGTGATGTCGCCCTTGTTGCGCATGACCTCGATGCCGCGCCTGAGCCGGTCGATCGCCTCGACCTCGACCTGCCGGTCCGCCTGGAACATCTCCGTGAGCGTCTGGCCGACGCGGACGTGGAAGAGCCGCTGGTAGTTCGGCAGGCCCTCCAGGAAGAGAATCCGGTCGGTGAGCACCTCGGCGTGCTTCATCTCGTCGAAGGACTCCGCACGGGTGTACTTGGCGAGCTTCGTCCACCCGAAGTTCTCCTGCATCTTCGCGTGCAGAAAGTACTGGTTGATCGCCGTCAGCTCGGCGGTCAGCTGCTCGTTGAGGAATTCGATGACCTCGGGGTCGCCCTGCATCGCAGAGGCTCCTTCCGCGCGTGTGAAAGGGGCAGATGCCGCGCATCCTCGCACCGCTGGAGAGGGTCGTCCAGTAAGTGCATGCTTAGTATGAGTTGCCCCGATCGGACTCGTACCTGGTCATGACCACCCTTCCCGGTCTGTCACCATTGAGACATGGGTCAGCCAGGGAGCGGGGAACACCGGGCAGCAGGAGAGCCCGAGCTTCCGCCGGGGCAGCGGCTCCAGCGCGGCTGGCCGGTCACCCATTACGGGCCGGTCCCCAAGTTCAAGCCGGACCGCTGGGAGTTCCGGGTCTTCGGCGCCACCGCCAACGGCGACAAGCACTGCTGGAACCACGAGGAATTCTCCGCCCTGCCGTTCTCGACGGTCGTGGCCGATCTGCACTGCGTCACGAAATTCAGCATGCTGGGCGCCGAGTGGGGCGGGGTTCCCGCTCGTACGATCCTGGAACTCGCCCCGCCGGCGGCGAATGCCACCCATGTGATGGTGTGGGCGGAGTACGGCTTCAGTGCCAATATGCGGCTCTCCGACTTCGCGTCGGAGCGCACGATTTTCGCCACGCACAAGGACGGTGAGCTGCTCACCGCCGAGCACGGTTTCCCGCTGCGGCTGATCGTGCCGCACCTGTACGCCTGGAAGGGGCCCAAGTGGGTCCGGGGCGTGGAATACATGACCGCCGATCGCCGCGGCTTCTGGGAGGAGCGCGGCTATCACAACATCGGCGACCCGTGGCGGGAACAGCGTTACTCCTACCAGGAGGAGCCGGGGGACGGCCCAGAGCTGTAATACCTGGTGAGGGTGACCGCGCCCGCCCATGACAGGGCGACATAGGCCGGCCCGGACACTCCGCCAGGCGTGTGCGTCACCTGAGCTTCTTCAGCCGCTCGATGTCCCCCGCGTGTCCTTCCTTGCCGCCGGGCGTCTCGATGATCAGCGGTACGCCCTCGGTGGCCGGGTGGCGCATCAGCTCGCGGAAGGGCTCCTCACCGATGTGACCCGCGCCGATGTTCGCGTGACGGTCCTTGTGGGCGCCCACGACGTCCTTCGAGTCATTGGCGTGGATCAGCTTGAGCCGGCCCTCACCGACCGTCCCGACCAGGAGGTCGAGGGTCTGCCGTACGCCGTCCTCCGCGGTGAGGTCGTGCCCGGCCGCGAAGATGTGGCAGGTGTCCAGGCAGACGCCCAGCCGGGGGTGGGCGTCCAGCGCGTCGAAGTACGGGCCGAAGTCCCAGGTGCGGGAGCAGAGCGAGGAGCCCTGACCGGCCGTCGACTCCAGCAGCAGGAACGGGTCGTCGTCGTGCGTCAGCTCGTCCAGCAGCGGCAGCATGTGCGTGCGTACCTGCGCGAGGGCCTCCTCGCGCGGGCGGCCACCGGTCGCCGAACCGGTGTGCACCACCACGCCCAGCGCGCCGATGGCGCGGGCGCGGCGCAGCGAGTGGCGCAGGGACCGCACGGAGAGCTCGACCGTCGCCTCGGTGTGCGAGCCGAAGTTGATCAGGTAGGGGGCGTGGACGTACGCCGGTATGCCCTCCGCCGCGCACTCGGCGCGGAACAGCTCGTCCTGGGCCGGGTTCCCGGCGGGCGTGGCCCAGCCGCGCGGGTTGGCGACGAAGACCTGGACGGTCTCGGCGCCGACCTCGCGGGCGTAGGTGAGGCCGGTCTTCGCGAGGCCGCCGGCCACGGCGACATGGCTGCCGACAGGGCGGGCGGCGCCCCCCGGTCGAGGGGAGCCGGGAGCTTGGGGGAGCATGCGCTTTTAGAGTCCCTTGATCTGGATGGTGATGGTGCTGCCCTCGGGCGCCCGGTCGCCGCCCGCGACGGACTGCCCGCTCACGGTGTCGCCGAGGAACGGGAAGGTCTTCTCGACCTTCACCTCGAAGCCGGCGTCCTTGAGCTCGCGCGTGGCCTCGTCGACGTTCCGGCCGGTCACGTCCGGGACGTCGGCCATGCGCGGGCCCTTGGAGAGGGTGAGCGTGACCGTGTCGCCCTTGGCGGTCCGGGTGCCCTGCGCCAGGGACTGCTTGGCGACCGATCCGGCGTCCTGGGCGGAGTGCACCCGCGCGGCGGCGACCTTCACGGTGAGCCCGGCGTCCTCCAGCGTACGGGTCGCGGCGGCCAGGGTGGCGCCGGTGACGTCCGGGACGTCGACCGGGGCGCCCTTGCTGACGACGAGGGCGACCGCGGAGTCGGGGTTGCGCCGGGTGCCGGGCTGCGGGTCGGTGCTGATCACCGACCCCTGTGCGATCTCCTGGCTGAACGCCCGCGTGACGACCCCCGGGGCCAGTCCCGCCTTGGTGAGCTCACGCCTGGCCTCGTCCAGCGGGGTGCCCCTGACGTTGGGGACCTTCACGACCCTGGGGCCACGGGAGAGGGTGAGCGTCACGGAACCGTTGCCGCGGACGCGCTCGCCGGGCGCGGGGTCGGTGCCCATCACGGTGCCGGGCTTGTAGGCGCTGCTGTAGTCCCGCTCGACGCTCTTGACGTCCAGCCCGGCGTCCGCGAGCCGCTGCTCCGCCTCCGCCTGGGTCTGGCCGAGGACGGCGGGGACGTGGGTGAACTGTCCCGAGTTGATGTACCAGACGCCCGCTCCGACACCCAGGACCAGCAGGACGGCCACCACGGCGGCTATCAGGCCGCGGCGGGGGTGACGGACCGGGTGCGGCCCCCGCCCCGGGCCGGGGCTCGGGGGCGTCTCCAGCCGGCTGGTGTGCAGGACCGGCTGGTGCTCGCCCGGCAGGTCACGGGCGATCACGCTCGTGGGGTCCTCCGAGCCGTCAGCCGCCTGCTCGCTGCGCGCCGCGGGTCCGGTGCGCGCCTGCGGCGGGATCAGGTCCAGCTCGTCGTCACCGAGCAGGGCGCGGGTCTCGCGGGCCTGGGCGAGGAGCGCCACCGCGTCGTGCGGGCGGATGTCCGGGTTGCGGGCGGTGGCGCTCGCCACCAGCTCGTCCAGGTCGGCCGCGAGGCCGGGCACGGCCGCGGACGGCGCCGGGACGTCCGTGTTCAGGTGCCGGTAGAGGATCTGGGCGGGCGTGTCGCCCGCGTGCGGCTTGGCGCCGGTCAGCATCTCGTACAGGACGACACCGCAGGCGTACACGTCCGCGCGGGTGTCGGCCGTGCCGTGCTCGATCTGCTCGGGCGCCAGGTACGACACCGTGCCGAGGACGGAGCCGGTGGTGCTGGTGGCCGCGCCGACCGCCCGTACGAGCCCGAAGTCGGCGACCTTGACCCGGCCGTCGTCCCCTATCAGGACGTTCTCCGGCTTCATGTCGCGGTGCACGAAACCCGCCCGGTGCGCGGCGCCCAGCGCGGCGAGCACCGGCTCCAGGATGTCGAGCGCGGCCCGCGGCTGGAGCGCGCCGCGCTCGCGCAGGACGTCGCGGAGGGTGCAGCCGGCCACGTACTCCATGGCGAGGTACACATACGCCCCGTCCGCACCCTGGTCGAAGACGCCGACCACATTGGGGTGCGAGAGCCGCGCCACCGACTTGGCCTCGCGGATGAACCGCTCGACGAACGTCGCGTCGGTCGCGAGGGCCGGGTGCATCACCTTCAGGGCGAGGCTCCGGTCGAGCCGGGTGTCGACGGCCCGGTACACCGTGGCCATGCCACCGACGGCGATGCGCGCGTCGACTCGGTAGCGGCCGTCGAGCAGCTGGCCGACGAGCGGGTCGTGCAGGGTCGTATCCACCCGGCCGAGTCTACGAGCCCCCACCGACACCCCTCACCGCCGTGTGCACACCCCCGCGACCGCGGCCGACCTGTGACACCCGGGCCGGGCCACCGGCCCGGAGCACGCCTAGAACGCCGGCCGCTCCGGGTCCAGGGACGCGCGGCCCTCCACAGGGGAGGACGCCTCCGCGAAGTGACGGCGCGGAATCCGTCCCGCCCGGTACGCCAGGCGTCCCGCCTCCACCGCGTGCCGCATCGCCTCGGCCATCAGCACCGGCTCCTGCGCCCGCGTCACCGCCGACGCCAGCATCACCGCCGCGCACCCCAGCTCCATCGCCAGCGCCGCGTCCGACGCCGTACCGGCACCCGCGTCCAGAATCACCGGCACGCGCGCGTGCTCCACGATCAGCTGGAAATTGTGCGGGTTGCGGATACCGAGGCCCGACCCGATCGGCGAACCCAGCGGCATGATCGCCGCACAGCCGACGTCCTCCAGCTTGCGCGCGAGCACCGGGTCGTCGTTGGTGTACGGCAGGACCGTGAAGCCGTCGTCGACCAGCGTCTCGGCCGCGTCGAGCAGCTCGATCGGGTCGGGCAGCAGCGTCCGCTCGTCGGCGACGACCTCCAGCTTGATCCAGTCGGTACCGAGCGCCTCACGCGCGAGGCGGGCCGTCAGCACGGCCTCGCCCGCCGTGAAGCAGCCGGCCGTGTTCGGCAGGACACGGATACCGAGCTTGCCCAGGACGGACAGCACCGAGCCCTGGACGGTCGGGTCGAGGCGGCGCATCGCCACGGTCGTCAGTTCCGTGCCGCTCGCGGTCAGCGAGCGTTCCAGTACGTCGAGGCTGGGCGCCCCGCCCGTACCCATGATCAGCCGGGAGACGAAGGTGGTCCCGGCGATGGTGAGACGGTCGTCGGCCATGGCTCAGCCCCCCTGGACGGCGGTGAGGACCTCGACCCGGTCGCCCTCGCCGAGCAGCGTCCCGGACCACTGGCTGCGCGGGACGACGGTCTCGTTGACGGCGGCCGCGACGCCGGACGGCGCGGTGGTCAGCGTCGCGACGAGCGCGTCGAGAGTGGTGGGCTCGGCGAGCCGTCGGCTCTCGCCGTTCACGGAGACGTTCATGACACTCCTACGGAGACGGAGGAGACGGAGGAGACGGAAGGGGACGTGCGGTCCACGGTGGCGAGCGGGGCGAAACGCGCGGGGGCGAAGGCGCGGGCCTCGTCCGGCAGCTCCCCGGTGACGAGCACCTCGGCCATCACGTCCCCCGTGACGGGCGTCAGGAGCACCCCGTTGCGGTAGTGCCCGGTCGCCAGGTGCAGCCCCGGCAGCGAGGTCGGGCCGAGCAGCGGCGCGTTGTCGGGCGAGCCCGGCCGCAGCCCCGCGCGGGTCTCGGTCAGCGGCAGCTCGGTGATGCCGGGCACCAGCTCGTGGGCGTCGCGCAGCAGCTCGTACACCCCGCCGGCGGTGACCGTGGTGTCCCAGCCGAGCTCCTCGCTGGTCGCGCCGACGACCAGCTCGCCGTTCTCGCGCGGCACCAGGTACACATGGCTGCCGCGCACCACCGCCCGGACCGTCCGCGACAGGAACGGCGCGTACGCGGGAGGCACCGACAGCCGCAGCACCTGCCCCTTGACCGGCCGCACCGGCGGCAGCACCTCTTCCGGTACGCCGCCGAGCCGCCCGCTCAGGCTGCCCGCGGCCAGCACCACCTGCCCGGCCGCGAGCTCCGTACCGTCCGCCAGAACGGCCCCCGCCGCCCGGTCCCGTACCACCGACAGCCGCTCCCCCCAGGCGCGGTGGAAGACCACCCCGGCCCGCTCGCACGCGGCCACCAGGGCCGCCGCGAGGCGCCGCGGATCGACCTGGTGGTCGCCGTCCACCCGTAGCCCGCCGCGCACGCCGGGCGCCAGCATGGGCTCCAGGCGGCGGCACTCGCGGCCGGTCAGCCACTCCGAGTCCAGTCCGGACCGGCGCTGCAACGCGTGCAGCTCCCGCAGATGGGCGCGGTCGTCGGCGTCGAGGGCGACGGCGAGCGTGCCGCACGCGCGGTAGCCCACGTCCATGCCACCGGCCGCCTCCTGGAGCTCGGCGACGAACTCCGGGTAGCGGCGGGCGGAGGCCAGGTTGAGGCCGAGCAGCGTCTCCTCGCCGTAGTGCAGCTCGGTGACCGCGGCGAGCATGCCCGCCGCCACCCGCGCGGCCCCGCCGCCGGGCTCCGGGTCGGCGACGGCGGCGCGCAGCCCGCGCTGCGCCGCGCGCCAGGCCGTGACCAGGCCGATGATTCCGCCCCCGATGACCAGGACGTCTGACGTCGTACGTGGATGCATGGGCGTCCAGCCCCTCCCTTCGCCGGCATGACCCGGATCAGGTTCGTACGGTCGGAGGCCGTCCCAGCCTCCCTCTCAGCCCGGTGCGTCCGGGCTCCCGCGAGTGCTCTGCGGTGGCCAGACTAACCCCTCCCCCGACTCGCGGTAAGGGAGCTCCCCGTGCCCGGCCGCTCCACGGGCGGCCTCGTCGGAGCACCGCGTCTCCACGGTGGTGGCGCCGGCGGACGGGCGCGCACGGCACCGGCGCGGTCGAGGGGCCGCCTGCCTGACGCTCTGTCAGCTGCGTAAGGTGGGCGCGTGAGCGAGCGGATGAAAGCCCAGCGGCGCGTCGTCATCGTGGGTGCCGGAATGGCGGGCGTGCAGACGGCGGTGGCGCTGCGTGAACAGGGGCACACCGGGCCCGTGCTCCTGATCGGCGCCGAGCCGCACCAGCCGTACGACCGGCCGCCGTTGTCCAAGGCGGTCCTGCTCGGTACGGCGGAGGGCTCGGCCTTCGACGTGGACTTCGAGGCGCTCGGCGTCGACCTGCGCCTGGGCGTCGAGGTCGCCGCCGTACGCCCCGACGCGCACGAGATCGACACGGAGGCCGGGCCGGTCCCGTACGACGTCCTGGTCATCGCCACCGGCGCCCGGCCCCTCACCCTGCCCGGCACCGAGGGCGTGCGCGGCGTGCATCTGCTGCGCACCCTGGACGACGCCGAGCGGCTGCGGCCGGTCCTGGCCGGGAAGCACGACATCGTGGTCGTCGGCGCCGGCTGGATCGGCGCCGAGTTCACGACGGCCGCCCGGGAGGCGGGCTGCGCGGTCACCGTCGTGGAGGCCGCCGAGCGGCCGCTCGCGGGCTCCCTGCCCGCCGAGGTCGCCGCCCCGATGGCCGAGTGGTACGAGGAGAGCGGCGCCAAGCTCCTGACGCACGCGCGCGTGGCGCACGTCGAGCCGGGCGAGGTCGCCCTGGAGGACGGCCGGCTGCTGCCGGCGGGCGCCGTGGTCGTCGGCATCGGGGCCCGGCCCGCCACCGAATGGCTGGCCGGCTCCGGCATCGCCCTCGGACGGGACGGCGCGATCGTCGCCGACGACCGTCTGCGCACGTCCGCCCCCGATGTGTACGCCGTCGGCGACTGCGCCTCCTTCCCCTCCGCCCGCTACGGCGAGCGGCTGCTGGTGCACCACTGGGACAACGCCCTCCAGGGTCCGCGCACCGTCGCCGCGGACATCGCCGGCGAGGCCCAGCGGCCCTACGACCCGGTGCCGTACTTCTGGTCGGAGCAGTTCGGACGCTTCGTGCAGTACGCGGGGTACCACCCGGTCGCCGACACGATGGTGTGGCGGGGCGACCCGGCCGCCGCCGCGTGGTCGGTGGCGTGGCTGCGCCAGGACGCCCTGGTGGCGCTGCTGGCGGTGGGCCGCCCGCGCGACCTGGCCCAGGGGCGCAAGCTCATCGAGTCCGGCACGCCGCTCGATCCCGGGCTGGTCGCGGACCCCTCCGTTCCGCTGAAGTCGGCCGCTCGGGGTAGCGGAGCAGCCGGTCCGGCCTAGCCCGGCTACCGACTGTCAGTGCGGGATGGCACGCTTGTCCTGTGACCGAGATTGACGCAAAGATCGATGCTCTCGTCCCCGCCTGGCTCCACCTGCCCGACATCGCGGAAATGCTCGATGTCGAGGTGACGCGTGTGCGGCAGCTGGTCAAGGAGGGCCAGCTGATCGCCGTGCGCCGCGGTGAGAACCGGACGCTCCAGGTGCCTGCCGCCTTCATCAAGGACGGCAGGGTCGTCAAGGGGCTCGCCGGGACCCTGACGCTCCTGAAGGACGACGGCTTCACCGACGAAGAGATGCTGGAGTGGCTCTTCACCCCCGACCCGAGCCTGCCGGGCACGCCCGCGCAGGCGCTCAGCGAGAATCGCGGCACGGAGGTGAAGCGCCGCGCCCAGGCGCTCGCCGTCTGACGCACTGGTAAGAGATCCGGCGCCTGCCGGGAAGTCCGGCGCGTGCCGGGGAGTCCGGCGCCGCCGGGAAGTCCGGGTCCTGCCGGGAAGTCCGGCGCCCGCCGGGAAGTCCGGCGTCCGCCGGCGGACGCCGACACCAGGCGGTGTGCGGGCCGGGCCGGGGCACCCGTCCCGTACCGTCCCGTACACCGCCACACCAACGGGGGGAGCACCTCATGTCCACCACACGCGCCATATCCACCGCACCCGCCGCGTCCACCGATCGCGCCGCGTCCACCGCGCGCGCCCGGCTGTCCGACGCCCGGCTGTACCTCTGCACGGACGCCCGTAAGCGCCAGGGCGACCTGCCCGAGTTCCTCGACGCCGTGCTCGCCTCCGGCGTGGACATCGTGCAGCTGCGGGACAAGGGCATGGAGGCCGGCGAGGAGCTGGAGCACCTGGCCGTCTTCGCGGACGCCTGCCGCCGCCACGGCAAGCTGCTGGCGGTGAACGACCGGGCCGACGTCGCGCACGCCATCGGCTCCGACGTGCTGCACCTGGGGCAGGGCGATCTGCCCGTCCCGGCCGCTCGCGCGATCCTCGGCGACGAGGTGCTGACGGGCCGCTCCACGCACGCGGAGGCGGAGGTCGACGTGGCGGTCGCCGAGCCCGGCGTGGACTACTTCTGCACGGGCCCCTGCTGGCCCACCCCGACCAAGCCGGGGCGGTACGCGCCCGGGCTGGGCCTCGTGCGGTACGCGGCGTCGCTGGCCCCGGAGCGGCCCTGGTTCGCGATCGGCGGTATCGACGCGGACAACCTGGACCAGGTGCTGGAGGCCGGTGCCCGCCGGATCGTCGTCGTCCGGGCGATCACGGAGGCGGACGACCCGGCGGCGGCCACGGCGGCGCTGGCCAAGCGGGTGCGCGAGCGCTCCGCGTAATACCCGCCTCCGCGCTGTGGCGACCACCCCGCGCTGTGGCGACCACCCCCGCCCTTCCCTCACCCCGTGGACTGTCCACGAGTGTCCGAAGGGTGGACAACAAATAGACAAAACAGACAAACTACCCCGCTTTGGTTGGGTGGTGTCCCTGCCCTGGCTAACCTGCCCGTATGGCCCTTGGCACACCTTCCACCAGGACAGATCGCGCACGAACCGTGCGCGATCTGCTCGCGACCGGCAAGACGTCGTACTCCTTCGAGTTCTGGGCGCCCAAAACCGAGAAGGGCGAGCGGAACCTCTGGAACGCGCTGCGCCGTGTCGAAGCGGTGGCTCCCAGCTTCGTGTCCGTGACGTACGGGGCCGGCGGCTCCACACGGGCCGGGACGGTCAAGGCCACCCAGCAGATCGCGGCCGACACCACGCTCACGCCCGTCGCGCACCTCACCGCCGTCAACCACACCATCGCCGAGCTGCGCAACATGATCGGCCAGTACGCCGACGCCGACATCCGCAACATCCTCGCCGTCCGGGGCGACCCGCCCGGCGACCCCATGGGCGAGTGGGTGCCGCACCCGCGCGGCGTGCGGTACGCCGCCGACCTCGTACGCCTCATCAAGGAGTCCGGCGACTTCTGCGTCGGCGTCGCGGCCTTCCCCGAGATGCATCCCCGCTCCACCGACTGGGACACCGACGTCCGGCACTTCGTGGACAAGTGCCGCGCGGGCGCCGACTACGCCATTACGCAGATGTTCTTCTTCCCCGAGGACTATCTGCGACTGCGCGACCGGGTCGCGGCCAAGGGCTGCGACACGCCGATCATCCCCGAGATCATGCCGGTCACCAGCGTCAGGCAGATCGAACGTTTCGCCCAGCTCAGCAACGCCCACTTCCCGCCCGAGCTGAAAGACCGCATCCTCGCGGTCAAGGACGATCCCGCCGCTGTACGCTCCATTGGCATCGAGTTCGCGACGGAGTTCTGTGCACGGCTGCTCTCCGAGGGTGTCCCCGGGTTGCACTTCATCACACTCAACAACTCCACGGCGACGCTCGAGATCTACGAGAATCTCGGACTGCACGAGCAGTCCTGACCGGCCGTACCCGCCACGTCCCGGGGCGGCGGCCGTACGAGAGGGGCGGGCATGGGCTGGACGGTCCTCTACATCGCGTTCGGTGTGGTCGCGTTGTGGCTGCTGGGTGAAGTGCTCCTGCAGTACAAGGCCCGGCTGCGCTGGCGGCTGCTCGCCTTCGCCGGCTTCCTCGGCGTCGTCATCGGCGTGCTGCTCCCGTCCGTCCCGGTGATCGGGGCGGGCGCGATCGCCTTCGCGATCGGCCAGACGTACGTCACGCTCTCCTTCCGGCGCGGCTTCTCGACGGGCTGGGCGATCGGCGGCCGCCCGGGGGCCAGCCGCCGCCGCAAGGCCGGGCCCACGGCCGCCGCCGCGGGACCGACGCTGGAGGTCTCCGACGTCTCCTACGAGCAGGAGCGCGACCACGAGCAGGAGGGGCCGGACCGCGAGCCCGCGCCCGCCGGGACCTCGGCGGTCTACGAGCCGCAGCCGCTGCCGGACGAGACCGGGCAGTACGGGATCTACGGCGCCGGCCCCGGCCACGCCGCCGACCACACCCAGCAGACCGCCGCGTACGACGGCGGTTTCGGCACCTACGCCGCCACGGGATACGACCAGCAGGACGCGTACGCGACGGCCGCCTACGACTACGGCACCGGGGACCAGCAGTACGCCGCGTACTCCGACCCGTACATCGGCACCGCCCCCGCCTCCGGTGGGACGAGCTACGGCTCGTACGACAGCTACGGCGGCCAGCAGCAGTACGCCGACCCCTACGCCCCCCAGTACGGCATGGACACGCCGCCCGGGGGCGTCTGGGTGCCGCAGCAGAGGGACGGCGAGCAGCAGTTCCCCCCGCCCCCGCAGGACCAGCCCTCGCCGTACGGCTACGAACCGGGCCAGGACGGCCAGCCCTACCGCTACTGAGAGCCGCGGAAGTCCGCGCCCTCCACGATCAGCCCGGCCACCAGGGCCCCGGACATCCCGGCATGCGCCAGCCCACCGCCCGGGTGCGCCCACCCGCCCGCGAAGTACAGCCCGCCCAGGGGCGCGGGATTGGCCGCCGGCAGCAGCGCGCCACCCGCGCCCGCCAGCGCCGGACCCGGCACCTGGTACACACCGGTCTCCCGGAACGTGTCGGCCGGAGTGCGCACCGCCCGCCACAGCAGCCGCTCCCGCAGCCCGGGCACAGCGGCCGCCGCGGCCTCGACCATCCGCTCGGCGAACGCCTCCACGGCACCCTCCACGGCGCCCTCCGGGGCACCCTCCTGGGCCGCGCCCCACAGGTTCTCCGACGCCCACGGCTCACCCGCCGGGACGGTCGCCGTCACCGTCACCGACTCGTGGTCCCCGTCCGGGCGCAGCCGCTCGTCGCCGGGGCGCAGCACCACCACGGTGGGCCGCTCGCACAGCCGCCCCCGCGCAAGGGCGTCCAGCTCCTCAGCCCGGTCCGCCGAGTGCACCACCGTCCGGTGGACGGCGCCCGCCTCCCGCGCGCCGCGCAGCGCCAGGCACACCGTGACCCGGCCCGTCCGTACGCCGTGCTGGTGGCGCGGCCACTCGTCCTGGCTGTCCCACCCCAGGACCTGGTCCCGGTACAGGGCGGGCAGCGGCGCGCCCGCGACCACGTGGTCCGCCTCGGCCACCTCCCCGCCGGCCAGCTCGACACCGACCGCCCGGGCGTCCTTGACGACCACTCCGGTCACCTCGGCGCCGAAGACGAACTCCACCTTCCGTTCGCGGCACCGCGCGTACACGGCATCCGCCAGCGCGCGGATGCCGCCGCTCACGTACCAGGTCCCGAAGGTCTGCTCCATGTACGGCAGTACGGCGGCGGCAGCGGGGGCGGTCGCCGGATCCAGCCCGTACGACAGGGCGTAACTCTCCAGCAGCGCCGCCAGCCGGGGGTCGCGCAGCTCACGCCGCCCCACACCCGCGAGCGTGGCCGCCGGCCGGCGCAGCAGGCCCGTCCTGAGCGCCGGATACGGGTCCCGCGCGAAGGGCGACACGTCGGCCGGCAGCGGCTCCTCCAGCAGCGGTCTGCGCGACCGGTCCCAGGCGTCCCGCGCGCGGTTCAGGAAGTCGCCCCACCGGCTCCCCGCGCCCGCGCCGAGCGCCGCGTCCAGCGCCGAGACGACCCCGGCCCGGGAGGCGTTCGGCAGCGACACGGCCGTACCGTCGGCGAAGACATGCCGGCTCGCCGGGTCGACCTGCGTCAGCCCGACGCACCGCTCCAGCGGCTCCTTGCCCGTCTTGACGAACAAGTCCCGGTACACCGCGGGCAGGTGCAGCAGCCCCGGTCCGGTGTCGAAGGCGAAGCCGTCCCGCTCGTACCGCCCGACCGCGCCGCCGTACGTCTCCGCGCGCTCGTACACCGTCACCCGGTGGCCCGCCACAGCCAGCCGGGCAGCCGCCGCCATGGCGCCCATCCCCGCGCCGATCACCACAATGCGTGCCATGTCAGGGACCTTATCCGGCCCCACTGACAACCCGGCCGGGGAGTCCGGGGGAGGGCCGGGGAGTACGGAGCGGACCGTGCTCGTGGGCCTGAGCACGGAGCTCTGAGTATCCGTACCTAGGGAGCCGGATGAGTAGGTACGCGGATGGCCCGGAGCCCCGCAGACGGAAGAGTGGGGACCACGGAAGGGGCGCGGCGCCGACACCGCCGGCACGGGGCGGCGGAACGGCACCGCGCACCTGACGGAACGGGGATGCACAAAGGAGGGCCCGGGGACCGACGGGGGAACACGGGGGTCAGGGCTCTCCCACAGGGGGGAACGCACGGGGGAACACAGCGGGGGACACGGGGGAATGACGCCGGTCCGCTGAGGCTCGGGGGGATCGAGCCTCAGCGGACCGGCTTTTTCCTGTACGGCCGGAACTACCGCCGGAGTACGGCCGGAGCCCCGGGCCTGCCCCCGGACCTGCCCTAGCGGCCGCTCACCCGCCCGTGCAGCAGCCGGGACAGGGCCGCGTGGACGTCGTCGATGGACCGCTCACGCTGGAACGCCTGCCAGTCCAGCGCCGCCACCAGGACCATCCCGACCAGCGCGGCGGCGGTCAGCGGGATGTCGATCTCGTCGCTGAGCTCACCGTTCGCCACCCCCTCCCGCAGCACCGTCTCGACGACCGCCACCGCCTCCTGACGCACCACCAGGAGCGTCGACTGCCAGGCGCGGTTGGTGCGCCACAGCTCCGCGACGTACAGCTGCGTGAAAGCCGGGTAGCGGTCGATGAAGACCAGACCCGCGCGGATCATCGCGTCCAGTGCCTGCACCCGGGTCCCGCCGCGTGCGGCCGTCTCGTCGGCGGCCGCACGCAGGGACGCGGTGAGCAGCCCCACCCCGTGCCGCAGCAGCTCCTCGAAGAGCTCGGTCTTGCTCTTGAAGTTGTAGTAGACCGTGCCCTTGGCCACCCCGGCGCGCTCCGCGATCTCGTCCACTGTGGTCGCCGAGAAACCCTGTTCGGCGATGAGGGTCACAGCGGCCTCGTAGAGCTTGGTGCGGGTGGCCTGCCGTCTGCTGCTCTGGGTGTCCATGGCGTCGATTCTCACAGGCTCAGCTCAGGGTGCAGGCGATCGAGGGTCCACACCTGCTTGCGGCGGGCCGACAGGGCGGTCAGCGCGAGCGCCCCGGCCGTGAACGCGGCCAGCACCGCGCAGGCCTGCCAGACGGGCCCGGCGCCGCCGCCCGTGATGAGCCGGCGCAGTGCCTCCACGACGTAACTCATCGGCAGGAAGGGGTGGATCGCGTTGAAGAAGCCCGGGCTCGTCTGGACGGGATACGTCCCGCCGGCCGACGTCAGCTGAAGCATCAGCAGCGCGAGGACCAGGATCCGGCCCGCCGCGCCGAAGCGGGCGTTCAGCCACTGGATGATCGCCGCGAAGCAGCAGGTGACCAGTGCCAGGAAGCCCACCGTCCCGGCGGCGCGGGCCATCTGCAGACCCAGCCCCCAGTGCAGTACGGACATCAGGGCGGCGACCTGGAGCAGGCCGATCGCGGCAACCGGCAGCCAGCCCGCCAGCGCGATCCGCCAGGCGGAGGCACCGGCGGCGAGGGCGCGGCGGTTGAGCGGCTGGATCAGCATGTACGCCACCATGGCGCCCACCCACAGGGAGAGCGGGATGAAGTACGGCGCGAATCCGGTGCCGTAGTTGGGCGCCTTGTGCAGCGACTGGGAGGCCAGCTTCACCGGGTCGGCCATCGCCTCGGTGCGGCGGTCGCGGTCGTCCTTGTCGTAGTCCGGGATCTTCTCGACGCCGTCATTGAGGCCGGTGGCCAGTTCGGTGGAACCGTCGGCGAGCTTGTACAGGCCGCTGTCGAGTTCACCGGCGCCCTTCTTGAGCCTGCCGACTCCGCTGTCCAGGTCCGTGGAGCCGGTTTTGGCGCTCGTCAGGCCCGTGTGCAGGGTGTCGGCGCCCGTGGCGACCCGGTGGGCGCCCGCGTTCAGCTCGTTGATCTTGGTGACGGCGTAGGCCAGATCCTCATCCAGGTTCGGTGCCCGCTTGGCGAGGGCGTCGGCCTTCTTCTGCAGGTCCGCCAGCTGCGTGTCGAGCTTCTTGAGGTCACCGTTGCTGTCCTTGGCCAGCTCGTGCACGTCGTCGGCGACCTTGGCCACGTCGGCGGCCGCCACCTTGGCCTGCTTCAGCTTCGGGCACAGCTTGGCGTCGGGCAGCAGGGCGTCCTCGCACTCCTCCTTGTAGAAGGCGGCCAGGTCGTCGGCCGCCACATGCGCGCCTTCCCGGCCGGTGGGCCCCCACTTCATGATGAGCTCCAGGCTGTTGCGCATGCCCTGGGAGAGGTCGGAGACCAGCCGGGCGGAGTCACCGATCTTCTTGCCGTTGTCCTTCAGGTACGGGCGGACGTCGGCGGCGACCCCGTTGATCCTGTCGGCGAGCACCTGGGTGCCGCCCGCGACCTGCCGGGCGCCGGTCTCCAGGTCGGCCGCGCCCTTGTCCAGCTTCTTCAGGCCGCCGGCCAGCTCACCACTGCCCTTCTTGGCGTCGGTCAGACCGTCGGAGAGGTCCTTGGAACCCTTCTTCGCCTTGGCCGCCCCGCTCTTGAGCTGGTCGGCCCCCTTGGCGGCCTTCTCGGTGGCGTCGTGGATGTCGGAGAAGGAGATGAAGATCTTGTCGAGGAAGGAGCGGGACGACTTCGTCGACGCGGCGGTGCGGACCTCGGAGAACACCGTCCGCGAGATCTGCCCCACGATGTAGTTGTTGGCGTCGTTCGTACGCACCTGGAGGGCGCCCGTCTCGGGGGAGTCGCCGGCACTGGAGGCGATGCGCTCACTGAAGTCGCCCGGCATGGTCAGCGACAGGTAGTACGTGCCGTTCTCGACGCCCTCACGGGCCTCCGCGTCGCTCACCTCGTGCCACTCGAAGACCTTGCTGTCGCGCAGGTTCCTGGTGATGTCGTCGCCCGCGGTGATCTTCTTGCCGTCGGCAGTGGCGCCCTTGTCGTCGTTGACCAGCGCGACCGGTATGCGGTCGAGCCTGCCGTACGGGTCCCAGAACGACCACAGGTACAGCGCGCCGTACAGCAGCGGCAGCAGCAGGATCGCCACCAGCGCGGCGCGCGGCAGCCTCCCCCTGCCGAAACGCTTCAGCTCAAGCGCGGCCAGCTTCGGCGAGCGCATCGGCCGCCCCCTCCTCGTCGGTACGGATGGTGATCGCGTCTGCGGGCGCCTCGCTGCACACGGCCAGTACGGTCGTGCCGCCTCCGGCGACGGAGCGCAGCAGCGCCCACGCCTCGGCGCGGTCGGCGTCGGACAGCTTGAGGTCCATGTCGTCGACGGCCAGCAGGCGCGGCTCGCCCATCAGGGCCAGGGCGACCGACAGACGCAGGGCCTCCAGCCGCTCCAGGTCCCGCACGGAGGTGCGCCCGCCCTTGGGCAGCGCGTCCAGGTCCAGCCCCGCGGCGGCCAGCGCGGCCTCGACGCGTAGGCGGGAGGCCGCGGCACGCTCGGCACGCGGGCGCAGCAGGCCGAGCGGCGAGCCGTCGAAGCGGCGTTGCAGCAGCGCGCGTTCACGCAGGTGCTCGGCGACCGTGAACGCCGGGTCGAGGTCGCTGACGCCCGGCACCGGGCCGAGTGCGCTGAACCGGCGTACGGCGGCCATCTTGCGCGGCAGCCGCAGGCCGCCGACCTCGGCGTGCCCCTCGGTGGCGCGCATCCGGCCGGTGAGCGCCAGCAGCAGGCAGGTGCGGCCGGAGCCGGACGGTCCCTGGATTGTGAGGAGCGCGCCGGGCGGGGCGTCGACGCTCACCCCGCGGAAGGTCCAGCCGCGCGGGCCCTTCAACCCGAAGCCCTCCGCGACGACCGCGGCGCCGTGGGGCTGGTGCTGGGGCTGGTGCTGGGACTTGGGCTGGTGCTGGCGTTGGGGCTCGGGCTGGGTGCGTTCGCTGTCGCCCTCCTCGCCGCCGTCCCGTTCTTCGGCGCCTTCCAGGTCCTTGGCGCCGTCCCGCTCTTCGACGCCCTCCCGCTCTTCGGAGTTCTCCCGGTCCTCAGTCCCTGCCGGGTCCTCGGCGCCCTCTTCGGGGCCGGCCTCACCTTCGGCCTGGTCCTGGCTGTCCACGCACACCCCCACCCTTTCTTTGAACTGACCAGTCAGTGCAAAAACTACTCCGAAACGCGGGATCGAAGCAAAAGCCCAGGTCAGGCCCAACTGTCAGTGGTGGCCTGCACGATGGGCACATACGGCCACAGTGCCGTCACACGACGACAGGAGGTTCGTCATGGCCGGTACCCACGCGTCGGCGAGCGACGTCCACCCCGTGTTGCGTCGCGCCTCGGCGCCCCCCGCCGCGCTCGACCTGCTCGACCAGGCCCGCGCCGGTCTCCAAGAGGCGAGCACCCTCGAAACCCCCAACGAGCGGTACGCCACCGCGCACCTCGCCGCCCTGCGCACCGCCGCCGCCGTGCTCGCCGCCCGGGGCCGCCCCGAGAGCACCCCGCGCAAACGGCAGCAGATCCGCAGCGCGTGGGACGTCCTCCCGGAGACGGCGCCCGAGCTGACGGAGTGGAGCGCCCTGTTCGCCTCCGGCGCCTCCCGCAGGGCACGCGCGGAAGCGGGCATACGGGGCGCGGTCGGCGCCCGTGACGCCGACGACCTCATCCGCGACGTGGCGATGTTCCTGCGCCTGGTGGAGCGGCTGCTGATACCCCAGCCCGTGCTGCCGAAGCCCAGGCCGGAAAGGTTGGGTCCGAGCATGCGGCACGAGTGACCGGGCAGGTCGCGCCAGGCCATAGGGTGGGAGTGTTCGTAGACCGTCACCGAGGAGTCAACTGCCGTGTCGGACCCGCAGCGCCCCCGCGCCTCCCTTCGTACCGCCGTGGTGTGGGACGTTCTCGAGGACGCCCTCGACCGCCGGGTCAAGGCGACCGGGAAGGACAGCCTCGACGTCCTGGACACCGGCGGCGGCAGCGGGAACTTCGCCGTGCCGGTGGCCCGGCTCGGTCACCGGGTCACCGTCGTCGACCCCAGCCCCAACGCCCTGTTCGCCCTGGAGCGCCGGGCCGCCGAGGCCGGGGTCGCCGACCGCGTGCGAGGCGTCCAGGGGGACATCCACGGGCTGTTCGACGTCGTCGAGCGCGGTGGCTACGACGCGGTGCTGTGCCACGGCGTCCTGGAGTACGTGGACGACCCCGCCGAGGGCGTACGCAACGCCGTGGAGGCCCTGCGGCCGTCCGGCGCGCTCAGCCTCCTCGCGGCCGGGCTCGGCGGCGCGGTGCTCGCGCGGGCGCTGGCCGGGCACTTCACCGAGGCCCGCCGCGCGCTGACCGACCCGGCCGGCCGCTGGGGCGAGGGCGACCCGGTGCCCCGGCGCTTCACGGCCGAGCAGCTCACCGAGGCCGTCGAGGCGGCCGGCGTGGAGGTCGGCGCCGTGCACGGCGTGCGGGTCTTCGCCGACCTGGTGCCCGGCGTCCTGGTCGACACCGAGCCCGGAGCCCTGGACGCGCTCCTCAAGCTGGAGGCCGCCGCCGCCGAGCTTCCCGCCTTCCACTCGGTCGCCACCCAGCTGCACGTCCTGGGTGAAAAGCGCGGTTGAGCCCACGGGCGGGCTGATCTGCGGCGCAGCCGCAGATGGAGTACGCCACAGGCCCCCCGATCACGGCCGGATCCCCGTATGATCGAAGGACACCATCCGGCATGACGGATCGGAGGACGGGGAATCAACGCCTCACCAGCCGAACCGGCATGGCGGTCCGATCGGTGAAATGGCACAGAGGGCGGGTTTCACGGGGGCGAATCCCTGCCTATCCTGAAAGGGCCGCATACCGGTCGCCCCCAGCGACCGACGACGAGGAGGACTCCGTGCCGCTCTCGGAGCACGAGCAGCGAATGCTCGAGCAGATGGAGCGAGCGCTGTACGCCGAAGATCCCAAGTTCGCGACAGCGCTCGAGGGAAGCGGGCTGCGTACACACACCCGGCGACGGGTCTATCAGGCGGTCGCAGGCTTCCTGGTGGGTATCGCGCTCCTCATGGCCGGAATGGTCGCGCAGCAGATCTGGATCAGTGTGGTGGGATTCCTGGTCATGCTCGGCTGCGCGGTCCTGGCGGTCACCGGATGGCGCAAGGCGCCCAAACCGGGCGAACAGCAGGCCGAAGGAGGCACGGCCCACGGCCGTCGTCCCCGGCAGCGTCGCTCGATGATGGACCGGATCGAGCAGCGGTGGCAGCGCCGCCGCGACGAGCAAGGACACTGACCGCGCGGCCACCAGGCCGCGCCGTGTCGTGAGTATCGGGTGAGGGGTGACCGCTTCGGCGGTCACCCCTCACCCGTATCCGTACGCTCAGTGCCGCGCCCATGAGGCAAGCAGCCCCCGCCGGAACACGACAATCACAGCAGCCCCCCGGGCGGGGACCCCGGAGGCTGCTCCGCCGGGCGGTCAGCCGCGTTGCCGGGAGGGGCGGCGGATGACGGCCTTCATCGACGCCGACCAGCGGGCCGTGAGGTGGCGGCGCCGGTCCGACCAGCGGGTCGTGACCGCCGTCCAGCGGTACGAGAGGGCCCACACCACCCGGATGGTCGAGCGCGGCAGCAGAAGGGCGCGCAGCCGGGTGCCCCGGCCCACCGAGGCGCGCAGACCGGCGTGGATCCGGGCGGCGTCCGCCGCCAGGCCGGTCGCGAGGCGGGGCCGGGGCGCGTACAGCACCTGCTCCACCGCTCCGGCGACGCGGTGCACCGCCTCGGCCGCCGCCCCCTCCAGCCCGCCCAGCCGGACGATCCGTTCGGCCGTCTTGCGGGGCGTCCGCGACTCGTCGGGCAGGATGCCGTGGTCCCAGGCCGTATCGATGATCTCCTCCCAGGCCGCCAGCGCCCCGGCCGCCGCGTCCTCGGCGGTGCGCCCGGCCGTACCGAGCCGCCGCGTCCGCACCCGTGCGCGCCACAGCAGCGGCAGCAGCGGGATCAGCGCCACCGCGAGCACCGCCAGGGTCACCAGCAGCACCGTGCCCAGCGGCGTACCCGAGTCGGACGACGTCGTCGCGCCCCCCTCCTCGGTGTCACCGCACTCGCCCAGCCGCCGTGCCTGCGCCGGGCAGCTGTCCTCGGCGGAAGGCTCGGCGGAGGGCACGGCAGCGGCGCTCTGCTCGGGTTGCGCAGGAGTGCTCGCCTCACCCGTCGGCGCCTGCGCCCGGGTGTACTCGGGCACCGAGCCACGCGTCGGCGTCGGTTCGAACCGGGTCCACCCCACGCCCTCGAAATACAGCTCGGGCCAGGCGTGCGCGTCCTTGATGCCGACCGACATGGTGCCACCGGACTGCGGGACGCCCGGCGTGAAGCCCACCGCGACCCGCGCCGGAATGCCCAGCGTCCGCGCCATCGCCGCCATCGAGAACGAGAAGTGGATACAGAAGCCTTCCTTCTGCCTCAGGAACTGGGAGATCGCCGTGGCGCCCGTACCCGACGACACCTCGGTGTCGTACCGGAAACCGCCCTCCACCGCGAACCAGTCCTGGAGCTTGACGGCCCGCTCGTAGTCGTTCTCCGCGCCCTTGGTGACCTTCACCGCGGTCGACCGCACGTCCCGCGGCAGCGAGTCGGGCACGCGCGTGTACTCGCTCAGCAGGGCGGCCGGCGCCTTCGGAGCGCCGGACAACTGCTGCGAGCTCGGGCTCACCAGCAGGCTGCTCACCGAATACTGCAAGCCCTTCGTGGTCTGGCCGCCCTCGCCGACGAGCATGCGCCCGGCCGGTTCGTACCGCCAGCGTCCGTCGACGTCGATCCGCGTCGCCGGGTAGGGCAGCGGCAGCCACCGCTGCTGGTACGTGCCGGCGGCGGAGACGTTGGTCGTGATCTCCGTCGCGCTGACGCCCCCGCTCAGGCCGTCCGGACGCGGCAGCTCCCGCGGTACGTCCCCGATGTCGCGCCGCGAGAGCCTCCACGACGTGCCGTCGAACTGGTCCAGCGCGACCAGGCGCAGATACAGACCGGAGGTGTCCTGCGCGTTGGTGCGGTACCGCAGCACCTCGCGGTCCACCGGCTGGTTCAGGTTGTCCTGCAGCGACACCAGCGGATTGACCGCCTCGATGATGCCCCCGCCACCGTCACCGCCCGCGCTTCCCGCGCCGTCCAGCAGACCGCCGCTCAGCGACGGCAGCGCGGCCGGCACCACCAGCGCGATGCCCAGCGCCACCACGCCGATCCGCCGCCCGGTGCGCACCGGGGCCAGCGGCCGGCCGGCCGGCGCCAACGGCCGGGCCGCGCCCCCGCCGCGGGACGGTACCGCGCCACCGAAGACCCGGCCCCACTGCGAGAGCCGGTCGCGGCCCTCGGCCAGCAGGAGCAGCAGATAGCCGGCGGCCGCCAGCAGGAACCACAGCCAGCTCGCGCCACCGCCCGACAGGCCGGCCGCGACCGAGTACAGCGCGAGCAGCGGCAGCCCGGCCGGGGCAGCGCTGCGGAACGTCACCGCGAGCGCGTCCACCGCCAGCCCGATGATCAGCACACCGCCGACCAGCATCAGCCGGATGCCGTCCGTCGCGGGCGCCGGTATCGCGTACCGCCCGACGTCCTCGGCACCCGCGGTCAGCAGCGCACCGAGCCGCTGGAGAACCTCCGGGCCGGGAACGAACCCGGCCGGAGCCTGGTCCCGGGCGAAGACGACCGTCAGCGCCACCAAGCCCACCACGGCCTGGGCCACCACCGTCAGCGGCCGGGCCGGCGACACCCGCCGGACCGCCGCGCCCACGCCGCACTGGACCGCCAGCAGCAGGACGGCCTGGACCATCCAGCCCGGCGTGGCGACCAGCGGCAGCAGCGCACCCGCCGCCATCAGCGTGGCGGCGAAGGCGCACAGCGCGAGCCTCCCGCGACCGCTCATGACCAACTCCCTGAAAGCCCTGTCGTCCCGCTGCCCGGCGCACCCGGTGAGGCAGGGGCCAGGCCCGCGTGCCGCCACAGATCCACGAGCGACGCCCCGGGCGGAACGGCCACCGCCGTCCAACCCGCCTCGCGCAGTTGCCGAACCCTGTCCCGCACCGCCCCGGCCACCGCGCCGCCGGTCAGCCACGTACCGCTGTCCAGGACGAAGGCGACGGCCGCGCCACTGCGCTGCCGCATCCGGGCGGCCAGCGCCGCCTGCTCCTCGTCCAGGTCGCCGATGAACGCGACCAGCAGCCCTCCGCCCCCGCCGCGCAGCACGTCGTACGCGCGCGAGAGCCCCGCGCCCTCGGAGTGGTCGATGACCGCGAGCGTGTCCATCATCAGCCCCGCCGCGTCGGCGGACTCCTGCGTCGAACCGGCGAACCCGTCGGCGCTCTCCCCGGGCAGCGCGTCGCCCGTGTCCGTCAGCAGCCGGACCGCGACGCCCCGCTCCAGCATGTGCACCAGCACCGACGCCGCACCCGACACCGCCCACTCGAAGGCGGAGTCCGGCCCCGCGTCCTGGTAGGCCACCTCCCGGGTGTCCAGCAGGACCGTGCAGCTGGCCCGCTGCGGCTGCTCCTCACGGCGCACCATGAGCTCGCCGTACCGCGCCGTGGACCGCCAGTGCACGCGCCGCAGGTCGTCGCCGTAGCGGTACTCGCGCGGGATCACATCGTCCTCGCCGGCCAGGGCAAGCGAACGCTGCCGTCCCTCGCCGTAGCCCGAGGCCTCGCCGGGCAGCCGCACGGGCGGCAGCGGCTCGGTGCGCGGCACCACCGTCAGCGTGTCGTACGCGCTGAACGACCTGGTCAGCTCACACATCCCGAACGGGTCGGACAGCCGCAGCTGGAGCGGCCCGAGCGGATAGCGCCCGCGCAGGTCGGAACGGACCCGGTAGGACACCTCGCGCCGGCCGCCCGCCTCCACCCGGTCCAGCACGAACCGGGGCCGGGGCCCCAGTACGTACGGCACATGGTCCTGGAGCATCAGCAGCCCGGTGGGCAGCCGTGAGACGTTCTCCATCCGCAGGTGCACGCGCGCCTCGGCCCCGGCCGGCACGCGCTGCGGCGACAGCCGCCTGCTGGCCGCCACCTGGTAGCGGGTGCGGTAGAGCACGGTCACGCAGATCAGGGGCAGTACGGCGAGCAGCAGGCCCACCCGCAGCAGGTCCGCCTGGCCCAGGACGTACGCGCAGATCGCCGCCGCCACGCCGGCCGCCAGGAACGACCGCCCGCGCGTGGTCAGCCCGCCGAGGGCTGCCCGTACCCCGCCCATGCTCTCGCCGTCCCGGGCGGCGGGCCCCCCGGCCGCCATCACAGCCGCCGTACGCCGGGCTGCTGCTGGCCGTAGAGCGGAGCGCCCGGCGCCGGCCCACCGTGCGCGCCCGGCATCGGAGCGCCGTGCGTCGGCGTGCCGTACGGCGGCGTGCCCGGCGCCGTGCCGTGCTGAGCGCTGCCGTGGTGAGCCGCGCCGTGGTGAGCCGTGCTGTGCTGCGGGGCGGCGCCCGCAACGGGGTGCGCCGGGTTGCCGTGCGCCGGGTTGCCGTGCGCCGGGGCTCCGGCGCGCGTGGCCGCGGGGACCGGGGTGCGCTGGAGGATGTCCCGTACGACCTGCTCGGACGTACGCCGGTTCAGCTGCGCCTGCGCGGTGGGCAGCAGACGGTGCGCCAGCACGGCGACGGCCAGCGCCTGGACGTCGTCCGGCAGCGCGTACTCACGGCCGTGGAGCGCGGCGGACGCCTTGGCGGCGCGCAGCAGGTGCAGGGTGGCGCGCGGCGAGGCGCCGAGCCTGAGGTCCGGGTGGGTGCGGGTGGCCGCGACGAGCTCCACCGCGTACCGCCGGACCGCCTCGGCGACATGGACCGATCGGACCGCGTCGATCAGCTTCACGATGTCGTGGGCGTGCGCCACCGGCTGGAGGTCGTCCAGCGGCGACACACCACCGTGCACGTCCAGCATCCGCAGCTCGGCCTCGGCGCTCGGGTAACCGATCGAGACGCGGGCCATGAAGCGGTCGCGCTGGGCCTCGGGCAGCGGATACGTGCCCTCCATCTCGACCGGGTTCTGCGTGGCCACCACCATGAACGGGCTGGGCAGTTCGTAGGTCTGCCCGTCCATGGTGACCTGGCGCTCCTCCATCGACTCCAGCAGCGCCGACTGCGTCTTGGGCGAGGCGCGGTTGATCTCGTCGCCGATCACGATCTGCGCGAAGATCGCACCGGGCTTGAACTCGAACTCGCGCCGCTGCTGGTCGTAGACCGAGACACCGGTGATGTCCGACGGCAGCAGGTCCGGCGTGAACTGGATACGCCGCACCGAGCAGTCGATGGACCGCGCCAGCGCCTTGGCGAGCATGGTCTTGCCGACGCCGGGGACATCCTCGATCAGGAGGTGTCCCTCGGCGAGCAGCACGGTCAGCGAAAGCCGTACGACCTCAGGCTTGCCCTCGATCACACCCTCCACCGACCGGCGGACACGCTCCGCAGTGGTGGTCAGATCTGTGAGGCTCGCTCGATCGTCATAGGTCGTCACACGGCCCTCCTCGGCCCGTTCCATGGGCCGATGCATGGCTGACGGCCCGGCCCACCCCTCAAACACGGACACCGTCACCGGATGGTTCGGGAACGGGTCACCCCCGCATTCTTGTTGGCGTTACCCGTTCGTGTCACTCGGCTGTGGACAACCGTGTGCGATATGTCGGGGTCTGCCGTGGTTCGGGCGGGTGTCCGGCCATGAAATTTCCTCGCCGACCGGCCAGGAGCCAGCCAGGCAGCCGGCCAGGAAGCCGGCTGCCACGCCGGCTACGACGTCGGGTCGATCTCCCGCAGGAGTCCCGTCTTCACGTCGAAGACGAAGCCCCGGACGTCGTCGGTGTGCGGCAGGAACGGCGACGTACGCACCCGCTGCATCGACTGGCGTACGTCCTGATCGACGTCCCGGAACGCCTCCACCGCCCACGAAGGCCGCTGCCCGACCTCCTGCTCCAGCTCGTGCCGGAAGTCCTCGGTGAGGGATTCCAGGCCGCAACCCGTGTGGTGCACCAGCACCACGCTGCGCGTGCCGAGCGCGCGCTGGCTGATGGTCAGCGAACGGATCACGTCGTCGGTCACGACGCCGCCCGCGTTGCGGATGGTGTGGCAGTCGCCCAGCTTCAGGCCGAGCGCGGCGTGCGGGTCCAGGCGGGCGTCCATGCAGGCCACGACGGCGACCTGGAGTGCGGGCCGGGCGTCCATCCCGGAGTTCGTGAACTCGGCGGCGTAGCGCTGGTTCGCCTCGACGAGACGGTCCGTGACCGTGCCGCCGGTGCGTACCGCGCTGCTCGAAGGGTGCGCGGAAGTCGACATGGCTCTGACGTTAATGGTCATCAGCCGCTCGGGCGCGCTGCGACAGGGGACAAAGAACATCAATGAGGCGTGTTGTGAGGTAACCCACAAGGGTGAGGGTCGCGTCCCCGAACGGGTGAGCGCTCCGCAATCGCCCCCCTGGCGCCGAGGCCCCGTGCGACGCGCTGGCCGGTTGATTGACCGGGCGGGGGAGTGGACTAAAGTGGCGCGAAGTTCACGGAGACATTGAGCGATTTCCGCAGTTTCTCCCCGCGTGTGCGGCGGTACGTACGGCTCGGCCTCCTCCCGCTCGCCGGTCGGCCGACGCCCCTTTCCGGCGCCGGCGGACTCCCCTTCCTCGGGGGCACCTCCCGGCGTGACCGGGAGTGGGCGGGGAATCCGGCAGTACGTGCGGCCGTGCCCGACCTGAGAGGGCGCATGAGCCAGACCCGACACGTCCCGGTGATGCTCCAGCGGTGCCTGGACATGCTGGCCCCCGCGCTGGGACAGCCGGGAGCGGTGGTCGTCGACTGCACCCTCGGCCTGGGCGGCCACAGCGAGGCGCTGCTGAACCGGTTCCCCGAGGCGCGGCTGATCGCGCTCGACCGGGACACCGAGGCGCTGCGGCTCTCCGGCGAGCGGCTGGCGAAGTACGGCGACCGCGCCACCCTGGTGCACGCCGTGTACGACGAGCTGCCCGACGTACTGGACCGGCTGGGCGTCCCGCGCGTCCAGGGCGTCCTGTTCGACCTCGGCGTCTCCTCCATGCAGCTCGACGAGGCCGAGCGCGGCTTCGCCTACGCCCAGGACGCGCCGCTGGACATGCGCATGGACCAGACGACCGGCATCAGCGCGGCCGAGGTCCTCAACACCTACCCGCCCGGCGACCTGGTGCGGATCCTGCGCACCTACGGCGAGGAGAAGCAGGCCAAGCGGATCGTGGCGGCGGTGGTACGGGAACGGGAGAAGGAACCGTTCACCAACAGCGCCCGGCTGGTCGAGCTGATCCGCGACGCCCTGCCCCAGGCCGCCAAGCGGACCGGCGGCAACCCCGCGAAGCGGACGTTCCAGGCCCTGCGCATCGAGGTCAACGGCGAGCTGGCCGTCCTGGAGCGGGCCATCCCGGCCGCGGTGAAGGCCCTCGCGGTCGGCGGGCGGATCGCCGTCCTGTCGTACCACTCGCTGGAGGACCGGCTGGTCAAGCAGGTTCTCGCGGCCGGCGCCGCCACCACGGCGCCCCCCGGGCTGCCCGTCGTACCGGAGCGCTACCAGCCGAAGCTCAAGCTGCTGACGCGCGGTGCCGAACTTCCGACGGAGGAAGAGGTGGCCGAGAACCGCCGCGCCGCCCCCGCCCGGCTCCGTGGCGCCGAACGGATCAGGGAGGACAACCTGTGACGGCCGGCCGCCGCGCGGACCGCGGCGCCACCCACCACGAGCACGGCAGCGGGGCGAACCGGGAGGACAGGTGACCAAGGCGGGACCGTTGAAGGGGCGGGCGGCCCGGCTCGCGCGGCTCATGCCGTCCGGGCCCAGCACCGCCGCCCGTACCCCTTTCGTCCTGCTGGTCGTCCTCCTCCTCGGCGGCGGGCTGATCACCCTCCTGCTGCTCAACTCCTCCCTCAACGAGGGCTCCTTCAAGCTGAGCGAGCTCAAGAAGAGGACCACCGAACTCACCGACGAGGAGCAGGAGCTCCAGCGGGAGGTCGACAGCCGCTCCGCCCCCGACGCGCTGGAGCGCCGGGCCCGCGAGCTGGGCATGGTGCCCGGCGGCAACCCCGCCTTCCTGGGCCCCGACGGCACCGTCCGCGGCGTGCCGAGCGTGGCCACGGCCGACCCCGCCCCGCCCACCGCCCCGACGACGTCCGGCAGGTGACGCAGTGCCCCCCACCCAGCCCCCACGCCGCCGCGTGCCCGCCCCGGCCCGGGGCGCGGCCCCCCCCCCCCCCCCCCCCCCCCCCCCCGCCCCCCCCCCCCCCGCCGGCCCC
>NZ_JAUEPL010000022.1 GCF_030406405.1 Streptomyces ficellus
GCCGCGCGCCCCGCCGGCGACCGCCCGGTCCGCCGCACGCGCACGGCGCGGGCCGGGCGGGCGGGGGCGGGCGGGAGCTGGCCCTTCAGGGGACCCCACTCGTTCGGGTCGGGGACGCCCGGCGGCAGCATCTGGCGCCGCTTGGGTCCGCCGTGCTCGGATTCGCCCGGCTCCTTGGCGCCCGGCCACGCCTTGGCGACGCGGGCGGCCAGCACGAAATCCTTGCGCAGCGGGTGGCCCTCGAAGCCGTCCGGCAGCAGCAGCGGCACCAGGTGCGGGTGGTCGGTGAACGTCACGCCGAACATCTCGTGCGTCTCGCGCTCGTGCCAGCCCGCGCCCGCGTACACGCCCACGGCGCTCGGCAGGGCGGGCGCGTCGTGCGGCACGGTCGTGCGCAGCAGGAGCCGCCTCACCCGGCGGCTCTCCAGGGCGACGACATGGGCGCAGACACGGAAGCCGGTGCCCCGCTCGTCGACCGCGCTCAGCCAGTCGAAATACGTGCAGCCCAGCTCGTCCCGGGCCGTCTCCAACGCGGCCGTCCAGGACTCGGCCGGCACGTCGACGGTCAGGAGGTCATACGTCCGCTCGGCCGTCGCGTCCTCGCCGAAGACCTCGGTGACGGCCTCGGGAAGACGGTCGTAGGCGTTCACGCCGTACCTCCCGGAGGGAGCACCAGACCGCTGCGGAGCCGGCCGGTGGGCGTCGCGCGCCCGTGGCCGTACCGCTCGCCCAGGGATTCGCGGGCGATCTTCTCCTGGAGCTTGAGGATGCCCTGGAGCAGTGCCTCGGGGCGCGGCGGGCAGCCGGGCACGTACACGTCCACGGGGATGATCTGGTCGACGCCCTTGGTGACGGCGTACGAGTCCCAGTACGGACCGCCGCAGTTGGAGCAGGCGCCGAAGGAGATGACGTACTTGGGCTCGGGCATCTGCTCGTACAGCCGCTTCACGGCGGGCGCCATCTTGTCCGTCACCGTCCCGGAGACGACCATCAGGTCCGCCTGGCGCGGGCCCGGTGCGAACGGGATCACGCCGAGCCGGATGAAGTCGTGCCGGGCCATCGACGCGGCGATGAACTCGATCGCGCAGCAGGCGAGCCCGAAGTTGAAGACCCACAGGCTGTAGCGGCGGCCCCAGTTCAGGACCACCTTCATGGGCTCGGGTGCGAGCCGCGAGAGGGCTCCCAGCCGCTTCGGCTCGGGAAGATCGACAGGGGTCACGTCCATGTCAGGACGCCCTTCTTGTACGCGTAGAGCAGTCCCACGGCAAGGAAGCCGAGGAAGATGAACATCTCGACCAGCGTCGTGGCGCCGTAACCGGGTGCGGCGAAGACGGTCGCCCACGGGAAGAGGAAGATCGAGTCCACCGCGAAGATGACGTACAGAAAAGCGTAGACGTAGTAGCGGACCTGGGTGTGTGCCCAGCCCTCCCCCACCGGGTCGACGCCGCATTCGTACGTCAGGAGCTTCTCCGGCGTCGGTACGACGGGCCGCAGCAGCCGCCCCGCCCCGAAGGCCACCGCGACGAAGAGGACCCCGAGCAGGGCGAGCAGGCCGACGACCGAATAGCTCTGGAAATAGTCGACGGCGAGTACGGTGGATACGCTCAATACGGTCGGTTCCGGCACGTCCGCGCCCCTCGCTCCCTGCCCTCGCGCCTCGCGGCGATGCTTATGCGATCTGTACGCACGCGAGTCTAGGCCCTGGCAAAGCGCGGGTAATCAGCTGTGCCGCACTTCAAGGGGTTACGGCCGGAGTCGGACCGGGGCGTGGTCGCCGACACGGCCGCCGTCGCCTCCCGCTGCGCCGTGCCGGTCCGGGTGGAGCTGGATCTGCCGGCCCGGCCCGCACCGGCCATCGAGGGCATCGCCTACTTCACCGTCTCGTAACTGCTCCAGAACGTCTCCAAGCACGCCCGAGCCAGCCGTGCCACCGTCGGCGTATGGCGAGTGGAGGACAGGCTGATGCTCCAGGTGACGGGCGACGGCCGGGGCCGTGCGGACATAACCGCGGGCAGCGGCCTTGCGGGGCTGACCGTACGGCTGGACGCGGTGGACGGGATCCCCGCCGTGCGTTCGCCGGCCTGAGGGCCGACGACGATCACCGCCGAGCTGCCGTGGCGGGGCTGATGCCGCCCGGCCCGCCGACCCTCCCCCGGCCCGCTGTCCCCGCAGGGCGATGGCGAGTTATCCACAGACCAGCCCATGAGCGTCCGGAGGCTGGGATGCTGGTCGCAGACGCGGGAACCGCGTCGGGCGCATCGAGCCATGGGGGAGGCAGGGCCGTGGTGCAGGACAGGGTGCGGTTGGTCGCCGAGGATTCCGTACTCCTTCGGGAGGGACCGACCCGGCTGCTGACCGACCGGGGCTGACCTACCTGAGCAGCTGACGTACGAGGTCGGCCGCACGGCCTAGAACCAAAGCATGAGACGGGAGCGTCGCTACCCAAGGACGCGGGGGGAGACGAAGCATGATGATCCAGGGCGTAAGGGCGAAAAGGCGTCCATCATATGAGCGGTCCAGGGAGGGCGACCCTTACGGACGTAGGGTGGACCTTGGGACGGCAACGGCCGCGGTCGGCCGGCGGTCTCCCGAGCGTTCCCCCGCCGACGGCGGGGAGACCCCTTGTCTCGAGGGAGGTCCAGTTCAGTGACCAGCCAGGTCAGTAGCCCAGCCGAGCAGGCCGACGGAGCCGGTGGGGCCAACGAGGTCAGCCAGGCGAACGAGGCTCTCGTCGGGGAGCAGCGCGGTGGCGGGCAGCACGGCGCGGTGAAGGAAGTACGCCGTCTGGACCGGGTCATCATCCGCTTCGCGGGTGACTCCGGCGACGGTATGCAGCTCACGGGTGACCGCTTCACGTCGGAGACGGCGTCGTTCGGCAACGACCTGTCGACCCTGCCGAACTTCCCCGCCGAGATCCGGGCCCCCGCCGGCACGCTGCCGGGCGTCTCCTCGTTCCAGCTGCACTTCGCCGACCACGACATCCTCACGCCGGGCGACGCGCCGAACGTCCTGGTCGCGATGAACCCCGCCGCGCTGAAGGCGAACATCGGCGATGTGCCGCGCGGCGGCGAGATCATCGTCAACACGGACGAGTTCGCCAAGCGCGCCATGGCCAAGGTGGGCTATGAGACCTCCCCGCTGGAGGACGGCTCGCTGGACGGGTACCGCGTGCACCCGGTGCCGCTGACGACGCTGACGATCGAGGCGCTGAAGGACTTCGGGCTGCCCCGCAAGGAGGCCGAGCGCTCCAAGAACATGTTCGCGCTCGGGCTCCTGAGCTGGATGTACCACCGGCCGACCGAGGGCACGGAGAGGTTCCTGCGGCAGAAGTTCGCCAAGAAGCCGCAGATCGCCGAGGCGAACGTGGCCGCGTTCCGGGCGGGGTGGAACTTCGGCGAGACGACCGAGGACTTCGCCGTCTCCTACGAGGTCGCCCCGGCCACGCAGGCGTTCCCCACCGGCACGTACCGCAACATCTCGGGGAACCTGGCCCTGTCGTACGGGCTGATCGCCGCCTCCCGGCAGGCCGATCTGCCGCTGTACCTGGGCTCGTACCCGATCACGCCGGCGTCCGACATCCTCCACGAGCTGTCCAAGCACAAGAACTTCGGTGTGCGGACCTTCCAGGCCGAGGACGAGATCGCCGGCATCGGCGCCGCCCTGGGCGCCGCCTTCGGCGGATCGCTGGCCGTCACCACCACCTCCGGGCCCGGTGTGGCGCTGAAGTCCGAGACGATCGGGCTCGCGGTGTCGCTGGAGCTGCCGCTGCTGGTCGTCGACATCCAGCGCGGCGGCCCGTCGACGGGTCTGCCGACCAAGACGGAGCAGGCGGACCTGCTCCAGGCGATGTACGGGCGCAACGGCGAGGCGCCGGTGCCGGTCGTCGCGCCGAGGACCCCGGCGGACTGCTTCGACGCGGCGCTGGACGCGGCACGTATCGCGCTCACCTACCGCACCCCGGTCTTCCTGCTCTCCGACGGCTACCTCGCCAACGGCTCCGAGCCCTGGCGCATCCCGGACCTGGACGAGCTGCCGGACCTGCGGGTGCAGTTCACCACCGGTCCCAACCACACCCTCGCCGACGGCACTGAGGTCTTCTGGCCGTACAAGCGTGACCCGCGGACCCTGGCCCGCCCCTGGGCCCTGCCCGGTACGCCGGGGCTGGAGCACCGCATCGGCGGCATCGAGAAGCAGGACGGCACGGGCAACATCTCCTACGACCCGGCCAACCACGACTTCATGGTCCGCACCCGCCAGGCCAAGGTGGACGGCATCGACGTGCCGGACCTGGAGGTCGACGACCCCAGCGGGGCGAGGACGCTGGTGCTGGGCTGGGGATCGACGTACGGCCCGATCACCGCCGCCGTACGCAGGCTCCGCACGGCCGGCGAGTCCATCGCGCAGGCCCACCTGCGCCACCTGAACCCGTTCCCGAGGAACCTCGGCGATGTACTCAAGCGGTACGACAAGGTCGTCGTGCCCGAGATGAACCTCGGCCAGCTCGCCACGCTCATCAGGGCGAAATATCTGGTCGACGCGCACAGCTACAACCAGGTGAACGGCATGCCGTTCAAGGCGGAGCAGCTTGCCACGGCTCTCAAGGAGGCCATCCATGACTGAGGCGCTGAAGCTGGTGCCCAAGGCCGAGGCGAAGCAGTCCATGAAGGACTTCAAGTCCGATCAGGAAGTGCGCTGGTGCCCCGGTTGCGGTGACTACGCGATCCTCGCCGCCGTGCAGGGCTTCATGCCCGAGCTCGGACTGGCGAAGGAGAACATCGTCTTCGTCTCCGGTATCGGCTGCTCGTCCCGCTTCCCGTACTACATGAACACCTACGGGATGCACTCCATCCACGGACGCGCCCCCGCGATCGCGACCGGCCTGGCGTCCTCCCGTACCGACCTGTCCGTCTGGGTGGTCACGGGCGACGGCGACGCGCTCTCCATCGGTGGCAACCACCTGATCCACGCGCTCCGCCGCAACGTCAACCTCAAGATCCTGCTGTTCAACAACCGGATCTACGGCCTCACCAAGGGTCAGTACTCGCCGACGTCCGAGGTCGGCAAGATCACCAAGTCGACGCCCATGGGCTCGCTCGACGCGCCGTTCAACCCGGTGTCGCTGGCGCTCGGCGCGGAGGCGTCGTTCGTGGCCCGGACGGTCGACTCGGACCGCAAGCACCTCACCGAGGTCCTGCGCGCCGCCGCCGACCACCCCGGCACCGCGCTCGTGGAGATCTACCAGAACTGCAACATCTTCAACGACGGCGCCTTCGACGCACTGAAGGACAAGCAGCAGGCGGAAGAAGCGGTGATCCGCCTGGAGCACGGGCAGCCGATCCGATTCGGGCCCGAGGGTTCGAAGGGTGTCGTGCGGGACGCGGCCACCGGCGATCTGAAGGTGGTGCCCGTGACGGCCGGGAACGAGGCGCAGGTCCTGGTGCACGACGCGCACAGCGCGAGCCCCACCACGGCGTTCGCGCTCTCCCGGCTCGCGGACCCGGACACGCTGCACTACACGCCGATCGGTGTGTTCCGGTCCGTCGACCGGCCCGTCTACGACACGCTGATGGCCGACCAGCTCGACACGGCCATCGAGCAGTACGGCAAGGGAGACCTGGCCGCGCTGCTGGCGGGCAACGACACCTGGACGGTCATCGGCTGACGCCCGCGCACTGAAGACGCGTCGGCGGACACGTCGGCAAGGCCCGGGGCTCCCTCAGGAGTTCCGGGCCTCGTCGTATGCCGTGCGCGCGCGCTGGACGGCGTCGACCTTCTCCTCCGTCCACCGCGCGAGGGACCACACCTGCTCGGCGGCCTCCTTGCCGAGCGCGGTGAGTGAGTAGTCCACACGCGGGGGGATGACGGGCTTGGCGTCGCGGTGGACGAATCCGTCCCGTTCCAGGGTCTGGAGGGTCTGGGCGAGCATCTTCTCGCTGACCCCGCCGATGGAGCGGCGCAATTCGCTGAAGCGGTACGGGCGCTCCAGCAGGGCGGCCAGGATGAGCACGCCCCAGCGACTGGTGACGTGTTCGAGGACGACGCGGGAAGGGCACATCGCGTCGTTGACGTCCGGCTTCGTCACCTTCCTTACGCCCACCTTCCTTACGCTCATGCCAGTACCTTACTTCAAGGTGGGTACTTTCCAATAGTTAGCGCTCTCCGTACGGTGGTGTGCGCACCCCAGGAACGGAGAGATCCCCCGTGAGCATCGTTGTCACCGGAGCCACCGGACACCTCGGCCGCCTCGTCGTCGACGCCCTGCTGGACCGCGGCGTCCCGGCGGCCGGCATCGCCGCCGTCGTACGCGACAAGCAGAAGGCGGCCGGTCTGGCGGCGCTCGGCGTCGAGCTGCGCATCGCCGACTACAGCCACCCCGAGACGCTGGCGGACGCCTTCGAGGCAGGCGACCGCGTCCTGCTGGTCTCCGGCAGCGAGGTGGGCCGGCGCGTACCGCAGCACACCGCCGTGATCAGCGCGGCCAAGGCGGCGGGGGTCGCACAGCTCGCGTACACCAGCGTCCTGGGCGGCCCCGACGCCGACTTCGACCTGGCCGCCGAGCACAGGATCACCGAGCGGCTGATCCTCGACGCGGGCCTGCCGTACACGCTGCTGCGCAACGGCTGGTACACCGAGAACTACACCGAGAACCTCGCCCCGGTCCTCGAACACGGCGCCGTCGTCGCCAACGCGGGCGAGGGTCGTGTCGCCTCCGCCGCCCGCGCCGACTACGCCGCCGCTGCCGCCGCCGTCCTGACCCAGGAGGGCCACCTGGGCACGGCGTACGAGCTGAGCGGCGACACCGCGTGGTCGCTTGCCGAGTACGCGGCGGAGGTCGCCCGCCAGTCCGGCAAGGCCATCGCGTACACCAACGTGCCCGCCGAGACGCACCTGGCCATCCTCACCGGCGCCGGGGTCCCCGAGGCGTTCGCCGCGATCCTCGTCGATGTCGACAAGGCGATCGAGCGCGGGCGGCTGGCCCGCACGAGCGGCGACCTCGCGCGCCTGATCGGCCGCCCGACGACCCCGCTCGCCTACACGGTGGCGCAGGCGCTCCAGCGGCTGTGACGCATGCGTCATGACCGTATCGCGGTACGGGCATGACAGCCCGCCTCGCGCGGCGCTACCTTCGTCCGCAGGGCAGGTGCGGGACAGGGCAGGCGAAAGGCGGCGGCCAGTGGCGGCGAAGAGCGGCGGCGAGCAGCGGGCAGGACTCCTGTACGGCGTGGGCGCCTACGGCATGTGGGGGCTCGTGCCCCTCTTCTGGCCCCTGCTGAAGCCGGCCGGGGCCATCGAGATCCTGGCTCACCGTATGGCGTGGTCGCTGATCGTCGTCGGTATCGCCCTGCTCGCGCTGCGCCGCTGGGGCTGGATACGCGAGCTGCTGCGGCAGCCTCGCAAGCTCGGCCTGATCGCGGTCGCCGCGACGGTCATCACGGTCAACTGGGGCCTGTACATCTGGGCCGTGAACACCGGCCATGTCGTCGAGGCGTCCCTCGGTTACTTCATCAACCCGCTGGTCACCATCGCCATGGGCGTACTGCTGCTGAAGGAGCGGCTGCGGCCCGCGCAGTGGGTGGCGGTCGGCACCGGCCTCTCGGCGGTGCTCGTGCTGGCGGTCGGTTACGGACAGCCGCCGTGGATCTCCCTCACCCTCGCCGTCTCCTTCGCCGTGTACGGCCTGGTGAAGAAGAAGGTCAACATCGGGGGTCTGGAGTCGCTGGCGGCGGAGACCGCCGTCCAGTTCCTGCCGGCGCTGGCGTACCTGCTGTGGCTGGGCTCCCAGGGCTCGGCCACCTTCGGCACGGCGGGCGCGGGGCACGCGGCACTGCTCGCCGCGACGGGCGTGGTCACCGCCGTGCCGCTGGTCTGCTTCGGCGCGGCGGCGATCCGGGTGCCGCTGTCCACCCTGGGCCTGCTGCAGTACCTCGCGCCGGTCTTCCAGTTCCTGCTGGGCGTCGCCTACTTCCACGAGGCGATGCCGCCTGAGCGATGGGCGGGCTTCTCGCTGGTCTGGCTGGCCCTGACGGTCCTCACGTGGGACGCGCTGCGGACGTCACGGCGTACGCGGGCGGAGGCGGCAGCGGCGGCGCTGAGCCTGGCGGCGGAGACGGTCGGCGGCACCGTGCGGCCGGTGACCCCGCCGCGCGAAGAGGCGCCCAAGGTCTAGGTCTCCCAGGCCGGAGCCAGGGCCGCCGGGCCGCCGGCCCGGAGCAAGGACCGCCCGGCCGCCGGGCCTCCAGGACAGGGGCAGGGTCTTCGATACGCCTATCTCCCGGCCGGCGTCCTTGGTGAGGTGAGCCCCTGTGCGCGTCATGGCTCCTCCTCCCGTTCCGGTTTACCGGCGCCCGTTCCGGTACGGGCGCGGTGGGACCGCACCTTGTGGCGGTTGCCGCACCGTTCCATCGCGCACCAGCGGCGGCGGCCCGGGCGGGAGGTGTCGACGAAGAGCAGGGTGCAGTCGTGCGCGCCGCATTCGCGGACGCGGTCCGCGTACGGGCCGGTGAACAGGTCGATGGCGTCCCGGGCGATCGTCGACACCAGCCCGGCCACGCTCGCGCCGGGCGCCCACTCGCGCCGCCCGGCCACCGTCATGCGGACCACCAGCGGCGGTGCGGCCGCCGCAGCGTTCACCACGGCGAGATCGGCGACCGCGAGGGCGCGGCCGTGCGCGCGGGCGGCGGTGAGCCCGTGCAGGGCGTCACGCAGCTCCCGTACCGCCGCGAGGTCCCGCTCCCCGACCGGCCGCAGCCGCAGGCCGGGGGCGAGGCGGCTGGCGGCCACCCAGGCGAGCAGCCCGCCGGGGGTGTCGAGCACCTCGTACCGGGCCAGGGGTCCCGGGCCGCCCGTGGGCAGCAGCTCCAGGCACAGCGCGCCCGGATCGAAGCGGTACGGCTGCCCCTCCGGCGTGTGCAGCGTCAAACCCGTTGCCGACCAGCTCACGTAACCAATATAAGTGGTTACATGACGACGCTCCACTGGAAGCTTGTGATCGACGCGGCCGACCCGCACGCCCAGGCCGACTTCTGGGCCGAGGCCCTCGGCTACCTGGTCGAGGACAACAGCGCCCTCATCGACCGGCTGATCGGCCTCGGACACGTGACGGAGAAGCTGACCGTCCAGGCGCACGGCCGCCGTGCATGGCGGGATCTGATCGCCGTCCGGCATCCGGACGATCCGTACCAGGAGGAGACCGGCACCGGACTCGGCAGGCGACTGCTCTTCCAGCGCGTACCGGAGCCGAAGACCGGGAAGAACCGCCTCCACCTCGACCTGCACCCCGCGCCCGGGCAGCGGCAGGCGGAGGTGGCACGGCTCAAGGCCCTGGGCGCGACCGTCCTGCGCGAGGTCAGGGAACCCGGCGGCGAGTGGACGGTGATGGCGGACCCGGAGGGCAACGAGTTCTGCGTGCACTGAGGAGCGGGTTCCGCGCGCACCGCGAGGTGTCCGCTACGGCTCCTCTTCCTCCCACCGGAAGCCCGCCAGGCCGCCGGCGTCGGCCTCCTCGGCCTCGTACGCCGCCGGGCGGGCCAGTCGCGACCAGAGGGTGAAAGCGCAGATCAGCACACCGATCACGCACAGCATCCAGAAAGCGAAGTACACGAAGACGTACGCCACGAACGCGAGGAGCAGATCCAGCAGGAAGAGCCAGGAATCCCGGATCACGGCCCCTCCCCCGGCCCCTTGCCGCGCCGCCCGGGTCGGCGAGGGGAACCGAGGAACACCACGGCACCCAGCACGGCGAGCAGCGCCAGCATGGCCACAAGCACGTCGAAGACACCCAACTCGCCGAACCGGTGCCAGAGACCGGGGAATTCCGCTGGGCCGTGCGCATGCTCCCGCATTCCCGCAGCATCCCCCTCGGGCCCGCCACGCGGAACACCCGTGTCCCAACGGCCGTGCGGCATTGACCATTCCGCGATACGCCCGCCTGTTCGAGATCCGAACACGTATGACCGGATTCCGCTCTTGACGGTGAGTCAACCTCTCGCTGAACATTCAGCACGCACATCGCACCAGTAGCTCCAACGCCCCGCGCCGATACGGCCGGGGCGTCTCGCACGTTCCGTTCCATCCCCGTACGGAATCCGGAGCCCCCACATGAACGTCTCCGAGCACCACATACCCAGACGTACCGCCGCGACCGCCGCACTCACCCTCGCCCTCGCCGGCCTCCTCGCCACCACCGCCCCCGCCGGAGCCGCAGCGCCGGCAGCCCCCGCCGCCCCCGCCGCGGAAACGGCAGCCGCAGCCGCAGCCGCCGCCCCCGACATACCCCTCGCCAACGTCAAGGCGCACCTCACCCAGCTCCAGTCGATCGCCACCGCCAACGGCGGCAACCGCGCCCACGGCCGCCCCGGCTACAAAGCGTCCATCGACTACGTGAAGGCGAAGCTGGACGCGGCCGGATTCACCACCACCGTCCAGCAGTTCACCTCCAGCGGCGCCACCGGCTACAACCTCATCGCCGACTGGCCCGGCGGCGACACCAACCAGGTCCTCATGGCCGGCGCCCACCTCGACTCCGTGTCCTCGGGGCCGGGCATCAACGACAACGGGTCCGGTTCCGCCGCCGTGCTGGAGACCGCGCTCGCCGTATCCCGCGCCCAGTTCAAGCCCGCCAAGCACCTCCGCTTCGCCTGGTGGGGCGCGGAGGAGCTCGGCCTGGTCGGCTCGAAGCACTACGTCAACAGCCTGCCGACGACCGAGCGCGCCAAGGTCGCCGGCTACCTGAACTTCGACATGATCGGCTCGCCGAACCCCGGCTACTTCGTGTACGACGACGATCCGGCGATCGAGAAGACGTTCAAGGACTACTTCGCCTCCATCGGCGTCCCGACCGAGATCGAGACGGAGGGGGACGGCCGGTCCGACCACGCCTCGTTCAAGAACGCCGGCATCCCGGTCGGCGGCCTGTTCACCGGTGCGAGCCGTACGAAGACCAGCGCGCAGGCGCAGAAGTGGGGCGGTACGGCGGGCCAGGCATTCGACCGCTGCTACCACTCGTCCTGCGACACCACGTCGAACATCAACGACACCGGGCTCGACCGCAACAGCGACGCGCTGGCGCACGGCGTATGGACGCTGTCCGCCGGTACGACCGAACCGCCGCCGACCGGGGACACGTACGAGAACACCGCCGACGTCGCCATCCCGGACAACGGCGCGGCCGTGACCTCGACGGTCACGGTCTCGGGCCGCAGCGGCAACGCGCCGGCCGCGCTCCAGGTCGGCGTCGACATCGTCCACACCTGGCGCGGCGACCTGGTCGTCGACCTGCTCGCGCCCGATGGCACGGCGTACCGCCTGAAGAACTCCAGTTCCTCGGACTCGGCGGACAACGTCAGGGCGACCTACACGGTGGACGCCGCCGGCGAGGCGGCGAACGGCGCGTGGAAGCTGCGGGTCCAGGACGTCGCTTCCCAGGACACCGGCTACATCAACGCCTTCCGCCTGACGTTCTGAGCCTGTGCGCGTCTGAGCCCCGAGCGTTCCGCGCGTAAGCACGGCAGCCGTACGTGGGAGGCGTCGGCCCCCACGTACGGCTGCCCCGACCGCCTGACCGCGCTACTTGGCGCCGTTCGCCGCGTCGACCAGCGCCTGCTGGGTGACCGCGCCCACGTACACCGTGCCGTCGTCCGTGAGCAGCGCGTTGACCAGGCGCGTCGTGAAGACCGTGCCCGTGCCGAACTTCCCGGTCACCTTGTCGCCGAGCGCGTCCAGGAACTGGCCGGCCTCCGCCGGGACGCCCTCGCCGCCCGGGGCGGTGAGCGTGGCGATGGACGTCCAGCCCTCGCCGATGACGTTCAGACCGTCGAACTCCTCCGCTCCCGCTCCCGAAGAAGCGAAGGGACCGGACGGAGCGTCCTGAGCGTCCGGCTCCGCGGCCCCGGCCGGCGCCTCCGTCACCTTCGCGCCCTTGGGCGGCGCGAAGTCGAACACCGACGCGGCGGGCTTGGCGAAGTCCACCTTGGTGAACCCCGCGTCGATCGCCGCCTTGCCGCCCCCGCTCGGCGTGAGCGTGAACTTCAGCGGTACGCCGTTCCCCGCGTCCACCGCGACCTTGATCGACCCGATGGTCGACCCGCTCTGCTTCGGCTTGATGACCAGCTGGTACGCGTCGCGCCCGGCGACCCGGGCCGTACCGTCGACCGTCACCGACGTCGTGTCGTCCACGGCCTTGAGCGCCTGGTCCACCAGGTCCTTCGGGGTGGCCGGCACGTCCTCCGCCGGGGCCTCGGCCGCGCCGCTGCCGCCGCCTCCCGCCATGTGCACGGCCTCGTTGGACGCGCTGTCGTACGCCCACACGTCGTCGCCGTTGTGGATCAGGCTGTACTCGTCGGCGTCGTCCAGGATGGACAGCCGCTGCTTGTCCGGCCCATCCGCCGCGACCCGCAGCGTGTGCGTGCCGGTGGCCAGCTCCATCAGCTTGGCCTGCGGATCGGCGGCAGGCCCCTCAGCCGAACCCGAACCGGAACCCGAACCCGAACCCGAACCGGAAGACGAACCGGAACCCGAACCGGAGGCCGCACCCGACGCGAGACCTTCGAGCCCGGCGAGCGACGGAAGGCCGAGGTCCGTCGTGATCTTCACCGTGCCGGAGAGCTGCTGCGCATCCGAAGCGGCGATCTTCTCGATCAGCTCCTGTGCCGTGATCTTCGGCAGCTCGGGGTCGCCGGATGCCGCGAGCGCCGGGACGAGCCCGATCGTCGCCGCCGCCACCCCCGCCACCGCGACCGGTACCGCGTAACGCGCCATGCCGCGGCGCCCGGTGCTGTCGTTCGGTGCCATGTATGCCTACCTCCGTGGTCAGCGAGCCATCTGCCTCAATCTGACCAAAACGGCACCGCACAGGCGTCAGCCCCCGGGCTCAACTTCCGTACTGCTCAAGGATGACCCCGACCCGGAGCGTCCCTACCCCGCCCGGTGCACCACCAGGTCGCACAGCTCCTCCAGCGCCGCCTTCGCATAGCACTCCGGCAGTGGCGCCAGCGCCGCCCGCGCCTCCTCCGCGTACCGCACGGTGTCCCGCCGCGCCTGCTCCAGCGCCGGGTGGGCGCGCAGCCGCCGCAGCGCCTCCGCGTGCCGCGCGTCGTCCGTCAGGTCGCCGTCCAGCAGCTCGACCAGCTCCACGTCGCCCGCCAGCCCGGACGCCGCCGCCCGCGCCCGCAGGTGCAGCACCGGCAGCGTGGGGATGCCCTCCCGCAGATCCGTACCCGGGGTCTTGCCGGACTCGTGGGAGTCGGAGGCGATGTCCAGGACGTCGTCGGCGAGCTGGAAGGCGACGCCGAGCCGCTCCCCGTACTGCGTGAGGGTGTCCACGGTCCGCTCGTCGGCGCCCGACATCATCGCGCCGAAGCGTCCCGAGACGGCGATCAGCGAGCCGGTCTTGCCGGCGATGACGTCCAGGTAGTGCTCGACCGGGTCGCGCCCGTCCCTGGGCCCTGCCGTCTCCAGGATCTGCCCGGTGACCAGCCGCTCGAAGGCCTCCGCCTGGATGCGTACCGCCTCGGGGCCCAGGTCCGCCAGGATGTGCGAGGCGCGCGCGAAGAGGAAGTCACCCGTCAGGACGGCCACCGAGTTGCCCCAGCGGGCGTTGGCGCTCTCCACCCCGCGGCGTACCTCGGCCTCGTCCATCACGTCGTCGTGGTACAGCGTCGCCAGGTGTGTGAGCTCGACCACGACGGCCGAGGGCACGACACCCGGCGCGTGCGGGTCGCCGAACTGCGCGGCGAGCATCACCAGCAGCGGACGGAAACGCTTGCCCCCGGCCCGTACGAGGTGCTGTGCCGCCTCGGTGATGAACGGCACGTCGCTCTTGGTGGCATCGAGGAGTCCTGCCTCGACGGCCGCCAATCCGGTCTGGACATCGGCCTCAAGAGCCTGGTCCCGCACGTTCAGCCCGAACGGCCCGACTGCGGTCACGAGGGGATCTCCTGTCTGGTGACGATCACACGGATTGTCGATGTGTCGCTGGATTCACTCAAGTCAGCGTATCCGGTTCCCTTTCGATCACCGTGGGCGCCTTCCAGCCTCCACCGGTATGTTCATGAACAGCTCATACGATGGCGAGTGCGGCTTTTGTCCGGACGCGGTGCGGCTCCGGGACCGCGTCCCGCCGCCACCTGGAGAACCGCGTTCCCTGTACGGCACGCTGATCTAACGTGTCCCCCACACACGTGGAAAGCGAGGCAAGCACCGATGCCCGAGCAGAGCCCGCTCGACCTCGCCGAAGGCGACCCCTTCGGCCCGCACAACCTTCCGTACGGCGTCTTCACGACCGCCGACGAGCCCGGCCGCCGCCGGCTCGGCGTCCGCATCGGCGACCACGTCCTGGACGCGGGGGCCGCGGCGCACGCGCTGGGCTCGCCGTACGCGACGCTGCTCGCCCAGCCCAGCCTGAACGCGCTGCTCGCCGCCGGCCGCACCGCCTGGCGCGACGTCCGCCGGGCGCTCACCGCCTGGGTGACGGTCCCCGCCCACCGCCCGGACATCGAGCCGCTGCTGCACCCCCTGTCCGACGTGACCCTCCACCTGCCGTACGAGGTCGCGGACTACGTCGACTTCTACGCGTCCGAGCACCACGCCACCAACGTCGGCAAGATCTTCCGCCCGGACGGCGAGCCGCTCACCCCGAACTGGAAGCACCTCCCGATCGGCTACCACGGCCGCTCGGGAACGGTCGTCGTCTCCGGCACCGAGGTCACGCGCCCGGCCGGCCAGCGCAAGACCCCCGCCGACGCCGCCCCCCTCTTCGGCCCGTCGCTGAAGCTCGACATCGAGGCGGAGGTCGGCTTCCTCGTGGGTGCGCCCTCCGAGCTCGGCCGCCCCGTGCCGCTCGCCTCCTTCCGCGATCACGTCTTCGGCCTGACGCTCCTCAACGACTGGTCGGCGCGTGACATCCAGGCGTGGGAGTACGTCCCGCTCGGCCCCTTCCTGGGCAAGTCCTTCGCGACCTCCGTGTCCGCCTGGGTCACGCCCCTCGAAGCGCTGGACGCCGCCCGGGTGGCGCCCCCGGCCCGGGACCTCCCCCTCCTGCCGTACCTGGACGACGGCGACGACGAGGAGCCGGGCGGTTTCGACCTGCACATCACGGTACGGATCAACGGCGAGGTGGTCTCCGAGCCGCCCTTCGCGTCCATGTACTGGACGGCCGCCCAGCAGCTGGCCCATATGACCGTCAACGGCGCCTCGCTCCGTACGGGCGACCTCTTCGGCTCCGGCACGGTCAGCGGCCCGGAGGTGCACCAGCGCGGCTCCCTCCTGGAGCTGACCTGGAACGGTCAGGAGCCGCTCGAACTGTCCACCGGCAAGCGGACGTTCCTGGAGGACGGCGACGAGGTCACGCTCACGGCCTGGGCCCCGGGCCCGGACGGCACCAAGGTCGCCCTCGGCGAGGTCACGGGCCGCATCGCACCGGCCCGCGCCTAGAACAGCGGTCGGCGGGGGCCGCTCACGGCACCCCGCCGACCACCCACTGCTCCCGGCTCTCCGCCCTCCGCTACCGGACGAAGACCCCCGCCTGACCGGCCAGGTCCAGGAAGTACTGCGGCGCCACGCCCAGGAGCAGCGTCACCGCGACCCCCACGCCGATCGTCGTCATCGTCAGCGGTGAGGGGACGGCGACCGTCGGGCCCTCCGGCTTCGGCTCGCTGAAGAACATCAGCACGATGACCCGGATGTAGAAGAACGCGGCGATCGCGGACGAGATCACACCGACCACGACCAGCGCCGCGGCGCCGCCCTCCGCCGCCGCCTTGAACACCGCGAACTTCCCCGCGAAGCCGGACGTCAGCGGGATTCCGGCGAAGGCGAGCAGGAACACCGCGAAGACCGCCGCCACCAGCGGTGAACGCCGCCCGAGCCCCGCCCACTTGGACAGGTGCGTCGCCTCACCACCGGCGTCGCGCACCAGTGTGACGACGGCGAACGCCCCGATCGTCACGAAGGAGTACGCGGCCAGGTAGAACAGGACGGACGACACCCCGTCGGGCGTGGCCGCGATGACACCGGCCAGCATGAACCCGGCGTGCGCGATCGACGAGTACGCGAGGAGGCGCTTGATGTCGGTCTGCGTGATCGCGACGATCGCGCCGCCCAGCATGGTGACGACGGCGACGCCCCACATGACCGGCCGCCAGTCCCAGGCCAGCCCGGGCAGCACCACGTACAGCAGCCGGAGCATCGCGCCGAACGCCGCGACCTTCGTCGCCGCCGCCATGAAGCCCGTGACCGGGGTCGGCGCCCCCTGGTAGACGTCCGGGGTCCACATGTGGAACGGCACCGCGGCGACCTTGAACAGCAGCCCCATCAGCACCAGCGCGACACCGATGAGCAGGAGGACGTCATTGCCCATGGTGGCGGCGAGCGCCGGATCGATCGCCGCCACGGACCCGTCGACCACGTCCGCGATGCGCGCGTACGACACGGAGCCCGCGTACCCGTACAGCAGGGCGATGCCGAACAGCAGGAACGCCGAGGAGAACGAGCCCAGCAGGAAGTACTTGACCGCTGCCTCCTGCGACATCAGCCGCTTGCGGCGGGCGACGGCGCACAGCAGGTACAGCGGCAGGGAGAAGACCTCCAGCGCGATGAAGAGCGTCAGCAGGTCGTTGGCCGCCGGGAAGACGAGCATCCCGCCGACCGCGAACAGCATCAGCGGAAAGACCTCGGTGGTGGTGAAACCCGCCTTGACCGCGGCCTTCTCCTGGTCGCTGCCGGGTACGGCGGCGGCCTCGGCGGCGAAGGAGTCGATCCGGTACCCGTGGTGGGCCGGGTCGAGCCGCCGTTCGGCGAAGGTGAACACGGCGACCAGCGAGGCCAGCAGGATGGTGCCCTGGAGGAACAGCGCGGGCCCGTCCACCGCGATGGCGCCCATCGCGGCGATGCCCGCCTTGGTGGAGCCGTACCCGCCCGCCGCGAGGCCGACCACCGCCGCGAAGGCGGCGGCCAGCGCCACGACGGTCAGGAACACCTGCGCGTAGTAGCGCGCGCGGCGCGGGACGAACGCCTCCAGCAGGATGCCCACCACGGCGGCGCCCACCACGATCAGCGTGGGTGCCAGCTGGGCGTACTCGATGGTCGGCGCCCCGATCTTGTCGACCGGCTCGGCAGCCGTCGTCCACAGGCTGTGGACGACGGGTACGGCTGATGCAGTCACTTGGCCGCCTCCACCTCGGGCTTGGGGTCCTTCTGCTGTACGTCGGACATGGTGTGCCGCACGGCCGGCTCGACGATCTCGGTCAGCGGCTTGGGGTAGACGCCCAGGAAGAGCAGCAGCGCGATCAGCGGCCCGACGACCACCAGCTCACGCACCCGCAGATCGGGCATGGCCCGCACTTCGGGCTTCACCGGGCCCGTCATCGTGCGCTGGTACAGCACCAGCGTGTAGAGCGCGGCGAGCACGATGCCGAAGGTGGCGATGATCCCCGCCACCGGATAGCGGGCGAACGTGCCCACCAGGACGAGGAATTCACTGACGAACGGCGCGAGACCCGGCAGCGACAGCGTGGCCAGACCGCCCACCAGGAAGGTGCCGGCGAGCACCGGCGCGACCTTCTGCACGCCGCCGTAGTCGGCGATGAGCCGCGAGCCGCGCCGCGAGATCAGGAACCCGGCCACCAGCATCAGCGCGGCCGTCGACAGCCCGTGGTTGACCATGTAGAGCGTCGCGCCGCTCTGGCCCTGACTGGTCATGGCGAAGATGCCCATGATGATGAACCCGAAGTGGGAGATCGACGCGTACGCGATCAGCCGCTTGATGTCCCGCTGCCCGACCGCGAGCAGCGCGCCGTACACGATGCTGATCAGCGCCAGCACGATGATCGCCGGCGTCGCCCACTTCGACGCCTCCGGGAAGAGCTGGAGGCAGAAGCGGAGCATCGCGAACGTGCCGACCTTGTCGACGACCGCCGTGATGAGCACGGCGACCGGGGCGGTCGCCTCGCCCATGGCGTTGGGCAGCCAGGTGTGCAGCGGCCACAGGGGTGCCTTCACCGCGAAGGCGAAGAAGAAGCCCAGGAACAGCAGCCGTTCCGTGTTCGTGGCCATCTCCAGCTGCCCGCTCGCCCGCGCCTCGGCGATCTCCGTCAGCGAGAAGTTCCCGGCGACGACGTACAGCCCGATGACGGCGGCCAGCATGATGAGCCCGCCGACCAGGTTGTAGAGCAGGAACTTCACCGCCGCGTACGACCGCTGGGCCGCCGCGTTCTCGTCGGTGCCCGCGTGCGCGCGGTCCCCGAAGCCGCCGATGAGGAAGTACATCGGGATGAGCATGGCTTCGAAGAGGATGTAGAAGAGGAAGACGTCGGTGGCCTCGAAGGAGAGGATCACCATCGCCTCGACCATGAGGATCAGGGCGAAGAAGCCCTGCGTCGGCCGCCACCGCTTCGCGTGCCCCGCGGCGGGGCCGCTGTCGGACACAGCCAGGGAGTCGGCGTCGTGCCAGCCGGCCAGGATGATGAACGGGATCAGCAGGGCGGTGAGCGCGATGAGCGCCACCCCGATGCCGTCCACGCCCAGTTCGTACCGCACGCCGAAGTCCTTGATCCAGGCGTGCGATTCGGTGAGCTGGTAGCGGTCGCCGCCGGGCTCGAACCGGATGGCCACGAGCGCGGCGAGTACCAGCGTGCCGAGCGAGACGGCCAGCGCCAGCCACTTGGCGGCCGTGCGGCGCGTGGCCGGGACGGCGGCGGTGAGGATCGCACCGACGGCGGGAAGCGCCGCCGTCGCGGTCAGGAGGGGGAACGACATGGCCGTCACACTCCCCTCATCAGCAGGGTCGCGGCGATCAGCACCGCCGTACCTCCCAACATCGAGACCGCGTAGGAGCGGGCGAAGCCGTTCTGCAGCTTGCGCAGCCGGCCGGACAGTCCGCCGACCGAGGCGGCGGTGCCATTGACGACCCCGTCCACCAGGGTGTGGTCGAGATACACCAGGGAGCGCGTGAGGTGCTCGCCGCCGCGGACCAGGACGATGTGGTTGAAGTCGTCCTGGAGCAGATCGCGCCGGGCGGCCCGGGTGAGCAGCGAGCCGCGCGGGGCGACGACCGGCACGGGCCGGCGGCCGTACTGCGCGTACGCGATGCCCACACCGATCAGCAGGACGACGACCGTGGAGACGGTCACCGTGGCGGCGCTGACCGGCGGGTGCCCGTGCTCGAAGTCGGTCACCGGCCTCAGCCAGTTGACGAACGCGCCGTTCAGCGAGAAGAGCGCGCCCGCGAAGACCGATCCGAAGGCCAGCAGGATCATCGGGATCGTCATGGACCTGGGCGACTCGTGCGGGTGCGGCATCTCGCCCGGGTGGACCTCGATGCCGGGCTCGACGCTGGGCGCCGTGTCCGGGTCGGGGGCGGGCTGCCAGCGCTTCTCGCCGAAGAACGTCATGAGCATCACGCGGGTCATGTAGTACGCGGTGATGCCGGCGCCCAGCAGGGCGACCCCGCCGAGGATCCAGCCTTCCGTGCCGCCCTTGGCGAAGGCAGCCTCGATGATCTTGTCCTTGGACCAGAAGCCGGAGAGCCCCGGGAAGCCGATGATCGCCAGGTAGCCGAGCCCGAAGGTCACGAAGGTCACCGGCATGTACTTCCGGAGGCCCCCGTACTTCCTCATGTCGACCTCGTCGTTCATGCCGTGCATGACCGAACCGGCGCCGAGGAACAGCCCGGCCTTGAAGAAGCCGTGCGTCACCAGGTGCATGATCGCGAAGGCGTACCCGACGGGACCGAGTCCGGCCGCCAGGATCATGTAGCCGATCTGCGACATCGTCGAACCGGCCAGCGCCTTCTTGATGTCGTCCTTGGCGCAACCGACGATCGCACCGAAGAGGAGCGTGACCGCGCCGACGACCGCGACCGCCAGCTGTGCGTCCGGTGCGGCGTTGAAGATCGCGCCCGACCTGGTGATGAGGTAGACCCCGGCGGTCACCATGGTGGCCGCGTGGATCAGGGCCGAGACCGGGGTCGGGCCCTCCATCGCGTCACCGAGCCAGGACTGCAGCGGCACCTGCGCGGACTTGCCGCAGGCGGCGAGCAGCAGCATCAGCCCGATGGCCGTCAGCATCCCTTCCGACGTCTCGCCCGTGGCGGCCAGCACCGGCCCGAAGGCGAACGTCCCGAAGGTGGTGAACATCAGCATGATGGCGATCGACAGGCCCATGTCGCCGACCCGGTTGACCAGGAAGGCCTTCTTCGCGGCCGTGGCCGCGCTGGGCTTGTGCTGCCAGAAGCCGATGAGCAGGAACGACGCGAGACCGACGCCCTCCCAGCCGAAGTACAGCAGCAGGTAGTTGTCGGCGAGGACGAGCAGCAGCATCGCCGCGAGGAAGAGGTTCAGGTAGCCGAAGAAGCGGCGCCGGCGCTCGTCGTGCGCCATGTACCCGATCGAGTAGACATGGATGAGCGTGCCGACACCGGTGATCAGCAGAACGAAGGTCATCGACAGCTGGTCGAGCTGGAAGGCGACGTCCGCCTGGAAACTCTCCACCGGCACCCAGCTGAACAGGTGCTGGCGCAGGGTCCGTTCCTCTGCGCCCCTGCCGAGCATGTCGAAGAAGAGCACCGCCCCGATGACGAAGGAGGCGGCGGCGAGCACGGTGCCGAGCCAGTGCCCGGCCCGGTCCAGGCGCCGGCCGCCGCACAGCAGGACGGCCGCTCCCAGCAGAGGCGCCGCGACGAGCAGCGCGATCAAGTTCTCAGCGTTCTCCACGAGTCAAGCGCCCCTTACAGCTTCATCAGGCTGGCGTCGTCGACCGAGGCCGAGTGGCGGGAACGGAACAGCGACACGATGATCGCGAGCCCGACCACGACCTCCGCGGCGGCGACGACCATCGTGAAGAAGGCGATGATCTGGCCGTCGAGATTGCCGTGCATACGGGAGAAGGCGACGAACGCGAGGTTGCAGGCGTTGAGCATCAGCTCGACGCACATGAAGACGACGATCGCGTTGCGCCGGATCAGCACCCCGGCCGCACCGATGGTGAACAACAGGGCGGCGAGGTAGAGGTAGTTGACCGGATTCACTGCGCGTTCTCCTCCTCACGGCTCTGCGGCCGGGACGCCTGCGGCCCCGTCCCCTGGTGCCCGAGCCGCTCCTCGGCGCGCTGCTCCAGCGCCTTGACGGCCTCCAGCGCCTGGGAGGACACATCGCGGATCTGCCCGCGCGCCCGCAGCGTCTTGCTGACGGTGAGCTCGGACGGGGTGCCGTCCGGCAGCAGACCCGGGATGTCGACCGCGTTGTGCCGGGCGTAGACACCGGGCGCGGGAAGCGGCGGCAGGTGCGTGCCCTCCCGTACCCGCTGCTCGGCCAGTTCCCGCTGGGTACGGGCCGGCTCGGTGCGCTCCCGGTGGGTCAGCACCATCGCGCCGACCGCGGCGGTGATCAGCAGCGCACCGGTGATCTCGAAGGCGAAGACGTACTTGCTGAAGATCAGCGCCGCGAGGCCCTCCACATTCCCGCCGGCGTTCGCCGTGCCGAGCCCGTTGAAGGTGTCCAGCGAGGCCCGGCTGATCCCGGCGACGAGCAGGATGCCGAAGCCGAGCCCGCAGGCGGCGGCCAGCCAGCGCTGGCCCTTGATGGTCTCCTTCAGGGAGTCGGCGGCGGTGACGCCGACCAGCATGACGACGAAGAGGAAGAGCATCATGATCGCGCCGGTGTAGACGACGATCTGGACGACGCCCAGGAAGTACGCGCCGTTGGCGAGGTAGAAGACCGCCAGAACGATCATCGTGCCCGCCAGGCACAGGGCGCTGTGCACGGCCTTCTTCATCAGGATGGTGCACAGCGCGCCGATGACGGCGATGGTGCCGAGGATCCAGAACTGCACGGCCTCGCCCGTCGAGGTCGCGGTGGCGGCGAGGGTGTTCATGTCCCGATCACCTTCTTCGCGGCGGGCTCGCCCTCGCCGAAGTCCGACGCGGCCTCCTGCGGAGGCTGGTCCTTGCTCACCGCGGCCTGCCGGACCGTGCCGGGCGCGGCCTCGGTGACCAGCCCCCGGTAGTAGTCCTGCTCGGTCATGCCCGGGAAGATGGCGTGCGGCGTGTCGACCATGCCCTCGTCCAGGCCGGCGAGCAGCTGTTCCTTCGTATAGATGAGGTTCTCGCGGGAGCTGTCGGCCAGTTCGAACTCGTTCGTCATCGTCAGCGCCCGTGTCGGGCAGGCCTCGATGCACAGGCCGCACAGGATGCAGCGGGCGTAGTTGATCTGGTAGACGCGGCCGTACCGCTCACCCGGCGAGTAGCGCTCCTCGTCCGTGTTGTCCGCGCCTTCCACATAGATGGCGTCGGCGGGGCAGGCCCAGGCGCACAGCTCGCAGCCGACGCACTTCTCCAGGCCGTCCGGATGCCGGTTGAGCTGATGGCGGCCGTGGAAGCGCGGCGCCGTCGTCTTCTTCTGTTCGGGGTACTGCTCGGTCAGCCGCTTCTTGAACATGGCCTTGAAGGTCACGCCGAAGCCGGCGACCGGATTCTGGAAATTACTCTCAGACACCGTCGGCCTCCTTTCCGTCACTCGTAGTGTCCGGCCCACCACTGACAATCAGCGCGCGCTCCTGGCGCGACCGCCGGCGAGGCACCGGCGGCAACGTCTGACCGGGCAGCGGCGGTACGGGGAATCCACCGGCCATCGGATCGAACTCGGCGGGGGGTGCGGCCGCCTGCTCGGCCTGCTTGGCCTTCTTGTCGCGGAAGACGTCCGCGACGAAGGAGAGCAGCAGAACCGCGATGACCGCGCCCGCGACGTACAGCACGATCTGCTGGAAGTCGTAGTTCTCGTTGCGCAGCGCGCGCACGGTCGCGACCAGCATCAGCCAGACCACCGAGACCGGGATGAGGACCTTCCAGCCGAGCTTCATCAGCTGGTCGTAGCGGACGCGGGGCAGCGTGCCGCGCAGCCAGATGAAGAAGAACAGCAGCAGCTGGACCTTGAGGACGAACCAGAGCATCGGCCACCAGCCGTGGTTCGCGCCCTCCCAGAAGGTGGACACGGGCCACGGTGCTCGCCAGCCACCCAGGAAGAGGGTCACGGAGACCGCCGAGACGGTCACCATGTTCACGTACTCGGCGAGCATGAACATCGCGAACTTGATGGAGCTGTACTCGGTGTTGAAGCCGCCCACCAGGTCGCCCTCGGACTCCGGCATGTCGAACGGGGCGCGGTTGGTCTCCCCGACCATCGTGACGACGTAGATGATGAACGAGACCGGCAGCAGGATGATGTACCAGCGGTCCGCCTGCGCCTCGACGATCGCCGAGGTCGACATCGATCCGGAGTAGAGGAAGACGGACGCGAAGGCGGCGCCCATCGCGATCTCGTAGGAGATCATCTGCGCGCACGAGCGCAGGCCGCCGAGCAGCGGGTACGTCGAGCCGGACGACCAGCCGGCCAGGACGATGCCGTAGATGCCGACGGAGGCGACGGCGAGGATGTAGAGCATCGCGATCGGCAGGTCGGTGAGCTGCATCGTGGTGCGCTGACCGAAGATCGAGACCTCGTTGCCGGCCGGGCCGAAGGGGATCACCGCGATCGCCATGAACGCGGGGATGGCGGCGACGATCGGGGCGAGGACGTACACGACCTTGTCGGCCCGCTTGACGACCACGTCCTCCTTGAGCATCAGCTTGATGCCGTCCGCCAGGGACTGGAGCAAGCCCCAGGGACCGTGCCGGTTGGGCCCGATGCGCAGCTGCATCCAGGCGACCACCTTGCGTTCCCACACGATGGAGAAGAGCACGGTGATCATCAGGAAGGCGAAGCAGAAGACCGCCTTGATCACCACGAGCCACCAGGGATCGCGGCCGAACATGGACAGGTCTTCCGCGGCCAGGGTGTACGGGATCATGCCTCCACCTCCGTGGGGGCCGCGGAGTTCGGGGTCGTCGGGGCGATGCGGACCAGCCGGCCGGGGGCGGTGCCCATGGCGGACAGGACGCCACCGGGGGTGGAGTTGAGCGGCAGCCAGACCACCCGGTCGGGCATGTCGGTCACCTTCAGGGGCAGTTCGACCGTGCCCGCCGGTCCGGTGACCGACAGCGGGTCGCCGTCCTTGACGCCCACCTCCGCCGCCGTGGCCGCCGACAGGCGGGCCACCGAGGCGTGGCGGGTGCCCGCCAGGGCGTCGTCGCCCTCCTGGAGGACGCCCAGGTCCAGCAGCATCCGGTGGCCGGCCAGCACCGCCTCGCCCTCGCCCGCGCGGGGCAGCGGCGCGGCGGACTCGGCCGGGTCGCCCGCCCGCGTGCCGTCCCACGCGCCGAGCCGGTCCAGCTCGCGGCGTACGGCCTGCACATCCGGCAGCGCGAAGTGCACGTCAAGGGTGTCGGCCAGCATGTGCAGCACGCGCGTGTCCGTCGGGGCGACCGGGCGCGTCATGTGCTGCGGCTCCAGGGCGGCGTCGAACGGCCGGGCCCTGCCCTCCCAGTTGAGGAAGGTGCCGGGCTTCTCGGCGACCGCGGCCACCGGGAAGACCACGTCCGCCCGCCGCGTCACCTCGCTCGGCCGCAGCTCCAGCGAGACCACGAACGCCGCGTCGAGCGCTTCACGCGCGCGCCGCGGGTCCGGCAGGTCCGCCACCTCGACGCCCGCCACCAGCAGGGCGGCCAGCTCGCCGGTGACCGCCGCCTCGACGATCTGGCCGGTGTCCCGCCCGTAGCGGTGCGGCAGTTCGCGTACGCCCCAGGCGGCCGCCGTCTCCTCACGCGCGCGTGGATCGGTCGCGGGCCGCCCGCCCGGCAGCAGCGACGGGATCGCGCCCGCCCACACCGCACCGCGCTCACCGGCCCGGCGCGGGATCCACACCAGCTCCGCGCCGGTCGCCGCCGCGGCCCGTACGGCGGCGGTCAGCGCGCCCGGCACGCCCGCCAGCCGCTCACCAGCCACGATCACCGCACCGGGCGCGCGCAGCGCCTCGGCGGCGGCGGTGCCGGCCGCGTCCAGGCCCGTGCCGGAGGCCAGCGCCTCCAGCCACTCCGGCTCCGTCCCGGGCGCCGTCGCCAGGAGCGTCCCGCCCGCCTTCTGCAGGCCCCGGGTCGCGTGCGAAGCCAGCGCGAACGTCCGCTGGCCCCGCTTGCGCCACGCCTTGCGCAGCCGCAGGAAGACGCCGGGCGCCTCCTCCTCCGCCTCCAGCCCGACGAGCAGCACCGCCGGGGCCTTCTCCAGGGAGGTGTACGTGACCCCCCGGCCGTCCAGGTCCCGGCCGCGACCGGCGACGCGGGCGGCCAGGAAGTCGGCCTCCTCGCTGCTGTGCACCCGGGCACGGAAGTCGATGTCGTTGGTGTCGAGCGCCACCCGCGCGAACTTGGCGTACGCGTAGGAGTCCTCGACCGTCAGCCGCCCGCCGGTCAGGACGCCCGTGCGCCCCCTGACCAGCCCGCGCGCGGCCGCCTGAAGCGCCTCCGGCCACGAGGCGGGCTCAAGGACGCCCTCCGCGTTGCGCACCAGCGGCGTGGTGAGCCGGTCACGCTGCTGCGCGTACCGGAACGCGAACCGCCCCTTGTCGCACAGCCACTCCTCGTTGACCTCCGGGTCGTTGGCCGCGAGCCGCCGCATGACCTTGCCGCGCCGGTGGTCGGTGCGCGTCGCACAGCCACCCGCGCAGTGCTCGCACACACTCGGCGACGAGACCAGGTCGAACGGCCGGGAACGGAACCGGTACGCGGCCGACGTCAGCGCGCCGACCGGGCAGATCTGGATGGTGTTGCCGGAGAAGTACGACTCGAAGGGGTCGCCCTCACCGGTGCCGACCTGCTGGAGCGCGCCGCGCTCGATCAGCTCGATCATCGGGTCGCCGGCGACCTGGTTGGAGAACCGGGTGCAGCGCGCGCACAGCACGCACCGCTCACGGTCCAGCAGCACCTGCGTGGAGATCGGCACGGGCTTGGCGAACGTCCGCTTCCTGCCCTCGAAGCGGGACTCGGCCTGCCCGTGCGACAGGGCCTGGTTCTGCAGCGGGCACTCACCGCCCTTGTCGCAGACCGGGCAGTCCAGGGGGTGGTTGATGAGCAGCAGCTCCATCACCCCCACCTGCGCCTTCTCGGCGACCGGCGAGGTCAGCTGGGTCTTGACGACCATGCCGTCGGTGCAGGTGATCGTGCAGGACGCCATCGGCTTGCGCTGGCCCTCGACCTCCACGATGCACTGCCGGCAGGCGCCGGCCGGGTCGAGCAGCGGGTGGTCGCAGAACCGGGGGATCTCGATGCCGAGCTGCTCGGCGGCGCGGATGACCAGCGTCCCCTTGGGGACGGAGATCTCGATCCCGTCGATGGTCAGCGTGACCAGGTCCTCCGGCGGGGCGGCAGCGCTGCCGCCCCCGGCGGAGGCGGCTGACGTGGTGACGGTCATGCGTCCACCTCCAGGTGGGATGCGTCGGCCGGGCGGCGCGCGGCGGGGCCCCGGCGAAGGGTCGTGGCGTGGGAGGCGGTCATGCCGTCACCCCCGCGTGGTTGTCCGCCCAGGCGGTGGACTTGGCCGGGTCGAAGGGGCAGCCCTTGCCCGTGATGTGCTGCTCGTACTCCTCACGGAAGTACTTCAGCGACGAGAAGATCGGCGAGGCAGCGCCGTCGCCGAGCGCGCAGAACGACTTGCCGTTGATGTTGTCGGCGATGTCGTTCAGCTTGTCGAGGTCGTCCATGTCGCCCTTGCCGGCCTCGATGTCGCGGAGCAACTGCACCAGCCAGTAGGTGCCCTCACGGCACGGGGTGCACTTGCCGCACGACTCGTGGGCGTAGAACTCGGTCCACCGGGTCACCGCCCGCACCACGCACGTCGTCTCGTCGAAGCACTGCAGGGCCTTGGTGCCGAGCATCGAGCCGGCGGCGCCCACGGCCTCGTAGTCCAGCGGTACGTCGAGGTGCTCGTCGGTGAACATCGGGGTCGACGAGCCGCCGGGCGTCCAGAACTTGAGCCGGTGGCCGGGCCGCATGCCACCGCTCATGTCGAGCAGCTGGCGCAGCGTGATGCCGAGCGGCGCCTCGTACTGGCCGGGGGATGCGACATGCCCGCTGAGCGAGTAGAGCGTGAAGCCGGGGGATTTCTCGCTGCCCATCGAGCGGAACCAGTCCTTGCCCCGGTTCAGGATCGCGGGAACCGAGGCGATCGACTCGACGTTGTTCACCACAGTGGGGCACGCGTACAGACCGGCGACCGCTGGGAAGGGGGGACGCAGCCGGGGCTGGCCACGGCGGCCTTCGAGCGAGTCGAGCAGTGCGGTCTCCTCACCGCAGATGTACGCGCCCGCGCCCGCGTGCACGGTGAGTTCGAGGTCGAGTCCACTGCCGAGGATGTTCGTGCCGAGGTAGCCCGCCGCGTACGCCTCGCGCACGGCGGCGTGCAGCCTGCGCAGGACGGGCACCACTTCGCCGCGCAGATAGATGAAGGCGTGGTTCGACCTGATCGCGTAACAGGCGATCACGATCCCCTCGATGAGGGAGTGCGGGTTGGCGAACAGGAGCGGGATGTCCTTGCAGGTCCCCGGCTCGGATTCGTCGGCGTTGACCACGAGATAGTGCGGTTTGCCGTCCCCCTGGGGGATGAACTGCCACTTCATCCCGGTGGGGAAGCCGGCGCCGCCACGGCCGCGCAGGCCGGATTCCTTGACGTACGCGATGAGGTCGTCGGGCGACATGGCGAGGGCCTTCTTCAGCCCCTCGTACCCCTCGTGCCGTGTGTACGTCTCCAGCGTCCAGGAGCCGGGCTGGTCCCAGAACGCGGACAGGACCGGCGAGAGCAGCTTCTCGGGGCTGGTCATCTCGGGTGCCAACGTCATCACTCCCCCTCCTCGGTGACCGGGCCGGACGGGTGCTCGCGGTCCGAGGCCGAGGTCGGCTGTGGCGCGTCGTGCGAACTGAGGTGCCCCGACCCGGGCATGGGCTCGTCCCGCGGGGCCTCGCCGCGTGGGTGGACCACGCGCGCGCCCGGCTCGGCCTCGCCCTTGGCGAGCCGGAGCCCGACCAGTGAGGCGGGGCCCGCGCCGCCGGTGGCCTCGACCGCGCCGGGGCGCTCGTCGGGGAAGCCGGCCAGGATGCGGGCGGTCTCCTTGTACGTGCACAGGGGCGCGCCGCGCGTCGGTGCGACGGGGCGGCCCGCGCGCAGGTCGTCGACGAGCCGCTTGGCCGACTCGGGCGTCTGGTTGTCGAAGAACTCCCAGTTGACCATCACCACGGGCGCGAAGTCGCAGGCCGCGTTGCACTCGATGTGTTCGAGGGTGACCTTGCCGTCCGGTGTCGTCTCGTTGTTGCCGACGCCGAGGTGCTCCTGGAGCTCCTCGAAGATCGCGTCCCCGCCCATGACCGCGCACAGGGTGTTGGTGCACACCCCGACCTGGTAGTCGCCGCCCGGCCCCCGCCGGTACATGCTGTAGAAGGTGGCGACGGCGGTGACCTCGGCGGTGGTCAGGCCCAGCATGTCGGCGCAGAACCGCATGCCGGTCCGGGAGACGTACCCCTCCTCCGACTGCGCCAGGTGCAGCAGCGGCAGCAGCGCGGAACGGGAGTCCGGGTAGCGGGCGATGATCTCCTTGGCATCCGCTTCGAGCCGGGCGCGCACATCGGCCGGGTAATCGGGGGCGGGCAGCTGCGGCATCCCCAGCGATACGTCTGTCATTACCGGTCGACGCCTCCCATCACGGGGTCGATGGACGCGACGGCGACGATGACGTCGGCGACCATGCCGCCCTCGCACATCGCCGCCATGGCCTGAAGGTTGGTGAACGACGGGTCACGGAAGTGGACCCGGTAGGGGCGGGTGCCGCCGTCGCTGACGACATGGACGCCCAGCTCGCCCTTGGGCGACTCGACCGCTGTGTACGTCTCGCCGGGCGGCACCCGGAAGCCCTCGGTGACCAGCTTGAAGTGGTGGATCAGGGCCTCCATGGAGGTGCCCATGATGTGCTTGATGTGGTCGAGGGAGTTGCCGAGGCCGTCCGGGCCGAGCGCGAGCTGCGCGGGCCAGGCGATCTTCTTGTCGGCGACCATCACCGGGCCCGGCTCCAGCCGGTCCAGGCACTGTTCGACGATCCGCAGCGACTGGCGCATCTCTTCGAGCCGGATGAGGAAGCGGCCGTACGCGTCGCAGGTGTCGGCGGTCGGGACGTCGAACTCGTACGTCTCGTAGCCGCAGTACGGGTCGGTCTTGCGCAGGTCGTGCGGGAGCCCGGCCGAGCGGAGGATCGGCCCGGTGGCGCCGAGGGCCATGCAGCCGGCCAGGTCGAGGTAGCCGATGTCCTGCATGCGGGCCTTGAAGATGGGGTTGCCGGTGGCGAGCTTGTCGTACTCCGGCAGGTTCTTCTTCATGGTCTTCACGAACTCGCGGAGCTGGTCCACGGCGCCCGGCGGCAGGTCCTGGGCGAGGCCGCCGGGGCGGATGTACGCGTGGTTCATGCGCAGCCCGGTGATCAGCTCGTACAGGTCCAGGATCAGCTCGCGGTCCCGGAAGCCGTAGATCATGATCGTGGTGGCGCCCAGCTCCATGCCGCCGGTGGCGATGCACACCAGGTGGGAGGAGAGCCGGTTGAGCTCCATCAGCAGGACGCGGATGACCGAGGCCCGGTCGGGGATCTGGTCCTCGATGCCGAGCAGCTTCTCCACGCCCAGGCAGTACGCCGCCTCGTTGAAGAAGGGCGTCAGGTAGTCCATGCGCGTGACGAAGGTGGTGCCCTGCGTCCAGTTCCGGTATTCGAGGTTCTTCTCGATGCCGGTGTGGAGGTAGCCGATGCCGCAGCGGGCCTCGGTGACCGTCTCGCCGTCGAGCTCCAGGATGAGCCGGAGCACGCCGTGCGTGGACGGGTGCTGGGGGCCCATGTTGACGACGATCCGCTCGTCGTCGGCCTTGGTCGCGGCCTGGACGACCTCGTCCCAGTCGCCGCCGGTGACCGTGTAGACGGTGCCCTCGGTGGTTTCGCGGACCTCGGCCTCGGGGGCCTGAGGGGCATGGGGGGTGCTGGTCATGAGTACGACCTCCGCTCGTCCGGAGCCGGGATCTGGGCGCCCTTGTACTCGACGGGGATGCCGCCGAGGGGGTAGTCCTTGCGCTGCGGGAAGCCCTGCCAGTCGTCCGGCATCATGATCCGGGTCAGGGCGGGGTGGCCGTCGAAGATCAGGCCGAAGAAGTCGTACGTCTCGCGCTCGTGCCAGTCGTTGGTCGGGTAGACCGGGACGAGCGACGGGATGTGCGGGTCGGCGTCGGGGGCCGAGACTTCGAGCCGGATCAGGCGGCCGTGGGTGAGCGAGCGCAGGTGGTACACGGCGTGCAGCTCGCGGCCCTTGTCGCCGGGGTAGTGCACGCCGCTCACCCCCGTACAGAGCTCGAAGCGCAGCGCGGGGTCGTCACGGAGGGTGCGGGCGACGCGTACGAGGTGTTCGCGGGCGATGTGGAAGGTGATCTCGCCCCGGTCGACGACGGTCTTCTCGATCGCGTTCTCGGGGACGAGGCCCTGCTCTTCGAGGGCGCCTTCCAGCTCGTCGGCGACCTCGTCGAAGTACCCGCCGTAGGGGCGGACCGCCGGTCCTGGCAGGCGGACGGAGCGGACCAGGCCGCCGTAGCCGGAGGTGTCGCCGCCGCTGTTGGCGCCGAACATGCCGCGCTGGACGCGGATCTCCTCGCCCAGCCGGCCGCGCTGGCCCGGCAGGTTCTGCGCGCTCAGCTCCTTGTCGGGATTCGGCTGGTCGCTCATCGCAGCAGCCCCTTCATCTCGATCATGGGCAGTGCCTTGAGCGCGGCTTCCTCCGCCTCGCGGGCCGCTTCCTCCGCGTTGACGCCGAGCTTGGAGTTCTGGATCTTCTGGTGGAGCTTGAGGATCGCGTCCATCAGCATCTCCGGACGCGGTGGGCAGCCCGGCAGATAGATGTCGACGGGGACGACATGGTCGACGCCCTGCACAATCGCGTAATTGTTGAACATTCCGCCCGATGATGCGCAAACCCCCATGGAGATCACCCACTTGGGGTTGGGCATCTGGTCGTAGACCTGGCGCAGGACGGGCGCCATCTTCTGGCTGACCCGGCCGGCCACGATCATCAGGTCGGCCTGGCGCGGCGAGCCGCGGAAGACCTCCATGCCGAAGCGCGCCAGGTCGTACCGCCCGGCGCCGGTCGTCATCATCTCGATGGCGCAGCAGGCAAGGCCGAAGGTCGCGGGGAAGACGGACGACTTGCGCACCCAGCCCGCGGCCTGTTCGACCGTCGTCAGCAGAAAACCGCTCGGCAGCTTCTCTTCGAGTCCCATTGGTGCTCCTCAGCCCCTCAGTCCCAGTCCAGGCCGCCGCGCCGCCATACATACGCGTAGGCGACGAAGACGGTGAGCACGAAGAGCAGCATCTCCACGAGCCCGAAAAGCCCCAGGGCGTCGAAGCTGACGGCCCAGGGATAGAGGAAGACGATCTCGATATCGAAGATGATGAAGAGCATCGCCGTCAGGTAGTACTTGATGGGGAAGCGGCCACCTCCGGCCGGAGTGGGTGTCGGCTCGATACCGCACTCGTAGGCCTCAAGCTTGGCCCGGTTGTACCTCTTTGGGCCGATAAGCGTGGCCATGACCACGGAGAAGATCGCAAACCCTGCCCCGAGGGCGCCGAGCACGAGGATGGGCGCGTAGGCATTCACGCTCCTCGCTCCTTCCAGTCGTCCTTGACCGTTGGACCGCACCGGGCATCCGTCTCGCCGCCTCGCGAAGATCGTGCACATGTGAGGCAGTTCACAAGCCCGCTGCTCGCATCCTATGCCCGTGGATCTGTGATCTGCGACACGGGGTGCGACAACGTCTTTGTGATCTCCACCACCTGGCGAAGGATCATGAATTCCGATGAAGGCTGATCTTCACACGCCGCGTAGTCATATGACTGCGTTCCGTGAAGCAGGTAGGGGTTGCCGCTGGTCAGAGCCGGTTTGCCCTATCAAGAGATGGTGGGTACAGGCAAATTCGCTCTGGATTCGCACGGGTGGTAGAGGACCTCACCCCACTCCCGCGAGGGGCCGGCCGGTACCGAAGTGGACACGTGCGTGCGTTCACGATCTTCCGGGCATCTGCGACGGTGACCTTTCCGTGACCTGCGTCACGCCGCTGCCGCGCCGGGGAAAGCGGGCTTGGCCACCGGCGTGAAGGAGTGGTAGGCGCGCGGCAATTCGGACGTTTCACAGAAAGCCCATGATCACGGCCATGATCACCACAGTCCGCATTGTCCGTTACGGCGTCAATAAAGCCCGTACGGAACCGGATTCACGCATTCCGAGCGCAACTGTGGCGCAACCCACGTTTCTTGAAGGGAACCGTGAAGCCCTGATAGCGGTTGTACTCATGTCCCACACCGCTCACATACCCAGCCACCGGAAGCCCCGCCGCAACGCCTCGAAGCTCGCGCTGCGGGCCGGAGTTGCCGGTGGCGTTCTCAGCACCATCGCGGTGGCCGGTGCTGCCGGGCCGGCCCACGCCGAGCCGGTGACCGAGACCATCGAGATGCCCACCCTCAACGCGGACCTGTCCGCGAACCTGTCGAGCGCGGTCGCCGCCTCCGCCGAGGCGACCCAGCAGATCGCACTCGACCAGGAGCTGCAGACGCAGGAGAACGCCGCGGCCGCCAAGGCCGCGAAGGAAGCCAAGACGGCCAAGGCCGAGGCGGAGCGCAAGGCCGAGGCCGAGGCCAAGCGGAAGGCCGAGGCCCAGGCCAAGGCCGAGGCCGCCGAGCGCGCCTCCCGCTCCGCCGAGCGCACCACGCTCTCCGCCTCCGCCGGCTCCGACGACGGCGGCTCCTCCTTCGACATCTCCGGCTCCTCCCAGGCGACCGGCTCCGCCGCGGCGATCGTGGACTTCGCCCGCGCCCAGGTCGGCGACGCGTACGTCATGGGCAGCACCGGCCCCAACTCCTGGGACTGCTCGGGCCTCGTCCAGGCCGCGTACCGCCAGGCGGGCATCGAGCTCCCCCGCGTCTCGGGCGACCAGTCCAGCCGCGGCACGTCCGTCTCGCTGGACGACCTCCAGCCGGGCGACATCCTCTACTGGGGCAGCCGCAGCGACTCGTACCACGTCGCGATCTACGTGGGCGGCGGCAACTACGTCGGCGCGCAGAACCCCAGCACGGGTGTCGTCGAGCGCTCCCTCGACTACGACATGCCGTCCGGCGCGGTCCGCGTGCTCTGACCCGCGCGCATCCGGTGTGAAGGGCCGTCGCTCCCCCGCTCGGGGAGGGAGCGACGGCCCTTCGGCGCCTGCCTGCGGGCGTTCAGGCCTTCGGGGCCACCTTCGACAGGCCGTTGATGATGCGGTCCATCGCGTCGCCGCCCGTGGGGTCGGTGAGGTTGGCGAGCATCTTCAGCGTGAACCTCATCAGCAGCGGGTGCGTCAGGCCGCGCTGCGCCGCGATCTTCATGACCTTCGGGTTGCCGATCAGCTTCACGAAGGCGCGGCCGAGCGTGTAGTACCCGCCGTAGGTGTCCTTGAGGATCTTCGGGTAGTTGTGGAGGGCCAGTTCGCGCTGGGCCGGGGTCGCGCGGGCGTGCGCCTGCACGATCACGTCGGCGGCGATCTGCCCGGACTCCATGGCGTACGCGATGCCCTCGCCGTTGAACGGGTTGACCAGGCCGCCCGCGTCGCCCACCAGCAGCAGGCCGCGCGTGTAGTGCGGCTGCCGGTTGAAGGCCATGGGCAGCGCGGCGCCGCGGATCGGGCCGGTCATGTTCTCGGGGACGTACCCCCACTCCTCCGGCATCGAGGCGCACCACGCCTTCAGCACCTCGCGCCAGTCCAGCTCCTTGAAGGAGTCGGAGGTGTTGAGGACGCCGAGGCCGACGTTCGACGTGCCGTCGCCCATGCCGAAGATCCAGCCGTAGCCGGGCAGCAGCCGGTCCTCGCCGGGGCCGCGCCGGTCCCACAGCTCCAGCCAGGACTCCAGGTAGTCGTCCTCGTGGCGTGGGGAGGTGAAATACGTACGGACGGCGACGCCCATCGGCCGGTCCTCGCGCCGGTGCAGGCCCATGGCGAGGGACAGGCGCGTGGAGTTGCCGTCGGCGGCGACGACCAGCGGCGCGTGGAAGGTGGCGGGCGTCTTCTCCTCGCCCAGCTTGGCGTGCACGCCCGTGATCCGGCCGGTGCGCTCATCGATGACCGGGGCGCCGACGTTGCACCGCTCGTACAGCCGCGCACCCGCCTTCTGCGCCTGGCGGGCGAGTTGCTCGTCGAAGTCGTCGCGCTTGCGTACGAGGCCGTAGTCCGGGTAGCTGGCCAGCTCCGGCCAGTCGAGCTGGAGGCGGACGCCACCGCCGATGATGCGCAGGCCCTTGTTCCGCAGCCAGCCCGCCTCCTCGGAGATGTCGATGCCCATCGCCACGAGCTGCTTGGTGGCGCGGGGGGTGAGACCGTCGCCGCACACCTTCTCGCGCGGGAACGCGGTCTTTTCGAGGAGCAGGACGTCCAGGCCGGCCTTGGCGAGGTAGTACGCGGTCGTGGAGCCGGCCGGACCGGCCCCGACGACGATCACATCCGCGGTGTGTTCGGAGAGGGGCTGCTGCTCGGTCACGGCGGGGTCTCCCGAATACTCGAAATTGCGTACCGGACGGCACAGGACGTGTGCAGTCTATGGGGACGTACCGATCACCGACCCGAAGGGCCGCCCGATGACCGAGCTGCTCCCCGCCGGCCGGCCCGTTGTCCGGCTGCGTGTACCGACGCACGAGGACGCGTACGCCTGGCACCGGGCGTTCGACGACCCGGAGGTGATGGAGTTCTTCCAGGGCGGGCCCGCCGAGCTGTCCGTCTACCACGAGCTCACCGCCCGCCAGCGCCGCCATGACGCCGAGCGCGGCTTCTGCCTGTGGACGCTGCTGGACGAGGCCGGCGAGGTCATCGGCTTCACGGGAGCGCAGCCGTGGCCGCACGCGTGGGGGCCGGCCGGCGAGGTCGAGATCGGCTGGCGGCTCGCCCGGTGCGCGTGGGGCAAGGGGTACGCGACCGCCGCCGCCCGCATGACGCTGGAGCGGCTGCGGGCGGCGGGGGTGGAGCGGGTGGTCGCCATGGTGAACACCGGCAACGAGCGGTCGGTGGCGGTGGCGCGGCGGCTGGGGATGGCACCGGCGCGGACGTACGCGATACCCGGCGGGGGCGGGCAACAGGCGCGCTGCTTCCGGCTGGAGCTGTCCTAGGGAGTGTCGTCAAAGCAGCGTCGTCCGCCCGAAGGGCGGGGCAGACGGGACTGTGACGACATGACCTAGCGCGCCTTCGTGCCCCGGTGCAGCGCCACGATCCCGCCCGTCAGGTTCCGCCACGCCACCTTCGACCAGCCCGCCGCCTGGAGGCGCCGGGCGAGGGTCGGCTGGTCGGGCCAGCTCTGGATGGACTCGGCGAGGTAGACGTACGCGTCGGGGTTGGAGGAGACGGCGCGGGCGACCGGCGGCAGCGCGCGCATCAGGTACTCCTCGTACACCGTCCGGAACGGCGCCCACGTCGGGTGCGAGAACTCGCAGATCACCACCCGGCCGCCCGGCTTGGTCACCCGGTACAGCTCGCTCAGCGCGGCGTCCGTGTCCTGGACGTTGCGCAGCCCGAAGGAGATCGTCACCGCGTCGAACACCCCGTCCCGGAAGGGCAGCTTCGTGGCGTCGCCCGCCGTCAGGGGCAGCCAGGGGTGGCGCTTCTTGCCCTCGCGCAGCATGCCGAGCGAGAAGTCGCACGGCACCACATACGCACCGGCCCGCGCGAACGGCAGCGAGGACGTACCGGTGCCCGCCGCCAGGTCGAGGACCTTCTGGCCGTGCCGGGCGTCGACCGCCTTGGCGACCTCCTTGCGCCACCGCCGGTCCTGGCCGAGCGAGAGCACGTCATTGGTGAGGTCGTAGTTCGCGGCGACGTCGTCGAACATCGAGGCGACTTCGTGCGGCTGCTTGTCCAGGGTTGCTCGCGTCACCCGCCCATTGTGGCAGGCGGCCCCCTCGCGCCTACGCGCGCCTGTGGACAAGGCGGCCGGCCAGGACGGTCGCCACGCACGTCGAGGCGCCGAGCCGCACGAGGGCGGCCCGGTCCGGTACGTCGAACACGGCGAACCGCGCGGGGCCCCCGGGGGCCAGTCGCGGCAGCAGGATCAGCGGCACCGGCGAGAACGACGCGGGCCCCGGCAGGACCGCCGGGCGGCGGCCGACCGCGAGCCCGGCCCGGCGCACCGCGTCCAGGGCGGCGCGGGTGCGCAGTTCACCGGCGACGGCGACCGTTCCGTGCGCCAGCATCCGCCGCACCCCGCGCCGCGCGCTGGCGCCCTGACGGGACGCGTCGGCGAGGAAGATGGCCCGCGCCCGTTCCCCGGTGATCGGCTCGGTGCCGAACTCGGCGGCCTCGCGCGGGTCCGGGTGGTAGGTGCCTTCGAGGAGCTCGGGCCCGTACGGGTTGAGCAGCCCGGGGGTGAGGATGCCGGGCCACCGCCGCACCCGCGCCCGTGGATGAGCGGCGGCCAGCTCCTCGTACGGGCCGATGGCGGCGATGTGGGCGCCGTCGACCAGGACCGCGGACTCGGGCGAGGACTCGGCGACGTGAAGGGTCAGCACGGCGGCGTCAGTTGGCGTTCAGGAGCTTCAGCTCGGGATGGGCCGTGCCGCCCTCGATCGCCGTCGAGGAGATGTGGGAGGCCACGCGCTCGTCGACCGGGTCGTTCGCCGGGTCGTCGTGGACGACGATGTGCTCGTACGTCGTGGTGCGCTGCGCCGGCACGCGGCCCGCCTTGCGGATCAGGTCGATGATCTCCTGGCGGTTGGAGCGGTGCTTGGCACCGGCCGAGGAGACGACGTTCTCCTCCAGCATGATCGAACCGAGGTCGTCGGCGCCGTAGTGCAGCGACAGCTGGCCGATCTCCTTGCCGGTGGTCAGCCACGAGCCCTGGATGTGGGCCACGTTGTCGAAGAAGAGCCGGGCGATGGCGATCATCCGCAGGTACTCGAAGATCGTGGCCTGGGTGCGGCCCTTCAGGTGGTTGTTCTCGGGCTGGTAGGTGTACGGGATGAAGGCCCGGAAGCCGCCAGTCCGGTCCTGCACGTCGCGGATCATGCGCATGTGCTCGATGCGCTCGGCGTTCGTCTCGCCCGTACCCATCAGCATCGTGGACGTCGACTCGACACCCAGCCGGTGCGCGGTCTCCATGATCTCCAGCCACCGCTCGCCGGACTCCTTGAGCGGCGCGATCGCCTTGCGCGGCCGCTCGGGCAGCAGCTCCGCGCCGGCGCCGGCGAAGGAGTCGAGACCGGCGGCGTGGATGCGCTGGATCGCCTCCTCGACCGGTACGCCGGAGATCCGCGCCATGTGCTCCACCTCGCTGGCGCCCAGCGAGTGGATGACCAGCTGCGGGAACTCCCGCTTGATGGCGGCGAAGTGCTCCTCGTAGTACTCGACGCCGTAGTCCGGGTGGTGCCCGCCCTGGAACATGATCTGCGTGCCGCCCAGTTCGACGGTCTCGGCGCAGCGCCGCAGGATGTCGTCGAGGTCGCGCGTCCAGCCCTTGGCGGTGTCCTTCGGCGCGGCGTAGAAGGCGCAGAACTTGCACGCCGTGACGCACACGTTGGTGTAGTTGATGTTGCGCTCGATGATGTACGTCGCGATGTGCTCCGTACCCGCGTAACGCCGCCGCCGCACGGCGTCCGCGGCCGCGCCGAGCGCGTGCAGCGGGGCCGACCGGTAGAGGTCGAGCGCTTCCTCGGGGGTGATCCGCCCGCCCTCCGCGGCACGGTCCAGGACGGACTGAAGGTCGGCCTTCTCGCTCACCGGATGTCACCTTTCGGCGGTTTGCAGGGCTTCTGCGCGGACCGGCCCAGCCTACGCCAGCGTTTTCCGCCGCCCGCCGGAGCCCTCACCCGCCCTGCTTGGTCAGCGTGCCGGACGGCCGGCCCGCCGCCGCCTCGTCGGACTGGTAGTACAGGGTGCCGTCCTTGGTCAGGGTGAACGTCAGGTTGGCGGCGCCCCCGGTGCACAGGCCGGGAGAGCCGGGCCGGTCGGGGTCGGTGCGGTCGCGCACCTTCAGCCGGCGGGGTTCCACCGAGGTCAGCTTGCCGACGCTGTGGCACTCGGCCGTCATCGTCAGGACGGTCAGGGTGGCGGTCAGCCGCATGACGTCGTCACCCGGTTCGCCCTTGGTGATGACCACGGTGAGTTCGCCGTGCGGCGCGCCCTGGGCTTCCTTGGTGAGGCCCTTCCAGGTGCCGAGGAACTCCTTCGGTACGGAGGAGGCCGCCGCCGAGGCGTCCGGGCCGCCGCTGCTCGCGGACGGCTTGGGCCCGGCCGGGTCGGCGTCGTGGGGGCCGTCGTCGAACAGGCCCAGGAGGAACGCGCCGCCCACCGTCACCGCCGCCATGGCGCCCGCGACGGCGAGGGCGACCGTGCAGCTGAGGCGGCGGCCGCGGCCGGCCATGCGCTCCGACGCGGTGCTGACCGACAGGGACAGCGGCTTACGGGGCGGGGGCACCGCGTCCGGCGCCCCGCCCGGCGAACGCACCGCGCCCGGCGCCCCACCCCGCGAAGGCGCCGCAGGCGGCGGGGGCGCCCAGTCCGGGGTCGGGGGCGGGTCGATCGGGGGGCCGAAGACGCCCACCGCCGGGCTGCTGAACGGCACCGGTCCCGAGCCCGAGTGGTCCGCCGCCGGCTCCAGGTCCAGGAGCCGTACCGCCGCCCGGCTGACCTGCTCGACCAGGGGGCCCGGCAGCCAGCCGCCCGCCACCAGCGCGGCCGCCCCGCCCGGAGCCAGCCGGCCCGCGACCTCGGCCGGCACGGGGCGGGCCGCCGGGTCCTTGGCCAGGCACGCGGTGACCAGCTCCCGCAGCTCACCGGTGAGGGCGCCGCCCAGCTCCGGCTCCTCGTGGACCACCTTGTAGAGGAGCGCCGCCGAGGAGTCGCCCGGGAAGGGAGGGGCGCCGGTCGCCGCGTACGCCAGGACCGCGCCCAGCGAGAACACGTCCGCCGCGCCCGTCACGCCTTTGCCGAGGATCTGCTCGGGCGCCATGTAGCCGGGCGAGCCGACCGAGACTCCGGTGGAGGTGAGCGACGCCGAGCCGTCCGTGGCGCGGGCGATCCCGAAGTCGATGAGGCGCGGCCCGTCCAGGGCCAGGAGCACGTTCGACGGCTTGACGTCCCGGTGCACGAGCCGCAGCCCGTGCACGGCGGCCAGGGCCTCGGCGAGTCCGGCGCCCAGCGCCCGTACGGAGTGCGTGGGCAGCGGGCCGTGTCCGGTGACGGCCGCGGCGAGCGACGGCCCGGTGACGTACCCCGTCGCCACCCACGGAACGGGAGCGTCCGGGTCGGCGTCGAGCACCGGCGCGGTCCACTGCCCGCCCACCAGCCGCGCCGCCTGGACCTCCTTGCGGAACCGGGCCCGGAACTCCTCGTCCTGGGCGAAGTGCGGATGCACGACCTTGACCGCGACCGTGCGGCCGCCCTCGCTGCGGGCGAGGTAGACCCGGCCCATACCGCCCGCGCCGAGTCTGCCGAGCAGCCGGTAGGGACCGATGGTCCTCGGTTCACCGGCTTCCAGCGGCTGCATGCGCGTCCCCCCGATTCGTACGTCCTTCGTACGTCCCTCGTACGTCCCTCGTACGTCATGGCACTTCGTACGTCATGGCGACGTGGTCGCGTACAGCAGCGTAGAGGTCCCGCGTGGGCGGGATCACGGGGATCGACCGCTCAACGCGGCCAACCTGTGCGGCCGTTCCGGCATCTACCTGGCCGTAAATGCCCCGAAAGACCCGGAGTGCTCCTATGAAACGTCTTGTCGCCGCCGTCGCCCTCGGCTCGCTCGCCCTGGTCACGCTCACGGGCTGCTCGGACGAGGGCGCCCCGGTCTCGTTCGACGGCCCGAGCGCGTCGGCACCCGCGCCCGCGACCGGAAAGGGACGGGCCGCCGCCGCCAAGACGCTGATGCCCACCGGTCCCAAGGCCGAGTTCACCACCCAGAACACCCTCTCCGACGGCACCAAGATCGGCGTGACGACGCTGCACGGCGAGAAGTCGGGCTTCACGGGCAAGGTGTGGGTCTGGGCGCCCCCGCAGTACTTCGACCCGACGTACGCCCGCAGCGGCTTCCCCGTACTGATCGCCCTGCCCGGGGGCAACGGCTATCCGAACAATTACTGGATGGGCACCGACCTGAAGCTGCAGAGCAGCATCAGCGAGTGGTCGAAAGAAGGCAAGAGCCTGCCCTTCATCGTGGTGATGCCGGTCCTCAACCCGGACGACAAGCACTACTACGACGGCAGCGATATCCCGGGGCAGCCGAAAATGGGCACCTGGATGACGGAAGACGTTCCCGATTTCGTCAGGGCGAATTTCCGTACGTTCACCTCGCGGGACGGCTGGGCGTTCATGGGTTCGTCGTCCGGCGCCTTCGTCGGACTGAAGTCCGTACTGAAGCACCCGGACAAGTTCAAGGCCGTCATCGCCTCCGGCCCGGACCTCGTGCCGGACTCGCCGCTGTGGTCCGGGCACGAGGCGCAGAAGCAGGCGAACAATCCTGAGAAGCTGGCCAAGGCGCTGGGCGCGCAGCCGGACACGAAGGACCATGAGGTCTATCTGGCGTTCCAGGTGGGCAGCAAGGAATCCGGCCTGGGCAACGTCGAATCGTTCATGAAGACGTACACCAAAGGCCCGGTCAAGACCCGCCTCCAGGTGATCCCGGACGGCGAGCACAACGCCAGGACCTATGTGAAGGGCATGGGGGACGGCTCGATCCAGTGGATCAGCCGGCACATGCAGGCCCCCATCCCCTCCCCCTAGGCATCCGTCTCAGAGGTCCGTCTCAGCGGTCCGTGCTGAGCAGTTCCACCCGTACGTCGGCCGGGAACCCGGTCGTCGGCCCGGTCCGGCGGGCGAACTCCCGCACGCCCGCGAGCTGCTCGGCCGAGAAGCGGAAGTCCAGCGTCGTGAAGTACCGCTCCAGCAGCGCCGCGTCGAACGCCTCCCAGCGCGCGGCCTGCTCGGCGACCTTCGCGACCTCCTCCAGCGACAGGTCGCGCGAGGCGAGGAACGCCTCGTGCACCTGGCGTACCGTGCCCGGCTCGCGGGCCAGGTAGTCCTTGCGCACCGCCCAGACCGCGAAGACGAACGGGAGCCCCGTCCAGTCCTTCCACATCTGCCCCAGGTCATGGACGTGGAGCCCCAGCCTGGGGGCGTCGTGCAGGGAGGCACGCAGCGCGGCGTCCCCGATCAGGACCGCCGCTTCGGCCTCCTGCATCATCACGCCGAGGTCGGGCGGGCAGGTGTAGTAGTCGGGGGTCACCCCGTGGCGCTCGGCGAGCAGCAGCTGCGCCAGGCGTACGGAGGTGCGCGAGGTGGAGCCGAGGGCGACCCGTGCGCCGTCGAGCCGCTCCAGCGGCTGCTGAGAGACGATCACGCAGGACATGACGGGTCCGTCGCAGCCGACCGCGAGGTCGGGGAAGGCGACGAGACGGTCGGCGTTGCGCAGGTACTCGACGAGGGTGATGGGCCCGATGTCGAGATCGCCGCGCACCAGCTGCTCGCTGAGCTTCTCCGGGGTGTCCTTCGTGAGCTCAAGGTCGAGGAGCGTTCCGGTGCGGGCCAGGCCCCAGTAGAGGGGGAGGCAGTTCAGGAACTGGATGTGTCCGACGCGGGGCCGGCTCCGCGGGTGGTCGTCGGTTGAATGGTCCACATTGCGAGGCTAGACCCGTCCTGCGGGCCCGGCCGCGCCGGGCTGGCCGTCAGCGCCGCCGCGACTTTCAAACGTCCGGGTGACGTGATCTTTGCCTCTACCCATACGCGCACACTGCGTGCTAGGCTCGACGCAAGTTGCAGTTTGGTTTCCCTTGCAGTACAGAGCCTGCGGAGCATGTAACCCGCAGGCTTTTGTAGTTTTCAGACTTGTTTGGCAGGTTCTGGAGCAGGGCAACCCTTTGGCCCATAGGAGGGCTTATGGCTACCGGAACCGTCAAGTGGTTCAACGCTGAAAAGGGCTTCGGCTTCATCGCCCAGGACGGCGGCGGCCCGGATGTCTTCGTCCACTACTCCGCGATCAACGCGTCTGGCTTCCGCTCCCTCGAGGAGAACCAGACCGTGAACTTCGACGTCACCCAGGGCCCGAAGGGCCCGCAGGCGGAGAACGTCACCCCGGCCTAGTTGCCCGGGTCGGCGATCGCGCACGACTTAGCAGTACCAAGGAGCCCTTTTCCGTGACGGCCGCGAGGCTGTCACGGAAAAGGGCTTCTGCCCTTTGTCCTCCTCGTCACCGTGCGGGGCCGCCTACGATCGATGGCATGACCGAACGCAAACCGCCCGGCGTCAGCTTCGAGTCATGGGTCGACAGGCAGATCCGCGAGGCGATGGAACGCGGCGACTTCCAGAACCTGTCCGGCTTCGGCAAGCCCCTGCCCGACGACACCGCCCCGTACGACGACCTGTGGTGGGTGAAGGGCAAGATGCACCGCGAGGGCATCGCCCCCGTCCTGCCGCCCGCGCTCGCCCTGCGCAAGGAGGCCGAGGACGCGCTGGAGGCGGTGGGCCGCGCGTCCTCGGAGACGCAGGTGCGGCGGATCGTCGCCGACATCAACGAGAAGATCACGGCGGCCCTGCGCCGCCCGCCGGCCGGCCCACCGCTGCGACTCGCGCCGTTCGACGCGGAGGAGCTGGTCCGGCAGTGGCGGTCCCGTCGCACCTGAGCCTCAGCGCACGAGCCAGTCCGCGGGCCCGGGTGCGGGCGGCGGGCGCGGGCGGCGGGCGCGGGTGGCGGGGGTGATCCGCCTCACCGGGACGGTGACCAGCGCTGCCCGTCCATGAGGTTGCCCAGGCCCGTCCAGGCGAAGTTCATCAGGGTCGCGGCCGCCTCCTTGGCGGACACCCCGGGCGTCTCGTTGGCCCACTGAGCCAGCGACTCGGCCGCGCCCACCAGCGCCTGGGCGAGCCCGGCCACGTCCCGGTCGCCGAACGCGGGGTCCTGGTGGGCCTCCCGGGCCGCCTCCCCTATGAGGCCGGTCACGAACGCGGCCATCTCGTCCCGCATGGCGGCCACTTCCGCGGCGAACGGCTCGCCGTGCGTACGCGCCTGCTGGTGGAGCACCGCCCAGCCGTCCGGGTGCTCAGCGGTGTGCGTGAAGAACGCGGTGAGCCCCGCCCACAGTTGCCGGTCGGCCGGCAACCCGGGCTCTGCCGCGTCCCGTTCCACGGCGTCGCGTACGGCGGCGATGAGCGCGGCGGCCTCGCGGCGGATGCAGGCGGTGAAGAGCTCCTCCTTGGAGTTGAGGTACAGGTAGACCAGCGGCTTGGACACGCCCGCCAGTTCGGCGATCTCGTCCATCGACGCCGCCCGGTACCCCCGCTGCCCGAACGTCCGCACGGCCGCGTCCAGCATCTGCCGCTCCCGCACGGCCCGCGGCATGCGCTTGGCCTTCGCGCTCGGCCCCGCGCCCGTGCTCTTCGACACCCGTCCTCCTACTCCTCGGTGATCGGTAAGCCTACGGCCGACCGGAAGGGCGCGCGCCGCGCACCGAGCGGAGGCATATGCGCCGTTCACCACTGAAAGTGTGCATGTCACTCCAGTAGGTGATATTCCGGAACGCCGGTGAGCTGCTTCCCTACAGGCGTCGCTCTTTGTCAGACGCTCCCGAACGGAGTAACTGCATGAGGCTGTCCGCTCGCCACGCATGCGTGGCGCTGCTCCTGCTGCTCCCCCTCGCCGCCGCCTCCGCCTCCGCCTCCGCCGCCTCCGCCGCCTCCGCCGACGACGAACCCGCCCCGCTGCGCACCACCGCGGCGCCCATCGCCGACCAGTACATCGTCACCCTGAAGTCGGGCACGGCCTCGGCCGAGGTCACCCAGCGGCTCGGCATCACCCCGCTGTACGAGTACACGAGCGTGCTGCGCGGCTTCACGGCGAAGCTGAACGCCTCCCAGTTGGAGACCGTACGCCGCTTCCCTGACGTCCAGGCCGTCGAGCAGGACGCGGTCGTCACCGCAGGCCCTCTGCGCGAGAACCGCGCCCCGGCGGCCAGTTGGGGCCTGGACCGCATCGACCAGCCGTACCTGCCGCTCAACCAGCAGTTCACCGTGTACAGCACCGGCGCGGGTGCCACGGCCTACATCATCGACTCGGGAATCGACTACGCGCACGCGGAGTTCGGCGGCCGTGCCGTGCCCGGCTTCGACGCGATGGGCGACGGCAGGAACGGCCAGGACTGCGCCGGTCACGGCACGCATGTGGCGGGCACCGTCGGCGGGGCCACCTACGGGGTGGCCCGGCAGGCGACCCTGGTCAGCGTCCGCGTCCTCGGCTGCGACGGCAAGGGCTCGTGGGGCGGCATCATCGCCGGCTTCGACTGGGTCGCGAAGAACGCCAGGCAGCCGGCGGTCCTCAACGGCTCCCTGGGCGGCCCGAAGAACATCGCCGTCAACCAGGCGGCCACCGCCCTCTCGGACAGCGGCGTCCTGCCGGTGCTCGCTGCCGGCAACGACGCGATCGACGCCTGCAACGTCTCGCCCGCGAGCGCCGACCGGGTCCTCACCGTCGGCGCGACCGACCACCAGGACCGGGAGACCAGCTTCTCCAACTACGGGCCGTGCCTGGACATGTACGCCCCCGGCGCCGCCATCGTCTCCGCCAGGCTCGGCGGCGGCAGCGTCGCCCTGAACGGCACCTCCATGGCCAGCCCCCACGTCGCCGGCGTGGCAACCCTCCTCAAGTCCCGCTACCCCTCGGCGACCCCCGCGCAGGTCTACACCTGGCTCAGGGACCAGTCGGTCAAGGACATCCTCGTAGTGAGCAAGTCCTCCCCCAACCGCCTCCTCCAAACCGCCGGCCTCTGACCACCGGCCTCCGCCGCGCGCGAAAAGGTGCCCCCACCGGCCGGCCGGCCGGTGGGGGCACCCTCACGTCAGCCGTCCTGTGCCCGGCGAGCCGGTCGTTTGATCGGTCGGCCTGCCGACCGCTTTGATGTCGGCAGTCAACGGGAGGTTGTCGCGGGCATGAGGACCAAGCGGTCGCTGGGGCGGCGGTTCCGGTGGCTGTGGGCGGCGTACGCGGTCAGCACGTTCGGTACGTGGCTCGCCTTCGACGCGTTCCCCTTGATCGCGATCCTTGTCCTGCACGCCGGCCCGGCGGAGGTGTCGGTGCTGGCAGCCGCAGGGGCGGCGGTAGGTGCGGCGGTGGCGGTACCGCTGGGACCATGGGTGGAGTTCCGCCGCAAGCGGTCCGTGATGGTCGCGATGGACCTGGTCCGGTTCGCGGCGCTGATGAGTGTCCCCGCCGCGTTCGCGCTCGGCCGGCTCACCTTCGTCCAGCTCCTCGTCGTGTCGGTCGTCGTCGCCGCGGCCGGCATCACGTTCAGCGCGGCCGCCGGCGCCTGCCTGAAGGCCCTCGTACCGCCCGAGGACCTCCTCGTCGCGAACGGGAGGTTCGAGTCCACGACCTGGACCGCCACCGTGCTCGGACCGCCGCTCGGCACGGCCGCGATCGGGCTGTTCGGCCCGGTGATGACCGTGGTGGCCGACGCCGTCAGCTACGCGCTCTCGGCATTGGGCATCCGCGCGATCGGCGGCAAGGAGCCACGCCCCGTACGCACCGGCGCACCACCACGACTCCGGGCCGGCGACCTGCTCGAAGGGTGACGCTGCATCCTGGCCCACCCGGCGCTGCGCCCGCTGTTCTTCAACACCGTCCTGGTGAACGGCCTGATCATGGCGACCTCGCCACTGCTCGCCGTCCTCATGCTCGCCGACCTCGGCTTCCCGCCCTGGCAGTACGGCCTCGCCTTCGCGGTGCCCTGTGTCGGCGGCCTGATCGGGGCACGGATGGCCCCCGGACTGGTCGCCCGGGCCGGCCGGCACAAGGTCCTGGTCATCGCCGGGGCGCTGCGGGCGTGCTGGTCGTTCGGGTTGGCCTTCGTCTGCCCCGGCACTGCCGGGCTGGTGCTGGTCATGGCCGTCGAGTTGGGTCTGATCACCTGCATGGGCGTGTTCAACCCGGTGTTCGCCACCTACCGGCTCGACCACACCCCGACGGACCGGCTCGTCCGCACCCTGTCCGCGTGGTCGGTCACCGGCAAGGCCACGACCGCGGCCATGATCGGCCTCTGGGGGCTGCTGGCCGGTCTCGCAGGCCCCCGCACCGCGATCGCCATCGCCGGCGTCCTCCTCCTGACCACCGTGCTCCTGCTCCCCGGGCGGGACGGAACAGGACCACATGACTCAGGAGCGGCGTACGACAGTGCCCCCGGTCAGCAGACCGGGGGCACTGTCGGGTGACGCTGCGTCAGGCCGCGACCGGCACCGTGACCTTCTGCTCCGCCTCGCGGACGTCGTAGTCGTCGACCGGCGAGGCCGAGGCCGCGTTGTACGCCTCGTGGTCGAGGATCTTCTCGCGGGCGGCGACGATGACCGGGACGAGCGCCTGGCCGGCGACGTTGGTGGCGGTGCGCATCATGTCGAGGATCGGGTCGATCGCCATCAGCAGACCCACGCCCTCCAGCGGCAGGCCCAGCGTGGACAGGGTCAGCGTCAGCATGACGGTCGCGCCCGTCAGACCGGCGGTCGCCGCCGAGCCGATGACCGACACGAAGGCGATCAGCACGTAGTCACCGATGCCCAGCTGCACCCCGAAGATCTGCGCGATGAAGATCGCGGCGAGCGCCGGGTAGATCGCGGCGCAGCCGTCCATCTTCGTCGTCGCGCCGAACGGGACGGCGAAGGAGGTGTACTCCTTCGGGACGCCCAGCCGCTCGGTGACCTTGACCGTGACCGGCATGGTGCCCACCGACGAGCGGGAGACGAACGCCAGCTGGATCGCGGGCCAGGCGCCCTTGAAGAACTGGAGAGGGTTGACCTTGGCGACGGTCGCCAGCAGCAGCGGGTAGACGCCGAACAGCACCAGCGCGCAGCCGATGTAGACGTCGGCGGTGAAGGTGGCGTACTTGCCGATCAGGTCCCAGCCGTAGTCGGCGATGGCGTAGCCGATGAGGCCGACGGTGCCCAGGGGCGCCAGGCGGATGACCCACCACAGGGCCTTCTGGAGCAGCTCCAGCACGGACTCGCTCAGGGTGAGGATCGGCTGGGCCTTCTCGCCGAGCTTCAGGGCGGCGATACCGGCGACGGCGGCCATGAAGACGATCTGGAGGACGTTCAGCTCGGCGAACGGCGTGATGACGTTCTCCGGGATGATGCCGGTGAGGAAGTCCAGCCAGGAGCCGGCCTTCTCGGGCTTCTCGCCGTCCCTCGGGGTCAGGCCGGTGCCCGCGCCCGGGTTGGTCAGCAGGCCGATCGCGAGGCCGATGGCGACGGCGATCAGCGAGGTGATCATGAACCAGAGCAGGGTGCGGGTGGCCAGCCGGGCGGCGTTGTTGACCTTCCGCAGGTTGGTGATGGACACCAGGATCGCGAAGAAGACGAGCGGGGCGACGGCCAGCTTCAGCAGCTGGACGAAGATGTGGCCCACCTTGTCGAGGGTGGTGTGGAGCCACTGCACGTCATAGGTGCGGGTGATCCAGCCGAGGATGACGCCGAGGACGAGACCGGCGACGATCTGGGCCCAGAAGGGCACCTTGGGTATGCGGCGGGCGGGCTGGGTATCGGGGTTCGCGGTGCTCGCGGACGCGGACACGGACACACTCCAGTGGTACGTATCGGGGAATACGGGACGAGGGGTGCGGCGCACGCGCCTTACGGCGGCGCCGCTGCATGATGCCGGGTCAGACTTCGCGGCAACAGACCGCGGACATACAGCGGCACAGGTCGACATGCAGGCGCGCCACGAGCGGGATGCTCATGGCGTCGGCTTGGAGGCGCACTGCTGTCTTCACGCTGAACACGTTAACACTTGAACTTTGAGAACCTCAAAGCTGTTCTTTGAGGTACGGGCGTCGCCCGGAACGCCAACACCCCCGTGCGAAGCGCGGCTTCGGCACGGGGGTGCGTACGAGCGTGTGAGTCACATCACTGGGCGGTGGCGTCCTCCTGGGACCGGCTGGCCTCCAGGCGGGCCTTCGCGCTGTCGACCTTCTCGACGATCTGCGCGGACATCGCGTCACGCTGCTTGCGCAGCAGCACGAAGCTGAGCGGCGCCGACATCACGATCGAGAGCAGCAGCACCCACAGCAGGTTGGAGTCGCCGAGGCCGCGCGGCAGCACACCGACGTACACCAGACCCCACAGGACGAGGAAGCAGCCGGCGAAGACGCCGAGACGCATGAGGGTGTACTGGATCGTGGCGCTCGTGCGGGCTGAAGCGGACACGGCGTGGCCTTCTTCCTTCGTGTTCCTTCGTATGGCATTCCTGCCTGACTAGTGAAGCACGTGGCGAATTGATCAGTTCAAGGGGAGCAGCATGATGATGTCGTCGCGGTCATCGCCGTCCGCGACCCGGATGGCGCCCGGTACGCGCCCGACCTCCTTGTAGCCGCAGGAGGCGTAGAACCGGTCGGCACCGGTACCGCCGCGGCAGGTGAGGCGGATCGCCTCGATGCCCTCGAAGCCGCGTACCGCCGCCTCCGTGGCCGCCATGAGGTCGCGCCCGCACCCCTTGCCCTGGTGGCGGGGGTGGACCATCACGGTGTAGAGCCACACCCAGTGCCTCATCAGCCGGTGCGTGTTGTACGTGATGAACGCCGTGGCGGCGACGGTGCCGTCCTCGTCGCGGCCGACGACGAGCCGGGTGCGGCCCTCGGCCATGGCGGTCAGGTGCTTGACCCACTCCGGGCGGATGTCATCGGGCGTCACGGGCGGGACGAAGCCGACGGAGCCGCCCGCGTTGGAGACGTCCGTCCACAGGGCGAGGACGCCGTCGCGGAGGGCGTGGTCGACCTGGGGGTCCAGTTCGAAGTTCAACGGCATGCGTTCGACGATAAACGGCTCAGCCGAGGGCCCGCGCGGCTATCCGCAGGTCGGACACCAGGCCCGCGTAGACCGCTTCCCGGTCGTCCGCGCGCAGCACGGCGGACGGGTGGATGGTGGCGAGGAGGCACTCGCCGCGCTCCTCGTGGCCGGGGAAGGGCAGCAGCATGCCGCGCTGTTTGGTGACCCGGAAGGAGGAGCCGAGCAGCGCCTTTCCGGCGGTCGCGCCGAGGGCGACGATGATCTCGGGGTCGACGAGCCGCAGCTCGGCCTCCAGCCACGGCCGGCAGGCGGTCATCTCGCGCAGGCTGGGTGCCTTGTGGATGCGGCGCTTGCCGCGCTCGGGCACGAGCTCGAACTTGAAGTGCTTGACGGCGTTGGTGACGTACGTGTCGCCGGGCTCGATCCCGGCCTCGTCCAGGGCCCGGGTCAGCACCTTGCCGGCCGGGCCGACGAACGGCGCCCCCTGCCGGTCCTCCTGGTCCCCCGGCTGCTCGCCGAGGAGCATCACGCGCGCGTGGACGTTCCCGGCGCCGAACACGGTCTGGGTCGCGTCGCGGTGCAGCGGGCAGCCCCGGCACCCGGCGGCCGCCTCGCGCAGCGCCTCGATCCCGCCGCTCCCGGGCACGAACGGCTCGGCGGTGTACGCCTCCTCCGGCGCGGTCTTCGTACGACTGGCCATGCGGCCCGGGTACCCCCGGGGCGGTGGGCCAACCCAAGGCCCCAGGGCTCCCGGGACGCCGGGCACCCACGAGGCAGGGCGCCCACGACGCAGGCCGCCCGCGAGGCAGGGCTCCCGGGACGCAGGGCACCCACGAGGCAGGGCTCCCGGGACGCAGGGCGCCCACGACGCAGGCCGCCCGCGTCAGACGCGCATGGGCTGCGGCGACTCGCGGCGGTCGGGGTCCGGGCCCGGGTACTCGCGGATGATCTCGTACCGCGTGTTCCGCTCCACCGGGCGGAAACCGGCGTCCCGGATCAGCTCCAGCAGGTCCTCGCGGCCCAGCTTGTTGGGCGTGCCGTAGTTGTCCGCGTCGTGCGTGATCTTGTACTCGACGACCGAGCCGTCCATGTCGTCCGCGCCGTGCTGGAGCGCGAGCTGCGCGGTCTGCACCCCGTGCATGACCCAGAAGACCTTCACGTGCGGGACGTTGTCGAACAGCAGCCGGGAGACGGCGAACGTCTTCAGCGCCTCCGCGCCCGTCGCCATGGTGGTACGCGCCTGGAGCCGGTTGCGGACCTTGCCGTCCCGCACGTCCACGAAGTCGTGCTGGTAGCGCAGCGGGATGAAGACCTGGAAGCCGCCGGTCTCGTCCTGGAGCTCACGCAGCCGCAGCACGTGGTCCACCCGGTGGCGCGGCTCCTCGATGTGGCCGTACAGCATCGTGCACGGGGTCTTGAGACCCTTCTCGTGCGCGAGGCGGTGGATGCGGGACCAGTCCTCCCAGTGGGTGCGGTGGTCCACGATGTGCCGGCGGACCTCCCAGTCGAAGATCTCCGCGCCGCCGCCGGTCAGCGACTCCAGACCGGCTTCGATCAGCTCGTCGAGGATCTCGGAGGCGGACAGCCCGGAGATGGTCTCGAAGTGGTGGATCTCGGTCGCCGTGAAGGCCTTGAGGGAGACGTTCGGGAGCGCCTTCTTCAGCTCGCTGAGCGAGCGCGGGTAGTAGCGCCACGGCAGGTTGGGGTGGAGCCCGTTGACAATGTGCAGCTCGGTGAGGTTCTCGTTCTCCATCGCCTTGGCGAGGCGGACGGCCTCCTCGATGCGCATGGTGTACGCGTCCTTCTCGCCCGGCTTGCGCTGGAACGAGCAGTACGCGCACGACGCCGTGCACACGTTGGTCATGTTGAGGTGCCGGTTGACGTTGAAGTGCACGACGTCGCCGTTCTTGCGCGTGCGCACCTCATGGGCGAGGCCGCCGAGCCAGGCCAGGTCGTCCGACTCGTAGAGGGCGATGCCGTCCTCACGGGTCAGCCGCTCCCCGGACCTGACCTTCTCCTCCAGCTCACGCTTGAGGCCCACATCCATAGATGCAGTCACGCGGCCGCCTCCCATACGTCTACCAATCGGGCTCCACCACCGTACTCCCCCGCACTTCTCCGGCGGGGGGACCCCCATTGACGCTCCGCGTCAGCCCTCCTCGGGCAATTCGCCGACCCGGTTCTCCCACTTCGTGGAGAGCACGATCGTCGTACGGGTCCGGGAGACGCCCTTCGTCCCCGACAGCCGCCGGATCGTCTTCTCCAGTCCGTCCACGTCGCTCGCCCGCACCTTGAGCATGTACGAGTCGTCGCCCGCGATGAACCAGCAGTCCTCGATCTCCGCCAGGTCCCTCAGCCGGCGCGCCACGTCCTCGTGGTCGGCGGCGTCGGAGAGCGAGATGCCGATGAGGGCGGTGACGCCGAGGCCGAGCGAGGCGGCGTCGACGGTGGCCCGGTAGCCGGTGATGACGCCCGCCGCCTCCAGGCGGTTGATGCGGTCGGTGACGGAGGGCCCGGAGAGCCCGACGAGCCGGCCGAGCTCGGCGTACGAAGCCCTGCCGTTCTCCCGCAGAGCCTGGATGAGCTGCCTATCCACGGCGTCCATATGCCTGAAGCCTTCCATTATCCAGCGATACCGCGAGTTTAAGTGTAAATCCAAGGCACGCAGGGTCGACACCCTGCGATCTTTCATTCCATCAACATTGAGCGGCCCATGCGGTCCAGCCGATCGGTGCCATCGATAACACCGAGGCGATCGAGGCGATCGGGACCACGGCCTACGCCCACACGCGGCCCTCGCCGCCGGAGCCAGGCCGCCGACATGCGTCAGTCACCGCGCGATCCTCCCCCCAGCTCCCCCTTCCAGCGGCGGTACAGCCGATGCGGCACTCCCGCCGCGTCCAGCACCCGCCCCGCGACGAAGTCCACCAGGTCCTGGATGTGCGTCGCGCCCGCGTAGAACGCCGGAGAGGCGGGAAGCACCACGGCGCCCGCCTCGTCCAGCGCCACCAGATGCCTCAGCGTCTGTCCGTTCAGCGGGGTCTCCCGCACGGCGACGACCAGCGTCCGCCGCTCCTTGAGCGTCACGCTCGCGGCCCGCTGCAACAGGTCCTTCGACAGCCCCAGCGCCACCCCCGCCACACACGCGGTGGACGCCGGCACGATCAGCATGCCCTTGACGGGGTACGACCCCGACGACGGCCCGGCCGCGAGATCGCCCGCCGCCCAGTGCCGTACGTCCGCGACGTCCACCCGGAACGTGCCCGGCTTCCCATCCGCGCCGCGACTCAGCCACTCCCGCAGGTCGTCGCGCCAGTGCGCGTCCCGGAAGGCGATCCCCGTCTCGTCGAGCAGCGTCAGCCGTGACGCCCGGGACACCACCAGGTCCACGCTCTCGCCCGCGGCGAGCAGCCCGCGCAGCACGGCGGCGGCATACGGGGTCCCCGACGCCCCGGACACCCCGACGACCCACGGGCGACGCTGCACATGTACCGGCTCCACGCGGCTGAGCCTATCCGGCTCAGCGGGTACGGAACCGAGCAAGGTGACCCGGACGTTACGGGGGTGGACACGCTGGACACCACAGGGGGCTGCGATGGCGGGTACGGCAGGCGGCGGGGTCGCCGCGCGGAGCGGCGCCGACCGGGTCAAGGCGGCCGCGAAGCTGATCGTCGCATGGGTGGCGCTGCTGTGGGTCCTGGAGGCGGTGGACCTCGCGAGCGGCCACGCGCTGGACGAGTTCGGCATCACACCGCGGGAGTTCACCGAGCTGCGCGACATCGTGCCGGCGGCGTTCCTGCACTTCGGCTTCGGCCATGTCGCGGCCAACACCGTCCCGCTGCTGGTCTTCGGCTTCCTCGCCGCCCTGGGCGGCATCCGCCGCTTCCTGGCCGTGGCCGCGCTGATCGTCGTGGCCGACGGCGTGGGCGTCTGGCTGGTCTCCCCCGCGTACAGCAACACGGCGGGCGCGTCCGGCCTGATATTCGGCCTCTTCGGCTACCTGCTGGTGCGCGGGTTCGTCGACCGCAAGCCGCTGGACATCGTGGTGGGCCTGCTGATCGGCGCGACCTGGGGCAGCACGATCCTGCTGGGCGTCACGCCCACCGAGTCGGGCGTCAGCTGGCAGGGCCACCTGTTCGGCCTGCTGGCGGGTGTGGCGGCCGCGTTCGTCTTCCGCCGCCGCACCCGCACGGCGCCGGCGCTCACAGCCTGAGGCCGCGCACCGCCAGGTCGGCCAGCGCGCAGACGAACAGGGCGATCCCAATGAAACCGTTGACGGTGAAGAACGCTCTGTTCAGGCGGGACAGGTCGTGCGGGCGCACGATCATGTGCTCGTAGACGAAGGCGGCCGCGACGATCACCAGGCCCGCCCAGAACAACACCCCGGCCCCGGTGGCCAGCGCGTACCAGACCAGCAGCCCGGTGGTGACCACATGGCAGCCGCGGGCCCCGTACAGCGCCGCGGGGATGCCGAAGCGGGCGGGGACGGACTTCACGCCGTGGGCGCGGTCGGCCCGGACGTCCTGGCAGGCGAAGATCAGGTCGAAACCGCCGATCCAAACGCCCACGGCCAGGCCCAGGATCACCGCGTCCCAGGACCACGCCCCGGTGACCGCGATCCACGCGCCGACCGGGCCCATCGCCTGGGCGAGCCCGAGGATGGCGTGCGGGAAGTCGGTGAACCGCTTGCCGTAGGGATAGACCACCATCGGTACGACCGCGAGGGGCGCGAGCGCCAGGCACAGCGGGTTCAGCAGGGCCGCGGCGCCCAGGAAGATCACCAGGGCCACCAGCGCGCCGGTCCACGCGGAGCGCACGGACACCGCCCCGGTGACCAGTTCGCGGTTGGCGGTGCGCGGGTTACGGGCGTCGATCTCGCGGTCGATGATCCGGTTGCAGGCCATCGCGAACGTCCGCAGGCCGACCATCGCGACGGTGACCAGCAGCAGGTCGAGCCAGTGGACGGTGCCGTCCAGCTGGAACATCGCGGTGAGCGAGGCGATGTACGCGAAGGGCAGCGCGAAGACCGAGTGCTCGATCATCACGAGCCGCAGGAACGCGCGCGTACGCCCCGGACGCGGCGCCGCGGCCGCCGACGCGGATTCGGCGGTCACAGGCCGTACTCCTTCCAGCGGCGGTCCACCAGCGCCGCCGTCGCCGGGTCGGACTCGACCATGTCCGGCCAGCCGCCGTCGCGCGTGTAGCCCTCCTCGGGCCACTTCCTGGTGGCGTCGATGCCTGCCTTGCCGCCCCAGAACTGCTGGTAGGAGGCGTGATCCAAGTGGTCCACCGGACCTTCCACGACGGTGAGGTCACGGGCGTAGTCCGTGTTGCCGAGCGCCCGCCACGACACCTCGTGCATATTGCGGACGTCGCAGTCGGCGTCCACGATCACGATCAGCTTGGTCAGCGACATCATGTGCGCGCCCCAGATGGCGTGCATGACCTTCTGCGCGTGCTTCGGGTACTTCTTGTCGATCGAGACGATCGCGCAGTTATGGAAGCCGCCCGACTCCGGCAGGTGGTAGTCCACGATGTCCGGCACGATGATCTTCAGGAGCGGGAGGAAGAAACGCTCCGTCGCCCGGCCCAGCGGCCCGTCCTCGGTCGGCGGGCGGCCCACCACGATCGACTGCAACAGCGGGCGCCTGCGCATCGTCACGCAGTCGATGGTGAGGGCGGGGAAGGGCTCCTGCGGGGTGTAGAAGCCGGTGTGATCGCCGAACGGCCCCTCGGGGAGCATCTTCCCCGGCTCCAGCCAGCCCTCCAGGACCACCTCCGCCTGCGCCGGGACCTGGAGCGGCACCGTCTTGCAGTCGACCATCTCGATCCGCTTCCCCTGGAGGAAGCCCGCGAACAGGTACTCGTCGATGTCCTCCGGCAGCGGCGCCGTGGAGGCGTACGTCACCGCAGGCGGCGCCCCGAACGCGATCGCGACCGGCAGCCGCTCACCGCGCCGCGCGGCCACCTGGTAGTGGTTGCGGCTGTCCTTGTGGATCTGCCAGTGCATGCCGATGGTGCGCCGGTCGTGGCGCTGGAGCCGGTACAGGCCGAGGTTGCGGATCCCGTTCTCGGGGTGCTTGGTGTGCGTGAGGCCCAGATTGAAGAAGGACCCGCCGTCCTTCGGCCAGGTGAACAGCGCCGGCAGCGCGTCCAGGTCGACGTCGTCGCCCCGCAGCACCACTTCCTGCACGGGCGCGTCCTTGACCTTCTTCGGCGGTACGTGGGTCATCGCGCCGAGCTTGCCGAAGGCCTCCCGGACCCCGATGAAGCCGCTCGGCAGCTCCGGCCTGAGCAGCCCGCCGATCTTCGCGCTGATCTCGTCGTACGACCTCAGGCCCAGCGCCTTGAGCAGCCGCCGGTCGGTGCCGAAGACGTTCATCGCGAGCGGCATGGCGGAGCCGCGGACGTTCTCGAAGAGGAGCGCGGGCCCGCCGGACTTCTGGACCCGGTCGACGATCTCCCCGACCTCCAGATGGGGGTCGACTTCGGCCTTGATGCGCTTGAGGTCGCCTTCGCGCTCCAGCGCCCTGAGCAGCGAGCGGAGATCGTCGTAAGCCATGGGGTCAAGTATCCGGTACCGGTTACTCTGGCCTTGTCACCGGGGCTGACGAAACGCGGCCCGCCACTGCTTCCAGGGGGCTGTCCCACATGCTCAGGGCGTTGATGTACATCCTGCCGCTGGCGCTGACGATCTATGCGTTCATCGACTGCCTGAACACGCCCGAGGACGAGGCCAGGCACCTGCCCAAGGTGGCGTGGATCTTCATCATCCTGCTCTTCTGGATCGTCGGGCCGATCGTCTGGTTCGCCGCCGGCAAGCTGCGCCACGCCCCGGCCGGTGGCGGCACCCCTTCTGAGTGGCACCGGAACCATCGCACCGAGTGGGTCGCCCCGGACGACAACCCCGACTTCCTCAAGTCCCTGAAGGACGAGAACAAGAAGGACGAGGCTCTCCTCAAGGACTGGGAGGCCGACCTGCGCCGCCGCGAGGAGGAGCTGAAGAAGAAGGGCGAGCAGGACGGGGACGACGACCCCAAGCGGCCCTGACCCCGCACACCCCTTCGCGGCAGCCGCCCGACGCCATCACGAGTACGTGACGGAACGCCGTACCCCTGACGCGGTCAACGGTTCGAAAGTAACCTTGACTTGACGGTGGGTCACGGGGGGTGGCGGTGGACAGAGAGCTGTACGGCCGCGAGGCGGTCCTCGACGACTCCGGTCTGGCCGCGCGGCTGACCGGCCTCACCCCGTACGGCTTCGCCGGGCTCGCCTACGAGCACGGCGACGACCCGCCCGTCACCGTCTTCACCGGCGGCCGCGGCATGGGCAAGACCGCGCTGCTCAAGCAGGTGCGCAACGCCTACCGGGGCGGCACCCCGCTCGCCCTGCTGGACTGCGCGCACATCGAGCCGCCCGCCGGTCACGGGCCCGGCTGGAACCCGCTGACCGGGGCCCTCGCGGAGCTGGCCGTCCAGCTGTCGCCGCGGGTGCTCACGGCCAGGCCGGTGGAGTTCCCCCGGCTCGCCCTGGGCCTGGCCGCGGTGGCCGCGACCGGCTGGTCGCAGGAGGACGACGAGCTGGCCCGGCGCGACCTCCAGCGCCTCGGGCCGGTCCTGGCCACCGTGGACGAGACGAAGGGCGCGGCCACCACCTGGGTGTCCAAGGTGCTCGCCAAGCTGGCCGCGACGGCCGCCGAGTCGACGGCGCCGCTCGCCGGGCTGCTGGCCGAGGCGACGGTGGAGACGGTCCTGGAGGAGGTGTTCGGGCGCTACCAGCGCAAGTCCAAGGCGTGGTACGGCTCCTACCGCAACGCCGGCGGCAGGGGCGAGATGGGGTTGCACCAGCTGGCCGTCGACTTCGAGCTGGGCGGCCGCCGCCGGGACGAGGCCGAGGCGTTCCTGGTCGGCGCGCTGGTGGAGGACCTGCGCGCGGCGTACGTGGGTCTGACCCGTCGCGGGACCCGGCGGGGCCGCCCGCTGGTCCTGCTGGACAACGCCCACCTCCCGCTCGGGCGGCGCCTGGTGGAGCCGATCCTGCGGGAGCGCAGCGCGGGCCGCCGCGACGAGGTCGTGGTCATCGCCTCGTCGCTGGACCGTGACCACGAGGGGCTGCGCCACGCGACCCGGCTGCGCCTGCCGGAGGTCGCGCACCGGGCGCCCTGCCCACGGGGCGCGGACATCACGTCGGGCGTCCTCGCCGTGGAGCTCACGCCCCTGAGCCCGGACCGGACGCGGGACCTGTTCGACCGGTACGACACGGCCGGGCGCGCCCCGGCCGACCTGTCGCGGGCGGTCCACCGGCTGACCGGGGGCCGCCCGCTGGGGGTGGCGCTGCTGGGGCGGGCGGTGGGCGGCGTGCCGGCGGCGGAACGCGGCGGGCTCACGCCGGGCGCGCTGCTGGACCTCGCCGTGGAGCTGCGCGAGGACACCGGTGCCGTACCGGTCGCGGCGACCCTGCTGGCCGAGCTGCTGCCGCGCGGGCTGCGCCCGGACGTGGCGGCGGTGCTGGCGGCCGCCCGCGACGAGGAGTCGGCCCGGGCGCTGGCCCGCACCCGGCTGCGCGGCGTGTCCGTGGAGGGCGACATGGCCCTGTGGGTGCGGGACGCGCTGCGGGCGGACGGCTGGCCGGAGGGGCCCGAGCACTTCGTGGCCGATCCGCTGCTGCGCGCGCTGCTGCTGCACCGGCTGCGCTTCCACGACGGCGACGCGCCCATGTACGCGGCCTGGCGCGCGGTCCACGAGACGCTGCACCGCCACTACGGGCCGGAGCCGACCCCGTACCGCCTCCGGCAGGAACTGGCGCTGGGCCGGACCGAGGAGGCGGTGACCCAGCTGCGGCTGGCGTTCCCGGAGCCGGACGTACGGGGCTGGCTGGACCGGCTGCGCCTCATCGCCTCCGCCCCCTACCCGCGCGAGCGGCACCACACGGGCCCGGACCCGCGCCGCGCGGTGGCCCTCGGCGAGGAGCCGGGCGGGCCGATCCCGGCAGGGCTGGACGCGGACGCGGCCGGGCTGCACCTGGGCGTGCGGCGGCTGCTGCACGCGGTGTGGCTGCTGACCGATCCGCTCGCGCTGCCCGACGACGACGTGATCGACAAGCTGGTGCACGAGTTGCGCCAGCTGTCCGGCCGGCATCTGACCGGCACCAGTCCGCTGTGGGAGGCGGCCACCCACTGGCCGAAGGACATCCGTGCCTGGCGGGCGCTGTCGGTGCCGCCGGGGCGGGAGGACGGAGTCTGACGTGCCCCACCCCCTTCGCTACCGGGTCTTCTACACCACCCGGCAGAAGATCGTCACGAGTGCGCTGGTGCTGGCGCTGCTGGCTTGCGGCACCGTCTACGCCGTCAAGCGGCTGACCACCCCGGAGGATCGTTCCTGCGCCCCGGGTGTCGCACGTCCCGTCGGCAGTGAGGAGTGCGTCGGGGTGTCGGGCGACGGCTTCGACTTCAGGGTCGGGGAGCTCACCGATGTCGCCAGGGCCATCGCCCGCGAGAACGGCAAGCTGACGGCGGGCGAGTACGCGACGGTGGCGCTCCTGCTGCCGCTGACCTCCACGAGCCCGGGGCTGAGGACGAAGGTGCTGCACGAGGTGCAGGGCGCCTTCGCCCAGCAGTACGAGGCCAACAACAGGTCCAACAGCCAGGTTCCCAAGATCCGCCTGGTCCTCGCCAACACCGGCAACGGCAACGCCCACTGGCGTACGACCGTGGCGGACCTGAAGGCCATGACCGGCGCGCCGCACCACCTGCGCGCGGTCTCCGGCATAGCCACCAGCAGCACCCCGGTCAGGCAGGCGGTGACCGAGCTGACCCGTGCGGGCATCGCGGTCGTGGGCACCACCATCACCGCCGACGACCTCGCCAACGGCCCCGGCCGCACACCGTTCCCCGGTCTCGCCCGCGTCTCCCCCACCAACAGCGACGAGGCGAAGGCCCTCGCCCACTTCGGCCGGGTGGACGCGGCCAAGGCCGTCCTTGTCCATGACGCCCGCGCGGGCGACCACTACACGGACACGCTCAAGAACGCCTTCTCCACGCTGCTGGCGAGCTCCCCGTACCAGCCGCATCTGTTCACCTCGCCCAAGGACCCGACCGACGAGGGCACCACCGCCAACACCTTCCGGCAGATCGCCCTCCTGCTGTGCACCACGCGCGCGGACACCGTGTTCTTCGCCGGGCGCCACACGCAGCTGCGCCAGTTCATCAACGCGCTCGGGGCGCGCGGCTGTACGCACCGCGCGTTCACCGTGCTGACCGGCGACGAGGGCTCGTACCTGGGCGCGGACGGCCGGCTCGACCGCAGGGTGCTGGGCGCCGGGCTGACCGTCCGCTACGCCGCGCTCGCCCACCCCGACGCGTGGCGGGCGGCTCCCGGGAGGACGGTCCCGAAGACGGGCGGGTCGCCGGCGGCGTACGGGAGGTTCCTGTCGATGATGAACACGATCGCCTCGCGGGAGGTGGGCCCGGTGGGCAGGAGCGAACTCTCCGACGGGCAGTCGATCATCGGGTACGACGCGATGGCGACGGCCGTGCACGCGATCCGGCAGGCGACCGTCCAGGGCGAGCGGCTGCCGGCCCCGGAGGACGTGGGGTTGCAGTGGCCGCAGGTGACGGGCTCGCTGCGGGTGGAGGGCGCGAGCGGCTGGATCTGCCTGGACAACCACGGCAACCCGTACAACAAGGCGGTGCCGGTGGTGGAGCTGACGCGCGGCGAGCCCCGGTTCGTACAGATCGCCTGGCCGGAGGGGAAGCCGCCGACCGGCGAGTGCCTGCCCCCGCGCAAACCCTAGAAGCCCTTACGTGGCTCCGTAGTCGCGGGCCTCGTACTTGTCGCGCAGCTCCTGCCAGCGCTCGCGGGACCAGGCCGGCCAGTCGGCCGGTTTCCCGTCCAGCGCCTCGAAGAGGTACGTGAAGTGGTCGTGCCAGTCGGCCAGGCGGTCCAGCCGCACCTCGTCCGTGCCCCGGAACTCGTGCAGGAACCGCAGCACGGTCGTCTCCGGCCCGCCGTTGCCCGGCTCCAGGTGCAGCCGGATGCGGCCGTCCGGTTCGAGCGTGTACTCCACGATCCGCTCGACGTCCCACGCCGTGATCGTCCCGGTCCCGACCGTGCCGGTGGTGAGCCGGCGCAGGATGACGGTTCCGCCGAGGTGCGGCTCCAGGACCTCCGTCTCGGCGAGCCAGCCGCGCAGGCCCCCCGGGGTGGAGATGGCGAGCCAGACGCGCTCCGGGGGGTGCGGCAGGGGCACCGCGAACCGCACGATGTGGGTGTCGCCGTGGGTCTCGGTCCTGCCGGGAGGTATCGGATCAGCCATACCTCCAGCCTCGCGCGGGCAGTGGCCCGGCGCTACCTCACACGCCCGCGTAGGAGTGCAGGCTGTTCACGAAGATGTTGACGCCGTAGTAGTTGAAGAGCCAGCAGGCGAAGGCGATCAGCGCGACGTAGGCGGCCTTGCGGCCCTTCCAGCCGGCCGTGGCGCGGGCGTGCAGGTACGCGGCGTACGCGACCCACGTGATGAACGACCAGACCTCCTTGGCGTCCCAGCCCCAGTAGCGGCCCCACGCGTCACCGGCCCAGATGGCGCCCGCGATGATCGTGAACGTCCACAGCGGGAAGACGGCCGCGTTGACGCGGTAGGCGAACTTGTCCAGGCTCGCCGCCGCCGGCAGCCGCTCCAGCACCGAGCGGGCGAAGCCGCTCGGCGTACCGCCGCGCGCGAGGGTGTTCTCGTACGCGTCACGGAAGAGGTAGAGCAGCGTGGCGACCGCCCCGAGGTAGAACACGGCGCCGCAGAAGATCGCCGTGGAGACGTGGATCCACAGCCAGTACGAGTGCAGGGCGGGGACGAGCTGGTCGCTCTCGGTGTACAGCCAGGTCGTGGCGATGCCCAGGTCGAGCAGGACGGTGGTCACCAGCGGCAGGCCCATCCAGCGGACGTTCTTCCTGGCGACGAGGAAGCCGAGGTACGCGCCCACCGCCACCGTGGAGAAGGTGAGGGAGAACTCGTACATGTTGCCCCAGGGCGCCCGCTGCACGGACAGGGCGCGGGCGACGACCCCGGCCGCCGCGACGAGGAACGCGAGGGTGGTCAGCGAGACGGCGATACGTCCGTACAGGTCGCCCTTCTCGTCACCGCCCGCCGCGCCGGGACCGTCCGGCACGTCCCGGGCGCCGGCCGCCGAGCGCGTGACCACCTTGGGCGGCTTGGCCAGCACGGCGGTGCCGCCGCCGCGCTGCGCGACCTGGACCCGCACCTGCGCGGGCGCGGGGCCGGCGGCGGTCAGGGCGGCTGCCGTACGGCCGACCTTGCTGCGGCTGCCCAGCACCCACTCGGCGATGTGCGCGAGGAAGGCCAGGGTGTAGACGGCCATCGCGGAGTAGACGAGCACGTTGCTCATCTCCGCCAGGCTCTCGTTGGTCGCGGCGGCGAGATTCACTTCTGAGCCCCTTCGGCAGGTACCTCGTCGGCTTCGACGGCTTGGTCGGCTTCGACGGCTTGGTCGGCTTCTTCGGCTTCCGGAGCGGTCGGCGCCACGGAATGGAGCGTGACGGCCAGGTCGGCCAACTCCTCGGGGAGCTTCGCGGACTCGCTCCGCCCCAGCCCCGCCATTTCGACGACGGTCACGCCGTCGTCCCCGCGTACGGCCCGGACCCAGACCCGGCGGCGCTGGATGAACAGCGAGCCGACCAGCCCCGCGATCGCGGCGATCGCACCGGCGAGGGCGAGACCGTTGCCGGGCTGCTGCGAGATCTGGAAGCTGGCCCACTCCTTGATCTCCTTCTCGAAGGTGATCGAGCCCGCCCCTTCCGGCAGCGTCATGGTCTCGCCGGGCAGCAGCGTCTTCTTGAAGATGTCACCGCCCGCGCCCTTGAACGGCTTCATCTTGCTGGTGTCCAGCTGGTACACGTTCTGCGGCAGCCCGCCGTCGACGCGCAGGTCGCCGTGGTACGCGCTCAGGTTGAGCGCGGGGAAGGCGAGCCCGGGGAACTGGCTGAACATCTGGCCCTTGCCCTTGCCCGCGTACGTGGGGACGAAGAAGGCCGGGAAGCCGAGCTGCTGCTTCTTGCCGGTCTTGTCGCGGTAGCCGTCCATCACCTTGATGACACCGGTGGAGGTGACGTTGTTGTCGATCGGCAGCAGCGGCACGGCGCCGTGGTAGACGACCTTGCCCTTGCCGTCCTTGACGGTGACGACGGGCGCGTACCCGTGCGAGAGCAGGTAGACCTTCGAGCCGTCGATCTCCAGCGGCTCGTTGACCCGGATCACGCTGCGCTTCTTCCCGCCGTCGGGGCGGGAGTAGGTGACGTCCGCCTCGAAGGTGCGGGGCGTGCCGCGCTGGGGGCCGCTGGTCTCGTACGTACCGGTGAACTGGTTCAGGGTGAAGCTGAACGGCGCCAGCTCGTCGGTGGAGAACAGCGAGCCGGACCTGAAGTCGTCGTACTGGGTGAGGGTGTTGGAGAAGCCGTCGCCCTCGACGATCAGCTTGCCGCCCTCGGACTTGAAGAGCTGGCCCATGGCGAAGGCCACCAGCATCACGATCAGCGCGATGTGGAAGACCAGGTTGCCGACCTCGCGCAGGTAGCCCTTCTCGGCGGCGACGGCGTCACCGGCCGGGTGGGCGCGGAAGCGCCGCTTGCGCAGCAGCGCGAGCGCCGCCTCGCGGACGTCCTCGGGCGCGGACCCGGTGCGCCACGTGGTGTACGCGGGGAGGCGGGTGAGGCGCTTGGGGGCGGCCGGGGGGCGCCCGCGCAGTTGGCCGACGAACTGCCAGGTGCGCGGGATGATGCAGCCGATGAGCGAGATGAACAGCAGGATGTAGATCGCGGAGAACCACACCGAGCTGTAGACGTCGAACAGCTGGAGTTTGTCGTAGATCGGCGCGAGGGTCTCGTGCGCTTCCTTGAAGGAGCGGACCTTCAACTCGTCCGCGCTGTTCTGCGGGATGAGGGAGCCGGGGATCGCGCCGAGCGAGAGCAGGAAGAGCAGGATCAGCGCGACCCGCATGGAGGTCAGCTGCCGCCAGAACCAGCGGATCCAGCCGATGACGCCGAGCGTCGGGCCGCCGGCCTGGATGAGCTCTTCCTTGGGGGCGGTGGACAGCTGCGCACCGGCCGCCGCCATGTCCCGTTCGGTCGTTTCTGTCTTGCTCATGGAACTAGATCCCCACCTGGAAACCGTTGGACCAGCCCTGCATGTCCTGTACGAGGGTGTCCCACGCACCCGTGAGCAGCAGCAGCCCGGTCGCGATCATCATGCCGCCGCCGATCCTCATCACCCAGGCATAGTGCCGCTTGACCCACCCGAACGCGCCGAGCGCCTTGCGGAAGGCGACCGCGGCGAGGATGAAGGGCAGGCCGAGGCCGAGGCAGTACGCGACGGTCAGCAGCGCCCCGCGGCCCGCGCTGGCCTCGTTGGCGGCGAGGGCCTGGACCGAGGCGAGCGTCGGCCCGATGCACGGCGTCCAGCCGATGCCGAAGAGCGCGCCCAGCAGCGGCGCGCCGGCCAGCCCGGTCACCGGCCGCCTGTGGAAGCGGAACTCGCGCTGGGTGAACCACGGCATGAGGCCCAGGAAGAAGATCCCCATCAGGACCATCAGGACGCCCAGGACGGTGGTGAGCGTCCCGCGGTGCGCCTGGAGGGTCCAGCCGAAGTAGCCGAAGAGGGCGCCGCCGGAGACGAACACGGCGGAGAAGCCGAGGACGAAGAGGGCGGCGCCGGCGGCCATCCGGCCCCGCCGGGCCTCGGCCAGGTCGGTGCCGGTGACACCGGTCACGTACGAGAGGTAGCCGGGCACGAGCGGCAGGACGCAGGGCGAGAAGAAGGAGACCAGCCCGCCGAGCACCGCGATGGGCAGGGCCAGCAGGAGGGCCCCGCTGGAGACCGTCTCGTTGTACATCGGCTAGTTCCCCGAAGCCCGTTCCGGGGCCTTTGCCGGGGCCTTTTCCGGGCCCTTTGCCGGGGCCTTCCCCGATGCCTTCTCCTTCACCAGCGGGTCGATCATCTTGCGCAGCTGGGTCTCGTTCAGTGCGGTGAGCGACCGCGCGGCGATCTTCCCGTCACGGTCGAGCACGACGGTGGAGGGGATGGCCTGCGGGTTGAGGGTGCCCTTGGGGAAGCCGTACAGGACCAGCTCGCCCGCCGGGTCGTAGAGGCTGGGGTAAGGGACCGCGAAGTCCTTCTCGAAGGCGAGGGCGGGCTGCTTGTTGGGGTCGCGGGTGTTGATGCCGACGAACTCCACGCCCTGGGACTTGAGGTCGCCCGCGACCTTGGTGAAGTGCTTGGCCTCGGCGCGGCAGGGCGGGCACCAGGAGCCCCACACGTTGAGGACGACGACCTTGCCCTTGAGGTCGGCGACGTCGAGCCGCTTGCCGTCGAGGGTCTCGCCCGCGAGCTTGTTGGGGGCCACGCGCTCACCCTTGGCAACGGTGGAGACACCACCGGTGTTGGTGACGAAGTTGGTGTTTCCGCCACCACCGGACTTGCCGTTGGAGTCGCCGCTGCACGCGGTGAGCGTGAGTGCGGCCGCAAGGGCGCCGGCGGTGAGCAGGAGGCCTCGGGGGGCGCGGCTAAGGCTCATGTGAAAAGTTTCGCATGAGCGTTTCCGGGATCTTGCGCGCCCCCCTGCCTGCCCGTAAAGCCCGATGTCAGGCGCGCCTAAGGAAGGCGTTCCAGCCGCCTGCCGGCGATTGGCCGACTTCGAGGGTACGGAGCTTGTCGAGGATCTTGGGGTCCTGTACGTCGAGCCAGTCCGCGAACTGCCTGAAGGAGACCAGCCGTACGTCCTTCTTTCCGGCCATGCCCTTGAGAGCTTCCTCGACGGCGTCCATGTAGATACCGCCGTTCCACTGCTCGAAGTGGTTACCGATGAAGAAGGGCGCGCGATTCGATTCGTACGCCCGCCTGAACCCGGCGAGAAGCGCCTCGGTGGCCTGCTTCTTCCAGCCGGGATAACGCGAAGGCATGCCCTTGGTCGTGTTCTTCGACTGATTGGCGAGCATGTTGTAGTCCATGGACAGGACTTCGAAGGAGTGGCCGGGGAACGGTACCTGCTGGAGCGGCAGGTCCCACAGACCCTGGCGCTTGACGGGCCACTTCTGGTGGCCGCCGGGCGAGCTGGCGTCGTAGCGCCAGCCGAGCTTCTTGGCGGTGGGCAGCAGGTTGTCCTGGCCGAGGAGGCAGGGGGTGCGGCCGCCGACGAGTTCCTTGCGGTAGTCGAAGGGCAGCGGGTCGAGGTCGGTCCAGCCGCTGTGCGTCTTCCATTCGGTGACGAACTTCACGGCCTGGTCTATCTCGTCCCGCCACTGCGCCGGGGTCCATTTCCCGACCGAGCCGGAGCCGTCGCAGAAATGCCCGTTGAAGTGGGTGCCTATCTCGTGTCCGTCGAGCCAGGCCTGGCGGACGTATTTCAGCGTCTCCTTGATGTGGCCGTCGGTGAGGTAACCGATGTCGGAGGCGCCGACGGGGTTGTTCGGCGGGCGGTAGAGCGTCTTCTTCGATTCGGGCAGGAGATAGAGCCCGGAGAGGAAGAACGTCATGGCCGCGCCGTGGTTCCTGGCCAGTTCGAGAAAGCGGGGGAAGAGGCCGTTGCCGACCTCCCCCGCCCCGTCCCAGGAGAAGATCACGAACTGCGGCGGCGTCTGGCCGGGCTCCAGGGGGACGGGCTTGTCGGGCTGGTTCGGCTGCTTTCCGGTGTCGGACGTGGAACCGTCACCTATCAGGCGCCCCTCTTGCCTGCCGGGGGCCGGATTGCCCGTACCGCTGTGGCCGCCCGTGCCCGGCTGCCGCTTGTCGCCGCCGGCGCCGCAGCCCGCGATCCCGATGGCTGCCGCCGCTCCGACTCCCGCTCCGAGCAGGCCCCTTCGACTGATCCCGCGCATATCGTCCCCATCCGCGCTCGCTCTTCGCCGGACATACGTTCCAAACCGGCACACAGGGAGAGGGATGGAAAAACAGGGCGGTTCCCGCGATCAGCGCACAATTCTCTGCGTGACGAGACGGCCACCCACCGGACGGCGCCACGCGTCGAAAGCCACACACCGGACGTCGCCCGCCGAACGCCGCGCGCCGCCCGGCCCATGGCGGGCGGGGCGGCGCGGGGTGTGTCCTGTCGCGTCCTGAGTCCTGACGCGCGCTGCCGGCTTACGCGCCGAAGGCCTTGGACTGGCCCTTCGCGGGCTTGGCACCGGACAGCAGGTGCGGCGGCACGAGGTCACGGGCCGGCTCGCTGTATCCGACCGAGACGATCTTGTCGCCCTGGTAGGTGAACGTGGTCAGCGAGGCCAGCGTGCACTGCCGGCGGCGCGGGTCGTGCCACAGCCTGCGCCGCTCGACGAAGCTCCGCACGATCCAGATCGGCAGCTGGTGGCTGACGCAGACCGCCTCGTGGCCGCGCGCCGCGTCACGCGCCGCGTTCAGCGCGCCCATCATCCGTACGACCTGGTCGATGTACGGCTCGCCCCAGGACGGCCGGAACGGGTTGGTCAGGTGGCGCCAGTTGGCCGGCCGGCGCAGCGCGCCGTCGCCCACGCCGAACGTCTTGCCCTCGAAGACGTTGCCCGCCTCGATCAGCCGCTCGTCGGTGGCCAGGTCGAGACCGTGCGACTTGGCGATCGGCTGGGCCGTCTCCTGGGCGCGCTCCAGGGGCGACGCGACCACATAGGTGATGTCCCGGCCGGCCAGGTGCTCGGCGACCCGGTCCGCCATCCGCCGACCGAGCTCGGACAGGTGGTAGCCGGCCCGGCGCCCGTAGAGGATCCCGTCCGGGTTGTGCACCTCGCCGTGCCGCATCAGGTGGACGACGGTGACCTCGCTCACCCCGGTCGCCTCGCTCGCCTCGGTCATGCCGTGGCCTCCGCGGCGGCACGGGCGGCGGCGGGCAGCCCCGCGGCGATCCGCTCGACCGCCCGCTCGTCGTGGGCCGTGGACACGAACCAGGACTCGAACGCGGACGGCGGCAGGTAGACGCCCTGCGCCAGCATCGAGTGGAAGAAGGCGGTGAAGCGGAACGCCTCCTGCTTCTTCGCGTCGTCGTAGTTCACGACCTCGGCGTCGGTGAAGAAGACGGAGAACATGTTGCTCGCCGTCTGGAGCCGGTGCGCCACGCCCTCCTTGCTCAGGGCGTCGGTCACCAGGGCCTGGATCTCGCGCGAGACGGCGTCGACCTTCTCGTACGCCGCGTCGTCGAGCAGCCGCAGCTGGGCGAGACCGGCGGCGGTGGCGACCGGGTTACCGGAGAGGGTGCCCGCCTGGTAGACGGGGCCGGCCGGGGCGAGGTGCGCCATGACGTCGGCGCGGCCACCGAACGCGGCGGCCGGGAAGCCACCGCCCATGACCTTGCCGAAGGTCATCAGATCCGGGACGACGCCGTCGACGCCGTACCAGCCGGCCCTGGACGTACGGAAACCGGTCATCACCTCGTCGGAGATGTACAGCGCCCCGTTCTGGGCGCACAGGTCCTTCAGCCCCTGGTTGAACCCGTCGCGCGGCGGGACCACGCCCATGTTGCCGGGCGACGCCTCGGTGATCACACAGGCGATCTCGCCGGGGTGGGCGGCGAAGGCCTGGCGTACGGCACCGAGGTCGTTGTACGGCAGGACGATCGTGTCGCCCGCCTGGGCGCCCGTGACGCCGGGCGTGTCGGGGAGCCCGAAGGTGGCGACGCCGGAACCGGCGGCGGCCAGCAGCGCGTCCACGTGGCCGTGGTAGCAGCCGGCGAACTTGACCACCTTGGCGCGGCCGGTGAAGCCCCGGGCGAGGCGGATCGCGGACATCGTCGCCTCGGTGCCGGACGACACCAGCCGTACCTGCTCGACGGGCGCGACGCGGGCGACGATCTCCTCGGCGAGCGCGACCTCGCCCTCACCGGGCGTACCGAAGGAGGTGCCACGGGAGACCGCGTCCTGCACGGCGGCGATCACCTCGGGGTGCGCGTGGCCGAGGATCATCGGCCCCCACGAGCAGACGAGGTCGACGTACTCACGCCCGTCCGCGTCGTTGAGGTACGGACCCGTACCGGACACCATGAACCGGGGCGTACCGCCCACGGCCCGGAAGGCCCGTACGGGAGAGTTCACGCCGCCGGGCGTCACAAGGGACGCGCGGTCGAAAAGCGTCTGTGAGACTGGGGCTTCGTATGAATACGGCACGTTGGTCCTGACCTGCGAGTACGAGTTGGCGGGAGCAATGGTGGGGCATGGTGGCCGGAGGGCGGCGAGGGGGCCTTCCCTGAACGGTCCGCCCGCCCACGACGTTGTTTACGACGAGGCGCCGGACCTCCGCGTCTGCGAAACTGGGGCGACATTGGGAATGCTCACGGAATCCATGGTGTCAGAGGCCCCGACGTTCTTGCGGACAGGTGTTTCACCGCACGTTCGCGGGGGAGGTCACTGTCACGATGATCGGGTTGCGCGGCGGGGGCTGTGTTACCTAAAAAGCAGTCGGGTGGAGATATGCATCGCGGTGGCGGACTGGGCGAGGGGACCGACGACCTGGGCCCTGAGCCTGCCCGGCGGGGGAAGCACCGGCGTGAGCAGGACAAGTCGCTGGGAAGTTCCCTGGGGAGTGGGGGTGGCCGGGGCATGGGGGTGACCTACAAGTACTTCGGCGCTCCCAATGGCGCGACCGCCGCCCGCGTACCGATCTCGATGCGGCCGGAGGAATTGGGCGGCGACGAACTCGGCATGGGCGGCATGTTCACCAAGATCAAACCGGAGACCATAGCCGCCATGGTGCTGACCGGTATCCAGGGCATGCCGCTGCACAAGGTGCCCCCGCTGGAGCTGGTGGTACTCCACCCCGACTACGCGGTGGTGAAACTCCCGATGACGGTGGTCGACCCGCTGCGCGGCGTCGGCGAGGAATCGGTGGGCGCGGCGGCCTTCATATGGTCGACGGTCCCGGACCGCGGCGGCCCGCGCGACGCGTTCAACGTCTACCAGCTGCTGCACGAGTGGCAGGACTTCTCGGTACGGCTCCATGAGGCGGGGCACCAGCCGTACTGCCTGGTGTGGCCCTGAGCCCTGGCACATGCCCCACGTCGTTGTCAGACCCGCCGCCTACAGTGCTGCGTATGGACACCGATGCATCGCCGGTACGGATCGAAGCGTGGTCGGATGAGGACTTCGACCTGCTGCGGGCGGTCAACGCGCCGGAGTTGATGGACCACCTGGGCGGGCCCGAGTCGGAGGAGCAGCTGGTCAAGCGGCACCAGCGGTATGTGGACCTGAGCGTCGACCGGACCGGGGCGGGGCGGATGTTCCGGATCGTGCTACTGCCGCAGGAGGTGCCGGTGGGGGTGATCGGCTTCTGGGAGCAGACCTGGGAAGGGATGCGGGTGTACGAGACGGGCTGGACCGTGCTCGCTGGCTTCCAGCGGCGCGGCATCGCGACGGCGGCGACGAGGGCGGTCGTGGAGCGGGCGCGGGCGATGGGCAAGCACCGGTACCTGCACGCGTTCCCGTCCGTGGCCAACGGCGCGTCGAACGCCGTGTGCCGGAAGGCGGGGTTCGAGCTGCTGGGCGAGCGGGTCCTGGAGTACCCGCCGGGGCACCCGCTGCGGAGCAATGACTGGCGCCTGGACCTGAAGGCGGCGTAACGGCGGCTCGCTCCGGCCCGTGGCGCGGACGGTCACGGTTCATCGCGCGACGGTCGATCAGGCGGGCGGTTCGCCGCGCGGACGGTGCGTCGCGCGGAGGGTGCGCCGCGCGGAGGGTCGATCAGGCGGGCGGTGCGCCGCGCGGACGGTCGATCACCGGGCGGTTCGCCGCGCGGGCGGTGCGCCGCGCGGGCGGCCGAAGAGCTGACCGGGCACCCGGCCCCGCGAGCGTTCGCCGAGCTGGGGCGGCCGAGCACGCGGACGCGTTCGGTGGCGCTCCGGCGAAATGATCTGGCTGGTCAGGCGCGCCCGGTGGCATCCTGGCGACGTGAACGGTCCCGAGATCCACGTCAGCTTCTCGCCCGACCTGGGCCTCTTCGTCGCCGCCCCGCGCCGCGCCGGCCGTACCGTCGTGGTGACCGACGGGGCGTCGACGCTCGGCCATGTCGTCGAGTCGCTCGGGGTGCCGCTCACCGAGGCGGGCCGGCTGCTGGTGAACGGGCACCCGGTCGCGGCCTCGCACATCCCGGCGGCGGGTGAGCACGTCCAGGTCCTGGGTGTGGAGCGCCCGCAGCCGGTTCCGGGCGCACCGCTGCGGTTCCTCCTGGACGTCCATCTCGGCACGCTGGCGCGCCGTTTGCGGCTCCTCGGCGTCGACGCGGCGTACGAGAGCGAGGACATCGGCGACGCGGCGCTGGCCGCGCGGTCGGCGGCGGAGCGGCGCGTGATGCTCTCCCGCGACCGGGGACTGCTGCGGCGGCGGGAGCTGTGGGCGGGGGCGTACGTCTACAGCGACCGGCCGGGCGAGCAGCTGCGTGACGTCCTGGAGCGGTTCGCGCCACCGCTCGCCCCGTGGACGCGGTGCACGGCCTGCAACGGTGAGCTGGCCGACGCGGACAAGGAGTCGGTGCGCGGGGAGCTGGAACAGGGCACGCGGCGTACGTACGACGTCTTCGCACGGTGCACGGCGTGCGGCCGGGTGTACTGGCGCGGCGCGCACCACGCCCGCCTGGAGGCCATCGTCCAGGACGCCCTGCGCGACTTCGGCGGCGCGGCGGCTTAGCGGCCGGGCCGGTGCTCAGGGTCTGTCGTGTACGGAGTCCGTCGTGTACGGAGAGAGCCCCCCGGTCCTACGGATGCTCCGCCGTCAGATACCGCTGGACGGTGGGCGCGAGCCAGGCGATGACGTCCTCGCGCGGCATCTCGGCGGCGGGCGGCAGGCGCAGTACGTACCGGGCCAGCGCCATGCCCAGGATCTGCGAGGCGGCGAGGGCGGCGCGGCGCGGGGCGTCGGCGGGGTCGGGGCACACACCGGCCGCGATCGGGCCGATCTGCGCGGTGAAGACGGCACGCATGCGCTCGGCGCCGGCGGCGTTGGTGACACCGACCCGCAGCAGCGCGGTGAGCACCTCGTCCGCCTCCCACCGGTCGAGGAAGTGGGCGACGAGGACGGCGCCTATGTGCTTGGCGGGCAGCGCGCCCACCTTCGGGATCCGCAGATCGAACTCCGAGGCGGCGGCGAAGAGCCCCTCCTTGTTGCCGTAGTAGCGCATCACCATCGACGGGTCGATACCGGCGTCGCGGGCGATGGCGCGGATGGTGGCCCGCTCGTAGCCGTCGGCGGCGAACCGCTCCCGGGCGGCCTCCAGGATCGCGGCGCGGGTCGCGTCCGAGCGTCGCGGGGTGGCGGGTGTGTCCGGAGCGGCTTCCATCATCATGCCAACAACTGTAGGCCAACAACTGTTGACACTCCAGCCGAGGCGGCTCTACCGTTGTTGCCAACAAGCGTTGACCAACAAGCGTTGGCATCGAGGAGGCAGCCATGAAGGGCACAGCCGGCACGGAGATCGACGTCATCGTCGTGGGGGCGGGGCCCACGGGACTGCTGCTCGCCGGCGACCTCGCCGCCGCGGGCCTGAAGGTCACGGTCGTCGAGCGCCGACCGCACGAGGTCAGCAATCTGACCCGCGCCTTCGGCGTGCACGCCCGCACACTGGAACTCCTCGACGCCCGCGGCCTCGCGGACGAACTGGTGAAGCAGGGCACGCCCATCGACCGGCTGCGGCTGTTCGGCCGGCTCTCGCTCGATCTGTCACGGCTGCGCTCCCGCTTCCCCTTCCTGCTCGTCACACCGCAGTACGAGGTGGAGCACCTGCTGGAGCGCCGCGCCGTGTCCGCGGGCGCGGACTTCCGGTACGGCACGGAGCTGCGCGCCCTGCACCAGGACGCCGACACGGTGGCCGCCGAGGTCTCCGGCCTCGACGGCGCGCGGGCCACGCTGCGCGCCCGCTACCTCGTGGGCGCCGACGGCCACCGCAGCACCGTGCGCGAGAGCCTCGGACTGCCGTTCCCGGGCGCCTCCGTCATCCGCTCGATGGTCCTCGCCGACGTCCGGCTCACCGGGGAACCCGAAGCCGTCCTCGCGGCCGACGGCACCGGCGACGCCTTCGCCTTCGTCGTACCGTTCGGCGACGGGTGGTACCGGGTAGGGGGCTGGAACCGTCACCGTCAGGTCCCCGACAGCGAGCCGGTCCACCTCGACGAGCTCCGCGGGACCGCCCGTCTCGCCCTCGGCTCCGACTTCGGGATGCACGACGCCCGCTGGCTCTCCCGCTTCCACAGCGACGAGCGCCAGGTGCCCGCCTACCGGACCGGGCGCGTCTTCCTCGCCGGGGACGCCGCGCACGTCCACTCCCCGGCCGGCGGCCAGGGGATGAACACCGGTCTTCAGGACGCCGCGAACCTTTCCTGGAAGCTCGCCGCCGTCCTGCACGGCCAGGCCCCCGACCCACAGGCCCTGCTCGACAGCTACCACCGCGAGCGGCACCCCGTGGGCAGGATGGTCCTGCGCAGCAGCGGCATCCTGGTCCGCCTCGCCATGGCCCACACCCCTGTCCAGCGGGCGGTCCGCGCCGCCGCCGCCGGCTTCCTGAACACGGTCAGCCCCGCGGCCACCAAGGCAATGGGCATGATCAGCGGCATCGGGATCGCGTACGACGCCGGGCGCGGCGCCCACCCCCTGACGGGCAAGCGCGCCCCCGACCTGGCACTCACCGAGGGGCGGCTCTACGAACTGCTCCGCAGGGGCGGGTTCGTACTGATCGGCCCCCGGGGCGCCGCGCCCCAGACGCCGGGCGTTCCCGTGCCGGGCAGCGTCATACGGGCGAGCTGGGCGAACGGCGCCCGCCGCGCCACGGTCCTGGTCCGCCCCGACGGCTACATCGCCTGGGCCAGGCGCTGACCGCACGGCCCGGGCCCGGGGCCGGCCACCGGGGCGACGCTCCCTGGGACTTCCGCCGCAACGCCGCCAAAAGCCCTCGCCATGACTGACCGAATCCGGTGCCAACCGGGCGCAGTGCACCGCAGCCTCAACCACCAGAGCCGTCAGCTCAGAAGACGTACGGGTCACCCGTCGCGAGCACCAGCACCCGGTGGTCGTTGTTGGCGGGGTTCCGGTCGGTCGCGCCACCGTTCCACGCGGTGGTCACCCGCACCGTCACCTCCTGCGGCGCGCCCGCCGTCCGCAGGGCGAGGATCGTCTCGCGGCGCGCACCGTCCACGCCCAGCGGCCCCGTGGAGCACAGCACCTCCCGGTCGCCGCCCCACACACAGCCGGCCGACAGATCATGGACAGCGGCCAGGGGCGACGAGAACGCCAGCCGTACGGTCGCGTCCTCCAGCGGCGACGGCCCGTGGTTCTCGCTCAGCAGCACGACATCCAGCTGACCGTCCCCGTAGAAGAAACGGCCATGGTGCGAGACGTCGGCCTCGGGACCCACCGCCCCGGCACCACCACTCGCGCCCATCACCGTCGCCACGGCGACGGACACCGCCGGAAGAGCCCCGCGCATCGCAAACATGCCCAGAAGGTACCGATATGGCCCGCCACTCCGCGCCTCCCCCGCCGCCCGTCCCCGAGCTGAGCGGGAAACCCCGCCTACACCGGCCGTCCCATAGCGGCCGCCTATCCTGGCCGCGTATCCGCCGTTCGATCACACGCGCGAGGAGTACCCCATGACCGCCGCCACCCCCGTCGCCGTCGTCACCGGAGCGAGCAGCGGTATCGGCGCCGCCACGGCACGGCAGCTCGCCGCGGCCGGCCACCATGTGGTGCTCACCGCCCGCCGCAAGGATCGCGTCGAGACCCTCGCCGCCGAGCTCACCGCCGCCGGCCACCAGGCCACGGCGTACGCGCTGGACGTCACCGACCGCCCGGCCGTCGACGCCTTCGCGGCCTTCCTCGGCGGCTTGCCGTCCGTCGACGTCCTGGTCAACAACGCGGGCGGCGCACTCGGCGCGGACCCCGTCGCCACCGGCGACCCGGACGACTGGCGCCGGATGTACGAGGTCAACGTGATCGGCACCCTCAATATGACGCAGGCCCTGCTCCCCGCCCTCACCGCGAGCGGCGCCGGCACGGTGGTCGTCGTCACCTCCACCGCCGGCCACGCCACCTACGAGGGCGGCGCGGGATACGTCGCGGCCAAGAACGGCGCCCGGGTCCTCGCCGAGACGCTCCGCCTGGAGATCGTCGGCACCCCGGTCCGCGTGATCGAGATCGCCCCGGGTCTGGTGAAGACCGATGAGTTCGCGACGACCCGCTTCCGCGGGGACACCGAAAAGGCGGCCAAGGTCTACGCGGGGGTCCCCGATCCCCTCTCCGCGGCCGACGTCGCCGACACCATCACCTGGGCGGTCACCCGCCCCGCCCACGTCAACATCGACCTCCTGGTCGTCCGCCCCCGCGCCCAGGCCTCCAACACCAAGGTCCACCGCGAGCTGTGAGCAGACGAGCGACGGACAACGGCGAGGGGCCCCGGCGCCAACCCGCCGGGGCCCCTCACGTTCCGCGTCAGCCCTTGGCGCAGACCACCTGCTTCAACTTCGCCACGACCTCCACCAGATCGCGCTGCTGGTCGATGACCTGCTCGATCGGCTTGTACGCGCCCGGGATCTCGTCCACGACGCCGGAGTCCTTGCGGCACTCCACGCCCCGCGTCTGCTCCTCCAGGTCCCGCGCCGTGAACCGCCGCTTCGCCGCGTTACGGCTCATCTTCCGGCCCGCGCCGTGCGAGGCCGAGTTGAACGACGCCTCGTTGCCCAGACCCCGCACGATGTACGAGCCGGTGCCCATTGAGCCCGGGATGATCCCGTAGTCCCCGGAGCCGGCCCGGATCGCGCCCTTCCGCGTGACCAGCAGGTCCATCCCCTCGTACCGCTCCTCCGCCACATAGTTGTGGTGGCAGGAGATGACCGGCTCGAAGGTCACCCGGGCCCGCTTGAACTCCTTGCGGACCACGTCCTTGAAGATCGCCATCATGATCGCGCGGTTGTACTTCGCGTACTCCTGCGCCCAGAACAGATCGTGACGGTAGGCCGCCATCTGCGGCGTGTCCGCGATGAACACGGCGAGGTCGCGGTCGATCAGGCCCTGGTTGTGCGGCAGCTTCCGGGCCTCTTCGATGTGGTGCTCGGCGAGTTCCTTGCCGATGTTCCGGGACCCGGAGTGCAGCATCAGCCAGACCGATCCCGACTCATCGAGGCAGAACTCGATGAAGTGGTTGCCGCTTCCCAGCGTTCCCATCTGCTTCACGGCCCGTTCCTGGCGGAACTTGACCGCTTCCGCCACTCCGTCGAACCGCGCCCAGAAGTCGTCCCAGCCCGCCGTCGGGAAGCCGTGCAGCCGGTCGGGGGCGACCACCTCGTCATGCATGCCGCGCCCCACCGGAATGGCCTGCTCGATCCTGGTGCGCAGCCGCGACAGATCACCGGGCAGGTCGTTCGCCGTCAGCGACGTCTTGACCGCCGACATACCGCAGCCGATGTCCACCCCGACCGCCGCCGGGCAGACGGCCCCGCGCATCGCGATCACCGAACCGACCGTCGCCCCCTTGCCGTAGTGCACGTCCGGCATCACGGCGAGCCCCTTGATCCACGGCAGCGTGGTGACGTTGCGCAGCTGCTGCATCGCCCCGCCCTCCACCGTCGAAGGGTCGGCCCACATCCGGATCGGGACGTTCGCCCCGGGCACCTCTACGTACGACATAGTTCCTCAATTCCCCCGATAAGCCTGATAACGCAAAAACCTCCAGCAAGGTCCGCGAAGGCGACAACGGACCGGCATCGACGGCAGTGCGTGCGATACACATTGTGTCCATCGTCCGGCGCGGAGCGGCAACCTGTTTTCCTTGCCGATACGCAATGCCGATACGGGATGCCGGTACGGACCGGCAGCACAGCGAAAGGAGCCCGGCACCGTGCAACGAAGGGCGTACGTACCCGGTGTGGCCGCACTCCTCGCGGCGCTCACCGTCGGCGTCACCGGCCTCACCGGCTGCAGCGCCGGCTCCGGCCCCGACGGCTCCGCCACCGACTCCAAGGCCGGCGACGCCGCCAACGCCGACGCCCAGCCCGGCAAGTACCGCACGCTCCTGGAGCCCTGCGGCTCCATCCAGCGCGCCACGCTCAAGGACCTCCTGCCCGGCGTCGCCCTGCTCCCCGAGGACCAGCGTGAGCGCGCCTACCGCGGCACGGCCGCCGTCACCTACGACACCGACCGCCGCGCCGGCTGCAGCTGGAAGACCGATGGCCCGGACGCCTCCCACCAGCTGACCCTCGACTTCGAGCGCGTCGTCTCCTACGACCCCGCCGTCAGTGACGACGACCGCGCCCAGCAGGTCTACGCGGGCAAGGAAGCCGCCGCCGGCCTCCCCGCCGGCCCGCCCGCCGCTGCCGGCGGCGCCCAGACCCCGCAATCCCCGGCCGGCAACGCCACCACCGTCACGCCCACCCCCACAGCCACAGCCACCCCCACCCCGAACGCCACCGGCACCATCGCCGCCCCCGAGGGCCTGCAACCGCGCGTCCTGTCCGGCCTCGCCGACGCGGCGTTCCTCGACGACGTCCTCACCCGCGCCGGTTCGACCGCCCAGCGCCGCATCGTCAGCGTGGTGTTCCGCACATCGAACGTGATCGTCACCATCCGGTACGGCGAGCAGCCCGCCCGTATCACCGACGTGCCCGACAGCAAGGAACTGCAGGAAAAGGCCCAGGGACTGGCCCGCTACCTCGCCGAGAGGTTCGAGGAGTAGCGGCCCGCGGTGCTCGCGGTCCACCGCCACCGGGGCCCCCGGTGACGTAGCGACTCGGGCTACCGTGGCCGGACCCGTGGCCGAACGTACGACAAGCGACTGAAGGAACCATGCACCGATCAGCCCCGCGACTCACCCGCATACTCGCCTGCGCAGCCGTACCGGTGATGCTCGTCGTCGCCGGCTGCTCGTCGGACGCCGACAGCAAGGGCGACGCGACCACGCAGGCGCCCTCCGCCGCCGCCTCGCCGAACGCCGCCCAGGAGGTCACGCCGAGCGTCGCGCCCGCGAAGTACACCAAGCTGCCCGACGCGTGCAAGGCGATCACCGGGAAGACGATCGAGGACCTGGTGCCGGAGGTGAAGACCAAGTCCGGCACGCCCGGCAAGTCCAGCGACACCGCCAGCCGTGGCAGCTGCTCCTGGAACGGCCTGGATGACAAGGGCGTCAAGGGCTCGCAGTACCGCTGGCTCGACATTGCCCTCCTGCGCTACGAATCCGACCCGTCGCTCGGCAGCGGCGAGCAGCGCGCCCAGGAGAACTACACCAAGGAAGTCGGCAAGGTGAAGGCCACCCAGGGCGCCACCGCCGTCAAGACCTCGGGCGCCGCGGGCGTCGGCAACGAGGCCACGGCCATCAGCTACGGCCTGAAGAAGACCGGCGCGGACTTCAAGTACGCGGCCATCGTGACCCGTACGGAGAACGTGCTCATCACGGTCTCCTACAACGGCGCCGGGTACGCGGGCGCCAAGACGCCGACTCCGTCGGACCTGATGGAGGACGCGGTGAAGGCCTCCAAGGAGGCGGTCGCCGCGGTCGCGGCGGCCAACAAGTAGCCAACGGGCGGCACCCGCCCGGCACATGCGTGCGGAGCCCGGACCTCCCCCGAGGTCCGGGCTCCGTACGCGTGTGCCAGGCTGTGCCCGCCAGAGGACGGACAACGGGAGGGGATCGCGGGTGGCCGCGATGCAGCTGACACGCACGCACCGCATACTCATCGGCGTCGTCATCGCCGGCGCGGTGGTCATCGCCGCGATCGGTTTCGCGGGCTCGTACACGGCGGTGCGCGAGCTCGCCGAGCAGAAGGGCTTCGGCGACTTCTCGGCCGTCTTCCCCATCGGCATCGACGCGGGCATCTGTGTCCTGCTCGCCCTCGACCTGCTGCTGACCTGGATCCGCATCCCCTTCCCGCTGCTGCGCCAGACGGCATGGCTGCTGACCGCCGCCACGATCGCCTTCAACGGCGCGGCCGCCTGGCCGGACCCGCTCGGCGTCGGCATGCACGCCGTGATCCCGGTCCTCTTCGTCGTCGCGGTGGAGGCCGCGCGGCACGCGGTCGGCCGGATCGCCGACATCACGGCCGACAGGCACATGGAGGGAGTACGCCTCACCCGCTGGCTGCTCTCGCCCGTCCCCACCTTCCTGCTCTGGCGCCGGATGAAGCTGTGGGAGCTGCGCTCGTACGAGCAGGTGATCAAGCTCGAACAGGACCGGCTGATCTACCAGGCACGCCTTCAGGCCCGCTTCGGCCGGGCCTGGCGCCGCAAGGCACCGGTCGAGTCGCTGATGCCGCTGAGGCTGGCGAAATACGGCGTGCCGCTCGCCGAGACGGCACCGGCGGGCCTGGCGGCGGCGGGCATCGACCCCGTACTGCTGCCGCCCAACCCGGTGCAGCTCCAGAAGGCGACGCCCGAACTGCCCCAGCCGCAGCACCAGCAGACCCCCGACGACTGGTCCGGGGAACCGCCCCAGGCCCAGAACCACCCCCAGCCCCAACCTGAGCCCGAAAAACAGCCGCAGGAACAGCCTCAGCCGCAGCCGCAGCTCCCCGGCAACCACCACAGCCCGTGGTTCGCCGCGCCCCAGCTCCCGCAGGACACCTACGAGCGCGCTTACGCCCCCACCTACGTCGAGGGCCCGGAAGCCGACCAGGACGAGCCCCTGCCGGCCGAACTGCCGGCTGAACTGCCGGCTGAACTGCCGGCTGAACTGCCGGCCGAGCTCGCCGACCCGGACGCCGAGGAGTTCAGCCGCCTCGCGTATCCGGTGTTCAAGCAGTACGTCGACGAGCACAACGACTGGCCGAGCGTGGAGGTCCTCGACATACACCTCGCCGACGCCCACGGCATCCGCCACCCGCTCAGCGCCGTCCTGCTGCGCCGCCTGCACACCACGTTCAAGGAGACCTACCAGGCACAGCTGGCGGCCGAGCACATCGCGTAAGGACGTCGAACGGCCGGAGGGCCCTCAGCAGAGAGCCCTCCGAACGATCTACGCGCCCAGCAGCTTGCGCACCCGGTCCGCGCCCACCGCCAGCAGCAGCGTGGGCAGCCGTGGCCCGGTGTCCCGGCTGACCAGCAGCCGGTACAGCAGCGCGAAGAAGTTCCGCTGGGCCACCTTCAGCTCCGGCGTCGGCTTGGCCTCGGGATCGAGCCCCGCCATCACCTTCGGCACGCCGTAGACCAGCGTGGTGAGCCCGTCCAGCGACCAGTGGCTGTCCAGTCCCTCCAGCAGCAGCCGCAGCGACTCGCGCCCCTCCTCGTCCAGCGAGCCGAGCAGCTCGGTGTCGGGCTGGGAGCGGACGATGGTGCGCTGCTCGGCCGGGACCTGGGTGGAGATCCAGTTCTCGGCGCGGTCCAGCCGTGGCCGCACCTCGTCCAGCGACGTCAGCGGCCGCGCCGGGTCGAGCTCGCTCAGGATGCGCAGTGTCTGCTCGTCGTGCCCGGCGGTGATGTCGACGACCGAGGCGAGCGTGCGGTACGGCAGCGGCCGAGGCGTACGCGGCAGCTCACCGGCCGCCGTGCGCACCGCGCGCGAGTGGGCGGCGGCGTCGGCGGGCAGCGCGGTGCCGTCCGCGACCTTCGCCTCCAGCTTGTCCCACTCGTCGTACAGCCGCTGGATCTCCTGGTCGAAGGCGATCTTGAAGGCCTGGTTGGGCTTGCGGCGCGCGTACAGCCAGCGCAGCAGCGGCGCTTCCATGATCTTCAGCGCGTCGGCCGGGGTCGGCACGCCACCGCGCGACGACGACATCTTGGCCATTCCGCTGATGCCCACGAACGCGTACATCGGTCCGATCGGCTGGACGCCGTCGAACACCTCACGCACGATCTGCCCGCCCACCACGAACGACGAACCGGGCGACGAGTGGTCGACACCGCTGGGCTCGAAGATGACCCCCTCGTACGCCCAGCGCATCGGCCAGTCGACCTTCCAGACCAGCTTGCCGCGGTTGAACTCGCTCAGCTTCACCGTCTCCGCGAAGCCACACGCACAGCCGTAGCTCAGCTCCGTCGACTCGTCGTCGTACGCGGTGACGGTGGTCAGGTCCTTGCCGCACTGAGCGCAGTACGGCTTGTACGGGAAGTAGCCGCCGGCGCCGCCGGAGCCGTCGTCCTCGCTGGCCGCGCCGGAGCCCTCAGCGGCCTCCAGCTCGGCCTCGTCCACCGGCTTCTGCTGCTTCTGCTGCTTCTTCGGCTGACCGGTCGCCTTGTCCTTCGTCCGGTACCGGTCGAGGATCGCGTCGATCGTCCCCCGGTGCCGCATCGCGTGCAGGATCTGCTCGCGGTAGACACCGGAGGTGTACTGCTCGGTCTGGCTGATGCCGTCGAACTCGACGCCCAGCTCGGCCAGCGACTCGACCATCGCGGCCTTGAAGTGCTCCGCCCAGTTCGGGTACGCCGAGCCGGCCGGGGCCGGAACCGAGGTCAGCGGCTTGCCGATGTGCTCCTCCCAGGAGCCGTCCACGCCCGGGATGCCCACCGGCACCTTGCGGTACCGGTCGTAGTCGTCCCAGGAGATCAGGTGGCGTACCTCGTACCCCCGCCGCCGGATCTCGTCGGCGACCAGGTGCGGAGTCATGACCTCACGGAGGTTGCCCAGGTGGATGGGGCCGGACGGCGAGAGGCCGGAGGCGACCACGACCGGTTTCCCAGGCGCACGTCGCTCCGACTCGGCGATGACCTCGTCCGCGAAACGGGAGACCCAGTCGGTCTCGGTGCTGCTCTGAGCCACGATCGGCACGTCCTTGGTTCCTTGGGATTCTCGAAGGTTGGCGTAAGCCATTCTCCCAGACGAAACGGCGCCCCCCGAGGTTGTCCACAACCGCCCGGTTGTCCACAGCCCACGCGGTCCGCGACAAAGAGCTTGCGTGCCCGTGGGACACTTGACAACCGGAATAACCCTTCACCACCTCGACAGGAACGGAAGCTCATGGCCTCGGTCCCTTCTCTCGCTTCGACCGTGCAGCAGCGCCTCGCGGACGCCCTGACGGCAGCCCTGCCGGAGGCCGGCTCCGCCGATCCGCTGCTGCGACGAAGCGACCGGGCCGACTTCCAGGCCAACGGCATCCTGGCCTTGGCCAAGAAGCTCAAGGGAAACCCGCGTGAGCTGGCGACCAAGGTCGTCGGCGCGATCCCGGCCAATGACGTACTGAAGGCCATCGAGGTCTCCGGCCCCGGGTTTCTCAACATCACGATCACCGACAAGGCGATCACCGAGACCCTCGCCGCCCGCGCCGCCGACGAGCGCCTCGGCGTTCCGTACAAGGACCAGCCCGGCACGACGGTCATCGACTACGCCCAGCCGAACGTGGCGAAGGAGATGCACGTCGGGCACCTCCGCTCCGCCGTCATCGGTGACGCCATGGTCAAGATCCTTGAGTTCGCGGGCGAGAAGGTGATCCGCCGCCACCACATCGGCGACTGGGGCACCCAGTTCGGCATGCTCATCCAGTACCTGATCGAGCACCCGCACGAGCTGGACCACAAGGACGCGGACGTCTCCGGCGAGGAGGCGATGTCCAACCTCAACCGCCTCTACAAGGCGGCCCGCGCCCTGTTCGACTCCGACGAGGAGTTCAAGGCGCGCTCCCGCGACCGTGTGGTGGCCCTCCAGTCCGGTGACGAGGAGACGCTCGCCCTGTGGCAGCGATTCGTCGACGAGTCGAAGATCTACTTCTACTCGGTCTTCAACAAGTTGGACATGGAGATCGACGACCCGGACGTGGTCGGCGAGTCCGGCTACAACGACATGCTCGACGAGACGTGCCGGATCCTGGAGGAGTCGGGCGTCGCGGTCCGCTCCGAGGGCGCCCTGTGCGTGTTCTTCGACGACGTGAAGGGCCCGGACGGCAACCCGGTCCCCCTGATCGTCAAGAAGTCCAACGGCGGCTACGGCTACGCGGCCACCGACCTGTCCGCGATCCGCGACCGCGTCCAGAACCTGGGCGCCGACACCCTGGTGTACGTGGTGGACGCCCGCCAGTCGCTGCACTTCAAGATGGTCTTCGAGACCGCCCGCCGCGCGGGCTGGCTGAACGACCGCGTCCACGCCGTCCAGCTCGCCTTCGGCACGGTCCTGGGCAAGGACGGCAAGCCGTTCAAGACCCGCGAGGGCGAGACGGTCCGGCTGGTCGACCTCCTGGACGAGGCGATCGACCGGGCGACCGCGGTTGTCCGCGACAAGGCCGAGAAGGTGGGCCTGACCGAGCAGGAGATCGTCGAGAACGGCCGGTACGTCGGTATCGGCGCCGTGAAGTACGCCGACCTCTCTACCTCGGCGTCGCGAGACTACAAGTTCGACCTGGACCAGATGGTGTCGCTGAACGGCGACACGTCCGTCTACCTTCAGTACGCGTACGCCCGTATCAAGTCGATCATCCGCAAGGCCGGTGACACGCAGCCCGCCGCCCACCCGGAGTTGTCCCTGGCCCCGGCCGAGCGCGCGCTGGGCCTGCACCTGGACCAGTTCGGCGAGGTCCTGACCGACGTGGCCGCGTCGTACGAGCCGCACAAGCTGGCCGCGTACCTGTACCAGTTGGCGTCGCACCTGACGACGTTCTACGACCAGTGCCAGGTGATCAGCGACCAGAACGCGCCGGAGGTGGTCGAGAACCGCCTGTTCCTCGTCGACCTAACCGCCCGCACCCTCCACCAGGGCATGGCACTGCTCGGCATCCGTACGCCCGAGCGCCTCTGACTGGACCGTGAGCAGGCGGGGAGACCCGCCTGCTCACGAGCACGCACGCTAGCGCAGCCGCTGGGCGGCCTCGGTCGCCCAGTAGGTGAGGATCATCTGCGCGCCCGCCCGCCTGATGCCCGTCAGCGTCTCCAGGATCGCCGTGTCCCGGTCGATCCAGCCCTTCTCCGCCGCGGCTTCGACCATCGCGTACTCACCACTGATCTGGTACGCGGCCACGGGCACGTCCACCGCGTCCGCAACGCGCGCCAGCACATCCAGGTAGGGCCCGGCGGGCTTGACCATCACCATGTCGGCGCCCTCCTCCAGGTCCAGCGCCAACTCCCGCATCGACTCCCGGACGTTGGCGGAGTCCTGCTGATACGTCTTGCGGTCACCCGTCAGAGACGACCCGACGGCCTCGCGGAACGGCCCGTAGAACGCCGAGGCGTACTTCGCCGTGTAGGCGAGCACCGCCACGTCCTCCTTGCCGATGGTGTCCAGCGCGTCCCGGACCACCCCGACCTGCCCGTCCATCATCCCGCTGGGCCCCAGCACATGGGCGCCCGCGTCGGCCTGGACCTGCGCCATCTCGGCGTACCGCTCCAGGGTGGCGTCGTTGTCGACCCGCCCTTCCTGGTCCAGCACACCGCAGTGCCCATGATCGGTGTACTCGTCCAGACACAGATCGGACATCACCACCAAGTCGTCCCCGACCTCGGCGCGCACGTCCCGAATGGCGACCTGCAAGATCCCATCCGGGTCGGTCCCCGCCGTACCCAGGGCGTCCTTCTTCGACTCCTCCGGCACGCCGAAGAGCATGATCCCGGAGACACCGGCCGCGACCGCCTCCACGGCGGCCTTCCGCAGCGTGTCACGCGTGTGCTGCACCACGCCGGGCATGGCCGAGATCGGAACGGGCTCGCTGACGCCCTCCCGTACGAACGCGGGCAGGATCAGGTCGGCCGGGTTCAGCCGCGTCTCCGCGACCATCCGCCGCATCGCGGGAGTCGTACGCAGCCGCCGCGGCCGCGTACCGGGGAAGGATCCGTACACAGTCATGCCAGCCACGCTACGCCGCCTCCGGGACCGCGAATGCCGACACCGCGTCGGCGCGGGACGAACGGCGCGGAGGGGCCGTGCAGGGTCGTCCCCGCAGGGGATCGGCGGCGAGCGCGCCCACCGGACCGCTCGGGCGCCCCGCCGACCCCGCCTATCCAACCGTCAGGTGGTCCGCCGGCGTCTCGCGCCCGGGCGCCGCTCGCTCGGCCGGGTGACCGGGTCACCCGCCTCCAGCGCGGCCGCCCGGCGCCGGAGCCCGAACTCGGCCAGCGCCTCGGCCAGCTTGTGCACGGACGGCTCGGGCGACAGGACGTCCACCCGCAGCCCGTGCTCCTCCGCGGTCTTCGCGGTGGCCGGCCCGATACAGGCGATGACCGTCACGTTGTGCGGCTTCCCGGCGATACCGACCAGGTTCCGCACCGTGCTCGACGACGTGAACAGAACAGCGTCGAACCCGCCGCCCTTGATCGCCTCGCGCGTCTCGGCAGGCGGCGGCGACGCGCGCACGGTCCGGTAGGCGGTGACGTCGTCGACCTCCCACCCGAGCTCGATGAGACCGGCCACCAGCGTTTCCGTCGCGATGTCGGCGCGCGGCAGGAACACCCGGTCGATCGGGTCGAAGACCGGGTCGTACGGCGGCCAGTCCTCCAGCAGCCCCGCCGCCGACTGCTCCCCGCTCGGCACGAGGTCCGGCTTCACACCGAACTCGACCAACGAAGCGGCAGTCTGCTCGCCCACCGCCGCGACCTTGATCCCGGCGAAGGCGCGCGCGTCGAGCCCGTACTCCTCGAACTTCTCCCGCACCGCCTTCACCGCGTTGACGGACGTGAAGGCGATCCACTCGTACCGCCCGGTCACCAGCCCCTTCACCGCGCGCTCCATCTGCTGCGGCGTACGCGGCGGCTCGACGGCGATGGTCGGGACCTCGCTCGGCACGGCGCCGTAGGACCGGAGCTGGTCGGAGAGCGACGCCGCCTGCTCCTTCGTCCGCGGTACGAGGACCTTCCAGCCGAACAGCGGCTTCGACTCGAACCACGCGAGCTGGTCGCGCTGAGCGGCCGCGCTGCGTTCGCCGACCACGGCTATGACGGGCTGGTGGCCCTCCGGCGACGGCAGCACCTTCGCCTGCTTGAGCACCTGCGCGATGGTGCCGAGCGTCGCGGTCCACGTCCGCTGCCGGGTGGTCGTCCCGGCCACGGTGACGGTCAGCGGGGTGTCTGGCTTACGGCCGGCCGACACCAGCTCACCGGCAGCGGCGGCCACGGAGTCGAGGGACGTCGACACGACAACCGTCCCGTCCGAGGCCCCCACCTCCGTCCAGCACCGCTCGCTCGCCGTACGGGCGTCGACGAACCGCACGTCCGCGCCCTGCGCGTCCCGCAGCGGCACACCGGCGTACGCGGGCACGCCCACGGCCGCGGCGACGCCGGGCACGACCTCGAAGGGGATGCCCTCGGCGGCGCAGGCGAGCATCTCGGCGCCCGCGTTGCCGTCGAGTCCCGGGTCGCCGCTGACCGCACGGACGACCCGCTTGCCGCCCCGTGCGGCCTCCATGACAAGATTGGTCGCATCCCTCAACACGGGGACCCCGGCGGGCATTGACGCATCGTCAACAACCGTCAGCTCAGGCGTGCTCACGCCCGCCCGCGCATGGCCGCGTACGACAGCGAGCACATCCGGCTCGGCGATCAGTACGTCAGCGCCTGCCAGCGCCTCGACGGCGCGCAGAGTCAGCAGCCCCGGATCACCGGGTCCGGCGCCCAGGAAGGTGACGTGCCCGCACGCGGAGAACGCCGAGGAAGCCTTGGATGCAGTGGTGGGGCTCAAAGTGCTCGCTCCCCCATAAGACCGGCCGCACCCTTGGCGAGCATCTCGGACGCGAGTTCGCGACCGAGCGCGACGGCGTCGCCGTGCGACGTGGGTACGGGACCGGTGGTGGACAACTGCACCAGCGTGGAGCCGTCGGCCGTGCCGACCACACCCCGCAGGCGCATCTCATGAACAGCCTGCCCATCGGCCAGCAGGTCGGCCAACGCACCCACGGGTGCGGAGCAGCCGGCCTCCAGGGCGGCGAGCAGGGATCGCTCGGCGGTCACGGCGGCCCGGGTGTACGGGTCGTCGAGCTCGGCGAGCGCGGCGGCGAGGCCGGCGTTGGCCGCCGTGCACTCGATCGCCAGGGCCCCCTGGCCGGGGGCGGGCAGAACGGTGTCGACCGACAGGAAGTCGGTGACCTCCGCACTACGCCCGATCCGGTTGAGCCCGGCCGCGGCGAGTACCACCGCGTCCAGCTCCCCGTTCCGTACGTAGCCGATGCGCGTGTCGACATTCCCCCGAATGGCGACGCACTCGATCTCCATGCCGTGGGCACGCGCGTACGCGTTGAGCTGCGCCATGCGCCGCGGCGAACCGGTGCCCACGCGGGCCCCGGCCGGAAGCTGTTCGAACCGCAGCCCGTCCCGGGCGACCAGCACGTCGCGCGGGTCCTCGCGGCGCGGGATCGCGGCGAGCACCAGCTCCTCGGGCTGCGCGGTGGGCAGGTCCTTCAGCGAGTGCACGGCGAAGTCGACCTCGCCCGCCACCAGCGCGTCGCGCAGGGCGGTGACGAAGACGCCCGTGCCGCCGATCTGCGCGAGGTGCTCGCGGGAGGTGTCCCCGTACGTGGTGATCTCCACGAGCTCCACGGGGCGCCCGGTCAGCTGCCGGACGGCGTCCGCGACATGCCCGGACTGGGCCATGGCGAGCTTGCTGCGCCTGGTCCCCAGCCGCAGCGCCCCCTGCTCCGGCACGCCCTGTCCCGGCGCGCCCTGTCCTCCCGGCGTGCCCTGTCCCGGCGCGCCCGGGCTCGAAGCACTCGGAGCACCGGCACGCGGAGCCCCCTGGCTCGATGCCCTCTGGGCCCTCTCGGTCATACTCGCCCTCGGTTCTTGAGATCGGCGTCGTTCACGTCGGCCCGGCTGACGGAGGCGACCGTCTCCGGGTCGAGGTCGAAGAGTGTGCGCAGCGCGTCCGCGTACCCGGCGCCGCCGGGCTCGCTGGCCAGCTGCTTGACCCGTACGGTCGGCGCGTGGAGCAGCTTGTCGACCACGCGGCGCACGGCCTGCGTGATCTCGGCGCGCTGTTTGTCGTCGAGACCGGGAAGCCGCCCCTCCAGCCGCGCCATCTCGACGTCCACCACGTCGGCCGCCATGGTGCGCAGCGCGACGACGGTGGGGGTGATGTGCGCGGCGCGCTGGGCGGCGCCGAAGGCGGCGACCTCCGCGGCGACTATGCCGCGCACCTGGTCCACGTCGGCGGCCATGGGGGCGTCGGCGGAGGCCTCGGCGAGCGACTCGATGTCCACGAGCCTGACGCCCGCCAGCCGGTGCGCCGCGGCGTCGATGTCGCGGGGCATGGCGAGGTCGAGCAGCGCGAGCGGCGCGGTACGGACCGCGGTCGCGGCCTCCACGGCGGCGCCCGTCAGCACCAGCCCGGTGGCCCCGGTGCAGGAGACGACCACATCGGCACGGGTCAGTTCGTCGCCCACGCGGCCCATGGCGACCGCACGCGCGGCCACGCCCGTGCCCCCGGGCTCGGTGAGGATCCGCACGAGCCGCTCGGCGCGCTCCATCGTCCGGTTGGCGATGACGACCTCGGCGACACCGGCACGGGCGAGCGTGGCGGCGGCGAGCGAGGACATCGAACCTGCGCCGATGACCAGCGCGCGCTTGCCCTCGGCCCAGGTGTCGACGTCCGTACCGAGCGCGAGCTGCTCCAGCCCGAAGGTGACGAGCGACTGACCGGCCCGGTCGATGCCGGTCTCGCTGTGCGCCCGCTTGCCGACCCGCAGCGCCTGCTGGAACAGGTCGTTCAGCAGCCGCCCCGCGGTGTGCAGCTCCTGGCCACGCGCGAGGGCGTCCTTGATCTGGCCGAGGATCTGCCCCTCGCCCACGACCATCGAGTCGAGCCCGCACGCCACCGAGAACAGGTGGTGGACGGCCCGGTCCTCGTAGTGCACGTACAGATACGGGGTGAGCTCCTCCAGCCCGACGCCGCTGTGCTGGGCGAGCAGCGTGGACAGCTCGGCGACGCCCGCGTGGAACTTGTCCACGTCGGCGTACAGCTCGATGCGGTTGCAGGTGGCGAGGACCGCGGCCTCGACGGCCGGTTCGGCGGCGAGGGTGTCCTGGAGCAGCTTGGTCTGCGTGTCGGTGTCGAGCGAGGCCCGCTCCAGCACGCTGACGGGGGCGCTGCGGTGGCTGAGGCCGACGACGAGGAGGCTCATGCCGGCATCACGGCGGGCATGTCCCCGTCAGGTCCCTTCCGTCCCTCGGCCGGGGCGGTGGCGCCGCGTACGACCGGCGGTACGACGGCCTCGGCGGCCCCCGCCTCCTCGCCCGCCTTGCGCTGCTCGTGGAAGGCGAGGATCTGCAGCTCGATGGAGAGGTCGACCTTGCGCACGTCCACACCGTCGGGCACGGAGAGCACGGTCGGCGCGAAGTTCAGGATGGAGGTCACCCCGGCCGTGACCAGCCGGTCGCAGACCTGCTGGGCGGCTCCGGCGGGGGTGGCGATGACGCCGATCGAGACCCCGTTCTCGTCGATGATCTTCTCAAGGTCGTCGATGTGCTGGACGGGCATGCCCGCGACCGGCTTGCCGACCATGGCGGGATCGGCGTCGATCAGCGCGGCGACGCGGAAGCCACGGGAGGCGAAGCCGCCGTAGTTGGCGAGGGCGGCGCCGAGGTTACCGATACCGACCATGACGATCGGCCAGTCCTGGGTCAGCCCGAGCTCGCGTGAGATCTGGTAGACGAGGTACTCGACGTCGTACCCGACGCCCCGCGTCCCGTACGAGCCGAGGTAGGAGAAGTCCTTGCGCAGCTTCGCGGAGTTGACCCCCGCCGCCGCCGCGAGCTCCTCGGAGGAGACCGTGGGTACGGAGCGCTCCGACAGTGCGGTCAGCGCCCGCAGATACAGCGGAAGCCTGGCGACGGTGGCCTCGGGGATTCCTCGGCTACGGGTCGCCGGTCGGTGTGTTCGGCCAGTTGCCACGGTGCTCCTGCGGGATGAGCGGGGCTGCAGGCGGCCATATGTCCCAGGACCGCCCCGTCGACAGCAGGCTATGTCTTTGTGAACGCGTGCACAAAGATGGTGTCCGATTTGTCCGCGCAAAGTGACCGGGGTCACGCGCACCGATCGCGCCATCCCGGAACTCGGAACCGTCTCACCCCGTTGGGGGCCCGAAGGGGGCAAAGCCGTACACACTCCTCATGACCACGCCCCCGAAGCGCAACAAATCGCACACGATGGTAACCGTCTTTCCCGGTCAGGCTCTCCGCTCGCTCCCGCTCGGGCCTTGCCGTCAGCCCGCCAGCGCCCGCCTCAGCCGCCCGGCGTCCACCTTCCAGAAGGTGTGCTGCTCGCCGTCCACCAGGACAACCGGAATCTGCTCCCAGTACGCCCGGTGGAGCTCCTCGTCCTGGAGGATGTCCTTCTCCTCCCAGACCGCGCCCGTCTCGGCGCACACCTGCTGGATCACCGCACGCGCGTCGTCGCACAGATGGCACCCGGGCTTGCCGATGAGGGTCACCGTCCGAGGACCGGTCTTCTTCTTCGTACGTCCGAACATGAGCCCATTGTCCGCCCGCCCGCGTCACGCCCCGGCCCTGCAGAGTTCACACCATGGCATCCCCACCAGTCGGGAAGTACCGAACACAGTGGCTATGCTCACGACATGGCCGCACTGGGATGGCTCACTCCTCACCGGCGCTCCGCCACCGCGCGCAGCGTGCTGGCAGGCGAAGCGTCGGCCGAGGCCGCCCGCAAGACGTCGCAGCTCCTCGAAGAGACGGCGCCCCCGGCGCCCGAGCCGCAGTTCCCCGTCCCCGGCGACGACCGCGCCGCCGCCTTCTTCGACCTCGACAACACGGTGATGCAGGGCGCCGCGATCTTCCACTTCGGCCGCGGCCTGTACAAGCGGAAGTTCTTCCAGCGCCGGGAGCTGGCCCGGTTCGCCTGGCAGCAGGCGTGGTTCCGGCTGGCCGGCGTCGAGGACCCCGAGCACATGCAGGACGCCCGCGAGAGCGCGCTGTCCATCGTCAAGGGCCACCGCGTCTCCGAGCTGATGACGATCGGCGAGGAGATCTACGACGAGTACATGGCCGACCGGATCTGGCCCGGCACGCGCGCGCTCGCCCAGGCCCACCTGGACGCGGGCCAGAAGGTCTGGCTGGTCACGGCCGCCCCCGTCGAAACGGCGACGATCATCGCCCGCCGCCTGGGCCTGACCGGCGCGCTGGGCACGGTCGCCGAGTCGGTGGACGGCGTCTACACCGGCAGGCTGGTCGGCGAGCCGCTGCACGGCCCGGCGAAGGCGGAGGCGGTCCGCGCCCTGGCCGCCGCGGAGGGCCTGGACCTGTCGCGCTGCGCGGCCTACAGCGACAGCCACAACGACATCCCCATGCTGTCCCTGGTGGGCCACCCGTACGCCATCAACCCGGACGCCAAGCTGCGCAGGTACGCCCGCGAGCGCGAGTGGCGGCTGCGCGACTACCGCACGGGCCGCAAGGCCGCCAAGGTCGGCATCCCGGCCGCGGCGGGCGTCGGCGCCCTCGCGGGCGGCACGGCGGCCGCGGTCGCCCTCCACCGCCGCCGCCGCTAGGGGGAGTGCCCGCACAGTAGCGTCGTCCGCCCGCAGGGCGGGCCTGGCGGCGTCCGGTGCGTGCGATCGCAAGGCGGACGACAACGCCGCTGGGCGTACCCCCGGACGGAGCTCTGGGGGCGTGCGTGCCGGGCGTCGCCAGACAGACGGGACTCCGCGGACACGACCTTGGGCCGCGCCCCCTTCCCTCACCGCCCTCACCGCCGGTCCGGCCAGGCCGGGCGGCCGGCACCCATGCCCGGCACCCCTGTCCGGCCCGCGCCCAATCCGGGGTCTTACCCCCGCTGACCCCCGGCCAGTCACCGCCGCCGCACTCGGCCACAAGACATACCGCACCTAACCAGATCTCGAAGTAATCCGATCAATAACTGGTCACGAAGTGGGACTTGATCAGCCGCGTAGACGCAACAGAAGCGACTGAATCGATGATTTAAGCAACTCGGTGTAGCGCTCCCTGCACTAAGCGTTATTCTCCTCAGACGCATACGAGACCACCACGCGTCGCTACGACGAGTGAAAGGTTCCGTACTGCACGTGATGGAAGCTCTGCCTCTGGGAGTCCCGTGTACCCACACGTCGGGGTTGACGCCTCGGGCCTGGCTACGCTCCGCGCAACGGTCATCGACCACCTGCGCGGTTTCGTCCCCACCGCGTACGCCGTCCCGACCTTCGCCTCACCGGCACTCGCCGGTCCTTGCTATGCCCTCGCCGACGGCGGTGCCGCCGTCGGGAGACGCGGCGGCCGGGGCGGCTCGGGCACCTCGACCACCGCCCGGCGCCCCACCGCCGACAGCGACAGCGCCCGCATGATGGAGCTGGTCGAGCGCGCCCAGGCCGGTGAGGCCGAGGCCTTCGGCCGGCTGTACGACCAGTACAGCGACACCGTCTACCGCTACATCTACTACCGCGTCGGCGGGAAGGCGACGGCCGAGGACCTCACCAGCGAGACGTTCCTGCGCGCCCTGCGCCGTATCTCCACCTTCACCTGGCAGGGACGCGATTTCGGTGCCTGGCTGGTCACGATCGCGCGCAATCTGGTCGCCGACCACTTCAAGTCGAGCCGATTCAGGCTGGAAGTGACCACCGGTGAAATGCTCGACGCCAACGAGGTCGAGCGCAGCCCGGAGGACTCGGTCCTGGAGTCCCTCTCCAACGCCGCGCTCCTGGAGGCGGTCCGCAAGCTCAACCCGCAGCAGCAGGAGTGCGTGACCCTGCGCTTCCTGCAGGGCCTGTCCGTGGCGGAGACCGCCCGCGTGATGGGCAAGAACGAAGGGGCGATCAAGACACTCCAGTACCGGGCGGTCCGCACCCTGGCACGCCTGCTCCCCGAAGACGCCCGCTGACCCCCGTACACCTCAACGCCGCACGCTCAACTCACCGACAGTGACGCCACCATGACGCCCTGGTCCGATCATCTTTCGTGCGTAACCCAAGTGCCGCGGCGCTCGTTGTGCGGGATGCAGGCTCCCTGTGGTCACACCGCGACCGCAGCCATTCACTCGTTCGTGTGGATGCGCTCAAGGTGTGCAACCTCCGGACCCCCCGGGGAGTCGACCGTCATGACGAGAGGAGGTGCCGCCAGTGATCGCGAACGTATCGGCGCACCGGCGGGCGAACGCCTTCGCCCAGGCCCTGGAAGAGCAGGCGTCCGAGCAGCCCGAAGCGCCGGTCGAACGGACCGAGCAGGGTCGGCTGTTGGCCCTGGCGAGCGGTCTCGGCGAGTTGCCGAAGCCGGAGTTGGACCCCGAGGTGAAGGTGGTGCAGCGAGCCCAGCTCGTCGCCGCCATGGAAGCGATGCTTCAGGAGGGCACGGCGGCCGGGGGCCCTACGGTCCCGGAGCAACGGGCATCGGCCGGGCGGGGTGCCCACCGGGCCACCGCGCTGCGGAAACTCCGTCCGCGTTCACGCTGGTCGAAGGGGCTCGCCGCCGGCGGCCTCACGGTCGGGGTGGCGGCGGGCGCGTTCAGCGGGGTGGCCGCTGCCAGTTCCGACGCCCTTCCCGGTGACTCGCTGTACGGACTGAAACGCGGCATGGAGGACCTCAAGCTCGGTCTGGCGGACGATGACGCCCACCGCGGCGAGATCTACCTGGACCAGGCCTCCACCCGGCTCAGCGAGGTCCGCCGCCTCATGGAGCGGGACAGGTCAGGGGCGCTGGACCACGAGTCCCTGGGCGAGATCCGGCGCGCGCTCAACGGCATGCAGCACGACGCCTCCGAGGGCCACCGGCTGCTGCGCCTGGCGTACGAGCGGGACGGCATCCTCGCCCCGATGGCCACGCTGAACTCCTTCGCGCGCAACCACCGTGAAGCGTGGAACGGACTGCGCGACCGCCTTCCCGCCCAGCTCACCGACGTACGGGACCAGGTGAGCGACGTCTTCGCCGCCATAGACGAAGAGGTCGGACCGCTCCAGTCCAAGCTGCCGCAGCCCCCGGCGAGGACCGGCCAGGGCTCCGGCCGCCCGGATGCCACCGAGGACTCCTCCGGCCACGGTCCGTCCGACGGCTCGCCGTCCACGCCGGAATCCCGCCCTTCGGGCAGCACCACCAAGCCCGGCCCGTCCGGCTCCGGCCCGACGCAGGACGACGGCCTGATCGGCGGCAACACGGGCGGCCTGCTCGAACCGGACCCGTCGACGCCGCCACCGGCCTCGGGCGGCCAGCAGCCCCCGGCGCCGGCCCCGGACGTCACCATCCCGCCGCTGATCCCGGACATCCTCCCGGGCCTGGGCATGGACCAGGGAGACGCGCGGTAGACGAGACGGTCCGCTGGTGGGGGTGCCCTCCTCAAGGAGGGCACCCCCACCACGTGTTTCAGAAGAACACCGACCGCCGCTGCACCAGCAGCTTGTACAGCGTGTGCTGGATCTGCTCCCGAACCTGATCCGTCAGGTTGAACATCAGCATCGGATCCTCCGCCGCCTCCGGCGGGAACCCGTCCGTGGGGATCGGCTCCCCGAACTGGATCGTCCACTTCGTCGGCAGCGGCACCATCCCCAGCGGCCCGAGCCACGGGAAGGTCGGCGTGATGGGGAAGTACGGAATCCCCAGCACCCGCGCGAGGGTCTTCGCGTTGCCGAGCATCGGGTAGATCTCCTCCGCCCCCACGATGGAGCACGGCACGATCGGCGCCCCCGCCCGCAGCGCCGTCGAGACGAAACCGCCCCGGCCGAACCTCTGGAGCTTGTAGCGGTCGCTGAAGGGCTTCCCGATGCCCTTGAAGCCCTCCGGCATCACCCCGACGACCTCACCGCGCTGCAACAGCCGCTCCGCGTCCTCCGCGCACGCCAGCGTGTGCCCCGCCTTGCGGGCCAGCTCGTTGACGACCGGCAGCATGAACACCAGGTCCGCGGCCAGCAGCCGCAGATGCCGTCCGACCGGGTGGTTGTCGTGCACGGCGACCTGCATCATCAGCCCGTCCAGCGGCAGCGTGCCCGAATGGTTCGCCACCACCAGCGCCCCGCCCTCGGCCGGGATGTTCTCGATGCCCTTCACCTCGACGCGGAAGTACTTCTCGTACAGCGGCCGCAGCAGCGACATCAGGACCTGGTCGGTCAGATCCTCGTCGTACCCGAACTCGTCGACCTCGTACTCGCCGGTGATACGCCGTCGCAGGAACGCCAGACCACCCGCGATCCGCCGCTCCCAGTCGCGCTCCACGCCGCCTCCGGCAGACCCCTGGCCCCCGCCCGCGCCCCGCTTCACGTCCTGCTGCTCCGCGCCCGGGACCGCGTCATCGGCAGGGCGGCCCGGCAGCGGGCTCACCGCCGCGTCACGCGCACCGGCGCCACCCGGGGCCGTACCGGGCTCGCCGGCCGCCGTGGGGGCGCCCTTCTCGCCGCTGCGGCGGCCACCGCCCGTACCGGGCCGCCGTCGCCCCCAGCGTGGCGCACCCGCGCGCGACCGGTCGTCGTCGAACGGAATGACCTTGGCGTCCGCCATCGTTGAATCGCGCTCCCTCATCCGGCGCTGTGAGTCGTCTTCGCGTCGCCGCCACCGCCGGGAAGCGGCAGCGCCCACGCGGCGATCCGGTCGACCGCCCCGGCCAGGGCCCCCGGCGGCAGCAGGCCCGGCCCGCGGCTGCGGGCGAAGTCCTCGAAGGCCTCCGCGGTCGTGTACTTCGGCTCGTACCCGAGCGTCTCGCGCATCTGCGCCGTACTGACCACCCGACCGTGCGTCAGCAGCCGGATCTGCTCGGGCGAGAAGTCCGTCACACCGACCGTACGCAGCGCCTGACCCACCCAGGTCACGGCCGGCAGCAGCACCGGCACCGTCGGCCGCCCCAGCCGCCGTGAGCACTGCGAGAGAGTCAGCACGCCGTCGCCCGCCACATTGAACGTGCCGCTGTTGAGCGTGGACCGCCGGGGCTCGTGCGCGGCGATCCGCAACACCTCGATGACGTCGTCCTCGTGGACGAACTGCAGCCGCGGGTCGTATCCGAAGACGGTGGGCAGGACGGGCAGCGAGAGGTACTCGGCGAGCGGCGAGTCCGCGCTCGGGCCCAGGATGTTGGCGAAGCGCAGCACGCACACCGCCACATCGGGCCGCCGGCGCGCGAAGCCCCGCACGTACCCCTCCACCTCGCAGGCGTCCTTGGCGAAGCCGCCGCTCGGCAGCGACTTCGGCGGGGTCGTCTCCATGAAGACGGCCGGGTCGCGGGGCGCGGAGCCGTACACGCTCGTGCTGGACTTCACCACCAGCCGGCTGACCGTCGGTGACTTCTGACACGCCCCGAGCAGCTGCATGGTGCCGATGACGTTGGTCTCCTTGACCGCGGTCCGGCCGCCGGCGCCCAGCGGCGTCCCCGTGACGTCCATATGGACGACGGTGTCGACCCCGTACTCGGCCAGGACCCGCCCTATGGCGGGCTGGCGGATGTCGGCACGGACGAAGTCCGCGTCGCCCAACTGGTGCGCGGGTGGGACGGCGTCCACGCCGATCACCCGGTCCACCTCGGGGTCCCGCTGGATGCGGCGTACGAACCGGCCGCCGAGCTGCCGGGCCACGCCGGTGACGAGCACGACCTTGCCCAAGATCAGCGCCTTCCGTTCGGTCCTCGCCTATGCGCCACCGTAGCGGGTCGGTGTGGCGCTGTAATGACCGCCGCACCCCCGGGGGCGGCGCGGGAAACACCGCGGCCCTCCCACCGGAACCGGTGGAAGGGCCGCGAATGGCGCACGTACAGCCGTCGCTTACTTCTTGTTGCGACGCTGAACGCGGGTGCGCTTAAGCAGCTTGCGGTGCTTCTTCTTGGCCATCCGCTTGCGCCGCTTCTTGATAACAGAGCCCACGACTACCCTCGCTCACTTCTCGGAACACCCCCGCATCAGCGGGGATCTCGGTGCGGGGCGTCTGGGCCCACACGACCTACGTCGGCCTAGCCTACCGGCCAGAGCGCCGAGCTTGTAATCCGAGGGGTACGTGGGACTCTCCCGACGACCGCTAAGCGGTCTCCACCCCCACAAAGGACTCACGGAGGTACTCGTGAACCGCTTGCTCCGGAACCCGGAATGACCTGCCCACCCGGATCGCCGGCAGATGACCGCTGTGCACCAAGCGGTACACGGTCATCTTCGACACTCGCATCACCGAGGCGACTTCCGCCACGGTCAGGAACTTGACCTCGTTGAGAGGCCTCTCGCCAGCAGCAGCCATGACCCACCTGTACCTTCCGCCCACAACGCCCACCGGCTTCCCCTCCGGTGACTCTTCGTCGCGGTGCGCTCACTCACCAGACTAGGGGCGGGTGATACGAGTGGGGAAGAGGAGCAGCCATCCGCCGCCTACCGTGACAGACACGCTCGATTGAGTACATAGCGAGTAAGCGGCCGGTAGTAATCGGACCGCACCGCGTCATCAAGCGGAACGGCGACGGACACGCGCCCCTCGGCCTCCCCGACGAACAGCGCGGGGTCGTCCGTGTCGGCCAGGCCGATGGCCTCAAAGCCCAGCTGACCTGCTCCGCAGACCCATCCGTGGTCGCCGACGACCAGCTCCGGCAGGGGCTCGCCGACGTCCGCGAGACCCTCCAGAGCGACCCTGACGGGCAAGGGGGAATGGGTGTGTGCGCCGGTCTCACAACCGGCGCCTTCGGCCCCGGGTTCCCGCACCACCGCGACTCCTCGTACGTAGTCGAGGTTGTACGTACGTACGCCGAACCGGGTCGTTATGTCGACAGATCTGCCCTGCGACGGTGTGAGAACGAGACATCCGGCCGCCGACAAAGCGTCTGCGAGGCCGGCGTAGAACCCCAGCAGACGGTGCGGATGCCCGGTCCCGAACAGCACCGGCGCCCGCCGCCGGGCCGCCTCCCCGAGCCGAGCGGCGAACGCGTCGAGCGCGCTCAGCGTCCGCTCCGGGTCGATGACGTCGGGCCCGGACCGGTACGCGGGGTCGCCGGAGACCCCGCACTTGTCGGCCATCAGCCGCAGCAGCGCCCGCTCGTCCCAGCTCCACTCGGGGTCGAGCCCGAGCGTCACCCGTGGATCGCGAGCCGCGAACAGCCGGTAGCTCCGCAGGCTCTCCTCCCGCGAGGTTGCCACGGGGCCGGCCAGCCTGGCCGCCAGCAGATGCGCGCGCAGCGCCCCGGTACTCAGCACCCTGCCGATGCTGCCGCACCTGCCCGGGCCGGGCGCCAAAACCGGGAGGACGCCGCACAGTTGGCGTAACCGCCGCTCGAACGCGCGAGGAACACGACCCGCGGCGCGGCCCGGCCGGGCTCGCTTCCCGCGGCCGCCCCCTACGGCAGCAGCCCCCGCAGCGGGAACGCCGCCCGCCGCGTCGCCAGCACCGCCTGGTCCAGCCGGTCGGCCGGGTCGTACCCCTCGTCCCAGGCCCGCCACGACACCGGCCACCGCCCATCCGTCATCCGACCGGGCGCCAACTGCCGCGTCCGCGCGTACACCTCGTCCCGCCACGACGACGGGATGACCGACTCGGGCTCCACCGGAGCGTCCGCCGCGATCCCCACCAGGTGGGTCCACGACCGCGGTACGACGTCCACCACCGCATAGCCGCCACCGCCCAGGGCGACCCACCGCCCGTCCGCGTACGCGTGCGCCAGTTCGTGGCACGCGGCCTGCACCGCCCGCTGCGCGTCCAGCGACACCGCCAGGTGCGCGAGCGGGTCCTCGAAGTGGGTGTCCGCCCCGTGCTGCGTCACCAGGACCTGCGGCCGGAAGTCCGCCAACAGCTCCGGCACCACCGCGTGGAACGCCCGCAGCCACCCCGCGTCGCCCGTCCCCGCCGGCAGCGCCACATTGACCGCGCCGCCCTCCGCCGCCCCGGCGGCGCCCGTCTCCTCCGGCCAACCCGTGCCCGGGAACAGCGTCCCGGGGTGCTCGTGCAACGAGACGGTCAGCACCCGCGGGTCCTCCCAGAACGCCGCCTGCACCCCGTCCCCGTGGTGCACGTCCACGTCCACGTACGCCACCCGCTCCGCGCCCAGCTCCAGCAGCCGCGCGATCGCCAGGGCCGCGTCGTTGTAGACGCAGAACCCGGCCGCCGACCCCGGCATCGCGTGGTGCAGCCCGCCCGCGAAGTTCACCGCGTGAGCGGCGTCCCCACGCCACACCGCGTCCGCCGCGCCCACCGACTGCCCCGCGATGAGTGCCGACGCCTCGTGCATCCCGGGGAACGCCGGGTCGTCCATGGTCCCCAGCCCGTACGCCTGGTCCGCCGCCCTCGGGTTCGCCGACGCGGCCCGCACCGCGGCCACGTAGTCCTCCCGGTGCACCAGCCGCAGCGTGGAATCACCGGCCGGCTTGGCCGCCACCACGTTCACCCGGCGATCCAGCTCGTACGCCCGGACCAACCCCATGGTCAGCGCGAGCCGTACCGGATCCATCGGATGGCCCGGCCCGAAGTCGTACCCGGTCAGTCCGTCATCCCACATCAACAGTGCGCGGCCGCTCATGCCCGCCACCGTATAGGGCCCTCTCGCCGCCGACCGCCGTGGCGTACCGCAACATCACCAGCACCAGCACCAGCGGCAGCAGCATCGCCCCGCGATAGCTCCACGCGTCCCCGAGCGCCCCCACCAACGGCGATCCCACCAGGAACCCGACGTAGTTGAAGACGTTCAGCCGCGCCACCTCCGCATCACTGCGCGCCGCCGCGAACGCCTGCGGCACCACCACGCTCAGCCCGAGACCCAGCACCGTGAACCCGGCCACCCCGGCCCACGCCCCCGGCGCCCCGGCCACCACCGCGAACCCGGCCGCCGCCAGCACCGCCCCGCCCCGCACCACGGCCACCGCCCCGAACCGCCGCACCGCCAGGTCACCCACGGCCCGCCCCAACAGGGTCGTGACCATATAGGCGTTGTACGGAACGGTCGCCAGCTCCTCCGAACCGCCCAGCACGTCCGCCAAATACTTCGCGCTCCAGTTCGCCACGGTGGAATCGCCGATGTACGCGAACATCAGCACCAGGCACAGCGGCACCAGCACTCCGCCCGAACGCCCGACCGGCCCACCACGCCCCGGCTCCCCCTCCACGTACCACCGGCTCCCCACCAGGGCCACCGGCAGCAGCACGGCGACGACCGGCAGGTACGACACGACGAGCGCCAGCTCCCCGTGCGCGCCGACCCACGCCAGCGAGGCCCCCACGATCCCGCCCAGGCTGTACGCCGCGTGGAACCCGAGCATGATGCTGCGCCCGTACGCCCTCTGGAGGCTGACCCCGAGCATGTTCATGGACGCGTCGAGCGCCCCGACCGCCAGCCCGAACACGCCCAGCGCGACCCCGACATGCCACAGCCGTTCGCCGGCCCCGAGCGCCAGCAACGCCAGCAGCACGACCGGCTGCGCCCACCGGAGCACCACGCTCGGCGCCACCCGGCGGACCAGCTTCCCGGTGAGCACGCTGCCGACACCCGCGAGGACCGGCACTGCCGCGAGAAACACCGGCAGCAACGCGTCGGATATCCCGTACCGGTCCTGAATGGCGGGGATACGCGTCACCAACAGGGCAAAGGTCACTCCCTGCACGAAGAAGGAGACCGCCAGAGAGCCCCGCCCACGCCGCGACCGCGCATCCGTCATGGCGGCACAGCGTAGGCGGCCTGCCTACCGCTGGGTAGCTCATCACGCGAGAAGCCCGACCAACTCCCCCATGTCATCGAAGCAGCCCTTCACCCCCACGAGCCTCTCCGCCGGCGTCATCGCCGTGAACCCGTACACATCCATCCCGGCAGCCAGCGCCGCACGCACCCCGAGCGGGCTGTCCTCCACGACGACACACCGCTCGGGCGCCACACCCATCCGCTCGGCGGCGTACAGGAACAGGTCGGGCGCCGGCTTTCCGCGCCCCACGTCCTGCGAGCTGAACACGGTGTCCTCGGGGAACCACCGGTCAAGCCCGGTCTTACGGTGCCCCACCCGGATCCGCTCATGGCTCCCCGACGAAGCGACGCAGTACGGCACCCCTTCCGCGACCAGCTTCCCCAGCACCTCACTCACCCCGGCGACCGCCTCCAGCTCCCGCTCGAACGCGGCGAACACGCGGGCGTGAAACGTCTCGTCGAAGTCCGTCGGCAACCGCTGCCCGGTCCGCTCCAGGACGAGGTCGTGTACGCGATGCATGGCGGCCCCCATGTAGTCCCGCAAGGACTCCTCGTACGAGGTGGGGTGGCCAAGCTCGGTCAGGTACCCGGCGAGGAGGGTGTTGGAAATGGGCTCGCTGTCGACGAGCACGCCGTCGTTGTCAAAAATGACGAGTTCATAGCGCATGACACCACCGTAAACGCAGGAAAGCCCCGCACCAGAAGGTGCGGGGCTTTCCCACAATAATTGTTCGGCGGTGTCCTACTCTCCCACAGGGTCCCCCCTGCAGTACCATCGGCGCTGAAAGGCTTAGCTTCCGGGTTCGGAATGTAACCGGGCGTTTCCCTAACGCTATGACCACCGAAACACTAT
>NZ_JAUEPL010000023.1 GCF_030406405.1 Streptomyces ficellus
GCACGGCGAGGTCCGCGGAGCGGACGGGAGGAGGTGGGCCGGTGAGCATCGGGCGGCGGGGAGAGCCCGGCGCCAGGTCGGGACGCGGGCGGCGGCGAGAGCCGGGCGCCAGGTCGGGACGCGGGCGGCGGGGAGACCCGGGCGGCAGGCCGGGAAGCGGGTGGCGGGTGCGCTGCCGAGGGCGGGGCCGCGTTGGCGTACCGGCTTGTCGTCGGGGGCCACGGGCTGGGCACCCTGCTGGTCGGGCGGCGCGGGACGCGCCGCATCCCCGACGCGGTCAGCGCGCTCATCGAAGACTTCGCGCGGCGCGTGGCCCTCGCCATCGGCGCCGCCCGCCGCTACGCGCGCCAGGTCACCATCAGCCGGGTGCTCCAGCGCGGGCTGCTGCCCAGCCAGGTCGCCCAGATCCCCGGCGTCGAAAGCCGCGTGGTGTACGAACCGAGCGACGACGGGCTCGCGGGCGGCGACTTCTACGACGTCTTCCAGGCCGGGCCCGGCGCCAAGCGCTGGTGCTTCATGCTCGGCGACGTCCAGGGCAGCGGCCCCGAGGCCGCCGTCGTCACCGGCCTCGCCCGCCCTTGGCTGCGGCTGCTCGCCCGCGAGGACCACCAGGTCGGCCAGGTTCTGGACCGGCTGAACCGGCTCCTCCTGGACGACGCCACCGAGGCCGCCGAAGCGGCCGCCTCCATGGTCGCGGCGGCCGGTGACCTGCCCGGCCCGCCCCAGCCCCGGTTCCTGTCCCTGCTGTACGGCGAGCTCGTGCCCCTCGCCCCCGAGGACGGCGGCGGCGCCCGCTGCACCCTCGCCTGCGCCGGTCACCCCCTGCCGCTCCTGCTGCGCCCCGACGGCACGGTGACCCCGGCCGCGGCGCCCCAGGTGCTGCTCGGCGTCGTCGACGACGTCGGGTACGAGAGCCACACCTTCCACCTCGCCCCCGGTGAAACGCTCCTGTGCGTCACGGACGGCGTCACCGAACGCCGCTCCCGCGCGGGCCGCATGTTCGACGACGGCGACGGGCTGGCCGAGGCCCTCTCCGGCTGCGCCGGGCTGCCCGCCCCGGAGGTCGCCGACCGGATCCGGCGGGCGGTCCACACCTTCGGCGAGGCGCCCGTACGCGACGATCTCGCCCTGCTGGTGCTCCAGGCCACGCAAGCGCACGAGTGACGGACAATGGGCGGTATGCCTTCCGTACTGCCCGATGGTGAGCCCATGCCCGAGGACGGCGCGCTGCCCGCGTCCGCCCTGCTCGGGGCCGGTGAGCGGCCGCTCGGGTTCTACCTGCACGTGCCGTACTGCGCGACCCGCTGCGGGTACTGCGACTTCAACACCTACACCGCCACCGAGCTGCGCGGCTCCGGCGGCGTCCTCGCCTCCCGCGACAACTACGCCACCACCCTGACCGACGAGGTGCGCCTCGCGCGCAAGGTACTGGGCGACGACCCCCGGCCGGTACGGACCGTGTTCGTCGGCGGCGGTACGCCGACGCTGCTGGCCGCCGCCGATCTCGTGGCGATGCTGGGCGCCGTCCGCGACGAGTTCGGGATCGCGGACGACGCCGAGATCACGACCGAGGCCAACCCCGAGTCGGTCGACCCCGCGTACCTGGCGGAGCTGCGCGAGGGGGGCTTCAACCGGATTTCCTTCGGCATGCAGAGTGCCCGGCAGCACGTCCTGAAGGTGCTGGACCGTACGCATACGCCGGGCCGCCCCGAGGCGTGCGTCGCGGAGGCGCGGGCGGCGGGCTTCGAGCACGTGAACCTCGACCTGATCTACGGCACGCCGGGGGAGAGCGACGACGACTGGCGCGCCTCGCTCGACGCGGCGATCGGCGCGGGGCCCGACCATGTCAGCGCCTACGCCCTCATCGTGGAGGAGGGTACGCAGCTGGCCCGGCGCATCCGGCGCGGCGAGGTGCCGATGACGGACGACGACGTGCACGCCGACCGGTATCTGATCGCGGAGGACGTGCTGTCGGGGGCCGGCTTCCACTGGTACGAGGTGTCCAACTGGGCCACCTCCGAGGCCGGGCGGTGCCTGCACAACGAGCTGTACTGGCGCGGCGCCGACTGGTGGGGCGCGGGGCCGGGCGCGCACAGCCACGTGGGCGGTGTGCGGTGGTGGAACGTCAAGCACCCCGGCGCGTACGCGGCCGCGCTGGCGCAGGGAAGGTCGCCGGGCGCGGGGCGCGAGGTGCTGTCGGAGGAGGACCGGCGGGTGGAGCGGGTGCTGCTGGAGCTGCGGCTGCGGGAGGGGTGCGCTTTGTCCTTGCTCAAGCCTGCGGGCTTGGCCGCCGCCGAGCGCGCGGTAAGGGACGGGCTCCTGGACCCCGGTCCTTACGCCGAGGGGCGGGCCGTGCTGACGCTGCGGGGGCGGCTGCTCGCCGACGCGGTGGTGCGGGATCTGGTGGACTAGGCGCGGGGTGAGCGTTTCCGGGAGTCGGTGCCCGGCCAGGGGGGTTGTGCCCACCCGTTCCGCCCTTGGCGGAACGTATGCCCGCAACAAGGTGGGCGGGTGAAGCCCCGCAGCGGTTTACGCCGTCACGAAGTCGATCAGTTCCTCGACCCTCCCCAAGAGCTCAGGCTCCAGGTCCTTGTAGGAGTGGACCTTCGACAGGATGTGCTGCCAGGCCGCGCCCGTGTTGGGCGGCCAGCCCAGGGCGTGGCACACGCCCGTCTTCCAGTCCTGGCCGCGCGGAACGGAGGGCCACGCCCGGATGCCCACCGACGACGGCTTCACCGCCTCCCAGATGTCGATGTACGGGTGCCCCACGACCAGGGTGTGGGCGTCGGAGACCTGTGCCGCGATGCGGGACTCCTTGGAACCCGGCACCAGGTGGTCCACCAGCACGCCCAGCCGCGCGTCCGGGCCGGGACCGAAGTCCCGCACGATCGCCGGCAGGTCGTCGACGCCCTCCAGGTACTCGACCACCACGCCCTCCACGCGCAGGTCGTCGCCCCAGACCCGCTCCACCAGCTCCGCGTCGTGGCGCCCCTCCACATAGATCCGTCCCGCCCGGGCCACGCGCGCGCGTGCGCCGGGAACGGCGATCGAACCGGAAGCGGTGCGCGTGGGCCGCGAAGGCGCGGCCGCGCTCGGGCGCACCAGCGTCACCGCGCGCCCCTCCAGCAGGAACCCGCGGGGCGTCAGCGGGAACACCCGGTGCTTGCCGAACCGGTCCTCCAGGGTCACCGTCCCCGCCTCGCAGCCGATCACCGCGCCGCAGAATCCGGTGGCCACCTCCTCGACCACCAGGTCCGGCTCGGCGGGCACCTCCGGCACCGGGGCGGACCGCTTCCACGAAGGCGTCAGGTCAGGGTCGTAACTGCGCATTCCGCAGACGCTACGACACCCCGAACCGCCGGGCCAGTTCATCGCGTTGGGCGCGTACGAAGGCGGCGTCGACGACGGCCCCGTGCCCCGGGACGTACCGGGCGTCCTCGCCGCCCAGCTCCAGCAGCCGGTCCAGCGCGGCCGGCCAGCGTGACGGGATGGCGTCCGGCCCCGCCTGCGGGTCGCCCGACTCCTCCACCAGGTCGCCGCAGAAGACGACCCCGGGCGAGCCCGGCACCAGCACCGCCAGGTCGTGCCCGCTGTGCCCGGGCCCCGCGTTGGCCAGCAGCACCTGCCGCCCGCCCAGGTCCAGCGTCCACTCGCCGCACACCAGGTGGTGCGGCCGCACCAGCACATCCGTCGCCTCGACGGCCTCGCTCTCCTCGACGCCGTGCCGCAGGGCGTCGGCCCGCAGCGCGTCCCGGCCCCGGGTCAGCACCGCGTCGAGGCCCACCGCGCCGAACACCTCCACCCCCGCGAACGCCGCGGCGCCCAGTACGTGATCGAAATGCGGGTGACTCAGTGCGAGATGCGTCACCCTGCGCCCGCCCATCAGCGCCTGGGCCTGGGACCTGATCTCGGCGCCCTCCCGGAGCGTGGCGCCCGTGTCGTACAGCAGGGCCCCGTCCTCGCCGACCACCAGCGCCGTGGTCGCGTCCCAGACCGGCAGCCGTCGCCGGCCCACGCCCTCGGCGAGCCGCTCCCAGCCGAAGTCTTCCCAACTGACGTCCATACCGCGACGCTATCCGCAACGACCAGCGGCAGCGCGCGGTAGCGTGATCGGCCGCCCCGGCTGCCGCCCTTGCTCGGTCCGTACCCGGGCGCCGTACACTGGCCGGGTATACCTGGCACTCGAACATGGCGAGTGCCAATACGGGACAACGGGAACCACCGGGACCACTGGATCCACCGGATCCACCGGCAACCACCGGAGCTAGCTGGAGGTGCGCGCGATGCTCAGTGAACGCAGACTCGAAGTGCTGCGCGCCATCGTCCAGGACTATGTCGGCACCGAGGAGCCCGTCGGCTCCAAGGCGCTCACCGAGCGCCACAACCTCGGCGTCTCACCGGCCACCGTGCGCAACGACATGGCCGTGCTGGAGGAGGAGGGGTTCATCGCCCAGCCCCACACCAGCGCGGGCCGCATCCCCACCGACAAGGGCTACCGGCTCTTCGTGGACAAGCTCGCCGGCGTCAAGCCGCTGTCGTCGCCGGAGCGGCGCGCCATCCAGAACTTCCTGGACGGGGCCGTCGACCTGGACGACGTCGTGGGCCGTACGGTGCGGCTGCTGGCGCAGCTGACCCGGCAGGTCGCGATCGTGCAGTACCCGTCACTGACGCGCTCCACCGTGCGCCATGTGGAACTGCTGTCGCTGGCCCCCGCCCGGCTGATGCTCGTCCTGATCACCGACACGGGGCGCGTGGAGCAGCGCATGGTCGACTGCCCCGCGCCGTTCGGCGAGACCTCGGTGGCCGATCTGCGGGCGCGGCTCAACAGCCGTGTCGTGGGCCGCCGGTTCGCCGACGTACCGAAGCTGGTGCAGGACCTTCCGGAGTCCTTCGAGACGGAGGACCGCGGAACGGTCTCCACGGTGCTGGCCACGCTGCTGGAGACCCTGGTGGAGGAGACCGAGGAGCGCCTGATGATCGGCGGCACCGCCAATCTCACGCGCTTCGGGCACGACTTCCCGCTGACGATCCGGCCGGTGCTGGAGGCGCTGGAGGAGCAGGTCGTGCTCCTGAAGCTGCTCGGCGAGGCCAAGGACTCGGCCATGACCGTACGGATCGGGCACGAGAACGCCCATGAGGGCCTCAACTCCACGTCCGTCGTCGCGGTCGGCTACGGTTCGGGCGACGAGGCAGTCGCCAAACTCGGCGTGGTCGGACCGACCCGCATGGACTACCCCGGAACGATGGGAGCGGTACGCGCAGTGGCACGTTACGTCGGACAGATCCTGGCGGAGTCGTAAGTGGCCACGGACTACTACGCCGTACTCGGCGTGCGCCGCGACGCGTCCCAGGACGAGATCAAGAAGGCGTTCCGGAGGCTCGCGCGCGAGCTGCATCCGGACGTGAACCCCGATCCGAAGACGCAGGAGCGGTTCAAGGAGATCAACGCCGCCTACGAGGTGTTGTCGGACCCGCAGAAGAAGCAGGTCTACGACCTCGGCGGCGACCCGCTCTCCACCTCCGGCGCCGGCGGTGGCGCGGGCGGCTTCGGCGCGGGCGGCTTCGGGAACTTCTCCGACATCATGGACGCCTTCTTCGGTACGGCGTCCCAGCGCGGGCCCCGGTCGCGTACGCGGCGCGGCCAGGACGCGATGATCCGCCTGGAGATCGACCTCAACGAGGCGGCCTTCGGTACGACCAAGGACATCCAGGTCGACACGGCGGTCGTCTGCACGACCTGCTCCGGCGAGGGCGCCGCGCCCGGTACGTCCGCGCAGACCTGTGACATGTGCCGCGGCCGTGGTGAGGTCTCGCAGGTCACCCGTTCCTTCCTCGGCCAGGTCATGACGTCCCGCCCCTGCCCCCAGTGCCAGGGTTTCGGGACCGTCGTCCCCACCCCGTGCCCGGAGTGCGCGGGCGACGGCCGGGTCCGGTCCCGCCGTACGCTCACGGTCAAGATCCCGGCCGGTGTCGACAACGGCACCCGCATCCAGCTCGCCGGCGAGGGCGAGGTCGGCCCGGGCGGCGGTCCGGCCGGTGACCTGTACGTCGAGATCCACGAACTGCCGCACCCGGTCTTCCAGCGGCGCGGCGACGACCTGCACTGCACGGTGACGATCCCCATGACGGCGGCCGCGCTGGGCACGAAGTGCCCGCTGGAGACGCTGGACGGGCTGGAGGAGGTCGACGTCCGCCCCGGCACGCAGTCGGGCCAGTCCATCCCGCTGCACGGGCGCGGTGTCACGCACCTGCGCGGCGGCGGGCGCGGTGACCTCATCGTCCACGTGGAGGTCCAGACGCCGTCGAAGCTGGACCCCGAGCAGGAACGGCTGCTGCGGGAGCTGGCGAAGCTGCGGGGCGAGGAGCGCCCCACGGGGCAGTTCCAGCCCGGGCAGCAGGGGCTGTTCTCGCGGCTCAAGGACGCGTTCAACGGCCGTTAGCCGCCGTACGGAGCGGTGCGGGCGGTGCGCGCGCCCGGTAGGGGCCGCTTGTACGGGCGCTGTCGGGCGGGGCGGGTATCGGGGCGGTGACCCCGGTGCCCGCCCCGTTTCGGGGCCCGCCCCGTTTCGGTGCCCGCCCCGTTTCGGGGCCTGACCGGTGGCGTGACACCATGCGTGCATGTCCTCCGCACTGACCGATCTCTGCCGGTACCCGATCGTGCAGGCCCCCATGGCGGGCGGCGCCTCCTCCGCGCAGCTCGTCGGCGCCGTGTCCGAGGCCGGGGGCCTCGGTTTCCTGGCCGCCGGGTACAAAACGGCCGACGGCATGTACCAGGAGATCACGCAGGTACGCGGGCTGACCTCGCGCCCCTTCGGCGTCAACCTCTTCATGCCGCAGCCTGGGCACGCCGACCCCGCCGCCATCGACGTCTACCGGCACCAGCTCGCCGGTGAGGCCTCCTGGTACGACACACCGCTCGGCGACCCCGACGCCGGGCGGGACGACGGGTACGAGGCCAAGCTGGCCATCCTGCTGGACGACCCGGTGCCGGTCGTGTCGTTCACGTTCGGGTGCCCCACCCGCGACACCGTGGCCGCGTTCGCGCGGGCCGGGACCTTCACCATCGTGACGGTGACCTCGGCCGAGGAGGCGCAGGCCGCCGAGCAGGCCGGGGCCGACGCCGTGTGCGTACAGGGCATCGAGGCCGGCGGACACCAGGGCACGCACCGCGACGACCCGGAGACGGGCGGGACCGGCACCGGGCTGCTGTCGCTGATCGCCCTGGTCCGCGAGGCCGTGCGGCTGCCGATCGTCGCGGCCGGCGGCCTGATGCGCGGCGGCCAGATCGCCGCCGTCCTGGCGGCGGGCGCGGAGGCCGCGCAGCTGGGCACGGCGTTCCTGGTGTGCCCCGAGTCGGGCGCGAACGCCCTGCACAAGCAGGCCATGACCAACCCCCTGTTCGTGCGTACCGAGCTGACGCGGGCGTTCTCGGGACGGCCCGCGCGGGGCCTGGTCAACCGGTTCATGCGCGAGCACGGGCCGTACGCCCCGGCCGCGTACCCCGAGGTGCACCACCTGACGAGCGGGCTGCGCAAGGCCGCCGCCAAGGCGGGCGACCCGCAGGGCATGGCGCTGTGGGCCGGGCAGGGCCACCGGCTGGCGCGCGTGCTGCCCGCCGGGCAACTGGTCGAGGTGCTGAACGCCGAACGGGAGGCCGCGGTGGCGGCCCTCGCGCTGCGGGGCGCCGCGTCATGACCGCGCCCGTCTTCGTCGTGGACCACGTCACCGCCGGGACGGTCACCCTGGACGGGCCGGAGGGGCGGCACGCCGTGTCCGTGCGCCGGCTGCGCGTCGGCGAGGAGATCGTGCTGACGGACGGCGCCGGAACGGGCGCGTACGGCACCGTCGCCGCCGTCGAGGGCAAGGACCGCCTGGAGGTGGCGGTGAGCGAGGTACGCACGGAGCCCGCGCCCTCGCCCCGTATCACCGTGGTCCAGGCCCTGCCCAAGGGCGACCGCGGCGAACTGGCCGTCGAGACCATGACGGAGACGGGTGTGGACGCGATCGTGCCGTGGGCCGCCTCCCGCTGCGTCACGCAGTGGAAGGGCGAGCGCGGCCTGAAGGCGCTCGCCAAGTGGCGTGCCACCGCGCGGGAGGCGGGCAAGCAGTCGCGCCGCCTCCGCTTCCCGGACGTCGCGGACGCGGCGTCGACCAAGCAGGTCGCCCGGCTCCTCGCCGAGGCGGACCTCGCGGCCGTCCTCCACGAGGAGGGCGCCGAGCCGCTGGCCACCGCCGAACTGCCCGCCACGGGCCACATCGTGCTCGTCGTGGGCCCCGAAGGCGGCGTGTCGCCCGAGGAGTTGGCGGCGTTCGCGGAGGCGGGCGCGAAGCCGTACCGGCTGGGCCGCAGCGTGCTGCGCACCTCCACCGCCGGAACGGCCGCCACCGCCCTGCTGCTCGGGCGCACCGGCCGCTGGGCGTAGCGCTCGTCAGGCCCCCGCACCCCGCGCCCCGCGCGCCGAAACCAGCGGCCGGCCACCCGCCGCCTCGTGTCCGCCGTGCGTGGTGGGCGGCAGCCCGCACCAGGCGGCGGCCCGCACCAGGCGGCGGCAGCCCGCACAGGCGGTCGCCGGGCCCGGCACACCGCTGTTCCGGCGCTTGGTCACCACGTCGATAGAGTGCCTCTACCCGTAGTGACACAAGTGCCGGAAGTGGAGAGAGGACCAGGACATGGCCGGAGAGCCGCAGAGCGACTGTCTGTTCTGCAAGATCGTGTCGGGGGAGGTCCCGGCCACCATCGTCCGTGAGTCGGAGACGACCGTCGCCTTCCAGGACATCAACCCGCAGGCGCCCACCCACGTGCTGGTCATCCCCAAGGCGCACCACACCGACGCCGCCGCGCTCGCCGCCGAGGCGCCGGAGCTCGCGGCCGACGTGCTGCGCGAGGCCGGGGAGGTCGCCGCGCAGGAGAAGGCCGACCGCAGCGGCTACCGCATCGTCTTCAACACCGGCGCCGGCGCCGGCCAGACCGTCTTCCACGCGCACGCCCACGTCCTCGGCGGCCGCGGCCTCAACTGGCCCCCCGGATAGCCGCATGTCCGTACGCGAACTCGTCGTGCTGGGCACCGCCAGCCAGGTGCCCACCCGACACCGCAACCACAACGGCTACCTGCTGCGCTGGGACGGCCAGGGCATCCTCTTCGACCCGGGCGAGGGCACCCAGCGCCAGATGCTGCGCGCCGGGGTCGCCGCGCACGACATCGACCGCGTCTGCGTCACCCACTTCCACGGCGACCACTCCCTCGGCCTCGCCGGGGTGATCCAGCGCATCAACCTCGACCAGGTCCCGCACCCGGTCACCGCGCACTACCCGGCGAGCGGGCAGCGGTTCTTCGACCGGCTGCGGTACGCCACGGCCTACCGCGAGACGGTCAAGCTCGTCGAGGCGCCGGTCGCCGCCGACGGCGTGCTCGCCGCGACCCGCGCGTACACGCTCGACGCCGTGCGGCTGTCGCACCCCGTCGAGTCGTTCGGCTACCGGCTGACCGAGCCCGATGGGCGCCGCATGCTGCCCGAACGGCTCGCCGCGCACGGCATCAAGGGGCCGGACGTGGGCCGCCTCCAGCGCGAGGGCGTCCTCGGCGGGGTGAGCCTGGAGGACGTCAGCGAGGTACGTCGCGGACAGCGTTTCGCCTTCGTCATGGACACCCGGCTCTGCGACGGCGTCCACGCGCTGGCCGAGGGCTGCGACATGCTCGTCATCGAGTCGACGTTCCTGGACGAGGACGCCCTCCTCGCCGAGGACCACGGGCACCTGACGGCGGGACAGGCGGCGGCGGTGGCGCGCGAGGCGGGCGTGCGCCACCTGGTCCTCACCCACTTCTCGCAGCGCTACGGCGACCCCGACCTCTTCGAGCAGCAGGCGCGGGCGGCCGGGTTCGACGGCGAGCTGACCATCGCCCACGACCTCATCCGCGTCCCCCTCCCCAAACGCCATCCATAACGCCCTCCATAAGCGCCCTCAGTAGGGCCACCAGTAAGCGCCACCAGTAAGCGCCACCAGTAAGCGCCATCAGTAAGCGCCACCAGTAAGGCCCCCCCATGCACCTTCCCGAAGCCATCCCCAAAGCGGAACTGCACCTTCATATCGAGGGCACCCTCGAACCCGAGCTGGCCTTCGCGCTCGCCGCGCGCAACGGCGTCGAGCTGCCGTACGCCGACACCGAGGAGCTGCGCAGGGCGTACCTCTTCAGCGACCTCCAGTCCTTCCTGGACCTGTACTACGAGCTGATGGCGGTGCTGCACACGGCGGACGACTTCGCCGACCTCGCCGACGCCTATCTGGCGCGCGCCGCCGCCCAGGGCGTGCGCCACGCGGAGATCTTCTTCGACCCGCAGGCGCACACCGCGCGCGGGGTGCCCATCGGCACGGTCATCGAGGGCCTCGGCCGGGCGCTGGACCGCAGTGAGGAGCGGCACGGCGTCTCCACGCAGCTGATCATGTGCTTCCTGCGGGACCGGTCGGCCGAGTCCGCGATGGAGACGCTGAACGCCGCCGAGCCGTATCTGCACCGGATCGCCGGCGTGGGCCTGGACTCGGCGGAGGTCGGCCACCCGCCGTCGAAGTTCGCCGAGGTGTACGCGGCGGCCGGGGCGCTCGGCCTGCGCAAGGTCGCGCACGCGGGCGAGGAGGGCCCGCCCGCGTACATCCGCGAGGCCCTCGACGTCCTGGGCGTCGAGCGGATCGACCACGGGCTGCGCGCGATGGAGGACCCGGAGCTGGTGGAGCGGCTGGTACGGGAGCGGGTGCCGCTGACGCTGTGCCCGCTGTCCAACGTCCGGCTGCGCGCCATCGACGTCCTGGAGGACCACCCGCTGAAGGCCATGATGGAGGCCGGGCTGCTGGTCACCGTCAACTCCGACGACCCGGCGTACTTCGGCGGCTACGTCGGCGACACCTTCCACGCGGTCCACGAGGCGCTGGGCCTGGACCCCGAGCAGCTGCGGGAGTTGGCCCGCAACTCCTTCCTGGCCTCGTTCCTGGACCACGACGAGGAGCGGCGGGCCCGGTACCTCGCGGAGGTCGAGGCGTACGAGTTCGACTAGAGCGCGCCACCCCGGCGCGCCACCCGGGCGCGCCACCCGGACGCCCAAACCGGACGCGCCACCCGCACCCGCCACCGCCACCCGCCACCCGTCCCAGGCCAGGCCGCCCGGTCAGTGGGCCGCCTGGGAGGGGCGGGCCAGGGCGAAGGCGCCCTGCGCCGGGGAGGGCACCGGGAACTCGGTGACCGGTTGCTCGCGGGTGCCGATCTCGGGCGCCAGGGCGGTGGGCGCCACTCCACTGGTGGCCGCGACGACCGCCGCCGGGGCGCCGCCGCGGCGGCGGATCGCGCCCGGCACCAGCGGGCGGCCCGAGGTGTGCAGGGCCACGGCCGTCAGCGGGACGGCGAGCAGCAGCAGGAGCACGGCGAGGACCAGGCCCATGCCCGGGTAGCCCGCCCGCTCCGACAGGACGCTGCCGGTGACCGGGCCGCAGGCCACGCCCAGCGAGGACGCCGAGCCGACCAGCACCGCCCAGCGGCCGCGCGGGTCCAGCGAGGCGGCCAGGCCGATCAGGTAGGACAGGACGACCGGGTAGCAGGCGTTCCACAGGATCTCGCCGGCCGCGAAGGACACCAGCCCGTCAGCGGCCGAACTGACCGCGATACAGCCCGCGATCAGCACCGTACCGACGCCGATCGGCACCGCCCGTCCCAGCCGGGCGCCCAGCGCGCCCGCCGCCGTCACGCCCAGCAGCCCCGCGCCGAGCGCCGCCGCGAACACCGCGCCGACCGTCACCTCGCTCAGGCCCGCCTGGGTGAGCCCGATCCGGCCGCTGACGCCCCACAGGGCGTTCTGCGCCATCGACCAGCACACCATCGCACCCGCCAGCACCAGGCCCGAGCGCAGCCGCGGCAGCGGCGCCCGGGCCCCGCTCACCTCGCCCGTGTCATGGCCGGTCTCCAGCCGCCCGGTCACCGGCCACACCGCCGCCGCGGCCAGCGCGAGCGACGCGAACGGCAGCGCGTGCCCGCCGCCCAGGTGCGGAAGCGTCAGGTACAGCGCGCCCGCCGTGGCCGACACCGTCAGCAGGCCGAGCGTCGAGGCGCGGTGCGGATCGCGCCGGCCGGCGATCCCGGCGGCGGCCACCGCCGTCGCCGTACCCGAGCCGAAGCCGCCGACCGCCGCGCCCGCCACCACCAGCGGCACGGAGGCGGTCAGGGCCGCGCAGCCGTAGCCCGACATGGCCAGCAGCAGGCCGGTGCGGGCCAGCCGGCGCGGGCCGTACCGCTCCACGCGCGAGGCCAGCGTGAAGCCCGCGGCGGCCGAGTTGAGCAGCAGGGCGGAGCCGACCAGACCGGCCTGTGCGGGGGTCAGGCCGAGACCGGCGGAGAGACGGCCGACGACGGTCGGCAGGAGGTACGCGGCGAGGTAACCGGCCGTGAACACGGCGACGAGCGGCCACAGGGCGCGCGGGCGCGAGGGCATGGGCGTTCCCGGAACAGGGAGGGGCGGGGAGGGGAGGGGGCGCCCGGTGTCGTACGGGAACGTGCACGGGAACGCGGGCCAATTTGTATCAAGCGAGCCGCTCGCACGAGAAGGCGAGAAGGTGTGATCTGAGGCACAAAGTGTTTGCCTGCGTCAAGGCCGGGTAACAGCGCTCGTTTCCCTTGTGCGGATGGTGGGCTGCCACCGCTCGCGAACCACGAGAATCGGGCACACTGGCCTGATCCGTACCGCGACCGGGGAGCTCGCCGTGATCACGTCCAGAGGAGAGCAGCAGCAGCGGCAACACACGGCCGGTGTCGACCCCTTGGAGGCCGTGCGCACCGCCGCCGACCCCGAGTACGACGTCTTCCTCACCGGCACGGTCTTCCTCGACATCATCTTCACCGGCCTGGACAGCGCGCCCGTGCGCGGCACCGAGACCTGGGCGCGCGGCATGGGCTCCAGCCCCGGCGGCGTCGCCAACATGGCCACCGCCCTCGCGCGCCTGGGGCTGCGCACCTCCCTGGCCGCCGCCTTCGGCGACGACCACTACGGCGAGTACTGCTGGGACGCCCTGGAGCAGGGCGAGGGCATCGACCTGTCCCGGTCGCGCACCGTGCCCGGCTGGCACTCGCCGGTCACCGTCTCCATGGCGTACGAGGGCGAGCGCACCATGGTGTCGCACGGCCACGAGGCCCCGCCCCTGGACGGCTCCCTGCCCGCGTGCCCGCCACGCGCGCGTGCCGCCGTCGCGTCCCTCACGCCCGGCCGCCCCGAGGAGTGGGTCACGGACGCCGCCCGCCAGGCCACCCGGATCTTCGCCGACACCGGCTGGGACGAGTCCGGCCGCTGGGACCTGGCCGCCCTGCCGGACCTGGAGCACTGCGAGGCGTTCCTGCCCAACGCCGATGAGGCGATGCGCTACACCCGCACCTCGTGCCCGCGCGCCGCCGCCCGCGCCCTCGCCGAGAAAGTGCCGCTCGCCGTCGTCACCCTGGGCGCCGAAGGCGCGTACGCCGTGGACGCCGCGACGGGCGAGACCGCCGAGGTCCCGGCCATCGAGGTCGCCGCCCTGGACCCCACCGGCGCCGGCGACGTCTTCGTGGCCGGGTTCGTCACCGGGACGCTCGCCGGATGGCCGCTGGCCGACCGGCTCGCCTTCGCCGGGCTGACCGCCGCCCTGTCGGTGCAGGAGTTCGGCGGATCACTGTCCGCGCCGGGCTGGGCCGAGGTCGCGGCCTGGTGGAACCACGTCCAGGGCTGCTCCGGCCAGGACCCGGCGGCGCTGCGCCGCTACTCGTTCCTGGAGTCGCTGCTGCCCACCCCGATCAGGCCCTGGCCGCTGCGGCGGGCCGTGCCCACGATCGGCTTCGGCCGGTCCGCGTAGGGCCGGGGTGGGGAAAAGCCTTCGGGGTTGTCAGTGGCACGACGTACGCTGGAGATCCAGAGGTTGTCGAGCGGCGAGAACCCCTGCAACGGGAGGTATGCGCAGGCCTGAGAGCCGGCCCATGACTCAGACACCAGCAGCCCAGACCCAGCAGGCGCGAGCCCAGTTCACCGTCCCTGCCAAGCACCCGATGGTCACCGTGCTCGGCTCCGGTGACGCCCTGCTGCGCGTGATCGAGAAGGCGTTCCCGGCCGCCGACATCCATGTCCGGGGCAATGAGGTCAGCGCGGTGGGACCGGCGACGGAAGTCGCACTGATCCAGCGCCTGTTCGACGAGATGATGCTCGTGCTCCGCACCGGGCAGCCGATGACGGAGGACGCGGTGGAACGCTCGATCGCCATGCTCAGGGCGAGCGAGAACGGCACGGCCGAGGCGGGTCAGGAGACCCCGGCCGAAGTGCTCACACAGAACATCCTCTCCAGCCGTGGCCGCACCATCCGTCCCAAGACGCTCAACCAGAAGCGGTACGTCGACGCGATCGACAAGCACACCATCGTCTTCGGCATCGGCCCCGCCGGTACGGGCAAGACGTACCTGGCCATGGCCAAGGCGGTGCAGGCCCTGCAGTCCAAGCAGGTCACCCGGATCATCCTGACCCGGCCGGCCGTCGAGGCGGGCGAGCGCCTGGGCTTCCTGCCCGGCACGCTGTACGAGAAGATCGACCCGTACCTGCGGCCGCTGTACGACGCCCTGCACGACATGCTCGACCCCGACTCGATCCCGCGCCTGATGGCGGCGGGCACGATCGAGGTCGCGCCGCTGGCGTACATGCGGGGCCGGACGCTCAACGACGCCTTCATCATCCTGGACGAGGCGCAGAACACGAACCCCGAGCAGATGAAGATGTTCCTGACGCGCCTCGGATTCGACTCCAAGATCGTCATCACCGGTGACGTCACCCAGGTGGACCTGCCCGGCGGCACCAAGAGCGGCCTGCGGCAGGTCCGGGACATCCTGGAGGGCGTCGATGACGTCCACTTCTCGATACTGACTTCGAACGACGTCGTACGGCACAAGCTCGTCGGCCGTATCGTCGACGCGTACGAGAAGTACGACAACCAAAACGGGAAGTAGCGACACAGCACCATGTCGATCGACGTCAACAACGAGTCCGGCACCGAGGTCGACGAGCAGGCGATCCTCGACGTCGCCCGGTACGCGCTCGCGCGGATGCGCATCCACCCCCTCTCCGAACTGTCGGTGATCGTGGTGGACACCGAGGCGATGGAGCAGCTGCACATCCAGTGGATGGACCTGCCGGGCCCGACGGACGTCATGTCCTTCCCGATGGACGAGCTGCGCCCGCCGTCCAAGGACGACGAGGAGCCCCCGCAGGGGCTCCTCGGTGACATCGTGCTCTGCCCGGAGGTCGCCGCCAAGCAGGGCCAGGAGGCCCCGACGCAGCACTCCATGGACGAGGAGCTCCAGCTCCTCACCGTCCACGGGGTGCTGCACCTGCTCGGATACGACCATGAGGAGCCGGACGAGAAGGCCGAGATGTTCGGGCTCCAGGCGGCGATCATCGACGGCTGGCGGGCGGAGAAGGGCCTCACCGGCCCCTCCCCGGCGCCGACCGTCTCATGACCGCCCAGATCGTCCTCGGCGCGGTCGCGCTGGTCGTGATCGCGTGGCTCGCGGCGTGCGCGGAGGCGGGCATCGCGCGCGTGTCCAGCTTCCGGGCCGCCGAGGCGGTACGGGCCGGGCGGCGCGGCGCCGACAAGCTGGCCCAGGTCGCCTCGGACCCGGTGCGGTATCTGAACGTGGCGCTGCTGGTGCGCGTCGCGTGCGAGATGGCGGCCGGGGTCATGGTCACGTACGTCTGCCTGAACGAGTTCGCGGAGACGTGGGCCGCGCTGCTCGTCGCGATAGGCGTGATGGTGCTCGTGTCGTACGTCGCCGTCGGCGTGTCGCCCCGCACCATCGGCCGTCAGCACCCGCTCAACACGGCAACCGCCGCCGCGTACGTCCTGCTCCCGCTGGCCCGCGTCATGGGCCCGGTGCCGCAACTGCTGATCCTCATCGGCAACGCGCTCACGCCCGGCAAGGGCTTCCGCAAGGGCCCCTTCGCCTCCGAGGCCGAGCTGCGCGCCATGGTCGACCTCGCCGAGCGCGAGTCGCTGATCGAGGACGACGAGCGGCGCATGGTCCACTCCGTCTTCGAACTCGGCGACACCCTCGTACGGGAAGTGATGGTGCCGCGTACCGACCTCGTCTCCATCGAGCGGTACAAGACCATCCGCCAGGCCCTCACCCTGGCGCTGCGCTCCGGCTTCTCCCGCATACCGGTGACCGGCGAGAACGAGGACGACATCGTCGGCATCGTGTACCTGAAGGACCTGGTCCGCCGCACCCACATCAACCGCGACGCGGAGAACGACCTGGTCTCCACGGTGATGCGGCCCGCGGCCTTCGTCCCGGACACCAAGAACGCGGGCGACCTGCTGCGCGAGATGCAGAAGGAGCGCAACCACTGCGCGGTGGTGATCGACGAGTACGGCGGCACGGCCGGGATCGTCACCATCGAGGACATCCTGGAGGAGATCGTCGGCGAGATCACCGACGAGTACGACCGGGAACTGCCACCGGTGGAAGAGCTCGGGGAGGGCCGCTACCGGGTCACGGCCCGCCTCGACATCGGCGACCTCGGGGAGCTGTTCGGGCTCGACGAGTACGACGACGAGGACGTCGAGACGGTGGGAGGGCTGCTCGCCAAGGCGCTGGGCCGCGTGCCCATCGCGGGCGCGTCGGCCGTGGTCCATCTGCCGGACGGCCGCGCCCTGCGCCTGACGGCCGAGTCCCCGGCGGGCCGCCGCAACAAGATCGTCACGGTGGTCGCGGAGCCCGTGGCGTGACCCCGGACCAGCTCCGGGCGTTCTGCCTCTCCTTCAGCGACGCGGTGGAGGACTTCCCGTTCGGCCCGGAGACGTCGGTCTTCAAGGTGGCGGGCAAGATGTTCGCGCTGTCGGCCCTGGACGCCCGGCCGCTCACCGTCAACCTCAAGTGCGACCCCGAGCTCGCGCTCCGGCTGCGCGCCGAGCACCCGGCGATCGCGCCCGGCTACCACATGAACAAACGCCACTGGAACACGGTCACGGTCGCCGGCCTCCCCGACCGCCTGGTCCGCGAACTGATCGAGGACTCCTACGACCTCGTGGTCGCCGGCCTCCCCCGCGCGACCCGCCTCCGCCTGAACCGCCCGTAGCCCCGCGCGCCCGGCCGTCTTCGGGCTGTGCGTGCGCTGTGTATTCTCAGCGCGGCCGATCACGGCGGGGAGGGGGGAACCACAGCTCCCCGGGAATATCGACATCCCTAGGGAGAAACACCTTCATGCGTAGCCGTATGCGCCGCGGCGTGGCCGCCGCGTTCACCGTTTCCGCGCTCTGCCTCACCGCCGCGTGCGGCGGCTCCTCCGACAAGGGCGCCGACAGCGGCAAGGCCGAGGACACCGGCAAGGAGGCGCCCGCCGCTGCCGCCCCGCTGACCGCCGCCCAGATGAAGGCGGGCCTGCTGGAGGTCAAGGACCTGCCGGCCGGGTGGAAGACCGAGCCGGCCGGGAGCTCGGACCAGGTGGCCAAGACGGACAAGCCCGAGTGCCGGCCGCTCGCCGTCCTGATGACCGACAAGATCGCCGGGGCGACGCTGGGCGGCAACCAGGAGTTCGGCGACAAGAACAGCAGCATCCTCGCCCACCAGGTCTTCACCTTCCAGGACAGCAAGGGCGCCGAGGACTTCGTGACGGGCATCGGCACCGCCGTCGCCGCCTGCGCCAAGGGCGAGATGACGATGGAGGGCAACAAGGTCCCGATCACGGCCCAGAAGGTGGCCGCCCCGCAGGTCGGTGAGGGAACGGAGGCGCTCCGTCTGACCATGGAGATGGCGCCGGGCATCAAGATCGAGGCCGACATCCTGGTCGTCCGCCAGGGTGCGGGCGTGGCCCGCGTCGCCTACGTCCCGTCCCCGCCCTCCACCCACAAGGACTTCGACGCCCTGGCCAAGCTGGCCGGCGACAAGTTCGTCAAGGGTGCCCAGAGCTGATCGCGGGCAGCGATGGGGGCCGACTTATGCTCGGGGCATGACACAGAGCACCGACCTCGGCCCCGAGGACCGCAAGATCATCACGCTGGCGCGCAGCGCCCGTGCCCGTAACGGTGTGCCGGAGGGCGCGGCGGTGCGGGACGAGACCGGGCGTACGTACGTCGCCGGGACCGTCGCCCTGGAGTCGCTGAAGCTCAGCGCGCTCCAGACGGCGGTGGCGATGGCCGTGGCCAGCGGCGCGCGGTCGCTGGAGGCCGCGGCCGTGGTCACCGAGGCCGAAGCCGCCTCCGACGCGGACCGCGCCGCGGTGCGGGATCTGGGCGGCGCGGAGACGCCCGTGCTGCTGGCCGGCCCCGATGGCGAGCTGCGCGCCACGGTGAGCGCCGGCTGACGCGCGCCTGCCCGGGGAGGCGGGCCGGTTCCCGTCCAGGGCGGGCCCGCCTCTCATCGGCGCCTCGCGGGCGGCGTGGCCGGGCGTCCCACGGCACCGCCCGCCAAGATCACCGAGGCCTCCACGGGGCCATGCGGTACGTGGGGCCGCCCGCATCGGGGAGAATGGCCCCCATGAGCGCTCGTAACCCTGAAACCGAAACCGCCCACCGGGCCGGCTTCGCCTGCTTCGTCGGCCGCCCCAACGCGGGCAAGTCCACCCTCACGAACGCTCTGGTCGGACAGAAGGTGGCCATCACCTCCAACCGGCCGCAGACCACCCGCCACACCGTGCGCGGCATCGTGCACCGCCCCGACGCGCAGCTCGTCCTGGTCGACACCCCCGGCCTGCACAAGCCGCGCACGCTGCTCGGGGAGCGGCTCAACGACATCGTCCGCACCACCTGGGCCGAGGTCGACGTGATCGGCTTCTGCCTGCCCGCCAACGAGAAGCTGGGCCCCGGCGACCGGTTCATCGCCAAGGAACTGGCCGGGATCAAGAAGAGCCCCAAGGTCGCGATCATCACCAAGACCGACCTGGTCGACTCCAAGACCCTCGCCGAGCAGCTCATCGCCATCGACCAGCTCGGCAAGGAGCTGGGCTTCGAGTGGCAGGAGATCGTCCCGGTCTCCGCCGTCGCCGGCAAGCAGGTCCAGCTCCTCGCCGACCTGCTCACCCCGCTGCTCCCCGAGAGCCCGCCGCTCTACCCGGAGGGCGACCTCACGGACGAGCCGGAGCAGGTCATGGTCGCCGAATTGATCCGCGAGGCGGCGCTCGAAGGCGTACGGGACGAGCTGCCGCACTCGATCGCGGTGGTCGTCGAGGAGATGCTGCCCCGCGAGGACCGCCCCGCGGACAAGCCGCTGCTGGACATCCACGCCAACGTCTACATCGAGCGCCCCAGCCAGAAGGGCATCATCATCGGCCCGAAGGGCAAGCGGCTGAAGGAAGTCGGCACCAAGTCGCGCAAGCACATCGAGGCGCTGCTCGGTACGCCCGTCTTCTTGGACCTGCACGTCAAGGTCGCCAAGGACTGGCAGCGCGACCCCAAGCAGCTGCGCAAGCTCGGTTTCTGACCGGCGCCGGGCGCTTCGAGGCCGACCGCGCCCGCAAGAGTCCTTCTACGCGCCTTCCTTGAGCACCCGGGAGATCAGCTCCCGCTGAGCCTCGGTCAGCCCCGGGTCCGCGCAGTGGAGGGTGCGGTCGCCGACCGTGATCGTGTAGTGGAACCCGTCCGGCACGCCTACTCCCGGCCCGCCGCGGCCGTCCGCGAGCGCCGCCTCGGCCAGGGCGTGCCACTCGGGGGCGTCGGGGCGGTCCGAGGTGTCGACCTCGGCCCGCCGCTCGATGCCCGCGAAACCACCTGTGCGCGTCACCCGAATCCGCATGGGCCCTGTCTACTCCGCCGGCACCCCCACCGTCGACCACGCCTTCACGACCGCGTCGTGCTCCGCGCCGCCCGCGCCGAACCGTTCGCGGGCCGCCGCCACCGACAGCCGGGCGAAATCGGCGAACTCCGCGTCCACCGCCAGCTCGCCACGGGTCAGCACGTCGTACCAGATCCGCCCCGCCCGCTCCCAGGCGTTGCCGCCCAGTGCCGTGGCGACGAGGTAGAAGGCGTGGTTGGGGATGCCCGAGTTGATGTGCACGCCCCCGTTGTCGGCGCCCGTGCGCACATAGTCGGCCATCCTCGCGGGCTGCGGGTCCTTGCCGAGGACGTCGTCGTCGTACGCCGTGCCGGGGGCCTTCATCGAGCGCAGCGCCACGCCCTGCACCCCCTCCGCCAGCAGCCCGGCGCCGATCAGCCAGTCCGCCTCCCCGGCCGTCTGCCCGAGCGCGTACTGCTTGACCAGCGAGCCGAAGACGTCCGACATCGACTCGTTCAGCGCTCCCGGCTGGCCGAAGTACGCCAGGTTCGCCGTGTACTGCGTGACGCCGTGGGCCAGTTCGTGGCCGATGACGTCCACCGCGATGGTGAAGTCCAGGAAGATCCGGCCGTCACCGTCGCCGAACACCATCTGCTCGCCGTTCCAGAAGGCGTTGCCGTAGTCCCGGTCGTAGTGGACCGTCGCGTCCAGCGGCAGCCCGGACCCGTCGATCGAGTTGCGCCCGTACGCGGCACGGAAGAGGTCGAAGGTCGCGCCCAGACCGGCGTACGCGCGGTTGACCGTCGCGTCCCTCGCCGGCTCCTCGCCCTCGCCGCGCGCCTTGGTGCCCGGCAGCGTGGTCGTGTGCCCGGCGTCGTAGACCGTGCGGTGCGGCTTGTCGACGGGCGCGTCCGCCGCCAGGGGCACGGGTGTCGCGCCGGTGACCGTCGTCAGCCGGCGGGCCGTGCGGTTGGCGGCGTCGGCGACGAGGGTGCGGCGGGCGGCCGCCGCGATCGCGGGGTCGGAGGACCGGGCCAGCCGGTCGAGCAGGTGGGGCGGCACGATCCCGCAGAACACGGAAGGACAGGAGGAACCAGAAGAACCGGGAGGAGGCGTCATGTTTCGCAATGTGGCAGTGAGTCACCAAGCTGTCACCCCATGCGACAAGGATTGATGAGAACGAGTGATACGTCACCGTTCGACCGTTACCTCACGGGAATCCCGCATACTGGAACGGCGCCCCGCTCTCCGCGTCACTCGGCTACGCTTCTGCGCATCATGCGTTTCGGGCTGCTTCTCCTTAGCTGCCGCGGCGAGGGCCTGTAGTCGTAGGCCGACCCCCTCCCCGCGGAGTCCGGTGCTGCCCCAGTCGGCCGTCCCCCTGTTGGACACCCGAGGAGCCCTACGCAATGTCCCAGCCCGTTGGCCGCCCCACGCCCATCACCAACGCGACGCACACGCAGAAGCCGTCCGGGATGCCGATCCACAAGTACGGCCCGTACGAGGCCGTCGCCATCCCCGACCGCACCTGGCCGGAGAAGCGGATCACCAAGGCGCCGCGCTGGCTGTCCACCGACCTGCGGGACGGCAACCAGGCCCTGATCGACCCCATGAGCCCCGCCCGCAAGCGCGCGATGTTCGACCTGCTGGTGCGCATGGGCTACAAGGAGATCGAGGTCGGCTTCCCCTCCTCCGGCGAGACCGACTTCGCGTTCGTACGCTCCATCATCGAAGAGGGCGCCATCCCCGAGGACGTGACGATCTCCGTCCTGACGCAGGCGCGCGAGGAGCTGATCGAGCGGACCGTGGAGTCGCTGCGCGGCGCCCACCGGGCCACCGTCCACCTGTACAACGCGACCGCCCCCACCTTCCGCCGGGTCGTCTTCCGCGGCTCGAAGGAGCAGGTCAAGCAGATCGCGGTGGACGGCACGCGGCTGGTGATGGAGTACGCGGACAAGCTGCTGGGCGACGAGACGGTCTTCGGCTACCAGTACAGCCCGGAGATCTTCACCGACACCGAACTGGACTTCGCGCTGGAGGTCTGCGAGGGCGTCATGGACGTCTGGCAGCCCGAGGAGGGCCGCGAGATCATCCTGAACCTGCCCGCCACCGTGGAGCGCTCGACGCCCTCCACGCACGCGGACCGGTTCGAGTGGATGTCGCGCAACCTGTCGCGCCGTGAGTACATCTGCCTGTCCGTCCACCCCCACAACGACCGGGGTACGGCGGTGGCGGCGGCCGAGCTGGCGATCATGGCCGGCGCGGACCGCATCGAGGGCTGCCTGTTCGGGCAGGGCGAGCGCACGGGCAACGTCGACCTGGTGACGCTGGGCATGAACCTGTTCTCCCAGGGCGTGGACCCGCAGATCGACTTCTCGCAGATCGACGAGATCCGCCGGACCTCCGAATACTGCAACCAGATGGAGGTCCACCCGCGCCACCCCTACGCGGGAGACCTGGTCTACACCGCCTTCTCCGGCTCCCACCAGGACGCCATCAAGAAGGGCTTCGACGCGATGGAGGCCACCGCGGCCGCCGCGGGCAAGACCGTGGACGACATCGAGTGGGCCGTTCCGTACCTGCCGATCGACCCCAAGGACGTCGGCCGGTCCTACGAGGCGGTCATCCGGGTCAACTCGCAGTCCGGCAAGGGCGGTATCGCCTACGTCCTGAAGAACGACCACAAGCTGGACCTGCCGCGCCGGATGCAGATCGAGTTCTCCAAGATCATCCAGGCCAAGACCGACGCCGAGGGCGGCGAGGTCACGCCGAAGGACATCTGGTCGGTCTTCCAGGACGAGTACCTGCCCACCGAGGCGAACCCGTGGGGCCGCATCCAGCTGCGCTCCGGCCAGACCACGACCGACAAGGACGGCACGGACACGCTGACCGTCGAGGCGGTGGTCGACGGCGCCGACACCGTCCTGACCGGCACCGGCAACGGCCCGATCTCCGCGTTCTTCGACGCCCTGCAGTCGATCGGCATCGACGTCCGGCTGCTGGACTACCAGGAGCACACGATGAGCGAGGGCGCCTCCGCCCAGGCCGCCTCGTACATCGAATGCGCCATCGACGGCAAGGTGCTGTGGGGCATCGGCATCGACGCCAACACCACCCGCGCCTCCCTGAAGGCGGTCATCTCGGCCGTCAACCGCGCCGCACGCTGACACCACCCCCGAACCCCGCCCCCCTTTCCCGGAGGGCGGGGTTCGGCCATGTCCGTGGCGATCTCACGCCGAGGTGCTGACGCCACCTCAACGATGTGGCTAACATCACGCCAACGCGGCAAAGTGGCCGAGGGGTTACGGAGGTGCAACCGTGCTGCCAGCACGAGGATCACACGAGCGAAGAGTGCGCATCTGCTCCATTTCGACCTCTTGGAACACCGTCGGCGACGGCCAGTTCTTCTGCCCCGGATGCGGCGGAGACCGCAACTACCGGCGCCGTACCGGCCGCCGCCGCGTCACTCTTTTCGGTGTTCCGCTGGTGCCGCGCGGCCTCGCCGGACCGGTCGTGGAATGCGCCGCCTGCCGCACCCACTTCGGCACCGACGCCCTGGACCACCCCACCACCGCCCGCTTCTCCGCGATGCTCCGCGACGCCGTGCACACCGTCGCCCTCGCCGTCCTCGCCGCGGGCGGCGTCTCCTCGCGCCCCGTCCTTGAGACCGCCGTCTCCGCCGTCCGCGCCGCCGGGTACGAGGACTGCACCGCAGACAGCCTCACCGCGCTGATCGCCGCCCTGGAGGCGGACACCGGCCGGTTCGTCACCCACACCGAAGCCCCGTGCGGCGCCGCGCTCGCCATCGAACTGCACGAGGCGCTGGAACCGCTCACCCCGCACCTCGCGCCCGCCGGACGCGAATCGATCCTGCTCCAGGGCGCCCGCATCGCCCTCGCCGACGGGGCGTACACCACCGCCGAACGGGACGTGCTCACCACCGTCGGCAACGCCCTGCACCTGCGCGCCGACGACACGACCCGCCTGATGGAGGCGGCGAGAGCACCGTTCTAGGTCGTGGGGGCGTGTCGCGGCCGGGAGGGACGGTCGCGGTGACCGAGGCTGGGCGAATGCTGGTACTGGGACGCTCACAGGTCGAGGCCCTGCTCGACATGGACGCGCTGATCGACGCCCTGGCCCCGGCGATGGCCGACCTCAGCGAGGGCCGGGCCTCCGTACCGGACCGGATCGCCGCGGTGGTGCCCGAGCAGGACGGGTTCCTGGCCGCCATGCCGGGGTACGTGCCCTCGGCCGGGGTGCTCATGGCCAAGCTGGTCTCCCTGTTCCCGCACAACGCCGGTACGCCGCTGCCGACGCACCAGGCGCTGATCGCGGTGTTCGAACCCGAGACGGGCACCCCCGCCGCGCTGCTGGACGGGACGGTCATCACCGCGGCCCGCACCGCCGCCGCCTCGGCGCTCTCCGCGCGGCTGCTGGCCCGCGAGGACGCCGCCGTGCTCGCCGTCCTCGGCACCGGAGTGCAGGCCCGCACGCACGCCCGGGCGATGTGCCGGGTCCGGCCCGTCCGGGAGATCCGGGTGGCCGGCCGCGACCCGGTGCGGGCGAGCGTCCTGGCCGACGAGCTGGCGGCCGAGCTGGACGTCGAGGTCATCGCGGCGCCCTCGTACCCGGCGGCGCTCGACGGCGCGGACATCGTCGCGGCGGCCACCCACGCCCTGGACCCGGTGGTACGGCGCGGATGGCTGACGCCCGGCGTGCACATCGCCTCCGTGGGGTTCAACCAGGGCGGCCGCGAGGTCGACGACGCCACGGTCGCCGAGGCCCTGGTGTGCGTGGAGTCGCGGCGGGCCGTGCTGGCGCCGTTCCCCGCCGGCAGCAACGACCTGCTGTTCCCCATCCGCGACGGCGTCATCACCGCCGACCACATCCACGCCGAACTCGGCGAACTGGTCACCGGAAAGAAGCCGGGCCGCAGCTCACCGGAGCAGATCACCCTCTACAAGTCGGTCGGCGTGGCCGTGCAGGACGCCGCGGCCGCCGCGCTGGTCGTCAACGCCGCGCGCGAGCGGTCGGTCGGTGCCGAGATCCGGATGGACTGATGGCCGGTTTTCTCCGTTGCACCCGCTCAACCGTCATCGGTACGTTGACGCGGTGACTGCCGGGTCGGCCATGGGCCACACACGAGTAGGGCACCCGGCCTCGGCGTGACGCCGGGGCGGGCCAGAGCCCCGCCTTCTTCTGTTCTCTCTCCACGCGCCTTCGTGCGCACAGCGGTCCTTCCACCTGGAGCAGAAAGCAGAGAATTGCCCAACGATGTCAATCAGCCGATCATCGAAGAGTTCCGCGCCAACCACGGCCGCGTGGGCGGATGGTTCGAGGGAGCCCGGCTCGTCCTGCTGACCACCACCGGCGCCCGGTCCGGCCAACCCCACACCACCCCCGTCGGCTACTACCCCGACGGCGACGGCCGGATCCTCGTCATCGCCTCCGCCGCCGGCGCCCCCAAGCACCCGGCCTGGTACCACAACCTGCTGGCCAACCCCCGTGTGACGGTCGAGAGCGGTGTCTTCACCTACGAGGCCGACGCCACCGTCCTGAAGGGCGAGGAACGCGACCGCGCGTTCGCCCGCGCGGTCGAGGCCGACTCCCGGTGGGCCGACTACCAGGCCAGGACCAGCCGTGTCATCCCCGTGGTCGCCCTCACCGAGGTCCCCGGCCCGCCCCACGTCACCACCACATCCCTGGGCGAGTATCTCAAGGCCGTCCACGACGCCTTCCGGCGCGAACTGGCCCTCATCCGCAAGGAGATCGCCGAAACCGGGACCGCCGGCGGCCTCGGAACGCAGCTGCGCGTCAACTGCCTGACCGTCTGCCAAGGACTGCACAACCACCACACCGGGGAGGACACGATGCTCTTCCCGATGCTCGCCGACCGCCACCCGGGACTCGCCCCGGTGATGGACCGGCTGAAACAGGAGCACGAGCAGATCGCGGCCCTCCTCGCCGACCTGAAGAAGGTGGTGTCCGATGAGAAGGCGGACCCCCGGCATGTTCTCGCGGAGGTCGAACGGCTCACGGACGAACTGGAGGCCCATCTCGTGTACGAGGAGGAACAGCTCATCCCGCTTCTCGACGCGTAAAACGGTGGGGCGCCCCCGGAAACCCGGGGGCGCCCCACCGCCGTGCACGCCGTACGACTACTGCTCCGCGCTCGCCCGCAGCATGCCCTCGCGCTCGACGATCTTGACGCGCTCGCGGCCCTCGGCCTCACCGAGCGCCCGCTCGGCGGCGTCCAGCCGGTACCAGCCCTCCCACGTCGTGTACGCGACGCCCTTGTCGCGCAGGAAACCGACCACGGCGTCCTCGCCCGGCGCGTCCGGCGTGAGCAGCCGGCCCTCGCGGTGGTCCTCCAGCAGGTTCGCCACCGTCTCGTTGGCGTCCCCCTTGGTGTGACCGATCAGGCCGACCGGGCCGCGCCTGATCCAGCCCGTCACATACGTGGACGCCATGTGCCGGCCGCCCTCGATGACCCGGCCGCCCTCGTCGGGCACCGTGCCGCCGGCGACGTCGAACGGCAGCTTGGGCAGCTCGTCGGAGAGGTAGCCGACCGCGCGGTACACCGACTGGACGTCCCAGGTCGTGAACTCGCCCGTGCCCTTCACATTGCCCGTGCCGTCCAGGACCGTGCGCTCGGTGCGCAGGCCGACGACCTTGCCGTCCTCGCCGACGATCTCGGTGGGCGACTCGAAGAAGTGCAGGAACAGCTTGTGCGGCCGGCTCCCGGCATCGCGGATCGCCCAGTTCTCCAGGGTCTTGGCGACCATGTCGACCTGCTTGTTGGAGCGCCGCGACTCGATGGACCCGGCGTCGTAGTCGATGTCCTCGGGGTTGACGATGACCTCGATGTTCGGCGAGTGGTCCAGCTCGCGCAGCTCCATCGGGCTGAACTTCGCCTGCGCGGGCCCGCGCCGCCCGAAGACGTGGATCTCCTTCGCCCGGTTCGCCTTGAGGCCCTCGTACACGTTCGGCGGGATCTCGGTCGGCAGCAGCTCGTCGGCCGTCTTGGCGAGGATGCGCGCCACGTCCAGCGCCACATTGCCCACGCCCAGCACCGCTACCTTCTCCGCCTCCAGCGGCCAGGTGCGCGGCACGTCCGGGTGGCCGTCGTACCAGGAGACGAAGTCGGCGGCGCCGTACGAACCCTCCAGGTCGATGCCCGGTATGTTCAGCGCCCGGTCCGCCATCGCGCCCGTCGAGAAGATCACCGCGTCGTAGAACGCCCGCAGGTCGTCCAGGGCGATGTCCGACCCGTACTCGACGTTGCCGAACAGCCGGATCTGCGGCTTGTCCAGCACCTGGTGGAGCGCGGTGATGATGCCCTTGATGCGCGGGTGGTCGGGGGCAACGCCGTACCGGATCAGGCCGAACGGCGCGGGCATCCGCTCGAAGAGGTCGATCGACACGCCGGGGTCGGCGGCGGCCTCGGACTTCAGCAGCGCGTCGGCGGCGTAGATTCCGGCGGGGCCGGCACCCACGATCGCGACCCGCAAGGGGCGGGGCATGAGGATTCCCTTCGAGCGAGGAGTGAGCGGTGACGAGAGTGCTCGTACGCACCCTAAGTAAGGCTCACCTCACCTCGGTACCCGCCCCCCACCTATGACCCCATAAGCCGGCCTTATGAGGCCTCTCGCCTCCACGCATGATCCGCGCCACGCTGGGGGTATGAACGGCGCAGCGGGCCGGGGCGCCAGGCTGATGAACAGCTCGATCACCGGGATGTCCCCGTGGATCCTCTTCTCACTGCTGGCCGGCCCCGGCCGCTACGGACTGGCCGCCGCGCTCGCCCTCGCGGTGGCGGTCCTCCTCGTCCTGGTGCGGCACCGGCAGATCTTCCTGGAGGTGGCCGGGCTCGTCTTCTTCGCCGTGCTCACGGTCATCGGCATGATCGTCACGGCGGACACGCTGCGGTGGCTGGACACGTACGCCGGTGAGCTCTCCAACCTGTCGATCGCCGCGCTCGCCCTGGTCTCCGTCGCGGTACGGGCACCTCTGACGGTCCCGTACGCACGGAAGAAGGTCGCGCGCGCGTTCTGGCACACACGCGACTTCCAGCGTACGAACGTGATCATCACCTACGCCTGGGGGCTCGCCTTCCTGGCGGCGGCCGTCGCGGGCGGCGTCGGCGACCTGGTGCTGCACAACCCGGACAACCTGTGGACCGGCTGGATCATCCAGGTCTCGGCGCTCGTCACGGCGGCGCGCTTCACCGAGTGGTACCCGGCGGTGGTCCGCGCCCGCCTCGACCCCACCGAACCGGTGCCGCCGGTACGGAGCCTGCTGATGCCGTTCGTCGGGCTGCTGATCCCGATGGGCGTGCTCGTGCTCCTCCTCGACGCGGCACCGAGGTGGTTCGCGGTCGCCCTGATGGTGGTGGGCGTGGTGCTCGCGCGGGCGCTCACGACGGAGGCGGTCGTGGCGAGGGGCGAAGGCCGGGAGCCGTAGGTTTCGGGTGCCCACTCCCGGAGCCGAGGGTGCCTTACCGGGCCAGGCCCTCCACGAACGCCCGCCAGGCCGGGGCGGTGACCATCAGGACCGGCCCGGTCGGGTTCTTGCTGTCCCGGACGGGGACGATGCCGGGGGTGCCGTCGCGGACCTCGACGCAGCTTCCGCCGTTGTCGTCGCTGTAGGTGCTCTTGCGCCAGTAGGCGGTGCTCAGGTCGTACTCGCGCATCGTCTGTAGTCCTCCGCCGCTGATTCGATCAGGGCCAGGGACGCCTCCGACGAGAGTGCGCTGGCCCTGAGCAGATCGTAAGCTGCCTGAACGCGCTTCACTAGGGCCGGATCGTCCAGCAGATTCCCGGAATACACCGCTTCTGTATAGGCGGTTGGCGGCGCGTCCTCGAACTCCATGAGGGTGAGCATCCTGCCCATGAGCGGATACGCCCCAACTGCGTACGGAAGCACCTGGACCAGCACCCTCCGCCTGCGGGCGAGCGCCAGTAGGTGGTCGAGTTGCTCGGCCATGACGACCCGACCGCCAGTAGGAAGCCGCAGCACGTGCTCGTGCAGGATCACCCAGTACTCCGGTTTCGCGGGGTTCTTGAGCAGGTGCGCACGGTCCATGCGTGCGGTGACCTTCTCCTCGATGTGGTCATCGGAGATGAATGGGTTACTTGCGAGGATCACGGCTCGGGCGTACGAGGCCGTCTGTAGCAGCCCGGGCATGATCGTTGGCGCGAACTCGCAGAGCCGGGTCGCCAGCGCCTCCAGCTCCGCCGCTGCCGCGAAGTACTCCGCGTATCGCGAATTATGGATCAGCTTCCGGCACATCCGCTCGAAAAAGCCGTCGGTTTGTAGTACCTCATCGATCCTCGCCGCCACATCCAACTGCGGCTTCCTAATCGCCTGTTCGAATTGGCCGATGTATCCGCCCGATACGAACACCCTCCGCCCCAGCTCCTGTTGCGTCATTCCCGCGGCTTCCCGCCGGTTCTTCAGTTCCGTGCCGTAGAACTCCCAGGCGGCCTGCCTGGACGACGACCCTGCGTTGGCCATGGATTAACACCCCTGTCCTGCCGAGCAGTTGTAGCGCTGCGCAACCGCCAATGCTACGGCGCAGGCCCCATGCTGGGGGCAGTAAGCGGAAAAGGGATTCGGAAAGGACAGGGTTGGTGAAGGAAGAAGCCGAGCGGACGTCGAAGGTACGCATCAGCGATGCGGAGGACGCGGTGGCGGAATTGCGCGTGGCACTGGAAAGGGCCGGTATCGTCCTGCCGTCGCTGGGGCTGGACCCCGTCACCTCCGCCGCCGAGCCGGCGAGGCCGCTCGTGGAGTTGGGACGTTGCACGGTGGAGACGGCGCGCCGGCTGGCGGCCGTGCTGCCGGAGGAAGGTGGCCGGGGATGAGCCTGCCCGTGGGGTCGTACGTCGTGGAGATCCATACCGGACGCGTGGCGCGCGTCATGGGGCACATGGGGCCGTATCTCCAGCTGAGACCGGTCGGCGGAGGGCGGGAGTGGGACTGCCCGCCGGAAGGGGTGCGGCGGGCGACGGACGCGGAGCGGATCAGCGCGGTGACGGCGTACGCGAACGCGCGCAGCAGGGGTGAGGTGCCGTGACGCTCCGCGTCGGTGTCAGCTCCGGAGGTCGATCATCCGGACGGGTTGGCCCGTGGTGCGGGCGATCGTCTCGTAGTCCCGGTCGTAGTGCAGGAGCGTGAGCCCGCACTCCTCCGCCACGGCGGCCACCAGGAGATCGACTGCCCCCGCGCTGCGGTGCTCCCCCTTGGCGGTGAGCTGTTCCTGCACGACACGAGCCCGCCGGTAGATGCCGTCCGGGATGGGGCACCAGGCGTAGTAGGTGTTGAGGTCCTTCTTCAGTTCCTCTCGGTGGGCGCTGGACCGAGCGAAAAACAGTATCTCCAGCTCAGTGAAGTCGCAGATGGCGACGAGACCGGCGCCGATCTTGGCGTCCCACTCCTCTGCGGCCTGGCCAGTCAGGACCCGGGCCAGGGCAGAGGTGTCGATGAGGAAGTCGGCGACGTGCACCTACGCGCTCCTGGGCGTCTCGTTCGGCTCGCTGGGCTCTTGGTCCCGCACGCCACCCCGGTACTTGCGCTTGTCCAGCAGGATGTCGATGTCCACGCCGCCCTCGCGGACGAGTCGGCGGGAGTTCTCCAGCGCGCGCAGGCGCCGGTAGCGGGCCGTCACCTCGCGCAGCGCGGTGTTGATGGTGTCGCGCTTGGTGGTGGTGCCGAGCTCCTTCGCGGCCTCGGCAAGTGCTTCGTCGTCAAGGTCGATGACGGTTCTGCTCATGGGTCCTCCTTGGGATATATACGCACGAGTATATCACTGCACACGATCGAATGTGCATTCGGAACGCGGGTGCCATCGGTCCCGCCCCCGTACGGGACAATGGCCGCATGACCCTGTTCCGCGACGACGGCATCGTGCTGCGCACCCAGAAGCTGGGTGAGGCGGATCGCATCATCACGATCCTGACCCGCGGCCACGGGCGCGTGCGGGCCGTCGCCCGGGGTGTACGGCGCACGAAGTCGAAGTTCGGGGCCCGGCTGGAGCCGTTCAGCCACGTCGACGTGCAGTTCTTCGCGCGGGGCAGCGAGCTGGTCGGGCGCGGGCTGCCGCTGTGCACGCAGAGCGAGACGATCGCGGCGTACGGGAGCGGGATCGTCACCGACTACGCGCGGTACACCGCCGGTACCGCCATGCTGGAGACCGCCGAGCGGTTCACGGATCACGAGGGCGAGCCGGCCGTGCAGCAGTACCTGCTGCTCATCGGGGCCCTGCGGACCCTCGCGCGCGGGGAGCACGCGCCGCATCTCATCCTGGACGCGTTCCTGCTGCGGTCGCTGGCCGTGAACGGCTACGCGCCCTCCTTCGAGGACTGCGCGCGGTGCGGCATCCACGGGCCGAACCGGTTCTTCTCGGTCGCGGCCGGCGGGGTCGTATGCGGCGACTGCCGGGTGCCCGGCAGCGTCGTACCCTCTGCGGAGGCCGTGGGCCTGCTCAGCGCGCTGCTGACCGGCGACTGGGAGACGGCGGACGCGTGCGAGCCGCGCCACGTCAGGGAGGGGAGCGGGCTGGTGTCCGCGTATCTGCACTGGCATCTGGAGCGGGGGCTGCGCTCCCTCCGGTACGTGGAGAAGTGACGAAGAGGAAGTAGGAGATGGAGCGCATGGCACGACGCGGATTCCTGGGCCGGTCCCGCCGCGAGTACAAGGACCCCGAGCCGCACCCCTCGGGCGCGCGCCCGCCGAAGTTCCCCGGCGAGCTGGTGCCGAACCACGTGGCGATCGTCATGGACGGCAACGGCCGCTGGGCGAAGGACCGCGGCCTGCCGCGCACCGAGGGGCACAAGGTCGGTGCCGAGCGCGTGCTGGACGTGCTCCAGGGCGCCATCGAGATGGGCGTCGGGTCCATCTCGCTGTACGCCTTCTCCACCGAGAACTGGAAGCGCTCGCCGGACGAGGTGCGCTTCCTGATGAACTTCAACCGCGACTTCATCCGCAAGACCCGCGACCAGCTCGACGAACTCGGTATCCGGGTGCGCTGGGTGGGCCGTATGCCCAAGCTGTGGAAGTCGGTGGCCAAGGAGCTGGAGATCGCCCAGGAACAGACCAAGGGCAATGACCGGCTCACCCTGTACTTCTGCATGAACTACGGCGGCCGCGCCGAGATCGCGGACGCGGCGCAGAGGATCGCCGAGGACGTGAGGGCGGGCAGGCTCGACCCGTCGAAGGTCAGCGAGAAGACGGTCCAGAAGTACCTGTACTACCCCGACATGCCGGACGTGGACCTGTTCCTGCGGCCCAGCGGCGAGCAGCGCACGTCCAACTACCTGATCTGGCAGAGCGCTTACGCCGAGATGGTCTTCCAGGACGTGCTGTGGCCCGACTTCGACCGCCGCGACCTGTGGCAGGCCTGCCTGGAGTACGCGCAGCGCGACCGCCGCTTCGGCGGGGCGATCCCGAACGAGGAACTGCTCGCGATGCGGGGCCGGCCGGAGGGCGGGGAGGCGGCCGAGGGGCAGCGGGCGGCCATGGACGGCAGCATCACCCGCAGGTGACGGCGGCAGACGAAGGGCCCCGCACCGGGGGTGAACCGGTGCGGGGCCCTTCGTCATGTCATGTCACGTCACTTGGCCGCGCACTCCGCGCACGTGCCGAAGATCTCCACCGTGTGCGCCACGTTCACAAAGCCGTGCTCGCCCGCGATCGCCTCGGCCCACTGCTCGACCGCCGGGCCCTCGACCTCCACCGCCTTGCCGCAGACGCGGCACACCAGGTGGTGGTGGTGCTCGCCCGTCGAGCAGCGGCGGTAGACCGCCTCGCCGTCGCTGGTGCGCAGCACGTCGACCTCGCCGGCCTCGGCGAGGGACTGCAGGGTGCGGTAGACCGTCGTGAGGCCCACCGAGTCGCCGCGGTGCTTGAGCATGTCGTGCAGCTCCTGCGCGCTGCGGAACTCGTCCACCTCGTTCAGCGCCGCCGACACGGCAGCACGCTGCCTGGTCGACCGGCCGCGTACGCCGGGGGGTCCAGCCGTCGCCACAGGTGCCTCCTCAACACTCGGCCCGCTCACAAGTACGTCGGGCCATTCTGCCAGGCCGCCGTAGCGGGCCCGTCAGACCTTGACGTCGTCCGCCGGGCCACGGGTGACCGGGACGTCCACGTCGCAGCCGTCCACGGCCGGCCGGGCGGCCCTCGCGCGGCGCCTGGCCAGCGGGGCGGCCAGGGCGGTCAGCGCGGCGAACACGGCGATGGCCATCAGTACGATCGTCGCCCCGGGCGGCACATCCTGGTAGTAGGAGGTCGCCGTGCCGGTCAGCGTCACACCCGTACCGATCAGCACCGCGAGGGCGAACGTCATACGGAAGCTGCGCGCCAGCTGCTGCGCCGCCGCCACCGGCACCACCATCAGCGCGCTGACCAGCAGCAGGCCGACGACCCGCATGGCGACCGTGACGGTCACGGCGGCGGTGACCGCGACCAGCAGGTTGAGCGCCCGCACCGGCAGCCCGGTGACCCGCGCGAACTCCTCGTCCTGGCTCACCGCGAACAGCTGCCGCCGCAGGCCCACCGTGACGAGGATCACGAACCCCGCCAGCAGGCAGATCGCGGTGACGTCCTCCTCGGAGACCGTCGACAGGGAGCCGAAGAGGTACGAGGTGAGGTTGGCGTTCGAGCCGGTCGGCGACAGGTTGATCAGCATGACGCCGCCCGCCATACCGCCGTAGAAGAGCAGCGCCAGCGCGATGTCGCCGCGCGTGCGCCCGTACGCCCGGATCAGCTCCATCGCGATCGCGCCCGCGATCGACACGATGGCGGCCATCCACACCGGGTTGGTGGACATCAGGAAGCCCAGGCCGACGCCCGTCATGGCCACATGGCCGATGCCGTCGCCCATCAGGGCCTGCCGGCGCTGCACCAGGTAGATGCCGACGGCCGGAGCGGTGATGCCGACCAGTACGGCCGCGAGGAGCGCCCGCTGCATGAAGGCGAGCTCGAGGATTTCCATGATCAGGTCAGCAGTCCCGTGCGGAGCGGCTCGCCGGCCGCGTGCGGATGTACGTGGTCGTGGCCGGGCAGCGCGTGCTGGCCGACCGCCTCGGGCGGCGGCCCGTCGTGCACCACGCAGCCGTCGCGCAGCACGACCGCGCGGTCGATCAGCGGCTCCAGCGCGCCCAGCTCGTGCAGCACCAGCAGCACGGTCGTACCGCCCGCGACCTGCTCGCGCAGCGTCGAGGCCAGGATCTCCTGGCTGGCCAGGTCGACGCCCGCCATCGGCTCGTCCATGATCAGCAGATCGGGGTCGGCGGCGAGTGCCCGGGCGATCAGCACCCGCTGGTGCTGGCCGCCGGAGAGGGCGTTCACGGAGTCCTTGGCGCGGTCGGCGAGCCCGACGAGCTCGATGGCGCGCTGGACGGCCGCCTTGTCGGCCTTGGCGGGCCACTTCAGCCGCGTACGGGACAGGCGGCCCGAGGAGACGACCTCGCGGACCGTGGCGGGCACGCCGCTGGCGGCGGTGGTGCGCTGCGGTACGTAGCCCACGCGGGCCCAGTCGCGGAACCGCCTCAGCTCCGTACCGAAGAGGGAGATCGACCCGCCGGTGAGGGGCACCTGGCCGATCACCGAGCGGACGGCGGTCGACTTGCCCGAGCCGTTGGCGCCGAGCAGGGCGACGACCTCACCGTGGTCCACGGTGAGGTCGATGCCGCGCAGCACGGGGCGCGAGCCGAGGGTGGCGGTGGCCGATCGGACGGATATGACGGGCTCGCTGCTCATCGGTGCCTCCAGGGGGTGGTGCGTCACTTGGCTCCGAGGGCCTTCTGGAGCGCCGCGAGGTTGGACTTCATGACCTCGAAGTAGTCAGCGCCCTTGGACTGGGGCGTGATTCCCTCCAGCGGGTCCAGGACGTCCGTCTTGAGGCCGGCGTCCCTGGCGAGGGTCTTGGCGGTCTTGTCGCTGGCGAGGGTCTCGAAGAAGACGGTCGTGACCTTGTCCCTCTTGGCGATGTCCTGGAGTTCCTTGATCCGGGCGGGGCTGGGCTCGGACTCGGGGTCGACGCCGGAGATGCCCTCCTGCTCCAGGCCGTACCGCTCGGCGAGGTAGCCGAACGCGGAGTGGGTGGTGATGAAGGTCTTGGTGGAGGTGTTCTTCAGGCCCTGCTCGAAGGTGGCGTGGAGGGCGTCGAGCTTCTTCACCAGCTCGTCGGTGTTCTTCCGGTAGTCGGCCGCGTGGTCGGGGTCGGCCTTCTCCAGGGAGGCCCCGACGCCCTTGGCGACCTCGGCGTACTTCACCGGGTCCAGCCAGATGTGCGGGTCGGCGCCGGCTTCCTCGCCCTCGTGGGCCTCCTCGCCCTCGTGGTCGTGGCCGGTCTCGGTGCCGTGCTCCTCGAGCGTGGTGAGGGTGGCGGCGTCGACGGTGTTCTTGACGCCCGCCTGCTTGATCGCCTCGTCCACGGCGGGCTGGATACCCTTGAGGTAGAGGATGTAGTCGGCTTCGCCGAGCTCGCCGATCTGCTTGGGCTTGAGTTCGAGGTCGTGCGGCTCGACGCCCGGCTTGGTGAGGGTGGTGACGGAGACCCGGTCGCCGCCTATCTGCTCGGCCAGGAACTGCATCGGGTAGAACGACGCCACGACGGCCAGCTTGCCGTCCTCGCTCTTCGTCCCGGCGGTGCCGGAGGACTCGGAGCAGGCGGAGAGCGTGACCAGACCGAGGGCCACGGCTCCGGCGACGGCGGTGGTGGGTATGAGGCGTCGTACGTTCATGACTCTCATTTTCAACAAAAGTGGAAACGATTGTCAACAAAGGGCGTAAGTGGCCCTGCGCACACACCGATTTGATCCGGGGGGTGCGCGCGCCGGTAATCTGAAGCATTCGCAGCCCGCCCGTCTTCCGAACACCACTCCTCGCCGGGCGCTTCGCGCCGTACCTGTCCGATTTCGTCACCGTTATGAAGAGAGCACCGTGGCCGCCGACAAGATCGACACCATCGTCAGCCTGAGCAAGCGCCGTGGCTTCGTCTACCCCTGCAGCGAGATCTACGGCGGACAGCGTGCCGCCTGGGACTACGGGCCGCTGGGTGTCGAGCTGAAGGAGAACATCAAGCGCCAGTGGTGGCGTTACATGGTCACCTCGCGTGAGGACGTCGTGGGTCTCGACTCGTCGGTGATCCTGGCCCCCGAGGTCTGGGAGGCCTCCGGCCACGTCGCCACCTTCACCGACCCGCTCACCGAGTGCACCTCCTGCCACAAGCGTTACCGCGCGGACCACTTGGAGGAGGCGTACGAGGAGAAGCACGGCAGGCTCCCCGAGAACGGCCTCGCCGACCTCAACTGCCCCAACTGCGGCAACAAGGGCACCTTCACCGAGCCCAAGCAGTTCTCCGGCCTCCTCTCCACCCACCTCGGCCCCACCCAGGACTCCGGCTCCGTCGCCTACCTGCGCCCCGAGACCGCCCAGGGCATCTTCACCAACTTCGCCCAGGTGCAGCAGACCTCGCGCAAGAAGCCGCCGTTCGGCATCGCGCAGATGGGCAAGTCCTTCCGGAACGAGATCACTCCGGGCAACTTCATCTTCCGCACCCGCGAATTCGAGCAGATGGAGATGGAGTTCTTCGTCAAGCCGGGCGAGGACGAGCAGTGGCAGGAATACTGGATGGAGCAGCGCTGGAACTGGTACCGCGACCTGGGTCTCCGTGAGGAGAACATGCGCTGGTACGAGCACCCCAAGGAGAAGCTCTCCCACTACTCCAAGCGCACCGCCGACATCGAGTACCGCTTCCAGTTCGGCGGCAGCGAGTGGGGCGAGCTGGAGGGTGTCGCCAACCGCACCGACTACGACCTGACCGCGCACTCCAAGGCGTCCGGCACCGACCTGTCGTTCTTCGACCAGGAGGCCGGCGAGCGCTGGACCCCGTATGTCATCGAGCCCGCCGCCGGTGTCGGCCGCGCCATGCTGGCCTTCCTGCTCGACGCGTACAACGAGGACGAGGCCCCGAACGCCAAGGGCGTCATGGAGAAGCGCACGGTGATGCGCCTCGACCCGCGCCTGGCGCCGGTCAAGGTCGCGGTGCTGCCGCTGTCGCGCAACCCGCAGCTGTCGCCGAAGGCGAAGGGGCTGGCCGCCGACCTGCGCAAGAACTGGAACATCGACTTCGATGACGCGGGTGCCATCGGCCGCCGCTACCGCCGTCAGGACGAGATCGGCACGCCGTTCTGCGTCACGGTCGACTTCGACACCCTCGACGACAACGCGGTGACCGTGCGCGAGCGCGACACCATGAAGCAGGAGCGCGTCTCCCTGGACCAGATCCAGGGCTACCTGGGCAGCCGTCTGCTCGGCTGCTGACGCCTGTGTGACGGGCGAAGCCCCCGGCTCTCGTACGGCGGTACCGCGGTACCGGCTGTACGAGGCCGGGGGCTTCGGCTGTGACGCACGGGGTCCCGGCGGGCGGCGCCGAAATCGGGTGCCCGGGGTCCCGGGGGCGGGGTACCGTCACCGCATGCCATTCCTTCCGATCTACGAGTGAGAAGGCGGCGGGCTCCCGGCCCGCCTCCCACGCCACCGATGCCGGATCACTTCTCACCACGATGGAGAACCCGTGGCCAAGAGCCGTAACAACCTTCTCGGCGTAGGCGGACAGCGCAAGAAGCTGTCCCGCGCCGACCAGCAGGGCTCCGCCCCTGCCCGCGCCGCCGACCGCCGGGCGGCCGCCGACCAGAAGCAGGAACTGCTGCGCAAGATGCGCGAGCGCGCCGAGGGTACGGAGGGCACGGAGGGTACGGAGGGCACCGAGGCCGCCGAAACCGCCGCCCAGGGCGCCGGTCAGGGGCAGGCCGAGCAGCAGGGCTGACGCCCTTCCCTGACGCCCCCACCACCGCACGCACCGGGGCCCGGGTCACCTCATCAGGTGGCCCGGGCCCCGCTGCGTACCCACCGCCCCTACCCCAGGCGGGCGGCCGTGCGCTCGGCCGTGCCCTCTGCCCAGGCGCCGCTGGTCCAGGCGCCCACCGCCAGGACGCACGCCCCGCAGCCGGTGATGATCCACCAGGCCGGGCGGCTCGCCTCGGCGAAGCCCGCCGTGTGCGAGGCGGGCGAGACGCCCGCGGCCAGCACCGCGCCGATGACGGCGACGCCCAGCGTCTGGCCGATCTGGCGGCTGGTGGAGGCGACGGCGGCGGCGACGCCCGCCTGGGCGCGGGGCATGCCCGAGACGGCCGTGTTGGTGATCGGGGCGTTCACCATGCCGAAGCCGAGGCCGAAGAGCACGTACCCGGTGAAGAGCAGGGGCGTCGACGTCTCCGCCTCGAACGCCGCGAACAGCACCCCGCTCGCCGCCATGGTCACGCCCGCGATCAGCAGCGGCAGGCGCGGCCCACGGCTGCCGACCAGCCGGCCCGACAGGGGCGCGCACACCAGAGTGAGGGCCGCCATCGGCAGCATGTAGAGCCCGGCGTGCAGGGCGGAAAGGCCCCGCACGTCCTGGAGGTAGAGCGTGTTGACGAACAGGAACCCGGCGAGCGCGGCGAACGCGCACACCGCGATCACCGTGGCCCCGCTGAACGGCGCGCTGCGGAAGAAGCGCAGGTCGATCAGGGGCTCGGCGCGCCTCGGCTCGTACAGCAGGAAGGCGGTCAGGGCGAGCGCGGCGACGACGGCCAGGGCGGGGCTCGCCTCGATGATCGCGTAGGTGAGTGAGCCGAGCAGGACGATGATCAGGAGCTGCCCGACCGGGTCCATGCGGCGCGGCCTGGGGGCCCGTGACTCCGGGACGTACCGGAAGGTCAGCAGGAGCGCGGCCAGGCCGACCGGCAGGTTGAGCCAGAAGATCGAGCGCCAGCCCACCGAGTCGGTGAGCACCCCGCCGACCAGCGGGCCCGCCGCCATGGAGATGCCCACGACGCCGCCCCAGACGCCGATGGCCCGGGCGCGCTCGCGCGGGTCGGTGAAGGTGTTGGTGATGATCGACATGGCGACGGGGTTGAGCATGGAGCCGCCCATGGCCTGGATCATGCGGAAGGCGACGAGCGATTCGAGGTTCGGGGCGAGGGAGCAGAGCAGGGAGCCGACCGTGAAGAGGGCGAGCCCGGCCATGAACACCTTGCGGCGGCCGATCCGGTCGGCGGTGGAGCCGGCGAGCATCAGGAGCGAGGCGAGGACCAGGGTGTAGGCGTCGATGGTCCACTGCATCCCGGCGACGTCCGCGTGCAGTTCCCTGCGCATGGAGGGCAGGGCGACATTGAGGACGGTGTTGTCGAGGCTGACGATCAGCAGGCTCATGCAGCAGATCGCCAGCACCAGCAGCCGCCGGCGGGGGGTGAGCTCGGGCATACATCCAAAGTACGCCTAACTAACGACCTGCTTCTCCCGTACGCGACAATGGGGGGCATGACCGCGTTCAGTCCTCTTTCCATCGGGCCGCACCACGTGCGGCCGCCGGTGGTGCTCGCGCCGATGGCCGGCATCACGAATGCCCCCTTCCGTACCCTGTGCCGCGAATTCAGTGGCGGCAAGGGCCTGTTCGTGAGCGAGATGATCACGACGAGGGCGCTGGTCGAGCGCAACGAGAAGACCATGCAGCTGATCCACTTCGACGCGACCGAGACGCCCCGGTCCATCCAGCTGTACGGCGTCGATCCCGTGACCGTCGGCAAGGCGGTCCGGATGATCGTGGACGAGGACCTCGCCGACCACATCGACCTGAACTTCGGCTGCCCGGTGCCGAAGGTGACGAGGAAGGGCGGCGGCTCCGCCCTGCCGTACAAGCGGCCGCTGCTGCGGGCGATCCTCAACGAGGCCGTGTCCAACGCCGGGGACCTGCCGGTCACGATGAAGATGCGCAAGGGCATCGACGACGACCACATCACCTTCCTGGACGCCGGGCGGATCGCGGTCGAGGAGGGCGTGACGGCGATCGCGCTGCACGGGCGTACGGCGGCGCAGCACTACGGCGGTACGGCCGACTGGGACGCGATCGCCAGGCTGAAGGAGCACGTCCCGGAGATCCCCGTGCTGGGCAACGGCGACATCTGGTCGGCGGACGACGCGCTGCGGATGATGCGCGAGACCGGGTGCGACGGGGTCGTGGTCGGGCGGGGCTGCCTCGGGCGGCCGTGGCTCTTCGGCGACCTGGTGGCGGCCTTCGAGGGTACGGGGGCGGCGGCGACGCCCACGCTGCGCGAGGTCGCGGAGGTGATGGTGCGGCACGCCCGGCTGCTGGGGGAGTGGATCGGCGACGAGACGCGGGGCGTCATCGACTTCCGTAAGCACGTGGCCTGGTACCTGAAGGGGTTCGCGGTCGGTTCCGAGATGCGCAAGCGGCTGGCGGTCACCTCGTCGCTGGACGAGCTGCGCGCTCAGCTGAGCGAACTGGACCTGGACCAGGCGTGGCCGGCGGGTGCGGACGGGCCGCGCGGGCGGACGTCGGGCAACAACCGGGTGGTGCTGCCGGACGGGTGGCTGAAGGACCCGTACGACTGCGCCTCGGTCAGCGCGGACGCGGAACTGGACACCTCGGGCGGCTGAGGGGGGCGCACCCCGGGGCCGGTGGGTCGCCGGTGCGTCAGGAGGGCGTCAAGGGGGTCCGGATAGTGGAATCCGGGCCTCCTGTACGGCGTGATTCTCGCCACCCCTGATAAGGGTTGCGCTCAGATGAGCGTTATCGAGGCGGGTGTATTTCTCAAAGGATGGCACTGGGTGCCACTCTTTTTGTGTTCAAGTAGTGAAATCACATGGCGAGCCGTCCGCTCATCTGAGCGCGAACGGCAAGATTTGAGTCAAACGTCATTCGGAGGGTGAACGGGTGCGGTGTCCGCGCCCCCTCCGCCGGTCACTTTCGATCTGCTGGCGGACGGGTGGTTAAGGCCGTATGACGGGTAGGCGTACATACCCAGACACCTTCGATCTGGGTATGTTCCTCGCCGTCAGGGCAGCCACCGAGTCCTCGAGGAGTCGAGACCCGTGTCGGAAAACAAAGATCAGAAGTTCGTGTACGACTTCACCGAGGGCAACAAGGACCTCAAGGACCTGCTCGGCGGTAAAGGTGCGAACCTCGCCGAGATGACCAACCTCGGACTCCCCGTTCCTCCCGGTTTCACCATCACCACCGAGGCCTGCAAGGTCTACCTCGACAGCGGCGAGGAGCCCACGGCACTCCGTGACGAGGTGAGCGCGCACCTTGAGGCGCTTGAGAGGAAGATGGGCAAGAAGCTCGGCCAGCCCGACAACCCGCTCCTCGTCTCGGTCCGCTCCGGTGCCAAGTTCTCGATGCCCGGCATGATGGACACCGTCCTCAACATCGGGCTCTCCGACAAGTCCGTCGAGGGCCTGGCCAAGCAGGCCGGGGACGAGCGGTTCGCGTGGGACTCCTACCGCCGCCTCATCCAGATGTTCGGCAAGACCGTCCTCGGTGTGGACGGCGAGCTGTTCGAGGAGGCCCTCGAAGAGGCCAAGGCGGCCAAGAAGGTCGAGATCGACACGGACCTCGACGCGGGCGACCTCAAGAAGCTCGTCAAGCAGTTCAAGAAGATCGTCAAGTCCGAGGCCGGCCGCGACTTCCCGCAGGACCCGCGCGAGCAGATGGACCTGGCCATCAAGGCCGTGTTCGACTCCTGGAACGGCGAGCGCGCCAAGCTCTACCGGCGCCAGGAGCGCATCCCGCACGACCTGGGCACGGCCGTCAACGTCTGCTCCATGGTCTTCGGCAACCTCGGACCGGACTCCGGTACGGGTGTCGCCTTCACCCGCGACCCGGCCAGCGGCCACCAGGGCGTGTACGGCGACTACCTGCAGAACGCGCAGGGCGAGGACGTCGTCGCCGGTATCCGCAACACCGTGCCGCTCGCCGACCTGGAGTCGATCGACAAGAAGTCGTACGACCAGCTGATGCAGATCATGGAGACGCTGGAGAACCACTACAAGGATCTCTGCGACATCGAGTTCACCATCGAGCGCGGCCAGCTGTGGATGCTCCAGACCCGCGTCGGCAAGCGCACGGCGGGCGCGGCCTTCCGTATCGCCACCCAGCTGGTGGACCAGGGCCTCATCGACGAGGCCGAGGCGCTCCAGCGCGTCAACGGCGCCCAGCTCGCCCAGCTGATGTTCCCGCGCTTCGACGAGAAGGCGAAGGTCCAGCAGGTCGGGCGCGGTATCGCCGCCTCGCCGGGTGCCGCCGTCGGCAAGGCCGTCTTCGACTCGTACACCGCCGTCAAGTGGTCCCGCTCCGGCGAGAAGGTCATCCTGATCCGCCGCGAGACCAACCCCGACGACCTGGACGGCATGATCGCCGCCGAGGGCATCCTGACCTCGCGCGGCGGCAAGACCTCCCACGCGGCGGTCGTCGCGCGCGGCATGGGCAAGACGTGTGTCTGCGGCGCGGAGGAGCTGGAGGTCGACACCAAGCGGCGCCGGATGACCGTGCCGGGCGGGCACGTGGTGGAGGAGGGCGACGTCGTCTCCATCGACGGCTCCACCGGCAAGGTGTACCTCGGTGAGGTACCGGTCGTACCGTCCCCGGTCGTCGAGTACTTCGAGGGCCGTATGCACGCGGGCGCCGACGACGCCGACGAGCTGGTCCAGGCCGTGCACCGGATCATGGCGTACGCGGACCGGGTGCGCCGGCTGCGCGTACGGGCCAACGCCGACAACGCCGAGGACGCGTTGCGGGCGCGGCGCTTCGGGGCGCAGGGCATCGGCCTGTGCCGCACCGAGCACATGTTCCTGGGCGACCGCCGCCAGTACGTCGAGCGGCTCATCCTCGCCGACACGGAGGCGGAGCGCGAGGAGGCCCTCAAGGCGCTGCTTCCGCTCCAGAAGCAGGACTTCGTGGAGCTGTTCGAGGCGATGGACGGCCTGCCGGTCACGGTCCGCCTCCTCGATCCGCCGCTGCACGAGTTCCTGCCGGACATCACCGAGCTGTCGGTGCGCGTCGCCCTCGCCGAGGCCCGCAAGGAGCCGCACGAGAACGAGCTGCGCCTCCTCCAGGCGGTGCACCGGCTGCACGAGCAGAACCCGATGCTGGGCCTGCGCGGCGTGCGCCTCGGCCTGGTCATCCCCGGCCTGTTCACCATGCAGGTGCGGGCGATCGCCGAGGCCGCCGCCCAGCGGATCGAGGCCAAGGGCGACCCGCGCGCGGAGATCATGATCCCGCTCGTCGGCACCGTCCAGGAGCTGGAGCTCGTCCGCGACGAGGCCGAGCAGGTCATCGCCGAGGTGCGGGCGCAGACCGGCGTCGAGCTGAACCTCGCGCTCGGCACGATGATCGAACTGCCGCGCGCCGCCGTGACCGCCGGTCAGATCGCCGAGTGTGCCGAGTTCTTCTCCTTCGGCACCAACGACCTCACCCAGACCGTCTGGGGCTTCTCCCGCGACGACGTGGAGGCGAGCTTCTTCACCGCGTACCTGGAGAAGGGCATCTTCGGCGTCAGCCCGTTCGAGACGATCGACAAGGAGGGCGTCGGCGCGCTCGTGCGCAGCGCGGTCGAGGCCGGCCGGGCCACCCGCCCGGACATCAAGCTCGGTGTGTGCGGTGAGCACGGCGGCGACCCGGAGTCGGTGCACTTCTTCCACGAGGTGGGCCTGGACTACGTCTCCTGCTCCCCGTTCCGTATCCCGGTGGCGCGCCTGGAGGCGGGCCGGGCGGCGGCCCGGTCGAGCGGCAGCGACAGCCGCTGACGGACCACCGGAGCCGCCGTCGCCTCGTTCGACCCTCACCGGCGCGGCGGCGGCTCCGGGGCGCAAGAGAGACGGGGCGGACACCTTTGTGCGGAGGTGTCCGCCCCGTCGCCATGCGTCCCCAGGGGTCCCCGGGAGAGCTTGGGCGGGCGTTCCCGGGGGAGAGTCAGGGGGCGTGGGGGAGAAATGTGGGTTCCTGTTGTAGGGCGGCCGGTTGAATTCCGGGCTGTTGAATGACGGACCTCTTATGAACGGTCGAATGACGTCAATTCACCCGCAAAGAACGGGCGGAGCGCGGCCACCGGATCCCCACCCGCCGACCGCGCCCCATTACCCCTGCCGGACAGGAGAGCCGCAACCTTTCAGGTCCGCCGCCGGACGTGCGAAGCCCCCCACGGTCTTCGTCACGTCACCTCGGTCCTGAAGGTTTCCCGTCCGACGGCGTACAGCTTTTCGGTTACCCCCCGGTCTCCGCGATGCGTTTCAACTGTGGCTGAAATGCCGTGGTGACGTGCTGTGATGGCATGCATACTCATTGGCGGGGGGTGATTGCGCATGCAACAGGTGGGGGTTCAGTGCTACGTATTCATTTCACCGGGGACGATCTCGCCGGGGTGCGGATGGCCGCCCGGCCGGATGCGTTGTGGGAAACGATTCTCAGCTTTCACAGGTTGCGCGACCGGCGCGGCGCGCTGGTCTACGGCGCATGGCGCTCCGAGACCCGGACACGGCTGAACGGGGAAACGCGACTGCTCGGCGCGCTCGTCCCGGTCCGGGGCTACTTCCCCGATTTCCTGACGCCGCCCCAGGGGCTCGACGGCCTCGACGCGGGCCTCCAGGCCGTGCGGGCCACCCCGCCCGCCCGCGTCCACACCGAGCTGGCCCTGCTGGCCGCCTCACGGCCCGGCGCGGGCCCCCTGCCCGGATGGGCGGGCGACCTCGCCCAGGGCAGCCCCGAGCCGTTCAGCCGGCTCATCGGGGCGCTGCGCGGCTACCACCGGGCCGCCATCGAGCCGTACTGGTCGCACATCGAGGCGAGCGTGGAGGCCGACCGGGCGGTACGCGGCCGCGCCCTGCTCGACGGCGGCGCCGACGAACTGCTCGCCTCCCTGCCGCCGATGCTCCGCTGGCGCTCGCCCGTGCTGGAGGCCGACTACCCGGTCGACCGCGAACTGCGCCTGGACGGGCGGGGCCTGCTGCTCCAGCCGTCGTACTTCTGCCGGGGCACCCCGGTCGTCCTGCGCGACCCGGACCTGCCGCCCGTGCTGGTCTACCCCGTCACGCACACCGACGCCCCCGCGTCGGGCGCCTGCGAGACCGGGGCGTCCCCGCTGGGCAGGCTCGTCGGGCACACCCGGTGCGCCGTGCTCAAGGCGATAGGCCACGGCGGTACGACCAGCGAGCTGGCCCGCCGCGCCGGGGTCTCCCTCGCCTCGGCCAGCCAGCACGCGGGCGTACTGCGCGAGGCGGGCCTCGTGGTCACCCTCCGCCAGGGCAGCTCGGTGCTGCACACCCTGACGCCACTGGGCGCCGCCCTCCTGCACGGTGGCGGCGCCCAGCCCAGGCAGCAGCAGCAGCGGCGGCGTTACGCGCGGAACGGCCCCGTCACCTCGTAGGTGATACCGCCCGACGAACTGCCGGTCGTGCCCCGCTGGCTGGAGAAGTACAGCCGCTTGCCGTCCGGCGAGAACGCCGGGCCACAGATCTCCGAGCCGGACTGGCCGTTGATCCGCAGGAAGGGCGCCACCACGTCGTCCGGCGTGATGACGCAGATCTCCATGTTGCCGCCGTCCTCCGCGACGAACAGGTCGCCGGAGGACGAGCCGGTGACGTTGTCGACGCCGGTCAGCGGGGCGGTGCCGCTGGTGACCAGGGAGTCGTCGTAGGCGAGCTCGTAGGTGTTGTCCGCCAGGTTCAGCTGCCACAGGCGGTTGTCGCCCTTGGTGGTGAACCAGACGGTGTCGTTGGCGTAGTGGCAGCCCTCGCCGCCGTTGAACGTCTTCGCACCGGACACCTGGCGGCGCGTGTAGGTCGGGGAGCCGTCGGGGTCGGGAACGTCGGCCCAGGTGAAGGAGCCGGACGTGGCGGTGCCGGCCTTCATCACCTGGAGGGTGCCGGAGGACAGGTCGCCCCAGGTGGCGGGGACGAACCGGTAGAAGCAGCCGTCCGACTTGTCCTCGGTCAGGTAGATCACCTCGCGGACCGGGTCGGCGGCGGCGGCCTCGTGGTTGAACCGGCCCATCGCGGGGCGGCGGACGGCGGCGTTCACACCCCACGGGTCGGTCTCGTAGACGTACCCCGTGTCGACCTCCTCGCAGGACAGCCAGGTGTTCCACGGCGTCTTGCCGCCCGCGCAGTTGCGGTTGGTGTTGCCCAGGATGCGGTACGCGCCCGTGATCGCCCCCGTCGAGGAGAACTTCACCGCGCTCGCGCCGCCCGTGGTGGAGATCTCCGAGTTCGAGACGTAGATCCAGCCGGTGCCGTCGGCGAAGCACGCCCCGCCGTCCGGGGCGTTGTGCCAGGTGTACGAGGTGGAGCCGACCTTCTGGCCGGACCGGGCGATCACCCGGCTGGTGAAGCCGCTGGGCAACTGGATGCCGTTGGCGTCCGCCGCGCCGAGGGCACCGTACGGGCCCGCGCCGGGCTGCGCCGGGGCCGCGTAGGCCGCGCCCTGCATCAGGGTGCCGCCGAAGGCCGCCGCCGTGGCGCCCATCACCGCTCCACGCAGGAAACTGCGACGTTCCACTTGTCACTCCAGGGGGTGTGTGACCGGCCCGCCGCACCGGTCGGGCGACGGGATCGCGCGCTTCCGGAACCTAGGAGTCCCGCATTGACGGTGCATCAACAACCGGTGAAGGGGAAGCGGCGGGCACGGCGCGGCCGTGGCGGGGCGTGGTTTCCGGCCGGTGGTGGGGGGCGGGGTCGTGTCGGCTCTCCCGCGTCGTGTCAGTTCTCCAGCAGGGTCTTCAGCGCTGCCAGCCGCTCCTTCCAGAAGTCCTTGTACGCCGCCACCGCGTCCGCGTCCGGGAGCTTGGTGTGGCCCAGGCCCACCTGTGTCCTGGCGCCGTCCTTGGGCGTCACGTACACCGAGAGGCGGCTGGTGCCGCCTTCCCAGTCCGCGGTGAGCGACGTACCGGGGCGGTGGGTCCGGAGCGCGAAGCCGCCCTCCGGCAGCCAGTGGCGGCGTACCTCCGGGTCGGCGAACGCCTCGGTGACCTGCTCCGGCGGGGCGTTCACCGTGCGGCTGACGGAGACCTGCCAGTCGCCCCCGCTGGACTGGCCGACCTCGCGCATGCCGCGCTCCTGCTCGTACCCGACCGTGATCGACTGGGCGTGCCAGCCGGGTACGCCGTGCGCCTCGACGAGGTGGCGGGCGATCTCGGTGTGGGTACGGGACGTGGCGCCCCACGCGTCGAGCAGGGCGAACCAGGCGGCCCAGTCCTTGCCGGTCGCGGCGGACAGCGCGTCATCCGACAGTTTCTCGGTGATCCTGCGGCCTGCGGGGTTCATGGCGCCGAGGCTAGATCCGGGCCGGGGGCCCCGCAACGCGGGGCCGCGTCGCACCGGGCGGCGCCGGTGCGGTGGCGGTGCGGCGCCGGTGCTGTGGCGGTGCGGTGGCGGCAGTGGCGCAGGGGAGCGAAATTTCTTTCGAGGGAGCGATGAGTTTCCGAAAGGCCCCCGGTCTACCCCTCGAAAGCCGCACACCGCGACCGCGACGCACACGACGCACACGACGCACACGACGAGAGAAGAGTGACGACATGCCCCAGATGATCTTCGTGAACCTGCCGGTGAAGGACCTCGACGCGTCGAAGACCTTCTGGAGCAAGCTGGGCTTCTCCTTCAACGAGCAGTTCAGCGACGACAAGACCGCGTGCCTGGTCCTCAGCGACACGATCTTCGTCATGCTCCTGACCGAACCACGCTTCAAGGACTTCACGAAGAAGGAGATCGCCGACGCGGCCCGCACCACCGAGGCGATCTTCGCGCTGAGCGCCGACAGCCGGGAGAAGGTCGACCAGCTCGCCGACACCGCGCTGGCCTCCGGCGGCTTCGCCGCCAACGACCCGCAGGACTACGGCCCGATGTACGGCCGCTCCTTCCAGGACCCCGACCACCACCTGTGGGAGGTCATCTGGATGGACCCGGCGGCCGTCCAGGGCTGACCACGCCCCACACGCCGTCGTACGTCACGCCGGTGAGCCGCCCGAGCCGGTGCCCGGGCCACTCACCGGCGACGTCGTGGCGACCCTTACGAGGAGCGGACGGGGAAGACCGCCACCGACACGTCCTCGTCGTCCAGGCACCGCCCCGTCTCCAGGTCGAAGCGCTGCTTCAGCAGCGGCGACGCCACGAACAGGCGCCCGGCCGCCGAGCCGAGCAGCCCGCGCGAGAGCACCTGGGCGCCCGTGAACGGGTCGCGGTTGTCGATGGCGTAGAGCCGGCCCGTCCGGTCCTGGAACAGCGCCGCCTGGGCGCCGTCCGGGAGGAGGGCCGCCATGCCGCGGCCCGGCGTCAGGACCGACGCGTCGCAGATCGGCAGCCACGTGCCGGCGTGGGAGAGTTCGAGCATCATCGGGCGGACACCCCTTCCAGGGTCAGGACCGTCAGGTCGGGCTTGATCTGGCCACGCTCCGGTACGAACTTCACCGAGGGGTCCGGTGCCTCCGGGGCGTTCACGAAGGAGACGAACCGGCGCAGCCGCTCCGGGTCGTTCAGCGTCTCGGCCCACTCGTCGCGGTAGGTGGCCACGTGCGCGGCCATCAGCGCCTCCAGCTCGTCGCACAGCCCGAGCTTGTCGTGCACGATCACATCGCGCAGATGCTCCAGGCCGCCCTCCAGCCGCTCCAGCCAGGCCGCCGTACGCTCCAGCCGGTCGGCGGTGCGGATGTAGAACATCAGGAACCGGTCGATCAGCCGGATCAGCTCCGCGTCCGACAGGTCCTGGGCGAGCAGGTCCGCGTGGCGCGGCGTGGCGCCGCCGTTCCCGCCGACGTACAGGTTCCAGCCGTTCGCCGTGGCGATCACGCCGAAGTCCTTGGACTGGGCCTCCGCGCACTCCCGCGCGCAGCCCGACACCGCCGACTTGAGCTTGTGCGGGGCGCGCAGACCCCGGTAGCGCAGCTCCAGGTCGATGGCCATCTTGACCGAGTCCTGCACGCCGTAGCGGCACCAGGTCTGGCCCACGCACGACTTCACCGTGCGCAGCGACTTGCCGTACGCGTGCCCCGACTCGAAGCCCGCGTCCACCAGCCGCGCCCAGATCGCCGGCAGCTGGTCGACCCGGGCGCCGAACAGGTCGATCCGCTGACCGCCCGTGATCTTGGTGTAGAGCCCGAAGTCGCGGGCGACCTCGCCGATCACGATCAGCTTGTCCGGGGTGATCTCCCCGCCCGGGATGCGCGGCACGATCGAGTACGAGCCGTTGCGCTGCATGTTCGCCAGGAAGTGGTCGTTGGTGTCCTGGAGGGCGGCCCGCTCGCCGTCGAGGATGTACTCGTTGGTGAGGCTCGCCAGGATCGACGCCACGGCCGGCTTGCAGATCTCGCAGCCCTCGCCGCCGCGCGCCTCCGCACGGCCGTGCGAGTCGAGCAGCTGCGCGTAGGAGGTGAAGCGCATCGTGCGGACGATCTCGTACAGCTCACTGCGGGTGTACGAGAAGCAGCCGCACATCCCGCTGTCGGCCGGCTTCGGCAGCAGCTGCTGGATCACCTTCACGCAACTGCCGCAGCCCGTGCCCGCCTTGGTGCACTTCTTGACCTCGGGCAGCGAGGAACAGGCGCAGATGGCGCCCTTGGTGACGTTGTGGCAGGAGCAGATGATCGCGTCGTCGGGGAGCGAGGACGGGCCGAGGGCGACCGGAGCGCCGGCGCCGGCCGGCAGCACCAGCTGCTCGGGGGAGACCGGCGGCTTGGTGCCGGTCATCGGCCGCAGCATGCCGTACGACTCGGCGTCACCGACCAGCACGCCGCCCAGCAGGACGCCCTCCTGGTCCACGACGAGCTTCTTGTAGATGCCGGAGCGGGAGTCGGAGTAGACGACGTCCAGGCAGTTCTCGGTGGTGCCGTGCGCGTCGCCGAAGGACGCCACGTCCACGCCGAGCAACTTGAGCTTGGTGGAGGTGTCGGCGCCGGTGAAGGTGGCACCAGCTGCTGCCGCCGCGGGGCCCGCCTCGTCCTCGGCGATCGCCGCGGCCGCCGTCAGCGCCATCTCGTAGCCCGGCGCGACCAGCCCGTACACCCGGCCGTCCGCCGCGAGCGCGCACTCGCCGATCGCGTACACGGCGGGGTCCGACGTACGGCACCGCTCGTCGACCGCGATACCGCCGCGCTCGCCGACGCCCAGGCCGCAGTCGCGCGCCAGCTGGTCCCGGGGCCGTACGCCCGCCGAGAAGACCACCATGTCGGTCGCGACCGTCGAACCGTCCGACAGGGCCATGCCCGTCACCGCGCCGTCCTCGGTGAGGACCTCCTGCGTGCCGGTGCCGGTGTGGACGATGAGGCCCATGTTCTCGATGGTGCGCAGCAGCGCCGCGCCACCGCCCTCGTCCACCTGCACCGGCATCAGGCGCGGCGCGAACTCCACGATGTGCGTCTCCAGGCCCAGGCCCTTGAGCGCGCCCGCCGCCTCCAGACCGAGCAGCCCGCCGCCGACCACCGCGCCGGTCGCCGCCGTCTTGGCGTACTCCTCGATCGCGAGGAGGTCCTCGATCGTGCGGTAGACGAAGCACCCGGTCGCGTCCTTGCCCGGCACGGGAGGTACGAAGGGGTAGGAACCGGTCGCCAGGACGAGGGTGTCGTACGCGATCACCCGGCCGGCGCGCGAGGTCACCGTGCGCGCCTCGCGGTCGATGGTCTCGGCCGGGTCGTCCAGGTGGAGCTCGATGCCGTGCCGCGCCATGAAGCCGTCCTCGACCATGGACAGGTCGTCGGGCTTCTTGCCGTCGAAGTACGAGGTCAGCCGGACCCGGTCGTACGCGGGGCGGGGCTCTTCGCACAGCACGACGATCCGCGCCCGCTCCGTGACGCCCCGGTCCGCGAGGGCTTCCAGGAAGCGCTGGCCGACCATGCCGTGGCCGACGAGGACGATTGTGGGCATGTGGGCCATTTCAGGAGCCTCCGTCATGGGTGAGCAGGTGGAGCAGGGGCGCTTCCGGAAGGGCCTCGTCGCCCTCCCAGGCCCGGGCGAGCGCCCCGACCGCGCCGAGATCGCCGAGCAGGACGCCGCCGACGAGCCGGTCGCCGCGGACGACGACCTTGCGGTACGCGCCGCTGGTGGCGTCCGCCAGCTGCACGGTGTCGTCACCGGGCCGCGGCGTCGCCTCGCCGAACGCCGCCAGTTCGAGGGCGTCCATGCTGAGCCGGGTCAGCGCGCGGGTGCCCCGGTAGGCGCCGGTGCCGTGGCCGAGCACCCCGGCGAGGACGTCGGCCTGCTCCAGGGCGGCGCCGGCCAGCCCGTAGAGCCGGCCGTCGTGCTCGGCGCAGTCGCCGATGGCGTGGATGTACGGGTCGGAGGTACGCAGCTGGTCGTCCACGACGATCCCGCGCCGCACGTCCAGGCCCGCCTCCAGGGCGAGGCCCACGCGCGGGCGCACCCCGCAGGCGATGACGACGATGTCCGCGTCGAGGACGAAGCCGTCCGCGAGTTCCACCGCCTCGACGGCGTCGCCGGCGCAGCGCAGGCCGCGCACCCGGCACTCGGTGTGGACCTCCACACCCAGGTCCGCCTCCAGATGGCGGCGCAGGATCGCGGACGCGTTCGCGTCGAGCTGACGCTCCATCAGGTGCTCGCCCTGCTGGGCCAGCATCACCTCGGCACCCCGGGCCGCCAGCGCGCGGGCCGCCGACACGCCCAGCAGGCCGCCGCCGATCACCACCGCCCGCACCCCGGGGGCCACCAGCGCGTCCAGCGCCAGGCAGTCGTCGAGCGTCCGGAACGCGTGCACCCCGGCCGGCAGCCGGTCACCGCCGCCGGGCCCGCCCAGGCCGCGCAGCGGCGGCAGCACCGGGTTCGAGCCGGTGGCCAGGACCAGCCGGTCGTATGCGAACGCCTCGCCGCCCGCGCAGTGCACCACCCGGGCCTCCCGGTCGATGCCGCTCACCCGCACTCCGCGCCGCACCGCGCCGTCGCGGGGCGACGGCAGGGCGATGACCTCGGGCCCGTACCGCCCGGCCAGGACGTCCGCGAGCAGCACCCGGTTGTAGGGGGCGTGCGGCTCCTCGCCGAGCAGGGTGACGGGCAGCCGCTCGGCGAGGCGCGCCCCCGCCGTACCGCCGCCGACCACCACGATGCGTGAACTCATGCTCAGCAGCGTGCGTCGGCGGTGTTACCCGGCCGCATCCCTATTGTTTCGGGCACGGAAAGCTGCCCTCAGCACGTGGCCGTACGAGCGGTGAGCACGTCGCGGGAGGCGGCGTGGGAAGCTCAGGGCAGGCTCAAGTCTTCCGCGTTCCGTGGACGGCACACCAATCGCGTCCCTAGGGTCGCGAGCATGCCCGACATATCGCTGACCACCCTCCTCTTTCTCTGCGCGGCCGCGCTCGTCGCCGGCTGGATCGACGCCGTGGTCGGCGGCGGCGGGCTGCTGCTCCTGCCCGCGCTGCTGCTCGGCCTGCCGCACGTGTCGACCGCCCACATCCTCGGCACCAACAAGGCGGTCGCCATCGTCGGCACGACGGGCGCCGCCGTGACATACGTACGCAGGGCGCCGGTGCGCGTGCCGGTGCGGACGGCGGTACGGATCGGGCTGGCGGCCCTGGCCGGGTCGATGGGCGGCGCCTTCTTCGCCGCCGGGATCAGCAGCGAGGTGCTGCGGCCGGTGATCATGGTGGTGCTGCTGGGCGTGGCGGCGTTCGTGATGCTGCGGCCGTCCTTCGGTACGGGTGAGGCGAAGGGGCCCGCGACCCGGGCCCGCGTCGTCGCGGCGATCGTGCTCGTGGGCGGCGGGATCGGCTTCTACGACGGGCTGTTCGGGCCCGGGACGGGAACGTTCCTGGTCCTGGCGCTCACCGCCGTGCTCCATCTGGACCTGGTGACCGCGTCGGCCACGGCCAAGATCGTGAACGTGTGCACCAACGCGGGGGCGCTGGCGATGTTCGCCTACCAGGGAACGGTGCTGTGGCAACTGGCGGCGGTGATGGCGGTGTTCAACCTGGCGGGCGGGATGCTGGGCGCGCGGATGGCGCTGCGCAAGGGCGCGGAGTTCGTGCGCGGGGTGCTGCTGGTGGTGGTGTTCTCGCTGGTCGCGAAGCTCGCGTTCGACCAGTGGTACTAGTCGTGTCCGCAAAGTCCCGTCTGCCCGTCGACGCCTGGCACGCACCAGACGCCGCCAGGCCCGCCCTGCGGGCGGACGACGCTACTTTGCGGAAACTCCCCAGGAGTTGCTAGGCATCCGTACGGGACCCGATGAGGTGGGCGTAGGCGACGACATTGCCCTGGTAGCCGGTCTTCTTGTCGAACGTGCCGCCGCAGGTGATCAGCCGTAGCTCGGCGCGGTCGGCCGGTCCGTACACCTTCCGGTCGGGGAAGTCCTCGTTCTCGTACACCTCGATCGCGTCGATCGTGAAGACCGCGGTCCGGCCGTCGCGGCGGGTGACCTCGACGCGGTGGCCCTTCTTGAGGGCGCCGAGCGCGTAGAAGACGGCGGGGCCCTCGGCGTTGTCGACATGGCCGGCCAGGATCGCCGTGCCCTTGGCGCCGGGCGGGGTGCCGTCCTGGTACCAGCCGGCGATGTCGGGGTTCCCCACGGGCGGGACCTCCAGGCTGCCGTCGCCGGCCAGGCCGAGGCGCATGACCGGGGCGTCGACGCCGATGTCGGGGATGCGGACGCGGACCGGGGCGGAGGGCGGCAGGGGAGCGGCGGCCGCGTCGGTGTGCTGGTGGGGGCCGGCGGCGAAGGCCTCGGCGGCGGAGGGGACGGGCGGGGTCACTTCGGCGGAGCCGTTCTGCACCAGCCAGAGGCCGGCGCACGCGGCGATCGCTATGCCCCAGCCCTTGCCCCTGGCCTTCCCCGTCGCCTCCCCCTGTCCCTGGCTCATGGTGTCGGTCATGGCTGCCCTCGCGGGAGAGTGGGGCTCCCCGCCCGCGCCGCGGTCTCGGGGACACACGCGGCGGGGGCGGGGAGCGGGACGGGGTGACGGGGACGGACCCCGTCAGCTGCCCTGCGCGCCGCTCGCCCGGCGGCGCAGGAGCCAGACCCCGCCGGCGGCGGACGCGGCCAGTACGGCCACTCCCGCCGCGATCTGAGTGGTGTCCGGGCCGACACTGCCGCCCACGCCGGTCTTCACATGGCCGCTGGGGAGGTGGCCGCCCGTGCCGCCCTGCTCGTGGCCGCCCGTGCCGCCGGAGTCGTGCCCGCCCGTGTCACGGCCGCCCGTGTCGTGTCCGCCGCCACCGCTGTGCTTGACGACCAGGTCACCGCTGGCCGCCTTGCCGTTGTCGCAGGCCACGGCGATGGCGTAGGTGCCCGGCTTGATGTGGGCGGGCACCTTGAACTGGCCGACCGCGACCTCCTTGTGGGTGCCCGGCGACAGCTTGAACTCGCCGGCGCCGAGGGACGCCGCGTCGCCCACACCGCGGCCCTTCTTGCCGCAGGCGGTCGTGTTGACCGTGACGGTGTCGCCCGGGGCGGCGGGGGACGGGTACACCTCCAGCGTCCCGAAGTCACCGGCGTACGCGGCGGGCGAGGCGAGGGCGCCGAGCGAGGCGACCGCCAGCGCGGTACCGGTCAGCAGGCGGGCAGTGGTGCGCATGGGGGTCCTCCGGGGGCGCGCTACGGGTGGGTGTCCTGGGGGTCCTTGTACCTACGTCCCATGGGTAAGGCCGCGGTGGCCGCGCCCGCCTGCTGAAGCCCCATCAGATCGGCCCGTCCTGGCCGGCGCGCGGCCCGGGACCTGCGGCGTCACCGCAGGTCAGCCGCACCACCCCGGCGGCGCGGTGGCCCTTGGCAGCGCCCCGCCCCGAATGGGTGACCTCGGTCCTCGGTCAGGCGGTCTTCCGTGGCGCAGCGGGCGGGACGGGTCATGGTTACTCACCACCGCTTGACCTGAACCTTTGTTGAGGTACCAAGGTCTTCCGCATGGACACCACGACCACGCGTCTCAAGCTCGCCGTCATCGTCGCAAGCAACCGTCAGGGCCGCTTCGGGCCCGCCATCGCCGACTGGTTCCTCTCCCACACCGCCCAGCACACCGACTTCGCCGTCGACGTCATCGACCTCGGCGACCCCGGCACCGACCTGCCCACCGCCCTCTCGCACGACCCCGCTCCCGCCGTCCGCGACCGGCTCGCCACGATCAGCCCCACGCTGGCCGGCGCTGACGCCTTCGTCGTCCTCACCCCCGAGTACAACCACTCCTTCCCCGCCGCCATCAAGAACCTCATCGACTGGCACGTCACCGAATGGCAGGCCAAGCCCGTCGGCTTCGTCTCCTACGGCGGCATGTCCGGCGGTCTGCGCGCCGTCGAGCAACTGCGCCAGGTCTTCGCCGAGATGCACGCCGTCACCATCCGCGACACCGTCTCCTTCCACAATGCCCACGGCCACTTCGACGAGACGGGCCGGCACAAGGACCCCACCCGCCCCGACGCCGCCGCCAAGACGATGCTCGACCAGCTCGCCTGGTGGGCGCTGGCCCTGCGCGAGGCCAAGTCCGTCCGCCCGTACACGGGCTGAACGCACGAGGGCGGCCGCCGGCGGCGGGCGGTGCGTACGCTCGGTGGTGGGCGGCGCAGCTCGCCGCGGTGGCCCGACTGGTGGAGGAGAGTGGAGCGTGACCCTGGCCCTGACCGTACTCACCACGACCGACAGCGCCGAGAAGGCCGAGGAGCTGGCGCGTGGCGCGGTGGAGGCGCGGCTCGCCGCGTGCGCGCAGATCTCCGGCCCCGTCACCTCGGTCTACCACTGGAAGAACGCCATCGAGACGAGCCAGGAGTGGCAGGTCTTCTTCAAGACGACGGAGGCCTGCTACGACACGCTGGAGGCGCACATCGCCCGCGTGCACGACTACGACACACCGGAGATCCTCGCGCTGCCGGTGGTGCGGGGGAGCGCGGCCTATCTGGCGTGGCTGGCGGAGGAGACGTCGGCAGGGTGAGCGAACGTCCGTTCTTCGTGTACGGGACGCTGCGTCACGGCGAGCGCAACCACGAGGCGTTCCTCCGGGGCCGTACGGCGGCGCAGGAGCCGGCGCGACTGGCCGGCGCCCTGCTGTACGACGGCCCCGGCCACCCGTACGCGGTCCGGGGCGCGGGTGAGGTGCACGGCGAGCTGGTGACGGCGGTGCCCGGCTCGTACGACACCCTGCTGTCCGTACTGGACGGCCTGGAGGGGTTCCTCGGCCCAGGCCACCCGCTCAATCTGTACGAGCGGGAGGTCGGGGACGTGGTGCGGCTACGGGACGGGGCGGCCGTGAAGGCGTGGGTCTACGTCGCCGCCGCGAGCGTGAGGCCCGGGCCGCTCATCGCGGGCGGGGACTGGCTCAGCCGCCGGCCGCCCGGCCCGCCGCCTGGTCCGCCGCCCGGCCCGCGCCCGGTGCCTGGCCCCCCGCACGGGCCGCCGCCTCCAGGCGTACCGCGCACACCTTGAACTCCGGCATACGGGAGGTCGGGTCGAGGGCCGGGTTGGTCAGGGTGTTCGCCCGGCCCTCGCCCGGCCAGTGGAACGGCATGAACACCGTGTCCGGGCGGATGCCGGTCGTGATCCGCGCGGGCGCCACGGCCCGCCCGCGCCGCGACACCACCGCGACCGGCTCGCCCTCCGCGACGCCCAGGCGCTCGGCGAGCCGCGGGTGCAGCTCCACGAACGGGCCGGGCGCCGCCGCGTTCAGCTCGGCGACACGCCGGGTCTGGGCGCCCGACTGGTACTGCGACACGACGCGCCCCGTCGTGAGCACCACCGGGTACTCCTCGTCCGTCTCCTCGCCCGCCGCCCGGTGCGTGACCGGCACGAAGCGGGCCAGCCCGTCGGGCGTGGCGAACCGGTCGAGGAAGAGGCGCGGCGTGCCGGGGTGGTCCGCCTCGGGGCAGGGCCAGAAGACCCCGTCCTCCTCCACGATGCGGCGGTAACTGATGCCCGCGTAGTCGGCGGGGCCGCCCGCCGAGGCGCGGCGCAGCTCGTCGAAGACCTCCTCGGGGTCGGTGGGGAACCCCTTCTCCCAGCCGAGCAGCTCGGCGAGCCCGTGGAGGACCTCCAGGTCGCTGCGTACCCCCTCCGGCGGCTGGATCGCCCGGCGGCGCAGCAGGACCCTGCCCTCCAGGTTGGTGGTCGTGCCGGTCTCCTCCGCCCACTGCGTGACGGGCAGGACGACATCGGCGAGTGCGGCGGTCTCCGACAGCACCACATCCGCGACGGCGAGGAAGTCCAGTGACTCCAGCCGCTCCTGGATGTGCGCGGCGCGCGGCGCGGAGACGACCGGGTTGGAACCCATGAGCAGCAGGGCCTTGATGTCGGTGCCGAGCGCGTCGAGCAGCTCGTACGCGCTGCGGCCGGGACCCGGGAGCGTGTCGGGGTCGACGCCCCAGACCCCGGCGACGTGCGCGCGGGCGGCCGGGTCGTCCAGCTTGCGGTAGCCGGGCAGCTGGTCGGCCTTCTGGCCGTGCTCGCGGCCGCCCTGCCCGTTGCCCTGCCCGGTCAGGCAGCCGTACCCGGACAGGGGGCGGCCGGCGCGGCCGGTGGCCAGGCACAGGTTGATCCAGGCGCCCACGGTGTCGGTGCCCTTGGACTGCTGCTCGGGCCCGCGCGCGGTGAGCACCATCGCGTTGTCGGGCTCGCAGAACACGCGTACCGCCTCCCGCAGCTGCGGCACGGGCACGCCGGTGATGCGCTCCACGAGGGCGGGCCAGTGGGACATGGCGGCGGCGCGGGCGTCGGGCCAGCCCGTCGTGCGGTCCCGGATGAAGTCGTCGTCGGTGCGCCCCTCCGCCACGACCAGGTGCAGCAGGCCGAGCGCGAGCGCCAGGTCGGTGCCGGGGCGGGGCGCGAGGTGCAGGTCGGCCTGCTCGGCGGTACGGGTGCGGCGCGGGTCGACGACGATGAGGCGGCCGCCGTTCTCCTTCAGCTCGGTCAGGTACCGCAGCGCGGGCGGCATCGTCTCGGCCAGGTTCGACCCGACGAGGATGACGCAGCCGGTGCGCGGGATGTCCTCCAGCGGGAACGGCAGCCCCCGGTCGAGGCCGAAGGCGCGCTGGTGGGCGGCGGCGGCCGACGACATGCAGAAGCGGCCGTTGTAGTCGATCTGGGAGGTGCCGAGTACCAGCCGGGCGAACTTCCCGAGCGTGTACGCCTTCTCGTTGGTGAGCCCGCCGCCCCCGAAGACGCCGACCGCGTCGGCCCCGTGACCGTCCCTGGTGCGGCGCAGCCCCTCGGCGACGGCACGCAGGGCCTCCTCCCAGGTGGCCGGTTCGAGCTCGCCGGTGGCGGGGTTCTTGACCAGCGGCCCGGCGAGCCTGACCCGGGAGGAGAGCACCGCGGGCGCGGTACGTCCCTTACCGCACAGGGCGCCCCGGTTGACGGGGAAGTCCGTGCGCTCCACCACCTCGACGCCCTCGCCGCCCTCGCCGGCGGGCCGGAGGTTCATCCCGCACTGCAGGGCGCAGTACGGACAGTGCGTGGAGGTGACGGTGGTGAGCATGCCCCCGAGCATGCGACGCCCGTGTTACACCCACCGACACGGCGCATTACATACCCGGTACGACCGACTCCGCCGCCGCCTCCCGCCGCCGTGAGGCCACGCCGCCACCCGCGCGTTCAGCCCGCCGAGGCGAGCGCCTCCGCCACTCCGGTCTCCTGCCCTCCCAGGAAGGTCGGGTCCGGCGTGAACGCCGTGTCCGCCGCCGCCTTCCCGGCCGCCACCAGCTCGCGCACCGCGCCGTAGTACCAGACCGAGTCGCGCCGCTCGTCCACCCCGACGCCGTACGAATCGACCCCCGCCGCCTGGCAGAGCGCGACCGCCCGGCGGATGTGGAACCCCTGGGTGACCAGCACCGCCCGCTCCACGCCGAAGATCTTCTTGGCGCGGACGCAGGAGTCCCAGGTGTCGAAGCCCGCGAAGTCGCTCACGATCCGGCCGTCCGGTACGCCCCGCTCCCTGAGGTACGCGCGCATGGCGTCGGGCTCGTCGTACTCGACCCGGCCGTTGTCACCGGTGACGAGGACGACCTTGACCCTGCCGTCGCGGTACAGGGCCGCGGCGGTGTCCAGCCGGTGCGCCAGGTACGGAGTCGGCCGGCCCTTCCACAGGCCCGCGCCGAACACCACGGCGACGTCCCGCGCGGGCACGTCCGCGGCGGTGCGCAACCGGCCGTCGGCGGTGGCGTGCATCCATGTCGCGGGCGCCAGCGCCAGTACGCACCCGAGCATCGCGCCCTGCACCAGCCGCCGCCGCCCCCGCCGGCTCGCCGGCCACCACAGCACCGTGCGTACCGTCGAAAGGCGCCCCAGCACCCCGCCTCGTATCACCGAATCCCCCTTGTCTCCGCCTCCTTCGACGCGTGAACGGCCCGCCCGGTTCAGTTCGGCACGCGTGATCTCGACGACGGACGTCCGCCGTACAGGAGCGAGGCGAGGCCCGCGCCGAGGAGGCCGCCCAGCAACTGGGCGGTGACGAAGCCGGGCAGGGAGGCGGGCGCGATGCCCGTGAAGGAGTCGGTGAACGAGCGGCCGACCGTGGCCGCCGGGTTGGCGAACGAGCCCGACGAGGTGAACCAGATCGCGGCGGCGATGTACGCGGCCACCGCCAGGGGCGCGAGCCGCGCGCGGCCGATGCGGTCAAGGCCCTGGATGAGCAGGACCAGGCCGGCCGTGGCGACGGTCTCGCCCAGCAGCAGATGGCCGGCCGAGCGGTCCTGGGTGGACCAGCCGCCCGGCGCCCGCCCGAACATGGCCTCGGCCAGCAGCGCCCCCGCGACCGCCCCGGCCAGCTGGGCGGTCAGGTAGAGGGCCACGTCGCGGCCGGTCAGCCCGTTGCCGTCGCGCCGCCCGGTCCACCAGACGGAGAGGGTGACGACCGGGTTGAGGTGGGCCCCGGACACGGGAGTGAACAGGGCGATGAGCAGGCCGAGCCCGATCGCCGAGGCCAGGGAGTTGGCCAGCAGTTGTACGCCGACGTCCTGGCTGAGCCCGCCGGCCTGGATGCCGGAACCGACGATGACCGCCACGAGCGCCGCGGTGCCGACGAGTTCGGCGACAGCACGGCGTGGCAGCTCCCACTGCGTACCACCCATGAGACCCCCACTTCCTCTATGCGGAAAACCCATTCCGAGTTTCGGAAGTAATGTAGCGGGTAGGGGAGATCCTTCTCTTCCGTCCGGCTGTACGGCCGTGCAGCCGGACGGCCGGACGTTCCTCCGGCCTCAGAAGAGCGCGGAGCTGTCACCCCGCCCGCCCACCCCGTGAGCCGGCGGAAAACACCCGTCACCGCCGCGCAACGACCCCGCAACACCCGCCCGGCACCATCGGTCCATGACGCAGCCGGCCGACCCTCGCGAGCCCCAGCCCTTCGACAGCACCGCCCAGCTGCTCACCCGTATCACCGCGCAACTCGGCAGCCGGCTCTCCTCTCTCCACCTCAACGGAACGCGCAGGCCCATGAGCACACCCCACCGGCCCACCCTCGTCGCCGTCGCCCACGGCAGCCGCGACCCGCGCGCGCTGACCACCGTCAACGCCCTGCTCGACCGGGTCCGCGAGCTGCGGCCCGGCCTGCCGGTACGGCTCGGGCACATCGAGCTGAACGCGCCGCTGCTCACCGACACCCTCGCCAACCTGGAGGGCGGCGACGCCGTCCTCGTACCCCTCCTCCTCAGCCGTGGTTACCACGTCAAGCACGACCTGCCCGGCGCCGCCGCGACCGCACCCCACCTGCGTGTCCGCGTCGCCGCCCCGCTCGGCCCCCACCCCCTGCTCGTCGAGGCGCTGTACGCCCGGCTCACCGAGGCCGGCTGGCGTACCGGGCACGGCACGAGCCGCGGCACCGGCGTCGTCCTCGCCGCCGCCGGGTCCCGCGACCCCGAGTCCGCGGCCGACACCCGCCACACCGCCCGGCTGCTCAGCGAGCGCCTGGGCGGGGTGCCGGTCGTCCTCGCGTACGCCTCCGCCGCCTCGCCCACCGTCCCCGAGGCCGTCCGCGCCCTCGCCGCCCGCGGCCGCCACCGCATAGCCGTGGCGTCCTGCTTCACCGCCCCCGGGCTGTTCGCCACCCGCAGCGCGGCCGCCGCCCCCTGGCTCGCCGCCGCCCCGCTCGGCTCCCACCCGGCCATGGCCCGGCTCGTCCTGCACCGTTACGACCAGGCCGTCGCCGACCGCACCGGTCAGCCAGTCGCCGACCGCACCGGTCAGCCCGCCGCCCCGCTGGAACTGGTCCACGCCTGACCCCCGGGGGCCACCGACCGGCCTTCCCGCGCATCACTGTCACTCCTTGCGGTTACCTTCAGTGCATGAACGGCATGGAAGGTACGTACGACGAGAAGGCCACCGCGCGCTGGGCCACCGAGCCCGACAAACGACCGGGCCGCACCGCGTTCCAGCGCGACCGTGCGCGCGTGCTGCACTCGTCCGCGCTGCGCCGCCTGGCCGGCAAGACCCAGGTCGTCACCCCCGGCTCCCGCAGCCATGCCTGGGACCCGACCCCCCGCACCCGGCTGACCCACTCCCTGGAGTGCGCCCAGGTCGGCCGCGAGCTGGGCGCCGCGCTGGGCTGCGACCCCGACCTCGTCGAGGCCGCCTGCCTCTCGCACGACATGGGCCACCCGCCCTTCGGGCACAACGGCGAACAGGCACTCAACGACTTCGCCAAGGACTGCGGCGGCTTCGAGGGCAACGCCCAGTCGCTGCGCCTGCTCACCCGTATCGAACCCAAGCGGTTCGTCCCCGACCGGGCGACCGGCGAGCTGGTCAGCGTCGGCCTCAACCTCACCCGCGCCGCCCTCGACGCCGCCACCAAATACCCCTGGCCCCGCGGCGGCCACCCCACCGACCCCGACTCGGTCAAGTTCGGGGTGTACGAGGACGACCTGCCCGTCTTCGCCTGGGTCAGGGAAGGCGCTCCCGAGCACCGCCAGTGCTTCGAGGCGCAGGTCATGGACTGGTCCGACGACGTGGCCTACTCGGTGCACGACTTCGAGGACGGGCTGCACGCCGGCCACATCGACCCCAACCTCCTCCTGGCCGAACCCGAGCGCGCCGACATCTGGCGCGTCGCCATCGGCCGGTACGTCCCCGCCGACACCGACCCGCGGGAGCTGGCCGACGCCCTCGACCGGCTCATGGAACAGGAGTGGTGGCCGCACGGCTACGACGGGTCGGCCATCGCCCAGGCCCGGCTGAAGGACGCCACCAGCCAGCTCATCGGCCGCTTCTGCCTGGCCGCCGAGGCGGCGACGCGGGAGGCGTACGGCTCGGGCCCCCTCACCCGGTACGCCGCCGAACTGGTCGTACCGCGCGAGACCCGCAACGAGTGCGCGGTCCTCAAGGCCGTCGCCGACCGTTATGTGATGCAGCGCGCCGAACAGGAGGCGCTCCGGGCCGACCAGCGCATCGTGCTCGCCGAGCTGGCCGAGGCCCTGACGGCCCGCGCGCCCGAGGGTCTGGACCCGCAGTTCCGCGCCCTGTTCGACACCGCGCCCGACGACCGGGCCCGCAAACGGGTGATCGTCGACCAGATCGCCTCGCTCACCGACGCCTCCGCCCGCACCCTGCACTCCCGGTTCACGAGCCGCCGCTGAACGCCCTATTCCTTCCTCACGCTCCGTACGGGACGCTGCGTGCGGGCGGCGCGTAGCGTGGAATGGCCCGTGCTCTGTCTTTCCGGGAAAGAGGAGGCAACAAGTGGTCGACGCAGATCAGACCTTCGTCATCGTCGGCGGGGGACTGGCCGGCGCCAAGGCGGCGGAAACGCTCCGCTCCGAAGGCTTCACCGGCCGCGTGATCCTCATCGGGGACGAACGCGACCACCCCTACGAGCGCCCGCCCCTGTCCAAGGGCTACCTCTCCGGCAAGGAGGAGCGCGACAGCGTCTTCATCCACGAGCCCGCCTGGTACGCACAGGCCGACATCGAACTCCACCTCGGCCAGCCCGTCACCACCATCGACCGCGAGGCCAGGACGGTACGCCTCGGCGACGGCACCACCATCCGCTACGACAAGCTGCTGCTGGCCACCGGCGCCGAACCGCGCCGCCTCGACGTCCCCGGCACCGACCTCGCCGGCGTCCACCACCTGCGCTGCCTCGCCCACGCCGACCGGCTCCAGGGCGTTCTGGCCGCACTGGGCCGCGACAACGGCCACCTCGTCATCGCCGGAGCGGGCTGGATCGGCCTGGAGGTCGCCGCCGCCGCCCGTGGATACGGCGCCGAGGTCACCGTCGTCGAACCGGAACCCACCCCCCTGCACCAGGCCATCGGCCCCGAACTCGGCCAGCTCTTCACCGACCTGCACGCCGGGCACGGCGTCCGCTTCCGCTTCGGCGCCCGCCTCGCCGAGATCGTCGGCCAGGACGGCATGGTGCTGGCCGCCCGCACCGACGACGGCGAGGAGCACCCCGCGCACGCCGTCCTCGTCGCCATCGGCTCCGTGCCCCGCACCACCCTCGCCGAGAACGCCGGGCTCGCCCTGGTCGACCGCGCCCACGGCGGCGGCATCGCCGTCGACGCCTCGCTGCGCACCTCCGACCCCGACATCCACGCCGCCGGTGACGTCGCCGCCGCCGACCACCCCCTGCTCCACACCCGGCTGCGCGTCGACCACTGGGCCAACGCCCTCAACGGCGGCCCGGCGGCCGCCCGCGCCATGCTCGGCCAGGACGTCACCTACGACCGCGTCCCCTACTTCTTCTCCGACCAGTACGACCTCGGCATGGAGTACAGCGGCTGGGCACCCCCCGGCACGTACGACCAGGTCGTGCTGCGCGGCGACGCGGGCAGGCGGGAGTTCATCGCCTTCTGGCTGAAGGACCGCCGCGTGCTGGCCGGGATGAACGTGAATGTGTGGGACGTCACAGGACCCATCCAGGAGCTCATCCGCTCCGGTGCCCCCGTGGACACCGAGGCCCTCGCCGACCCGGCGACACCCCTCACGGCCGTCGTCCCCCGGCCGTAGCGGCAGCGGACGGCGCATCGGTGAGGTGCCCCGCCCGTAAGATTTACGCGTGGCAGGCGGCAGGATCAACGATGACGACGTGAAGGCGGTACGGGACGCGGTCCCGATCGACGCCGTCGTGTCCGAGTACCTCCAGCTGCGCAACGCCGGCGGCGGCAACCTCAAGGGGCTGTGCCCCTTCCACGACGAGAAGTCCCCCTCCTTCCAGGTCAGCCCCAGCAAGGGGCTCTTCCACTGCTTCGGCTGCCAGGAGGGCGGGGACACCATCGCCTTCGTGATGAAGATCGACCACCTCTCCTTCTCCGAGACGGTCGAACGCCTCGCCGCCAAGGCGGGCATCACCCTGCGGTACGAGGAAGGCGGGTACAACCCCGGCCACCAGCGCGGCGAGCGCATCCGGCTCATCGAGGCCCACAAGGCCGCCGCCCAGTTCTACGTGGAGCAATTGGACAGCGCCGAGGCCGAGATCGGGCGGAAGTTCCTCGCCGAGCGCGGCTTCGACCAGGCCGCGGCCCAGCACTTCGGCGTCGGCTACAGCCCGGCCGGCTGGGACCACCTCACCCGCTACCTGCGCGGCAAGGGCTTCTCCGACAAAGAGCTGCTCATCTCGGGGCTGTCCCAGGAAGGCCGCCGGGGCCCCATCGACCGCTTCCGCGGCCGCCTGATGTGGCCCATCCGGGACGTCGGCGGCGACGTCGTCGGCTTCGGCGCGCGCAAGCTGCGCGACGACGACAACGGACCCAAGTACCTCAACACCCCCGAGACCCCCGTCTACAAGAAGTCCCAGGTGCTGTACGGCATCGACCTGGCCAAGAAGGACATCGCCAAGTCCAGCAGGGCCGTGGTCGTCGAGGGCTACACCGACGTGATGGCCTGCCACCTCGCCGGGGTCACCACCGCCATCGCCACCTGCGGCACCGCCTTCGGCGGCGACCACATCAAGATCCTGCGCCGGCTGCTGATGGACAACGGCTCGGCCCGCGTGATCTTCACCTTCGACGGCGACGCGGCCGGGCAGAAGGCCGCGCTGCGCGCCTTCGAGGACGACCAGAAGTTCGCCGCGGAGACCTACATCGCCATCGCCCCGGACGGTATGGACCCCTGCGAGCTGCGCCTCGCCAAGGGCGACGAGGCGGTCGCCGACCTGGTGGAGCCGAGGACCCCGCTCTTCGAGTTCGCACTGCGCCAGATCGTGAACCGGTACGACCTGGAGACCCCGGCCGGCCGCGCCGCCGCCCTCGACGAGGCCGCGCCGATCGTCGCCCGCATCAAGAACGTCGCCTCCCAGCACGAGGTCGCGGTCCAGCTCGCGGGCATGCTCGGCATCCTCGACACCCAGTTCGTGGTCAAGCGCGTCGCCCAGCTGGCCCGCTGGGCGAGGGACCGCGGCGGCCGCGGTCCGGCGCCGGCGCGCCACGCACACTCCGGTGAGGCCGCCATGGCGCCGGTGGCGCTGTCCGGCCCGGCGCTCAATCTGCGCAGCCCCGCCCACCGCACCGAGCGCGAGCTGCTGAAGCTGGCCCTCCAGTACCCCGCGCTGGTCTCCCCGGCCTTCGACGCGTACGGCGCCGACGAGTTCACCGCCCCGCCGTACGCCGCGGTCCGCCAGACCATCGCCGAAGCGGGCGGCGCCGAACAGGGCGTCAACAACACCGCCGAGTACCTGGCCCGCGTCCGCGAGGCCGCCCCCAACGACACGGTGCGCGCCCTGGTCACCGAGCTGGCCGTCGAGGTCATCCACGGCCGCACGGTCGACGAGACGTACGCGGGCGACCAGCTCGTCCAGGTACGCCTGCGCGCCGTCGACCGCCGCATCCGCGACGTCCAGGGCACCTTGACCCGCCTGGGCGCGCACGGCGACCCGCAGCAGCTGGCCGCGGTCCAGAACGAGCTGTGGGTACTCCAGCAGTACGCCCAGTCCCTCCGCAACAACGGCGCCGCCGCGCTCTAGCGCCAGTCCGGTCGCCGTATCCGCCCGGTCACGGTCCGGTCGCAAAAAGTGGTCGCACGCCCCTCGTGGCGGTGATGTGTCGTACCCCACACTGGGGGGCGGTGCCTGAGTCCTCGGAGCGCGGCCGGTCCACCGACGGTGGGCCTCACATCCCCGCGGATCCGCTCATCGAGTACGGGACGGAGAACAGCGGCCCGGCCGCCGCCGTCCCGCTGCCGCACGCCCTCGAACCGGCAGCGATCACCCTGGAGGCCGCCCTCGTGCAGACCCAGACCCAGATCCAGCCCCGGACCCTGACCGACATCGACCCGGCCCCGGCCACGGACACCGCCGTCCCGGTCCAGGCCCTGCCGCCGCACCACCCGGAAGCCCTGCCGGACGCCATACCGGATGCGGCCGACCTGCCCGACGCCGTACCGGACGCGGCCGACCTGCGCGACGCCGTACCGGACATGACCGACCTGCGCGACGCCGTACCGGACGCGGCCGACCTGCGCGACGCCGTACCGGACATGACCGACCTGCGCGACCCGGACCCCGGCCCCGCTCCCGCTGTCGACCCCGCTCCCGACCTCGACCTCGACCTCGATGCCGAGCCGGCGACCGCACGCAGCCGCGCGGCCGAGGCGGCGGCCGGCAGCGGCCCCTCCTCCGACCTGTTCCGCCAGTACCTCCGCGAGATCGGCCGCATCCCGCTCCTCACCGCCGCCGAGGAGGTCGAACTGGCCCGCCGCGTCGAAGCCGGCCTGTTCGCCGAGGAGAAGCTCGCCGGCACCCCCGACCTGGACTCCGAACTGGCCCTGGACCTCGACCGGCTGGTCGTCATGGGCCGCATGGCCAAACGCCGCCTCATCGAGGCGAACCTGCGCCTCGTCGTCTCGGTCGCCAAGCGCTACGTCGGCCGTGGCCTGACCATGCTGGACCTGGTCCAGGAGGGGAACCTCGGTCTCATCAGGGCGGTCGAGAAGTTCGACTACGCGCGCGGCTACAAGTTCTCGACGTACGCGACCTGGTGGATCCGCCAGGCCATGTCCCGCGCCCTCGCCGACCAGGCGCGCACCATCCGCGTCCCGGTCCACGTCGTCGAGCTGATCAACCGGGTCATCCGGGTCCAGCGCCGGATGCTCCAGGAACGCGGGTACGAGCCCACCCACGAGGAGGTCGCCGCCCACCTCGACCTGGCGCCCGAGCGGGTCGGCGAGGTGCTGCGCCTCGCGCAGGAGCCGGTCTCCCTGCACGCGCCGGTCGGTGAGGAGGACGACGTCGCGCTCGGCGACCTCATAGAGGACGGTGACGCCGCGTCCCCCGTGGAGTCCGCCGCGTTCCTGCTCCTGCGCGAGCACCTGGACGCGGTCCTGTCCACGCTCGGGGAGCGCGAACGCAAGGTCGTCCAGCTCCGCTACGGCCTGGCCGACGGCCGGCCCCGCACCCTGGAGGAGATAGGACGCATCTTCGGCGTGACACGCGAACGCATCCGCCAGATCGAGTCCAAAACCCTCAGCAAACTGCGGGACCACGCTTTCGCTGAGCAGCTGCGTGGCTACCTGGACTGAGCGCTCAGGAGTTCTCCCTCCGGCGGTGCGCCGCGTCGATACCGGCACCGGCTCCCGCGCCGAGGGCCGTGCCTAGGCCGATGCCCAGAGCCAGGTTGCCGAACAGCATGCCCAGGCTGATCCCGAGGGCCACCCCGATCGGCAGCCAGAGCGCCGTACCCGTACCCACCCGGCTGCCGCCTCCGGCCCTGCCCTTGGCCGCGCCCTCGCCCCTGTCTCCGTGTGTGCCGTGCCTGCCGTTGTCCGTCATGTTCCTCGTCCTCCCCCTACACCGTGACGTACGCCCGTAATGCCGTACGCCCAGGGCTCCGCCTGGTCAGTCGACCTCCGCCACGGCCTGCGCGAACTGCGCCGCGTACAGCCGGGCGTAGGCGCCCTCCGCCGATAGCAGCTGGTCATGCGTGCCCTGTTCGACGATCGCCCCGTTCTCCATCACCAAGATCACATCCGCGTCCCGGACCGTCGACAGCCGGTGCGCGATGACAAAGCTCGTCCGCCCGTGGGCCAGCCGTGCCATCGCCTTCTGGATGAGCACCTCGGTACGGGTGTCGACGGAGCTGGTCGCCTCGTCCAGGACGAGGATGACCGGGTCCGACAGGAACGCCCGCGCGATCGTGATCAGCTGCTTCTCGCCCGCGCTGACGCCCGACCCCTCGTCGTCGATGACGGTGTCGTACCCGTCGGGCAGCGTACGGATGAACCGGTCGGCGTGCGCGGCCCGCGCCGCCTCCTCGATCTCCTCGCGCGTCACCTGCCGCTCCCGCGCCGCGCCGTACGCGATGTTCTCCGCGATCGTGCCGCCGAACAGCCAGGTGTCCTGGAGCACCATGCCGATCCCGGAGCGCAGTTGCTCGCGGGACATCTCGGTCGCGTCGACCCCGTCGAACAGAATGCGGCCGCCCGTCACCTCGTAGAACCGCATCAGCAGGTTCACCAGCGTCGTCTTGCCCGCGCCCGTCGGGCCGACGATGGCGACCGTCTGCCCGGGCTCCACCGACAGCGAGAGGTTCTCGATCAGCGGCCGGTCCGGCTCGTACCGGAAGCAGACCTTCTCCAGCGTCACCCGCCCGGTGAAGGCGTGTGCCGCCTCGCCCGACGCCGGAGCGTCCGGCGTCTGCTCCTCCGCGTCCAGCAGCTCGAAGATCCGCTCGGCGGACGCGACCCCGGACTGCACCAGGTTCGCCATCGACGCCACCTGGGTCAGCGGCATCGAGAACTGCCGCGAATACTGGATGAACGCCTGGACGTCGCCGATGGACAGCGTGCCGGACGCGACCCGCAGCCCGCCCACCACGGCCACCAGCACATAGTTCAGGTTCGAGACGAAGAACATCAGCGGCTGCATGACCCCGCTGTTGAACTGGGCCCTGAACCCCGCTTCGTACAGCGCGTCGTTCTGCTCCCGGAAGTCGGCCGCCGCCTCGCCCTGCCGCCCGAAGACCTTCACCAGCGCGTGACCGGTGTACATCTCCTCGATGTGGGCGTTCAGCCGGCCCGTCGACTTCCACTGCTGCACGAACTGCGGCTGCGACCGCTTGCCGACCCGCGTCGCCACGACCACCGACAGCGGCACGGTCACCAGCGCCACCAGCGCCAGCAGCGGCGAGATCCAGAACATCATCACCAGGACGCCCAGGATGGTCAGCACCGAGTTGATCAGCTGCCCCATGGTCTGCTGCATGGTCTGCGAGATGTTGTCGATGTCGTTCGTCGCCCGGCTCAGCACCTCACCGCGCTTGGCGCTGTCGAAGTACGACAGCGGCAGCCGCTCCAGCTTGCCCTGGACGTCCTCCCGCAGCCGGTACACGGTCCGGTTGATCACCCGGATCGACATGCGCGTCGACACCAGCATCAGCAGCCCGGCCGCCACGTACACGGCCAGCACCACCAGCAGTACGCCGCCGATGGCACCGAAGTCGATGCCCCGCCCCGGGTGGAAGTCCACCCCCGACAGCATGTCCGCGAGCCCGCCGTCCCCCTCGGCCCGCAGCGCCGCCAGAGCCTGCTCCTTGGACAGCCCCTCCCGCATCTCCCGCCCGACCACGCCCGCGAAGACCAGGTCGGTCGCCCGGCCGAGGATCATCGGCCCGACCACCGTCAGCGCCACGCCCAGCACCCCGGCGGCCAGCATCAGCCACAGCGTGCCCCGCTCCGGCGCCAGCTGCCGCAGCAGCCGTTTGCCCGAGCCCTTGAAGTCCATCGAGCGCTGGTCGGGGCCACTGCCGCCGGCCGTCGCCATCATCCGTCCCGCCGGCCCCGCCATCAGGCAGCCTCCGCCTCGGTCAGCTGGGAGAGCACGATCTCCCGGTACGTCTCATTGGCCGCCATCAGCTCGTGATGGCGCCCCGTCCCCACGACCCGGCCCTCGTCGAGGACCACGATCCGGTCGGCGTCACGGATGGTGGAGACCCGCTGCGCCACGATCACCACCGTCGCCTCGGCGGTCTCCGCCGCCAGCGCGGCGCGCAGCAGAGCATCGGTCGTGTAGTCCAGAGCCGAGAACGAGTCGTCGAAGAGGTAGATCTCCGGCCGCTGCACCAGCGTCCGCGCGATCGCGAGGCGCTGCCGCTGCCCGCCGGACACGTTCGTCCCGCCCTGCGCGATCGGCGCGTCCAAGCCGCCGTCCAGCTCCCGTACGAAGTCGGCGGCCTGCGCCACCTCCAGCGCGTGCCACAGCTCCCCGTCGCTCGCGTCGGGTTTCCCGTACCGCAGGTTCGTCGCGACCGTCCCCGAGAACAGGTACGGCTTCTGCGGCACCAGGCCGACCGTCCGTGCCATCACCACCGGGTCCAGCTCACGCACGTCCACCCCGTCGACCAGCACCTTGCCACCCGTCACGTCGAACAGCCGGGGCACCAGCCCCAGCAGCGTCGACTTGCCGCTGCCGGTCGACCCGATGATCGCCGTCGTCTCGCCCGGCCGGGCCACCAGGTCCACCCCGCGCAGCACCGGCTCCTCGGCACCCGGATAGCGGAAGTCCGCGCCCCGTACCTCCAGATGCCCGTGGCGCAGCAGCTTCCGTACCGGAGCCGTCGGCGGCACCACGCTCGACTCCGTACGCAGCACCTCCTCGATGCGCTCGGCGCACACCTCGGCGCGCGGCACCATCATGAACATGAAGGTGGCCATCATCACGGCCATCACGATCTGCATCAGATACGCGAGGAACGCCGTCAGCGCGCCGATCTGCATGCCGCCGCTGTCGATGCGGTGCGCGCCGAACCACACCACCGCGACGCTCGACACGTTCACCACGGTCATCACGGTCGGGAACATCAGCGCCATCAGCCGACCGGTCGACATCGACACCTCGGTCAGATCCTCATTGGCCCGCCGGAACCGTTCCCGCTCGTACTCCTCGCGTACGAAGGCCCTGATCACGCGGTTGCCGGTGATCTGCTCCCGCAGCACCCGGTTCACCGTGTCCAGCCGCACCTGCATCGTCCGGAACAGCGGCCGCATCTTCTTCACGATCAGCGACACCGCGATGCCCAGCACCGGAACCACCGCCAGCAGCACCGCCGACAGCGGCACGTCCTGCCCGAGCGCCATGACGATGCCGCCCACGCACATGATCGGCGCCGACACCATCAGCGTGAACGCCATCAGCACGAGCATCTGCACCTGCTGGACGTCATTGGTCGTCCGGGTGATCAGGGAAGGGGCCCCGAACTGCCCGACCTCCCGGGCCGAGAACGACTGCACCCGCTCGAACACCGCCGCCCGCACATCCCGCCCGAGCGCCGCGGCGGTCCGCGCCCCGTAGTACACGGCTCCGACGTTGCACACGACCTGCACGACCGAGACCGCGATCATCAGCGCGCCGAACCGCAGGATGTACCCGGTGTCGCCGTGGACGACACCGTTGTCGATGATGTCGGCGTTGAGCGTCGGCAGATAGAGCGTGGCGCACGTCTGCAGGAACTGCAGCGCCACCAGCAGGGCTATGGGCCGCTGGTACGGCCGCAGGTGGATCCGGAGTAGTTGTCTGAGCACGGATCAACTATCCCCGGACCCTCCGGGCGCCACGACTCGATTTCCGGGTCCTTTGCCGGAAGACCCCGCAAAGGCCCCGGGAAGACCCCGCCCGGAGCCCAGGAAAGGAGGCGGGCAGAACCCGGGCAGAACCCGGGCGGAACCGGGGCAGTACGGCGGCAGAACCCGGGAACAACCCGGGCGGAACCCGGTCACTCCCACCCGAGCATCCCAGGAAGAAGGTGCTCCAAAGGTGCTCCCTAGGAACCGAACGCCTCCGGGTGCAGCTGATCGCGCGTCGCGCCGTACTGCTGGCGCACCGCCCGGCCCACCGCGAGCTCCTCGCCCGGCTCGAAAACCTGCGCGGCCGCGCCCTGCCAGGCGGGCGGCGTCTGCGGCGACAGCACACCCTGCGAGACCCCCAGCGCCCACGCCGCCTGCCGCGCGGCACCCAGCGCCGCGTAATCGGCCGGCTGGGGTACGACGACCTGCGCGCCGAAGATCGCGGGCGCGGCCGCCTGCACCGCGGGCAGCTCGGCGGCCGCCCCGAGCAGGAAGATCCGCCGCACCTCCACACCCCGCGCCCGCAGCACGTCCATCGCGTCCGCCAGCGAGCACAGCATGCCCTCGAAGGCCGCCCGTGCCAGGTGCTCGGGCTTCATCGACTCACGCCGCAACCCGCTCAGGGTCCCGGCCGTGTGCGGCAGCTGCGGCGTGCGCTCCCCCTCCAGATACGGCAGGAGTACGAGCCCGGAGGCACCCGGCGTCGACTTCAGCGCCAGCGCCGACAGCTCCTCAAGACCGTCCAGGCCCAGCATCTCGGCAGTCCCGCGCAGCGCCCGTACCGCGTTCGAGGTGTAGACCACCGGCAGGTGCATCCCCGCCGCGTCCGCGAACGCCGTGATCATCCCGCGCGGATCGGCCAGCGCCTCGTGGTGCACGGCCATCACCGACCCGGACGCCCCGAGCGACACCACGGCGTCCCCGGTGCCGAGTCCCAGCCCCAGCGCGGCGGCCATCGTCTCGCCGGTGCCGGCGGAAATCAGCAGCCCCTCGGGGGTCATCCCGGCCGCGTCGGCAGGCCCCAGCACCTCCGGCAGCGCGGCCTGGTGCCCGAGCGCCAGCTCCACCAGATCGGGCCGGTACGCCCCGGTGCCCGCCGACCAGTAGCCCGTGCCCGAGGCGGCGCCCCGGTCGGTCGTCCGCCGCACCGGCCGGCCCAGCAGCTGCCACACCAGCCAGTCGTGCGGCTGGAGCACCATCGCCACCTGCGACGCCGCCTCCGGCTCCGTACGCGCCAGCCACCGCAGCTTCGCCACGGGCTGCGCCGCCTGAGGTACGGACCCGACGGCCTCCGCCCACGCCTGCCGGCCGCCGAACGCCTCGATCAGGTCGGCGGCCGCCACCTGCGCCCGCTTGTCATTGCCGACCAGCGCGGGCCGCACCAGGTTGCCCTGCCGGTCCAGCGGCACCAGCCCGTGCTGCTGCGCGGAGACCCCGATGGCCTGCACGCCTTCGAGCAGCCCGCCCGACGCGGCCTCGCCCAGCGACAGCAGCCACGCCTGCGGGTCCACCTCGGTGGCCTTGGGCTCGACGGGGTGCGGTGCGTAGCCCTGTCGCAGCACCGCACCCGTCTCCGTGTCGCAGACGACGATGCGCGTGAAACCCGACGAACTGTCCAACCCGGCGACTATCCCCATGGGGATAGATTCTGCCGCACTCCACACCATGCCCAGGCGTGCCCGGGCGTCGACTACGTATTACTGGTTCCCCACTCGTCCTCACCGCCCTGACCGCGCTCCCGCAGCGAGCGCACGCGCTCGGCGACCGATTCGGGCATCCGGTCACCGACCTTGTCACTGACGGTGTGCAGCGCCTTTCCGGCCACCTCCCGCCCGGTCTGCGCGGCCGTCTCGGCGGCGTTGCGCACGGCGGGGTTCTGGGAGAACTGGCGCGCGGACTTGCACAGCTGCTCATACCGCTCGCGCCCGGCACGTGTGCCGAGGACGTAGCCGATGGCCAGTCCAACGACGAACGTCAGCTTGTACCGCATGGCTGCCACCCTTTCGTAGGCGTCGGTGCTGGCCGCCTACCCGTCAGGGCCGGAGATCACCCCGGGAACCGATTGGCGGAGCACCCCCCTGCTTGCGCTAATGTATGTGTCGCAGCGAGCGAGCGCCGCCCGGGAGGCCCCCGGTGGGTGCGTTCGGTGCAACGCAGCAATCCCCTGTAGCTCAATTGGCAGAGCAGCCGGCTGTTAACCGGCAGGTTACTGGTTCGAGTCCAGTCGGGGGAGCGCGATCCCCTGTAGCTCAATTGGCAGAGCATTCGGCTGTTAACCGGAGGGTTACTGGTTCGAGTCCAGTCGGGGGAGCGGGACGGAAGAGGGCCCTTCGGGGTCCTCTTCCGCGTTTTCCGGCGCCACCGGGAACCGCGCGGTGCGCAGGGCAGTCCTCATGGGCGTGCGTAGCCGACCAGCCGGAGCAGGAGATCGTATGAGCGGCTATGCTGCGGCAGACGGCGCGCACAAATGTGCGCGACGCGCCGTAAGGGGCGGTAGCTCAGCCGGTTAGAGCAGCGGACTCATAATCCGTCGGCCGTGGGTTCGAGTCCCACCCGCCCCACCAGTAACGTGCCCTGGCCTGCAGAAACGTTTCTTCGGTGGCTCTGAGTCACAAACTCGGTCCAACGGAGAGAATCCGCTGCTCACGAGTGCAGCTTGAGGTGTTACGGCGGGCGCGTGGGTGCTCCTGCCGAGGCTCTGACCTGCGGCGATGCAGAACAAGCTCGGCCGCTGGAAGTTACGCAGCGGAGCCGAAAAGCAAGATCCAGTGGACGCTCAGGGGACACGAGGAAATGGAAGGGGCGGAGGAGGCTGGACGGCCTCACCGAAGGCGCCGTCTGCGCACACGCTGCCGTACAACGCCGTCGGCTATCGCTTGGTCTGGGTGATACGCCACAGTCGGCGAGGCCGTTCACCCTCCTCGAAGGTGTCCACCCGACGCACGCGCGAGGCCTGAGCCTGGTTCTTCAGGCTGTGGGGGATCCCAGCGCTGATGGGGGTCCTTCCGGTTCGAGCGCAATCGAGAATCGGGGAGTGCGTAGCCCGTGTGGCGGACGGTGTAGACGAAGAGTCCGCTGGGGCGCAAGTGGGCGCTCGTGTCCATCACCGCCTGAATCTCTCGCAAGCCGACGAGCATCTCCAGCTTGGCGATGGCCTCGTCTTCCAGTTTGACGGAGCGGAGCGAGTGCGGCAGGGAAGTGTTCGGCCTTGCGCTCGTAGCGGCGGTGCAGGCGCCGACAGCCGGCGAGCCGGGACACCGTCCTCTCGACGACCCATCGGTGGCCCAGCCGCGTGGAGGACTCGATGCCCTTGCGGGCGATGCGGTGGCGGATGCCTCGCTTGCGGAGCCATCGGCGCAGGTGGTCGTAGTCGTATCCCTTGTCGGAGTGGAGCTTGGCCGGTCGCCGGTGGCGCGGGCCGCGCCGGAGCGGATCGGTGGGATTCCCCGCACCAGCGACTTCAGGCCGAGGCTGTCGTGCGTGTTGGCACCGGAGACGCCCAGCGACAGAGGCAGACCGTTCCGGTCCGTGATCAGGTGGACCTTCGAACCGTTCTTGCCGTGACCGCCGGCGGAACGTTCACCGGGATCGCGGCGGGTGCGGTCGCCGCACCGGTCCCGGCGCCCGGTACCGATCCGCTCCGCGGCATGCCCCGGGCCCTGGCGCTGAGCGTGCCGCGGGGTGTGAACGGTGACGCCCCGCTGCCGCCGCTGCCCGACCAGACCGGCGGCGGGCGCATCTCCCGGCCGAGCCGCCGTATCCCCTACGCCCAGGGCGCGCCCCGGCGCGGGCGGCAGGGGACGACGTCCCCACCACGCTGCCGTTCGCGTTCAACCAGGCCGGGTACCGGCTGGTGACGGACCTCCCCGAAGCCATGCGGACGTGGCGGGACCGGCCGAAGCGGTGGGAAGACATCACGCCCAACACCGAGACGCAGTTCCTGGACGCCGAGGGTGTCGTGCAGGTGAGCGAGGGCGTAGGCATGCCGGGCTATGACCAGCCCGTGACGCAGATCCAGTTCGCGCTCGGCTGCATAACCAGCTACCGCACCGAGACGGACGCCGCCCGCAAGGCCCTGTTTCTCACCCGGGCCAAGGCGCAGGCGAAGCGGCTGATCGACCGGCGGGTCGAAGCGCGTGGAGTTTGGTACTTCCCCTATCCGTTCGACTACCCGCACGAGACCCACACCAGCATCAACTACAAGGCACCCTGGTACTCGGGCATGGCCCAGGGCGAGGCCATCAGCCTCTTCATCCAGCTCTCCCAGCTCGACGCCGTCACCCATGAGGAACGGGTCCTGTACCGGCAGGCGGCCGACGCCGCCTTCGCTTCCCTGCTGCGTGGGGACGACGGCTACCTGTACGCGGCCGGGTACCTGTGGATCCAGGAATATCCGGGACTACTGCGCCGCCACCGGCAGCGAAATCGCACTCGCGCTGTACGACGGCTCGGCGGCCACCATGGCCCGCTACTTTCCGCTGCTGCGGAACGTCCGCTGGCACTCCTACTACTGCCAGACCCACCGCATTCCGGCCCCCACGTACCACCAGCACCACATCAACCTCTTCCGCCAGCTGCACTGGCAGACCGGCAGTCCCGATTTCGCCTACCACGCGGATGTCCTCACCGACGACTTTCCCTCGCCCTATCTGCGCGACGGGTCGACCGTCGCCTTCGCCGCCGGGACCCACACCCTGTGCCGGCTGGACACCAAGGTTGACGGTGGCTGGGACAAGGCGAAGGAAGACGCGCAACTGGAGGTCAAGAAGGTGACCTTCGCCCGGGCGACGCAGGCTCCGGCGGACATGCGGCGCCGGATCCAGGACCGTGGCATCTTTTACTGCATCAGCGCCGGGGCCTATACCGGCTGGTGGGTCGGTGAGACGTGGCCTACCGCCTTCCTCCGTGGCCAGTACCTGACCACCACCTACCTCCCCCAGCGCACCCTCACCTTCCCCGGCGGGAACCGGGAGGTCGACGTGTACCGCTTCACCGAGGACGGTACGGACGCGTCCATCCGCACCGTGTCCTTCGCCACCCCGTCCAACGCCCCCACGGACCGCCGCGCCATCGTCAACGGCAGGCCCATGTACCAGATCACTGCCGGCGCGCTCACGGGCTACTGGGTGGCTGCCACCAGCGTCACCATCGACGGGACGACCACCGCTTGAGCGCCGTAACGGTGGTTCCGGCCAGTTCAGTTGTGCGAGGCCACGCTGATTATGGGATCTTCTCACCTTTCACATACGATCCACATTCACCTTTGTTCATGCCTTTGGGGGGTACACAGTCATGTCCGGTAAGAGGCGCGCGGCTGTCGGCCGTAGACGGTTCATACGCCTGGCGGGCGGCGCCGCGGCCGGTGCGGCCGTCGTCGGCGGCGGGACCTTCACCGCGGTGGCCACGGGCGTCTTCGACAAGCCCACGCCCGACCCGTTCGCGAACATGCCGCGCTCGCTCGCGCTGAGCCTGCCCGGTCGGGCCGGCGGGGCGTATGAGATGCCGCTGCCGCCGCTGCCGGACCCGCTCGACGAGGGCACCGCCTCCATACCGAGCGCGCCGCGCCGCATTCCGTACGCCGACAGTAAGCCGGACCCCCGTACGGTCGAGAACAACATACCGACCGTCCTGCCGTTCGAGTTCAAGCGGAACGGCTACACGATGGTCAAGGACCTGCCCGAGTCCCTGCGGCCGTGGCGCAACCGGCCCACCACATGGGCGAACGTGACGCCTCCCCTGTCGTCGGTGTACCACCTGAACACCCAGGGTGTGTACATGTACTGGAAGCCCACCACCACCAGCAGCCCCCCGAAGCCGGGCCCGGTGGGTTACGACCACCCGGTGGGACAGATCCAGTTCGGCCTCGGTTGCATCACCAGCTACCGCACCGAGACCGACCCCACGCGCAAGGCCCTCTTCCTCAAGCGGGCCAAGGACCAGGCGAACCGCCTGATCACTAAGCGTGTCCAGACGCGGGGCGCCTGGTACTTCCCCTACCCGTGGGACTACAAGCACGCCGAGCACAGCGGCATCGACTACAAGGCCCCCTGGTACTCCGGTATGGCACAGGGAGAGGCGATCAGCCTCTTCGCCCAGCTCGCGATGCTGGACGGCGTCACCGAGCAGGAGCGCACCCTGTACACGACAGCCGCCAACGGCGCGTTCGCCTCGCTGCTGCGGGCCGACGACGCCTACCCGTGGGTCGTGAACAAGGACCGGTCGGGCTACCTGTGGATCCAGGAGTACCCGTTCAAGACGCCGGGCACGGGCGACTACACGTACAACGGCATGATCTTCGCCATGTTCGGGCTCTGGGACTACTACCAGCTCACCGGCAACGAACTGGCGGCGCAGCTGTACGACGGCGCCTGCACCACCATGGCGCGCTACTTCCCGCTGCTGCGCAACGAGCGCAAGTTCTCGTACTACTGCCAGACCCACCGCATCCCGGCGCACACGTACCACCACCACCACATCACGCTGTGGATGCAGCTGCACTGGCACACCAACAGCTCCGTCTTCGCCCACCAGATGGACATGCTGGTGGAAGACGCACCGGCGTCGAGCGTGGCCAAGGGGGCGGTGATCGCCATCGGCAAGGGCGCGTACACCCTGTACCGGGTGGACACCAAGATCGTCACGAAGCCGGACGGCACCAAGGAAGACACCGGCGAGTACTACGAGAACGCCAAGACCGGTGCCGGGCACGACAAGATCCTCGGCACCAAGAAGGTCTCGTTCGCCAAGCCCACCCAGGCGCCGGTGGACAAGCGGCGCCGCATCATCGGCGCGGGCATCTGGTACCGAATCAGCGCCGGCGCGTACAAGGGCTGGTGGATCGGAGAGGCCTGGCCGAACGTCTTCCTGCGCGGGGAGCACCAGCCGTTCAACTACCGCGTACAGCGCACGCTCACGATTCCGGCGGGTCGTGACGTCACCGCCTACAGCTTCGGAACCAACAACGCGACGGGCAGCACCAGGTCGCTGAAGTCCGATACGGAGCAGACGTTCCAATTCGACCGCCGAGCGGTCGTCAACGGCCGGGCGATGTGCCGCATCTCGAAGGGCGAGCTCGCAGGCTACTGGCTCCCCGCCAACCAGGTCGTCACCGACGGCCGCTGACTCACACGCACGGGGTCGGGACCGGGCGGAGGCGTGCGGCTTCACAGCCGCGAACCTCGGTGGCCTGGTCCTGACCCGTGGAGGACCGGCAAGGCGATGGGGACACCGGGTGGCATCCCTGGGGAAAGGTCGCTGGCCATTGCCGAACGTTGGCTGTACTCGCCAGCGTCACCGCGGTGGCACGCCCTCGCGGTCCGCCGTCGCGCATCCGACATACAGAGCGCCTTGCGGATGCCGGGCCGGCGGCCGGTGAGCTCCGGGGAGCGGACGTTGTACTTGTCGCGGACAGACCTTCGTCGGGCGTATCTGCCCCGCGCGCGGCTGGCGAGATCCAGCCTGCGATACACCAACCTTTCCGGGGCGTGGATGGTGGGCGCCGATCTGGAACGGGGCCGATTGGTCAACGTCGACGTGCGGCAGGCCCGTCTTGAGCGAGCCCGGATGGCGCACGCTGATCTACGCGGCGCTCACCTGCAAGGCGCTGACTAGCGGCAGGATGGCCACCGCTCTGCGTAAGCCGCGTTATAGCTCGCGGTGGGGGTGGGTCACCGGGTCATTGCCTCAGGTCTCGGGCGGGCGATGGCGGCGGCGGGGCGGGGCGGGGAACTGTTGCTACTGGATTCCTATTCATCCCAACGGGTGGCGGGAATTCAGATTGTCGGTGGCGGCGCACAAGAATGACGCATCCAACCATCGTTGGAGGTGCCCTTGTCCCGCTCCGTACCCGCCCCCTCGAACATGACCACCCTCGGCTGCGCTCTCTTCGCGACGCGCTGGCTCCAAGCTCCGCTGTATTTCGGCCTGGTGGCCGCGCAGGGGGTGTACGTCTACAAGTTCTTCAATGAGCTGTGGCATCTGATCCACCACGTCATCAGCGGCCAGGCCGACGAGACCTACGTCATGCTGGCCGTCCTCAAGCTCGTCGATGTCGTGATGATCGCCAATCTGCTGATCATGGTGATCGTCGGCGGGTACGAGACCTTCGTCTCCCGGATCGGGTTGCAGGGGCACCGTGACCAGCCCGAGTGGCTTTCGCACGTCAACTCCAATGTGCTGAAGGTCAAGTTGGCCACGGCCATCGTCGGCATCTCCTCGGTGCACCTGCTCCAGATGTTCGTCGACGTGCACCACACGCCCCGGCACGACCTGCTCTGGGGGACGGTGATCCACATGGCGTTCGTGTTCTCGGCGGCGATCCTCGCGTACATGTCCGGGCCCATGGCCGCGCACGAGGCCAGGGTGCACGCCGCCGCCAAGGAGGCGCCGTCGCAGCCGGTGGTCATTCCGGCCCAGCGGGACGGGAAGGCGGACAAGGGTCCGGACGAGGCGTCGGCGGCCGGGGCGGAGGAGCGTATCGAGGCCGCCGGTTTTCCGGCCCGCAAGGTGCTGGAGTTGTTCGACGACGGGCATCTGCGGGCGCCCGAGCCCCAGGCGATCGCCCGGCTGGGGAAGGTCGACTTCGTCGCCCGCAAGGCGAACGTGCTGTTGCTCGGGCGTCCGGGCACCGGCAAGACGCACCTGGCCATCGGCCTGGGCGTACGGGCCTGCCAGGCCGGCCACCAGGTGCTGTTCGCCACCGCCGCCCAGTGGTGCGCCCGGCTCGCGGACGCCAAGGCCGCGGGGCGGCTCGGCGCTGAGCTGGCCCAGCTGGACGCGTACCCCGTGCTGATCGTGGACGAGGTCGGCTATGTCCCCTTCGAGCCGGAGGCGGCCCACCTGTTCTTCCAGCTCGTCTCGCACCGCTACGAGAAGGCCTCGCTGATCGTCACGAGCAACCGGCCGCTCGGGCGGTGGGACGAGGTGTTCGGCGACAGCGCCATGGCCTCCGTGACGGTCGACCGCCTGGCCCACCACGCGGAGGTCATCGCCCTCGAAGGCGACAGCTACCGCACCCGCCACCTCGAAGGCGCCGCCGGGCCCCTCTTCTGACGGTCGCGACGACGGGAAGGGCCCCGGACGCTCGTCCGGGGCCCTTCGCGTACGGAGCCGGTTACCCGCCGGTTGCCCGAGGCGGTTACTCGATGACCAGTTCCACCGGGATGTTGCCGCGCGTGGCCTTGGAGTAGGGGCAGTACGCGTGGGTCTTCTCCAGCAGGTCGCGGCCGGCCTCGCCCTGGAGGTGGTCCGGCAGCTCGACGCGCATCACGACCGCGAGGCCGAAGCCCCCGTCGGTGTCCTTGCCGATGCTGACCTCGGCGGTGACGGAGGCGTCCTTGACGTCGATCTTCTCCTGGCGGCCTATCGCGCCCATCGCGCTCGCGAAGCAGGCCGCGTACCCGGCGGCGAAAAGCTGCTCGGGGTTGGTGCCCTGGTCGTTGCCGCCCAGGGCCTTGGGGAAGCCGAGCGGGAGGTCGATCTGGCCGTCGGAGCTGACGGCGCGGCCTTCGCGGCCGTTGGCGGTGGCGACAGCGGTGTACAGGGTGTCCATGGGGGCCTGTCCTCTCGGAGGGGTGGCGGTGCGGTGCGCGGCTCACCTTTGTAGCCCACTATTCAGTTGCGCACAACTTAATTGTGTCGCGCTACGCTGGAGCCATGGACACGCTCGGGACCGTGCGGGACGAGGACTTCCTCCGCCTCGACCACCAGATCTGCTTCTCGCTGCACGCCGCCACGCGTGCCTTCAACGGCGTCTACCGCACCGCGCTCAAGGACCTCGGGCTCACCTATCCCCAGTACCTGGTGATGCTGGTCCTCTGGGAGCACGGCGAGCTGCCCGTCAAGCGCATCGGCGAGCACCTGCGCCTGGACTCGGGCACCCTGTCGCCGCTGCTCAAGCGCTTGGAGGCGGCCGGGTACGTCGAGCGGCGGCGCAGCCCGGAGGACGAGCGGTCCGTCACCGCGCGGCCCACCCCCGCCGGGGCCGAGCTGCGGGAGCGGGCCATCGGCGTGCCGCGCCGGATCGCCGCGGCGACCGGGATGCCGCTCGAGGAGATCCGCGAGCTGCGGGCACGCCTCAACGACCTGACCGCCGCCCTCAACCTCGCCGAGACGGGGGCGGGGGCCGGGGCCGGAGCGGGTGCGGGGGCCGGGGCCAGTGCCGGAGGCTGCGTTACGGAGGAGTGAGCGACGGGGCGGTGCGGGGCGTCAGGCGGCCGGGCGTCAAGCCGGGCTGTCAGAGCCGGGCGTCAAGCCGGGCTGTCAGGGCGGGCGTCAGGCGGGGCGTCGGCCGGGCGTCAGGCCGGGCGGACGATGCCGCGGATGATGCCGAGCTCCAGCAGGTCCTGCGGGCGCAGCCGGAGTTGTTCGGCTGTGTGGGGGGCCTCTTCGGGCGGGCGTTTGAGTATCGCGGCCGCCGGCTCCGGGGCGATCACCGAGAAGTAGCTGTCCGGCGTGGCCCACGTGTTGCCCGGCGCGGCCAGCGCCAGCGCCCCGCCCGAGCCGCCCTCGCCGATCAGCAGCGTCGTCACCGGTACCCGCGCCCCCGCGACGGCCGCGAACGCCTCCGCGATCGCCGCGCCCGCGCCCGCCCGCTCCGCTTCGGCGTCGTTCGCCGCGCCCGGTGTGTCGACGAGCGTCAGCACCGGGATGCCGAGCCGGTCCGCGAGCCGGATCACGCGGGCGGCCGTGCGGTAACCGGCCGGGCGCGTCGCCGTGCCGCACTGCGCGACGTACGCGACGGCACCGCCGCCCCCGGGGCGCAGCCCCACGCCGCACAGCATCCCCGGGTCCGTACCGCCGCAGCGGTCGCCGACGAGCGGCAGCCGGTGCGTGAAGTACCGCTCCAGGTACGCCTGCGCGCGCGGCCGGCCCGGATCGCGGGCCTGGCACACCGCGTCCCAGCCGCTGGCCGGGAGCGGCGTGCCGGACAGGGCAGCGGGCGGCTCCACGTCCCCCGGCGCCGGGCCGGACAGCGCGGTCACCCACCGTGTGAGCGTCTCGCGCAGCTCTCCGGGGCGTACGACCGCGTCGACGTGCCCCGCCGCGAGCTGCCCTTCGGCCGTGTACGCCACCGGGTCCGCGTCCGGCGGCCGCACCCGTGACCCGGCGAACCCGACCTGCGCCCCGGGCAGGGCCAGGATCACATCGGCGCCCGCGCCGACCGTCGCCCAGCCGCCGCCGGTCGCCGGGTCGCGCAGCACGGCGATGTGCGGCACGCCCGCCTCCCGCAGCAGCACCGATTCGCGGGCCACCCGCTGGAGCTGGGTGAGCGCGACCATGCCCTCCTGCATCCGGCTGCCCCCGGTCGCGACGAGCGAGACCAGCGGAATGCGCCGCTCGCGCGCCAACCGGTAGGCGGCCTCCAGCCGGTCACCGGACCGCTCGCCCAGCGACCCGCCGAGGAAGCCGAACTCGAAGGCCAGCAGCGCGCACGCGCGGCCCGCCACCGTCGCCGTGCCGTACACGACGGACTCGTCCTCGCCCGTGCGGTCGGCGGCACGCGCGCGTGACGCGCCGTAACCCTCCCAGGAGAGCGGCCCGTCCGGAGCCGTGGGGCGGACGGGCGGCGCGTGCTCGGTGAAGTCGTCCGTGACGAGCGCGATGACCTCGCGGGCGGACAGGCGCTCAGCCACGGAGCGCCCGCTTCATGATCTTGCCCATGTCGTTGCGGGGCAGCGCATCGAGGTAGCGGACGCCGCGGGGACGCTTGTGGGGGGCGAGCTGGGCCGCCACATGGCCGGCGAGTTCGTCGGCGGAGGGCGGGGCCTGGGGGTCGGCGGGGACGATCCACGCGACGATCCGCTCGCCCAGGTCCGGGTCCGGTTCGCCGGTCACGGCCGCCTCGCGGACGCCGGGGTGGTCGAGGAGGGCGTTCTCGATCTCGCCAGCGCCGATCTTGTATCCGCCGCTCTTGATCAGGTCGGTCGCCTTGCGTCCCACGATCCGTACCGACCCGTCCGCGTCCCGGACCGCCATGTCACCCGTGCGGAACCAGGTGCCGTCGAACGCGGCGGCCGTGGCGTCGGGCCGGTTGAGGTAGCCGGTGAACAGGTTCGGGCCGCGTACCTGGATCTCGCCGACCGTCTCACCGTCGTACGCCGCGATCTCCGACCCGTCCTCCTCCACCAGCCGCAGCTCCACGCCCCGCAGCGGCACGCCCACCGAGCCGGCGCGCTGCTCGCCGTCCACCCGGACGCTCGACAGCATCAACGTCTCCGTCATGCCGTACCGCTCGATGACGCGCCGGCCGGTCGCGGCGGCGATCCGCTCGTGGTCGTGGACCGGCAGCGCCGCCGAGCCCGACACCAGCAGCCGCGCGCCCGCCAGCGCCTTGGCCAGATCCCCGTCCGCGGACAGGGCCTCGGCGATCCGGTGGTACATCGTCGGTACGCCGAACAGCATCGTCCCGCCGGACGCCAGCTCCCGCGCCACCCCGCCGGTCGTGAACGCGCCCAGGTGGCGTACCGATCCACCGCGCCGCAGCGGGCCGAGGACGCCGAGGATCAGCCCGTGGACGTGGAAGAGGGGCAGCGCGTGTACGAGGACGTCGTCCGACGTCCACACCCAGGCGTCCGCCAGCGCGTCGAGCGACGCGGCGATGGCGCGGCGGGGGAGGACGGCGCCCTTGGGCGGGCCGGTGGTGCCGGAGGTGTAGACGATGAGGGCGGCGGCTTCGGGGTCCTGCGGCTCGGGGGGCAGGGAGCCGGCCAGCTCACCTTGGAGGGTGACGTCGAGACGGGTCACGGCCTTCAGGGGCCCGGGCAGTACGTCGCCCGGCGCGGCCAGCACCAGCGTCGGCGCGCTGTCGGTGACGATGTGCGTCAGCTCCCGCTCGCCCGTTCTCGGGTTGAGCGGGACGGCCGGTACGCCGGCGAGCAGCGCGGCCACCACGGCGACGGCGGTCTCCGGAGTCGGGGTGGCCCACACGGCGACCCGCCGCGCCCCCTCCAGCCGGGCGGCCAGCGAAGCGGCGGAGGACCGCAGCTCGCCGTACGTCAGCGAGCGCGCGCCGAAGCGCAGCGCGGGCCGGTCCTCTCCTGCCGCAAGAGCGGGAAACAGGAAACTCACTACGTCGTCCTCCTCGCGTCGCCGCACAGGGCTGCTCGTCCTTCGGGACAGGCCCCACCATTGTCCCCGCCGCCCTCGAACCGGAATCGACGCGGAGGGGTGCGGACGCGAATCGGGACCAGGATCAGGTTCCGGGACCCGTATCGGGATCGGGATCGGGGCCGGCGTTCCGAACGGGATCGATTCGGTTCGGTTCGGTGCGTGAGGCAGGAGCGCATGGCGCGGACCCCGTACGCACGTGGGTCGGCGGTCAGGCCGGCCCGCGCGTACGGGGTCGAGGGCGCCCGGCGTGGCGCGTGGCGCGTGGTGCGTGGTGCGTGCGGTTGGACGTGGGTGCGTCCCGGCTCACTCCGCTTCGGCGAGCGGGTTCAGCGTCAGCGGCTGGATACGGCCCTCCAGCATCGCGCCGAGGCCCAGGACGGCGCAGATGTCGGGCCGCTCCGCGATCTGCACGGGCATCCCGGTCGCGTCCCGCAGCATCTGGTCGAGACCCGGCAGCAGGGCGCTGCCGCCGACCATCATGATGCCGCGGTCCACGAGGTCGGCCACCAGGTCGGGCGGGCAGTCGCGCAGCACCTTGCCGATACCGTCGAGCACGGCCGTCAGCGGGGTGTGCAGCGCCTGGCGTACGGCGGCGGTGTCGACCAGCACGGACCGGGCCAGCCCCGTCGCGACGTCCCGCCCGTGGATCTCGGTGGAGGCGGGCCCGTGCGGGGTGAGGCCGTTGCCGTGCAGGGCCAGCTGGAGCGGGCGTACCGACTGGCTGGGCAGCATCAGCTCGTGCTGGTGGCGCAGGTACTGGATGACGGCGTGGTCGATGGCGTTGCCGCCGACCGGGACGCGTTCGGCGGTGACGATCGCGCCGAGCGAGAGCACGGCGACCTGCGTGGTGGCCGCCCCGCACACCAGGATCATGGTGGCGGTGGGCTGCTCCACCGGCAGCCCGGAGCCGACTGCCGCCGCGATCAGCGTGTCGACCAGTTCGACCCGGCGGGCGCCGAGCCCGACGAGCGTCTCGACCGTGGCGCGCTGCGCCAGCGGGTCGCTGTCGTGCGGGGTGCAGGCGGCGGCGCGCAGCATCGGCTTGCGGCGCAGCTGGCGGCGGAGCTTCTCGCCGAGGAGGTGGCGCAGCATCCGCTGGGCCATGTCGATGTCGACCACACTGCCACCGGAGACGGGGCGGACGACGCGGATGTAGTCGGGGGTGCGGCCGGTCATCTTCTCGGCGAACTCCCCGACCGCGATCAGCGCGCCGGTGCGGGTGTTGACGGCGGCGACACTCGGCTCGTCGACCACGAGCCCGACGCCCTTGACGAACACCCGGGTCCGGGCGGCCCCCAGGTCGACGGCGACATGGCAGCGGCGCAACTGCTCAAGACTGACGGTCACGGTGCGGATCCTCCCAGGAGCGGTACGTCTTCGCATCGTGCGATCACGGAGCGCGAGGCGCGCGCTGGGGGAGCTGACGGGGTGACAGGAATGGGCTGTACGAGCCGGGGCGGGGACCGCACGCGGCCGCGGACCGCACGCGGCCGCGGACCGCACGGGGCCACCGCTCATACGAGTCGCTGGAGCAGCCCCCACGTGAACTCCGCCACGCGAGGCGCCCCGCCGGGGAGGGTGAACGCCAGCCGCCACCGGGTGGGCGCGCTGCCCTCCAGCGGGCGGGCCGGCGGGAAGGCGCGGGCCACCTCGTCCACGGTGCAGCTCCAGGGACGCAGGTCGGCCACCGTACGCAGCTCGGGCCCGGCCGCCCCGGGCGCCCTGACGAGCCATGCGTTCCACACCTGGCCGCCGGGCGCCGCCAGCACCTCGAAGCGGAGGTCCGGCCACAGCGGCACGGGCCACAGCAGCGCGTCGCACTCCAGGTCGCCGATGGTGCGGCGGACGCGGGAGGCGGGTTCGCCGAGGACCGAGCGGTAGCGGGCGAGCGCGCCGCGCCCGCGGGGGGCTCGCACCATGGCCTGCCAGCGGCGGTTGGCCTCACGCATGTCGGCGATCGACGCGCCCAGTTCGCGGCGGGCGTCCTCCACCAGGCCCGGCTGGTGGTCGGCCATCCGGCGCAGCAGGACGAGCTGGAAGTCGAGGGGACCAAACGGGGCGGACGGGGTGGCGGAGGGTGTCATGCCGACATCCTTCCCCTTACGTATGAATCGAGCGGACGCGCCGGACTGGAGCCGTTTCCACACAGGATCCTCACAGCCCCGGGTACCTCTGTTGTGGCGGCGCCGCATAACCTGCGGGCGCCATGGATTACTGCCACCAGTGTCAGCGGCACCTCAACGGCGCCCTGGCCTGTGCCGGGTGTGGGACCCCCGTCGAGGAGCTCCGGCACGACGACCCCCGCACACCCGCGGCGGACCACGTCTACGAGCTGGACCGGGACGAGGAGCTTCCGCCGGCGGGTCCTCGTCGTGCCCGTAACCAGGCGCGACGGGATCAGGCGCGGCGGGATCAGGCGCGACGGGATCAGGCGCGACGGGATCAGACGCTGCGGACCGAGGGCACCCGGCGATCCCGGCCCGCGGGGCGCCGGGCCCGCAAGCGGCGGGGCCGCAAGGTGCTGATCGGGCTTGTCGGGCTGCTGCTGGCGGCAGGGGCGCTGAGCCTGGCGGAGCTGGCGATCGAGCACCCGGGCGAGAACGGTGCCGCCACCGCCGTACAGCAGGAGGACACGGCCGAGACGGTGCCGGCGCCCGAGCCCTCGGGCGGCTCCGGCCTGCCGGACGGTCCCGGCCCGGTGGATGACCCCGCCTCGCCGGCATCCGCGTCCGGCGACCCCGAGGACGACGCGTCGGACGGCGCCGACGCGTCCGGCTCCCCGTCCGGCCGCCCCAGCACGTCCGCCTCCGCGCGCGGGGGCGAGCCGGGCACCGGCCCATCAGCCCCGGGGGCGTCGGACGACCCAGGCCAGGCGGGCGCCCCGGGCGACCCCGGCCAGGAGGACCCGGCCCCGGACGACCCCGGCTCGGATTCCGGCTCCGGTTCCGGTTCGGGTTCCGGCTCGGGCTCTGGCTCCGGGTCCGGTGGCGGGGACGGCGGCCCGGGCGAGCCCGCGCCGGACGAACCGGCCCCCGATTCCCCACCGCCCTCGGAACCCTCGCCGGATCCGTCACCGACGGAGAGGTGCGACTGGTTCCTGTGGTGGTGCGTTTAGGTCTTCCCGTGGTGGTGTGTTCCGGTCTTCCCGTGGTGGTGCGTTCGGGTCGTGTGTGACCGCTTGCCTACACCACCGCCTCCTCGCCCAGCATCCGCCGCAGCAGGTCCCTGAGGGCCGTCCGCTCCTCCTCCGACAGCCGGGCCAGCGGCTCGCGGGCGAAGCCCAGCGCGTCCCGCAGGCGGCGTGCCGTCGCACGGCCCTCCTCCGTCGCCGCGGCCAGCTTCACCCGCCGGTCCGCCGGGTCCGGGCGGCGCTCCACCAATCCGCGCGCCTCCAGCCGGTCGACGATCCCCGTCACGTTCGACGGTTCGCACCGCAGCGAGCGCGCGAGGTGGCGCATCGGCGTCGGTTCGAGCGCCAGCAGCCCAAGGACGCGCGCCTGCGCGCCGGTCAGTGAGTGCCGCGCCGCCGCCTGTTCGTACTCCTCGTGGTAGCGGGCCACGACCGTGCCGATCAGCTCGACCACTTCGAGGGTGAGCGGGTCTGTGCGTCTGCTGGACATGGGCACCAGGATACCCACTTACTTGACAACCTGAAATATCCAGGAGCATGGTTGTTTCATATGCTGAAGTAATTCAGTGTGAAGCGATCTCTCAGGAGGCACCGCAGCATGTCCGCTCTTCCCGCGTCCGGCCGCGAATGGCACCTCGTCGCCCGCCCCCACGGCTGGCCCAAGCCCGAGGACTTCGCTCTCCGTGAGGCGCCGGTCACCGAGCCCGCCGAGGGCCGGATCGTCGTCCGGAACCTGTACTTCTCGGTCGACCCGTACATGCGCGGCCGGATGAACGACGTGAAGTCCTACGTGCCGCCGTTCCAGCTCGACCAGCCCATGGAGGGCGGCGCGGTCGGCGAGATCATAGCCTCCAACGCCGAGGGCTTCGCGGTCGGCGACCACGTCCTGCACGGACTCGGCTGGCGCGAGTACGCCGACGTCAACGCCAAGCACGCCACCAAGGTCGACGGCTCGCTCGCCCCGCTCTCCGCGTACCTCGGTGTCCTCGGTATGACCGGCCTCACCGCCTACGCCGGCCTCTTCGACGTCGCCTCCTTCAAGGAGGGTGACGTGGTCTTCGTCTCCGGCGCGGCCGGTGCCGTGGGCAGCCAGGTCGGCCAGATGGCCAAGCTCAAGGGCGCCGCCCGGGTCATCGGCTCGGCCGGTTCCGACGAGAAGGTCAAGCTCCTGACCGAGGAGTACGGCTTCGACGCGGCGTTCAACTACAAGAACGGCCCCGTCGCGCAGCAGCTCAAGGAAGCCGCCCCGGACGGCATCGACGTCTACTTCGACAACGTGGGCGGCGAGCACCTCGAAGCCGCGATCTCCTCCTTCAACGTCCACGGCCGCGCCACCATCTGCGGCATGATCGCCCAGTACAACAGCACCGAGCCGACGCCCGCGCCGCGCAACCTGGCCCTGGTCATCGGCAAGCGGCTGCGCCTCCAGGGCATGCTCGTGAACGACCACGCGGCGCTCCAGCCGCAGTTCGTCAAGGAGGTCGCCGGGTGGCTGGCCTCGGGGGCGCTCAAGTACAACGAGACGGTCGTCGAGGGCGTGGAGAACGGCGTCGAGGCGTTCCTCGCCATGCTGCGCGGTGAGAACACCGGCAAGATGATCGTTTCGCTCACCCGTTAGGCTCACTCCAGGCCGCCGCGATCGTGGGCGCGAGTCGCGGCGCATCACAGGAGGAAACCCCTTACATGTCCATACAGCAGTCCGACGTCCTGTACACCGCCACCGCCACCGCCGAGAACGGCCGTGACGGGCGCGTCGCCACCGACGACGGCAAGCTCGACGTGGTCGTCAACCCGCCCAAGGAGATGGGCGGCTCCGGTGAGGGCACCAACCCGGAGCAGCTCTTCGCCGCCGGTTACAGCGCCTGCTTCCAGGGTGCGCTCGGCGTGGTCGCCCGCCAGGAGGGCGCCGACATCTCCGGCTCGACGGTCACCGCCGAGGTGGGCATCGGCAAGAACGCCGAGGGCTTCGGCATCATCGTCAAGATCTCCGCGAAGATCCCGAACGTGAGCGCCGCCACCGCCAAGGAGCTCATCGAGAAGGCCCACCAGGTCTGCCCGTACTCCAAGGCGACCCGCGGCAACATCACGGTCGACCTCGCCGTCGCCTGATCGCGTCGCCGCACGTACGCGACGGAGGGCCGCACCCGACACGGGTGCGGCCCTCCGCCGTAACCGGTCCGGCACGGGGTGCGGCCCTCCGCCGTTCCGGCACTGGCCGCTTTAGCGCCCTCCGCCGTACCGGCCGGCTGGCCGCTCCAGGCGCCCTCGCCGTACCGGCACCGGCCGCTTTAGGTCCCTCGCCGTACCGGCCCGACCAGTGCTCCAGGCGCGCTCGCCGTACCGGTCCCGCCAGTCCGAGCACCCCGCCGTACCGGCCCGACCAGCACTCCAGGCGCCACCGCCGTACCCGCCCGGCCGCCGCCCCCGCTACGCGGCCTTCGCCGCCGCGTGCACCGCCCGCACCAGGCGGTCGTTCTCCGGCGCCGCCCCGCCCGGGAAGGCGTACCGGCGGCGCGTGTAGCCGTACGCCAGCCCCGCCCGCGGATCGGCGAACGCCTGCGAGCCGCCCGCCCCGGAGTGCCCGAACGACCCCGCGCCCAGGAACGGGTACGTGTCCCACGTGATCTGGAAGCCCAGCCCGAACGCCTTGTGCTGGCGCGACACCAGCTCGTACCCCACCGAGTGCACCTGCCCAATCTCCGCCACCGTGTCCGGCTTCAGCAGCGGCGCCCGCCCGTCCACCTCGCCGATCGCGGCCGCGTACATCCCGGCCAGCCCGCGCGCCGAGGCGACCCCGCCCACCGACGCCGGCCCCTTGGCGCGTATCAGCCGTGAGTTGGGCACCGTCTCGATGTCGGTCGGGTGCTCGCCGTTGCGGTTGAAGGCGATCGACAGCAGCGTGTCCGCGGCGTCCGGTACCGCGTCCAGCTCCGCCTGCTGCTCGGGCGTCGGGTCCATCGGCAGCACCGACCGGAACCGCGGCTCCTGCTCCTGCGGCAGCCCCAGGAAGAAGTCCAGGTCGTACGGGTCGCGAATCCGCTCCTCGTACACCTCGTGGAGGGTCTGCCCGGTGGCCCGGAACACCACCTCGCCGGTCAGCGCCCCGATGACATACGCGTGGTAGCCGAAGGCCGCCCCCGGCCGCCAGTACGGGCGCTGTCCCGCCAGCCGCTGGGCGATCAGCCGGTCGTCGGCGAGCTCCTCGGGCGTGAAACCGCCGTCGGCGCCCACCACGCCCGCGCGGTGTGCGATCAGCTCGCGCAGGGTGACCGCGCCCTTGCCGCCCGCCGCGAACTCCGGCCAGTAATGCGCCACTTCCCGGTCCAGGTCCAGGGTGCCGTCCTGTGCGAGCAGCGCGACCACCAGATGCGCGGCGCCCTTCGTGGAGGAGTAGACGCCGAACAGCGTGTCGCCGTCCGTGTCCGGTCCGGCCCACAGGTCGACGACCTTCCGCCCGTGTACGTACGCGGCCAACTGCCCGGAATAGTCGGGTCTTTCCCCTTCCACTACGGCGGCGAATTCCTCCCGTACCGCCTCGAACCCCTCGGCCACGGTGCCCTGAACGACCTGCTGAACGACCCGCTGAGCGGCCTGCTGATCCGGCATCTGCGCTCCCTCGCACCTGGTGAACGGTGGTGGATGATCAAGCAGGCGGCCGGCTGGGGAAATTCCCGCGCGGGTCCCGATAGGCTGATTCCATGCGTGATCTCGGGGTGGGCTTCGGTTACTTGGTGAAGGGCCAGCGATGGGTCGGCCGGCACGGCCGGTGGTTCGGGTTCGGGCTGCTGCCCGGCCTGGTCACCCTCGTGCTGTACGCGGGTGCGCTGATCGGCCTGGCGTACGGTGCCGACGACCTGACCGCGTGGGTGACCCCCTTCGCGGACGACTGGTCCTCGCCCTGGCAGGGCCTTTTCCGCGGCTTCCTGACCGCGCTGGTCTTCGCCTTCGGGCTGTTCCTCGCGGTCGTCACCTTCACCGCGGTGACCCTGCTCGTCGGCCAGCCCTTCTACGAGTCGCTGTCCGAAGAGGTCGACCGCACCGAGGGCGGCGACGTCCCACGGTCCGGGCTGCCGCTCTGGCGCGAACTGTGGATCTCCGCCCGCGACAGCCTGCGCGTCCTCGTGCGGGTGGCGCTGTACGGCATCGTGCTGTTCGCGCTCGGGTTCATCCCGGTCGTCGGACAGACCGTGGTCCCCGTGCTCGGCTTCTGCGTCTCCGGTTTCTTCCTGGCGGAGGAGCTGACGGCGGTGGCGCTCCAGCGGCGCGGCGTCGAACTCAAGGACCGCCTCGCCCTGCTGCGCGGCCGCCGCCTGCTCACGCTCGGCTTCGGCGTCCCACTGACCCTGGCGTTCCTGGTGCCGTTCGTCGCGGTGTTCCTGATGCCGGGCGCGGTCGCGGGCGCGACGCTGCTCGCCCGCGACGTGGCCGGACCGCACGAGCCCACACACGCGCTGCCGCCGCAGGAGCCGCCCGCCGACGCGAAGGCCGGGCGTGACTGAGCTGTTCGCGGTCGCCGTCATCACGGTCCTCGCGGTCATCAGCCCGGGCGCCGACTTCGCGATGGTCGTACGCAACAGCTACCTCTACGGCCGTACGACAGGTCTCTTCGCGGCCACGGGAGTCGCGGCGGGCGTCCTGGTCCACGTCACGTACACGATGCTCGGCGTGGGCCTGCTCATCGCCGCCAACACCGCGCTGTTCACGGCGATCAAGCTGATCGGCGCCGCGTACCTCGTCTACATCGGCCTGCGGACCTTCTTCGCCCGTGCGGACCTGACCGTCGACCTGGAGTCCAGGCCCGCCCTGTCCCGGTGGGGCGCTCTGCGCACCGGCTTCCTGACGAACGTACTCAACCCGAAGACCACGCTGTTCGTGGTCTCCACCTTCACCCAGGTCGTCGGCCCCGACACGGCACTGTGGCAGCAGAGCGCCTACGGCCTGTTCATGTCCCTCGCCCACCTGACGTGGTTCGGCCTGGTGGCGCTGTTCTTCTCGCACAGCCGCCTGCGTACGTCGATGCTGCGCGCCCAGAAGGCCCTGAACCGCGCCATCGGCGCCACGCTGGTGGGCCTCGGCGTCACCCTGGGCGTGACGTGACGGCGTCGCACGAGGAGCCCGAGTTCCGGCAGATCACCCGGCCCGGGGAGGCCACCGAGGAACTCAGGCGGCAGCTGACCGACTGCTGGGCGGCGGTGATCAACGCGGGCGGCGCGGTCATCGCCCCCGGCTTCCCCATGCCTCCGGTGACCCCCGGCCACGCGCGACCGGTGGTGGACCGGCTCGTCGACGGGCTCGCCCCCCAGCGCGGCCGGCTGCTCACCGCCCGTGCCGGGGGAGCGCTCGCGGGCTGGCTGGTCGTACGCCGCGATCCGCACCCGCTGGTGGCGCACTGCGGGGTGGTCAACCATGTGCAGACAGATCCTCGCTTCCGGGGGCGCGGGATCGGCGCCGCGCTGATGCGCCAGGTCCGTGACCTCGCCCGGGAGGAGATGGGCCTGGAACGGCTGAATCTCGCCGTACGGGGCGGGTTGGGCCTGGAAGCCTTCTACCGCGAGCTGGGCTGGGCGGAGACCGGGCGGTGGCCCGGCGCCCTGCGGGTGGCGCCCGGCGACGACCGCGACGAGATCCTGATGACCCTCGCGCTCGTGCCGTCCGCCGCCCGGGACTGAACGCCCGACGCGGACGCCGATGCCGGACGCCCGCCGCCCAGGACTGAAAGCCGGACGCCGGACGCCCGACACCCGACGCCCGACGCCCGACGCCCGACGCCGGACGCCCGACGCCCGACGCCGGACGCCCGACGCCCGACGCCGACGCCGACGCCGGACGCCGACGCCGGACGCCGACACCGACGTGCGACCCCGGCACCGACCACGCCGATCCGGCCGTCTGCTCCCCAAAAGCCATGCCGGTCACAGACGTTGGGCATAAAGAGCGGGACAGCGGGACAGGTATGCCCCCGGTCGGTATTCCTCACCGGGAGGAACAGCTCGATGAGTACGGCTGGCACAGGTACGCCTGGGACGGGTTCGGCTCCGACAGGTTCGGCCCGGACGGGGGGCGCCGGGGGGACGGGCGCGGCGCGGGCGGGCGACGCTCCGTTGTACCTGGCACCGCGGCTGGAACGGCGGCTGGCGTCCTTCCTGGAGCCGGACCACCGGCTTCCGCACACGCTCGTGGACGCGCTGGGCTCGCCCCTCAACGTCGTGCTGCCGGACCAGATCGCGGAGAACGTGGAACGCTTCCGCTCCGTCTTCCGCCGCCACCAGCTCGCCGGCCGGGTCTTCTTCGCGCACAAGGCGAACCGTTCCAGCGCGCTGGTCCGGCGGCTCGTCACCACCGACGCGGCCCTGGACGCCGCCTCGCTCGCCGAGTTGCAGCACGCCCTGGCCTGCGGATGGACCGGCGACCGGATCATGGCGACCGGCCCCAAGGACCCGGAGTTCCTCTGGCTCGCCGCGCGCACCGGGGCGATCATCCACGCGGACGGGGCCGGGGAGGTGGAGCAGGCCGCCGGCCTCGTCCGCGCGTACGACCTGCCCCGGCTGCGGATCGTCCCGCGCCTGTCGGAGTTCGAGACCTCCGGCCCCCGAACGCTGTCCCGCCGGAGCCGCTTCGGTACGCCCGTGAAGTCCCTGGAGCAGCTGCTCGACACACTCGAACGCCACGGGGACGCGCTGGAACCGGTCGGCGTCGGCTACCACCTCGACACCACGAGCCTGGACGAGAAGGCGACGGCGCTCGAAGGGTGCCTCCTGGCCATGGACGGGCTGCGACTGCGGGGATTTCAGCCGCGCGTCATCGACGTCGGCGGCGGCTTCGGCGTCAGCTATCTGGCCCGGGCCGAACAGTGGGATCGGTACACCACGGAGCTGACCAACGCCGTCATGGGCAGGCGCCCGCCGATGACCTGGGGCGGGCACGGCTACGGCCTGCGCCTGGAGAACGGCACCCTCAAAGGCGCCCTCGGCCTCTACCCGGCGCACCGCCCCGTCTCCGGCGCCGCCTACCTGGACGAGCTGCTGTCGCGCCCCGCGCCCGGCCTGGGCCGCCCGCTGGGCACCCTGCTCCTGGAGAGCCTCTACGACCTGTACGCCGAGCCCGGCCGGGCGCTCACGGACCAGTGCGGGCTCACCCTCGGCAAGGTGCTGGAGGTCCGGCATCCGGGCGGGGACGCGGCGGACACGGGCGCGCCCATGGTGCGCCTCGCCCTGAACGCCGGTGACGTCAGCCTGGAGGACCACGGCGTCCTCATGGACCCCGTCCTCCTGCCCCGTGACCCGGCCGGGTCCGGCCCCGAGGGGCCGGTGGCCGTGCACCTCGTGGGCAACCTCTGCCTGGAGGCGGACCTGATCACCCGCCGAACGGTCCACCTGCCACGCCTGCCGCGACCCGGTGACCTCCTCGCCTTTCCCAACACCGCCGGCTACTGCATGGACTTCCAGGCCACCCACGCCCAACAGCAGCCCGTCGCACGCAAAGTGGCCGCATTCGAGGACGACCCCGAGGAGTCCGGGGGCTCTTGGCGCTGGTGCCTCGACGAGCAGTTCTGGCCGATCACACGACCGGGGGGTCAGCGCACATGAGGTACGACAGCATCACCGACGCCATCGGCAACACGCCGCTGGTACGCATCGACCCGGACGTACACGGTCTGCGCACCATCGACCTCTACGCCAAGCTGGAGATGCTCAACCCCTTCGGCTCCCTGAAGGACCGGGCCGCGTGGAACATGGCCCGGCGCGGCCTGGCCGGTGCCAAGGAGCGCGGTGAGACGGTCGTGGAGCTGTCCAGCGGCAACACCGCCAAGGCGCTGGCGCTCATCGCGGGCATGCATGGGCTGCCGTTCAAGAGCGTCACCAACCGGATGCGCATACCCGAGATCAAGGACCTGCTCCTGCTGCTGGGCGCCGAGATCGAGGAGCTGCCCGGGCAGTCCGAGTGCCTCGACCCGACCAACACCGACGATCCGCTGACCCTCTTCCACCAGCGGCTGAACCGGCCCGGCAGCGCCCACTTCCACACCGACCAGTACTTCAACGCCCGCAACACCGAAGCGCACGCGGCCGGCACCGGCCCGGAGATCATCGCGGACCTGGACGGCCGGGCGCCCGACTGGTTCATCGCCTGCGTGGGCACGGCGGGATCGTCCACCGGCGTGGCCAGGGCCCTGCGCGCACACGACCCGGCGGTGCGCGTCGTCGGGCTCGTCGGCGAGAAGACGGACTTCATCCCCGGCATCCGCAACGCCGACGAGGTCCAGGAGGTGGGCCTGTTCGACCCGGCGACGTACGACACGATCGAGACGGTCAGCGCCGACGAGGCCATCGACGGGATGCTGACGCTGCTGCGCCGCTGCGGCCTGCTCGCCGGACCGACCGGTGGTGCGGCCTACTACGGTGCGCTGCGCCATCTGCGGGCGCTGGACGCCGAGCCGGCGGAGCGCCGCCGGACGGCCGTCTTCATCGTCTGCGACCGGGTGGAGAGCTATCTGGGGTACGTACGGCAGCGCCGCCCCGAGCTGCTGGGGCGGCCCCCGGTGAAGAACTCGGTGGCCACGCTGACCGACACGGAGGCGCGTGCGGCCTCCGTCATCGACGTGGCGGAGGCCCGCAAGTGGATCGCGGAGGAACGGCCGCTGGTGATCGACCTGCGCGGCCCGTTCGCGTACGCCGCGCTCCACATCGACGGCTCGGTGAACATCGTGGACGAGCTGTTCGACGAACTCGTCAAGGGCGGCCTGCCGTTCAGCAAGCGGCAGCCGGTGCTGCTGGCGTGTCCGGTCGGCGAGAAGTCGGCCCGGTACGCGGCCCTCCTGACGCGCATGGGCCATCCCGACGTACGCAGTCTGGCCGGCGGGATCGTCGCCTGGCGCGACGCGGGCGCGCCCCTGGTGCGTGACTGACGTGACCGACCTTGGTGACGCGCCCGACCCAACCGACGCGCCCGACGCAACCGCCCCAACCGACCCAACCGACGCGACGGACATAACGGGCACCATCGAAAAACTGACGTCATGGCAGCTGCCGTTGCGCGCCCAGTTCCCGATCATCACCGCGCATCCGGACCTCGCCTATCTGGACAGCGCGGCCACCGCGCAGAAGCCGCAGGCCGTCCTGGACGCCGTACAGACCTACCTCACCACCTCCAACGCCAACGCGGGCCGGGGCTCGTACCCCTGGGCCAACGCCACCACCGCGCTGGTGGAGGACACCCGCGACCGGATCAAGCGGTTCCTGGGCGACCCGGATCCCGACCGGTCCTCCGTGCACTTCACCAGCGGCGCGTCGGAGGGCCTGCGCACGGTCGCGCGGGACTGGCTGCCCGGGCTGCTCGGCGACGGTGACGAGATCGTCGTCCCGTACGCGGACCACCAGGCGAATCTCTCGCCGTGGCTGGAGGCGCGGGACCTGCTGGCCCGCCAGGGGATCGGGGTGCGGGTCAGGGAACTGCCGTACCAGGCCGCCTCCGGGGACTACGATCCGGCGGCGCTCGCCGCGATCGTCGGCCCGCGGACCCGGTTCGTGGCCGCCACGCACGTTCACCACGTGTACGGCGTCGACATGAACGTCCACCGCATCCGCCGGGTCGTCGGGCCGGACGTACCCATCTGCCTGGACGCCGCGCAGAGCGTCGGCCACCTTCCGGTGTCCGTGGCCGCGCTCGACGTGGACTTCGTGGTCTTCTCCGGCCACAAGGCGCTGGCCCTGCCGGGTTCGGGCGCGGTGTGGGCCCGGGGGCGGCGCGGCCCGGCCTTCCGGCCGGGCGGCTGGCAGGGCACCCCCAACACGGCCGGCATCGCCTCCCTGGCGGCCGCGCTGGACTGGCTGGACGCCGCGGGGACCGACCGGATCGAACGCTGGACGGTGGCGCTGACCGCCCGGCTGACCGATGGGCTGAGCCGGCTCGACGCCTACGAGGTCCTGGGCTGCCGGACGAGCCTGGCGGCCGGGTCGCCGGTGCAGCGGCGGCGGAGCCTGGTGACGTTCCGGCATCGGGAGATCGGTTCGAACGACCTTGGCTTCATCCTCTTCAGCCACGGCTTCATGGTCCGCTCGGACGGCCACTGCCAGGCCGCCGGCGGCGAGAAGGAAGGCTCGGTGCGGGTCAGCCTCCATGTGCACAACACACCCGAAGAGGTGGACGCGTTGCTCACCACCCTCGCCAATCTGCAATGATTTTCATGAGCAGACTTGGGGCAGGACGGGTCGAGGGGACGCGAGCGGCTATGAGTGTCAACGCGGTGACGGCCGCACGGTGGGTGGAGCGCTGGGAGGGCCAGCAGCAGCGGTACGCGATCGACCGCGAGGAGAGCTTCACGGTCATCGCGGACGTGGTGGAGCATGTGACGCGCGGCCAGTCCGCTCCGCCGCTGGTCCTCGACCTGGGCAGCGGCCCGGGCTCCCTGGCGGCGCGCCTGGCCGGCCGCCTGCCGGGCGCGGACGTCCTGGCCGTCGACGCCGACCCCCTCCTGCTGGAACTGGGCAGGACCCACTACGGCCCCGCCCTGCGCTACGTCGAGGCGGTGATCGGCGAGCCGGGCTGGCTCGACGCGCTCGCGCCGGGCCGCCCCGTGGACGCCGCCGTCTCCACGACGGCCCTGCACTACCTGGACCGGCGCACGCTGCGCCGGGTCTACCGGGAACTCGCCGGGCGGTTGCGGCCCGGCGGGGTCCTCGTCAACGGCGACCACATCAGCCCGGATTCCGCGAGGGTCTCCGCGCTGGCCGATGACATCGGGCGCCGTCACGCCGAGCGGAACCTGACCCTCAGCCACGACGACTGGCACTCCTGGTGGTCCGGCGCCACCTCCGATCCGGAACTGTCGCGCCTCCTCGCACAGCGCGACCGGCAGGGGCATCCGCGCTGCGAGGGCAACGATCTGACCGTGGGCGGCCATGTGGCGCTGCTGCGTGAGGCGGGGTTCGACCACGTGGGCGTCGTCTGGCAGTACGGGCACAGCCACGTCCTGGCCGCCATCCGCTGAGCGGTACGGCCCGTACGCCCGTACGGCCCCCGTACGCCCGTGTGCCGTGTGGCCGGAACCGCCGGCACGCCCACACGCCGGCACGCCGGCACGCCGTACGCTCAGCACGCCCTACGCCCCGCGCGCCCGGCACGCCGGCACGCCCGCGCGCCCGGCACGCCGGCACGCCCGCGCGCCC
>NZ_JAUEPL010000024.1 GCF_030406405.1 Streptomyces ficellus
AAGGAACCTCGACCATCCGAAGATGGACGGGGTATCAACATATCTGGCGTTGATTTTTGGCACGCTGTTGAGTTCTCAAGGAACGGACGCTTCCTTTGTACTCACCCTCTCGGGCTTTCCTCCGGGCACTTCCCTTCGGTATTTCGTGTTTCCAGCTTAGCAGATTCGTTTTCCGTTTCTGCCACCCGCTGGAGCGGGCTGCCGGGCCGTTCTTCGCTTTCGCGCTTTCCCTTTCCGGCGGGTCCGACTCTATCAGCCGTTTTCCATGTCCCTGACCACTGTCCCTGCGGGCACACAGAGGTGTAGACCACAGGCGTGGAACGGTTAGGATCTCGGCTTGACAGACGCTGCCGACCTACGACTCACAGTCGCGTCGGGGTCAGGCAGGGCTACGACAGTACCGGGCGCTGGCTAGTTGAGGCAAATCGCTTGCGGTGGTCCCTAGGTCCGCGAACCCGTACCTCTGGCACGGAACCCGGACTTCTTATGACATACGCTTCTGATCAGTACGCCACTCCACCCCTGGGAGGCTCCCCATGACCACCGTGACGTCGCCGATCGAGGGCCGCGCCATCGGGCTCGCCGCTGTACCGGACCCCGTTTTCTCCGGGGCGATGGTCGGGCCGGGTACCGCCATCGACCCCGCGCGCGAGGCCGCTGAGGCTGTCTCTCCCGTCGACGGCATCGTCGTTTCCCTGCACCCGCACGCCTTCGTGGTGGTCGACGGTGAGGGACACGGGGTGCTCACGCACCTGGGGATCGACACGGTCCAACTCAACGGCGAGGGCTTCGAGCTGCTCGTGAACAAGGGGGACACCGTCACGCGTGGGCAGGCCGTCGTGCGGTGGAACCCCGCGGCGGTCGAAGAGGCCGGGAAGTCCCCGATCTGTCCGATCGTGGCCCTGGAGGCCTCCGCCGACTCGCTCGGCGACGTCGTCGAGGACGGCGACGTGAAGCCCGGCGACTCGCTCTTCACCTGGCAGTGACGCCAGTGCCCGCCGTCCATTGACGGCAGCGGCTCGGGAGATACAACGTGGCGGTCCTGGCCGCCCATCAATCGGAGACAGGTGTAATGCAGACAACGCTGAGGGGCGTCGGCGTCAGCCACGGTGTGGCGATCGGCGAGGTTCGCCACATGGGCACGGCGGTCCTGGAGCCGCCGGCCAAGCAGATCCCGGCCGAGGAGGCGGAGCGCGAACAGGGGCGTGCCCGCCAGGCCGTGGACGCGGTGGCGGCCGATCTGATCGCGCGGGGCAATCTGGCCGGTGGCGAGGCACAGCACGTGCTCGAGGCGCAGGCGATGATGGCGCAGGACCCCGAGCTGATGGCCGATGTCGACCGTCGTATCGCTGTGGGCAGCACGGCGGAGCGGGCCGTGTACGACGCCTTCGCCGCCTACCGGGCGCTGCTCGCCGGGGCCGGGGAGTACCTGGCGGGGCGAGTGGCGGACCTGGACGACGTACGGAACCGGATCGTGGCCCGGCTGCTGGGTGTGCCGATGCCCGGTGTGCCGGACAGCGACGAGCCGTATGTGCTGATCGCGCGCGATCTCGCTCCGGCGGACACCGCGCTGCTGGACCCGGCGCTGGTGCTCGGGTTCGTCACCGAGGAAGGCGGGCCGACCAGTCACAGCGCCATCCTGGCGCGGGCGCTGGGTGTGCCGGCCGTGGTGGCGCTGCCGGGGGCCGGCGAGCTTGCCGAGGGCACCGTGATCGCGGTGGACGGCAGCACCGGTGAGATCTTCGTCGACCCGAGCGATGAGAAGCGGGCCGAGCTGGAGCGGGCGGCCGCGGAGCGCAAGGCGGCGCTGTCGGCGACGACCGGTCCTGGTGCGACGTCGGACGGGCACAAGGTGCCGCTGCTGGCGAACGTCGGCGGGCCCGCCGATGTGCAGGCGGCCGTGGAGGCCGGGGCCGAGGGTGTCGGTCTGTTCCGTACCGAGTTCCTGTTCCTCGACGACAGCAAGCAGGCGCCGTCGGAGGAGAAGCAGGTCGAGGCGTACCGGAAGGTGCTGGAGGCGTTCCCCGAGGGCCGTGTGGTCGTGCGGGTGCTGGACGCGGGCGCGGACAAGCCGCTGGACTTCCTGACGCCCGCCGACGAGCCGAACCCGGCGCTGGGTGTGCGGGGTCTGCGGACGCTGCTGGACCACCCGGAGGTGCTGCGGACGCAGCTGACCGCGCTGGCGAAGGCGGCCGAGGGGCTGCCGGTGTACCTGGAGGTCATGGCGCCGATGGTGGCGGACCGTACGGACGCGAAGGCGTTCGCGGACGCGTGCCGTGAGGCGGGCTTGCGGGCGAAGTTCGGTGCGATGGTGGAGATTCCGTCGGCCGCGCTGCGGGCGCGCTCGATCCTGCAAGAAGTGGAGTTCCTGTCGCTGGGTACGAACGACCTGGCGCAGTACACCTTCGCCGCCGACCGGCAGGTGGGTGCGGTGTCGCGGTTGCAGGATCCGTGGCAGCCGGCGCTGCTGGACCTGGTGGCGATGTCGGCGGAGGCGGCCCGAGCCGAGGGCAAGAGCTGCGGGGTGTGTGGTGAGGCGGCCTCGGATCCGCTGCTCGCCTGTGTGCTGACGGGTCTGGGGGTGACCTCCCTGTCGATGGGTTCGGCTTCCATTCCGTACGTACGGGCGACGCTGGCGAAGCACACGCTGGCGCAGTGCGAGCGCGCGGCTGCGGCCGCGCGGGCGGCGGACACGGCCGAGGAGGCGCGGCTGGCCGCGCAGGCGGTGCTGTCCGGCGAGTAGCGTCGCGCAGGGCCCCGGTGGCTGGGGTTGGTGAAGGGGCTTTCCCGCCTGGTGGTGGGGAAGCCCCTTTGGCTTGGGTGGTCAGTGGTGCGTGGGCCAGGGGTCGTCGGGGGTGATGTCGAAGCCGGCGCGGTAGTCGACGTTGGGCTCGGGTGGGAGCGGTTCTCCGGTGTCGGCGTCGGTGCAGTACGCGTTGAAGACCTCTGCCGCGGTGAGGGCGATGAGGCGGCCGCGGTCGAGGCGCCAGCCGTGGACGCGGTCGGGGGCGGCGGGGGTGGTGGTGCGGAGGACCAGTCCCCCGGGGCGTTCCAGGGCGATCCCGGCGGCGAGGACGGTGACGAACTCGGCGCCTTCTGTGGAGTCGAGTCTGGCGGGGCCGTCCTCGGGTCGTTCGGCGTGGAGGGCCGCGAGGAGCTGTTCGTCGGCGGGGACGCTGCATACGAGGTGGTGGGTGCCGGGGCCGGCTTCTTCCAGCAGGCGCGTGAGCGTGTGGGACGCCCGCTCGAACGCGGCGCGGCCGATGTCCTGGCCGCAGTCGGCGCATTCGCCGAGGTCGGTGAGGAGCATCGCGGCGTACTCCCAGGTGGCTTGGCGTACCGCTCGGTTGATGAGGAGGGGGACGAGCCGGTCGATCGGTTGTCCTGTGTAGGGGACGCAGGGGCCGGTGGCGGCGAGTTCGGCGGTGAAGCGGCTGCGGCTGGCGGGGGTGTCGGGGTCGAGGCCGGCTTCGGTGCAGTACTCCGCGTAGTCCTCGGGGTCGAAGAGGGCGACGGTGGTGTGTCCGCCGCGGGCGGCGAGGATCCTCAGGAGGTCGTCGATCTGGCGGAGGTAGAGGTCGTGGTCGTCGAAGGTGAAGGTGCGGTAGCGGCGCATGGCCGTGAAGTCCTGTTCGTCGGCCAGGACGCCGACGGTGCTCGGTACTTCGCGGCGCAGTGCCCGGCGGATGGTCGCGGTGTTCCTGGTGTGTGCCATGAGTCCCCCTCATTCATTGATGCTCACTCACAGTAACCGGGGGCACTGACAGTGGGGGGTCGGGCAGGCGGCGGTGGACCAGTCGGCGCTGGGCGAGGCAGGTGGCGGCGAAGCCGGCGCCCAGGATCGGCCAGGCGAGGGGGCCGGCCGTGATGACGGCGGTGACGAGGAGGGGGCCGGCGCTGCGTTGGGTGGAGGCGGCGAGACCGTGGACGCCGAGGTAGGCGCCTTGGGCGTCGCCGGGGGCGAGGGCGATGGAGAGTTCCCAGGAGGCGATGGCGTGGATCATCTCGGCGAAGGTGAGTGCGACGGCGGCCACGGTGAGGGCCGCGATGGCGAACCAGCGGCCGCCTGCGGCTGAGGCGGCCATGGCCAGGCAGCCCGCCGTGAAGAGGAGGGCGAGCGGGACGAGCAGGGCGCGGGCGGCGGCAGGTGTGGTGCCGAAGCGGGCGAGTGGGACCTGGAAGAGGACGACGAGGACGGAGTTGAGGACCAGCAGCAGGGGGGCGAGGCCGACGGGTGCGTCGGTGGCGTGGGCGATCCACAGCGGCATGCCGACCTGGAGGATCGCGTCGTCGAGGAAGAGGGCGGCCTCGGTGGCGGTGTAGAGGAGGAAGGTGCGGTCCCGCCAGGGGCTGGAGGGCGTGGCTGCCGGGGCGGGGGTGGTGGAGTCGGCGGCGATGCGGGAGGGGGCGGGGGGCTCGGCGCAGCGGAGGGTGAGGGCGGCGATGACGACGTAGGAGAGGGCGTTGCCGACGAGGAGGGCCTGGTAGGCGGTGGTGGTGGCGACGGCCAGGGCGGCTGCCGCGCCGAGGCCGCCGAGGGCCCAGCCGAGGTTGGAGACGGTGCGGTTGAGGGCTTGGTAGCGGGCGCGTCGCGGCCCGGCGACGCGGGCGGCGTAGAGCTTGGTGAGGACGTTGGAGGCGCGGTCGGGGAGGGCGCCGAGGGCGGAGTACAGCAGGAGCAGTGCGTAGTGGTGGGTGGTGAGGAGGGCCAGCAGGGCGGTGGCGCGGAGGAGTTGGGTGCCGATGAGGACGCGGGTGACGGGGAAGCGGTCCGCGAGGCGTCCGGCGAGTGGGGCGCCGGCGATGCCGATGCCGCCGGAGACGCCGATGAGGATGCCGACCTGGGCGATGGACATGCCGGTGACATGGGTGAAGTAGAGGGCGACGGCGGTGGCCCAGAGTCCGGTTCCGGTTTTGTCGATGAAGGTGACGAGCAGCATGCGGCGGCCGTCGCGGCCTCCTGGTATGCGCTGTGCGAGTGCGGTCCGGCGTGGCTTGGCGTCCACGGTCTCCCCCTTGACCTCTGTTTATGTATTGATACATAATGTGGTACGTGGCAACACAATATTCGATCAGTGGGTCGACGGCCAGGGAAATCGCCGCGTCCGTGGAACGGGCCGTTGCGGGCGGCGCCTTGGGGCCCGGCGCGGCGCTGCCTCCGGTGCGGCGGCTCGCGGACGGCTTGGGCATCAGTCCCGGCACGGTGGCGACGGCGTACAAGGAGCTGCGGCAGCGCGGGATCGTGGTGACGCGGGGGCGTGGCGGGACGGTGGTGGCGCAGACGCCGTCGGTCGGTTCACGGCGGCCGCCGAAGGTTCCCCAGGGGGTGCGCGATCTGGCGGGCGGGCATCCCGATCCGGCGTTCCTGCCGGAGCTGAGGCCGCCCTCGCCAGTGAGTCCGGTGCCCGGTTCGCGAAGGGCGTCGCCTCGGCTCGCGTCGCTGGAGGAGCTGACGCGTGAGTGGTTCGCCCGGGACGGGGTGCCCTCGGAGCGGGTGACGTTCGCGCACGGCGCCCTGGACTGCATCGGACGGTTGTTGTCGACGGAGCTCAAGCCGGGCGACTCGGTGGCCGTGGAGGACCCCGGGTTCCACCACCTGCTGGACCTGGTGCCGGCGCTGGGGCTGCGGATGGTGCCGGTGGCGGTGGACGACGAGGGGCTGGTTCCGGAGGCGCTGCGGGCCGCGCTGCGGGCGGGGGCGCGGGCGCTGGTGTGCAGTCCGCGCGGGCAGAACCCCATGGGCGGCCGCTTCTCGCGGGAGCGGCGGGACGCGCTGATGGGCGTGCTGGACGGCTTCCCCGGGGTGCTGGTGATCGAGGACGACCACAACGCGGACGTGTCGGGGGCGCCGTCGTACTCACTGGCGGCGGCCGGGCTGCCGCGGTGGGCGCAGGTGCGGACCGTGTCCAAGCACTTGGGCATCGACCTGCGGTGGGCGGGGCTCGCGTGCGACGAGACGACACTGGCCCGGCACGACGGGCGGATGCTGCTGACGTCGGGGTGGATCAGTCACGTACTGCAGGAGACCGTGGCGCGGCTGCTCGCCGACCGGGAGGTGAAGCGGCTGGTGGCGCGGGCGGAGGAGGCGTACACCGAGCGGCGCCGGGCGCTGATCGGGGAGCTCGCCCGGCGCGGGATCGCGGCGCACGGGGCGAGCGGGATCAATGTGTGGGTGCCCGTGCGGGACGAGTCGGCCGTGGTCAACGGGGTGCGGTCGCACGGCTGGTGGGTCGCGGCGGGGGCGCGCTTCCGGATCGCGACTCCCACGGCCGTACGGGTCACCACGGCGATGCTGGAGCCGGCCGACGCCGCGCGGCTGGCCTCGGACTTCGCGAGCGTACTGGGCGAGTCCGAGGCCATGTACGGGGGTTGAGTCAGTGCGGCTTCGTGGCGCGCTCGCGGGCCAGTTCCTCGTAGAACCGGAGCAGGTCCAGGTTGTCGACGGAGCCCGGGTTGACCGCCTTGGACAGGTCGGTGCCCTGGAGGAGCCGTTTGACCGGGACCTCGATGCGCTTGCCGGTGAGGGTGTGCGGGACGCCCGGGACCTCGATGATCTCGTCGGGGACGTGGCGGGGGGACAGCTGCGTACGGATGGTCTGCTTGATGCGGGACTTCAGGTCCTCGTCGAGGGTGGCGCCTTCGGCGAGGTGGACGAAGAGAGGCATCCAGTAACCGCCGTCGGGCTCTTCCAGGCCGATGACGAGGGATTCACGGATCTCCGGCAGGCGTTCGACGGCCTCGTAGATGTCGGCGCTCCCCATACGGACGCCCTGCCGGTTGAGCGTGGAGTCGGACCGGCCGTGGATGATCACCGAGCCGCGATCGGTGATGGTGATCCAGTCCCCGTGGCGCCAGACGCCCGGGTACATGTCGAAGTAGCTGTCGCGGTAGCGGCTGCCGTCCGGGTCGTTCCAGAAGTAGATGGGCATGGACGGCATGGGGTTGGTGACCACCAGTTCGCCGACCTCGTTGATGAGCGGCTTGCCGTGGGGGTCCCAGGCCTGGAGGTCGGTGCCGAGGCAGGCTGCCTGGAGTTCGCCGATGTGTACGGGGAGGGTGGGGACCGCGCCCGCGAAGCAGCTGCACACGTCCGTACCGCCGCTGACGGAGGCGATCCACAGGTCCTCCCTCACCTCGTCGTGGAGCCAGCGGAAGCCGTCCGGCGGGAGGGGCGAGCCGGTGGTGGCGACGCAGGTGATCCGGGACAGGTCATGGTCACGGGAGGGGTGCACGCCGGCCTTGCGGCAGGCCATGACGTACGCGGCGGAGGTGCCGTACAGGGTGGCGCCGGTACGTTCGGCGACGCGCCACTGGGCGCCGGTGTCCGGGTAGCCGGGGCTGCCGTCGTACAGGACCACGGTGGTGCCGGTCAGCAGGCCGGAGACGAGGAAGTTCCACATCATCCAGCCGGTGGAGGTGTACCAGAAGAACCGGTCCTCCGGGCCGAGGTCGCAGTGCAGGCCGAGCTGCTTGAAGTGTTCGACCAGGATGCCGCCCTGGGACTGGACGATCGCCTTGGGCAGGCCGGTGGTGCCGGAGGAGTACAGCACCCACAGGGGGTGGCCGAAGGGGACCTGCTCGAAGACCGGTTCGGCGTCGCCGGCGGTGAGGGCGGACCATTCGAGGGTGCCGTACGGGGCCTCTGTACCAAGGAGCGGGATATGGACGACCGCGCGGAGGGTGGGCAGTTCGCGGCGCAGTTCGGCGACGGTGTCGCGGCGGTCGTGTTCCTTGCCGCCGTAGCGGTAGCCGTCGACGGTGAACAGGACGACCGGCTCCACCTGCTGGAAGCGGTCCAGCACACTGCGGGCGCCGAAGTCGGGCGCGCAGGAGGTCCACACGGCGCCCACGGCGGCGGTGGCGAGGAGGGCGGTGACGGCCTGCGGGATGTTGGGCAGGTAGCCGCTGACGCGGTCGCCGGGGCGTACGCCGAGGGCGCGCAGCTCGGCGGCGAGGGCACCGACCTGGCGGCGCAGCTCGGCCCAGCTGATGGGCGTCACTTCCTGCGTCTCGTCGACGTGGAGCAGCGCGGCCTCGTCGGGGCGGTCGGCGGCGGCGCGCAGGGCGTGCTCGGCGTAGTTGAGGGTGGCGCCGGGGAACCACTGGGCGCCGGGCATGGTGCGATGGGCGAGGACGCGCTCGTACGGGGTGGAGAAGCGGATGTCGAACCACTCGGCCACCGCCTGCCAGAACGTTTCGAGGTGCTCGACCGACCAGCGGTGCAGCGCCGGGTAGCCGCCGTCGGCGGGGGCGCCGTGCTGTTCGGCCGCCCATGCCTGGAAGCGGGTGACGGCGGCTGCGGCGACGCGGTCCGGGTCCGGCTGCCAGAGCGGCTGGTCGTGCGCGGGCTTGGAGGTCATGGGGCTGCTCCCTGGCTGTACGTCCCTGTACGCGGGTCTGCGTGGGTCGCGCGCACGTGCGGGGGTGTGCGCGTGACGCGGCTGACAGGACGATGCCATGTGATCGTTGTTCGCACCAGGGCTCATCACCCATGGTCGGCCGGATGAATATGTGGGCTCACCACGGGTGAACGCCAGTTGAACGGCCCCTACGGACCGCCGGTCGGGTGGCAGGGTGTGCGGCATGGACGGTCGTGATCTGGTGCGTTCGGTGAGGATCTTCGGCTCGGTACGGGGGCTGCGGGCGATGCGGTCGGCCTGGCGGCAGCGGCGTACGGACGCCTGGGGGCTGCGGCCCCGGGGGCCCGAGCGGGCGCGGGTGCCGGGGCAGGTCGAGGGTGTGGAGCCGCTGCCGGGCGGGGGCATCGTCCGGTTCGCCCGCTCGGAGCTGCGGGTGAGCGTCGCGAGTGGCGGCACGGTCTTCTGGGGCTGGGACGGGGCGGAGCCGCTGCCGTCGTACGCCCTGGCCGGGAATCCGCCGGAGCCCGATCCGCGCGCCGGGCTGGAGCCCGACAAGGGCGGCGGCTGGCGGGTGGTCTCCGAGCGGGTGACCGTCGCGGTGTCGCGCAACGGCGCCGTGGAGGTGCGCACGCCCGGCGGGGTCGTGCTGCGCCGGGACCTGCCGCCCCGGTGGTGGGAGCCGGTGAACGGGGGCCCCGCGCGGTGGGTGCAGCGGTCGGAGGTGCCGGCCGACGCGCGGTTCTTCGGGCTGGGCGGGCGGGCGTCGGGGCCGCGGCTGCGCAGCGGGACGTACCGGCTGTGGAACACGGACCCGCGCGGCAGCTTCGCGCCGGGCGACGACCCGCTCTACATCACCATGCCGGTGCAACTGGTGGTGTCCGACGCGGGCACGCATCTGGCGTTCCACGACAACTCCTGGGACGGGCTGGTCACCCTGCGCGAGGGCGAGGAGGGCGCCGGTTCCGGGCACGACCGGCCGGGCGCGAGCGAGGTGCGCGTCCACGGCGGGCCGCTGCGCTGCTGGGTCGTCGTCGGCACCCCCGCGCGCGTGCTGCACGGCTGGACGGCGCTCACGGGCGCGCCCGCGCAGCCGCCGTCGTGGGCGCTGGGGCCGCAGCACGCGCGGTGGGGGTTCGGCAGCGAGCAGGAGGTGCGGCGGGTCGTCGCCGGCTACCGGGAGCGGGACCTGCCCCTGTCCGTACTGCACCTGGACATCGACCACTACGACCGGCACCAGGTGTTCACGGTCGACAAGGAGCGGTTTCCTGATCTGCCGGGGCTGGCGCGCGAGCTGCGCGAGGAGGGCGTGCGGCTGGTGTCGATCGTCGACCCCGGGGTGAAGGCCGAGCCCGGAAACCCGGTCTATGAGAGCGGCGCCGCGGTCGGGCCCTGCGGGGCCTTCGTACGGGACGGGCGTGGCCGCGAGGTGCGGGGCGTGGTGTGGCCGGGCGAGTGCGTGTACCCCGACTTCACGGACCCGGCGGTACGGGAGTGGTGGGGCGGGCTGTACGAGGAGCGGCTCGCGCAGGGGTTCTCCGGGGTGTGGCACGACATGAACGAGCCGGTGTCGTTCACGCCGTTCGGCGACATGACGCTGCCGCGCTCGGCCCGGCACGCGCTGGAGGGCCGGGGCGGCGACCACCGCGAGGCGCACAACGTGTACGGGCTGGCGATGGCGCGGGCCGGATACGAGGGCCTGCGGCAGCTGCGGCCGCAGGAGCGTCCGTTCCTGTTCTCGCGCTCCGGCTGGGCGGGGATGCAGCGGTACGGCGGGACGTGGTCCGGCGATGTGTCGACCGGGTGGCCGGGGCTGCGCGCCTCGCTGTCCCTGGTGCTGGGGCTGGGGCTGTGCGGCGTGCCGTACTCGGGGCCGGATGTGGGCGGGTTCGACGGGAGCCCGTCGCCGGAGCTGTTCTTGCGCTGGTTCCAGCTGGGCGCGTGGCTGCCGCTGTTCCGTACGCACGCGGCGATCGACGCGGGACGGCGCGAGCCGTGGGAGTTCGGCCCCGAGGTGCTGGAGTACGCCCGGGCGGCGCTGGCCGAACGCGAGCGGCTGCGGCCGTACTTCGTGACCCTGGCGCACTTGGCACGGCTCACGGGCGCGCCCTACGCACGGCCCGTGTGGTGGGGCTCCCCCGAGGACCGGGCGCTGCGGGACTGCGAGGACGCGTTCCTGCTCGGCGACGCGCTGCTGGTCGCGCCGGTGCTCGCGCGGGGCACGGACCGGCGGGCGGTACGGCTGCCGCGCGGGCGCTGGTACGACACGGCGACGGGCCAGGCGTACGAAGGGCCGGGGCAGGTGCTGCTGGACGCGCCGATGTCGCGCATTCCGGTGCTCGCGCGGGCCGGTGCGGTGATTCCGGTGCGGGGTACGGGCGGTGCGGGGGGCACGGGCGCGGGCGCGGCAGTGGGGGGCGCGGGCGGTGACGGGGGCGCCGTGGAGCTGGAGGTCTGGGCTCCTGCCGCGGGGCGGACCGGGGGCGGGCTGGTGGTGCGGGACGTGGGCGACGGCTGGGCGCGGGCGGAGGTCGAACGGTATGTCACGCGCTTGGTGGACGGCCGGGTCAGGGTCGAGCGCGTGACGAGCGACGGCGCGGCGGAGGTCGAGAAGCGGGTGCGGGTCAGGGGGATGGGGGCGGGGTAGAGCGGGGCGGGGTGAAGGGGCCCCGGGCACCGGTGGAGGCGCGGGGCGGGGTGAAGGGGCCCCGGGCACCGGTGGAGGCGCGGGGCGCGGTCAAGGGGCGCAGGCCGGGTGGAGCGAGACAGGCGGGTTGGATGAGGCCAGGGGGCTGGTGGGAGCGCGGGCGCGGTAGGACCGGGCGCGGGCCCGGTGGAGGCGGGAAGGCCGGGGGGAGGCGCGCGGGGAAGGGGCCCCAGGCTTGGCGAACGGCCCAAGGCCGGGTGGACCAGGCGCGGGCGCGGTGGAGGGGTGGGGCGTCAGCGGTAGCGGCCGGCGAACCAGTTGCGTACCGCCGCGGTGTGGAGCGGGAAGGCAAGCTCGGCGGGCGCGTACAGGACGTGGTGCCCTTCCGTCTCGTCCGTGGGGACGGACGGCGGCAGGGCGGCGGCGGGGCGTTCGGGCAGGAGGCCGAAGAGCAGCAGATGGCCGGCGGGCGAGCTCATCGCGTCGGCCAGGGCTACGTCCCGCGCGGGGGCCTCGATCCCGGTCTCCTCCCTCAGCTCCCGTACCACCGCCTCCCGCCAGTCCTCCGCGTGGTCGATGAACCCTCCGGGCAGGGCGATCCCCCCGCGCCGCGGCTCGATGCCGCGGGTGATGACGACCAGCCCGGTGCCGCGCGCCCCGGTGACGGGCAGCAGGGCGACGGCGACCGGCAGGGGGTTGCGGTAGGCCACGGCGCCGCAGGCGGGGCAGGACCGGGGCCAGCCGGCGCCGGGCGCGTGCCGGCTGCCGCAGCTCGTGCAGTGGGAGTCCTTCACGTGGCGGACTGTACCGACCGGCACGGAGCTGGTAGACGGTGCCCATGACAGGGACAGGACGCGCATCCGCTCTCCGTACGCTCCGTACGCTGCTCGCGACCGCGACCGCGCTGGTCTTCGTGACGGCGGCGGACCCCGCCGCGCGGGCCACGCCCGAGCCCAAGGCTCCCCAGGAGTTCGTGGCGCTGCGCTCGGTGGACCCCACGATCCTCCAGGAGATGCGCTACACCACGGAGCACAACTTCGTGGGCGAGCCGGTCGATGGCTACCGCCATCCGGTGTGCGTCCTGACCCGGCCGGCCGCGCGGGCGCTTCACCGGGCTCAGGTGAAGCTGCTGCGGCAGGGCTATTCGCTGAAGGTGTACGACTGTTACCGGCCTCAGCGGGCGGTCGACCACTTCGTACGGTGGGCGAAGGACCTGAAGGACGAGAAGATGAAGGCGGAGTTCTATCCGCGGGTGGCCAAGTCGCGGCTCTTCGCGGGCGGTTACCTCGCCGAGAGGTCGGGACACAGCCGGGGCTCCACGGTGGACCTGACCCTCGTCAAGCTGCCCGCGCGGCCGACCCGCCCCTATGTGCCGGGTGAGAAGCTGGTGCCGTGTTACGCCCCGCAGCCGGAGCGGTTCCCGGATAATTCCGTGGACATGGGGACGGGTTTCGACTGCTTCGACACGCTGTCCCACACGGATGATCCGCGCGTAGGGGGGTTCCAGCGCGCGAACCGGCGGCTTCTGAAGGGCACGCTCGGTGCGGAGGGGTTCGTGAACCTTCCTGAGGAGTGGTGGCACTTCACGTACAAGCCGGAGCTCTTTCCCGACACGTACTTCGACTTCCCGGTCGAGCGCGGGCGGCTTGACCCGTACGGGCACGCCCGTGGTCGCTTCAGGCTGGTGCTGTCAGTCTCCTTGACGGTCCCTCATGGTGGGTGAAAACTGCGTGTTCGTCGGCATCGCCGCACTTCCGCACGCTCATTTCCGCACGCTCATTTCCGCTCGTTGTGACGCGCACCGCTCGTTCTGTGGGCGAGGGCCCATGCCTAGGAGCCGCCATGAGCAATGGAGACATCTTCGCCGGTGAGGTCATCGGCACCGCGATACTGATCCTCTTCGGGGCGGGCGTCTGCGCCGCTGTCACCCTCAACTTCTCCAAGGCGAAGGCCGCCGGCTGGGTCGTCATCGCCTTCGGGTGGGGCTTCGGCGTGCTGGCCGGGGCGTACACCGCCGCTCCCCTCTCCGGCGGGCACCTCAACCCGGCCGTGACCGTCGGCGTCGCCGTCGACACCGGTGAGTGGGGCAAGGTGCCGCTGTACGTCTGCGCGCAGCTGGTCGGCGCCGTTCTCGGAGCCGTACTCGCCTGGCTGGTGTACTACGCGCAGTTCCGCGCGAACGCCGACGTACGGACCGCGCAGCCGACGCTGGGTGTCTTCTCGACCGGCCCCGAGATCCGCAGTCCGGCCGCCAACCTCACCACGGAGGTCATCGCGACGGCGGCGCTCGTCCTGCCGATCCTCGCCTTCGGCAAGAACGACGGCATCGGCATCGGGCAGATCCCCGGCGAGGACGCGGGCATCTACGGCTCGGGCATCTCCATCCTGCTGGTGTCGCTGCTGGTCGTCGGTATCGGCCTGTCACTCGGCGGACCGACCGGTTACGCCATCAACCCGGCCCGTGACCTCGGGCCGCGCATCGCCCACGCGCTGCTGCCCATCCCCAACAAGGGCGGATCCGACTGGGGTTACGCGTGGGTGCCGGTGGCCGGCCCGCTCCTGGGAGGTCTGCTCGCCGGGATGGTCTTCAACGCGGCCTATTAGCGCGGGCTGCTCACGCGGCCCACCAGGACAAGCCAGCGGCAAGGGAACGAGGGGTTCGTCATGAAGGACAGGTTCGTCGCCGCCATCGACCAGGGCACCACCTCCAGTCGCTGCATCATCTTCGACCAGGGCGGGGCCGTCGTCGCCGTCGACCAGCGCGAGCACCGTCAGATCTTCCCCAAGCCGGGCTGGGTCGAGCACGACGCCACGGAGATCTGGGCCAAGGTGCAGGCGGTCGTGGCGGGCGCGCTCGCCCGGGCCGGGCTGCGGGCCGAGCAGCTGAGCGCCCTCGGCATCACCAATCAGCGCGAAACGACCGTCCTGTGGGACCGGGCCACCGGCAAACCGGTGCACAACGCGATCGTCTGGCAGGACACCCGCACCTCGGCGCTGTGCGCCGAACTCGGCGGCGCGGACGGCCAGGACCGCTTCCGGGACACCACCGGGCTGCCGCTGGCCAGCTACTTCTCCGGGCCCAAGGCGGCCTGGCTGCTCGACAACGTACCGGGCTTGCGAACCCGCGCCGAGCGGGGCGAGATCGCGTTCGGCACCATCGACTCCTGGCTGATCTGGAACCTCACGGGTGGTACGGACGGCGGCGTCCACGTCACCGACGTCACCAACGCCTCCCGCACCATGCTGATGGGCCTGGAGACGCTGGAGTGGGACCGTACGATCCTCGCGGCCATGAACGTCCCGGAGGTGATGCTGCCGCGCATCCGGTCGTCGGCGGAGGTGTACGGCACCGCTGTGGGGCCGTTGCGGGGCGTGCCTGTGGCGTCGGCGCTCGGCGACCAGCAGGCGGCGGTTTTCGGGCAGGCCTGCTACGAGACGGGGACGGCCAAGAACACGTACGGCACGGGGAGTTTCCTGCTGCTCAACACCGGGGAGCGGCCGGTTCCCTCGAAGAGCGGGCTGGTCACCACGGTCGGGTACAAGATCGGTGACCAGGCGCCGGTCTACTGCCTGGAGGGCTCGATCGCGATCACGGGCGCCCTGGTGCAGTGGTTCCGGGACCAGCTCGGCATCATCCGCAGCGCCGCCGAGATCGAGACGCTTGCGGCGAGCGTGGAGGACAACGGCGGCGCGTACATCGTGCCGGCGTTCTCCGGGCTGTACGCCCCGTACTGGCGCTCCGACGCGCGCGGCGTCGTCACCGGACTGACGCGGTACGTCACCAAGGCGCACCTCGCGCGCGCCGTCCTGGAGGCGACGAGCTGGCAGACGCGTGAGGTGGTGGACGCGATGTACCAGGACTCGGGGGTACGGATCACCTCGCTGAAGGTGGACGGCGGAATGACGGTCAACGGCCTGCTGATGCAGCACCAGGCGGATGTACTGGGCGTCCCGGTGATCCGGCCGAAGGTCTCGGAGACGACCTGTCTGGGCGCGGCGTACGCGGCGGGTCTGGCGACCGGTGTCTGGTCCGGGCTGGACGAGCTGAAGGCGCACTGGCGGCGCGATGTGGAGTGGGTGCCGCGCATGGCGGCGCAGGTGCGGGAGCGGGAGTACGGCAACTGGCGCAAGGCGGTGGAGCGGAGCTTCGGCTGGGAGGAGCCCGCGTAGGCGAACCGCCGCGCAGGCGGACCCCGCGCAGGCGACCGGCTGCGCGGGCGGACCGCCACGCAGGCGCGCGGCCCGTACCCCTGTCGGTGGGGGTACGGGCCGTGTTCCGGCTGCGTCGTCCGGTGGGGTCGCGACGGCCGATCGGTTCGCGGGTGCGGTCAGGTCGTGACCGGTTCGCGGGTGCGGGCGGCGACGGCCATCGCGTGTTCGACCACGGCCACCAGCACCTCCTTGGCCGACTCGCGCTCCCGCGCGTCGCACATCACCAGCGGTACGTCCGCGTCGAGGTCGAGCGCCGCCCGTACCGACTCGGACGGGAAACGCGCCGCGCCCTCGAAGCAGTTGACGGCCACCGTGAAGGGGATCCCGCGCCGCTCGAAGTAGTCGATCGCGGCGAAGCTCTCCTCCAGGCGGCGGGTGTCGGCCAGCACGACCGCGCCCAGCGCCCCCTGCGCGAGTTCGTCCCAGAGGAACCAGAAACGGTCCTGTCCCGGCGTACCGAACAGGTACAGCACCAGGTCCTCGCGGAGTGTGATCCGTCCGAAGTCCATGGCGACCGTGGTGGTGGACTTGGCCTCGACGCCGTGCAGGTCGTCGACGGGCCGGCCGGCCTCGCTGAGGTTCTCCTCGGTGCGCAGCGGCCGGATCTCGCTGACCGCGCCGACCAGGGTGGTCTTGCCCACCCCGAACCCGCCCGCGACCAGGATCTTCAGCGTCACCGGCTCGACCGGCCGCTTCTTGCGGCCGCCGCTAGAGCGCCCGAAGGCCATTGATCACCTCACGCAGAATGCTGACGTCCGGCAGTTCGGCCGGCGGCACGGGACGGGTTACGTGGACGAGTTCGTCCTCGACGAGATCGCCGACCAGGACCCGGACCACCCCGACGGGGAGGTCAAGACCGGCGGCGAGCTCGGCGATCGACTGGGGGAGGTCGCTGCACCGCTCGACGATCTCCACATGCTCGGGTGAGAGCGTCTGGTCACGGCCGGGGTCGTCGGCCGCGGGTTCGGGGACGACCACCGCGATCAGGTCGAGGCGGTGGCGGGTGGCGGTGCTGGTACGGCCGCGGGTCATCGCGTACGGGCGGACCACCGGGCCCGCGTCGTCGTCGAACCAGTGGTGCGGGTCCTGGTCCTCACGTCGCCGTCTGTGCTTGCCTGCTGCCTCACTCATCGCGTCCCCACTCACCCTCCCGCGGGCAGACCGGTCCGAGGTGCCGTGGCGAGGTGGGCCCCGACCCGCTTGACCATCAGGGTCATCTCGTACGCGACGAGCCCGACGTCCGAGTCGGCGTCCGCGAGCACGGCGAGGCAGCTGCCGTCGCCCGCGGCCGTGACGAAGAGGAACGCCTCTTCCAGTTCGACGACGGTCTGGCGGACGCGGCCCGCGTCGAAGTGCCGGCCGACGCCCTTGGCGAGGCTGTGGAACCCGGAGGCCACGGCCGCCATGTGCTCACTGTCCTCGCGGGTGAGGTCCTTGGACGCCCCGGTCGGCAGGCCGTCGCTGGAGAGCACCAGGGCCTTGCGGATGGAGCCGACCCGCTCGACCAGTTCGTCGAGGAGCCAGTTGAGCTCGCCGTTCGAGCCGGTTGAGTTGGATGCTGCGGCGTTCGGTGCGGTCATCGACCGTCCCCCTCCGGTGTCGTTCCTGGTGCTGTCTCGCCGCGGCCGGCGGACGGGGCGCCCTCGGCGTTCTGCCGGCGCCCTCGCTGCCAGCCGCGTTGCATCGCGGCCATACGGCTGCGTACTTCTTCCGCGTCGCGTTCCGCGTCATCGCTTTCCGCCGCGTCCCGACGTTCGGCTCCCTTGGGTGCGGGGCCGGCCGTGGCGGCGCTTTTCAGCTGGGGGGCGAGGCTGGCCTGGCGTACGCGGCGGGGCAGGCCGCGCAGCAGCAGGGTCGCCTCGTCGGGCGCGGGGTCGGTGGGTGTGGGCTCTGCGGGGGCGGCGCCGGGCGTTCGCGGGTCTTCCCCGTGGGGCGTCTCCGGGGCCGGGTGGGCGCGGCCGCGTTCGTCCAGGCGGCGGCCGCGGTCCGCGATGAGCTTGGGGGTTTTGCGGCGGGGCAGCGGGACAGGGCGGCCGGAGCGCTCCGGGTCCTGGTCGGAGGCCTGCTGGTGCTGCTCGTGGCCGCCGGGCACCGGGCGCAGTGGCCTGCGGGTGGCGCGGAACAGCCCGCCGCGTTCGGTCTCCGTATCCTCGATGTCGCCGAGATCGCCGAGCGGACCGCCCAGCCCGCCACCGAGCCGGTCACCGAGGCCGTCGCCAAGCCCTTCACCGAGCCTGTCGCTGAGCCGGTCCCCCAGCCTGTCGTTCAGCCGGTCACCGAGCCGGTCACCGAGCCGTTCTCCGAGGCCGAGCGCGCCGACCGGGGCCTCCAGCTCGACCGGGCCGTCCAGCAGGGAGGACGGGCCGGAGGTGGAGCGCCCGGAGGGCACCTGGGAGAGGGCCGCGCGACGGGGCGGGACGTCGCCGCCCTTGCGGTCCAGCCGGAACCCCGCGCCCTGCGTCTCGGGCGCTTCGGTGAGCAGCGCGGCCGGTATGAACACGACCGCGGTGGTCCCTCCGTACGGCGAGGGCTGGAGCGACACGCGCACGTTCTGGCGCTGGGCGAGGCGGCTGACGACGAAGAGGCCGAGCCGGTCGGTGTCGGAGAGTTCGAACTCTGGTGTCTCGGCGAGCCGCAGGTTCGCGTCGAGCATGGCTTCCGGGGTCATGCCGAGCCCCCGGTCGTGGATTTCGAGGGTGAAGCCGTTGGCGACCGGCTCGCCGAGGACCTGTACCGCGGTGTGCGGCGGCGAGAACACCGTGGCGTTCTCCAGCAGTTCGGCGATGAGGTGGGTGAGGTCGGCGACGGCGGGTCCACCCACGCCGATGCGCGGCAGCCGGCGCACCTCGATGCGCTCGTAGTCCTCGACCTCGGCGACCGCGGCCCGTACGACGTCCATCAGCTGGACCGGCTTGCGCCACTGCCGCGAGGGGGCCGCGCCGGAGAGGATCACCAGGCCCTCGGCGTGGCGGCGCATACGGGTGGTGAGGTGGTCGAGCCGGAACAGGTCGGCGAGTTCCTCGGTGTCTTCGGTGCGCCGCTCCATGGTGTCGAGGAGGGTGAGCTGGCGGTGCAGCAGCACCTGGTTGCGGCGGGCGAGGTTGACGAAGACCTCGGAGACGCCTCGGCGCATGTCGGCCTGTTTGACGGCGGCTTCGACGGCGGCGCGCTGGAGGGTGTTGAGCGCCTGCCCGACCTGGCCGACCTCGTCCTTCTCGTACTCCAGGTGCGGCACTTCGGTCTCGACGTCGACGTGTTCACCGGCGGCCAGCCGGCGCATCACGCTGGGCAGCCGTACGCCCGAGACCTCCTGGGCCTCCTTGCGCAGGCGGCGCAGGTCGCGTACGAGGTCACGGCCGACGCGTACGGAGACGACGACGGACACGAGCAGGGCGAGGAAGCCGAGGACGCCCGCGATGCCCGCCTTCAGCAGGACGCTGTACGCGGCGGGCTGGACCCGGTCCTGGTAGCGGTCGCTCGCCTCGGTGTTCTCGGTGGCGAGGTGGTCGAGGACCGGGTTGACCACATCCTGCCAGCGGGCGGCGTCGATCGTACGGGGTTCGTCGGTGGGGCCGGTGCCCAGCAGCTGGTCCTCGGCGTCCCGGAGGGGTTCGGTGTCGGGGCTGTGCCAGTACGTCCGGTAGATCTCGCGCTCGGTGACGGGCAGCAGCTCCAGGTTGACGTCGTAGAACAGCTCCCGGTGGGCGATGAGGTCGGAGACCGTACGGACCTCCTCTGCGGTGATCCGCTTGCTGATCAGTGAGGAGACCACCAGGGCGTCCTCGCGCGCGAGCATCTCGCGGGCCCGTATGAGGCCGACCAGGGCCCGGGCCTGCTTGTCCATCTCCACGTTCTCCAGCCCGTGGAGGGTCAGCAGGAAGCCGTAGCAGGGGTCGACGAGGTGGTTGTAGAAGTCGAGGGCCTGGATGCGGCCGACGGCACGGTTCTCGACGGACCGGCGCAGCGAGGCGAGGCCGTCGAGGGCTTCGAGGAGCGAATTGAGCCGCCCGGCCGCCGGGGGGCGCAGGGCCTCCACCACGCCGGGGTCCTTGGCGTTGGCCCGGATCCTGGCGATGGCCCGGTCGGTGGCGGCGCGTTCGCGGAGGAGCGTGGGGAGGGCGTCGGCGGAGCGCGGGTCGGCCAGGTAGACGAGGGTCTGGCGGCGTTCCTTCTGGATGACGCGGACGGCGTCTTCGAGAGGGTGGCCGACCTTGTCGACGACATAGCCGACGTCCAGGAGCTGGTTGGCCTCGCGGCCGGTGATGAGCGTCGCGAATCCCCAGAGGCCGGTGAGGGACAGCAGCGGCACCAGGAGCAACGCCACGATCTTCCTGCGGATCGACTTCCCGCGAAAGCGCATGGCCTCCCCTACTCGCACCCTCCCGCCGCCCGGCGCGGGTGTTCACATCAACACATCAATAAACGGCGCGAGCCTACTACTGCCGCGTGGACAACTCGAAGGGACGTCCGGGCCATTTTCAGCCGCGGTGTGCCGCGCAGATCATGAGTTGTCCTGGTATTCGGGGAGTTGACTTTCGCCATTGTGGCCTATGACACCTGTCAGGACATCGCTTCGCGAAGGACGGCAGATGGCTGGAACCGTGCGTTCCGGTCGACTTCCGGTCGACTTCCGGACGACTCGGGGTGAGTGGGGGTGAGTCGGGTGAGTCAGCGGGACTCGGTGGGAATCTTCTCCGCCGGCTGTTCGTCCTTCTGTACGGGGAAGCGAGAACTGTCGAGAACTGTCGAGGCGGAGCGGTGGCTCAAGGCCGGCGTGAAGCGGCTCAAGACGGGCAGCCGACCCTGAAGACGGTCCGTGGTGGGGAGTGCGGTTCGATGGAGACGGCGTCGCGGAGTGAACTGTGGGTGGAGGAGCCGGTGGGGAGGCGCAGGCTCCCCGATCCGGTCCGTACGGCGGCGGTGCGCGCCGTGCTCATCGCGGCACTGACGTTGATACAGGCCGTGGTGGCCTTCTTCTTCACCCTCACGGCCTTCTGGCTGGCCTTCCCCATGGTGCTCACCAGTGTCGCCAGCACGGTGGTGGCGACCTGGGCGGCACTGGACGTGTGGGTGACCCGGCAGGTGTGGAACCAGCGCCACGGTGTCGTGTCGACGCCGAGCAGTACGGCGCGCGCGCTGCGGCAGGAGCGGCGCAGGGCCCGGCGGGCGGCCCGGACGGAAGCCCGCGAGGCGGCGCGGATACGGCGACGGGACACACGCGGCGGCCACCTGTCCCGGGCGTGAGCCCGTGTTCGGCCCGGCCTGAGCCCGCGTCCTGCCCTGGGCCTGAACCCGGTCCTGCCCTGGGCCTGAACCCCGTCCTGTTCCGGGCCTGAGCCCGCGACCGTCCCGGGCCTCAACCCGCGTGCTGCCCTGGGCCTGAGCCCGCGTCGTGGCCGGGACGTGAGGCCGTGTTTGTCCCGGGCCTCAACCGCGTCCTGCCGCGGGCCTGAAGTCGCGTCCGCCCAAACCTCAACCCGCGTCGTGGCCGGGACCGAGCCCGTGTCCTGGCCGGGGCATGAGCCCGCGACCGTCCCGGGCCTCAACCGCGTCGTGGCCGGGACCTGAGCCGGGGTCCTGGCCGGGGCCTGAGCCCGCGACCGTCCCGGGCCTCAACCGCGTCGTGGCCGGGACCTGAGCCGGGGTCCTGGCCGGGGCCTGAGCCCGCGACCGTCCCGAGCCTCAACCCGCGTGCTGCCCTGGGCCTGAGCCCGCGTCGTGGCCGGGACCGGAGCCGGGGTCCTGGCCCGGGTCTGGGACGGGGGCGCCCGGCTGTCGCCTCGTCGTTGGCTCCCCTTACGTGTTTGTGGGGCGGCCGGCGGTGGCCGGGTCCGTCTGGCTGCGCTTGAACATGCGCGTGGCGGTGATCTCGCCGTGCACCACCGGTTCGCCGTCGCCGGGCTGCTGCGGCAGGCCGGGGCGCAGATGCTCCTCGACGCTGATGTACTTCAGCCCCGCCCGCAGGTCCGCGTCGTTGCGCAACCGGATGACCAGGGGGAACTCGGCGAGCGCTGTCGTGTCGAACAGGCCCGTGGTGTACAGCAGCTGGACGCCGAGCGCGTCCGAGACGGCCCGCTGGAGCTCCAGCAGGTACGTGGCGTTGGCGCGGCCGATCGGGTTGTCGAGGAACAGCGTGCCGGCGTGCCGGTGCTTGTCGCGGCCCCGGTCGTTGCTCCGCAGCGCGGCCATCGTGCAGTAGAGGGCGATGGCCGCGGTGAGCAGCTGGCCGCCCGAGAAGACGTCGCCCATCTGCCCGACCGGGACGCGCTCGGCGCGCAGTACCGCGTCGGGCTTGAGGATCTCCACCGCCACACCCCTGGGCTGCAGCGCGGCCTGGACGCCGCGCAGCAGCAGGGACATGCCGTCCCGGCGCAGGTCGGAGTTCTTCTTGACGGCCGCCCGGGTCGCCTCGTCGATGACCTCGCCGAGCCGCTCGACCAGCGTCGCCTGGTCCGGCTCATCGAAGCGGATGCGCAGGAACTCCTGGCCGGACCACTCGCCGAGGCCCTCGGGGAGCCGGGACAGGCGCTGCGCCGAACGGAGCGTGGCGAGCGCGGACTCCACCAGGCCGCGCAGCCGGTCGACGATGGAGTCGCGGTTGCGCTCCAGCTGCGCCAGCTCGTCGGTGAGGACCCGCAGCCGGGGCGCGAAGGCGTCCGCCCACTTCGCGGCGTGCTCGGGCAGGGCCGAGGCGGGCAGCTCCCGGATCTGCTGCCGGGCCGGGGTGCGGACCTGCTCGTAACGGGTGGAGTTGGCGTGCCGTACGAGGATGTCGCAGGCCTCGCGTACGGCGGCGTCGGCGGCGGACAGGTCGGCCGCGCAGCCGCGCAGGGAGCGCCGCACCTCGGCGGCGGACTGCCGTGCCTCCTCCAGGCTGCCGGCGTACGGCTCCGGGGCCTCCTGGTCGTCGTCCGTGTGCTCCCTGAGCAGGTCGCGCAGGAGGGCTGCGGTCTCGTCGAAGCCGCCCGCCGCGTCCTCGGCGGCGCGGTGCGCCTGGAGGAGCCGGGCGTGCGTGGCGCGGGCGGTCTCCAGCGCGTCGGTGCGGACGGCCAGTTCGGTGGTGGCGGTGCGGAGCAGGGACTGCGCGTGGTCGGCGTCGGCGGGGATCAGCTCGTCCGGGAGCTCGGTGTGCGATTCGCCGTCCGCGGGGGCCAGGCGTTCGGCCTCGCCGCGCAGCCGGCCGAGTTTCTCGCTGGCCTCGGATGCACGGGACTCCAGCATCTGCACCAGGGATTCGGCGCGGGCGGCCGCGGCCTGGCGGGACGGGCCGTCCGCGCCGTCCGGGCTCTCGAGGAGCTGTTCGGCGCGGGTGCGGACCTTGTTGGTGAGCCGGTCCAGCTCGGCGAGGGCGGCGCTCTCGTCGCTCTCGGCGCGGGCCTGTTCGGCGCGCAGGTCGGCGCCGACGCCGACCTTCTCGTACAGCTGGGAGGCGGCGCGGTAGGCCTCGCGGAGGGTGGGCAGGGCGGTGCGCGGGGTGCCGGCGTCCGGCTCGTCGTCGGGGACGTTCTCGGGGGCGCCGGCGATCTCGGCGCGCTCGGCGCGCAGGGCGCGGGCGGTGCGGTGGGCGTCGTCGGCGGCGCGCTGGGCGGCGCGGCGGTCCTCGTCGGCGGCGCGGGCTCGCTCCAGGCAGGTCTGGGCCCTGGCCTCGGACTCGGCGGCCTCGTCGGCCAGTTCGCGGAGCCTGGCCTGCCAGCCGGCCCGTTCCCGCAGCCGGAACGCCAGGCCCGCGAGCGCGTCGGCGGCGCGCCGGGCCCGCTGGGCGGCTTCCTGCCGCTCGTCGCGTACGCGGGCGGTGTCGGCGGCCGCCTCGTCGGCCTCGGCGCGGGCGGCGCGGGCTTCCGCGAGCGCGGCCTGGGCCGCTTCGGCGGTTTCGCGCGCGGTGGCGGCGGCTTCCGCGAGTTCGGTGAGCATGCCGGGCGGGCAGTCGGCGCGCCAGGAGCCGATGCGGGCGGCGAGCGAGCGGTCGGCGGTGAGGCGGGCGGCGAGGGCGCGGATCTCCTCGTCACGGGCGGCGGCGCGGGCGCGCAGGGCCTGCCGCTCCTCGTCGGCGGCGTGCTCGTCGTGCATGGCCGGGTTCGGCGGGACGAGGAAGACGTCCGTGTCGGTGCCGCGCTGCCCCGGTACGGGGGCGAGGAGGGCGGCGGCGGTCCCCACGGCCACGGCGGAGCGCGGCAGCAGGGCGGCGCCCGCGAGGGCGTCGCGGGCCCGGGCGTACGAGACGGGGTCGGTGATCACCACACCGTCGACCAGCTCGGGGCGGGCGGCGAGCACGGCGGCGTGGTCGGCGGGGTCGACGGCCTGGGCGAGGTACCGCCAGCCGGGGAGCGCGGGGATGCCCTGCTCGCCGAGGAACTCGACGGTCGCCAGGACGTCGGGTCCGGGCGGCAGCAGCCCTCCGTCACCGAGGGCGCCGAGGATGCGTGAGTCGTCGGCGGCTGCGGTGCGCAGCTCGAACAGCTTGCGCTCGGCGGAGGCGATGCCCTGGTCGAGGAGATCACGCAGTTCATCGGCGTACCGGTCGAACTCCTCGACCGTGAGGGGGTTGTCGGTGCCCCGGCGTGGTGCGGCGAGCCGCTCGTCGGTGCCGGAGCCGGAGCCGAAGCCGTTGCCGGAGCCGGTGGGGGAGCCGGTGCTGGTGCCGGTACTGGTGCTGGAGCCGGAGCCGTTGCCGGTGCCCTGGCGGGGCTGGGGGACGGCCGGTTTCGCGCCGGGAAGGCTCAGCAGTTCGGCGAGGCGCTCCTCGGCGGCGATGGACTCGGCGGCGCGGCGCTCGGCCTGGTGGGCGTTCTCGGCCGCCTGGGCGGCGTCGGCGGCGCGGGCGGCGGCCAGTTCGGCGCGGGATTCGGCGGCGGCGGCTTCCTTGGCGCGCTCGGCCGCCGTGCGGGCGGCGTCGCGGGCCGCCTCCCAGGCGGCCACGGTGGTCTTCTCGGCGTCGCTGGCGGCGAGCGCGGCACGGGCCGGGTCGGCGTCGGGGGCGGTGTCGTCGAGCCAGCCGGCCCGTACCGCCTCGGCGGTCTCCTGCTCGACCTCGGCGAGGCGCTGGCGCAGGTGGCCGGCCTCGCTGCGGGCGCGCTGGGCCTCGGTGGCGGCGACGGTGGCGTCACGGTGCGCGGTCTCGCCCGCCTCCTGGAGGGCGGCGGAGCGCTCCTCCTCCTCGCCCGCGTGCCGCTCGCCCTCCTCGGCGGCGGCGTGCAGGGCGCGTACGAGGTCGGCGGCGGCCTTGGCGCGGGCGGCGAGCGCGGGGGCGGCGTCCCGCTCGGCCTCCCGGATGGCGGCGGACACGCGGGCGGAGCGGTCGGCGGCGGCGCGGTGGCGCAGGACCACCTCGGTGGCCTGCCAGGCGGCGTGCAGGGTGCGGGCGTCGCTCAGCTCGCGGCGCTGTGCGGCGGCGCCCTTCTCGGCGGCGGTCAGGGCCAGGGAGGCGTGCCGATAGGCCAGTTCGGCGGCGATGAGGGAGGCGCGGGCGCGGGCCTCATCGGCCTCGGTGACGGTGTGGGCCGCCGCGGTGACCCGCTCGGCCAGTTCGGCGGTGCGGCCGCGCTCCTCGGCGGCGCGGGCGGACATGCGGCGGGCGAGCGTGCGCGTGCGGCGCTCGGCGCCCGCGTGGATGTCGCGGGCACGCGCGCGCGTGTCGGCCGCTTCGACGATCCGGCCGAGGAGGTCGACCGACCCGGCGGTGAAGTCGCGTTCGGCGGTGAGCTCGGCGCGGCGGCCCAGCTTGTTGCCGAAGCCGCTGACGAGGTCGGCCAGGCCGTCCGTGTCGCGGGTGTCGGTGACCGCGCGCAGCAGCAGGTCGGTGAAGTCGGAGTCCTTCTTGACCGCGAACAGGCCGGCGGCCTCGCCCTCGTCGGCGTTCATCTCCCGCTGGTAGCGGAAGAGTTCGGGGTCGAGGCCCAGGTCGCCGAGGTGTTCGTTCCAGCGGTCGTGGATCTCCTCCCAGTACACCTCCAGGTGCGGGTACGCCTTGCCCGCCTCCGTGAGGGCGTCGCGGAAGCCCTTCATGGTGCGGCGGCGGCCCTGGGCGCCGGAGATGCCTTCGCCGGGCGGGCGTACGGAGGTGGCCTCGGCGACCGGCAGCGAATCGAGGCTGAGGCCGGGGCCCGGGCGGAAGGAGTACCAGGCCTCGGCGAACTTGCGCGGGTCGTTGGAGACCTGCCGGCCGCGCCACTCGCTGACCTTGCCGACGACGACCAGCTCGCCGGTGAGGGTGTGCTGCCACTCCAGGGCGACATGGCCGCAGTCGTCGGCAAGCAGGAACTTGCGCAGGACGCCGGAGCTGGCGCCGCCGAGCGTGTTGCGGTGGCCCGGCAGCATGACCGAGAAGATCAGCTTGAGGAGGACGGACTTGCCGCCGCCGTTCTCCAGGAAGAGCACGCCCGCGGGGGCGGGCCGGCGCGGCGGGCCGACCGGCTCCTCCTCGAAGAACTCCGCCTGGGTCGGGGCGGGGTTGGGCACGGGCTCGCCCACTCCGCGCAGGTCCAGCACGGTGTCGGCGTAGCGCGCACCGGCGGGCCCGATGGAGTAGAGGCGGACCCGGGACAACTCGTACATGGCGGCGGACTTTCAGTCGTGTGCTGGGGGGTTACGCGTGTTGCGCGAGTTACGTGTGGAAGGGCAGGCCGGCGTCGGCGGCCAGTTCGAGGTCGTCGCCCGCGGGCGGCGGCAGGAGGGTGGCGGAGCCGTCGGTGACGGGGACGACGCCCAGCTCCAGCAGCTCGGCCATCGCGGCGCTGCCCGCCATGTCGCGGACCTGGAGCTGGTAGCGGGCGGTGGTGCGGTACGAGCCGCCGCCCTCGTCGCCGGTGCGCTGGAGGAAGCCCGAGTCGGTGAGGAAGGCGACGGCCTTGCCGATGATGCCGGTGGTGGAACCGGCGAGCCGGCGGGCGTCCTTGGTGGCGCCGGTCGCGCTGCGCCGCGCGTAGATCCGCCAGGCGGCCTCCAGGCCGGGGGCGTCGGTGGCCGGGTCGGTGTTCTCGCCCTGCTCCTCGGCCCGCTCCTCCAGGCGGCGGCAGGCCTGGCGTACGAAGGCGTCGACGCCGTTGACGGTGATGCGGCCGATGTATCCGTCGTCGGCCAGGTCCTCGGGGCGCGGGAACGCCATGGCGGCGACGGCCAGGTGGGCCAGGCCGTGCAGGAAGCGGTCGGCGGAGTCGGTGGAGGCGCGGCGGGCGTAGTCCCCCATGCGGACGGCGAAGACGGAGTCCTCGGCGGCGGTGACGGCCATGCCGGCGCGCGGGGACACTTCGAGGACGATGAGGCCGAGGCCGGTGGCGACGGCGTCGGCGAGGCGGGCGAAGGCGGGCTCCTCGCGGTACCGGCGCAGCAGGTCGGCGTACTCGGCGTCGCGGGCGGGGAGCAGCTTGGGCTGGAGCCCGAAGGAGACCAGCCGGGCGGCGTCGGCCGCGTCGGCGGGCGTGACGGCGCCGGAGGCGGCGGGCTCGGCCGCCTGGGGGGCGTCCGGCTCGCTCCACGCGTCGGCGTGCTCGGCGTGGTGGTCGCTCACGGCTGGGGCTCCTTGCTGCGGGTGGATCGGGGTGCGGTACGGAGGGGGACGGCCCGGGGCCTGCCGTTCGATGGCTCGCCCGGGCGGCCGGGGCGGCGGCACGCGGTCATATCCGGTCCGTGCGGCCGGGGCGGCGGCGCGCGCTCATATCGCGTCCGTGCGGCCGGCGGCCATGCCGGCGGCGTCCAGCAGGGCCGTGCCGACGATCAGGTCGGCTCCGCCGAACTCCGGGTCGTCCAGCTCGGTTCCGTCGTCGACGGCGAACAACAGGCGCTCTTCGCCCTGCCGGTAGGCCGTACCGACCGGAGGGCTGGCCGCGTGGATGGCCAGCAGGGCGACGAGGTAGGGCAGTTCCGGGTCGCGGCGGCGGGCCTCGGCGAGGAGCCCGGAGAGGCGGCGCGGCGCGTCGTGCTCCAGGTCGAGCAGCTCCATGGCGCTCGCCAGCTGCTCCTCGCTGAACCGGCTGTCGTCGGGCGTCGCGATGAGGTCGGGCTCGGGCATCTCGGCGCCCAGGTGGTCCCGCTCCACCGGCGGGGTCAGCAGGAGGTCGACCAGGTCGGCCATCCGTACCGATCCGGGGGTGCGCAGTCCGGTGCCGTGGGCGAAGAAGGCATCGGTGACCTTGATGGACCGCTCCACGGGCATCGGGAGGAGCGGGGCGACCAGCTGGCCGTACAGGTCGAGACCCAGGCGCGCGGTGGGCTGTGCGAAGGCCTGCCGGTCCTGCTCGGCGCGGAACAGCGGGCCCGCTTCCAGGAGCCGGGACTGGAGCTGGGTGTGGCGGCGGATGCAGTCCTTGACGATGTCGACCAGCTCGGCCGCGCGCCGCTTGTGCTCGTGGTCCTCGGCTTCGTCGCGGGCCTTGCGGATGTTGGTGAGGATCGCGTTCTCGTGGCGGTACCGGTCGGCGACGTGGTCGAGGGCCTCGTCGATCATGTCGGGGACGGCGCTGAGCCAGTCGACGGCGCGGACATTGCGCCGGGTGGCCTCCAGGGTCCTGCGGAGCGATTCCGCGTACTGCACCGTGCGGTAGCGCGCCTGCTCGGCGGCGAGCTGGGCGTCGGCGAGCCGGCCCCGGCTGATCAGCACCTCCAACTTGACCTCGGCGGCGATCTGCGCGCTGGTGACGTCGGTGTCGAGGGCTCCGACGAGGACGTTGACCGCTTCGTCGGTGGTACGGAGGTAGACGCTGCCGCCGTATCCCGGGACTTCCTCGATGAGTTTGAAGTCGTAGTCACGGCGCACATAGACGCCGTCGGGGCCGAACGTGCCGTACACGGCGCGGAAGCCGCGGTCGACACTGCCGACGTTGATCAGGTTCTCCAGGACCCAGCGGGCCACGCGCTCGTGCTCGGCGGCGGGGCGCTGGGGGGCCTGGGCGGCGACCCTGGGCAGCAGCCGGGCGACGATCTGCTCGTGGTCGGCGCCGGTGTCGAAGTCCATGTTGAGCGTGACGAGGTCGATCGCAGCGAGGGCGACCTCCGCCATGGCGTATATCGAGTACTCCCCCGCCAGATTCGCCTTGCGCGCGTCCAGGTCGTGCAGGGGCGCGGTGCACGCGAGCGCGCGCAGCCGCCGCGCGAGCCCTTCGTCGGCGGCCGGGCCCTGTGCGGGCCGCGGCCCCGCGCTGAGCTGGGGCGGAACGAATTCCGTCGAGGCAGGCGAAGTCACGCTGCACAGATTAGGTCCTCGCACTGACAACGGTCGAAACGGCGCAGATGACCCGTGGGGCGCCCGCCCGGAGGCCCCCGGCCGGGCCCGCACCAGGCCGGCCGGTGCGGTGTCAGGCCGACCGGTGCGCAGCAGGCCGACCGGTCCGTGTCATGCCGTCCGGTGCGTGCACCGCCGTCCGGCTCGTGCGGGCCGACCGGTCCGTGTCAGGCCGCTCGGCGGGTGCAGACCGTCCGGTGCGTGCCAGGCCGTTCGGCGCGTGTCAGGCTTCGGTGGCCGGGGCTGCGTCGACGAGGCGGGCGTAGACCTCGACCAGTTGCTCGCGGGAGTCGTCGAGGTAGTCGGCGAGGAGCCGTTCCGCCTTCGTACGCTCACCGGCCTGCAAAGCGTCCAGAATCTCCCGGTTTCGTACGAGATAGGGCTCGTGCAGCGCGCGGGGGTCGTCCACCACGTGGAAGGCGAGGCGGAGTTCGGCGAGGACGCCGCGCATCAGCTCGTCGGTGCGGGCGCTGCCGGCCAGTGCGACCAGTTCGCGGTGGAAGTGGATGTTGGCGGTGGACACGCCCTTCCAGTCGCCCTCGCGCGCGTCCCGCTCGCCGCCGGTGACCGCCCGGGTCAGCCCGTCGAGCGCGAAGGGCGGCGTGCCGAGGCCGCGGACGACGGCGCACTCGACCAGCCGCCGGGTGCGGTAGATGTCCACGACGTCCTCGACCGCCAGGACCCGTACGAACACGCCCCGGTTGAGTTCGTGGACGAGCAGCCGTTCGTGGGTGAGCAGCCGGAACGCCTCGCGCAGCGTGTTGCGCGACACCCCCAGCGCGCCCGCGATGCTGTCCTCCGACAGCCGGGTGCCGGGCGGGAAGAACCCTTCGGCGATGCGGGTGCGCAGGATGTCCGCGACCCGCTCGGCCGTGCTCGTACGCCCCAGCAGCGCGCGGTCGTCCGCCAGTCCGCCGCCCTCGGAGCCGGAGCCCGTCGTACTCACAGCACCCTCTTCTCGTCCGTCACCACCGTCGCCCGCCCATCGTAGAAGGAAAGCCGAAGGAAGAACGAGGGAACAAACCCCTTGTCGGATCGTTCAACAATCCCTACCTTGGGGGCACCGCACGGCTCCGCTCCTCCCCCTCTGCGAGGTGCAGATGAGTACGACCCAGACCCCTCAGGCCGCCCAGGGCGAACTGCCCGCGTACAGTGGCGCGTTCGCCTGGCTGCGCGCGCTCGGGCCGCGTGGCCGGCGCGCCTTCGGTGGCGCGTTCGGCGGCTATGCCCTGGATTCCTACGACTTCTTCACGCTGCCACTGAGCATGGTGGCCATCTCGGCGTACTTCAGCCTCAACAGCGGCCAGACCGGGCTGCTCACCACCGTCACGCTGGTCGTCTCGGCGATCGGGGGCGTGCTCGCGGGCATCCTCGCCGACCGGATCGGCCGGGTGAAGGCGCTGATGATCACGGTCATCACCTACGCGACGTTCACCGTGGCGTGCGGCTTCGCGCCCAACTACGAGACGCTGCTCGTCTTCCGTGCCCTCCAGGGCGTCGGCTTCGGCGGGGAATGGGCGGTCGGCGCGATCCTGGTCGCCGAGTACGCCTCCGCCAAGCACCGCGGCCGTACCCTCGGCGGCGTCCAGAGCGCCTGGGCGGCCGGCTGGGCACTCGCCGTGATCGTCTACACGCTGGTCTTCCACTTCCTCGACCCGGACACCGCGTGGCGTGTGATGTTCTGGACGGGCGCCCTGCCGGCCCTGCTGGTCATCTGGGTCCGCAAGAACGTCGAGGACGCGCCGCGGGCCGCCCAGGCGCGTGAGGCGAGCAGCGAACGCGGGTCCTTCACCGCCATCTTCCGCCCCGCGCTGCTGCGGACCACGCTGTTCGCGATGCTGCTGTCCACCGGTGTCCAGGGCGGGTACTACACGCTGGCCACCTGGGTACCGACGTACCTGAAGAACGACCGCGGACTGACCGTCGTCGGCACCGGCGGCTATCTGACCTTTCTCATCTCCGGTGCCTTCATCGGGTATCTGACGGGGGGTTACCTCACGGACCGGCTGGGCCGGAAACGCAACATCGCGATCTTCGCGGTCCTTTCGGCCGTGTGCATCCTCGCGTACACCAACATCCCGGCCGGGGCGAACGGTCTGGTACTGGTCCTGGGCTTCCCGCTCGGGTTCTGCATGTCGGCCATCTTCAGCAGCTTCGGTTCGTTCCTCGCCGAGCTCTACCCGACGGCGGTACGCGGCACGGGGCAGGGATTCACGTACAACACCGGCCGCGCGGTCGGTGCGTTCTTCCCGACCCTCGTCGGCTTCCTCGCGGAGAGCTGGGGCGTGGGCGGGGCACTGGTCTTCGGCGCGATCGGCTACGGCATCGCCGTACTGGCCCTGTTCGGGCTGCCCGAGACACGCGGCCGGGAACTCGCGTAAAGCACCGGGAAGGAGAAACACCATGACCTGGGCGACGATCGACCTCAACGCCGACCTCGGAGAGGGCTTCGGGCGGTGGCGGCTGACCGACGACGAACAGCTCCTGTCGGTGGTCACCAGCGCCAATGTGGCCTGCGGCTTCCATGCCGGGGACGCGGCCACCATGCGGCGCGTCTGCGCGCGGGCGGCGGAGCGCGGGGTACGGATCGGGGCCCAGGTCTCCTACCGCGACCTCGCCGGCTTCGGACGGCGCTCCATGGACGTGCCGTCCGACGAGCTGGCCGCCGAAGTGGCGTACCAGATCGGCGCCCTGGAGGTGTTCGCCAGGGCGGCCGGGGCGCGTGTGTCGTACGTGAAGCCGCACGGGGCCCTCTACAACCGGGTCGTGCACGACGACGAGCAGGCGCAGGCCGTGGTCGACGGCGTGCTGCTGACCGGTGAACGGCTGCCGGTGCTGGGCCTGCCCGGCTCCCGGCTGCACGAGGTGGCCGAGAAGGCCGGGCTCCCGGTCGTCACCGAGGCGTTCGCCGACCGCGCGTACACCGCCGGCGGCACCCTGGTGCCCCGCCGCGAGGAGGGCGCCGTCATCACCGACCCCGAGGCGGTCGTCGAACGATCCGTGTCCATGGCCAGGTTCGGTGTGATCACCTCCCGGTGCGGGCGGCCGGTGGCCGTGCGTGCCCGCTCGCTGTGCCTGCACGGCGACACGCCCGGTGCGGTGGGCCTGGCCCGTCGCGTCCGGGCGGAGCTGGAAGCCGTGGGCGTGCGCGTGGAGGCGTTCGTATGAGGACCCTGGCGGTGGGCGAACGGGCGCTGCTGGTCGAGCTGGACAGCGGCGAGGAGGCCGAGGCCTTCCACGCCGAAGTGCTGCGCCGCCGGGCGGCCGGGGCGCTTCCCGCCGTACAGGAGATCGTTCCGGCGGCACGGACCGTGCTGCTCGACGGGGTGGAGGAGCCGGGGCGGCTCGCCGCGCAGGTCGGCCGGTGGCGGATCGAACCGCTCCACGCGCGCGTGGACCCGGCTCTGCAGATCCCGGTCCGCTACGACGGGCCGGACCTGGCCGTGGTCGCGGCCCTGTGGGGAGTGGAGCCCGAGGAGGTGGCGCGGATCCACGCGGGGGTGGAATACCGGGTGGCCTTCTGCGGGTTCGCGCCCGGCTTCGGCTATCTGACCGGGCTCCCGGCGGCGTACGAGGTGCCGCGCCGGTCCACGCCGCGCACCGCCGTCCCGGCGGGCTCGGTCGCGCTCGCGGGCCGGTACACGGGCGTGTACCCGCGCTCCTCGCCCGGTGGCTGGCAGCTGATCGGGACGACGGACATGGTGCTGTGGGACCCGGCCCGGGAGCCCGCCGCGCTGCTCTCGCCGGGCACCCGGGTGCGGTTCGTGCCGGAAGGCGGGGCCGGGGGCGCGGACTTCGACTCGGGCGTGGGCTCGGGCCGGGGCCCGGAGCTGGGCTCAGGCCATGGCTCGGGCCGGGGCCCGGAGCTGGGTGGGGGACGATGACCGACCGGGCCTTCGCCGTCGTACGGGCCGGGGCGCTGACCACCGTGCAGGACCTGGGCCGCCTCGGCCACGCGCACCTGGGCGTACCGCGCTCCGGTGCCCTCGATCCGTACGCGAGCCGCCTGGTCAACCGGCTGGTCGGCAACCCGGGGGACGCCGCCGTGCTGGAGACGACGGTCAACGGGTGTGCGGTGCGGCCGCGGTGCGCGGTGACCGTCGCGGTGGGCGGCGCGCCGTGCCCGGTCACCGTGGACGGGCGCCCGGTCGCGTGGGGCGCGGCCGTACGCGTTCCCGCGGGCGCCGTGCTGGAGGTGGGCGCCGCGGTGCGCGGCCTGCGCGCGTACGTGGCGTTCGCCGGGGGCGTCGCCACCGACCCGGTGCTCGGCAGCCGTTCCACGGACCTCCTGTCGGGGCTGGGGCCGCCGCCGCTCACCGACGGGGCCGTGCTGCCGCTGGGCGCCCCGCCCGCCACGCGGCCCTGCTATGACGCGCCGCCCTGGCCGGGGCCGCCCGGCGAGCTGGTCCTGCGGGTCCGGCTCGGCCCGCGCGACGACTGGTTCACAAGGGCGGCGCTCCACACCCTCGCCACGCGCGCGTACCGGGTGTCGCCTGCCTCCAACCGCATCGGGCTGCGCACCGAGGGCCCGCCCCTGGAGCGTGCCGTCCCGGGCGAACTGCCCAGTGAGGGCATGGTCCTGGGCGCGGTCCAGGTCCCGCCGGACGGGCGCCCGGTGGTGTTCCTCGCCGACCACCCCACGACCGGTGGCTACCCGGTGGTGGCCGTCGTCCGCGAGCGCGACCTGGCCGCCGCCGCCCAGGCGGTGCCGGGGACGCCCGTCCGGTTCGTGGTTCAGTGCGCGGGCGTCCCGTAGCCGCCGCCGCCCGGCGTCTCGACCACCAGGACGTCCCCGGGACCGACGTCCGCCACGTCCACGCCGCCCAGCGCCCGCACCGTGCCGTCCGCGCGCTCCACCGCGTTCCGGCCGAGCGCGCCCGGTTCACCGCCCGCCATGCCGTACGGCGGGATCCTCCGGTGCCCGGTCAGCAGGGCCACCGTCATGGGCTCCAGGAACCGGATACGCCGCACGGCACCGTTGCCGCCCCGCCACCGGCCGCGTCCGCCGCTGCCCTCCCGTATCGCGAAGGCGTCCACCCTCACCGGATAGCGCCACTCCAGGATCTCCGGGTCGGTGAGCCGTGAGTTGGTCATGTGGGTCTGTACGGCGTCGGCGCCATCGAAGCCGTCCCCGGCGCCCGAGCCGCTCGCCACGGTCTCGTAGTACTGCACCCGGTCGTTGCCGAAGGTCACGTTGTTCATGGTGCCCGAGCCCTCGGCCTGGACGCCCAGCGCGGCGTACAGAGCCCCGGTCACCGCCTGCGAGGTCTCCACGTTGCCGGCGACCGTCGCCGCCGGATAGGCGGGGGCGAGCATCGACCCTTCCGGCACCCGTACCTCCAGCGGCTCCAGACAGCCGCTGTTGAGCGGGATGTCGTCGTCCACCAGGGTCCGGAAGACGTACAGCACCGCCGCCATGACCACGGACCTGGGGGCGTTGGTGTTGCCGGGCCGCTGCGGTGAGGTACCCGTGAAGTCCAGGACGGCGCGGCGCCGTTCGCGGTCCACGCGGAAGGCCACGTGGATGACCGCGCCGTCATCGGTCTCGTAGCGGTAGGAGCCGTCGTGGAGGGTGGCGACGATCCGCCGTACCGACTCCTCGGCGTTGTTCCGTACGTGCCGCATATAGGCGTGGACGACGTCGATCCCGAATTCCTCGATCATACGGCGGAGTTCTTCGATGCCCTTCTCATTGGCGGCGATCTGGGCGCGCAGGTCGGCGAGGTTCGTGCCGGGGTCGCGGGAGGGGTAAGGGGCCTCGGTGAGAAGGCGCCGGGTCTCGGCCTCGCGCAGCCGCCCGTCCCGTACCAGCAGCCAGTTGTCGAACAGGACGCCCTCTTCGTGGATCGTGCGGCTGAAGGCCGGCATGGAGCCGGGGGTGATGCCGCCGATCTCGGCGTGGTGCCCGCGCGAGGCCACCAGGAAGCGCAGCTCGCCTTCCGGCCCGAAGACGGGCGTCACGACCGTCACATCGGGCAGGTGCGTGCCGCCGTGGTACGGGTCGTTGATGGCGTACACATCGCCGGGCCGCAGGGTGCCACGGTTGCGGCGCAGCACCTCCTTGATGGACTCGCCCATGGAGCCCAGGTGCACCGGAATGTGGGGCGCGTTGGCGATGAGGTTGCCCTCGGGGTCGAACAGGGCGCAGGAGAAGTCGAGCCGTTCCTTGATGTTGACGGAGTGGGCGGTGTTCTCCAGCCGTACGCCCATCTGTTCGGCGATCGCCATGAAGAGGCTGTTGAAGACCTCCAGGAGGACCGGGTCGACGTCCGTGCCGACGGCCGTGCGGCTCGGACGGGGCCGGACGCGGGTCAGCACCAGGTGCCCTCCGCGGGCCACACACGCCTGCCACCCGTCGTCCACGACGGTCGTGGCGTCGGCCTCGGCGATGACGGCCGGGCCGTGGACCGTGTCGGCGGGCCTCAGGTCCTCCCTGCGGTACAGCGGTGTGTCCTTGGGCGCGCCGTCCACGAACATCGCCACGGTCGCCCGTGGCCGCGGGCGCGCCCCGCGCGGGGGCTGCTCGACGTCGACCGGCCCGTGCGGGCCCGCGCGGCCCACGGCCTCGACCGAGACAGCCTCCACGACCAGCGGCTTGTCCATGGTGAACCCGTACCGCGCCCGGTGTGCCGCCGCGAAGGCCTCCCTCATCGCGGTGGCGGAACCGAGCGGCACGGGCAGGCTGGAGTCCGTTCCGGCGTACCGGATGAGCACGCGCGCGTGGGTGCGGATGGCACTGTCCGGCACCCCGTCGGCACGCAGTTCGCCGCTGGTCCGCTCTGCGAGCCGCGCGCAAACGTCCCGCACGCGCGCGTGGGCGGTGTCGGTCAGCTCCGCCTCGATGGACTGCTCCCGCATGGCGGTGGCGTCGGCGAGCCCGATGCCGTACGCGGAGAGCACGCCGGCCAGCGGGGGCACCAGGACCGTGTCGACGCCCAGAGCGTCGGCGACCGCGCACGCGTGCTGGCCGCCGGCGCCGCCGAAGCTGGTCAGCGCGTAGCGGGTGACGTCGTGTCCGCGCTGTACGGAGATCTTCTTGACGGCGTTCGCCATGTTGAGGACGGCGATCTCCAGGAAGCCCGCGGCGACCTCCTCGGGGGTGCGGGTGGTTCCGGTGTGCCGCCGTACCTCATCGGCCAGTTCGGTGAACCGTTTCCGCACCACATCGGCGTCGAGCGGCTGGTCCCCGTCCGGCCCGAACACGGTGGGGAAGTGCTCCGGCTGCACCCGGCCGAGCATCACGTTCGCGTCCGTCACCGTCAGCGGGCCGCCGCGCCGGTAGCAGGCGGGGCCCGGGTCGGCACCGGCCGAATCGGGGCCGACGCGGTAGCGTCGGCCGTCGAAGTGCAGGACCGAACCGCCGCCCGCGGCGACGGTGTGGATGTTCATCATCGGCGCGCGCATCCGCACACCCGCGACCTGGGTGCCGAGCTCACGCTCGAACTCGCCCGCGTAGTGCGACACATCGGTGGACGTGCCGCCCATGTCGAAGCCGATGACCCGCCCGAAACCGGCCTGTTCGGACGTCCGGGCCATGCCGACGACCCCGCCCGCCGGGCCGGACAGCACGGCGTCCTTGCCCCGGAAGTGGGCGGCCTCCCGCAGCCCGCCGTTGGACTGCATGAACATCAGCCGCACACCGGCGAGTTCGGCGGCGACCTCGTCCACGTACCGCCGCAGGATCGGCGAGAGGTAGGCGTCGACGACCGTGGTGTCGCCGCGCGCCACCAGCTTGATCAGCGGGCTGACCTCGTGGGAGCAGCTGACCTGGGTGAAGCCTGCGGCGCGGGCCGCCTCGGCGACGCGCAGCTCGTGGTCGGGGTGGCGGTAGCCGTGCATGAGGACGACCGCCGCGCTGCGCATACCCGCGTCCCGGGCGGCCCGCAGCCGCTCGGTGACGGTGTCCAGGTCCAGCGGCCGGACGACGGCGCCGTGCGCGTCGATCCGCTCGGGCACCTCCACGACCCGGTCGTACACCGCTTCGGGGAGCACGATGTGCCGGTCGAACAGGCGCGGGCGGTTCTGGTAGGCGATGCGCAGCGCGTCCCGGAAGCCGGCGGTGATGAGGAGGACGGTCGGCTCCCCGCGGCGCTCCAGCAGGGCGTTGGTGGCCACGGTGGTGCCCATCCTGACCGCGTCGATCCGGTCCGCCGGTACGGGGTCGTCCGGCCCGAGCCCGAGGAGGAGCCGGATCCCGGCGACGGCGGCGTCCCGGTAGCGGCCGGGGTCGTGGGAGAGCAGCTTGCGGGTGACCAGGCGGCCGTCCGGCCGCCGGGCCACGATGTCGGTGAAGGTGCCGCCGCGGTCGATCCAGAACTCCCAGCGCCCGCTCATTCCCCCATTCTGGCAACCGGGGCGTCCAGCGCCACCGCGGCGAGCGCCGCGAGGAGCGCGTGCTCCGCGCGCTGGTCGAGCCGTGCGCCGGTGCCGCGCGCCCAGTGCCGCACCTCCGCTCCGGCCAGCCGCAGCAGCTGGGGCAGCAGGTCGTGGCACCGCCGCACGACCCACCCGGTCCCGGCCGTGGCCAGCCAGAGCAGCGCGTCGGCGCGGGACGGCGGCGGCTGCTGCGGCTCACCGGCCGGCGCGGCGCCGCGCGCCAGGCCGCTTTCGGTGAGCAGGGCGTGGAAGCGGGCGGCGATCATCCGGTGCCCGCGCTCGGCGGGGTGCAGCCGGTCGGCGCTCCACATCGAGCGGTCGGCGACCCAGGCGGCGTCCGCCGTGTGCAGATGGACCGTGTCGTAGCGCGCCGACAGGGCGTGCACCACCGCGTTGACCGCTCGCTGGCGCCGGGCGAGGGGGCGCGCGAGCGGGGCGGGCAGGCCGAGCATGGCGCCGGGGTCGGGCAGGCACGCCGTCAGGAGTACGGCGCCCTGGGCGGCCAGCTGCCCGCACACGCGGTCCAGGCCGATGGCGAGCTCCGCGATGTCGAAGGTGCGGCGCAGGGTGTCGTTGACGCCGACGACGACGGAGACGAGGTCGGGCCGGTACGCCAGTGCCGCGGGCGTCTGGCATTCGGCGACGTCCCGGGTGCGGGCGCCGCTGACGGCGAAGTTACGGAAGTCCACGGCTCCCTGAACGTCCGCGAGGCCCTCCGCGAGCAGCGCCGCCCACCCGCGCCACCTGCCGTCGACGGGGTCGCCGACGCCCGCGGTCAGCGAGTCCCCCAGCGCCGCGAACCGCCGCACACCCACGGCGCCGGCCGAGCCCCCGTGCCCGGCGCCGCCCCGACCGGGGCCCACGCGCGCGTGGCGGGTGGCCGGGACGGGCGCGGCCGGGGCGTAACCAGCCGTCACCTCCGCACAGCCGGAACCGGCGGAGGCGGCCGCCACTCGCGCGTGGCCGATGGTCGCCGGTGGCGCACTGCCCCGTACCGCTCTTTCCGCCGTCATGTCCGCGCTCCTCTGCGCCCGATCCGGGGCGGGGCCGGGGCGGTTACCGAGGCCGGGCCGGGGGCGGCTGCCGGGGCCTTGCCCGGGTGGGACGGGGCGTCGTGGGCGGCCAGGAACGCCGCCACCGCGCGGTCCCAGCCGAAGAGCTCGGCCCGCGCGCGGGCAGCCTCGCGACGCCGGCCCTCCGGGCGGGCCAGCACCCTCCGTACCGCGTCGGCGAACGCGGCCGGTGTGTCCAGGGCGGCCGCGCCCGCGTCGCCCACCACCTCCGGGAGCGCCGACGTGGCGCTCACGACGACCGGGGTGCCGCAGGCGAGCGCCTCCAGGGCGGACAGCCCGAACGTCTCCGCCGGGCCGGGCGCCAGGCACACATCCGCCGCCGCCTGAAGGTCGGCCACCGTCTCGCGGTCGGGCAGGTGCCCCAGGAACCGGACCGGCAGCCGCTGTGCCCGCGCCCGGCGCTCCAGACCACCGCGCAGCGGCCCGTCCCCGGCGACCAGCAGGGCCGCCCGCACCCCGCGTGCGCGCAGTTCCGCGACGGTGTCCAGGGCGAGGCCCGGCCGCTTCTCGACCGACAGCCGTGAACAGAGCAGGAGCAGCACGTCCACGTCAGCACTGTGCGCATACCTGGCCCGAAGGGCACTGTCGCGCCGTCCCGGGCGGCACCGCCGCAGGTCGACGCCGAGCGGCGCCCGCACCACATTCCGCGCGCCGATCCGTACGAACTCGCGTTCCGCCCACTCCGTGGTGCACACGATCCGCGTGTACGCCCACGCGCTACGGCGGTTGAGCCGGTCGGCCGCCCGGGCGGCCAGGGCGGCGGGCATCCCCCACGTACGCAGGACCCCGTCCGCCGTCTCGTGGGAGACCATCACGGCGGGCACCCTGGCACGCCGGGCCCATGCGCCCGTCCAGCGCAGAGTGGTGCGGTCGGAGACTTCCAGGCGGTCGGGCCGCAGCTCCTCCAAGAGCCGGCGCAGCCGCCCCCGGTCGGCCAGGACGCGGTAGCCGCCCGTCCCGGGAAGGGCATGCCCGGGCAGGGTGATGACCCGGCCCTGCGGGGTGACGCGGTCGCTCTCGCGGTCGCCGGGGACCACCAGCAGCGGTTCGTGCCCGGCCGCGAGATAGCCCCGGCCCAGCTCGTCGAGCGCCGTGCGCAGCCCGCCCGATGACGGGGTGACGAAGTTCGCCAGCCGTACGATGCGCAGGCTCATGCCGCCACCGCCGTCCGCTCGCGCAGCACCTCGCCGTAGTGGCCGACCAGCCGGTCGCCGACGGCGGCCCAGGTCCGGCCCTCGACAGCCGCCCGCCCGGCCGCCCCGTACGCCGCCCGCAGAGCGGGGTCGGCGGCCAGCGTCCCGACGGCCTTCCGTACTGCCTCCGGGTCGTGCGGGGCGACGAGGAGGCCGGTCCGGCCGTGGTCGACCAGGTCCAGCGGCCCTCCCGCGGCAGGCGCGATGACCGGGACGCCACTGGCCATGGCCTCCTGGACGGTCTGGCAGAACGTCTCGTACGGCCCGGTGTGCGTGAACACGTCCAGGGAGGCGAAGATCCGCGCCAGGTCCTCGCCCGTGCGGCGGCCGAGGAACACGGCGCCGGGCAGGGCGGCCCGCAGCGCGCCCTCGCTCGGCCCGTCCCCGACGACCACGACCCGTACGCCGGGCATGGCGCAGGCCCCGGCCAGGAGTTCCACGTGCTTCTCGGGCGCGAGCCGCCCCACGTACCCGACGAGCAGTTCGCCGCCGGGCGCCAGTCGGCGGCGGAGGGCCTCGTCCCGCAGCGCGGGCCGGAACCGCAGCGTGTCGACGCCGCGTGGCCACAGCCGCACCCGCGCCACCCCGCGGGCCTCCAGGTCGCGGACGGCGGCCGTGGACGGCGCGAGGGTCCGGTCGGCGGCGCCGTGCACGGCGCGCAGCCGCCGCCAGGCCGCGCTCTCGCCGGCGCCCATGTAGGTGCGGGCGTAGCCGGCGAGGTCGGTCTGGTAGACGGCGACGGTCGGCAGACCGAGCCGCGTGGCGGCCGCCATACCGCGTACGCCGAGCACGAAGGGGCTCGCGAGGTGGACCAGGTCGGCCCGGTGCACGGCGATCGTCGCGGCCACCCGCCGGCTGGGCAGCGCCACCCGGACCTGCGGGTAGCCGGGCAACGGCAGGGACGGGACGCGCACCACCGGGCAGGGTGCGCACTCGTCGGAGGTGCCGGCGGGTACGGCCGGGGCTATGACGAGCGGGTCATGACCACGCGCGGCGAGGTGCCGGGCGGTCTGCAGGGCGCAGTGCGCCACACCGTTGATGTCGGGCGGGAAGGACTCGGTGACGATGACGACACGCATACGGGTGTTCTCGTCGTCCCGGGAGTGGCTCCGCCGACTTGGATCTTTCCACCCGGGGAACGTCCCATGAGCGTTTGCGACGCCCGGCCACCGGCGTGAAGCTCACGCCCCACCGCACCCCCGCCCGGCCGTCGACCGCCCGGCCGACGCGGCGCGGTGGGGCGCGGCACGGTGGGGCACGGCGCGGTGGGGCGCGGTGGGCGCGGCGCGGCTCGGCGCGGCGTGTCAGATCGCGGGCAGGTCGGGGCCGATCCTGCTCCGTACGGCCGTCTGGACCTCGTCCTCCTCCGCCGGGTCGGCGGCGAGGCGGCGCAGGCGCTCGGCCACTCGGACGTCGCCGGTCTCGGCGTGCAGCGCGGCGATCTCGCGGGTGGTCTCCTCGCAGTCCCAGAGGCATTCCACGGCGAACCCGGTCGGGAAGGAGGGGTCGGTCGCGGCGAGGGCCCGGGCCGTTCGCCCGCGCAGTTGGGAGGAGGCGGTCTCGCGGTAGACGTGCCGCAGGACGGGCGCGGCGCAGGCGACGCCCAGCCGGCCCGTGCCGTCGACCAGCGCGTAGAGCGACGGCGCGTCGGGGCCCTCGGCGCGGACCGCCTCACGCAGTGCGCCGAGCACGAGCTTGGCGTCCCGGGCGTCGCCCCGGCAGGCGAGCACGCCGGCCGCGGACGCTCCCAGCGCGTCGGGACGGTGCACCCAGCCCCGCGCCCGGTCCACGGCCGCCTCGCCGCACATGCGCTCGAAGGCGGCGACGGCGGCTTCCGCGACGGTACGGGAGTCACTGGCGGCCGCGGCCTCGATGAGGTCGAGCACGGCCGGGTCCCGTGCTTCGGCGAGGTAGTGCAGGGCGGCGCAGCGGGCGCCGTCGGGCCCCCTGCGGGCCGCCTCGACGATGAGGGGCCGGTCATCGGGGCCGGCCACGGCGGTGAGGCAGCGGGCGGCCGGCACGTGCAGCACGGAGCCGCGCTCCAGGCCCTCCTCGGCCCAGGCGAAGACGGCTTGGACGCTCCAACCCGGCCGGGGTCCAGTGGGCCGCAGCTGCCGCTGCCAGCGGTCGAAGGAGCCCTGTTCCTGGGCGGCGCGCACCCGCGCGCCGACCGCGTCCCGCTGGTCCTCGGCCCACAGCCGCCACGGGCGCGGCTCGAAGGCGTCCCGTACGGCGGCGGCCAGCTCGGCGTCGCCCTCCGGGGTGGCCGGGAACCTGGCGAGGACCGGGACGGCGAGGGTACGCAGCCCGGAGTCGTCGTCGCGCAGGGCGAGCTCGTCCAGCGCCCAGGCCCAGTTGGTGCCGGTCGCGGCGTACCGGCGCAGTAGCGCCAGGGCGTCGTCACGACCGTATGAGGCGAGGTGTCCGAGGACGGCGAGGGCGAGCCCGGTGCGTGACTCCTCGGTGTCGAGGTGGTCCTCGGCGCCGAAGAGGTGGGTCTCGATCTCGTCCAGCCCGCCGTGCAGATCCAGGTAGAGGCGTGCGTAGTAGAGGGACCGGTTCTCGACCTGCCAGTCCTGGCGCGGGTCGCTGAGAACACAGTGGTTGAGGGCCGCGAGGGCTTCCGCCCGTGGCGCGGCGAGCGCGTGCAGCGTGCCGTCGCCGCGACCCCTCTGCAACAGGCCGAGCAATGTGCCGCTCGGCGCTATGACCGGATCGAACATGGAAAATGCCTCACATCAAGCTGTCGACGCACCCGGAGAAGACCGGGGATCCCGGGGTGATGACCGGGGAACGGTGATGACCTAGGCCGCGCAGCAACATGTGGAGCCGCCCGTCGTCCTCCGCTTGGTGATGACCAGCTTGGTGATGACCATCTTCCTCTGCCTCTCGTCGGTGGCCCGCTGCGGGCCCGACGTCATGATGACCCAGCCATTTCGCCACCGCGACCACATTTACGGCACCGCTGTGACCTGGGGACTCGCCGGTGACTCACCGAGGACTCGCCCCGCACTCACCTGGGGTTCGGGACCCGTTCACCGGGACTCGAACAGCTCCAGGAGGTCTGTCTTCCCAAACATCCGGGCGGTATCCACCGCGGACGGAGTCCCTGCCTCCGGATCAGCGCCACCGGCCAGGAGGGCGTGGATCACGGCGACCTCGCCCTTGAAGACGGCGCCGGCGAGGGGCGTCTGGCCGCGGTCGTTGGCGCGGTCGGCGTCGGCGCCGCGGGCGAGCAGGGCCTCCACCGCGGCGGCGTGGCCGTGGTAGGCGGCGAGCATCACCAGGGAGTCGCCCTTCTCGTTGGTGAGGTTCGCCGGGACACCCGCGTCCAGGTAGGCGGCGAGGGCGTCGGCGTCGCCGCGCCGCGCCAGATCGAAGATCTTGGACGCCAGCTCGATCACGTCGGAGTCCGGGGTTTCACTCATCGGGCGGACCGCCTTTCACCTCGTTGACACGCGGCCGGGGCAGCCGCGTTGACCTGCGTGGACCTGGATGGACCGGTGCGTACGGCGGGGGCGCCGTACGAGTGAACCGACAGGGTACTGCCCGGGCTCGCACATGGCCCGGCCCGGCAGCGGCAATGATCAGGCGAGAAGATCCACCGGACGTGACACGCGCGCGGAGACGTCCGCTATCCGCCAGTCAAGTGAAAACGCCGAAACTTCACCCATTTGCACCTTTAATCACATAGATACTTCCTGTGAGGCTGGAACAACTGAAGGTGACCGTCCCCTCACCCAGGAGAACCCCTCATGATCCTGTCCATCTCAGGCGTGGTACTGCTCGGCATCATCGTCTTCCTCTTCTTCAAGAAGGACGGGCTCAAGGCCTCCCACGCCCTTGTCTGCGCGCTGTTCGGCTTCTACCTCGCGGGCACCGCGATCGCGCCCAGCATCACGGCGGGCGGGGCGAGCCTCGCCAGCCTGCTGGGCGGGATCAAGTTCTGACGCCCCTCGTCCCTTCCCCGACTTCAGGAGTACGACGTGGCCCGGCGACCACTTCCCCGCATTCCGAGCAGCGCCACCGCCCGGATCGCCCGCGGTCGAGAGATCGCGCGCACGGCCGCCGAGGGCGCCACGGACGTCCTCCATCCGCTGATCACCATCACCCGTGGCCTGCGGAGGCTGGCCGCGGCCGGGCGCGCCAAGTGGGTCGCGACCCCCAAGGAGCGGCGCGGTCCCGCGCTGTTCCTGGCCGCGGCCTGCGTGCTGGTCGTCGCGCTCATTCCGTACGGGCCGCTGCTGGCCCTGATCACGGTGATGGGCGCGGCCGCGTGGCGGGGACGCGAGCGCCCCGAGGTGAGGAGCGGGCCCGGCGAGGCGGAGAGCGAGCGGCTCCGGGCGCTGTACGAGGCTCTGGTGCCGTACTTCTCCGTGCCCGACGACCCGAGCCCGCTCTTCGCGCACGGCGGTGACTGGGCCAGGGCCTTCGGTGACGTCGAGTTCGACGGCGACGGCCGGCCGACGCGGCTGCGGATCACCTACCCGGCGTACTTCACGGACGGCGAGGCCGAGTGCCGCGCCAGGATCGAGCAGTTGCTGCACGCGAAGTGCGGGCGGGGCCGCGAGTACCTCTTCGACTGGGACGAGGAGGGCAACCAACTGCTGATGCGGGTGCTGCCCGCGCTGCCCACCTCCATCGCCGCGCAGCGCTTCGTCACGGTGCCGGGCGAGACGGTGCTGGGCTTCACGGACGCCGACGCGGTGCAGCGGACGCTGCCCGTGCGGGACGGGGACGCTTCGTGGGACGCCCCGCCCGTGGTGTGGCGTACCGGGCCGCGCTCGACGGAGCCGCACCTGCTGGCCGTGGGCCAGCCCGGCAGCGGTACGACGACCCTGGTGCGGTCCATCGCGCTCCAGGCGCTCCAGCACGGCGACGTACTGATCGTCGAGGGCAGCGGGACGGGCGAGTACGCCTGTCTGACGGGGCGCGCCGGGGTGCTGGCCGTGGAGTGCGGGCTCGCGGGGGCGCTGGCGAGCCTGGAGTGGGCGGCGCACGAGACGGAGCGACGCCTGATCGCGGCGAACCGGGCCCGGCAGTCCGGGCACCCGGCGCCCGAGGACACCAGGCGGCCGCTGTGGCTCCTGCTGGACCGGCCGAGCGTCCTGGGGCACCTGGCGGCGGCGGACGGGCGGATGGACCCGCAGGCGCTGCTCCAGGTACCGCTGCGGCACGGCAGGGCTGCCCATGTGACCGTCGTGGTGGCCGAGCAGTTCGACAGCCTGGACGCGCTGAGCGAGCCGGTCTGGGCGCACACCCGCGCCCGCGTCGTGCTCGGGCCGGCCGGGCCGGAGCAGGTGGCGTCGGTCCTGGGCGCCGCCCCGCACACCACGCCCGTTCCGCACGTCCCGCACGGACGGGGTTACGCCCGGCTCGGTACGGGGCCGGTCCTGCGGCTCCAGGTACCGGCGACGCCCGACCCGTACGACGACGCGACGACCGAGGCGCACCGCAGGGCCGTCCTGGACCTGCTCCCCGACCGCCAGCCCCCCGTGACTCCCGCACCCGCAGCCGCAGCCCCTCCCGGCCACACGCCCGCACCGGATCCCGGACCGGCACCGAGCCGGCAGCCGGCAACGGACCCGAGACCGACGCCGCCACTGGCATCAGCACCAGCACCAGCCCTGGCCCCGGCACCCGCCCTCGAGCCCCCGTCGCAGCCCCCGCCTCCGTCACAGCCCCCGTCGCAGCCCCAGCCGCTGACAAGCTGACGCCCGGCCGGCAACCGCACCGGGCGCCACGAGCCCCCGAAGCAGGCGGCCGACGGCGCACCCGGGGCACCGGAGCCCGGCACGTTCCGACAGACAGCCCTACGCCACGAACGTCCTCGGCGCCTCGCCCGTCCCGGCGCTCGCGCCCGCCCGCACCAGCCGGGCCGCCGCCGCGAGTCGTACCGCCGCCTCGTCGGCCACCGGCCCGGCGACGGTGAACGGCAGCCGTACGTACCCCTCGAAGGCACCGTCCACGCCGAAGCGCGGCCCCGAGGGCACCCGCACCCCCACGCGCTCGCCCACCTCGGCCAGCCGGGAGCCGGACAGGCCGCCGGTGCGCACCCAGAGGGTGAGCCCGCCGCGCGGCACCTCGAACTCCCAGTCGGGCAGCTCACGGCGTACCGCCTGGATCAGCGCGTCACGGTTCTCCCGCGCCTGGGTGCGGCGCAGCGCGACCGCCTCCTCCCAGCCGCCGGTACGCATCAGCCAGTCGACGCCGAGCTGTTCCAGCACCGGTGTCCCCAGGTCGGCGTAGGCGCGGGCGGCGACCAGTGAGCGGATCACGTCGGGCGCCGCCCGGACCCAGCCGATGCGCATGCCCGCCCAGAACGCCTTGCTCGCCGAGCCGACGGTGAGCACCGTGCTGCCGGCCGGGTCGAAGGAGCAGACCGGCCGGGGCATCTGCAGCCCGTCTTCCAGGTACAGCTCCGACATGGTCTCGTCGACGACGAGCACCGTCCCGGCCGAACGGGCCGCGTCGACCAGCCCGCGCCGCCGGTCCGCGTCGGCCAGGGCCCCGGTCGGGTTGTGGAAGTCGGCCACGACATAGGCGAGCCGGGGCGCGGCGTCCCTCAGCACCTGCCGCCAGCGGGCCAGGTCCCAGCCGGCCAGGCCCTCTTCCATCGCGACGGGCACCAGGCGGGCGCCGGCCTCCCGCATCAGCTGGAGGATGTTGGCGTACGAGGGCGACTCCACGGCGATCCGTTCGCCGCGCCCGGCGAACAGGTGGCAGATGGCGTCGATCGCGCCCATCGCGCCCGTCGTCACCATGATCTGCTCGGGCATCGTCGGGATGCCCCGCTCCGTGTAGCGGTCGGCGAGCGTCTGCCGCAGCGTGGGCAGCCCGGCCGGGTAGTCCCCGTGCGTGTGGGCGTAGGGCGGCAGCTCCTCCAGCGCCCCCTGGAAGCCGCGGGTCAGCCAGGGCTCGGGGGCGGGGAGCGAGGCGCAGCCCAGGTCGATCATGGAGCCGAGGGCCTCGGGCGGCAGCGGTTCGAGGCCGCGCGCGGGCAGCGGGTTGCCGGCGGGCACGGCCGTCCAGCTCCCGGCGCCCCGGCGCGACTCCAGGAACCCTTCGGCGCGCAGCGCCTCGTACGCCGCCGCCACTGTCGTACGGCTGACGGACAGGGCGAGGGCAAGCTCCCGCTCGGCCGGCAGCCGGGCGGCGACCGGAACGCGCCCTTCCAGCACCAGCAGCCGGATGCCGTCGGCCAGCGCGCGGTAGGCGGGCGGCTTACGCGTGCCGGGCCCGGCCGGCCGCGGCTGCTGGGCGGTCAGCTGCCGGGCAAGCTGGGCGGGGCCCACCGCCGAAGTCCACTCAGCCATGGAATCCAGTCCACCTTCCTTGAATTGGCCCTGATTGGGGCCCGATCCCCCGCCACAGAGTGACACGAGTCAGTCCACTACCACCACATCGGGGGGCACCACGTGTCCAGCACATCCGGCCCACGAGCGGGGCGGCACCTCACCCGCCGGCTGTTCCAGCTCTACATCGGCCTGACCCTGTACGGGGTCAGTTCCGCCATGCTGCTGCGCAGCGGGCTGGGACTGGAGCCGTGGAACGTCCTGCACCAGGGTCTGTCCCGGCTGACCGGCCTGTCGATCGGGGTGGTGCTGATCATCGTCGGCGCGGCCGTGCTCGTCCTGTGGGTCCCGCTCAAGCAGCGGCCCGGCCTGGGCACCGTGTCCAATGTCTTCGTCATCGGTATCGCGATGGACGGCGCCCTGTGGCTCCTCCCGGACGCCCACGGCCTTCCGGCGCGGATCGCGCTGATGGCCGCCGGGATCGTCCTCAATGGCGCGGCGACCGGCCTGTACATCGCCGCCCGTTTCGGTCCGGGGCCGCGCGACGGCCTGATGACCGCTCTGCACCGGCTCACCGGCCGCTCGATCCGGCTGGTCCGCACGACGATCGAGGTCGCCGTCGTCGTCACCGGATTCCTGCTCGGCGGTTCCCTGGGCATCGGGACAGTGCTGTACGCCCTGGCGATCGGCCCGCTCGCGCAGCTCTTCCTGCGCCTGTTCGCCATCCCCGCTCAGGAGGGCGGCAGCACGGTCGTCGCCTCCGGGACACCACGGCAGGCCATACTGCGGCGGTGACTCGCGTACGCCACCCCTATCTGGACCACCCCTTCCCCATACCCTTCGCCCACCGGGGCGGGGCGGCGGACGGGCTGGAGAACACCGTGGCCGCCTTCCGGCGGGCCGCCACCGCCGGCTACCGCTACTTCGAGACCGATGTGCACACCACCGCCGACGGCAGGCTGGTCGCCTTCCACGACGCCACGCTTGACCGGGTGACCGACGCCCGCGGCCGGATCCGCGACCTGCCGTGGAGTGTGGTGAGCCGGGCGCGGGTGGCGGGCAAGGAGCCCGTGCCGCTCTTCGAGGAGCTGCTGGAGGAGTTCCCGGAGGCGCGCTGGAACGTGGACGTCAAGGCGGAGTCCGCCCTGGCGCCCCTCATGGAGCTGGTCCGCCGGGCGGCCGCCTGGAACCGGGTGTGCGTCGGCTCGTTCAACGAGGGCCGGGTGGCGAGGGCGCTGCGGCTGGCGGGACCTCGCCTGGCCACCTCGTACGGCGTGGGCGGGGTGCTGGGGCTGCGGCTGCGTTCGTACGGGATCCCGGCGGCGGTGCGCGCGGGCGCGGTGGCGGCGCAGGTGCCGGAGCGCCAGCACGGGATCCGCGTGGTCGACCGGCGGTTCGTGAGGGCCGCGCACGCGCGGGGTCTTCAGGTGCATGTGTGGACCGTGAACGACCCGGACCGGATGGCCGCTCTCCTCGACCTGGGCGTGGATGGCATCATGACGGATCATCTGGAGACGCTGCGCACGGTACTGACCGACCGGGGAGTCTGGGTCTGAGCCCGCCGCCCGTCTCTCCACGGGGAAGAACGAGGGGGCGGGCGTGGGCGCCGAAACCGCCGACCGGGCCAGCGGCCCTCGTACCGCGAAACGCACGATCCTGGGTTCGCCGGCCGTCTGGACGCTGATCCTGGCGGCCGGATGCTTCCTGCCCGCCGGGGCGCCGGTGTGGTTCTACGCGCCGGCCGCGGCGATCGGGCTGGTCCTGGGCGGCAGCCAGGCGCTGTCGCGCTCGCTGTTCTCGCATCTGGTGCCGCGCGGCAAGGAGGCGGAGCACTTCTCGGCCTACGAGATGAGCGACCGGGGGCTGAGCCGGCTGGGGCCATTGGTGTTCGGGCTCGCGTATCGGCTGACGGGCAGCTACCGGGATGCCATCATCTCGTTGGCGATCTTCTTCGCGCTGGGATTCGCCCTGCTGGCGAGGGTCCCGGTGCGGCGCGCGGTGGCCGCCGCGGGCAACGCCGCACCCGGCCGGATTTAGACGCGGAAGTGAAAGGCCGCTAGTGTACGCCTTTGGCCTGCCAGGCGGACCGTTACTGCGTGCTCTGGAAGTAAAGACGCTGGGTGACATCTGCTGCCAGATGTGACAAACCGGGCACTGGTGGGTACAACAAGGGGCGGCACGACGGGCGACGCATGACCCGCAACGGGAATCTTTACCGCCGACCGGACGTTGACCGGATGACGACGACAGCGACACCTGTCCTGTGGGCGACAAGCCCGGGAGGCACGATTCATGAGTGAGCGAGCTCTTCGCGGCACGCGCCTCGTGGTGACCAGCTACGAGACCGACCGCGGCATCGATCTGGCCCCGCGCCAGGCGGTGGAGTACGCATGCGAGAAGGGGCATCGATTCGAGATGCCGTTCTCGGTCGAGGCGGAGATTCCGCCGGAGTGGGAGTGCAAGGTCTGCGGAAGCCAGGCACTCCTCGTGGACGGGGACGGCCCCGAGGAAAAGAAGGGCAAGCCGGCGCGTACGCACTGGGACATGCTCATGGAGCGGCGCACCCGCGAGGAGCTCGAGGAGGTGCTGGCCGAAAGGCTGGCGGTCCTGCGCTCCGGCGCCATGAACATTGCCGTGCATCCGCGCGACAGCCGGAAGTCCGCGTAACCGCGTAATCGCTCAACGGCGAGCGTCGGAAGCAGGAGCCGCGGGGCGGCGGTACACATCGTGTACCGCCGCCCCGCGGCTTTGCGTTGTACCAGGGACGGGGACGGACCTCAGCGGGTCAGCGGCGGGCGGGGGCCTTCGTCGTACGGGCCGGGCTGCCGGGGGTTGTCGTCGCGGATGACCTCGCCCGGCACGACCTTCCCGCCGGGCCGGTGCGTACGGGCCTGCTGGAAGGCGTCGCCCAGGGGGCCGTAGCCGGGGACGGCGGCCCGCATACGCCGCTCCAGCGCCTTCTCCGCGTACCGCCCGGCCATCGTCCGTACGACCGGTACGAGCAGAAGCAGTCCCGCCACGTCCGAGACGAGCCCGGGCAGCATCAGCAGCAGCCCGCCGAGCATCAGGAAGCCGTTTCCGGTACTCCCCCGCTCCTGGCCCGGCGCGAGGCCCGACTGCTGCCGCTGGAGCGTCTCGGTGAGCGCGCGGAAGGCCCGGCGCCCGGCGCGCTTGATCACCGCCGCGCCGAGGAGGCCGGCGCCGATCAGCAGGGCCAGTACGGTCAGTCCGCCGGCCGCACCGGCCACGAGGGTCAGCAGCCAGATCTCCAGCACCAGCCAGACCGCGATGCCGAGGGGAACCAGTGTGCGGGCGCGGGAGCGCCTGGGGGCGGGAGGGGGCGGTGTGCCGGTCGTCATGCTCCCAGTGTGCCTGGGAGCCCGCCAGGGCGGCGTAAAGGGGTGATCAGGAGGGCTTGCGGCCGAGGATGCGGCCGGCCCGGGAGCCGACGCCCCACGCGGTGACCCGCCACAGCGCCTCGACCACGATGTCCCGGCTCATCTTGGAGTCGCCGAGCTCCCGCTCCACGAACGTGATGGGCACCTCCACGACGTGGTACCCGGCGGCCACCGCGCGGCGGGCCAGGTCCACCTGGAAGCAGTACCCCTGCGAGGCGACGTCGTCGAGCCCGAGGCCCTCCAGGGTCTCCCTGCGGAAGGCGCGGAAGCCGCCGGTGACGTCCCGGATCGGGACGTCGAGGAGCAGGCGTGAGTAGGTGCTGCCGCCGCGGGAGAGGAGCTCGCGGGACTTGGGCCAGTTCACCACCCGGCCGCCCGGCACCCAGCGGGAGCCGAGCACCAGGTCGGAGCCCTTGAGGGCGGTCAGCAGCCGGGGCAGCTCCTCGGGCTGGTGCGAGCCGTCGGCGTCCATCTCGACCAGGACGCCGTAGTCGTGCTCGATGCCCCAGCGGAAGCCCGCCAGATAGGCGGCTCCGAGCCCTTCCTTGCCCTTGCGGTGCAGGACGTGGACGTGGTCGTCCGCGGCGGCCAGTTCGTCGGCCATCTTGCCGGTGCCGTCGGGGCTGTTGTCGTCGGCGACGAGGACGTCGGCGTCCGGCACGGCGGCGCGCACCCGGGACACGATCGCCTTGATGTTCTCGGCCTCGTTGTAGGTCGGGATGATCACCAAGGCTCTGCCGAGCGGGCCGTAGCGCCTCTGGCCACCGTCGTTCACTGCTGCCCCTTACGTCCGTGCGCGGGTCACCACCATAGCGAGCCGCCGGCGGGGCGCGGCGCGGCGGCGGTGGGGAAGCGGGCGCGAGTGGGGGCCCGACGTCCTTCGGGCCGACCTGGGGCCCGCTGGCTGCGGGTCGTCCGAGAGCCGTTGTCTACTGAACGTCCGGGCCCCACCCGGGTCGCACCCTCCTCCTGCGGTGGACCCGGCCGAACCTACCGGCCGCCGCCCGCTCGCTGTCAACACCCGCCCCACCTGCGACGATTCGGCCGAATCAGCAGGTCAGCGGGGAAGATCCGCAGGTCGCGGACGGGCCTTCCGGGGTGACGGCCGGAGCCCGGAACGTCTTTACGTCACTCGTTCGGTCGTACGAAGACGGTGCGTCCGGCAACCACGGTGCGCAGGCAGACGGGAAGGTCGGCGCCGGGGGTGAGATCGGGCAGGCCGGGCGTCCCGGAGCGCGGGTCGGTGGACCAGCGGGCGACGCGGTCGTCGGGCGCCTGGACGACCAGGTCGCCGGTGCGCCACACCGCGTAGTCGGCGGGGGCTCCCGGTACGAGGACCCCGGCGTCGTCGCGCCCGGTGGCCCGCCACCCGCCCCGCGTGTGGGCGGTGAAGGCGGCGCGCACCGAGATCCGGTGCTCGGGGGTGCGGTGGAAGGCGGCGGCCCGGACGGTGCCCCAGGGGTCCAGCGGGGTCACCGGGCTGTCGGAGCCGAAGGCGAGCGGGACTCCGGCGCGCAGCATCGCGGCGTACGGGTTGAGGGTGCGGGCCCGCTCGGCGCCCAGGCGCTGCGCGTACATGCCGTCCTCGCCGCCCCACGCCGCGTCGAAGGCAGGCTGTACGGAGGCGGTGAGGCCGAGCTCGGCGAAGGCGGCGATGGCCGCGGGGGTGAGCATCTCGGCGTGCTCGACGCGGTGGCGGGCGGCGCGCACGCGCGCCAGGCCCACCGCCTCGGCGGCGGCCCGCATGCCCTGGACGACCGCGCTGACGGCGGCGTCCCCGATGGCGTGGAAGCCGGCCTGGACCCCGGCCTCCGTGCAAGCGGTGACGTGCGCGGCGACGGCGGCCGCGTCGAGGTGGGCGGTGCCGGTGTGGCCCGCGTCGGCGTACGGCTCGTGCAGGCAGGCGGTGTGGGAGCCGAGGGAGCCGTCCACGAAGAGGTCGCCGGCCGCGCCGATCGCGCCGAGGGCGGCCGCCCGCTTCACGTCCGTGTCGGCCCAGTAGCCGACGACGCGGGGGCCCGGCTCCTGCTGCGCGAGGGCCAGCAGGCCCGTGAAGTCGTCCTCGTCGGAGATCTCGGGGCCCGCGCACTCGTGCAGGGTGCCGATGCCGAGGGAGGCCGCGTGGTGCAGGGCGGCGCGCTGGGCCTCGGCGCGCTGGCCCGGGGTCACGGCGGCGTGCGCGGCGGCGCGTACCGCGTGGTGGGCGGCCGCGGTGAGCGGCTGGTCCGGGTGGTAGCCGGTCATGGCGGTGACGCCCGGAACCAGGTCGAGCAGCGCACTTGTGACGACCGCCGAGTGGACGTCGATGCGCGGCAGATAGAGCGGGCGCCCTCCGGTGGCCTCGTCCAGTTCGGTACGGGACGGAGGGCGCCGTTCGGGCCAGCGCGTGGCGTCCCACCCGTGGCCCAGGAGGACCCGGTCACCGGGGCGCGCGGCGCTGTGCGCCCGTACCCGCTCCAGGGCTTCGGCGAGGGTGCGGGTGTCCGACAGGTCCAGGCCGGTGAGGGCGAGTCCGGTGGCCGTGGTGTGCACATGGGCGTCGGTGAAGGCGGGGGTCACCAGGGCCCCTTGAAGGTCGATCACCTCGTCCACGCCGGAGGCGAAGGCGTCGGCGGCGCCTTCGGATCCCACCCAGGCGACATGGCCCCGTTCGACGACCATCGCGGTGGCGAAGGGGTCGGCGGGGCTGTGGACGTCTCCACCGCGCAGGAGCACGGTGCGGTGTTCGCTCTCGGTCATGGTGACCAGCCTAGAGAGGCGCCTACACGCGGGGCGGACGGGCCTCGTACGGGGTGGAGAGGACCACCGTGGTGCGGGTGGAGACGCCCGACTGCGAACGGATGCGGCTGAGCAGGTGCTCCAGCTCCAGCGGGGTCGCCACACGGACCTTGAGGATGTAGTTCTCGTCGCCGGCGACGCTGTGGCAGGCCTCGATCTCGGGGATGTCGGCGAGCCGGTCCGCGATGTCGTCGGGGGCGCTGGGGTCGAACGGTTTCACCGAGATGAACGCGGTGAGCGGCAGCCCGACCGCCTCGGGGTCGACGACGGCGGCATAGCCGCGAATCACTCCGCGCTGCTCGAGACGGCGTACGCGCTGATGCACCGCCGACGTGGACAGGCCCGTGGCCTTGCCCAGGTCGGTGTAGCTCATGCGCCCGTCCTTGACGAGCAACTCGACGATCTGACGATCCAGCTCCTCCATGCGGTCAACCTATTGCCCCAGGTGCCTCGCGGCACAGTCGGCGCAGCCCCGGAAGGGCATCTGCGAGCGGCATGTGACCAAGGCCACAGGTTTACGGGGGGTGTCCTCCGTGACCGGATGGTTATCCGGTCGACCGGAAGGGAATTGCTTGCTGTGGTCGAGGCCGCAAGAGCCTGGTCGGCCCACCCGAGGGGGAGATTCTCCATGCAGGATCCTGTTGATTCCGTCGCGTCCCACGAGGACGACGAACTCGACGCGTACGACACATTCGAGATGTTCCGGGTGATCTGCCCGGACTGTGTTCAGCCGATCGCACTGCTGGCGGACGAGGAGGTCCTGCCGGAGCACGCGCTGTGCCCCACGCCGTGGAATCCGTTCGTCCTGTCGGTCTGCACCGGCACCGGCCGGTCGGTCTCGGAGGCGAGTCCCGCCGACGAGACGCTGGAGCTGCTGGAGCAGGAGACGGGCCTGCTGCTGACGCTGCCGCAGGGGCTCGACTGGCGGACGCAGCCCTTCTCCCACGTGGGTGGCCCCGGCTCGCGCCCGATCAAGGTGCCGCGCCCGGCGCACCGCCCCATGTCCCCGATGCGCCGCGCCGCCTGACAGGCACGGCGCCGGCGGTAACCGGATCCCGCACCGCCGCCGCGAGCCCGGCGCAACCGGTGCGGGAGCCCGGCACACCAAAGACAGTTGACAAACCGTCAGGTCAGGCGTCCCTCCCCGCGGGGAGGGACGGGAACTGGCGCCCGAATCCTCACGGGGGTGACCAGTCCCGACCGCCCCGCGTTGGCCGTGCATGACCTCGCTGTACTCGACGTACCCGACGAGCGGCTACGGCGTGAGCCGCATGGTCCCGGGCGCGGCAGAATCGGTTCCCCAGCCCGCCGACCCGCCCATCTACCGCGCCCTGATCCGCCACTGGTCCAGCAGCGGCAGGACCGTTCCGGGCCGCCATGACCAGGAGTGGACCAGGCTCACGGCGGCGCCGGCATGGCCGCTCCCGGGGAAGATCAGCGGGTCTCGGGGCCCAGGAGGTGACGGGCGATGACCATGCGCTGGATCTGGTTGGTCCCCTCGACGATCTGCAGCACCTTCGCCTCGCGCATATAGCGCTCGACCGGGAAGTCGGCGGTGTAGCCGTAGCCGCCGAGGACCTGGACCGCGTCGGTGGTGACCTTCATCGCCGCGTCCGTGCAGAACAGTTTGGCCATCGCCGCCTGCTGGGCGAAGGGCCGGCCCGCGTCACGCAGCCGTGCGGCCGCCAGGTACAGCGCGCGGCCCGCCTCGACCTGGGTGGCCATGTCGGCGAGCAGGAACCGCAGCCCCTGGAAGTCGGCGATGGGGCGCCCGAACTGCTGCCGCGCGGTGGCGTAGGTGACGGCCTCGTCCAGCGCCGCCTGGGCGACGCCGATGGCGCACGCGGCGATACCGAGGCGACCGGAGTCCAGCGCGGACAGCGCGATCGCGAAGCCCTGCCCCTCGTCCCCGATCCGGCGCGCGTCCGGGACGCGTACGCCGTCGAAGTGGAGCTGGGCGGTGGGCGAACCCTTCAGGCCCATCTTCTTCTCGGGCGCCGCGGCCGACAGCCCCTCCGCGTCCCCGGGGACCAGGAACGCGGTGATGCCCCGCGCCCCTTCGCCGCCCGTGCGGGCCAGGACCGTGTAGAAGTCGGCCACACCGCCGTGGGTGATCCACGCCTTGGTGCCGCTGATGATCCAGTCGTCGCCGTCCCTGACCGCCTTCGTACGCAAGGAGGCGGCGTCGGAGCCCGAGGACGGCTCGGAGAGGCAGTAGGCGCCGAGGAGTCCGCCGCCCAGCATGGCCGGCAGGTGCTCGGCCCGCTGCTCCTTGGTGCCGTAGCGGGCCAAGGCGTGGCAGGCGAGGGAGTGGACGCTGACGCCGAGGCCCACGGTGAGGCGGGCGGCGGCGAGCTCTTCGAGTACCTGGAGGTAGACCTCGTACGGCTGGTCGCCGCCGCCGAAGGCGGAGTCGTACGCCAGGCCGAGCAGGCCGGATTCGGAGAGCAGCGAGAAGATCTCCCGGGGGAAACGGCCGGCGTCCTCCTCCTCGGCGGCCCGGGGAGCGATCTCCCGCTGGACGATGTCGCGCACCAGGGCGATGAGGTCCCTGGATTCCTCGGTGGGCAGCTGACGTTCCACCGGCTGCGGGGCGCGGTCGGGCATGGCGGCGCTCTCCTCCCTGTCGGGCGCTGCGGCGGGCGCGCGCGAAGGGGTGGGCGGCGCCGCCGGGTCTCACTGCTTCGCCGATGCTCTCCTCCCGGGTCGCGGAAGGAGCTGACCAGCGGCTGTGGCGCGTTGAGTATGCCCGATCGGAGGGCTCCCGTCACGGGGTCGTGATCATTCCGGAACCCCGCGCGGCCGGTCGCGGGAGCGGCGACACGGCGAACGGCGAGCCGATCAGGTGAGGGGACGAAGGGGGGCGCTCGTCACAGCAGGCCGGCCTGCGTGACCAGCATGGCGAAGACGACGACGAGCACCCAGCCCAGGGCGTGCTCCAGCAGCTGGGGGCCGTCGTCATCGGGGCCTCCGGTACGGGCGCGGGGAGCGGCGGCAGCGGCGGTCGTGGTCATGGTTTCTCGCTCTGTCGGCTGGCTGAGGGGTGTTCCCCGGTGACCAGACCACAGTGCCAGCACGGACGGCCACCGGGGTAGAGACGTTCATCACGCCTCCGGACGGCCTCAGCGGACGCCGACCGCCTCCAGGGCCTTGCGCTGCGCGGCCGTGGGGTGGGCGGGCCAGTAGAGGTAGCAGACGCCGCCCGTGGCGGAGACCACCTTGCCGGTGGCGTTGTAGCGCTTCGTACGCAGCCAGACGTTCTCGAATTCGCGGCGCCGGTAGACGCGGCGTACGGCCTCGTTGCTCGGCGACGCCGGGTCGTTGGCGATCACATCGCCCTCGGCCGTGAAGCCGATCACGGTCATCAGATGGCCCGCCGTGCCGTAGCCCGCGCCCGTCAGTTCCTCCGCCAGGAACGACTGGGAGGTGATCGCGGGGATGCCCGCGCGGATCAGGGTCTCCAGCTCGGTCAGCGACCCCAGCCGGGTGACGACCGCGCTCATGTCGTCGTACGTGGCGGCGTAGGCGGCGTTGAAGGGCCAGTTGCCGCAGCCGTCGTACTGGTAGTCGAAGGTGAAGCGGGCGGCGTGGCAGACCTGCGGGTCGGCGAAGGCCGGGTTCACCCAGGCCAGGTCCTCGGCGGTGGGCTTGCGGCCCCAGTACTCGATGATCATCTGGGACGAGGTGGGGCTGCACCAGGCCTCGCCGCCGTTGTCGTACTCCGGGTACTGGCCGATGTGTGTGTTCTGCGAGTAACGCGGGACGACCAGCTCGCGGGCGAGGCCCGGCTCGGATGCGGGCACGGTGAAGCGGTTCGGGACGTCCGAGGCCATGGCGCCCGCCCGCCACACGGTCGGCGTGAGCCCGGTGCCGGGCCTGCGGTAGAGGGTGAGCCGCAGCCGGTACGACACCAGGCGCAGCCCGCTCGCGGCATCGTCGAGCGAGAGGGTGTCGGTCCGGACCGCGCTTCTGCCGTCCTTCTGGCCGTCGACCGACGTGCGCCGGATGTCCCCGTCACCGGCCGCCCAGCGGCCCATCACGTACCAGGGGGTCTCGGCGCCGTCCGAGTAACGGCCCTTCAGCTCCACCGCGATCCAGGTGCCGGCCGGGGTGCCGGCGTTCCACGAGGCGACGAGCTCGGTCGCCGGGACGGTCGGGACGTGCTCGGGCGACGTCCACGTCGCGTACTCCCAGGCGGCTTTGGTGCCGGTGTGCGGATCGGTGTAGTCGGTGCGCCCGGCGGGGGCGTCGATCACCAGCGCCGGGCGGTCACCGGTGAGGGCGCGGGTGCCCGAGCGGATGCCGGAGCACCAGTCGGTGGAGGAGGTCCAGAAGTGGTTGTCGATGAGGCCGGACGCGCGCACCTGGGGGCGGGCGGTGGCGGCCGTGGCGGCCCAGGGAGAGGAAGCGGCGGTGCCGGCGGCGGCGAGCGCGGCGGCGAGCACGGTTCTGCGCGCGGCGGACGGCGGGGAACTGGTCATGGCGTGACCCCCGGTCGGTCGGGATGTGCGGTCGGGATGTACGACTGTGCGCTCACTATCCCGGTTCGCCAGGCCGCTCTGCCAGCGATCCGGCTCGCGTCGCGGCACCAATATTGGTCTTCACCTGTGGCTTTGTAGGGTGGTCCGCATGGACGACCTCGACCGCCACGCCGCCGCGCTGCGCGCGCTGCCGCCCTCCTGCGGCCCGGTCCGGCTGGTCGCGGTCGACGGTCACGCCGGTTCGGGCAAGTCCACGTTCGCCGGCCGGCTCGCGGCCGCGCTCGGCGGCGCACCCGTGCTCCACCTGGACGACATCGCCACGCACGACGAGCTGTTCGCCTGGACCGACCGCCTGCGGGCCGAGGTCCTGGAGCCCCTGAGCCGTGGCGAGGTGGCGCACTTTCACCCGTACGACTGGAATCTGCGCCGCTTCGGGCCGCCCCGTCCGCTCCCGCCCGTCCCTGTCGTCCTGATCGAGGGCGTGGGCGCCGGCCGCCGGGCGCTGCGGCCGCGGCTGGCCCGGCTGCTGTGGATGGAGCGGGGGCCGCAGGAGTCGTGGGCGCGGGGCCGCCACCGGGACGGACCTGCGCAGTACGCGTTCTGGGACGGATGGACGGTGGCGGAGACACGCCATTTCGCCGCGGACCCGTCCCGTCCTTTCGCCGACGTGCTGGTACGCGAGTGCACGGTGGGATACCAGTGGCTGGCGGGGCCCGCTGCGACAGCGGGTACGAACCATTTCATCACGGACCGTGACCGGTCTGGGCCGCCGTACTGAGCAGTCGGAAATCAGCCCCTCGCAGTGCCCCAACTTCGCTTGACCGACGAGGCGTACAGGTCTTACGTTCTCAATGTGCGGCTTTCAGAGGCCGCCGCAGACGCGAAGCCCCCGGTTGTTCCCCCGTGATCGGGGGCTTCGTTCTGCCCCCGATCACCCCTCCAGCGCCGCTTGAGCCCCCGAATCTCACCGTGGGTCACCACGTTCCGATCACTCGCGGCGCCCTTAAGCAGACACTCCCCGTACAGGTACGATGCCCCTCGGTGCGGTCAAATCCCGTTCGTGGAAGGGCGCTTGGGAACGCTTCCGGCGGGCGGCCGCCCGGCGGGACAGGTACGGGGACACGGTTGTGGGGGACCCGATGGACATCGGCACGCAGCGCACGCAGGCCCCGGCCGACCTTGCCTGGCTGCGTGGCGTGGACGCCTACACCATGGGGGCGTATCCGCAGGCGGAGGAGGAGTTCCGGACGGCGGTGCGGATCGATCCGGGGATGGCCGACGGCTGGCTCGGGCTGCACGCGCTGCGCGTCGACACGACCACCGCGCTGCTGCGGATGTACCGCAACCGGGACCGCTTCGGTGAGCAGCGCGCCCGCCACCGGCGCACGCTGAACTCCTGGTACTGGCTGGGCTGGTGGGTCCAGCCCGTCCTGGAGAGCCCGCGCGATCTGCTGCTCGCGCACGCCTCGCACTGGCTGGACGGCCGCCATGTGCCGGAGCTGGACCGGGCGCTCGCCGGTCTGCCGCCCGTCGACACCGACCCGCAGGTCCGCTTCCTGCACGCCTGCCGGGCCTACCTGGTCAAGGACTGGGACCAGCTGGTGCGCCACACCGAACCGCTGGTCAACGATCCGCTGCTCGGCATCGAGGCCGGCCTGTTCGGCGGCATGGCCCGGGTGCGCCTGGAGATGTACGGGCAGGCCGAGCCCCTGCTGTCCGCCGCCCTGATGCGCTGCCGCAGCGAGCAGCCGCAGCGCAAGGAGCTGCGGTACTGGCTGGCCCGCGCGCACGAGGGCACCGGCCGCAGCGCGGCGGCGCTGCCCCTGTACCGGGCGGTGTACCGGATCGACCCGGCCTTCATGGACACCGCCGCGCGGCTCGCGGCCATCGCCGAGTACGACGGGTTGGACGGCACCGACGACCCGGCGGCCGGCCTGGCGACCGTGTCGCTGGCAGGCGTCGGCCAGGACGCGGCCCTGGACGCCAGGGACTCCGTGGACCTGGCCGACGGCGCGGACGGCCCGCCCGGTGACGGGCCGCGCCGGGGCGCCGACGCGCAGCCCCCGGCCGGGCCGGCCACTCCCCCGCCGCCGGCCCACGGGGTGCGGGAGAAGACGGCCGTCCCCGGCCAGCCACGGCCCCCCGCGTTCCCCGCGAGCCCCACCGACCCCGCGCTGCTCGCCGAGGCACTCGCCGAGCTGGAGCGCATGGTGGGCCTGGAGCCGGTGAAACGCCAGGTCAAGGCGCTGTCGGCGCAACTGGAGATGGCGCGGCTGCGCGCCGGGCAGGGTCTTCCCGTACAGCCGCCGAAACGTCACTTTGTCTTCTCCGGGCCCTCCGGCACCGGCAAGACCACCGTCGCCAGGATCCTGGGCCGGGTCTTCTACGCCCTCGGGCTGCTCGGCGGCGACCATCTCGTGGAGGCCCAACGCTCCGACCTGGTGGGCGAGTTCCTCGGGCAGACCGCCGTCAAGGCCAACGAGCTGATCGACTCGGCGCTCGGCGGGGTGCTCTTCGTGGACGAGGCGTACTCCCTGTCCAACTCGGGCTACAGCAAGGGCGACGCGTACGGCGACGAGGCCTTGCAGGTGCTCCTCAAACGCGCCGAGGACAACCGGGACCACCTGGTGGTGATCCTGGCCGGCTACCCGGAGGGCATGGACCGGCTGCTCTCCATCAACCCGGGCCTGTCGTCCCGTTTCACCACACGGGTGGACTTCCCCTCGTACCGGCCGCTCGAACTGACCGCGATCGGTGAGGTCCTCGCGGCGGCGAACGGCGACGTATGGGACGAGGAGGCATTGGAGGAGCTGCGCTCGATCAGCGGCCATGTGGTGGACCAGGGCTGGATCGATGAGCTCGGCAACGGCAGGTTCCTGCGCACGCTGTACGAGAAGTCCTGCGCGTACCGCGATCTCCGGCTGTCCGGCTACGCCGCGACGCCCACCCGCGAGGACCTGGCGACGCTGCGGCTCCCTGACCTGATGCAGGCGTACGGGGAGGTCCTCTCGGGCCGCGGCCCTCTTCACCGCGGCCTCCAGGACCCCCCGGCCTCCCCCGGCTACTGACCGCCCCGGCGCGGCTGTCCCCGCACCGGGGCGCGCCTCACGACGTAAGGACCCCGTCCGCCGGATCGACGCTGGACGCGGCCTCCTCGACGGAACCGGAACCGGACCCGGGGCCGGAGCCGATACCGATACCGATACCGATACCGATACCGATACCGATACCGGAGCCCACGGCCGTGGCCGGAGTGCCGGTCGGTGCCGTAGGCGTAGCCGTAGCGGTGGGCGGGGGCGCGGGCGGGCGGTGGGAGGGGTCGCGGACTTCGCCGACGAGCATTTCGAGGACGTCCTCCAGCGCCACCAGGCCCAGCACCCGGCCGGACGCGTCCGCGACCTGGGCCAGGTGGGTGGCCGCGCGGCGCATCACGGTGAGCGCGTCGTCGAGCGGGAGTTCCGCCCGCAGGGTGGCCATCGGCCGCCACACGTGCTGCGGCACGGCCCGGTCGGCGTCCTCCAGGTCCAGGACGTCCTTCACGTGCAGGAAGCCCATGAACGCGCCGCCGCCCTCCGCGCACACCGGGAAACGGGAGAATCCCGTGCGTACGGTCAGCTCCTCGACCTGGGCCGGGGTGACCGAGGGCGGGACCGTCACCAGGGCGGAATGCCGGATGAGGACGTCCGTGACCGGGCGGCTGCCCAGCTCCAGGGCGTCCTCCAGCCGTTCCTGCTCGGCCGGGTCGAGGAGCCCGGCCTGGCCGGCGTCCTCGACCAGCCGGCCGAGCTGGGCGCTGGTGAAGACCGCCTCGACCTCGTCCTTCGGCTCGACCCCGAACGCCCTGAGAATGAACCGGGAGCAGGCGCCGAGCGCCGCCGTGACCGGGCGGCACAGCCGGGCGAAGCCGACCAGGCCGGGGCTGAGCCACAGCGCGGTCTTCTCCGGGGCGGCCATGGCGAGGTTCTTCGGGAGCATCTCGCCGATGACGAGGTGCAGGAAGACGACCACGGCGAGGGCGATGACGTAGCCGAGGGGATGGATCAGGCTCGCGGGCACGTGCAGCGCGTGGAAGACCGGCTCCAGCAGGTGGGCCACGGTGGGTTCGGCGACCGCGCCGAGGGTCAGTGAGCAGACGGTGATGCCGAACTGCGCGGCGGCCATCATCTGCGGCAGGTTCTCCAGGCCGTACAGGACCTGGCGGGCCCGCTTGGAGCCCGGACCGAGCGGTTCGATCTGGCTGCGGCGTACGGAGACGAGGGCGAACTCGGCGCCCACGAAGAAGCCGTTGGCGAGCACCAGGAGGCCCGCGAAGAGCAGTTGGAGCACGCTCATCCCACGGCCTCCATGACGTCCGCCGTACGGATCAGCCGGACGCGCTCGGCGCGGTAGCGGTCGACCTGGCGTACGGAGAGGCGCCAGCCGGGGAGTTCGGCGCGGTCGCCGGGGGCGGGGATGCGGCCGAGGAGGTCGGCGACGAGTCCGGCGACGGTCTCGTACGGGCCGTCGGGGACGTCGAGGCCTATCCGCTTCAGGGTGTGGACGCGGCAGCTTCCGTCGGCTTCCCACGCGGGGCGGCCGTCCTCGGCGGGGACGGCGGCCAGTTCCGGCCGGTCGTCGGCCTCGGCGTCGTGCTCGTCGCGGACCTCGCCGACGAGTTCCTCGACGATGTCCTCCAGGGTGACCACGCCCGCCGTGCCACCGTACTCGTCCACGACGACGGCGATCGGCTGCTCGCTGCGCAGCCGCTCCAGCAGCGCCTGGGCGGGCAGCGTCTCGGGGACGAGCAGCGGCGGGAGGGCGATCCGGCCCACCGGCGTACGCAGCCGCTCGTGCGCGGGCACGGCGAGCGCGTCCTTGAGGTGGACCATGCCGACGATCTCGTCGATGCGGTCCCGGTAGACGGGGAAGCGCGACAGGCCGGTGGCGCGGGTGAGGTTGAGGACGTCGGCGGCGGTGGCGTCGGTCCGCAGCGCGCTGACCTTCACGCGTGGCGTCATCACGTGCTGCGCGGTGAGCCCGCCGAGCGACAGGGTGCGCACGAAGAGGTCGGCCGTGTCCTGTTCGAGGGCGCCGGCCCGCGCCGAGTGCCGGGCCAGCGAGACCAGCTCGCCGGGCGTACGGGCGGAGGCGAGCTCCTCGGTGGGCTCGACGCCCAGCAGCCGCACGAGCCGGTTGGCGGCGGCGTTGAGCAGCGCGATCACCGGCCGGAACGCGGCCGAGAACCGTTGCTGCGGGCCGGCGACGAACCGCGCGACCTGCAACGGGCGGGACACCGCCCAGTTCTTGGGGACCAGCTCGCCGATCACCATCTGGACGGCGGAGGCGCCCAGCATGCCGATGGCCACCGCGACCCCGGAGACGGCCCCTTGGGGCAGTCCGGTCGCGGTGAGCGGCCCGTCGAGGAGCCGCGCGAGCGCGGGCTCGGCGAGCATGCCGACGACGAGTGAGGTGAGGGTGATGCCGAGTTGGGTGCCGGAGAGCTGGAACGACAGCTCGCGCAGGGCCGTGACGACGGTACGGGCTCGCCGGTCGCCCTCGGCGGCGGCGCGTTCGGCGTCGGCGCGCTCCACGGTGACGAGGCCGAACTCGGCCGCCACGAAGAAGCCGTTGGCGAGGATCAGGAGGAATGCCGCGGCGAGCAGCAGGAGGGGGGTGGTCATGCCGCCGCCTCGCTGGAGGGGGCGGCGCAGGTACTACCGGACGATCCGTCCATTGCTGGAGGGAATCACTCCTCGGGTCGAAGGTGCCCCGCCGGCGTGGGTGCGCGGGTGTGCGCGGGTGTGCTGCCGTATGCGCGAGGCGGTGGCGCGCTCGGCGCCACCGCCACAAGAGTAATCACGCCGGGGGCGGGTGGGGCAGGGGGTTGCCGCCCGTACGGGGGACAACGGTCCGGTCCGCCCGGCTCCGAGCCGGGCCGGCGCCGTCCTGGCGCACGGGCCGGGCACGGGCCGGGCACGGGGCCCGGGCATGGGAGCGGTCAGGCCGTGTCCGTGCCGGTGCCCCGCGTCTCCGCGAGCTCGCGCAGCGCACGCGCGTCGCGGATGGCCCGCTGCTTGCCGATGCCGGGCTGGATGCCCAGGGCGGGCATGCTGGTGCCGTCGCTGAGGTCGAGGAACACCCAGGGGTCGCCCTCGCGCAGGTTCACGCGCAGGATCTCGGCCCACTCCAGGCGGCGTGTCCGGGTGAGGTTGACGACGGTGACGCCCCGCTCGTCGGCGACGACCTTGGGGCGGCTGAGCAGCGCGAGGACGCCGAAGAAGAGCGCGGCGACGAAGATGAAGCTCGCGCGCTCCCCCGGGCCGAGGTTCTCCAGCATCAGCGCGACGGCGGTGATGACGGCGAACATCGCCGTGCCCACGGTCAGCAGGACCGCTCGGGTGCGGGTGGGCCGGAACGTGACCGGGAGCACCGGGAGTTGAGTATCAGACATGTCGGTTTCGACCTGTTTCGTCGGCGCGCTCAGAGGCGGCAGGCGTGGATCTCCGTCGTCAGGATCGCGCGCGCGCCGAGGGCGTACAGATCGTCCATGATCCGCTGCGCCTCCTTGGCGGGGACCATGGCCCGGACGGCGACCCAGCCCTCGTTGTGCAGCGGGGAGACGGTCGGGGACTCCAGGCCGGGGGTGAGGGCGACGGCCTGCTCCAGGTGCTCGGCGCGGCAGTCGTAGTCCATCATCACGTACGACCGGGCCACCAGGACGCCCTGGAGGCGGCGCAGGAACTGCTGCACCTTGGGGTCGTCGGCGGGGGAGCCGGTGCGGCGGATGACGACGGCCTCGGAGGTGAGGATCGGCTCGCCGATGACCTCCAGGCCCGCGTTGCGCAGCGAGGTGCCGGTCTCCACGACGTCGGCGATGATCTGGGCGACGCCGAGCTCGATGGCGGTCTCCACCGCGCCGTCGAGGTGGACGACGGAGGCGTCGATGCCCTGATCGGCGAGGTGCTTGGCGACGATGCCCTCGTAGGAGGTGGCGATCGTCATGCCGCCGAAGTCGGCGGGGCCGCTCGCGGTGCCGGGCCGGGTGGCGTAGCGGAAGGTGGAGCGGGCGAAGCCGAGCTGGAGGATCTCCTCGGCGTTGGCGCCGGAGTCCAGCAGCAGGTCGCGGCCGGTGATGCCGATGTCGAGCTTGCCGGAGCTGACGTAGATGGCGATGTCGCGGGGGCGGAGGTAGAAGAACTCGACCTCGTTCTCCGGGTCGACCATCACCAGCTCTTTGGACTCCTTGCGCTGCTGGTAGCCGGCCTCATGGAGCATCGCCGACGCAGGTCCGGACAGTGAACCCTTGTTGGGGACGGCGATGCGCAGCATGGGGTGGGCTTCCTAACTGTGAAAAGGAGGTTCGGTGCGACGGGTGGTGGGGCTCAGAGGTGCGCGTAGACGTCGTCGAGTGAGATCCCGCGGGCGACCATCATCACCTGGACGTGGTACAGCAGCTGCGAGATCTCCTCGGCGGCGGCTTCCTTGCCCTCGTACTCGGCGGCCATCCACACTTCGGCGGCCTCCTCGACGACCTTCTTGCCGATGGCATGGACGCCCTTGTCCACCAGCTCGGCGGTGCGGGAGGTGGCGGGGTCGCCGGTCTTGGCCTTGAGCTCCAGCTCGGTGAAGAGCTCTTCGAAGGTTTTGTTCGCCATGATGCCCTCAAGAGTACGGGGTGGGGGCCGCCCACTCAGCGCCAGGGTTCGCTGACGGTGCGCAGTGTGGTGGCGGTGGCGACGGCGGCGGTGACCGCCTCGTGGCCCTTGTCCTCGTTCGAGCCCTCCAGGCCGGCCCGGTCCAGGGCCTGTTCCTCGGTGTCGCAGGTCAGTACGCCGAAGCCGACGGGGACGCCGGTGTCGACGGAGACCTGGACGAGGCCCTGGGTGACGCCCTGGCACACGTACTCGAAGTGGGGGGTGCCGCCGCGGATGACGACGCCGAGCGCGACGACCGCGTCGTAGCCGCGGCCGGCAAGGACCTTGGCGACGACCGGGAGCTCGAAGCTGCCGGGGACCCGCAGCAGGGTCGGCTCGTCGATGCCGAGCTCGTGCAGGGCGCGCAGGGCGCCGTTGACGAGGCCGTCCATGATCTTCTCGTGCCACTGGGCCGCGATCACGGCCACCCGGAGGTCGCCGCAGTTCTTCACGCTCAGTTCGGGTGCGCCCTTGCCGCTCACGTACGTGTCTCCTCGGTGCTCTGGATCGGGTTCGTTACTGGTTGTTGCAGGGCGACGCGCCGGCGGCGGCGTCGAGCCACGGCAGGTCGTGTCCCATCCGGTCGCGCTTGGTGCGCAGGTACCGCAGGTTGTGCTCGCCGGCCTGGACGGGCATGGGCTCGCGGCCGTTCACCGTCAGTCCGTACCGGACGAGGGCGGCGACCTTGTCGGGGTTGTTGGTCATCAGCCGGAGGCTGCGGACGCCGAGGTCGGCGAGCATCTGGGCGCCGGCGGCGTAGTCGCGGGCGTCGGCGGGCAGGCCGAGCTCCAGGTTCGCGTCGAGGGTGTCGTGGCCGCGCTCCTGGAGTTCGTACGCGCGCAGCTTGGACAGCAGGCCGATGCCGCGTCCCTCGTGGCCGCGCAGGTAGACGACGACGCCGCGGCCGGCCGCGGTGACCCGCTCCATGGAGGCGTGCAGCTGGGGGCCGCAGTCGCAGCGCAGCGAGTGGAAGATGTCGCCGGTCAGGCACTCGGAGTGGACGCGTACGAGGATGTCGTCGCCGTCGCCGAGGTCGCCGTGGACGAGCGCGATGTGTTCGACGCCGTCGACGGTGGAGCGGTAGCCGTAGGCGGTGAACTCGCCGTGGGCGGTGGGCAGGCGGACCTCGGCCTCGCGGCGGACGGTCGGCTCGTTGCCGCGGCGGTAGGCGATGAGGTCCTCGATCGAGATGATCGTCAGGCCGTGCTTGCGGGCGAAGGGCACCAGCTCGGGGAGGCGGAGCATGACGCCGTCCTCGCCGGCGATCTCCACGATCGCGCCGGCCGGGCGCAGTCCGGCGAGCCGGGCGAGGTCGACGGCGGCCTCGGTGTGGCCGTTGCGCACGAGGACGCCGCCGGGCTGGGCGCGCAGCGGGAAGATGTGGCCGGGGCGGACGAAGTCCGACGGCTGTGCGCTGCCGCCCGCGAGGAGCTGGAGGGTGGTGGCGCGGTCGGCTGCGGAGATGCCGGTGGTCACGCCGTGCTGGGGGCCCGCGTCGACGGAGATGGTGAAGGCCGTCTTCATGGACTCGGTGTTGTCGCCGACCATCTGCGGGAGCTGGAGGCGCTCCAGTTCGTCGCCCTCCATGGGGGCACAGATCAGCCCGCGGCACTCGCTCATCATGAAGGCGACGATCTCGGGCGTGGCCATCTCGGCGGCGATGACGAGGTCTCCCTCGTTCTCGCGGTCCTCGTCGTCGACGACCACGACGGGACGGCCGGCGGCGATGTCGCGGATGGCCTGCTCGACGGGGTCGAGGGCGAGGTCGGTCGCGTCCCACACGGTGAGCGCTGTCATGCCGGTGCTCCTTCCAGAGCCGGAGTGCGCGTCCTGAGCCACCAGTCGCGCATACCCCACAGGACGAGGGCGAAGTAGATCACGTACACCAGGCCGGAGAAGGCCAGGCCGCTGCTGAAGGCGAGCGGGACGCCGACGAGGTCCACCAGGAGCCAGGCGAACCAGAACTCGACCAGGCCGCGGGCCTGGGCGACCATCGCGACGAGTGTGCCGACGAAGATGTACGCGTCGGCCCAGGGGCTCCAGGAGAGCGACGGGTACAGGGTGAAGACGCCGCCGACGGCGAGTGTGCCGAGCACCGCGCCCGCCAGCAGCAGCCCGCGCTCCTTCCAGGAGGCGAACCGGACGGCGATGGAGCCGTCCTGGGCCTGCTGCCGGCCCCGGTGCCACTGCCGCCAGCCCCACAGCGCCACACCGATGACCAGGAGCTGCTTGCCGACACCGCCGCTGAGCTGGGCGGAGGCGTACGCGGCGATGAGGACGACGCCGGAGAGGAACTGGGCGTGCCAGGTCCATATGGAGCGGCGCCAGCCGAGCGCGAGGGCGATCAGACCGATGGTGTTGCCGATCATGTCCGACCACATGATGCGCTGGTCCAGGACGGTGAAGGCCTCGGAATTGAGCCAGTTCACTGGGCGGTCTCCTTGGCCCGGGCGCCCATCAGGCGCTCGACGTACTTGGCGATGACGTCGACCTCCAGGTTGACGGGGTCGCCGCTCCGCTTGGTGCCGAGCGTGGTCAGCGCGAGGGTCGTGGGGATCAGGCTGACGGTGAAGTAGTCGGGGCCGGCGTCGACGACGGTGAGGCTGACGCCGTCCACCGTGATGGAGCCCTTCTCCACGACGTACCGCCGCAAGGGGCCGGGGAGGGAGACCTTGACGATCTCCCAGTTCTCGGAGGGCGTGCGCTCCAGGATCGTGCCGGTGCCGTCGACGTGGCCCTGGACGATGTGGCCGCCGAGCCGGTCGCCGACCGCCATGGGCCGTTCCAGGTTCACCCGGGAGCCGGGGGCAAGCGCGCCGAGGCTGGAGCGGCTGAGGGTCTCGGCCATCACATCGGCGGTGAACTCGCCCTCGGCGCTCTCCACGACGGTGAGGCAGACGCCGTTGACGGCGATCGAGTCGCCGTGCTTGGCGCCGTCCGTGACGAGGGGGCCGCGCAGGCGGAAGCGGGAGGCGTCGCCGAGGTTCTCGACGGCGGTGACCTCACCCAGCTCTTCGACGATTCCGGTGAACACTCAGTGCTCCTTGGGGGTGGGGACGGGGACTGCGGTGACGCGCAGGTCGGGGCCGATGCGTACGGTCTCGCTGACGTGCAGCCGCAACGCGTCGGTGAGGGTGGTGATCCCGGCGTCGGCGAGGGCGGCGGGGCCCGCGCCGAGGAGGACCGGGGCGAGGTAGCCGACGACCTTGTCGACGGCTCCGGCGGCGACGAACGATCCGGCGAGGGTCGGGCCGCCTTCGAGGAGTACGGAGCGGACGCCACGGGCGTGCAGGGCGTCCAGCAGGGCGGGAACGGACAGGCCGCGGCCGGCTCGGGGAAGGCGTACGACATCGGGGAGATCCGTCTCGGCGTCCTCGGCGACCGCGACCAGGGTCGGCCCGGCGTCGTCCAGGACGCGGGCGCCGGGCCGGACGGCGGTGGCCTCGGTGTCGACCACGACCCGCAGCGGCTGCACGGCGCCCTCGATGCCGCGTACGGCGAGGTGCGGGTCGTCCGCGCGGGCGGTGCCGGAGCCGACGATCACGGCGTCGGCCTCGGCGCGAAGCCGGTGGACGTCGGCGCGGGACTCGGGCGAGCTGATCCAGCGGCTCGTGCCGTCCGCGGCGGCGATGCGGCCGTCGAGCCCGGCGGCGTACTTCCACAGGACGTAGGGGCGGCCGAGGCGTACGGAGGTGAGCCAGGCGGCGTTGCCCGCCTCGGCCTCGTCGGCGAGGACCCCGGCGACGACCTCGACGCCGGCCGCGCGGAGGGTGCCGGCGCCGCCGGTGGCCCGGGGGTCGGGGTCGCCCACCGCGTACACGACCCGGGCGATCCCGGCGTCGATGAGCGCCTGGGCGCAGGGGCCGGTGCGGCCGGTGTGGTCGCAGGGTTCGAGGGTGACGTACGCGGTGCCGCCGCGGGCGAGGACGCCGGCCTGGCGCAGGGCGTGGACCTCGGCGTGCGGGCCGCCGGCACGCTGGTGCCAGCCTTCGCCCACCTGGTGGCCGGAGGCGTCGAGGACGACGCACCCGACGACGGGGTTGGGGCTGGTGGAGCCGAGTCCGCGGGCGGCGAGCGCGATGGCGCGGCGCATGGCGTGCGCGTCGGCTTCGGTGGCCACCGGGTCCTCCTGCCTCTTCGGGCGCGGACTCCGGGGCCTGTCGGTGACGACAGAAGCGGGAACGCCACCGCATGGGGCCGCGCGCCTGGGCCGAAGTCACCGGTCGCCGTCCAGCGGCGACCAGCGGACATACGGCCGGCGCACCCATGAAGGGCTCACCCGCCGCGCACTGCCTCCCATCCGGACTTTCACCGTCGGTCCAGGAATTTCACCTGGTCAACCGGCCACTGGATGCGGCCGGGTCGCGGACTGTAACCGCCGGTTCGGAATTACACCGACCCCGGAGTGCGCTGCTGCTGATACAGGGCCAGTGTGCCATGGCTGATCGTCACCCATGGGGGTGAGCGCTGTGGCCTGCCTCACAAGGCAACCCCATCCCCGCTGCCCACGTCATGGCGGGAGGATCTGGGGATGACGACGATTCTGGTGACCGGCGGGACCGGCACACTCGGCAGGCACGTCACGGAGCTGCTGCGGGCGGACGGGCACGAGGTGCGGGTGCTGAGCCGGCACACGGTGCCGTACGCGGTCGATCTGCGCGAGGGCGGTACGGGGCTGGACGCGGCGCTCGTGGGGGTGGACACGGTGGTGCACTGCGCGAGCCGGCCGCGCGGCGGCGACGAGCGGGCCGCGCGGAACCTGATCGCGGCGGCGCGGCAGGCCGGGGTGGGCCACCTCGTCTACATCTCGATCGTGGGCGTGGACCGGGTGCCGCTCGGCTACTACCGCACCAAGCTGGCGGTGGAGCGGCTGATCGAGGAGTCGGGGCTCGGCTGGACGATCCTGCGGACGACGCAGTTCCACGACCTGGTGCTGAAGCTGCTGGAGGCGGTGGCCAAGCTGCCGGTGATGCCGCTCCCGGCGGGGGTGAGCGATCAGCCCATCGAGGTCACGGAGGTCGCCGCCCGCCTCGCCGGGCTGGCCGCGGGCGCGCCCGCGGGCCGGGTGGCGGACATGGGCGGCCCCGAGGTGCGGACGTTCCCGGAGCTGGCCCGGGCCTATCTGCGGGCGTCGGGGCGTCGCCGCCCGGTGGTGAGCGTCCCGCTGGCGGGCAAGGCGTACCGGGGGATGCGCGCGGGCGGGCACCTGACGCCCGCGAACGCGGTCGGCAAGGTGACGTTCGAGGAGTTCCTGACCGGCCGGTTCGGCGCGTAGCCGTTCGGCGGGCGGCCGTTCAGGGGGTCGCCTTGCGCGTACGGCCGTTCAGGGGGCGCTTCTTGCGCGCGGGCGTTACGAGGTGGCCGTTCAGGGGGCGCCTTGCGCGCGCGGCCGTTCTGGGGATGGCCGTTCAGGGGGGCGCTTCTTGCGCGCGGGCGTTCCCCAGGTGGCCGTTCAGCGGGTGGCGGCGAACAGCTCGTCCTGGGCGGCGTCCCTGACCGTGAGGAGCGCACCGCGCAGCACCGCGGCGCCGCCCAGCGCGCTCGCCCTCACCTCCGTACGCAGCGGGCTGAGCGCGGCCAGCCGGGTCTCGACGCGGGTGGCGAGCGCGGTGCCGCCCGCGTGGCCGAGTTCGCCGCCCAGGACCACGCAGCCGGGGTCGAGTACGGCGCTGACCGCGGCCGCCCCGAGGGCGAGGCGCCCGGCGAGGGCGTCCAGGAACGCGTCCCCGCGCCCGGTGGCCAGAGCCGTGCGGACCGCCACCGCGCCGGCCGGGTCCGCGCCCCGGTCGGCGACGTCGATCCCGTGCTCCCGTGCCAGCTCGCGCACCGCCACCGACCCCACCAGCGCGTGGAAGCCGCCGTCGCAGCCGGTCGCCGACGGCAGGCCGCCCGTGCCCGGCACGGGCAGGAACCCGATCTCGCCGGCGCCGCCCGAGGCGCCGCGCCGCAGCCCGCCGTCGAGGAGGACGGCCGCGCCGACGCCGTGGCCGAGCCAGAGCAGGACGAAGGTGTCGCGGTCGCGGGCGGCACCCTCGCGCTGTTCGGCGAGGGCCGCGAGGTTGGTCTCGTTCTCGACGAGCACCGTCGCGGGCAGGCGCTGCTGGAGCACGGGGACGAGCCGCCGGTGCCAGGCGGGCAGGCCGGTGGAGTCCCGCAGCTCGCCCGTGGCGGGGTCGATCAGCCCCGGCGCCCCGACGCCGACGCTGTGCAGCCGCCGTACGCCCGCCTCGGCCACCGTGCGTTCCAGCAGCGCCACCGCGCGCTCCACGGCGGCCCCGGTGTGGTCGTCGGGCCCCATCGGCAGGGACGCCTCGGCGAGCGTGGCGCCGAGCAGGTCGGTGACGACGACGGAGACGCTGTCGGTGCGTACGTCGAGGGCGGCGAGGTGTGCGCGGTCGGCGACGATCCCGTACAGCCGGGCGTTGGGGCCGCGGCGCTCGGCGCCCGCCTCGCCGACGACCTGGATCAGCCCGGAGTCCTGGAGCCGTTCGACCAGGTCCGCGACCGTGGGCCGGGACAGTCCGGTCAGGGTCTTCAGCTGACCTGCCGTCAACGGGCCTTCGTCCTGGAGCAGTCGGAGGGCGAGCCGGTCGTTGATGGCCCGGGCGGTGCTGGGCGATGCGGGCATGCCGGGATCCTCTCAGACGCGTTCGGCAGGCTCTTCCTGCCGTCTTACTAACAGGCAGGGTTCCTGATAATTTACCGCCCATCACACAGGGCGAGAGCGACCGGGGAGGGCCCGTGGCACACGACGCGGTGTTCGGCAAGGAGCGGCTGAGGCGGGCGCGGTTCGCCGTGGCCGCCGTCTTCTGTGTGCACGGGGCCGTCACGGGCAGCTTCGCCACGCGTATCCCATGGATCCAGGACCACGCCGGGGTCAGCGCGGGCCAGCTGGGCCTGGCGCTCGCCTTCCCCGCGCTGGGCGCCTCGCTCGCGATGCCGGTGGCGGGAGCGATCAGCCACCGTTTCGGCGCCCGCCCCGCGCTGCGCGCGTTGCTCACGCTGTGGACGGTGTCGCTGGTCCTGCCCTCCCTGGCGCCGAACGTCTACGGGCTGTGCGGGGCACTGTTCGTTTTCGGGGCCACTGCGGGCATGTCGGACGTGGCGATGAACGCGCTGGGCGTCGAGGTCGAGAACCGGCTCGACAAGTCGATCATGTCGAGCCTGCACGGCATGTGGAGCACCGGCGCCCTGATCGGCTCGGCCGCGGGGACGCTCGCCGCGCACCTGGGCGGTGACGCCCGGCTGCACCACCTCATCGCGGCGGCCGCGCTCACCGCGCTCGGCCTGGTCTTCTGCCAGGGCGTCCTGGACCTGCGCAGCGCGCCGGAGGACCAGGCGCCGCCGCGGTTCGCGCTGCCGCCCAGGTCGGCGCTGGCCATCGGCGCGATCGGGTTCTGCGGGGTGTTCGCCGAGGGCGCGAGCCTGGACTGGTCGGCGGTCTACCTGCGCGATCAGCTGGGTACGTCGGCGGGCCTCGCGGCCGCCTCGACCACCGCGTTCGCCGCGACCATGGCGGTGGCGCGGCTGTTCGGCGACAGGGTCGTCGACCGGTTCGGCGCGGTGCGCACGGTACGGGTCGGGGGCGTCGCCGCGACCGCGGGGGGCGCCCTGGTGGTCACCGCGCCGCACCCGGCGGCCGCGATGGCCGGATTCGGGCTGCTCGGGCTCGGCGTGGCCGTCGTCGTACCGCTGGCCTTCGCGGCGGCGGGACGCAGCGGCCCCAACCCGAGCCAGGCGATCGCGGGCGTGGCCACCATCACGTATACCTCGGGCCTGATCGCGCCGTCCGCGATCGGCGGGGTGGCCGACGCGACCTCGCTGACCGTGTCGTTCGGCCTGGTCACCCTGCTGGCGTTCGGCCTGGTGGCGGGCGCGGGGGTGCTGCGCGCGGGCGACCGGGTGACCCGCGCGAAGACCGGCGCGACGGTGACGGAGAAGGCCCGGCACTGACGGCGCCGGGCCGAGCCCCACGCGGCCAGGATGGCCCGTGCGCCCGGCACCGGGCGCACGGGCCATCCTGGGTCGTGCGGGCCGTCCGGGTCGCACGGACCGTCCCGGGGCCGTGCGGGCCGTCCGAGTCGTACGCGCCGTCCCGGGGCCGTAACCGGCCGTCCCGGAGTCGTACGCGCCGTCCGGGTCGTACGCGCTGTCCCGGGATCGTACGGCAGTCCGATTACCATGGCGGATGGTCTTTTCCGGCCGCTCCCCGGCCGGGATCCGGCCGCGCGGGGGCGGCCCCCCGAGCCGGAGAACGAACCGGAGAACTGGAGCCACCCCCCATGAACCTCGGCGTGCGCTGGAGCCTGCACGGCGACGGGCGAACCCCCGCTCCCGGGGCTGTCGTCCGACCCGATGAGCGGCTGTCGTGGCCGCGTACGGCCGGACTCGGCGCGCAGCACGTGGTGGCCATGTTCGGCGCCTCGTTCGTCGCGCCCGTCCTCATGGGGCTCGACCCGAACCTCGCGATCATGATGTCCGGCGTCGCGACGGTGATCTTCCTGCTCGCGACGCGCGGCACGGTGCCCAGCTACCTGGGCTGCTCGCTGTCCTTCGTCGGCGTGGCCGCCGCCATCCGGGCCACCGGCGGGGACAGCGCCACCGTCACCGGGGCGGTCCTGGTGGTCGGCGCCGTGCTGTTCCTGGCGGGGCTGGCCGTGCGGCGGTTCGGGGCGCGGATCATCCACGCGGCGATGCCACCGGTCGTGACCGGCGCGGTGGTCATGCTGATCGGTTTCAACCTGGCTCCGGTGACGGCGTCGACGTACTGGCCGCAGGACCAGTGGACCGCGCTGCTGGTGATGCTGTTCACCGGTCTGGCCGTGGTGTGCCTGCGCGGCTTCTGGTCACGGATCGCGATCTTGCTGGGACTGATCTTCGGTTACGCCCTCTCCTGGGTCTTCGACCTGGCCTTCGGCAAGATCCACTCCCCCGCCGGCGGCGCCGAGGCCGTCGACCACTGGCGGCTCGACCTCTCCGCGGTGGCCAAGGCGGACTGGATCGGGCTGCCGTCCTTCCACGCCCCGGCGTTCGAGTGGTCCGCCATCCTGGTCGCGCTGCCGGTCGTGATCGCGCTGATCGCCGAGAACGCCGGACACGTCAAGGCCGTCGGCGAGATGACCGGCGACCCGCTGGACGACAAGCTGGGCACCGCCATCGCCGCCGACGGCGCCGCCTCCATGCTGTCCACCGCCGTGGGCGGCCCGCCGAACACCACGTACTCGGAGAACATCGGCGTCATGGCCGCCACCCGCGTCTATTCCACGGCCGCCTACTGGGCCGCCGCCGGTTTCGCGCTGCTCTTCGGGCTGTGCCCCAAGTTCGGCGCCGTCGTGGCCGCCATCCCCGGCGGCGTACTGGGCGGGATCACCGTCATCCTGTACGGCATGATCGGCCTGCTGGGCGCCCAGATCTGGATCAACGCCAAGGTGGATCTGCGCAACCCGCTGAACCTGGTCCCGGCCGCCGCGGGCATCATCATCGGCGTCGGCGGCGTCAGCCTGAAGATCACCGACACCTTCGAGCTGGGCGGCATCGCGCTCGGCACGATCGTCGTCATCACCGGCTACCACGTGCTGCGCGCCTTCGCCCCCGCCCATATGAAGGCCCGCATGGAGGAGCAGGAACCCCTGCTGGACTCGGGCACCTCCGCCTACGACCCGCACGCTTAGGGCCTGTCTCCTGGATCTTGCCGGTGCGTGCCGTTCGCCCATTCCGGGGAAGCCGGGCCCGATGACACCACGCGGGGCCTGGCTGCTGGGACGCTGCCCCCCATGGCGCAGATCGAAGAGTTCCCGCTGACGGTCGACCCGGTGGTGGCGCGGATGCGCGCGCTGCGCTCCCTGTGGCCGGCGGCGGACGGGGTGGCGGTCTTCAACCGGGTCTACCTCACGGTCACGGAGGAGGTCGGCCGGCGTATCGACGCGGGGGAGTTCGCCGACCGGCGGGCCGCCGTCACCCTGGACGTACGTTTCGCCGAGCGGTATCTCGCGGCGGTGGACGCGGTCGCGGCGGGCGGGCGGCCGCCGGCGTGCTGGCGGCCGCTGTTCCAGTACCGCCGCCATCCCGGCGTACGGCCGCTGCAGTTCGCCCTGGCCGGTATCAACGCGCACATCGGCCACGATCTGGCCCTGGCGGTGGTGGACACCTGCCGTACGCTCGGCTGCGGCCCGGCCGACCTGGAAGCCGAGTTCGACCGCGTGGGCGACATCCTCACACTGCTGGAGGAGCGCATCCGCGAAGAGCTGATGCCGGGGCCCGACCTGCTGGAGATCGCCGACCCGCTGACGCATCTGCTGGGCTGCTGGAGCCTGGAGCGGGCCCGGGACGGGGCCTGGCTGTCGGCCCGCTCGCTGTGGCAGCTGAGGCGGCTGCCGGAGCTGGCCGAGGAGTTCACCGAACGCCTCGACCGCTCCATGGGCCTGGTGGGGCGGATGCTGCTGACACCGCTCACGCTGTGCGCCTAGCGTCGCCCCGCCCCCTGCCCGTCAGTCCTCGGGGAGTTCGACCGGCGCGATCTCGTCGTAGACGTCGCCCGGACCCGGGTTGGTGGCGTCGGTCGCACCGCCGAAGTGGTGCATGACGCCCCACACCGCGTTGAGCGCGGTCTGGACGGCGCCCTCGGCCCAGCCCGCCGTCCAGGAGATGTCGTCGCCCGCGAGGAAGATGCCCCGCTTGTCCTCGGGCAGCCGGTCCTGCATGAAGTGGGTGAACAGGCGGCGCTGGTAGCGGTAGTGACCCGGCAGGTTGGCCTTGAACGCGCCCATGAAGTAGGGCTCGTTCTCCCAGGACACGGTCACCGGGTTGCCGATGATGTGCTTGCGGATGTCGACCTTCGGGTAGATCTCGCCGAGCGACTTGAGCATGACCTCCATGCGCTCCTGCGCGGACAGCGGCAGCCACTTCAGGCTGTCGTCGCACCAGGTGTACGACAGGCAGATGACGGCCGGCTTGTCGGGGCCGTCGTCCAGCAGGTAGGTACCGCGGGTCATCCGGTCGGTGAGCGTCATCGACATGACGTCACGGCCGGTCTCCTCGTCCTTGTCCAGCCAGAAGGGCCGGTCGACCGGGACGAAGAGCTTGGACGACTCCATGTAGTGGGTGCGCTCCATCGCCGTCCAGTGGTCGATGGGGAACAGCGAGTCGTCACAGGCGATCTTGGACAGCAGCATCCAGGACTGGGCGGTGAAGATCGCCGCCTGGTATGTGCGGATGTCGCCGTTGGCGTCGGTGACCGTGATGCGGTTGCCGGCGGTGCGGTGCAGGCGGGTCACGGCGGGCTTGGGGTCGCCGTCGTGGAGCGACTTCAGCGACGTACCGAGCGGCCAGTGGACGATCTTCTCCGGCTCGCGCTCCCACAGCCGCAGCGGCAGCTGCTGGGAGCCGCCGACGATGCCGCGGTGGTGGTCGTCCGCCTCGGTGTAGACGACGCGGAGGATCTCCAGGATGGAGTTGGGGAAGTCGGTGTCCCAGCCGCCGGTGCCGAAACCGACCTGGCCGAAGATCTCACGGTGGCGGAAGGACTTGAACGCCTCGGACTCGCACAGGAAACCGTAGAAGGTCTGGTTGTCGAGCTTCTCGACCAGCTTGGCCCAGATCTCGCGGATGCGCGGGACGTCACGCTCGCGCATGGCGCGGTTCATGTCGGAGAAGTCCGCGCCCTCCTCCAGGCAGTCGTTCCAGGCCTTGGCCACGTCGCGGTAGACCTGCGGCAGGTCGTCGATGGTCTGCGCGTAGTGCGACTCGCCCTTGAGGTCGACGACGGTCGAGGGCGTGGCCTCGGCGAGCGGGTTCGGGAAGGGCCGGGTCTCCAGGCCCACCAGGTCGATGTAGTGCTGGAGCGCCGTCGAGGAGGGCGGGAAGCGCATGGCGCCCATCTCGGCGGTCAGCCCCTCCGTGCCCGTGCCCTCGAAGCCGACGGTACGCAGCCGGCCGCCGATCTGGTCGGCCTCGTAGACGACGGGCTTGAGGCCCATCTTCATCAGCTCGTACGCGGCGACGATGCCGGAGAGCCCGCCGCCGATGACGGCGACCTCGGTGCCGTGCTCGGTCGCGGGTATCTGGCCGAGGCCGGCCGGGTGGGCGAGGTAGTCGTCGTACGCGTACGGGAAGTCCGGGCCGAACATGGTGATCGGCGGCTGCGCGTCGGTGTGCTGGACGGCGGTGGGCACCGTGGACGTCATGGGGTACGGACTCCTTGCGGAAAGCTGGTGGGTGAGGCTCAGACGAGGGAGGTGTAGAGGCCGGGGCGGCGGTCGCGCAGGTAGGGGTTCCGCTCGCGCGAGGAGGACAGCAGCTCCGGATCGGCGTCGCCGGTGACCAACTCCTCGCCGCGGCCGGCGCGGGCTCGGGCGGTGCCGTCGGGGCCGGCGAGGGCGGAGAGGCCGACGAACTCGAACGCGCCCTCGAGCCCGGTGCGGTTGGCGTACGCGATGTACATCTGGTTCTCGAAGGCGCGCACCGGTACGACGGACTCGGCGACCACCTCGGCGGGGTGCATCAGCGCGGTCGGCACCAGCAGGAGCTCGGTGCCGGCCAGCGCGTGCGCCCGGACGTTCTCGGGGAACTCCACGTCGTAGCAGATCATCAGGCCGACGCGCAGCCCGCCGAGCTCCGCCTGGACCACCGGCTGGTCGCCGGGCGTGAACGAGTCGGTCTCGAAGCCGCCGTAGAGGTGGGTCTTGCGGTAGTTCGCGAGCCGGGCGCCATCCGGGCCGATCAGCTGCGCGGAGTTGAACACCCGCTCGCCGTCGCGCTCCGGGTAGCCGTAGACGATGCCGAGGCCATGGCGTACGGCCATGTCGGCGATCGCCGCCGCGGAGGGGCCGTCGGCGGGCTCGGCCAGCCGGGCGACGCCGTCGCCGATCGCGTACCCGGTCAGGAACATCTCGGGGGCGACCAGCAGGCCGGCGCCGGTGGCGGCGGCGCGGGCGGCGGCCTCGTCGAGGACCTTGAGGTTGGCGGCGACGTCACCGGGCTGTCCGGAGCTCTGGAGCAGGGCGGTGCGCAGCGGCGGCATCGGCAGACCTCTGTCGGGGTGCGTGAGGGGCGGGGAAGGCGTCGAGAAGACGTTCAAAACGGTACGGTCCGGGGTCATCGCAGGACAAGACGTGACCGTTGCGGACCGACCGTTGATCCGTTGCGCGGATACGACCCTCATCGGTGATTCGTTGCGCACCGCTCGGGGCGGGGCCGGACGGCGTCGGACGTGCCCCGCCCCCGGCGGGGAGACTACGCCGGGGAGCCGGACGAGAAGCGCCGCAGCAGCGGCGAGAGCACCAGCACCGACTTGGTGCGTTCCACGAACGGCTCGCCCGCGATCCGCTCCAGTACGCGCTCGAAGTGGCGCATGTCGGACGCGAAGACCTGGACGATCGCGTCCGCGTCACCGGTGACGGTGGACGCGGACGCGACTTCCGGGTACCGCTCCAGGCCGCGCTGGATGGTTTCGGGCGAGGTGTTGCCGCGTGCGTAGATCTCGATGAAGCCCTCGGTCTCCCAGCCGAGCGCCGCCGGGTCCACCCGGACGGTGAATCCGGTGATGGCGCCCTCGGCCCGCAGCCGGTCCACGCGCCGCTTGACCGCGGGCGCGGAGAGGCCGACGAGCGAGCCGATGTCGGCGTAGGACCGGCGGGCGTCCTCGGCGAGGGCGTGGACGATGCGTTCGTCGAGATCGTTCAGTCGCACTACGGGTCGATCACTTCTCTGCTGTGGCCAATCGGGAGCGGCGCATGCCGTACAGGAAGTAGAACACGAGCCCGACCGCCATCCAGATTCCGAAGACCACCCAGGTGACGGCGTCGAGGCTGAACATGTTGTACGCGCAGAAGACGAAGCCCAGCACGGGGAAGACCGGGCCGAACGGGACCTTGAAGGTGCGCTCCAGCTCGGGGCGCTTGTGGCGCAGCACGACGACCGCGACGTTGACCAGCGCGAAGGCGAAGAGCGTGCCGATGCTCGTGGCGTTGACCAGTTCACCCAGGGGGATGATGGCGGCCAGCACGCCGCAGAACAGCGACACGATGATCGTGTTGAGGCGCGGGGTGCCGGTCTTGGCGTGGACCTTGCCGAACGCCTTGGGGACCAGGCCGTCGCGGGACATCGCGAACAGGACGCGGGTCTGGCCGTAGAGCACGGTCAGGACCACGCTCGCGATGGAGATCACGGCGCCGGCGGCCAGCAGCGTGCCCCAGAAGGCCTGGCCGCTGACATCGTTCATGATCGCGGCGAGGGAGGCGGACGAGCCCTCGAAGTCCTTCCAGTTCCAGGCGCCGACGGCGACGGCGGCGACCAGGACGTACAGCGTGGTGACGATGATCAGCGACAGCATGATCGCGCGCGGCAGGTCACGCTGCGGGTTCTTGGCCTCCTCACCGGCGGTGGAGGCGGCGTCGAAGCCGATGTACGAGAAGAAGAGGCTGGCACCGGCGGCGCTGACGCCCGCCATGCCGAGCGGCATGAAGTCGGCGTAGTTGCCGGACTTGAAGCCCATGAAGCCCACGGCGCAGAAGAGGACCAGTGCGGCGATCTTCACCACGACCATGATCGTGTTGGCGCGGGCCGACTCACGGGCGCCGCCGAGCAGGAACACCATGGCGAGCATCACGACGATCAGGGCCGGCAGGTTGATGATGCCGCCCTCGCCGGGTGCGGAGGAGAGCACACCGGGGATGGTGACGCCGATGGTGCCGTCGAGCAGCTCGTTGAGGTACTCGCCCCAGCCGACGGCCACGGCGGCCACGGACACGCCGTACTCCAGCACCAGGCACCAGCCGCACACCCAGGCGACCAGTTCGCCCATCGTTGCGTACGCGTACGAGTAGGAGGAGCCGGCGACGGGGATGGAGCCGGCCAGCTCGGCGTACGAGAGGGCGGAGAAGAGCGCGGTGAGTCCGGCTATCACAAACGCCAGCGTGACGGCGGGGCCGGCTTGCGGAACGGCGTCGCCGAGGACGACGAAGATGCCGGTGCCAAGCGTGGCACCGATGCTGATCATGGTCAGCTGCCACATGGAGAGCGAGCGGCGGAGCGAGCCGCCCTCGCCCTGCCCACCCTCTGCGACCAGCACATCCACCGGCTTGCGCCGGGTGAGAGCGGAGAGCCCGGACACCTTGGGCGGGGATGGCTCGGTGGCGGGAGGGGCTGCGCCTTGGTCCAGCACTGCGGAGGCTCCTTCATGGCTGCGGGTCGAAACGGAGGCGACCCGCGGCGGCTCGTGGGCAGGGGGAAAGCCCACGGGGGAAGGGGAACCGCCGAGCAGGCGGTCGCCGCCACTCCTGGTACGGGCCCCGAGCCTACGAGCTGAGCTTCGCGCTTGTAATGCATCGTTGTTGCGCATTGACGAATGATCATTGCGCGCTTGAGGCACAGACGGGGAAACATTGCGCCCCACCGCACGAATCGACACATCGGGGACCCTGAGCAGCCCCGGAGGGGCGGCGGGGCGGGGTGGCGAGCAACGACGCGGGACGGCGGAATGATCTTGCGAAGTCGGGGTAGGGGCGCCCTCGGTCGGTGACATCGCTTCCGAGGAGGTTCTGTCGTGCTGATGGCACATCCGACGGTGTTGCGCGGGCTGGTGGCCAGGTATGAGGAGCTGGCCGCGCGGGGTTCGCAGACCGTGGACAAGGAGGTCCTGCGTCAACGGGAGGACACCGCCTACACCCTGTGTGTGTCCACTGGCACACGTGACATACGTGACGCGCTGCGGGTGGCCAGACAGGCGCTGGCGGCGGCCGGTGAACCGGCCGCTCCGCTCACGTCCGCCTCACGCTGAGCGGGCGGGGAGGGCGGTGACCGGCGCCTGGCGGTCACCGCCCTCGCCGTTATCGGGGCCACAGTCACGTTTCTTCTGACCCCGGACGGCCATTACGATCCCAACCGCCGTTGAACATGAGAAACGGGGCCGGGCGGCCAACCCACTGATGTTTCCGCACCTTCCGCCGGAAACCCGTCCGCGACCCGCTTCCGACTGCGAGAGGTGCTTGTGAACACCAGCGAGTCGAGCGTGCGCGACCGCCTCTGCGAGGCCTTGCGGGAGCGCGAGGAGGAGATCGCGGACCGGTGGGTCCGGCTCCAGCTGGAGCAGGCGGTGCTCAGCACCGACATGAGTGAGCACGAGGTGCGGGAGGAAGCGGACCTTCTCATCTCCGCCCTGGCCTCGGGTCTGGCCAGCGATGTGCCGGTGGAACGGCTCGTGGCGTCCCGCAACGAACTGCGCCAGACGGTGATAGAGCTGTCGCTGCGCCGGGCGAGGGCGGGCGCTTCGCCGACCGCCACGTCGATGGCCGTCCTGTCGCTCAAGGAGGCGCTGCTCTCCGCCGTACAGCACACCACCCGGGACTCCGCCGAGCTGTTCTCCGCCGCCATCCTGGTCAACCGGCTGCTGGACGCCGCCGGGGTGCTGTCGTTCGAGACGTACGTGGAGGGGCGCGAGGAGATCATCCAGCGGCAGAGCCGCCAGCTGCTCGAAGTGTCCACCCCCGTGGTCCGGCTGTGGCGGCACGTCCTGGCCGTACCGCTGATCGGGACGCTGGACACCGCGCGTACGCAGGTGGTCATGGAGAGCCTGTTGCAGGCGATCCAGGACGACGAGGCGCAGGTCGCCATCATCGACATCACCGGCGTACCGGCCGTCGACACCGCGGTCGCCCAGCATCTGATGCACACCGTCAACGCGGTACGGCTGATGGGCGCGGACTGCGTCATCAGCGGCATCCGGCCGCCGATCGCCCAGACCATCGCGCAGCTCGGCATCGACCTGTCCACCATCCTGACCCGGGCGACCCTGGCGGACGCGCTGGGCGCGGCGATCCAGCTGACCGACCAGCCCGCCGTCGACGCGGGCACCGCACGGCCGGTGACCGCGTGACGGCCCCTCACGCCACCGGCGTACCCATCCTGCGGCTCGGCGACGTCCTGGTCACCGGGCTGCTCAACGAGCTGGACGACCAGTCGGCGGTGGCCTTCACCGACGAGCTCACCGAGCGGATCGCGGCCGACGGCGCCCGTGGCGTCCTGATCGACATCTCCCGGCTGGAGATCATCGACTCCTTCGTGGCGCGCACGCTGATGGAGCTGACCACCATGGCGCGGCTCTTGGGGGCCCGGGTCATCGTGGCCGGGATGCGGCCCGCGGTCGCCATCACCCTGGTCGAGCTGGGGCTGCGGCTGACCGGCGTGGAAACCGCCCTCAACGCGGAGCAGGGCCTGACCGCGCTCGGCTGGCACCGCATGCCCCAACCCGCCGGGGAGGTCCGACGTGACGCTCGGCGGTGAACGGGTCGCGGCGGGCCCCGAACTCGTCGCCCAGCGGTCCCCCGTGCCCGGCGCCCGTGCCGGCCTGACGGCGGGGCCGTCCGCGAGCGGCAGCCCCGGCACGGGCGCGGTGGCGGGGGCGTCCAGGGCCTCCGGTGCGTCCGGTGCCCCCGGGGCCTCGGGTGCGTCGAAGGCCTCCCGTTACGAGGTCGCCTCCGAGGAGGACCTGCTGACGGTACGCCACGCCGTACGGGCCGCGACCGTGGAAGCCGGCTTCGGGCTCGTCGACCAGACCAGGATCGTCACCGCGGCCAGTGAGCTCGCCCGCAACGCCTACGTCCACGGCGGCGGAGGTGCCCTGGAGATCCAGTTGGTGAACCGTTCCGGGCGGAAGGGGCTGCGGCTGACGGTCCGCGACGACGGCCCCGGCATCCCGGACCTGGAGATGGCGCTCACCGATGGTTTCACCACGGGCCAGGGGCTCGGGCACGGCCTGGGCGGGGCGCGGCGGCTGATGCACGAGTTCCAGGTGCACAGCGTCCCCGGCCAGGGCACGACCGTGGTCGCCACGCGCTGGAACGACCGCTGATGCGGGCGCAGAACGGGCCGCCGAACGGACCGTCGACCGGGCCGCAGGGGCGGCCGAGGACCGGCCCGCAGGCGGGATCGCAGACCCGCTCGCAGACCGGCCGGCTCGGGCGGCCGTCGCCGGGGACGGGGGCCGGGCCGTCCGAGTCGGCCGGGTCGGCCGGGTCGCGGACGCGGCCGTCACCGTCCATCACCGCCCACATCCGGGTGGACCACTACAGCGCCGTCCAGCTCGCGGCCTCCGCCGCCCGGCGAACGGCGCTGGACCAGGGGCTCACGGGCGCCCTGCCGGACCAGGCCGCCGTGCTGGCGAGCGAGCTGGCCGGAAACGTCGCCAAGCACGCCGTGCACGGCTCGCTGTACATCCAGCCGCTGCCGCTGCGGCCCGGCGTGGAGATCCTGGCCGTGGACCGGGGACCGGGCATGGCCGACGTGGAGCGGTGCCTCACCGATGGGTACACCACCACCCGCACGCTGGGCTCCGGTCTCGGCGCGGTGCGCAGGATCGCCGACGAGTTCACCGTCCGTACGAAGGAGGGGGCCGGGACCGTGGTCTGCGCCCGCCTCGGCGAGCCCGGCAGCAGCGCCGCCGACTCCACCACGCCGGGTGTCGGAGCGGTGCGCGTACCGGCCGACGGCGAGACCGCGTGCGGCGACTCCTGGGGCCTTGCGGTCACCGGGGACGTGCGCACCGCCCTCGTCGTGGACGGGCTGGGGCACGGGGCACCCGCCTCCGAGGCGGCCGAGCTCGCCGTGCGCGCCTTCCACCGCGGCGCCGACCAGCCGCTGCCGCAGCTGATGCGGTCGATGAACCGGGCGCTGCGGCGCAGCCGGGGCGCGGCGGTCGGCCTGCTGCGGCTGACGGGCGACGGCGTCGAGCACTGCTCGGTGGGCAACGTACGCGCCGTCCTCCTCGCACATGACGGCATCCGGCACCGCTTCGGCGGCCAGCCGGGGGTCGTCGGCTGGAACATGCCCGAACCGCGGGTGCACCGCATCCCGGCCGACTCGGGCGCCACGGCCCTGCTGCACAGCGACGGCATCGACAGCCGCTGGACGCACGCCCCGACGCCCTTCCTCACCGCACTGCCCGCTCCGCTGCTCGCCGGAGCCCTCGTCCACGAATACCGGCGCAGCCGGGACGACGCGACCGTCCTCACCCTCGGCCCGGCGCGGAGAGACGCATGAAACCGCAGATGACCACCCACCACTCCCTCGCCGGGCTGCGCAGCACGCTCCGCCGCCTGGCCCACCGGGCGGGCCTGCCCGTCGAGCTTCGCTACCGGCTCGCGCTGTCGGCGACCCGGGTCGCCGCCGGCGAGCTGGCCGCGGGCCGGCCCGTACTGCTGGAGGCGGTGCCGCCGCAGCCCGACGGCCGCGCGGAGGGGCGGGGCGAGGGCCGGCTGACCGTGCGGCTGCACCTGCCGCACGCGCCGCGCCGGCCGTCGCTGGACGGGCTGCCGCTGCCCGCGGAGCGGCTGCCCGGACCGGCCGCGGTGTGGCGGCTGCCGGCGCCCGCGCTGGAGGAGCCGCCGCCCGGGGACGACCCGCCGGGGCTGGTCGAGCTGCTGGAGGAGGAGCTGAGCGCGGCGGTCAGCCGCATGGACGCGCTCGCCGAGGACCACCAGCGGCTCAAGCACGAGCTCGCCGAGACCAACAGCGGCGTGCTGGCCCTGTACGTACAGCTGGAGGAGCGCGACGAGCAGCTGCGGCAGGCGCACGGCCGGATACTGCGTCAGCTGGAGGACGCGCTGCGCCCGCCGCCGGTGCGGGTGCCGGGGGTGGAGATGGCCGTGCACTACGAACCGGCGGAGAAGCACGCCCCGACCGGCGGTGACCTCTACGACTGGTTCGTCCTGCCGGACGGCACCGTGCACATCACGGTGGTGGACGCCCTGGGGCACGGCCTGACCAGCACGCGCAGCGCGCTCAACGTCACCCACGCCGTACGCACCCTGGCCCTGGAGGGCCACCCCGTGGAGTCCATCGTCGCCAGGACGGACGAGGTGCTGGCGACCTTCGACCACGACCTGATGGCCACCGTGCAGCTCGTCAGGATCGATCCGGCGAGCGGGGAACTGGTGCTGGCCAACGGCAGCCATCCGCCCGCCCTTCTCGTACGGGAGGACGGCGAGACGAGCCTGCTGGAGGTACGCGGGCGGGGTATCGGTTTTCCGCTGCCGGGCAGCGAGCGGCTGCTGCGGGACCGCCTGGGCCCCGGCGACCTGCTGGTGCTCTACACCGACGGGCTGACCGAGAGCCGCCGCGACCCCCGCGAGGGCGAACAGCGGCTGGCGCGGGTGGCGCGCAGGCACCGTCACCGGCCGATAGAGGAGATCCCGGCGGCCATCGCGGAGGAGATGCACACGGTCATCCTGCATCCGGACGACACCGTCGCCCTGACCGTACGGCGGGTCCCCGGCTGACCGTCGCCGGGTCCGTGGTGAACCCACGCGGGCTGGGTACACGTGCCACGAGGACCGAAGGAGCCGCTTGTGGTTGTCATGGTTTCGCCGTACGCCGACTGCGCCTCGGCCCGTGAGTCGGCCGCCCGCTTCCTGGCCGAGCACTGCCCGTGGGCCGACCTGGACGCCGTTCAGCTGGTCGTGACCGAACTGACCACCAACGCCCTGCGCCACACCGAGGGCTGGTGGCGCCTGCGGCTGCGGGCCGAGCCCGAGGAGCTGGCCGTGGAGCTGGACGACTCCAGCCCGGTCGTCCCCGAGGCCCGCACGCCGGACTTCGCGGGCGGCGGCGGCTTCGGCTGGCCCATGGTGCTGGCGCTGGCGAGCCGCGTGGAGGTCCGCCCCCGCGCCAAGGGCAAAACGGTACGAGCCATCTGGTCCCGCCCCGAATCCGCCTGACGCCCCCCGCCGCCCCGGGAGCCCCGCCCCCGCCGACGCCTCTGCCTTCCGCGCGCCCGGCCCGCAGACGTCGAGCCCCGCCGACGCCTCCCGCCCGCCGCGTACTCTGCCCGGCAGACTTCCCTAGCCCCGCCCCCGACGCCCGCGTGGGGGCACCCCGCCGGTCATACCTCCCGCCGAGGCCTCCCGCCCGCCGCGCGCCCGCGCCCGGCCCGGCAGACGTCCGAAGCCCCGCCGGCCTACGCCCGCCGTGGCGGACACGACCGTCAAAGGCATGACCGTGAAAAACACGGCTGTGAAAGGCGCGGCCTCAACACACGCCACCGGCCCGGCCCCTTCAAGGGCCGGGCCGGTGACGGCCGGTCGACGCCGCGTCCGCTCCACCCGCCGCGCGGCGTCCCGTCGTGCCCGCCGGTCACTCCACGGCCAGGAGGCCCTCGCGGAGCCGGGCGGTGATCCGTGACAGCAGCCGCGAGACATGCATCTGGGAGACGCCGAGTTCGGCGCCGATCTCGGACTGCGTCATCTCGTCCACGTACCGCATCTTCAGGATGCGCCGGTCCCGCTCGTCGAACTCCTCGATGAGCGGCTTCAGCGCCTGGACGTTCTCCACGATCTCCAGCTCGCGGTCGGGCTCGCCCAGCCGGTCCCCGAGCGTCTCCGACGCGTTGTCGCCGCTGTCGTCGAGCGGCAGGTCCAGGGAGCCCGCCGTGTACCCGTTCGCGGCGACGAGTCCTTCGAGTACCTCGTCCTCCTCCATACCGAGGTGCTCGGCCAGTTCGGCGGGCGTCGGGGAGCGGTCGAGCCGCTGGAAGAGTTCGTCGGTCGCGCGGGCGATGTCGATGCGCAGTTCCTGGAGCCGCCGGGGCACGTGCACCGACCAGCTGGTGTCGCGGAAGAACCGCTTGATCTCACCGACGACGCAGGGCATCGCGAAGGTGGTGAACTCCACCTCGCGGCTCAGGTCGAACCGGTCGATCGCCTTGATCAGCCCGATGGTGCCGACCTGGATGATGTCCTCCATCTGGTCGGACCGGTTGCGAAAGCGCGTCGCCGCGTACTTGACCAGGGAGAGATTCAGCTCGATGAGGGTGTTGCGCACGTATTGGTACTCCTCCGTGCCCTCCTCGAGAACGGCCAGCCGGTCGAAGAACTGCTTCGAGAGTTCCTTCGCGTCCTTCGGAGCCACCTCGCCCGGGTTGCGCAGCTGCGGCAGATCGGTCGTCTGCGGGGCGGTACCCGTCGAGATCGTGGTCGCCATGGACACTGCACCCTCCCTATTTCATCTCCGTACGTTCGCAAGACGCGCCTACCCGCCTTCAGCCGGACCACGCGTGCCAATCCGATCCGCCTTCGTAGGAGATTCACGGGAAGACCACAAGACGCGACAGGGCCGCCTCCCGCGCACGGCGGAAGGCGGCCCTGTCGGAGCGTCAGTTCCAGCTGGCGTGCAGCGGCTTGCCCTCCGCGTACCCGGCGGCGCTCTGAATGCCGACGATGGCCTTCTCGGCGAACTCCTCCAGGGAGGCCGCTCCGGCGTACGTGCACGACGAGCGGACGCCCGCGATGATCGAGTCGATCAGGTCCTCGACACCCGGGCGGGCCGGGTCGAGGAACATCCGGGAGGTGGAGATGCCCTCCTCGAACAGCCCCTTGCGGGCCCGGTCGTACGCCGACTCCTCGCTCGTACGGTTACGGACGGCACGCGCCGAGGCCATGCCGAACGACTCCTTGTACAGGCGGCCGTCTGCGGACTGCTGGAGGTCGCCCGGGGACTCGTACGTACCGGCGAACCACGAGCCGATCATGACGTTGGACGCACCGGCGGCGAGCGCCATGGCGACGTCGCGCGGGTGGCGGACGCCACCGTCGGCCCAGACGTGCTTGCCGTACTTCTTCGCCTCGGCGGCGCACTCCAGCACGGCGGAGAACTGCGGGCGGCCGACGCCGGTCATCATGCGGGTGGTGCACATGGCGCCGGGGCCCACACCGACCTTGACGATGTCAGCGCCGGCCTCGATGAGGTCGCGTACGCCCTCGGCGGCAACGATGTTGCCCGCGACGATCGGCACCTGCGGGTCGAGACCGCGGACGGCCTTGACCGCGGAGATCATCGACTCCTGGTGACCGTGCGCGGTGTCCACGACGAGCGTGTCGACACCCGCGTCGAGGAGCTGCTTGGCCTTGCCCGCCACGTCGCCGTTGATGCCGACGGCGGCGGCGATGCGCAGCTTGCCGTTGGCGTCGACGGCCGGGGTGTAGAGCGTGGCGCGCAGGGCGCCCTTGCGGGTGAGGATGCCCGCGAGGCGGCCGTCCTTGTCCACGGCGGGGGCGTACCGGCGGTTGTGGTGGTCGAGCGTGTTGAACGCCTCGCGCGGGTCGATGTCCGCGTCGAGCAGCAGCAGGTCCCGGGACATGACCTCGGACAGCTGGGTGAAGCGGTCGACACCGGTCAGGTCCGCGTCGGTGACGACGCCGACCGGCCGCTGGTCGCCGTCGACGACGACACCGGCGTTGTGCGCCCGCTTGTGCAGCAGGTGCAGCGCGTCGGCGACGGTCTGCGTCGGGTCGAGCACGATCGGGGTGTCGAGCACGTGGTGGCGGCTCTTGACCCAGGAGATGACGTCGGTGACGACGTCGATCGGGATGTCCTGGGGGATGACGACGAGACCACCGCGCCGGGCGACGGTCTCGGCCATGCGGCGGCCCGCGATCGCGGTCATATTGGCGACGACCAGCGGGATGGTGGTCCCGGTGCCGTCGGGGGAGGAGAGGTCGACGCCCTGGCGGGAGCCCACGGCCGAGCGGCTAGGCACCATGAATACGTCGTCGTACGTGAGGTCGTACGGCGGCTTCAGGTCATTGAGGAAACGCACGTGCTGAACATCCCAGTCGTTCGGAGTTGGCCCCCGGGCATTTCAGCCGGGGGGAAAACGCACGTACTTCATTGTCCCATGTCCGCACACACGTACGCCGCAGGTGAAAGCTCCAGGCCGCGAAAGCGCGGCTTGTCGCTTCCTCCAAGCCCCGGACGGGCGCGGCGCCGAGCCTGGCCCCGGCGTGGCGCCGGCTACTCGTCCGGGTCCGCGCGGTCCAGCGCCGGGCGGGGCCCGGGCGTGAACTCGTGCAGCAGGTAGTCCGCCGCCATGGTGTCCGTGACCAGGCTGGTGACCAGCCCCGACCGCAGCACCGCGCCGATCGCCGCCGCCTTGCGCCGCCCGCCCGCGATGGCCACGACCTCGGGGATACGCCGCAGCCGGTCGGCCTCGACCGTGATGCAGCGCTCTCCGAGGTCGCGCCCCACCCGGCGCCCGTTCGAGTCGAACAGGTGGGCCGACATCTCGGCCGCGACGCCGAGCGAGGCGTAGTGCGCGCGCTCCTCGTCGGTGAGCATGTCGTGGACGGTGGAGATGCCCGGCTCCCAGGAGCCGATGGACACCGCCGCGACCGTGACCTTGTCGAAGTAGTCGAAGGCGCGGGCGATCCCGGTCTGGCTGCGCAGCGCGGCCGCGGTCGCCGGGTCGGGCAGCAGCATGGGCGCGTAGATGGGGTGCGCCTCGCCGCCGGAGACCTGGGCGGCGCGCCGCACCGCCTCCACCGAGCCGCGCTCGGCGGTCCCGGCGTCGTACACGCCGGTGAGCTGGACGACCGTGCAGGGCGGCAGCCGGTCGAGGGCGGCGGCCATGTGGATGGTGGACCGGCCCCAGGCCAGCCCCAGGACGTCGCCCTCGGCCACCAGCTCGCCGAGCAGGTCGGCCGCGACCTCACCCAGGTTCTCGGGGTCGGGCGAGGCGTCCTCGCCCTCGGGCGGGGACTCGACGACCACGGCGTGCCGCAGGCCGTATCTGGCGCGGAGCGCGTCGGAGCGCTCGGCGTCCAGCTCGGCGGGCACGCGGATCTCGATGCGTACGAGATCGCGCTCCAGGGCGGTCTCCAGGACCCGCGCCACCTTGAAGCGGCTGACGCCGAACTCCTCCGCGATCTGGATCTTGGACTTGCCCTCGAGATAGAAGCGACGGGCCATGGCCGCCGCCTGCACGAGCTCCGCGGGTCCCATCCGCAGGGCTGGCCGTCCCGCCGACATAGCAGACACCGCGCTCTCCTCACTGCTGTTCACACTACGGATCGCCATCCTCGCAGATGTGGCGGTCCTTGATCGGTCCTGTCGGGCTGCGTTCATCCGCCCGTCGCTCCCCCGTGGCTCGGCCGTGGCTCGCCCCCTCGGTTCAGTGGCCGCACGCCCACGCGGCGGTGGCCGTCGCCGCCGTGGCCTGCTCCCGCAGGGCACGCACCGCGGCGGCCGGGTCCTCCGCCCCGTACACGGCGGAACCGGCGACGAAGACGTCGGCGCCCGCCTCGGCGCACCGTTCGATGGTGGAGGCGGAGACCCCGCCGTCGACCTGGAGCCAGAGCTCAAGGCCGTGCTTGGAGATCAGCTCCCGGGTACGGCGGATCTTCGGCAGCATGATGTCCAGGAAGGCCTGGCCGCCGAAGCCCGGCTCCACGGTCATGATCAGGAGCATGTCGAGCTCGGGGAGGAGGTCCTCGTACGGCTCGATGGGCGTCGCGGGCTTCAGCGCCATCGAGGCGCGGGCCCCCTTGGCGCGGATCTCCCGCGCGAGGCGCACCGGCGCCGCGGCCGCCTCCACGTGGAAGGTGACCGACCCGGCCCCCGCCTCCACGTACTGCGGGGCCCAGCGGTCGGGGTCCTCGATCATCAGGTGGCAGTCCAGCGGGGTGTCCGTCGCCCGGCCGAGCGACTCGACGACCGGGACGCCCAGGGTGAGGTTGGGCACGAAGTGGTTGTCCATGACATCGACATGGAGCCAGTCGGCGCCTTCGACGGCCTTCGCCTCTTCGGCGAGCCGGGCGAAATCGGCGGACAGAATGCTGGGGTTGATCTGGGCCATGAGCCAAGCCTGCCATGCCCCATGGGGTTTCCTTTACCCGATGCCCGCCCTGGCTTTCCGGGACGCGGCGCACATGCCGCAATCCCGGCGTATCAACCCCCGCCCGGAACCCCGTCCGAGCCCCGTCCGGAACCCCGTCCGGTCACCCGCATCCGGCTACGCCGTGCGCCGCAGCAGCGCCAGGTACATGGCGTCCGTGCCGTGCAGATGCGGCCACAGCTGTACGTCGGGTCCGTCGCCCAGCGCCGGGACGCCCGGCATCAGGGGCCTGGCGTCGATCAGCTCCGCGCCGCCCGTCCTCTTCAGCACGTCGTCCACGACGACCCGGGTCTCCGCCAGGTGCGGCGAGCACGTCGCGTACCCGACCACGCCACCCACCCGGACGGCCCGCAGCGCCTCGGTCAGCAAGGCGCGCTGCAGCGGCGCGAAGCTCTCCAGGTCCTCCGGGCGGCGCCGCCAGCGGGCCTCGGGGCGGCGGCGCAGCGCGCCCAGGCCCGAGCACGGCACGTCCATGAGGACGCGGTCGAAGGAGCCGGGGCGCCACGGCGGGCGGGTGCCGTCCGCCGCGATGACCTGGTACGGGCCGGGGTTCCCGGCCAGTGCCCGCTGCACCAGCCGGGCGCGGTGCGGCTGCTTCTCGGAGGCGAGCAAGGCGGCGCCGCGCCCGGCGGCCAGGGCGCCCAGGAGGGCCGCCTTGCCGCCGGGGCCCGCGCAGCCGTCGAGCCACCGCTCGTCGGGGCCGTCGAGCGGGGCGTTGGCGAGGGCGATCGCGACGAGCTGGCTGCCCTCGTCCTGGACGCCGGCCCTGCCCTCCCGTACGGCGTCGATGGCGCCCGGCTCGCCGCCCTCGGCCAGGCGCACGGCGTACGGCGACCAGCGGCCCGGCAGCCCGGCCTCCTCGCCCAGCACGTCCAGCAGCTCATCGGTGGTGGACCGCCCGGGGCGGGCCACCAAGGTGACCTCGGGCCGCTCGTTGTCGGCCTCCAGCAGGTCTTCGATCCCGGCGCGGCCGCCGCCGAGGGCGTCCCACAGCGCGGAGACGATCCAGCGCGGATGCGAGTGCACGACGGCCAGGTGGTCCTCGGCGTCCTCGTCGTACGGCGGGGCCACCTGCTCCAGCCAGGCGTCGAGGCTCTGCTGCGAGATCTTGCGGAGTACGGCGTTGACGAACTTGGCCCGCCCGTCGCCGAGCACCACGCGGGCCAGCTCGACGCTGGCCGAGACCGCCGCGTGCGTGGGGATCCGCGTACCGAGCAGCTGGTGCGCGCCCAGTGCGAGCACGTCCAGCACCGGCGGGTCGACCTCGCGCAGCGGCCGGTCGATGCACGCGGCGATGATCGCGTCGTAGGTCCCCTGGCGGCGCAGGGTGCCGTACACCAGCTCGGTGGCGAGCGCCGCGTCCCGGCCGTCGAAGTCCTCCTTCTCGCGGGCCTTCTTCAGCAGCGGCGGCAGGACGAGGTTGGCGTACGCGTCGCGCTCGTCGACGGCGCGCAGCGCCTCGAACGCCAGGATCCGCACCGGGTCCTTCTTGGGGCGGCGGTACGGCTTGGGGGGACGGCGACGGGACTGCTCGCTCAAAAGGTGCTCCGCTTTTCGGTGTGGCTCGAACCCTCTCAGCCTAATCCCTTCTCAGCGACGGAACCGGAGCGCTGCGCTCTCTCCGGTCCTGCGCGAGCGCCCGGGCTGCCTTCGCTACATCGGGGCGACACCTCGTACGAGACGGGCGGCGTTCGGCGTCTTCCCCACCGCCACCACCTGGCTGGTGGCGGGCTCGCGCGCCGGCCGGAGCCTCAGTGCGACGTGGCCACGTCGTCCCTAGAAGGGAGGTCCAACCCTGCCGGCAGCCGGACTCAAGGCTCCGAAATCGACTTCTTACGCGCCTGAGGCGTCCACGTCGGCCCCGCCGGCCCTCTCCCCCGGGGCGATCCGTACGCCGCGCGCCCAGTCGGCGCCGCGCATCGGCTTCTTGCCCTGCGGCTGGACCCAGAGCAGTTCGACGGCGTGCGAGCCGGTCCCGACGTACACGTGGTTCTTGCCCGCCGACAGCTCGCCGGGGGCCAGGTCGGTGCGGTCGGGGACCAGCGCGGTCTGGATGAGCTTGAGCCGCTCGCCGCGGAAGACGGTCCAGGCGCCGGGCGCGGGCGTGCAGCCGCGTACGACGCGGTCGACGCGGAGCGCGGGGGCGTGCCAGTCGACGCGGGCGTCCTCGACGGTGATCTTCGGGGCGAGGGTGACGCCTTCGGCGGGCTGCGGTACGGCCTTGAGCGTGCCGTCCTCGATGCCGTCCATGGTGGCGGCCAGCAGCCCAGCGCCGGCGAAGGCGAGCCGGGTGAGCAGGTCACCGCTGGTGTCGGTGGGCCGCACCCGCTCGGTGACCGTCCCGTACACCGGCCCGGAGTCGAGTCCCTCCTCGATGAGGAAGGTGGACGCGCCGGTGATCTCGTCCCCGGCCATGATCGCGTGCTGTACGGGCGCGGCGCCACGCCAGGCGGGCAGCAGCGAGAAGTGCAGGTTGACCCAGCCGTGGGCGGGCACGTCGAGGGCGACCCGGGGCAGCAGGGCGCCGTAGGCGACCACTGGGCAGCAGTCGGGCGCGATCTCGCGCAGCCGCGCGAGGAAGTCCTCGTCCCGGGGCTTCGCCGGCTTCAGAACCTCGATCCCGGCCTCCTCCGCACGCTGGGCGACGGGGCTGGCGACCAGTCGCCGGCCGCGGCCGGCGGGCGCGTCGGGCCGGGTGACGACGGCCGCCACCTCGTGCCGGTCCGAGGCGATCAGGGCGTCCAGGGCGGGTACGGCGACCTCGGGGGTGCCTGCGAAGACGAGCTTCATCGGTGGCTGACTGCCTGTCTGTCTCGGGGCGGTGGCGGGCAACGCACCAGTTTAGGCCCCGGGGTGAAGGGGGCGTACGTACGAAGAGCTGCGCGCCCCGCGCATATGCGTATACGCCTCCGCAGCGTTACCCCGACCACGGGTGGCGCGTTGGTCAAGGCAGATTGACCGAAACGGGCCGCCCCGGTGCGGCCCGCCCCTTTTCAACGCCGGTTCGAGAGGCTTGTCAATGGCCGACCACGCAACCCACGACGCCCAAGCCCGGGCGAGTCTGCACCTGCTGGTGCGGGACATCGAGCGGGTCCGCCGGCAGGTGGACGCACTGCGCACGCTCACCGCCCAGCTCGGCAATGTGTACCGCCCACGGCGATCCGGCCCGTCCACGGGCTTCGTCGTCTACGGCCGGGCCCCGGCCCCCACCGTCCGGCTCGCCCAGGAGCTGCGGGACAGCGTCGAGACCCTGGTGACCGCGGCGGTGGACTTCGACCGCTCGCTGGGCTTCTCGTGGGACGCGGTGGGTTCCGCGCTCGGGGTCACCAAGCAGGCGGTCCACCGTCGGTACGGCGCCAGGCGGGCGGCGGCCCAGCCGGCGACCGCCCCGGACGCCGAGCACGCCGTGGAGCCGGGCGGTGCGCGGACGATGCCGGCGGTGCCGGCGGCCCGCTCGATGCCGCCCCAGCCCACGGCGAGCTCCCACTCCCTCCGCGAGGAAACCCGCCCCAGCGCCTTCCCCAGCCCCCGCAACGGCTGACGCCACGGGGCTGGGACAGCCCGCCCCGCCCCGGGCCGCGCCTGTGGGCCGGAGCGCCGGACACCTTCCGGGGCGCCTGCCCAAGGCCGCGCCGCGGCCCGTGGCTGGAGTTCCGCCACCGCCCGGGCGGGTAGCCGCGCCGCCCGCCCCCGCCCAAGGGGCGGGGGAGGGTCGAAGGGCTCGCCCTCCTTGCCGAACTGCTGCAGCCCCATCTTGGCGGCGACCGTCTCCAGCGATTCGGCGACCGACTTGAACCCGCCCACCAGCTCGCCGTGCTCACGGGCGCGGCCGATGT
>NZ_JAUEPL010000025.1 GCF_030406405.1 Streptomyces ficellus
CCTCTCGTACACCGCCCCGATCAACACACTCGGCACACCACTGAGACCAAAACCACCCACCGCCAACGACACCCCCTCCCCCACATCAGCCACAGCCTCCGCAGCCGACCCCACCACCTTGTCCATCGCCATCAGGCCGCCACCCCCGCCGTGTCGTCGAGCGCGGACGGGTGGGCGGCCAGGGGCGTGACGGCGATGGACAGATAGGGGAAGAGCGGCAGATTCCACAGGATGCGGTGCAGTTCCTCGTGGTCCGCGACGTCGAAGACGCTGAGATTGGCGTACTGCCCGGCGTATCGCCAGATGTGGACCCAGGTGCCCTTCCTCTGGAGGTCCTGGCAGTAGCTCTTCTCACGGTTGATCAGGTCCTCGCGGACTTCGGGGTCGAGGTCGTGCGGGATCTCGACGTCCATCGTCACTGCGAACAGCATGGTGTTTCCTCTGCCGGTAGAGATCGGGGTGCCGCTGTGCGTAAGACGGAAAGAGTCAGGCCCTGTCCAGCACGAAGTCGTAGGTGACTTCGTTGCCGGTACCGCTCGCCGCGGGAGCCGGGTCCAGGACCAGTTCGGGCTTGACGGCCGAGGCGATGTCGTCCTCGACGTGGCTGCCGCCCCGGAAGTACAGCTGCGTGGTGATGAGCTGGTGGCCGGGGGCGGAGACCTTCAGGTGGAGGTGGGCGGGGCGCCAGGCGTGCCAGCCGGCCGCGGCGATCAGCTTGCCGCAGGAGCCGTCGGTGGGGATCTGGTACGGCGCCGGCTCCTTGGTGTGGATACGGAAGTTGCCCTGGTCGTCGGTGAGGACGGTGCCGCGCAGGTTCCACTCGGGCAGTCCGGGGGCGAACTGCGAGTAGAGGCCGTTGGCGTCGGCGTGCCACATCTCGACCTTGGCGCCGGCCAGCGGTGTGCCGTCCACGCTGGTCACCTGCCCCTGGAACAGCAGAGGCGTGCCGGGCTCGTCCTCCCGCATGGGCAGGGTGGCGATGGCGGTGAAGGACGGGGAGTCCGGGACGTAGTACGGGCCCTCGATGGTGCCCTTGCTGCCCTGGCGGTTCTCGTTGGCGACCTCCTCGACGACATGCTCGACCCACACGTCGAGGAACAGCGGCCACTCGCCGTCCAGGCCGACCTGGATGAGCCAAGCCTTCAGCGCGTCGTACTCGGCGTAGGTGACCTTGTGGCGGCGGATGATGTCGTGGACCGCCGAGAGCATTTCGGAGGCCAGCGTGTCGACGCGCTTGGTGTCGGCCATGGCGCTGCCCGTGTGCTGCCTGCTGCGGAACTTCTCGGTGGCGGCGGCGCCTGATGCGGCCGCGGTGGCCTCTTCGGCGGGGTTGGGCGTGGGCGTGATGGTCATGTTTCCGGTCCTGTTCCTTTGCGGTGCGGTTGGTGGTTCTCAGATGTCCTGGCGGTAGCGCGCCAGCTTGTCGGGGTCGATGTCGATCCCCAGCCCCGCGCCTTCGCGAAGGCGCAGGGTGCCGTCCGTGATGGACAGCGGCTCGGTGAGCAGGTCGTCGCTCATGTCGAGGAAGTTGGACAGCTCACCGGCCCGCTGGGCGGACGACCGGTGTGCCGCGCCGAAGGCGACGGAGCACAGCGTGCCGATCTGGCCATCGATCTGATTGCCCATCAGCACTTCGACACCCAGCCCCTCGCACTGGTGCAGCACGCGCTGCGAGGCGGTGAACCCGGTGCGGGCGGTCTTGATGCTGATGGCGGTGGCGGAGCCACCGAGCAGCTCGCGGGTGACCTCGGCCGCGCGGGTGGCGCTCTCGTCGGCGATGAAGGGGATGGGGCTCTGTGCCACGAGCCAGCGCCGTCCCAGTACGTCGTCGGCCGGGCAGAGTTCCTCGGCGAACGTCAGGCCGAGGTCGGCCATCTCCCGCAGGGCGCGGGCCGCCTCGGAGGCGGTCCAGCCGCGGTTGCCGTCGATGTAGAGCTCGGCCTGCGGGCCGAGGGCGTCGCGCAGGGCGCGGCAGGCCTCGACGTCGTCGGTGTAGGGGCGGCGGCCGACCTTGACCTTGAAGGTGGTGATGCCGTGGGTGTCCCGTACGCGTTCGGCTTCGGCGACCATGCGCTCGGCGGGTGCGAAGCCCACCATGTGGCTCACCCGCATCCGCTTGGTGTACCCGCCGAGGAGCCCGGAGACCGGCATGCCGGCCGCCTGGCCGAGGATGTCCCACAGCGCCATGTCGAGGGCGGCCTTGGCGGTGGGGTTGCCGACGGTCCGGTCCAGCCTCTCGTGGACCGCTTCCCGCTCCAGCGCCGACAGGCCCGTGATCTGCGGCGCGAAGATCTTGTCGATCACGGCCACGATGGATTCCTGGGTCTCACCGTACGTATAGGGCCGGGGCGGCGCCTCGGCGACACCGGTCGGTCCGTCGTCGGTGTGCACCCGTACCAGTACGTGGTCGGCGGTGCGCACTTCGCCGCTGGCGAATTTCAGCGGCTTTCTGTACGGAATCGAAAAGGGTATCGCCTCGACCTTGACAATCTTCATACCGTTTCCCCGGATATTTCGGGCGCGATGAACATGTTGTTCTTCTCCAGAATGTGCAGCAGGTTTCTCAGCAGGGGAGATGGGTCGTCATCGCGCCACGCCATGGCGAGGCGGACGGGCAGGGCGTCCTCGATGTGCTTGCACAGCACCCCTTCGCGGGGCGCCGAGCGGATGGAATCGGGCAGCACGGCGACCCCGAGGCCGGCCGCGACCAGGGCGAGCGCCGCCGAGGTCTCGGTGACCTCGTGGGCGCGGTGCGGGGAGAAGCCGGCCGCCAGGCAGCTGCGGACCACCGTGTCGTTGACGACGGAGTTGAGCCCGGCCGCGTACATGATGAAGTCCTCGTGCCGCAGCTGTTCGACGCGTACGGCATCGGCGTCACCCAGCCAGTGCCCCTCGGGCACGGCGAGGACCAGCGCCTCGTCGGCCACGGCCCGGTGCACGATGCCCTCCCGTCGGGTGGGCGGCCGCAGGACGCCGATGTCCAGGCGTCTGTCCGCCAGCGCCGTTTCCTGGGCGGGTGTGAGCATCTCCGTGTGCACCTCCAGCGTCACCCCTGGCATGTCGCGTTTCACCAGCCGCGCCAGGGCGGGCAGCTGTCGGTACGAGGCCGATCCGGTCAGGCCCACCCGCAGCACTCCCTCCACCCCCGACGCGAAGCGCCCGGCCCGGGCCGCCGCTTCGGTGACGGCCGTGAGGATGCGCCGCACGTCGGCGTGGAAGACCTCGCCGGCGCCGGTCAGGGTGACCTGCCGGGTCGTACGGGTGAACAGTTCGACGCCCAGTTCCGTCTCCAGCCGGCGAATCGCCTGGGAGAGCGGGGGCTGGGCCATGTGCAGACGCTGTGCCGCCCTGCCGAAATGGCGGGTGTCGGCAACGGCCGCGAAATACCGCAGGTGCCTGAGTTCCATCGGACTGCCCCTTTCTGTTCCGGGGCCCTCGGTTGCGCCTCATCGTAGGAACCGGAATCCCAGACGGACAAATACTTGATTGCACCCTATTGAGACGCGAGGGATATCAATACCCCCCTGGGTCAACCCTGGGGAAACGTCTGGGGCCCCACTCTTCACCGCGGTGTCATGGTGCTGAAAAGCAGTCGTAACGAAAGAGCCGCCGAAGCCGGGTGGCGAACGATCGGGAGGGACGGACCATGACCGAGGCCGACAGCGGTGCGCGGGCCATCCTTGAGGGTGCCCTGGTGGAGGATCCGGAGAGCGGCGTGTACCGCGTCCGCCGGAGCGTGTTCACCGACGAGGAGCTCTTCGAGCTGGAGATGACGTACATCTTCGAGGGGAACTGGGTCTATCTCGCGCACGAGAGCCAGATTCCGAACGTTGGAGACTACTTCACGACCTATATCGGCCGGCAGCCCGTGGTCATCTCCCGCGACAAGCAGGGCGAACTGCACGCTCTCATCAACGCGTGCAGCCACCGCGGGGCGATGCTCTGCCGCCGCAAGACCGACAACCGCACCACCTTCACCTGCCCCTTCCACGGCTGGACGTTCGCCAATACCGGCAAGCTCCTCAAGGTCAAGGACCCGCGCGGCGCCGGTTACCCCGAGCAGTTCAACACCGGCGGCTCGCACGACCTGACCAAGGTCGCCCGCTTCGACAACTACCGCGGTTTCCTCTTCGGCAGCCTCAACCCCGACGTCAGGCCGCTCACCGAGCACCTCGGCGAGGCGGCGAAGGTCATCGACATGGTCGTCGACCAGTCACCGGAGGGGCTGGAGGTGCTGCGCGGCTCGTCGACGTACACGTACGACGGGAACTGGAAGCTCCAGGCGGAGAACGGCGCCGACGGCTACCACGTGTCCGCCACGCACTGGAACTACGCGGCGACCCAGGCCCGCCGGGTCGCGGGTGAGTCGGCGAACGACATCAAGACGATGGACGCGGGGGGCTGGTCCAAGCAGCAAGGCGGGTACTACGCGTTCGAGCACGGCCACCTGCTGCTGTGGACGAAATGGCTCGACCCCGCCAACCGGCCGCTCAATGAACGGCGCGACGAACTGGTGGCGGAGTTCGGGGAGGAGAAGGCCGACTGGATGATCGGCGTCTCCCGCAACCTGTGCCTCTACCCGAACGTCTACCTCATGGACCAGTTCAGCTCCCAGATCCGGCACTTCCGCCCCCTCTCGGTCGACAAGACCGAGGTCACGATCTACTGCATCGCGCCCAAGGGCGAGTCGCCCACGGCCCGCGCCCATCGCATCCGGCAGTACGAGGACTTCTTCAACGCCACCGGCATGGCGACCCCGGACGACCTGGAGGAGTTCCGCTCCTGCCAGAAGACCTATCTGGCCGGCTCCGCCCCGTGGAACGACCTCAGCCGCGGTGCCGTGCACCGGATCGACGGCCCCGACGAGGACGCCAAGCGCATCGGGCTCAGCCCCCTCGCCAGCGGGGTCCGTACGGAGGACGAGGGCCTCTACGGCATCCAGCACGGCTACTGGCTGGAGACCATGCGCCGCGCGCTGGACGCGGAGGCCGGGACCGTGACCGAGGCCGGGACCGTGACCCAGAACACCGCCCGGTCGGCGTGACCGCGGTGAGCATGGAAGGGAGCAGCAATATGACCATGACGACGACAGGGACAGGGACGGGAACGAGCGGCGTCACGCTCGAAGCGGTCCGCCAGTTCCTCCACCGGGAGGCGCGCCACCTCGACGACCGCGAGTTCGAGAAGTGGCTGGAGTGCTACCACCCGGACGCCGAGTTCTGGATGCCGGCCTGGGCCGACGACGACGAGCTCACCCGGGACCCGCACACCGAGATCTCGCTGATCTACTACGCCAACCGCGGCGGGCTGGAGGACCGGGTCTTCCGGATCCGCACCGACCGCTCCAGCGCCACGAGCCTGCCCGAGCCGCGCACCGGCCACAACATCACCAACGTGGAGATCACCGGGGAGGACAACGGCCTGGTGGATGTGCGTTTCAACTGGTTCACGCTCTACTACCGCTACCAGACCGTCGACACGTACTTCGGCACGTCTTTCTACCGCGTGGACTTCACCGGCCCCAGCCCCCTGATCAGGACCAAGAAGGTCGTGCTGAAGAACGACTACGTCCACCACGTGGTCGACATCTACCACGTCTGAGCGGCCCTCCCCTCCCGCAACCCGAAATGAGCACCGCCATGGCATTCCAGGTCGCCCTGAGCTTCGAGGACGGCATCACCCGGTTCATCGACTGCGGACCGGACGAGACCGTCGCCGAGGCCTCGTACAAGGCCCGTATCAACATCCCTCTCGACTGCCGCGACGGCGCCTGCGGTACGTGCAAGTCGCTGTGCGAGTCCGGCAGTTACGACGGCGGGGACTACATCGAGGAGGCGCTGAGCGAGCGGGAGGCGGCGCTCGGCTACTGCCTGCCGTGCCGGATGACGCCGCAGAGCGACCTGGTCCTGCGCATCCCCTCCAGCTCGGCCGCCGCCAAGACGGCCGCGGGCACCTACACCGCCACCCTCGCGGACATCCAGCGCCACTCCCCCACCACCGTGGGCTTCGCGCTCGACGTCGACGACCGCGCGGCGCTGGACTTCCTGCCCGGTCAGTACGTCAACGTCACCGTCCCCGGCACGGAGTTGACCCGCTCGTACTCCTTCAGCTCCGGGCCGAACCAGCAGCAGGCCTCCTTCCTCGTCCGGATCACCGAGGGCGGTGCGATGTCCCGCTACCTCACCGAGCGGGCCGAGGTCGGCGACCGCGTCACGTTCACCGGCCCGATGGGCAGCTTCTACCTCCGCGAACTGACCCGCCCCGCCCTCTTCCTGGCGGGCGGGACCGGGCTGGCGCCGCTGCTGTCGATGCTGGAGCGGCTGGCGCAGGCCCCGGCCGCGCACCCGGTCCACCTCATCTACGGCGTGAGCACCGACCAGGACCTCGTCCACCTCGACACGCTGGACGACTACGCCGACGTCATCCCCGGCTTCACCTTCGACCACTGCGTCGCCGATCCGGCCGCCGGCGCCCGCAACACGGGCTACGTCACCGGGCTGATCGACGAGAAGTCCCTGCACGACGGCGACGCCGACGTCTATCTGTGCGGGCCGCCCGCCATGGTGGAGGCGGTACGCGCGCACATCACCTCCCTCGGGATCACCCCGGGGGGGTTCCACTACGAGAAGTTCGCGGTGGCGGCGGGGAGCGCCCGGTGAACCGGGTGTACGCGCACCCGGGCAGGTTCGCGGGCAAGAAGGCCGTCGTCACCGGCGCCGCCCAGGGCATCGGCCTCGCCGTCGCCCGGCGCCTGGTGGCCGAGTCGGCCGACGTCGTCCTGGTCGACCGCTCCGACCTCGTCCGGGAGATCGCCGATGAGTTGAAGGCCGATGCCGTCGTGGCGGATCTGGAACGGTACGAGGGTGCCGAGACGGCGATCTCGGCGGCCCACGCGCGGCACGGCCGGATCGACTGCCTCATCAACAACGTGGGCGGCACGATCTGGGCGAAGCCGTACGAGCACTACACGCCCGAGCAGATCCGGGCGGAGGTCCAGCGTTCCCTGTTCCCGACCCTGTGGACCTGCCGCGCCGTCCTCCCCCGTCTCATCGACCAGGGCAGCGGGACCATCGTCAACGTCTCGTCCGTCGCCACTCGCGGCGTCAACCGCGTCCCGTACGCGGCGGCCAAGGGCGGGGTCAACGCCATCACGGCCTCGCTGGCGCTGGAAGCGGCCCCGTACGGCATCCGGGTCGTGGCCACCGCCCCCGGCGGCACCGAGGCCCCCGCCCGCCGCGTAGCCCGCGGCCCGGCGGCCGGCAGCGACCGGGAGAAGGCCTGGTACCAGCAGATCGTCGACCAGACCATCGCCTCGTCGCTCATGAAGCGGTACGGCTCGCTGGAGGAGCAGGCAGCGGCGATCGTCTTCCTCGCCTCCGACGAGGCGTCCTACATCACCGGCACGGTGCTTCCGGTCGCCGGCGGAGACCTGGGCTGATCGCCCCGGCCCCGCCGCCACCGCACCGCCCCTTCCGTCCGGCGCTCCGGCCCACAAGAGCCGGCGTCGGCGCACCCCCCGCACCCCTTCCCGCTGCCGCACGCCGCCGCCCGGTCTGCCCACGACCGGGTCGCCGCGGCAGGTCCACCCGCTTATGATCATGGGGTACCGCTATGAACGCTCGGCAGGACATCCGGCGCGAAGCGCGCCACCGGAAAACCCTGCGCTGGATCGTCGGCATAGCCGCCGTGACCCTGCTCTTCGACGGGTACGACCTCGTCGTCTACGGCACCGTCGTACCGACCCTGCTGCGGGACCCGTCGCAGCTCGGTGCCCTCACCCCCGGCGAGGCCGGAGCGCTCGGCAGCTACGCCCTCATAGGCGTCATGGTGGGCGCACTGGCCGCGGGCGCCATCGGTGACCACGTCGGCCGTCGCCGGATCATGCTCGTCAACATCGCCTGGTTCTCCCTCGGCATGGGACTGACCGCGGTCACCACGAGCGTCACCGCCTTCGGGTTCCTGCGCTTCTTCACCGGCGTCGGCGTGGGAGCCCTGGTGGCCACGGTCGGCGCCATGGTCGCCGAGTTCGCCCCGCCGGACCGGCGGAACTTCTACAACGCGATCGTCTACAGCGGCGTGCCCGCCGGTGGCGTCCTGGCGGCGCTGCTCGCGATGTTCACCTCCGATGCGATCGGCTGGCGTGGTCTGTTCCTGGTCGGGGCCCTGCCCATCGTCCTGCTGCTGCCCGTGGCGGTGCTGCGGCTGCCCGAGTCACCCGCCTGGCTGCTCGCCCGCGGCCACGAGGAGCGGGCCCGCCGCGTCTGCGAGCGCACCGGGGTCCCCCTGCCGGCCGCTGAACGGCCCGCCGGCGCGGCGGCCTACCCGCCGAAGGTGAAGGTCGGCTTCCCGGCGCTGGCGACCCGGCGCTACGCGGTCGCCACCTTCTTCCTCGGCCTGACCAGCTTCTGCGCCTTGCTCCTCACGTACGGACTCAACACCTGGCTGCCCGAGATCATGGGCCGCAACGGTTACGGCACGTCGTACGCCCTGGCCTTCCTGCTGGCCCTCAACGGCGGCGCCATCGTCGGCGGGCTCCTCGCCTCGCGGGTCGCCGACCGGCTCGGCCCCCAGCGCGTGGTCGCCGCCACCTTCGCGCTGGCCGCCGTCTCCTTGGCGCTGCTGACGATGGAGCTGCCGCTCGGTGTCCTGCTCGGCCTCGTCGCCGTCGCCGGGGTGGGGACGCTGGGGACCCAGGTCCTCATCTACGGATTCGTGTCCACGTACTACGACACGGTGGCCCGTGCCGCGGGCGTCGCCTGGTGCGCCGGATTCGGCCGGCTCGGCGGTATCGGCGGACCGGTCGTCGGCGGGGCCCTCGTCGGTGCCGGCGTCCCACCGCTGTACGCGTTCTACGTGTTCGCCGCGGTCGCCCTCCTCGGCCTGCTGGTGACCGGTTTCGTCCCGCGCCGGCCGGCTCCGCCGGCCGTCGACCGGGCCGTCGGTCCGGCCCTCGCCACGCCGGGGCCCCGGGCCGAAGGCGGTGCTAGCGTGCTGGGAAATGGATAACCGTCCTGAGCCGCAGCGCAGCCTGTTCGGACGGGCCGGTGAGGTCGCCGCGCTGACCCGTGCGCTCGGCGCCGCCCGCGCGGGGCACCCCTCGATGGTGCTCGTCGAAGGCCCGCCGGGAAGCGGCAAGACAGCCCTGGTCGAGCATGTCCTCGCCGCCTCGGAGCCCGTGCGCGTCCTGCGCGGCGCCGGCGTGCCCTGGGAAGCCGGCGTGGCGCTGGGAGTCGCGCGGCAGCTGGCGCGCGCCTGCGGGAAGCCGCTGGTCGTTCACGGCGAGTCGCCGCGGGACGGGACACCGCCCGACGCGTCGCCGCGGGCGGTGCTGGAGGCGGCGCGGCGGCTCCATGAGCTCTGGGGGGCATGGCAGCGGCCGGAACCGCTCGTGGTCGTCGTCGACGACGCGCACTGGGCCGACGTCGAGAGCCTGCGGGCGATCGGGTCCGCGGTGCGCGGGATGTCGACGGAGAGGGTGCTCGTCCTTCTGCTCGCCCGGGACGATCCGTGCGAGGACGATCCGTACGAGCCGTTCGAGACCGTGCCCGTGGAGACCCTGGCGTTCCTGGACGGCTGCCGTGACGACGCCGTACGGCTCGGCCCGCTGGGGCCCGAGGAGGTCAGGGCACTGGCCTGGGAGACCAGTGGCGTCACGCTCGCCCTCCCCACCGCTCGCCATCTGTGCCGGCACACCAGGGGCAACCCGCTGCACATCGGCCGGCTGCTGCGTGAGCTGCCGCGCGAGACCTGGCAGGACTGGCAGCCCGTCCTGCCGGCTCCGTCCCGCTACGCGTCGGCGGTACGGCACAGGCTCGCGCGGTGCGGGGACGCGGCCCGGGCCCTGGTGGAGGCGTGCTCCGTCCTGCCCGACGAGGTGCCCGTCGCGGAGGCCGCCGCGGTCGCGGGCATCGACGACCCGCTCCCCGCGGCGGATCAGGCGCACGCGGCGGGGCTGCTGACCGCTACCGTCGACCCCGGCCGCGTACTGCTGTCCTTCCCGCACCCGCTGGTCCGGGCCGCCGTCCTCACCGGCATGGGGCTGACCACGCGCGGCGAACTGCACCGTCGCGCCGCGGCGGTCACCGAGGACCGGGGCCGGCGGCTGACGCACCGCGTCGCCGCCGCCACCACGGCGGACGCGGAACTGGCCGACGAACTCGACCGGTACGCGGCCGAGCGTGCCTCCGCGGGCGAGTGGTCCACGGTGGCGGACACCCTGGTCAAGGCGAGCCGCCTGAGCGTGGCCGGCGCCGCGCGTCAGGACCGGTTGCTGCGTGCGGTGGACGCCATGATCGGGGCCGGCGACGTGCCCCAGGCGTCGATCTTCGCCGAGGAGCTGGAGAGCTTCCCGGCCGGCACGCTGCGCGACGTCGTCCTGGGCTATCTGGCCATCATGCGCGGCCGCGCCTCGGAGGCCGAGGACTTCCTCACCCAGGCATGGACGCGCTGCGAGCGGGAACGGCGTCCCGACCTGACGGCGAAGATCTGCCAGCGCCGGGTGCTGCACGCCCTGGGGCGCTGGGATGCGCCCGGCCTGGTCGACTGGGCCCGCCGTGCCATCGAACTGGCGGACCCCGACGATCCCTCGGCCATCGAGTCCGAGGCCGTCATGGGCATCGGACTGGCGGCCATGGGACGGGCGGACGAGGCCGTGGCCGCCTATGAGTCGGCCGCCGCCAAGCTCTCCGGCGGCGCCCAGCCGCAGCGCTTCCAGCTCGGCCGCGGCTGGGTGGACCTCGCGCTCGACGCGCCGGAGGCCGCGCGCCGCGAACTCGAAGGAGCGGTGCCGACCGGCTATCGGATGGGGTCGACCCGGATCTCCCTGTGGGCACAGGGGTGGCTCGCCCGGACCCAGTTCGCCCTGGGTGCGTGGCCGGAGGCCCTCGAAACCGTGGAGCGGGCAGCCGCTCGTCTCGCCGAGGTGAGGATCGAACTCGTCCGCCCGCTGGTGCACTGGACCGGAGCCCAGATCCAGGCACTGCGCGGGGACTGGGACGCCGCCGGCCGCCACGTCGAGGAGGCCTCGGCCGGCACGCACCACTACGAGGTGATGTTGCTGCCCGCCTGCCTGGCACGCGCCCAGGTCGCGGAAGCGCGCGGAGACTACGAGAGGGTCGTGGAAGCGCTCGCTCCCGTGGTCCAGCTCCGATCACGGGAGGGCATCGACGAGCCGGGGTTCTGGCCCTGGCAGGACCTCTACGCCAACGCCCTGGTGATGACCGGCCGCATTGACGAGGCGAACGCCTTCCTCTCTCCGTACGAGAGCCTCGCCGCACGCCGCGGGCATCGCTCCACCCTGGCCCGGCTGGGTCTGGTGCGCGGGCGGGTGACCGGGGCCCAGGGCGACATCGAGGCCGCCCGCGAGCACTTCGACCGGGCGCTCGCGCACCTCGAAGGCCTGCCCCTTCCGTACGACCGTGCGGGCGTGAACTTCGCGTACGGCCAGACCTTGCGCCGTGCGGGAAAGCGGCGCGAGGCCGACACGGTCCTGAAGAACGCGCGGGACGCCTACGTCACCCTGGGCGCCCGCACCTACGTCGAGCGGTGCGAGCGGGAGCTGAAGGCGGGCGGGCTGCAGACCGGCCGTGCCGCGTCGGACCTGCCCCGCCTCACCGCCCAGGAGGAGGCCGTCGCCCGCCTGGTCGCCGCGGGTGCGAGCAACAAACAGACGGCCCTCGAATTGTTCATCTCGGTGAAGACGGTGCAGTACCACCTCACTCACATTTATTCGAAGCTCGGAATCCGCTCCCGCAGCGAACTGGCCGCGAGATTCCGCTGAGCCGTGCCCGGACGGGCAGGCCACGCACTTGAGAGTGCGCCAGAAAGGGATCACGCTGGGGAGTGGGACGAGCGCCGTGGAACCGGCCCGACGGATCGCGGGCGACAGCCTCGGCAGGACGAGTGATGCACCCATGGACAAGGACGTCGCCGCATCGCGGAGTCACGGGCCGTCCGGCGGGGACCGGGCGGGGACGGCACTGCTCAAGCAGTGGGCGCTGGACCAGCTCCCGGTCCCCGTGGTCGTCTTCGACTGCCAGGGCCTGCTGGCCGCCGCCAACGCGGCCGCGGAAGGCGTGGTCGGCAGGACGGAGCGGCAGCTGCTGGGGCTGCGCCCGGGCGAGGTGGAGCCGGGGCGGCTGATCGAGGGCGCCGAGGGCCTGGAGCGGGTCATCCAGCGGGTCATCACGACCGGTGAGGCGGTGCCGTACGCGTCGTACATCCTGCCCGGCGGGCTCCGCGGACGGGCCCTGGAGGTGTTGTTGTCCCCGGTGAAGGACCGGACGGGCACGGTGCGGGGCGTCTGCGTCGCCGCCCTCGACACGACCGAGCGGTACCGGGCCCGTCAGCGGCTGACCGTACTGAACGACGCGGGCCTGCGGATCGGCACGACCCTCGATCTGACCCGTACCGCGGAGGAGCTGGCCGAGGTCGGCACGGACCACTTCGCGGACTTCATCACCGTGGACCTGCTCGACTGGGTCCACCGCGGCGAGGAGCCGGACGCCGCCCGGGAGGGCGAGATGCTGCTCTTCCGCCGGACCGCGCAGCGCTCCGTACTGGCGGGCTGCCCGGAGGCGGTGATCACGGCCGGCGGGACGCACACCTACCACGAGGACTCGCCACCCGGGCGCGCCCTGGCCACCGGCCGGGCGTCGCGGCACCGCGTCGATGACGCCACGCTGCGGTGGTGGGCGGCGGGCAGCCCCGAGCGCGCCCGCAGCCTGCGGGCCCATGGCATCCACTCGCTGATGGTGGTGCCGCTGCGGGCCCGCGGCGTCACCCTGGGAATGACGATCTTCTGCCGCCACCGCACCACGGCCCCCTTCGACGAGGACGACCTGCGGCTGGGCGAGGAACTCGCGGGCAGGGCCGCGGTGTGCTTCGACAACGCCCGCCGCTACACCCGCGAGCGGGCCACCGCACTGGCCCTGCAACGCAGCCTCCTCCCGCGCCGCGCGCCGAGGCAGGCGGCCGTGGAAGTCGCCTCCCGCTATCTACCGGCCGGCGCGGGCGCGGGCATCGGCGGTGACTGGTTCGATGTCATCCCGCTGTCCGGTGCCAGGGTGGCGCTGGTGGTCGGCGATGTGGTGGGCCACGGCGTCCAGGCCTCCGCCACCATGGGGCGTCTGCGCACAGCGGTGCGCACCCTGGCCGACGTGGACCTGGCCCCCGACGAGCTGCTCACCCAGCTCGACGATCTCGTACTGCGCCTGGACCTGGAGGAGACGGCGGACGACGGAGACGACCAGGCCGGGCGCGGCACCGGTGCCGTGGGCGCCACCTGCCTGTACGCGGTGTACGACCCCGTCTCCCGCCACTGCGCCATGGCCAGGGCGGGCCACCCCATACCGGGCCTCGTCACCCCGGACGGCGCGGTGGACTTCCTGGAGCTGCCGAGCGGGCCACCGCTCGGCCTGGGTGGCCTGCCCTTCGAGGCCGCGGAGTTCGACATCCCGGAGGGCAGCGTCCTCGCCCTCTACACCGACGGCCTCGTCGAATCCCCCGGCCGGGACCTGGACGACGCGTATGCCCTGCTCCGTGATCTTCTCGCCGGTCCCGGCCGGCCACTGGAGGAGACCTGCGAGAGGGTGGTGCGCGCCCTGCTGACCGACCGGCGCACCGACGACGCCGCGCTCCTCCTGGCCCGTACCCGGTCCCTGGGCCCCGAACGGGTCGCCACCTGGCGGCTGCCGAGCGACCCCGTGGTCGTCTCCCGCGCCCGCGAGCTGGCGTCCGCGCAGCTGGCCGCCTGGCACGTGGAGGACGCCACCTTCGTCACCGAACTGGTCGTCAGCGAGCTGGTCACCAACGCCATCCGCTATGGCGTCCCGCCCATCCAGCTGCGGCTGATCCGCGACACCGCGCTCATCTGCGAGGTGTCCGACGGCAGCAGCACCGCGCCCCACCTGCGCCGCGCCCGGATCTTCGACGAGGGCGGCCGTGGTCTGCTCCTCGTCGCGCAGCTCACGCAGCGCTGGGGAAGCCGCCATACGCGCACGGGGAAGACCATCTGGGCCGAACAGGCCCTGCCCCAGGGTGAGACGGTCTCGTCCGAGCCCTGCCGTGGTGCGTGATCGCGCTGGTGAGACCCGGGTCAGACCGTTACGGCCCGGCCTTCGCGGGCCACCGAGACGATGACGTCCCGCAGTTGCTCGACGTACCGCCGCATGTTCTCGTACGCGATGTCGGTGTCCGGGTAGCGGCTGGCGAACTGCAGTCCCTCGTGGAGCCTGTTGACCCAGGCGCACACCTGGTCGCCGTACGACACCCTGACCAGGCCGTACGCCTTCAGCTCGGCCCAGCGCTCGGAGCCGGGGATGCCGCGGGCGTCGATGAACGAGACGATCGAGTACAGGTCGGGTGACGTCGGGCGGAAGTCCGAGCCGAGCAGGTGGAGTACCCGGGGGATGGGCATGCGCGTCACCGCTCTGTTGGCCTGCAGCGCGGCGCGGACCAGCTCCATGACGCCGCGGAAATCGGGTGCCTGGGCCGTGGCGATCTCGATGGGCGCGCCGCCGACGTACCACCCCACGGAGTCCAGCCACTGGGACTTCGCCCTGGTGTGGAACGGCACGACCGTGCGGTAGACGGGCTGCCCGCCGATCCTGTGGACGATCAGGCTCGTGGCGGCCAGGACGCCGACCAGACTGCCGCCGAAGGGCCGGCAGTACGACTCGAAGGCGGCGGCGTCATCGGCGTCCACGAGCATCTCGTGCATGAGCTTCTGGGTGGGCAGCTTTCCGCTGGGATCCAGACCGAGATCGACGGGGAAGCTCGGCATTTTCCCGTCGCACCGGTTGATGAACTCCCGCCAGCGGGCGACGACCGCGTGAGTGTCGTCGATCCGGTCGGCGTTCGCCCGTTCCGTCTCGCAGAAGTCGATGTAACTGCTGACCGGCACCTGCTCGATGGGGCGGCCTTCGAGGCCCGCCGCGTAGAAGTCGTGGATCTCACCGGGGATGCGCTGGAGGGAGTAGGAGTCGACGTTGCTGTGGTCGAAGGCCATGTACACGCTCGTGCAGTCCTCCCGGACGACAGCGGTGTAGATGAAGTTCGGCCATGTGAGCGCGTCCGCCGCGACGTCGAAGCGGTCCTGGAGGTACTGCACCAGCTTCTCCGCCTCGTGGAAGTCACCGACGACTTCACGGTGCAGCGACACGGCCTCGGCGTCGAGCGTGAACCGGCGCATCTCCTCCCCGGCCCAACGGAAGCCGCTGCGCAGCGTCTCATGCCGGAGAGTCCAGCTTCGCAGCGCGCTTTGCAGCACGTCGAGGTCGACCGTGCCCGGGATGTCGAATGCCGCGCCGATCCAGGTCGGCACGAACAGGCCGTCCTGGCGCACGGATCGGGCCGTCCGCATGTGCGACTCCTGGACATACGCCGGTGGCCGGGAATCCTCCGGCAATTGTGTCGCCGTCTCGATGGTCGCCGGATCCAGCGTCCACTCGATGAGTTGTCCGGGCCGGACCTCACAGTGCTGGATATCGGTCACTCGCACGGGGACGTCTCCGTTCGCCTATGGGGCAGAGGGGCAAGAGAGGACCACCCTCACCGGCTCAACGACCTTCGATTGAACGGGTGACGGCTCCAGGCTCACCCATCAGGCCTCAGGACGTGTGCAGATGAGACCACGAGCGGCAGTGACGCACCGGGGCCCGGCTCTGCCGGCCCTGCCGAACCGGTGATGCAGACGCCGGCGCCCCGGGGAAACGCACGGTCAGACCGGCTTGTGCTCCACGGCCACCGCGTTCGGCCCGCCCGGACCGGCCGCGCACCGGGCCACGGCGGTCGCCTCCGCGCCGGGGGCGACGACGACCCACGGGGACTCACCGTGGAGACCGTTGTCGCACAGCACGCGCACCCTGAACTGGCCGCTGCTGTCCCCGGTGTTCCGGCAGGTGGCGCTCCCGGTCTCCGTCATCGGGTCGGTCCGGCCGGTGCACTCGAAGCTGTGCGCCGCGGGCGCGCCGTGGACGCCGGACGCCACGCCCGTGGTGGCCGGCACAGCCGGCACAGCCGGTGCGGCCGGTGCGGCCGGTGCGGCCGGTGCGGCCTGCGCGGAGCAGACGGCGCTGAGGGAGGACGCCAGTGCCGCCACGGTGACGGCCGGCAGTCCCCGGACACGTTGCTTCTTCACGTCGACTCGTTTCTCGCCTGCCCGCCGACGGCGGGGCCCGCTTCCAGTGAACGGCCACGTCACGGACCAGGCGCACGCGGAGCGGGCATTGGAGTGACGCCCCGGTGCAGGGACGGCGTGAGGGCGATGGCAACGCTCAGGTGAGGGCCCCGTCTCCCCGTCGCAGCGGCGGTCCGGAGGCGGGACGGCAGCCGCGGGCGATGGCCACCGCGCCGGACAGCGTGGCGGTCACCAGCAGAAACCGGTACACACCGGCGATACGGAAGACCTTGCGGGCCAACGGCCGGCGCGCCACCACACACAGCACCGCTCCCCGGCGGTCGGCGGACCGCCGGAGGCGCACCAGCACATTGACCGCCGCGGCGGTGACCAGCGGCGTGCGTACGTCGATGATCACCGTACGGGCCCCGGAGCGTGAGATCACCGCACGCAGGTCCCGCTGAACAGCGTCTTCCTGGTCGAAGTCGATCACGTCGTTGATCTCGATGACGAGCTGACCGGCGGTGAGACGGTGGAACGGGAACTGCAACGCGGACTCCTCGGAAGCATGCCTGTGGAAGGGGCCGCTTCCTGACCACGTCGTACCCCCTACCCCGACCGCCGAGGCTGATGCGGATGGAAGATCTGGCCGCCTTGCCCGCCCGGCGCCGCTGATACGAGACCTGCTCGACGCCGCCGCAGCGGGACCTGGTGCGGTGCGGCGCACACCGCACAGGTTCGCCGGCGCCCGTGCCGGTGCGGTGCCGCCGGGGCCGGTGCCGGTGCCGGTGCCGCCCGCGCCGGTGCCGGTGCGGTGCCGCCGGGGCCGGTGCCGCCCGCGCCCAACGTCGCCCACGGACGGTGTGGCCGGATCACATCGGTAGGGCGGAAGCGCCCGGGAAACTGCGCTCATGGCCGTTGTAACTGACAGGTACGGTTTGGCCATGGATGTTTCCGGTACCAACTCTGCCAATGAGAACATCGGCTCCGCGGCGGTCATCAAGGCCAGCGCCCGCCAACTGCTCATGAAACTGGGCGCCGGAGGGCTGTCCCTGGAGGCTGCTGCCCGCGAAAGCGGTCTCCCCGTCAGGGACGTAGAAGCCGTCTTCCCGCATCGGGACGACCTGCTGACCGCACTGGTCATCGACGCCTACGACGAGTCCGGCGCCGCGATGGAGCAGGCCGATCGGGACGCCCGGGACGCCAACGCGCCGGCGGGCGCGCGGCTCCTCGCGGTTGCTCGCGCGCTGCGGCAGTGGTCTTTCGACAACCCGGCCGACTTCACCCTGATCTACGGCTCACCCGTCCCGGACTACCACGCTCCGCAGGACACGGTCCCGCCCGCCTCACGCACCCCCGCGGTGCTGGCCGGCATTGTGCGTGCGGCCCTGGAGGCCGGTGAACTCACCCCGCCCCGGCGGGCGGTGCCCGGTCCGCCGCTGCTCCGGCCGGAGGCCGTGGAGCTCTTCGGCGGCGTACCGGAGGCTCCTTTCTCGGACATCATCGAGCGCGGCATCGTGCTGTGGAGCAGTCTGATCGGGCTCCTGGTGTTCCAGGTCTTCAGCCGTACCCACGACAGCGTCCGGGACGAGGCCGCGTTCTTCGACTTCGCCATCGCCGTGGCGGCCGAAGGCATCGGACTCGAAGTTCCCCTGGGCGAGACCACCGACTGAACCATCCGCCGCGCTCTCGGCTTTTCCGTGACCAGAAGGCACAGCACCACAAGGCGAGCCATCAGAACGGGTGTTCTCCCTTTCCCGCCAATGGGGGGCCCAGGCGGTTACCCGCACCAATAGCGGCCTATGCCTATCAAGGGCTCACCAGGGCAAGTCCGCTTGTTGGCAGGGAAATTCCGGAGGACCTGATTAGCCGCCGCAGAGGTGGGCACCCGCGACCCTGCAAGGACAGACCCACTACATGAGTAAGGGGAGGCAATGATGGCTGCGTCCACCAACTCTGGAAACTTCGCCAACGACCCGGAGCGTGCTGCGGAGGCCGGCCAGAAGGGCGGCCACGAAAGCGGCGGCAACTTCCGCAACGACCCGCAGCGCGCGTCGGAGGCCGGCCGCAAGGGCGGCCAGGAGAGCGGCGGGAACTTCGCCAACGACCCGGAGCGTGCCTCGGAGGCGGGCCAGAAGGGCGGCCACGAGAGCGGCGGTAACTTCGCCAACGACCGCGAACGGGCTTCGGAGGCGGGCCGCAAGGGCGGTCAGTCCAGCGGCGGGTCCCGCTAGGACGACTGCCGCGCGTCTGCGGAGTTCATAAGGGTCGGCGAATTCAGCGGAGTTCCGCTGAGTTTCGTATCCCGCAATTGAGGCTGCGCCAAGCGGCTGGCATTCCGGCCAGGTGCGGCGCAGCCTCTTCTTTTGCTGCGGGGCGCCGGCCTTTTGGCCGGCGCCCCGTATGGTTCACCCCGTTTCAGCGCCTCAGTAGGCGATCTTGCCGGTGCTCCGGTTAGCGCCCTGGAACTGGATGTAGAAGCCGGCGCCGTCCCTCACTCCGCTGGCGACCACCTTCCACTGTCCCTTCTTGGCCGTCTTCCAGCCGTTGCACTTGCCGGTCTTCTTGAAGCACACCGTGACCTTGCGGGTGTGGTTGACCTTCAGGTTGATGTCGGCGCAGTTCTTGCTGGCGTAGGCGTACTTGCCCGTGCCGGGCCAGTGCGCGTTGCGGCCGCTGCCGCCCGGGGCGCTGGTGTAGTTCTTCGCGGTGCCCAGGCAGGACTGAGCCGCCGCGCTCCCCTGCGGCGCGGCGGCACCGGCCGGCTGGACGACGGAGTGGGCCGCCGGCGCGCTCAGGGCTACGGACGCGGGCGCTGTGGCGCCGCCCGTAACGGTGACGGCCCCGGCGGTGAGCGCGAGCGCCGCGAGCTTCGTGCGCGTGATCATCGCTGTGTTCCTCCCCGGCCACGGTCCGGCGTGCCCCCTTGGGCCCTGCTTCCCGGGCCGTGGTCCTGACGTGGTGCCACGATGCCCGGCCCCCTCCACGGGGGGCCACAGTCGGCCGCCGGTGTGGGAGCACACGGGATGTCCCACGCCCTGACCTGCTGGGACAGGGCGTGGGATGGGACATGGGGAGACGGGGAGGAGCTGCCCGCCCCCAAAGTCCGGTCTCTTCGGCCGGCCCGCTGGAGACAGAGCGGCATGGGCCCGGCTGATGCCGATCAGTGACACCAGCCGGCAGCGCGCACTCGGCGGAGGTCTCAGCCGGGGAAGCACTCCTCCCGACCGCTCGACATCCCCTTCAGGCACATGCGGACTCTCGCCCTGCCGGTGTCGGAGGACATCGGGGTCGACAGATACTTCCCGGCCTCGGGGCCGGTCTTGGCCATCACGTGCTGGGACCGCCCATCGGCGAAGAGCATGTCGACACGGTCACCCGTCCTGAGGCCGGTGGCCCGCACCCACAGGGCGCGACAGACTTCGGCGTGCCGCAGTTCCAGGCGCTGACCGCCGGAGGCGATGCGTCTGGTGAGCGTCCGGACCATCCCGCTGCCGCCGCAGCCCATGTCGACCGGATTCCGGCCCTCGCAAGCCTCTGCGGTGCATCCGGGATTGCGTACCAAGGGCTCCGCAGCGGCCATCGGTGGGTCCTGCCGCGCCCCGGCGATCGATACGCCGAGCACGGTCAGGACCAGCGCCACGGCAGCGCCGGCGGACGCCGCCCACCGTCCCCGACGCGAAGCGGGCCCCCCGCCCGGAGCGGTGACCGCGGCCGGTGGGACAGCGGCGCCCAGGTGCTGTCCCCGGCCGCTCCAGGCGGCGTCCGCGAGCTCCCACAGCGCGAGCAGACGCTCGGCGGGTCCCCCCGTGATCAGGCAGAGAGCCTCGACGGCCGGGCGCGGTATGGGTTTCTTTCCGTTGAGGTACCGCTCCCACGACGACTTGCTGTACGGGGTACGGGCAGCCAGCGCGGCCATGCTCAAGCCGGCCTGTTCCCGGGCCTGGCGCAGCTCGGTCACCAGTTCCCGGCACGCGGCGCTGGTGATCATCGACGCAGCTCCCCCCAGGTGTCCGGGCCGATGATTCCGTCCACGACCAGGCCGCGCTTGGCCTGGAACGCCTTGGTGGCCGCTTTGGTCCGCTCGTCGTAGAGCCCGTCGGAGGCCTTGGGGTCGAAGCCGTGTTCGCGGAGCAGGCACTGTGCTTCCACCACATCGAAGCCGGTGCTGTTGATGTCGAGCAGCATCTCGCGTGTCTCGCTGTGGCCGGCTCGCAGTTCCCCGTTCTCGCGGTGGATGTCGCATCGGTAGGTCTGACCGCGCAGATAGCCGGTGGTGGCGGCCTGGGTGCCGGCTGTCGTCACGGGAATGTCGTCGTCCCAGGCGCCAGCTGTGATCAGTCCGGCGCCGAAGGACACCGCCACGGCGGCGGCTGCCGCGGCCAGCGTGCGTCGCATGGGCAAGGTGCGCGCCGGACGGGGCCGGCGCGGTCCCGGAGAGGTGGACGGCGCAGACGGTGCCGGCTCCCCCTGCTCCCCCGGCTCGCCGGCTTTCCGCGTCCGGGTGGCGACTTGGTGCAGCACGACGAGCCGGGTCGCGTCCGTGCCGCATACCCGGGCCAGCTCTTCGACCGCCTCCCGGGGCACGGGCTGCTTTCCGTTCAGGTACCGCTCCCACGACGAGCGGCTGTAGCCCGTCTTGCTCGCGAGCCCGGCAAGGCTCAGGCCGCTGCGGTCCTTGAGACGCCGTAACTGGATGAGCAGCTGACGATCACTGTCGTCGAGCGCGGCAGGCAGTTCCTTCCATCTGGACATGGTCAACTCCCCCTGTTGGTCTGTTCCATGCATACAACGACTTCCGCCCGCGCGGCTCCGCGATCGGTGAGCCGATGAGGGATCCGGACACGTCCCGCCGGCCCCGCATGAGGCCGTGGGATGGCGCGTCCCAGCAGGTCAGCGCCTGGGACGTCCCACGTCGCCCCGTCTCGGCCGGGAGCTGCGGCAGGCGCCGAGATTGGCGCGACACCGTCGTTTGTGAACAGGGCGCGGCGCCTGGAGGACAGGAGGGGGCAGGAGGGCCTTCTCGCACTCCTGGGCGAGTCGGCCATGGAGGCCGCGTTCGTCGAGCGTGGTGGTCGGCGGGGAGACCGGGCATCGCCCTTAGGTGCCCCGGAGGCTCTGCGTGGAGACGGCCGAGGAAACGGGGTAGTCGGTCCTCATGAGCGGAGCACATCCGAGCAAGGGTGTACGTGACCGGTGTGCGGGGCTGCCGGGCGGATGAGGAAAAGAGGCACCATGCCGGAAGAGAGAGACCCCAGCATGCCGGACCGCTTGGCGCGCACCGCCGCCGAGGTGTTCGGCTGGCGGGAACTGCGGTCGGGGCAGCTGACCGCGATGGAAGCGGTCATGGCGGGCCGCGACACGTTGGCGGTCATGCCGACCGGCGCGGGGAAGTCGGCGGTGTACCAGGTGGCGGGGCTGTTGCTGCCCGGACCCACCGTCGTCGTCTCCCCGCTCATCGCCCTGCAACGGGACCAGATCGCCGGCCTGCTGAGCCATAGCGCTCCGGACGCCGTCGCCGTCAACTCCGCCCAGTCGGCCGGAGAGACGGAGGCCGCCTGGGAGGCGGTGCGGCACGGGGACGCCGAGTACCTGTTCCTCTCCCCCGAGCAGTTGACGAAGGACGAGGTGGTCGAGCGCCTCGCCCGGGCCGCGCCCTCGCTCTTCGTCGTCGACGAAGCACAGTGCGTGGCCGCTTGGGGCCACGACTTCCGCCCTGACTACCTGCGCCTGGCCCAGGCGGTCCAGCGGATGGGCAGGCCCACGGTCCTCGCGCTGACGGCCACGGCGGCTCCTCCCGTACGCGAGGAAATCGTGCAGCGACTGAGCATGGAGGACCCCGAACTGGTCGTGGCGGGTTTCGACCGGCCGAACATCACCTTGGAGGTTCGCCGTTTTCTGGAGGACGCGGACAAGCGCCGGGCGGTGGTGGAGCGCGCCGCGGCGGAGCCCAAGCCCGGAATCGTGTACACCGCGACACGCAAGGACGCCGAGGAGTACGCGGCCGAGCTCGCCGAGCTGGGCCTGTCGGCCGCGGCCTACCACGCCGGACTGGCCGCCGGTGAGCGCTCCCGGGTGCACGACGCCTTCCTGTCCGGCGAGGCCGACGTAGTCGTCGCCACCTCCGCCTTCGGCATGGGCATCGACAAGGAGGACGTACGGTTCGTGCTCCACGCTTCCGTGCCCGGTTCCCTCGACGCCTACTACCAGGAGATCGGCCGCGCGGGCCGCGACGGTGATCCCGCGGTCGCGGTCCTCCACTACCGGCCGGAGGACAGTGGCCTCCAGCGTCTCTTCGCCGCCCGCGCGCCCGACGAGGAGACACTCGGCGAGGTCGCGGAGCAGATCCATGGACGCAACGGCGCCGTCGCGCTGGATGACGTCAGCGAGCGGACCAACCTGTCACACCGCCGTGTGACGGCCGCCGCCAATCTCCTGGAGCAGGCGGGGGCTGTGCGCACCGACGACGACGGGGAGGTGCGTCCGGTTCCCGGCGTGATGGCCGAGGACGCCGCCGAGCGGGCGGCGGAGGCGGCGGAAGCACGACGGAGGCAGGATCGGTCGAGGCTGGAGATGGTGCTGGCGTACGCCGAGACGACGGGATGCCGCCGCCGTTTCCTCCTCGGCTACTTCGGGGAGCCGTACGAAGGCCCGTGCGGCACTTGTGATGTGTGCTGCTCACCCGCCTCCACCTCGGCCGACGGCACGGTCGCCGAGGGAGTGGGGGGCACGGCGGACACCCGGCCGGAACATCCCGCAGCCGCCTCGTACCCGGCGGGCACGCAGGTGCGACACAGCGAATGGGGCGACGGCACGGTGATGAGCGAGGAGGGCGACCGGATCACCGTCCTGTTCGAATCGATGGGATACCGGACGCTGTCCCTGGCCGCGATCGCGGAGAAGGGGCTGCTCACCGCGCGCACGGAGTCCGCCGACTGACCTCGCGCCCCGGCCGGGACCTCGCGAGCCCGGCCGGGACCTCGCGACCCTGGCCGGGGGCCTCGCGAGCCCGGCCGGGGCGGGATGAGCCTGACGCGTGTCTTGTAAACCCCGCGGATGGTCCGCCGCCGTGTGTCCGGCACAGGGCCGTGTCGCGTCACCGCGTACGGGCGAGTGCCGAGGCATTCGTGTGACCAACGCCGATGGGCTCTTCAGTCGTTCGAGGGGAACAACCCCCCACCGTGAGGCCGCGAAGTGAGAGTGGGCGGAGGACGGGTAACAAGAAGCGGCAACCGAGGGAGGTTGTTGTGAACGGCGACGTACTGGGGTTGGGAGATGTCCTGGCGGAGGCGGAGGACGCCTTGCCGGTGGAGTCCGTCGATGTCGTAGCGCGGAATCTGCAGAAGCGGTTCGGAGCGGACTGCGTGTCGTTCCTCTTCGTCGACCTGATCGGCGAGGAGCTCGTACGGCTCACGACCGCCGACGGGGCGGTGGGCGGACACCGAGCGCCGCGTATCGGCCTGCGGGGAAGTCTGTACGAGAAGGTCCTGCGGTCCCAGCGCCTCCACGTCGAGCCGGACGGGGAGGGCGGCCACCGGGCCATCTCCCCGGTCACCAACCGCGGTGACCGCGTCGGCGTGCTGGAGCTGACCCTGCCGTACGCCGACGAGAGCGTGCTGCGTCAGGTGGGCGAGGCGGCACATGCGCTGGCGTACATCATCGTCACCGACCGGCGATTCACCGACCTCTACCACTGGGGACGGCGTACCACGCCCACCAGTCTGGCCGCCGAGATCCAGCACCAGCTGCTGCCGTCCGCCGCGTGCTGCGAGGCCGCGCAGTTCTCCCTCGCGGGTGGCCTGGTACCGGCCGACGACATCGGCGGTGACACATACGACTACGCCGTGGACCGGGACACCTTGCACCTGTCCATCACCGACGCCATGGGCCACGACACCGAATCCGCCCTGCTGGCCACCCTGCTGCTCGGCGCGCTGCGCGGTGCCCGGCGCGTCGGATGCGACATCGCGGAGCAGGCCCGCCGGGCGCACCAGGCACTCCTCGACCACAACCGCGGCATGGCCACCGGCCAGCTGCTGCGCATCCGCCTTGACGAGGGCAGCGCCCAACTGGTCAACGCCGGTCACCCCAAGCCGCTGCTCCTGCGCGGCGGCACCGTGGAGGAACTGCCGGTCTTCGCCAACTTGCCCTTCGGCGTGGTCTCCCGCACCGCGTACCGCGTCCACGAGCTGCACCTGCTCCCCGGTGACCGGCTGTTGATGCTCACCGACGGCATGCAGGAACGCGCCGCGGCCGGTGTGGACCTGCCCGCGCTCATCCGCGAGACAAGACAGCTCCACCCGCGCGAGGCCGTCGAGATCCTGGTCACCGCCGTGCGCGACGCCTGCCGAGGTCGCCTTGAGGACGACGCGACCGTCCTGTGCCTGGACTGGTACGGCACTCACCCCACCCGCCGCCGCCTCGACGCCGACGACAGTGACCCGGGCTGGGGGCCGGGCCTCCGGCCATAAGGCAAGCCGCTGCCTGAGGTGGGCCGTTGAGGCGTGACACGTAGACCCGACCGTCTGCGGAGTCCCACCTCACAACCACCCGCGGACGGCCACAGCACGGTGTTGTGGCCGGTGACCGCGCGAAGATCTGTGTGGCGGACGAGGCTTACGGCGGCCTGCGGCGGGCACGCGGAACGCACCCGAACGTTGGGGCATTGAGCGGAAGGAGTTGTTGTGTCGTTTCTCTGGGCCATCATCGCGGGGCTGATCATCGGCCTGCTGGCCAAGCTGGTCCTTCCTGGACGTCAGCCCATTCCCCTGTGGCTGACGGTCCTCCTCGGCATCGTCGGCGCCATCGGCGGCAACGCACTCGCCACCGCCTTCGGCGTGCGCGACACCGGCGGTATCGACTGGATCCGCCACGTCTTCCAGATCGGCATCGCGGCCGTCCTCATCGCTTTCGTCACCCCCTTGTGGGCCCGACGACGCACCTGAAGATCCTCCGATGCCTGGTGCGTGCGTCGCACGACGGACGCCACCGGGCGGTACGACCGAAGCCGCTGGGCGCCACGCTGACCGCGCCCGGCGGCTTCGGTCGTCGGCCGGCAGGCACGTAGGGCAGGGCACGCGGCCCATGCCGCGCCGCAGCGGGCGACCGACTCTCATCCGCGTTCGCGTTCGCGGAGGTACGCCGCCAGCTCGGTGACCCCGGTCAGCATCGCCCGGTCGCGGGCGGACAGCCGGGCGCGCCAGTGGCACAGTGCGGCCTCCACTGGCTCCAGTCCGCCGGCCGTCCGCACCTGGGCAATCAGCGGGGCGTCTGCTCCAGCAGGTAGCCGCCCCCTGAGCTGGTGGGCCGGCCGGGCGTCCCGGACGTCGCGGCCGGCGTTCGTCAAGGACGTCCTGCAGAGCCAGGGCTGTCGGCGTGCCTCGGAGGCACGTCACCGCCGGCCCGCGCGGCACCCCTCAGGGCGCTTCGACGAGGGGCGGCTCGCCCCAGGGTGCGCTCAGCGCCTCGCGCAGCGCCGTGGTGGCGGGGGTGCCGATGCGATCGGCGAGGACGCCTTCGATGACGGCGATCGTGGCCAGGGCGCGCTGATGGACGCGGGCGCCCTCGGCGGTTGCCCGGACCAGGCTGCTGCGGGCCGAGGCGGGGTCGGGCACCTGCTCCAGCAGCCCCATACCGACCAAGCTGTGCACGGCCTGGTGGGCGGTCTGACGGGTGACGCCGATCCTGCGGGCGAGCTCGGAGATCGAGGTGCCCTCCTCGTCGAGGGTGGCGAAGACGGCGCCCTGGGCGGCGGTCACCGGTCGCTCGCCGGCGGCCTGCATGCTGGCGAGCAAGGCCTCATCGAACCAGCGCTTGGCCTGGACGAGTAGTTGGGGCAGGTTCAGTGCGGGCTCGCTCATGGCTCCTCTGACAGCGGGGGTATCTGAGCATAGCCACCGCTCGGCGCCTGTTCACGGGGGGCGTCGGCGCCGCGCTCCTCTCCGGGCTTGTTGCTGCTGGACCCCGACTTCCCGCGCTCGCCGTCCCTCTATCCAGACAACGCCCCCATCAGCGAGCGGACCGCACCGAAATCGGTCATCACAGGTCCAGGACCAGACGCGGGCAGGCGGCGCGCGAGACGCAGACTTTGCCGGTGAAGGCCATGACGAGGACGTCGAAGCCGTCGAGCACGTTGAGCACGACCACACCGCGATCGCGCCCCACTGGAAGCGGCTCATCGGCCCCGCGTCGAGGGCGGCGCGCAGAGAGGGGCCGGTCACCGGTCCCGGCGACGGGGAAGAGGACGGCAGAACCATGGCAGCACTCCGTTGTCGACTGCGTGGCGTTCGCCGACGCCCTCGGCGGAACAGGGGCTGCGGGGGCAGCGGGTGCGGGCAGGGGGTGCGGGCGTCGACCAAGTGCGGACCATCGTGCGGCCGGCCGGACCGGCTCACCAGGGGGCTTTCCGGATGCCGGGAAACATGTACGCGACAGGGCGGGTACGCGGAGAGGCTCGCCCTTGCGTACACGCCCTGGCAGGAGCCGCGTCCAGGCTGAGGCCGGCAGGGTTACGTGTGGGCCGGCCGCGGAACCATGGCGCGGGAGATCGCCCGAGCGCTCGTACAGACCAGCCGCGCCAGCGCGTGTGGCGAGGCGCTGCCATGGCGTACCACCAGCGACACCGCGGCGATCACCGCACCGTCGCCGCCGTGCACCGGCGCGGCGACCGACAGCGCGTCCATCGTGACCTGGCGGTCGCTGACCGCGTACCCGTTGGTCCGCGCCTCGGCCAGCATGCGCCGCAGCTCGCGCGGATCGCCGACCGTGCGCGGGGTGTAGCGCGCGAAGGGGCCGGCGAGCACCTGGTCCTGCACCTCGGCGGGGGCATGGGCGAGCAGGGCGAGCCCGACGCCGGTGGCCGTCAGCGCGAAGCGTCCGCCGACCCGGGTCAGCACGGGGACCGCCCCGGAGGCGGCGATGCGCTCGACGAACACGACCTCGCTGCCCTCGCGCACCGCGAGCTGAACGTTCTCCCGGGTGATCTGGGACAGGTCCTCCAGGAACGGCAACGCCCGCTCCCGCAGGCCCTGCCCGCGCGGCGCGAGGGAACCCAGCTCCCACAGCCGCAGACCGACGCGGTAACTGCCGTCGTCGCCCCGCTCCAGCGCTCCCCAGGCCAAGAGCTCGCCCAGCATCCGGTGCACGGTCGACACGGGCAGCCCGGAGCGCCGCGACAGTTCGCTCAGCGTCATCTCCGGGCGGTCCGCGCTGAACGCGCCGAGAATCTGCAGCGCGCGGCCCAGCACGGGCCCGGTGCCGGACTCCGAGCCGCGGCGGCGGGTCACCGGACCGGCCTTGGGGGCACCGGCCCTGGGCGCACCGGCCTTGGATGCATGGTGTTCCACCGGCGCTCCCGTTGCCTTCCGACCTGCGATGCCCCTGCTCCACGGTGCTCCACCGTGCCGGTCAGTGTGCAGGACGCCACCAGCCGCGTCGAGACCCGCAACCGTGGCACGGTGGCGGCTTGTCGACCGCGACGGTGCTCTTGGCGGAAACGGGGCGGAGTCGCTGTCGCGCGTCGGCTGTCACACCGGCGTGGAAGCGCCTCGTCCGAGGGCACGTGCGATCGCGTGGGCGATCGGCTGGCCGGTGTGGGCCTCGTAGTAGCTGAAGGCCGGGCTCGGGTTGACCTCGAAGCAGTAGACCTCGCCGTCGTCGCCGAGGAGCAGATCGATGCCGGCGAGCGTGAGGCCGAGTCGGGCGGCCAGGGCCGCGCAGCGGTCCGCGAGCTCGGGCGGGAGGCGCCAGGGGGTCAGCTCCGCCCGCCCGCCGTCCCGGTGGGCGTAGCGGTAGTCCACCCTGTCGGTCCGGACGCGCGTGGCGATGGGCGTTCCGTCCACCACGTGTACGCGTACGTTGACGCCGGGAACGTAACGCTGGAACTGGACGGGGCACCCGCGTATCAGGGGCAGCCGTTCGAGGGCCTCGTCGTCGAGGAAGCGGACGATCGAGCGTACGGCGCTGATCGATTTGTAGATGACGCGTTGGTGCCGGGCTCTGAACTCGCGGACGAGGTCGGGGTCATTGGTGACCAGCGTCTCGGGGATCGTGAATCCGGCGCGGCGGATGAGTTGGGCCTGGTACGGCTTGGACTGGTTGGAGGCCATGGCGGCGGCGCGGTTCATCACGCACCCCGGCGCGATCTCGATCCAGCTCGTGAGGGCCTCGTGCCATGACTGACAGAGCTGCCGCTCGCCGTCACCCGCGTGCTGAAGCTCCGGGAGGAGACGCCACTCCATGAGGCGGCTGTAGATCGCTGTCACGCTCCGGCAGTCGACGGCCCGGCCGTGGTGGACCAGCCGCCCCTGAATCCCGGTGCCGACGACCTCAAGGTCGAGCGAGGTGTCCAGGAAATCCCGCTGGTGCAGCATGAGGTAGGGGAAGCCGAGCCGTTCGAGCTCGTGGGTGACCAGGGCGATCGGCTCCTCGCTCGCGATGCCGCAGATGACGATCATGTCCGCCTCGCGGGCAGGTGCAGGAGATGGCGGTACAGGCGGTCGATGAGCGGACTGCCGCCCCTGCGCAGGTCGGGAAGTGGTGTCGCGCCGGCGAAGCGGGGGTGTCGGTCGTCGGCACCCAGGTCGACGCCGAGGAGATCGGTGCCGGCCAAGCGGGCGAGGGTGCCGCACGCCGGGGCGAGGTGACGGACCGGTTCGTCGCAGAAGACGTGTTCCCCGACCACCACGGCCGATGTGGTCGGCGGTGTGGCCGGCTCGGAGGTCCGGCGGGACGTCAGCGGCAGGGGCCCCACGGGCAGGCCGGCCGTGGCGGCGAGCACGGTCCATTCGGCCGCGGTGCGCCAGGCACCCGCCGTGCCGCGGGGGTCGGGCCGGTTGACCATGACCGGGGCGACGCACTCCAGCCAGCTGAGCACGAGCGCGCTCAGTTCCCTGGCGGCGTACGACAGGTCGGCCTGCGAGGCGAGGGCCAGATCCTCAAGGGGTACGTGGACCAGGCGGTTGAGCACGCCGTCGATGTCATCGCTGCGCAGGACGCGCTCGTTGGGCAGAGCGATCTCGAAACACGCCCTTCCGCTGTCAAGGCGGTGGACGGACCGCGCCGAGCTGACCAGGGTGCGGGGCGCGATGACGTCGAGCGGGGCGAGTCCTCGTTCACGGAGCCCGGCGCCGGCCCACAGCGCGGCGTCGTCGGCCGGATCGCACAGTACGAGCCACATCGAGGCACTACCGCTCACTCTGCGGTTTGCCGCGTTCGCTCATGCCCTTGGCATCCCCGGCCGGGCGCGTACCGCCCCAGCCCCGTTGGACTCGGCCCTCGTTGGCAAGCGGACTCATCGACGTGTCGGGGCGAAGCTCCGGACCGATGAAGTGGGCGAGCCGGTCCACGGCCTGCTCCAGGTCCGCCAGTCGCCGGGCGATGCTGCCCGCGTCCTCACGCGCCGGGCCGGTCCCCAACGGGAAGGCGTCACCGGCCTTCATGAGCTCGTCCTCGAAGTTGTCCTTCCCTTCCTTGTCCTTCTGCTCCTTTCCTTCCTTCTCCTTGAACTCCTTCTCCTTCTCTTTCTCCTTCCCGAACTTTTGGGAGCGCACGAGGCGCAGTGTCGCGTTTTTCTTGTTGCGGTCGTTGCACCTCAGTTCGTACTCGCTGCCGAACTCCTGCGGTCCTTGGTACGGCTGGCTCGGTGGGATGGGGTCCACCTTGATCTCAAGGGTTCCGCAGGCGTTCGGCGCGATGTCGGACGGCACTTTGAGCAGGGTGAATCCCCCGCCCAGATCGGTGCCGGGAAGGTCGTGGAAGGTGAGCACCCCCGTGCCGACGTTGGACACCCGGGCCACGATGTTGTCGATCGGCTCACCCGGCAGTGCGCTGCGCTGGAAGGAACCCGACCACTGCATGCGCGGCTGACGGGTGTCCTCGGCGTCCTCTGCCGTCACCCACACGAAGCCCAGCTCCTCCGGGTCGTTGTTGGTGATGCGGACGCGCCACAGGCGGGTGTTCTTCTTACTGATCTCCAGCGTCACCATGAAGATGTCATGGGCTTCACGTGTCAACGATGCCATGCCGACCTCGGCGCCGCTCTCGTCGGTGATGGAGGCCGGAACCGGCCCGTTCGGCACCGGGGCCATCACGCCCGTCCCCGCCCGCAGTTCGATGGTGGGGGCCGCTCCGCCGAGGGATTCGCAGCCGGGGCCGACCGCCACCAGGCGCAGGAACATGGTCGCCGCGTCGGAAGGCACGATGAAGGGCAGGAGGCCGCTCGTCGTTCGGGAGGCCAACTGCAGAGGGCCGGCTTCGGGGAACATCTGGAATACGGGAGCCATGTCTTCACCTCGTTGTGCACCGGATGACAGCGGCGACGGCCGCGTCACCACTGCCCGAGAGGAACGATGTCGGCGTAGACGAGCCGTCCCGTACCGTCGATCGCGGTACCCGACTCGCTCGTCGCGGGAGGGTGCGTTTCGAATTCCTGGACGACGAGGCGCAGGGGGCGCTCGCCGCTGTGCGGGATGTCCACGTCGCGGACCTGGCCGAGCACGGACGCGGTACGGAAGATGGTGGTCCAGCCCGCGGCCGCGTCGGGGTTGCCCTCCGGAGCATCCCGGACCTGGAGTTCCGTCCGGATGACGTTGGTCTTCGGGCCGGACGGCCCGAGCCCGTCCACGGCCACCGTCGCGCGCCCCGTGGTGCGGGTGACGACGAGTTGGCGGTGGGGCGGTAGTTGGATCGGTTCCGTTTGGACCGCGGGTGACAGGTTCGCCACCCCGGGGACGGTGTGGGGCTGGTAGCGGGCCAGGGCCAGGCGTACGAAGGGGAAGTACGAACCGCTGACGACCGGCGACAGGTCGAGGTCGGCGTACCAGCGGTCCGCCTCCTCGTCGAATCGGACGGGGAAGGCGCTGACACCAAGTGTGCGCTGCAGTTCCGGCAGGTCGGCCCGGTCGCCGAGGGGCGCGTTGACGTGGTCCTGGGTCAGCACGCCGGGCGGGGAACCGGTGCTCCAGATCGGGTCGCGGCCGGCGACGCTGAGGTGGCGAAGTGTGTCGGCGGGCGCCGACGGGGCGGGCCAGGTGAGCAGGGCGAGGGCCTCCTCGTCCCCGGAGACGTACCAGGGTCGCTCGAGGAAGACCCGCAGTCCGCCACCGTGGCGCCGGCGAGTGGTCGACCGCTGGCCGTCCACCGTCCGGCTCCAGCGGAACGTGGGCACGGTGTACAGGAGTTCGGGGGCGGGTGGCCTGGCCGAGCTGGGCACATCCGTGGTCTGCAGAACCCCCGTGGCCAGGCAGGCGCCGGGGTCCGCGGCCGTGGCGCGGGGGAAGCAGTCCTGGAAGCGCGAAACGCCCGTCACGGTGTACGAGACGTGGCGGCGGCGCGTGTCGCCGAATTCCTGACGAATGGTCCCCAGCGCCTGGAACAGCGGCACGTGACGGACGTCGTAGGAGCCCACGGCCGCCTTCTTCTCGCGCTCCCCGGGCGGGCCGGGCCGGACGTCCTCGTGATCCGTCCACTCGGCACGGACGTCGATGCGCCCGGTGCTGGGTACGTCGATCAGCAGCCCCTCGGTGCGGAGTACCGCGCCGGTGTCCCCCGCGTTGCGCTGGGCGGTCAGCCGCCCGCCGGGGTCGCGCAGCGGCCGCTGCACGGCGTGGACCAGGGTGACGGTCCGAGGCGGTGTGATCAGGCGGTTGTGTCCTTGGACGATGTGCTGGAACGTCGCGGGGTCGGTGACGTCGACGCCCAGCCAGCCGGCGATGCCGAACAGTTGGACGTTCCGGGTCTTCGGGCACGACGGGATGTCGAACGTCACTTGCTCGGCGGGTCCGAGGGCGACCGTCAGGGTGCGGTGATCGGCCGATCTGGTCACCGTACAGCCGTTGGCAGCGGCCTCCAGGCGCAGGGCGATGGAGTGGAGGCCGGGCCACTCACCGCGCCAGACCGCGATCTTCGGCAGGCCCGTGACGGTGCCGTGGTCGCCGGTGTCCGGGTCGATCGGCCGGGGCCGCGCGTTGAGGGCGATGTGCGTGCCGCCCGGGTCGGCCAGCCATGGCACCGTCACGCCGCCCTCGGGCAGTACGGCGTAACCGGCGGAGGCGCTGGGCGCGGCTCCGTCCCCCAGGATGGTCACACCGGGGATGTCCCGTACGTCGCGGTCGGCGCGCTTGGCGATCTCGAAGAGCCTGTTCACCTCGGCGGCCGGGACGCCGGCGCCCAGAGCGCCGTCGAACCGGCCCTCATGCTGCATGGCGACTTCCAGCGCGCAGGCGGGGGCGATGAGGTGGCGCAGGTCGAAGGGCCGGTACCCGTGGGCAGCGGCATAGGCGCCCACCGACGTCCCCCGGTCGCTGCGGATGACCATGAGGTCCTGGGTCTCGCCGTCGGAGAGGACGCGCGTCGGTAGGAGTTCCGGTGGCGGCAGCGGTTCGTAGCGGTGGTGCGTGAAGACCTTCGTCTGTTCTTCGGCGGGGCCCGTCTCGTCCCCGCGCAGGCCTCCCCCGGCGAGGTCGGCGATCCTGACGCGCAGCCGGTACTCGTTGCCGAAGCGGAGTCGGGGCAGGGAGCCCGGTTCGCACTCGACCACTGCCTCGAACGGCGGGGCGGCCACCTGGGGCACCTCGTCGCCGGTGTCGACGGTCCGCTCGGGCCGCTGCGCCACCAGGCTCCAGCCGTCCCACCGCGCCACGGCCTGGTGGACGTACAGCGTGTCCTCGGCGCCGGCGCCCGTGGTGGCCGCGCCGGGCCGGACGTACCCCTCCTCCAGGAAGCCGCGTGCGCCACCGGAGACGTCCTGGCCCATGGCCACCCCGCCGATGGTGTAGCGCACCCTTCTGCGGCACAGCGAATACCACCGTCCCGTTTCGGCGTCCTGGATGTCCACGCGGTAGCCGCCCAGGAGCGAGTCCGCCGACAGGGGTGAGCCGAGGAGCCCGTCCTGCGTGGCGCGCTGCTTGGCTCGTTGCAGTTGTTTGTGGTGCTCCTGCTCGCGGTCCCGCTCGATGAGGGCGAAGCCCATGGAGCGCAGGGCGGGCAGGGCCTGGGCCGCGGCCGGCGCGTCACGGGCCGGCGGGCGGTCGCGGTCGGACGCCGCGGCGCCCACCATCCGCAGGGCCGCTCCGTCCACGTCGAAGGGCATCACTTCGTACCGGGCGTTGGCCGACGGCGCCACGCCTGCGTCCTTCAGGGGCAGCAGTCCCCGCTTGAACTCGGTCGCCCCGGGCCTGGGGAAGGACGCCGGGACGAAGCGCCGCCCTTCCAGGTGGTAGGCCGTCTTCGGGGACAGGTCCTGCTGTGCGGCATTGCCCCAGCCGGCCGGGGGGCTGGTGTCGGGGTCGGGCCGGCGCGGGACGACGCGCAGTTCCTTGAGGTCCCCCTGGGTGAGCTGGGCGGCGGGGACGGCGAGGTCGACCACCAGCCCCAGGACGCGCAGCAGGACGGGATGGTCGGCGAGGCGGGCGACGATCCCGTGGAACTCGCGAGCGTCGATCGCTTCCGACTGCGGCGTCAGCGGTGTGCATTCGGAGGGGTCCCGCCGGTAGAAGGCGTAGGCCCGCGCGAGTGCCGAGCCTCTGGCCGAGGTGCTCGATGTGCTCGCCGGCCCGTCGGACGGCGGCCACAGTCCGCTCTGCCAGCCTTCGCGCACCTGGCGCAGTGCGGTGCGCAGCGCGGGGCTGTCCTCGGGTGTCTCACCGTCGTGTGCGAGGTGGGCGCGGGCCGTGTCCGTGTAGACGCGGCGCACGTCGGCGGCCGCCTCCGTGGCGGGGAACTCTCTGACCGTCCGTCCGTCGTAGGACGCGGGGTGGTACGGGCGTACGGGAGTGTTACCGGGGAAGAGGCCCTGCCAGGCGGCGAGCTGCTCGGCCACGGAGAAGGTGATCTCCTGTCCCGCGGCGGTGGTGTGCGGGACGCGGCGGGCCGGCACGAGCTGTTCTCCCCGGAAGACGTCGAAGCGGAGGGCGGCCAGTCGTTGCGGCCAGCTCTGCATGCCGAAGCGGGCCACGGTGAGCGCACTGTCCTCGGGCCCGATGAGCCGCGGCGTGAGCAGGACCGACAGCAGGGCCATGTGCTCGGTCCCCTCGGTGAGGGGGACCGCCCGGCCGGCGGGGATGGCCGTCCAGAGGAACTGCCGTCGCATCTGGGTGGACATCTTCACTCCCCTGCGAACGCACGGCAGTAGGTCTGCCATGGATAGGACTGGCCTTGTGGCCCGAGGGCCGCTTCGACCGAGGAGGACCGGGGGCCTGGCGCCGCGGTCGGCGAGAGGGCCGGAGAGGGGGCCAGGGAGAGGTCGGGGCCCTTGAAGCTCTTGTGGCATTCGAGGGTGACCGACGTGGACCAGAAGGTGAGGTCCACCGTGATGACGAGCTTGGCCGATCCTCGCATCTCGTTCGCCTCGACGTTGTAGGTGAGGCTGATGGTCAGCTCGACGGAGACGCGGACGAGTCCCAGCACCGACACGCTGCCGCCGATCCGCAGGTAGCCGGTGATCTCGATGGTGCCGCCCAGTTTGACGAACACCACGCCGCCGAAGACGTGCACTTCTCCGGCCGCGATGCCGAAGTCCATGGCGACACTGGCTCCGAACTCGATGCCGCCCACGACCCGTTGCAGGCCGCCGTCGGCGCCTCCGGCGCTCACACCGAGCTCCAGGTAGCCGCCGCCGCCGAAGCCGGAGACGGTCACGAGGAACGGCCGCTCCCGCGTGCCGAAGGCGAAGTCGATCAGGATGGGCCGGTTCTCGAGCGACAGCGTCAGGGCGAGGTCGACACCGAGGTTCTGGAGGGTGAAGACCCCCATCGGGATCGTGGGTACGGCGATCGAGTACGTGGCCCTGACGCGGACCGCCGAGACGTCGATGCGCGGTCCGCCACGGCCGGCCCGGCGGATGCCTTCGGCCAGGGTCCTGACGAAGTTGAGCTCTCCGGTGAGCTGCGCGTCCGCCAGGTCGAAGGTGAGTCCGGGGCGCTCCCCGGAGTTCGCGGTGAAGCGCACCGTGCGGAAGGTGAGGATGACGAGCGCGGCGCCTCGCGAGGGGACCGCCAGGGTGAAGTCCTTGATCTCCCCGGTGGTGCGCAGGACGGGCTGTCCACCGACCATCCGCGTCACCGCGTGGAGGTGCACCGATGACGCCCCGCCGGGTTCGAACGGCCCGACCGTCCTCGACAGCCGCTCCGTCCAGGTGAGCGCCGCCGACGGCACACCGGCCAGTTCGGTCCAGGTGATCTGCGGCTGTGAGGTGATGGTGGAGATGATGTCGCGGAGGGGGACGACGCCGAACAGCTTGGCGTCGGCGGGGAACACCTCGCGGGGGTCGGTCGGAATCCGGTCCCCGACGAGCAGCCCCTTCGTGCGGGAGAGCCGGCTCACCGTCATGGTGGGGGCGGCCAGCATCCCCGTGCGGGCCCCGGCCGGGCCGAAGTCGAGGACTTTCTTCTCCAGCAGATCCAGCAGCACGTGCGGTGGCTCGGCGCCGGCCGCCGCGTGGAGGAACGCCCGCGAGAAGGAGGCCGGCACGGCGGGAGTGGGCCCGAGGAGCTGGCGTACGGCCGGCAGCGCCAGTTCGAGCCTGGTCACCGTCGGATGGAAACCCACTCCGTTGGGCAGGGGCCCGGCGCGCACTCCCCCGAACGTCATCGACTGCACTTCCTGCACCGCGCCTTCGAGGGGCTGCGTCGCGGTCCGCATGGCGAGGGGGACGCGGCGGCCGATGTCGGCGGTCGGGCGGCCCACGTCACGCAGGCCGCCGCTGCGCGGACCGCCGGCGTACTCCGCGTCGAGGCCGGCCGCGGCAGCGGGCGTGGTCGCCGCTTCGTCGGCGAACAGCAGCGGCAGCCGCAGGTCGACCACGTCGTGGCCGGCCTGTCCGCGCAGGGTGAACTGCACGGCCGCCCCGCCCTGGGTGGGCCAGAAGGCACCGTTCGCCAGCCATTGCGCTTCGTCCAGGTCCGTGACCTGCCGAGGATCGACGGTGACGTGCTGGAAGGGGAACGCCCGCTCGTGTGCGTTGCCGCCGACGCCGTAGTCGCGGGCCGGTTCGGTGACGATCAGCATGCGCTTCGTGCGCAGGGCGGCCAGAGCGGGGGTGTCGGTCTCGAACCTGCGCTCGGTCATCTCCACGTAGGAGGCGCGGTGTCCGAACGGGAACAGCGCGCCGCGTTTGAGGACCCGGACGTGGTAGTCGCGCCCCATGGCGGCCTCGTGGGTCCAGTCGAGCGTGGGCCAGCCGGCCGAGGCGGAGAACCAGGCGCCGTACGCGCTCAGGATGAGGCGGTCGACCGCGACCGGGCATGTCGGATACTGGAGGCCCAGGGCGGCTATCGTCGCCGTCCACGACTTCAGTGGTGTGTCCAGGGCGGGCTCGCCGGGCAGGGCCTTGTACGGCTGTACGCCGAGCTGCCCGTCGCCGCCGGGGCCCGTGACCCGGCTGTGCCACAGTTCGGTGGTGCCGTCGCCGCTCACGGCGGGCAGCGCGCGGTGGGTGCAGCGGGAACCCGCCGGCAGGGCGAGCAGTAGGCGCCAGGGCAGTTCGAGCCCGTGTGTCTGTCCCGTGCCCGAGGTATCGGGTGTGGCGACCAGGGGCAGCCGTTCCATGGCTGCCAGCACCCCGTCGACGGTCAGCGTCACGGGTTCCTGCCCTACGGCGAACCGCAGAGACGACGGGCCCGCCATCCTGGCCTGGCTGGACGACCCGGCTGTCAGCACGGTTTCGGCGATGTGCTGGGGCGGGAGCTCCACGATCAGCCGGGCCCCGGGCTGCTGGGCCACGAGTTCGACCACCCCATCGGGCCGGACGCGTTCGGTGAGTCCCACGCCCCTGACGGTGAGCGCGACGAGGTCGTCGGGGCGCAGGGCGCGGTAGCCCTGGGTGTCGGCCCAGATGTCGATCAGCTCCCACTGCGACCATGTGGCGTATGCCCCGTCGAACCGGCGGTGCATCAGGGCCGCGTTCGCCCAGAGGGCGCATACGTGCGTCTGCTCCGGGGCCGAAGAGACCGCGGCCAGTTGGGTGGAAACGCCTTCGTCCGTCGTCAGGTCCCCGCCGAGGTTCTCCCAGTGCGACGTGTCGTCCCAGGTGCGGTGCCACAGGCCCGTACCGCCCGCGGTGAAGAGGTCGCGGCGCGTGGCGGCGAAGCAGCGGGACGGTGAGGCGTCTGCGGGGAGGTCCTCCAGGCGGTCCCACCGCTGGGACCAGCCCCCTTCGTAGCGCCGGCGGAGGAAGCGTCTTCGGCGTACGTCGCAGACGACGAGGTCGAAGCAGCCGGGCATGACGTCCACGGCCCGGGGCCGGCCGAAGGCCCGGGGGGCGGGGTGGCGGGAGGCCTTCCCGCCGTCGAGCCGCCAGTGCACGACCTCGGCGCCCGGCTCGCCGTGGGCGCCGCCGTCGGCGAAGAAGAGGTGCAGGTCCTCCGGGGCGGGCGCGGCGACCGTACAGCTGTGCGCCGACGATCGGATGGGGAGGACTCCCCGTGGCATCCAGTCGGTCCACCGCCCGTCCGCGAGGCGTCTGTGCCGCAGTTCGCCGCCGGCGGTGAGGGCGAGCAACTCGATGCGCCGGGGGCCGGAGGACGTCGCCGTCAGCCAGCCCGAGTGGGCCGGCGCGCGGGGGGACGGCCAGGGGCGGCCGAGTGGGTGCCATGCGCTCCATTTGTCATCGAACGTCTTGTGCCACACGTTTCCGTCGTCCGTACCGAGGAACACATCGAGCCTGCCGGGCGCCGGTGAGCAGACGGCGAGGGCCTGGGCTGTCGAGCCTTTCATCTGACGGCCTTCCGCTGTGCTGGGAAGGGGTACGTGAAGGGGTGCGTACGGGACGCGCGATCACCCTCCGGTCGGCGGCTCTTGGCCGGGGCGGGGGCCGCGGCGGGCGGGCGCGCCGCCCGTGCCGCTACAGCGTCCGGTGGGCCACCTGCTGCGTCGTGGCAGGGACGGGCAGCGGCGATTCCCACAGGCTGTTGGAGAAGTCCTCCACGCGGTTGATGTAGTAGTCCCAGGGGAAGTGCGGCCCCGGGTCGGTGTGGTCGTTGCCCGGTACGTTGTAGTGCCCGCCGAATCCGGTGTACCAGTCGCGGGTGTCCGGGTCGAGTGGTACATCGATGGGGATGTCGTACAGGGCGCACAAGTAGGCGGACAGCTCGGCGGAGGAGTCGAGCATTTCCTCCGTCCAGTCCGCGGGGCCGGTCGCGCCGGAGTATCCGTACTCGTGCTCGATGCCGAAGTACACGCTGTTGCCACCCTTGCAGTGCCAGGCCTTGTACTTGCCGTCCCTGGGCCCCCCGGTGTCCGGATCCGGCAGCGGGACCATCTGGATACGGCGTCCGTCCCTGGCGACGACGAAGTGGGCCGAGACTTGCGACACGGGATTCTGGAACCAGCCGACGGCCCCGTCGTACCGGCCGGCCGTGTAATGGATCACGATGCCCTGGGGGACCATGGGGCTCCCGCCGGACCGGTGCGGACTGTTGCGGTAGCCCACGTCGGGCCTGGTCAGGCCGGAGAGTCGTTGGTGCATGCGCACTCCGTACGGCTCCTGCGTTCCGTCCGTCTCAACCGAATGGGTCGTCACCTCTCCACAGGTCGGACAGGTCAACTGCACGTTGGTCGTCGTCATTTCATCCTCCGGAGCGCACGACGCGACGTTGGCGCGTCAACGTGCGACAGCCGGCCTCGGCCTGTGCGCGTGCCCCCGAGACGGCTCCTCGCTCCGGCCGCGAAGCCGGGCACCCGCGGGGCGCGAGCGCGCCGAACTCGCCGGCCGACGGCGTGGGGGTTCGTCGAACAGGCCACCGTTGGCCGCTTTGATGACACACGGCCCACTGGTCGTCTTCCGGAGTCGTCGTAACGTCGCGCTGTCGTCGTAACGTCGCGCTTCGAAGGCACCAGGGGCTTCGTCGTGGGCCGCCTGGTTCAGGCATTCAGGCGTCTCGTCAGATACAGAATCTCTCTACCAGGGTCGCTCAAAACACCTGCTCCGGCAACATGGATTGCCCCCCTTCATGCTGAATCACCCCATGCGTCAACCGCGTTACCGGGCGCTACCTCCACAGGACGGCAAGCGCACCGTGAGCGCTACGGGGCGGGCCCACCAACAGCCCGGCGGGGGCTGACGGCCGCCAGGCCTGTCACAGCGGGTCGTACGCCAACGGACGCCCGGCCGAAGTCTCGTTCCGGCGGAGCTGACTCGTCAGCCGCCGGACACCCGCTCGAGGGGGCTCGTCAGCTTGCCGGTGACGACAAGGGCGTAGTCCTGCGGCCCCTTCAGAAGGCTGCGGGCGAAGACCTGGATCAGGTAGCGGCCGGCCTTGGGCGCCGGGATGCGGATCACTTCCACGTTGTTGGTGCTGTCCGTGCTCAGGAGCTGGTGGGGGAGATCTCCGTTGCCGGCGTGCTTGATGCCGTCGGGGGCCTGCATCAGCATGCTGAGGTCGTTCTGCAGCGCCCGGCCCGGCAGGTCGGTGTACGCCAGGCACACCCGCAGTGGCGTGCCCGACGCCGCCTCCACGGAAAAGCGGATCGCCTCGCCGGTCAGCGCCAGTTGCCGGGCGGGGGTCTCCCATGTGTCCGCGAACTCGAGGGCCAGGTCCGGGCTGCCCGAGTCGGGAAGCGTCGAGGGCAGGTGCACCGCACCGAAGCCCTGGTGGAAGTGGGGCTCCTCCGCGGTCGCGTCCTGCGCCGTGAGCCTTCTTGTTCCGTTGATGAGGGTGGCCTTGAGGAGCGCGGCGCTCGGTTTGGTCTGCCGTTCGCGTACGTAGTACTCCCGTACCAGCGCGGCGCAGCCCGCGACGAGCGGCGCCGCCATGCTGGTGCCGCCCATGAACGCGTACTTGGTGTTCGGATGGAGGCCCCAGAAGTTCGGCTTGGGGGCGGTGGTCGCCCGTGCCGAGAGGATGTCGGTGCCGGGGGCGACGACGTCGGGCTTCACCCGCCAGTCGTCGCACGGGCCGCGACTGCTGAACGCGGCCAGCGCCTCGGGGTCGCCGGAGACCCGTTCGTCGGCGATCGGGTCGTCCGGGAAGGGCACGCCCCCTTCCCACTGACCCCAGGTGATTCGGGCGCCCGGTCCGTCGGTCCTGCTGGTGCGGGCCGCGCCCACCGTCAGCGCGTTCTTGCTCGATCCCGGGGAGCCCAGCGACAGCCAGTCGACGAACCCCTTCTCCGCGTGCAGGCGCACGGCTGCCGTACCGTCGTTCCCGGCGGCGATGACGACGAGCATGTCGCGCCGGCGTCGCATGTACGCGTCGACGTCGTCGGAGTTGGCTGTGTAGGCCGCCTCGGTCGACGCTCCCCAGCTGTTGTTGTGGATGCGGGCGCCGGCTTGGTAGGCGGGCTCGAAGAGCTCTTCCAGGGAGAGCGGCAGCTTGAGCCCACCGTTCGCTTTCATGATCGACTGGAAGTACAGCCCCGCCTCGGGCGCCACACCGCGGAAGGCGCCCTGGGACGCCGATCCGTCACCCACGATGGACCCGGCCACGTGTGTGCCGTGCCCGTGAGGGTCCGAGGAGTCGCCGGGGCGGCCGAGGGCGACGGTGTCGACGACACGGCCGTCGAAGTCCGGGTGCGTGTCGTCGAGCCCGCTGTCGGCCACGGCGACGATCTGGCCCTTGCCGGTGAAGGGCAGGTCGGTGCCCGGGTTCCCCGATGACGTCACACCCATCAGCACGCGGGCGACGTCATTGAAGAGCTTCGGGGGTACGTACTGCGTCATCTCCACGACGCCGGGAACCTGCTTGATCTCCCCTTCCAGAGGAGAGCCGGCGGCGAGCTCGATACGGAGGCGGCGGCCGCCCTCCGCCACGATCCTCGGGCCCCCTTCGTCCGCGTGGGCCTGGAGCCATGACCGCACACCGGCGCGGGCGTCCGCGTCCGTCAGCGTCACGTCCCATGTACGCATGAAGGTGCCGGATTCAACCGTTCGCTCTTCACCGGCATCCCCGGCCGTGAACCGGACCGGAGCGGCCAGTTGCGGACCGTAACGCTCCACGGATCTGACGAACGGCAGATCGATCAGGTCCTCGGCCTCCTCGGGGGTGGCCGTGACCAGGTACGCGTGGGTGGGAACGGCGCGCTGGAGGACGACGCCCAGGTTGAGGATCTTGAGGCGGTAGTCATCGAGCAGCGGTCCCCCCAGCCGTAGCATCCATTGCGCCGGCACGCCCGGTTCCAGGGGAACGGGTTCGCCTTGCGGGCCCTCCTCCACCCCGGTGTCGCGGCCGGCCAGTGTGGCGCGGGTGACGGCAGGGGTTTCGGCGCGGGCGTCCGGGTCGAGGCGGTCGATCGTCAGCCCGGCCGCTTCCAGCCGGTGCAGGTCACCCTCGTCGATGTCCCCGATGACGAAACTTCCGGTGGCGGAGGCGTTGCTGAGCATCTCCAGCGCCTTGGCGGCTTCCCGCTCATGCATGTAGTAGGCGATCACACGCATGGCGTTCGCTCCTTCCGGAGCAAGGGAGTTCAGTTGAATTCTGTATGAAAGGGGGCCGGGAAGGCCGGAAAGCCGAAGGCATACGCACTGTCAATGTAACTCCTGGAGCACACCCTTGCGGGGTGGAAGGCCCGAGGGCCGGCGGGGAGCACCAGGTCGAGCTCCCGCTCCCACAGTCGCGATCTGCACGCCCGCGGCGGGCGTGGTCACGGCCGCACCCTAACGCTCCCGCTGCACCGAGGCCCGGACGGCCGCGTCAGGCCCCCGGCACCCCAGTGACCGGCGGCCGGTCACCTGGTTGAGGAGTGCCGAATTCCATACAAGGATGGAATGCGGGAAAAACAGGGCCATGGGGCCCGGATCACCGCGGGCGGCTAACAGTTGTCCGGTAAATCACCTCGGACCACTCCCCTCATCCCGAGCAGTTACCGGGGAACCGACGAGCTGTCCCGCACCCCCCGGGGCCGAGCGGGCCTTCCCGGCCGTGGGGGCCGGATCGACATGATGCGCAGTCACTCCCCGCCGTCACAGGCGCAGAAGGAAGCGGCGGTCGCAGAGGCGGGGTACTGCGCTCCCCGGCTCGTACACAGGAGAGAGTCGCACATCATGGAAATGTTCACCGGTGCGTACGGCGACAATCTGCAGCCGGAAGGCGCACCCGACCGCAACCGCAGCATGCAGGACGCACTCGACGTCTTCATGAACGGCTTGACCGGGGCCGATCGTACGGCCCTGGAACGCGTCTCGCTGGCCGTGGTCGCCCTCGAGGACAATGACACGCGCGCGTGGGCAGGGCATCGCCACCATGAGGTGCACTTCTCAGGGAGCATGGTCAAGGTACTCGCGATGTACGCTGCGCACACGCTCCGATTCTTCTCCCGCAATCTGCTCCTGGAACGACAACCGGCGACACCCGCGATGTTCTTCGCATCGCTTTCCTCAGAATTCGACGGGCAGATACGCACCGCCACGCCCACCAAGATCAAGGCGCAGCACGGATCCGACGACACCAAGATCCTGCCGGCGTATCGGACCGTCCTTGAGACGCAACTCGACGCGACCGGGAAGCCGGTCGACGTCGACTTCGCCCAGGATTATCTGACTCACCTCAAAGGCATGCTGATCCAGCAGCAGAACGCACCTGCGGCGGCCTGTATCCACGGTGTCGCCTTCGGTTTTATGAACGCCAAAACGGCGGACGACGGCTTCTTCGACCGCGGGACGGAACGGGGCGCATGGCTCGCCGGCGACTATTTGGGGCAGTGGACGCCGGTGCGGATCGCGTCCACGAACGACGGCCAGGTCGCCCAGGCCACGACGGCCGTGGACATGGCGAAGCTCGTCACCCGGATGTTCGACGGGAGCCTGGAGAGCGGCCGCCCCACCGACCTGATCCAGATGCTCGCAGGTGACTTCCGAAGCTGGTTCCACCGAGAACTGCTCTGGCCGGACTCGGGGATCGCCGCCACACACGCGAAAATCGGTCTCGGCCCCCTCAAGCCGAACAGCGCGGGAGTCGTGGAGCAGGTGGTGTCGGAGGCGCTGAAAGTGCACGACAGCAACCGGGGCGTCGACTTCGTGGTGGTGTGGCAGAACCTCAAGGTCCCCGCGGCCCCGACAAGGGCGGAGCTGGCCCGGGTGGCACGCATGGTGGAGGCCACGATCAACGGTTTCCAGCCCACGGTGTGATCCTTCGCCGTAGTAGGCCGAGCGGCACTCGGCCGGAAAGGCGTCCCGGAAACGGCTGCCGAGCGCGGTCGGCGCGCCGACCCGCCTTCCTCGATGTACGGGAACGACCGTGCGGCCATGGGCGGGGCCGGGCGGCTCCCGCCCATGGCGCGGTCACTTCCGGGTGAGTTCCTTCAGGGCGATGTTCAGCTTCAGGACGTTGACTCGTGGCTCGCCCATGAAGCCCAGGATGCGTTCCTCGGTGTGGTCGGCGACCAGCTTCTCCACCCGGTCGACGCCGAGGTCGTTGCGTTCGGCGACCCGGTGGGCCTGGAGCTTCGCGTACTGGGGTGAGATGTGGGGGTCGAGGCCGGAGCCGCAGGAGGTGACGGCGTCGGCGGGTACGTCCGACGGCTTGACCTTGTACGTCGCCGTGGAGTTGTCCGTACGACGGCGGCCTTGGCGTCCTCGAGGAACATTGCGTCCACGGCCGCCCGACGCAGATGTCCGCGGCGAGGTACGCCTCCGGATGCGCCCATCCATCCGGTCGCGCTCGCGCCACCGGCGGCCGCCTCCCCAGCGGCCGAAGCACGCAGCAGGCGTACTCACCGCCAGGCCGCCGGACCACGGGCCGCCCCGCCGGAGCCTCGTCCCGCGGTCGCTAGACCCTGCGGGATGGGGACTTACGAAGCCAACTGCTCTTGTGCGTGGTGACCAGAGTCGGTCGCTCTGGTGCCAGGTTTGGGCTGGCTGATCTCGGCCCACACCGCGTCGAGGGAGAGGCCGAGGACGTCGGCGATCGCCGCGATGGTCGGGAAGGCGGGGGTGGCCACGCGGCCCGTCTCGATCTTCCGGAGGGTTTCCGGTGAGACACGTGCGGCGAGCGCGGTATCGAGCATCGAGCGCTCTCCTCTGGCCCGTCGCAGGAGGGCACCGAGGCGCTGTCCGCGTTCGACCTCTGCGGGAGTGAGCGGCAATCTGACCATGGCTCCGATTCTAATACCGGTACTGTATGGCCGGTATAGTTATTGGCTGCGCGAGAAGGACGCCCCGTGATCGAGATCCTGAACCCCACCCTGCTGGCCCGAGCACGAGACTCGGGCGCCCTGGTCGCTGACATCCTGCAGGCGCTGAAGAGCCGCAGCACGATCGGCACGAACCTTCTGGACATCGACCGATGGGCCCAGGCCATGATCGTCGAGGCGGGAGCCACGTCCTGTTACGTCGACTACGAGCCGTCCTTCGGACGCGGTCCGTTCGGCCACTACATCTGCACGGCCGTCAACGACGCCGTGCTCCACGGACGGCCATACGACTACACGCTTGCTGACGGCGATCTGCTGACCCTCGACCTCGCCGTCTCCAGAGGCGGAGTCGCCGCAGACGCCGCCATCAGCTTCATCGTGGGCGACGCAAGGCCCCCGGAGAGTGTCGCGATGATCAGTGCGACCGAACGCGCGCTAGCCGCAGGGATCGCCGCTGCCGGGCCCGGGGCACGTATCGGCGACATCTCCCACGCCATCGGCACGGTCCTCAGCGGGGCGGGGTACCCGATCAACACCCAGTTCGGAGGTCACGGCATCGGATCGACGATGCACCAGGACCCGCACGTTGCGAACACCGGACGGCCGGGCCGTGGATACAAACTGCGCCCTGGGCTGCTGCTGGCGCTGGAGCCGTGGGTCATGGCGGACACCGCTCAACTCGTCACTGATGCCGATGGGTGGACGCTCCGAAGTGCTACAGGCTGCCGGTCAGCACACAGTGAGCACACGATCGCTATCACTCACGACGGAGCCGACATTCTCACCTTGCCGGATCAGGCGCGGCCGTGAGGTTGGAGCCCTCGTGTTCCTCTCCTCCAAGCACCCCGCGGGCATGTGAACGGGCCAGGGTCTGTCGCGGAACTTTCCCGCCCCGGCCACCTACCGGCCTGGACCGCCGGCTTCCGGCTCCCGGCTTCTGGCTTCTGGCTTCTGGCTTCTGGCTTCTGGCTTCTGGCTTCTGGCTTCTGGCTGGAGCGGGAGTACATGCACCACGCCGTGAGGGCGACCTCGTGGAGGCTGCCCGTGCTGTCGCGGTGCAGGACCTCGTCCTGGTGCAGCCAGCTGACGGTCTGTAGGCCATGTGCGGGTGCGGCGGCACCTGCATGCCGGGGTCGTCCGCGATGCCGTCCGGCCCGTAGTGGTCGACGAAGGCCCACGCCCCCACCATGCGGCGGCCGAGGTTGGGGAGCAGCCGGCGTACCTCGGTGGATTCCCCCAGGCGTACGCGGCGGGGGCTCAGGAGCTCCCTGACCGGCTCGGCGACCCCGAACCCCCGGCCCCCGCAGACGGAGAGCGCGGCCTGACGATCAAGATTGCTCACGCCACCCAACCCAGCCCCGCCCGGGCGAGCGCCGGGAGGGGGAGGCCATTGATAAGACCGTCACACCTTACGGGCCGTCAGGTAACCACCCGGATGCCAGGGCAACAACAGGTGTAAAGCGGGCATATGACGAGCCATATGAGAACTCACATGCCCGAGATCCGTGCCGCCGCCCGCCGTATGGGGCGCCGTCGCTTCCTGACCGTCGCCGGTGCCGCCGCCGCGCTCGCGTTCACCACGAACCTGCCGGCCGCCGGTGCCGCGAGCGCCGCCGAGCTGGAGGCCAGGAAGATCACCAAGGACCCGTTCACCTTGGGGGTCGCCTCCGGGGACCCGCTGCCGGACTCCGTCCTGCTGTGGACCCGTCTCGCGCCGAGTCCGTACGAGGCCGATGGCGGCCTGCCGGCCGAGCGCGTGACGGTGCAGTGGGAGGTCGCCTACGACGAGCGGTTCTTCGCCGTCATCAAGAGCGGTGTCGCCACCGCCCATCCCGAGTACGGTCACAGCGTCCATGTGGAGGTGCCGGGGCTGGACGCGGACCGCGCGTACTACTACCGCTTCCGCACCGGTACCTGGATCAGCCCTGTCGGCCGCACCCGCACCGCCCCCTCGCCCGACGCCTTCTTCACCCCCGACCTGTCCTTCGCCGCGGTCGCCTGCGCCGCCTACTTCGACGGCTACTACACGGCGTACCGGCACCTCGCCAACGAGGACCTGGCCATGGTGCTGCATCTGGGCGACTACATCTACGAGTACGGCGTCGACGCGGCGGGCGGCCACCGGGGCTATACCGATCGGCAGCTGCCCGCGCACTTCAACCGCGAGACCGTCACGCTGCAGGACTACCGGCTGCGTTACGCCCTCTACAAGTCGGATGCCGACCTCCAGGCCGCCCACGCCGCGCACCCGTTCGTCGTCACCTGGGACGACCACGAGACGGAGAACAACTACGCGGGCGCGATCCCCGAGAACGCCGTACCGCCCGAGGAGTTCCTGCTGCGCCGGGCCGCCGCCTACCGGGCGTACTGGGAGAACCAGCCACTGCGCGCCCCCCAGCATCCGTCGGGTCCCGACATGCGGCTGTACCGGCGGCTGCGCTTCGGACAGCTCGCCCAGTTCGACATCCTCGACACCCGCCAGTACCGCTCCAACCAGGCCTACGGCGACGGCTGGCAGACCCCGGGACCCGAGTCCGAGGACCCCTCGCGGACCATGATCGGCGCCGAGCAGGAGCGCTGGCTGCTCGACGGGTGGAAGAACTCCGACGCCACGTGGAACGTCGTGCCACAGCAGGTCACCTTCGCCCAGCGGCGCAACGTCCCGACCCCCGACTACAAGCTCTCCATGGACGCCTGGGACGGCTACCCCGCCTCCCGCAAGCGCATCCTGGACGGGGCGACAGCGGCGGGCGTGGACAACCTGATGGTGCTCTCCGGTGACGCGCACGTCGCCTACGGCTTCGACCTGAAGGCCGACTTCAACAACCCCGCCTCCCGGGTCGTCGGCACCGAGATCGCCACGACGTCCGTCAGCAGCGGCAGGGACGGCGCCCAGAAGCCCGGCAACTGGAACAACCTCACCCAGGCCAATCCGCACCTGAAGTTCTACGACGGGCGCCGGGGCTACACCGTGATCACGCTGGGGATGCTCCAGGCCGACATCAGCTTCAAGACCCTCTCGGCCGTCACCAGACCCGGTGGCACGCTCAGCACGGCCGCCTCCTTCTCCACCGGTACGGGTCTGCCCGGCCTCCATCCGGCCTGAGCGCGCCGGCGCGCCGGCGCGTGAGCGCCTTCGCGCGACCCGCGCGGTTCACCCGTTCGGCGCCACCCGCGGGCAGACGGCGGGCGCCCGGCATTGCATGGGGCCATGGGCGACCTCAACTCTTCCTCCGCCGCGGCGCCTTCGGGCGGCCGGATACCGTGCCGTACGCCACTCGCCGTCCTCCTTCTCGCCGCCGTGCCCCTGTCACTGACGGGCTGCTCCGCCGACGCCCCGTCCCCCCGCCAACGGACCAGGGCCGCCGTCCACGCGCTCTGCGAGGACCTCGGGGGGCTGAGGATGGACGCGGGCAAGCTGGCCGGCCTCAGCCCCCGGTCGAGGGGGTACGACGACCTCCGGGACCTGCGGGAGGACGTGGCCCACCACGTGGACCTGGTGACGCGCGGCGCGCGGGGCATCCGCAAGGCCAGGGCGGGCGCGGTCTCCGACGCGTACGACCGTCTCAGCAGGGCCATCGACGACCTCCCCCGCGGCGCCACGGGCGCCCAGGCCACCAAGCGGATCCGGCCCCACCTGGAGGCGCTGGACAGGGCCATCGCCGCCTCCCAGACGGCGGTGAAGTGCTGAAGCGTGCCGGAGGGTCTATCCGCGGTATGTCTCCAGCAGCCGCAGCCACACCTCGCTGATCGTGGGGTACGCCGGGACCGCGTGCCACAGGCGGGCGATCGGGACCTCGGCGGTGACCGCGATGGTCGCCGAGTGGAGCAGTTCCCCCACCGCCGGGCCCACCAGGGTGACGCCGAGGAGGATCTCGCGCTCCAGGTCGACGACCATACGGGCGCGGCCCCGGTACCCGTCCGCGTAGAGACCGGAGCCGGCCACGGAGGCGAGGTCGTGGTCGATGGCCCGTACCCGGTGGCCCGTCGCCTGCGCCTCGGCGAGGGTCAGGCCGACCGCCGCGGCCTCCGGGTCGGTGAAGACGACCTGCGGTACGGCGGCGTGGTCGGCGGTCGCGACATGGGCGCCCCAGGGTCCGGTGTCCAGCGGGGCCCCGCCGTCGGCACGGGCGCCGATGGCGGCTCCGGCGATACGCGCCTGGTACTTGCCCTGGTGGGTGAGCAGCGCCCGGTGGTTGACGTCCCCGACCGCGTACAGCCAGTCACTGCCCTCGACCAGGCAGCTGTCGTCGACGGACAGCCACGAGCCCGGTTCCAGCCCGACGCTCTCCAGACCGAGGTCGTCGGTACGCGGCGCGCGGCCGGTGGCGAAGAGGACCTCGTCGGCCTCGACGCGCCCGCCGTCGTCCAGGACGAGCGTGACCGGTCCGGTGGGGTCGGGGCGCTCGACGGCGGTGACGGCCACACCGGTACGGATGTCGGCGCCGGCGTCGGTGAGCGCGTCCGCCACGTGCTCGCCGACGAACGGCTCCATCCTCGGCAGGAGGCCCCCTCCGCGTACCAGCACGGTGACGTGGGAGCCGAGCGCCTGCCAGGCGGTGGCCATCTCGCTGCCCACCACTCCCCCGCCGACCACCACGAGCCGGCCGGGCACGTGCTGGGCGGCCGTCGCCTCGCGGCTGGTCCAGGGCCGGGCACCGGCGAGGCCGGGCAGGTCGGGTAGGACGGCGCGGCTGCCGGTGCACACGGCGACGGCGTGCCGGGCGGTCAGCACGTGCCGGGCGCCGTCCGGGCCGGTGACGGCGACCCTCCTGGTGCCGTCCAGCCTGCCGTGGCCGCGGTAGAGGCGGGCGCCGATCGAGTCGAGCCAGCGGACCTGGCCGTCGTCCTTCCAGTGCGACACGTACGCGTCGCGGTGGGCGAGCACCGCGGCGGCGTCCAGCGGGCCCCGTACGGCGTCACGCAGTCCGGGCACCTTGCGGGCGTCGGCGCGGGCGATCACCGGCCGGAGCAGGGCTTTGCTGGGCATGCACGCCCAGTAGGAGCATTCACCGCCGACGAGTTCGCTCTCGACCACGGCGACGCTCAGTCCGGCCGCGGCGGCCCGGTCCGCCACGTTCTCGCCGACCGGTCCCGCGCCCACCACCACGACGTCGTACTCCACCGTCTGCGTCATGGGCACAGTCTGGTGGTACGTGTGCGCCGTGGCCACATGGGCAGTCGGTACGGAGTCGGAATAGCGCGGCCCCGGGCACCGTTGTGCGGGGCGATCCCCACCTATACCGGGAAGAGGTAGGCAGCATGAGCACCGTAGAGCTCACCAAGGAGAACTTCGACCAGGTCGTGACGGACAACGATTTCGTCCTGATCGACTTCTGGGCTGCCTGGTGCGGACCGTGCCGCCAGTTCGCCCCGGTGTTCGAGAGCGCGTCGGAGCGCCATCCCGACCTGGTGTTCGCCAAGGTCGACACGGAGGCGCAGCGGGAGCTGGCCGAGGCGTTCAACATCCAGTCGATTCCCACGCTGATGATCGTCCGCGACAAGGTCGCCGTGTTCGCCCAGCCCGGCGCGCTGCCCGAGCCGGCCCTGGAGGACCTGATCGGGCAGGCCCGTCAGCTGGACATGGACGAGGTACGCAAGTCGATCAAGGAGGCCCATCCCCAGAGCTGACGGAGGCGGAAGCTGACGGAGGCGGACGGGCCGGGTCAGGGCCGCCGTCAGGGTTCTTCGCCCTTCAGGGTTTTCGCCCTCCAGGGTTCTTCGCCGTCAGCGTTCCAGGACCAGCGCCAGCCCCTGCCCCACCCCGATACACAGCGCCGCGAGCCCCGTGCCCGAGCCCGCGGCGGCCAGTTGGTGGGCCACCGAGCCGGCCAGGCGGGCGCCCGAGGCGCCCAGGGGGTGGCCGATGGCGATGGCCCCGCCGCGCGGGTTGACGACGGCCGGGTCGAGGTCCGGCCACTCGGCGAGGCAGCCCAGTGACTGCGCGGCGAACGCCTCGTTCAGTTCGAACGTGGTCAGGTCGGCGAAGGTGCGGCCCGCCTTGGCCAGGGCCCGCTGGACGGCCTCCACCGGGCCGAGGCCGAAGAGCTGGGGCTCGATGCCGGTGACGGCGGAGGCGCGGATACGGGCGAGCGGCTCGCGGCCGCAGGCCTTGAGGCCCTCCTCGTCCACCAGCAGCAGCGCGGCGGCTCCGTCGTTGAGCGGGGAGGCGTTGCCGGCCGTCACGGTGCCGTCGGCGCGGAACGACGGCTTGAGCCTGGCGAGCGCCTCCATGGACGTGTTGTCGCGGACGCTCTCGTCGCGGGTGAGCTCCGCTCCCGGGTACGGGACGACCTCACCGTCGTACAGCCCCTTGGCCCACGCGTCCGCCGCCTTGCGATGGCTGGTCAGGGCGAAGGCGTCCTGCTGTTCGCGGGTGATGGCGTGCTTGTCGGCGATCAGTTCGGCGCCCTCGCCGAGCGGGACGGTCCATTCGGCGGGCATCCTCGGGTTGGTCATGCGCCAGCCGAGCGTGGTCGAGTGGAGCTGCTGGTGGCCGGCGGGAAAGGCGCGCTCGGGCTTCTGGAGCACCCAGGGCGCGCGGGACATCGACTCGACGCCGCCCGCGAGCACCACCGAGGCGTCACCGAGCGCGATGGCGCGTGCCGCCTGGATGACGGCTTCGAGGCCGGAGCCGCAGAGGCGGTTGACGGTGACGCCGGGTACGGAGACGGGGAGCCCGGCGAGGAGGACGGCCATGCGGGCGACGTCGCGGTTGTCCTCGCCGGCGCCGTTGGCGTCGCCGAGGTAGACGTCATCGATCCGGGCCGGGTCGAGGGCCGGGGTGCGGTCCACGAGCGCCTTCACGACGTGGGCGGCGAGGTCGTCCGGCCGTACGGAGGAGAGGGCGCCCCCGAACTTGCCGATCGGCGTGCGGACGGCGTCGACGATGTGGACGTCGCGGATGCTCATCGGGTCTCTCCCACCTGCCTCGGCTGTTCGCTGGGTGAAATATTGTTCATTTCAGCCTGCCGCCGAGTCTCCTTCCCTGGCCGGGGCGCTGTCAACGGATACGGGCGCTCAGGCCGTAGTCCAGCTCGGCGCCGTCCACCAGCAGGGCCTCGACCGCGCGGGTCTCGGGGTCGATGTCGGCCTCCATGCCCTCGCCGACGTAGCGCGGGTAGCCCGACGCGCCGATCTCACCGGTGGCCTCCACGACGGCCGACCGGATCGCGAAGTCCTCAAGGTGCGCCGCGTCGTGTCCCTCCACGTGCTCGGGCACCAGCAGGATCTCGAAACGCTGCGGATGTGTGCTCATGCAGCCGACGCTAGAGACGTTCCCGCGGCCACGCACCTCAGGCGCCGTCAGGCCGCGACGGCCGCGAACGTGTCGCGGAACGCGCCCAGCGTGGTGGCCCGGGGCGTACGGTCCAGGACCGCGAACACGACCTCGTCGAAGTGGCGGGCGAACCGGCCCTCCCCGGTCAGCAGCGCCCGGAAAGCCCCCGCCACCTGCCCGGGGTCGTTGCGGAAGACCCCGCACCCCCAGGCGCCCAGCACCAGGCGCCGGTAACCGCAGGCCGCCGCCGTCTCCAGCACCCGTTCCGCGCGCGAGGCGAGCGCCGCCGGTATGCGCGCCGCCTGCTCCGGGGTACGGCTGGTGATGACCCCGGCGTTGGGCGCGGGCGAGGTGAGAAATCCCACGGTGTAGGGGGAGTTGAGCAGCCCGCCGCGGTCGTCGCGGAAGACGGGCACGCCGGGAGAGTGGATGACCCGGTCGGTGTAGAAGGGGCTGCGCTCGGCGCGGTGGTGGTCGTAGAACTCGGGGACGCGCAGCAGCGTGGCGTACAGCGCCGAGGCGCGGCACAGGGCCTCCTCCTGCGCCTGTGCGCCGTTCAGGTAGCCGCCGCCCGGGTTGCGGGCGGAGGCGAAGTTGAGGACCGCGACCTGGCCGGGCGCGGCTTCGGTGAGCCGCCGCGCCGCCTGCGTACTGGACTCCCCGGTCACCTCGAAGCGGGTCGTCCGGTCGGTCGCGGGGGTGACCCGGACGGGCTGCGGGCCGTACATCCGGGTTCCGGCGAGGGCGGCGGTGACCTGGGGACCTATGGTGACCTCGCGGCCGTCGGGGGCGCGGTAACAGCCCGCTTCGACGATGTCCTCGGTCCTCTTCGCGATCTCTCGCAGACGTGCGCTCATACCCGGCATGCTCGACAATCATTCAGGCTTCAGGCAACCGGATTTCCGCACCTGGGAGCAGCGTGAGGGCGCTCTTGTGCGATCACGGGCCGGTGGCTTAGGTGGGACGGAACGCCTTCGACGGGAGGAGCCCACATGCCACTGTGCGACGCACCGGAGAGTGGCGGACCGCTGGCCGAGGACGAGGCCGAGGATCTGCTGCGATGCATCTGTTTCAAGACCGGTCCGCCCCGGACCGTCGGGGTGGAACTGGAGTGGTTCGTCCACGATCTGCACCTCCCGCACCTGCACGTTCCTCCCGACCGGCTCCGTACCGTCTTCGACGGGCTGCGGGCCCTGCCGCTGAAGTCGGCACTCACCTTCGAACCCGGCGGGCAGCTGGAGCTCAGCTCGCCGCCTGCCGCGTCCCTCATGGAGTGCGTCGCCACCGTCTCGGCCGATCTGACGGCCGTACGCACCGCGCTGGCCGCCTCCGGTCTCACCCTCACCGGCTCCGGTACCGACCCGTGGCACCCGCCGCGCGACCTGCTGCTGCGCGAGCCCCGGTACGAGGCGATGGAGAGGTACCTGGACCGTACGGGTCCGGCGGGACGCGCCATGATGCGCGATTCCGCCTCCGTGCAGGTGTGTGTGGACGCCGGTCACGAGGAGCCCGGGCCGCTGGGCTTCGAGCGGCGCTGGCGCCTGGCGCACCTGCTCGGGCCGGTGCTGGTCGCCGCGTTCGCCAACTCGCCCACGCTGCACGGCAGACCGTCCGGGCTGCGGTCGGCCCGGCAGGGCCTGTGGGCGGAGCTCGATCCGGTGCGGGGCATGGCGCCGGACACCGGGCGCGAGCCGCGTTCCGCCTGGGCGGCGCACGTGCTGGACGCGCCGGTGATGTGCGTCCGGGACGGTGACGGGCCCTGGGCGGTGCCGGAGGCGCTGACGTTACGGGACTGGCTGCGGTACGGGCTGCCGAGGACCGCCACCCGCGCGGACCTCGACTACCACCTGACCACGCTGTTCCCGCCCGTCCGGCCGCGCGGTCACCTCGAACTGCGGATGATCGACGCCCAGCCGGGCGAGGACGGCTGGATCGTTCCGCTCGCCGTCACGGCCGCGCTGTTCGACGACCCGGAGGCGGCCGGGGCCGCGTACGACGTGGTCGAGCGCCTGGCGGGGTCGGCCGGTGACGGTGCGGCGCCGCCGCGTGCCGCGCTGTGGCGCAGTGCCGCGCGGGACGGCCTCGCCGCCCCCGCCCTGCGCGCCGCCGCCGTCGCCTGCTTCGCGCTCGCCCTGGAGGCACTGCCCCGGATGGGCGCCACCGCCGCCGTCCGCGACGCGGTCGCCGCGTTCAACGAGCGCCATGTCGTACGGGGCCGCTGCCCCGCCGACGACCGGCTCACCCCCGTTTCCGTGACCGTGTCCGGGACGCCCGGGAAGGACATCCGCACGTGACCGACCCCGAGACGCTCAGGCGGCGGGCGCTCGACGCGCTGACCACCGCCCGGGCTCGCACCGACCTGCTCACCGGCTGTGTCGACGACGGTGAACTGACCGCGCAGCACTCGCCGTTGATGTCACCCTTGGTATGGGACCTCGCCCATATCTCCAACCAGGAGGAGCAGTGGCTGCTGCGGGCCGTCGCGGGGCGTGAGGCGCTGCGCCCCGGGATCGACCACCTTTACGACGCCTTCGAGCACCCGAGGGCCACCCGCCCGTCGCTGCCGCTGCTCGCGCCCGCCGAGGCCCGTGCGTACGCCTCGGACGTACGCGGCCAGGTCCTGGACGTCCTGGAGCGCACTCCGCTGGAGGACGGCCGGCCCCTGGTCGACGCCGCGTTCGCCTTCGGGATGATCGCCCAGCACGAGCAGCAGCACGACGAGACGATGCTGATCACCCACCAGCTGCGGCGCGGGCCGGCCGCCCTCCACGCGCCCGAGCCTGCGCCGGCCCCGGACGCGACCGGGCTGCCGGCCGAAGTGCGGGTGCCCGGCGGGGTCTTCACGATGGGGACGTCCAACGAGCCATGGGCACTGGACAACGAACGGCCGGCGCACGCGCGCGTGGTGCCGGAATTCTTCATCTACACGGTGCCCGTCACCAATGGCGCGTACCAGCACTTCATCGATGACGGCGGCTACCGCGACGAGCGGTGGTGGGACCCGGCGGGCTGGGCACAGATCCGCGAACACGGCATCGAGGCGCCGCTGTTCTGGCGGCGTGAGGGCGGGCAGTGGCTGCGGCGGCGCTTCGGTGTCGTCGAGCCCGTGCCCGCCGACGAGCCCGTGCTGCACGTCAGCTGGTACGAGGCCGACGCCTACGCGCGCTGGGCGGGGCGGCGGCTGCCGACCGAGGAGGAGTGGGAGAAGGCCGCCCGCCACGACCCGGTCACCGGCCGCTCGCTGCGCTACCCGTGGGGCGACGACGATCCGGCGCCCGCGCACGCCAACCTGGGGCAGCGGCATCTGCGCCCCGCCTCCGCCGGGAGCTATCCGGCCGGGCAGTCGCCGCTCGGTGTGCGGCAGCTGATCGGTGACGTGTGGGAGTGGACGTCCAGCGACTTCCTGCCGTACCCGGGGTTCGTCGCCTTCCCGTACAAGGAGTATTCGGCAGTCTTCTTCGGTCCGGGGCACAAGGTGCTGCGCGGCGGTTCGTTCGCGGTCGACCCGGTGGCGTGCCGGGGCACCTTCCGCAACTGGGACCTGCCGGTGCGGCGCCAGATCTTCTCCGGGTTCCGTACGGCGCGGGACGGGGAGGGCGCCTGATGTGCCGTCATATCGCCTACGTGGGGCCTGCGGTACCGCTCGGTGAGGTGCTCGTGGAGCCCGCGCACGGGCTGTACCGGCAGTCCTGGGCGCCGCGCCGCCAGCGGTACGGCACGGTGAACGCGGACGGCTTCGGCGTCGGCTGGTACGCGGACGGGGACCCGGTGCCCGCCCGCTACCGCCGCGCCGGGCCCATCTGGGCCGACCTGTCCTTCGCCGACCTGGCGCGGGTGGTGCGCACCGGGGCGCTGGTGGCCGCCGTCCGGGACGCCACGCTGGCCGGCGCGGACGCGGAGGCGGCCGCCGCGCCGTACTGCGCCGGGCGGTGGCTGTTCAGCCACAACGGGGCGGTCGGGGGCTGGCCCGGCTCGCTCGCGCGGCTCGCGGCGCGACTGCCGGCCGAGGAGCTGCTGTCGCTGGAGGCGCGCAACGACTCCGCCCTGGTGTGGGCGCTGGTCCTGCACCGGCTGCGGGACGGGGACGAGCCGGCTCAGGCGCTGGCCGACACCGTGCTGGACGTCGCGGCCGCGGCGCCCGGTTCGCGGCTGAACCTGCTGCTGGGCGACGGCGAGACCATCGCCGCCACCGCCTGGGGCGACACCCTGTGGTACCTGACCGGCCCCGGTGCCGGTCCCGGCCGTGCCCGCACGGTCGTGGCCTCGGAGCCGTACGACGACGATCCGGGCTGGCGCGAGGTCCCCGACCGCACCGTGCTCGCCGCGACCCGTACCGATGTTCTGCTGACCCCGCTCAAGGAGCCACCCGCGTGAGCCCGTTCCTGTTGACCCGTACCCTCCCCGAGGACGCCACCGGCGCCGATCTGCGGGCGGATGTGCTGCACGGCCTGACCCGTACGCCGAAGGAACTGCCGCCCAAGTGGTTCTACGACGCGCGGGGCAGCGAACTGTTCGAGGAGATCACGCGGCTGCCCGAGTACTACCCGACGCGGGCGGAGCGGGAGATCCTGATCGACCGGGCGGCGGAGATAGCCGCCGCCACCTCGGCGCGGACCCTGGTGGAGCTCGGGTCCGGCTCCTCGGAGAAGACCCGGCACCTGATCGACGCGCTGCTGCCGGGGCTGGAGAACTACGTGCCGGTGGACGTCAGCGAGAGCGCCCTGCGGGCGGCGTCCGAGGCGCTGACCGCCGAGCGGCCGGGGCTGCTGGTGCACGCGCTGATCGCCGACTTCACCCGGGGCCTGGCTCTTCCCGGCACGCCCGGGCCCCGGTTGGTCGCCTTCCTGGGCGGCACGATCGGCAACCTGCTGCCCGAGGAGCGGAAGGCGTTCCTGCGCTCGGTGCGGTCGCTGCTGGCGCCCGGTGACGCGCTGCTGCTGGGCACCGACCTGGTGAAGGACGAGCGGACGCTGATCGCCGCGTACGACGACGAGGCGGGCGTGACGGCCCAGTTCAACAAGAACGTGCTGTCCGTGCTGGCGCGCGAGCTGGGCGCGGACGCCGACCCGGCCGACTTCGACCATGTGGCGGTGTGGGACCGGGACAAGGAGTGGATCGAGATGCGGCTGCGGGCGCGGGAGGCGCTGACCGTGAAGATCCCGCAGCTCGATCTGGCGATCCCGTTCGGGGCCGGTGAGGAGCTGCGTACGGAGGTGTCGGCGAAGTTCCGTCAGGAGGGCGTGCGGCGGGAGCTGGCGGGCGCCGGGATGGAGCTGGCGCACTGGTGGACCGACGGTGAGGGGAGGTTCGCGCTGTCGCTGGCGACGGCGGTGTGAACCGCGGCCTCCCGGTCGGTGGTCCGGTCGGTGGCCCGAAGGGCGGTCCCTTCGGTGCGCTGGACGGGGATCCGGCCCGTGGTGGGGTCGGCGGTGCGGTGCGTGGTCCGCACGGCCGTTCGGACGGCCGTCTGGGCCGCCCTGGCCAGTGAGCGGCGGTCCGTGTGGGAGCCGGCGGGGATCGGGGGCAGGATCCGGATCTCCGCCGTCAGCCCCCGGGCCGCCGCCACCCGCCACAGCGACGCGGCGAGCGGGTCGTCCCCGACGAACGCCGCCGGACCGGTCGGGTGGTAGCTGATGCGTACGGGCTGGACGGCGGCCCCCGCGTCCAGCGCGGCCTGGAACGCCGCCGGGCGGAAGTGCCCCTGGGCGCGGCCGCACCAGGTGGAGCCCTCCGGGAAGACCACGACGGGCGAGCCGTCGCCCAGCGCCCGGGCGAGGTCCCGGACCGTGCCGGGCAGGGCGCGCAGGCGGTCGCGCTCGACGAAGAGGGTGCCGCCACGGGCGGCCAGCGGGCCGAGCACCGGCCACGTGCGCACCTCGCTCTTGGCGAGCATCCGGCCGGGCAGGACGGCGGCGACGAGCGGGATGTCCAGCCACGAGACGTGGTTGGCGACCACGAGGTGCGGACCGTGCGCGGGCGTCCCCACGACCCGTACCCGCACGCCGAAGGCGCGGATCACCGTCCGGCACCACAGCCGGGTGAGCCGTCGCCGGGCGGCGGGGCGCAGGGGCGCGGTCAGCGGCGCGAGGAGCACGCCGGAGAGTACGGCGACGATGCCGGCCACCAGCCGCGCGAGGCTCCGTGCGCGGCCCGCCCTGCCGGGGTGACGGGCGCAGTGGCGGGGCGTGCAGGGGGCGCTCGGCAGCCAGCCGCTCATCCCAGGGGGGCCAGCGACAGGAAGTGGCGCAGGTAGCGGGGGTCGGTGCGGCGCAGCGACAACAGGACGTACAGGTCGGCCACGCCGAAGTCCGGGTCGTGCGCGGGCGCCCCGCACACCCAGGCGCCCAGGCGCAGATAGCCCCGCAGCAGCGGCGGCAGCTCGGTGCGGCCGGCGGGCCGGGCGACGCCGTCGTCGGACCAGAGCTTGTGCGGCGTCACCCAGTACGTCTCCGGCGCCAGGTGCTTGGCCTTGACGGTGTCCCAGGTGGCGGCGGCCAGCGCGCCGCCGTCCGCGAGCGGGACGGAGCAGCAGCCGGCCAGCCAGGTGTGTCCGGTACGGGTCATGTAGCGGGCGATACCGGCCCAGATGAGGGAGATGACGGCGCCGTTGCGGTGGGCGGGGTGGACGCAGGAGCGGCCGACCTCGACGAGGTCGTCGCGGACGGGGGCGAGCCGCGTGAGGTCGAACTCGCCCTCGGAGTACAGCCGCCCGGCGATCCTGGCCCGGTCGGGCGGCAGAAGCCGGTAGGTGCCGACGATGTCGCCGGTGACTTCCTCGCGTACGAGGAGGTGGTCGCAGTACGCGTCGAACGCGTCGCTGTCCAGGCCCGGTTCGGGCCCGTCGAGACGCGCCCCGAGCTCGCCCGCGAACACCAGGTGGCGCAGTCGCTGGGCGGCGCGTACCTCCTCCTGGTGCTGGGCGAGCGAGACGGCGTAACGGGGCTGCTGCTCGGCGGCCGGGGCGGGGGTCAGCACGGCGGGCGATGCGGGCATGGTGGTCTCCTGTGCCGGTGGCGGGACGGTCCCGGACCCCGACTGCGGCGGCCCGGCCCCTTACTTCTTCCGTGACCGGCTGGATTCGACGTGACCGTGCGGCGGAGCGTGGATGTGCGACGGCTGAATGACCGGTACGGAAGCCACCCGGTGGGGTGCGCGGCTCCTGCCGGCGGGGGCGGGGGCGGTGGGGCCGGTCCGCGACGGGCTGGTCAGGCCCGCGAACGCCGCCACGCGGGCACGGCGCGGGTGAGACGTGCCGCCACCGTGGCGTACGCGACGCCGGCGACGAGGGAGGCGATGAGCGCCAGCCAGCCGGAGATGTGGTCGAGGCGCGGGAAGACCTGCCAGTGGACCACGTAGATGTAGAGGGAGCTGCCCGCCAGCACCCCGGCCACCCGGTTGAGCGGAGCGGCACTCGGCAGGCTCGGCACCCAGACGAGGAGGACGAAGCCCGCCATGATCAGGGCCTCGCGCGCCGGCTCGCCGGAGAAGTACCCCGGCACGGTGGCCAGGGCCGCCGCCGTGACGAGCAGCCGTTGCCGTGCCGTGCTCGCCTTCGCCGCCGCCCAGCCGAGGGCGAACAGCCACGGCAGGACCACCGCCGACGGCAGGTGGATGTGCTCGCGCAGGCCCAGGACGTCGTAGCGGGTGAGGAGTCCGGCCGCCATGAGGGTCATGGGCAGGCCGAAGGGGTAACGCCGCTCCAGCCGGTCCACGGCCGGGAGGCTGAGGAGCGCGACGACGGCGATCAGGAGGAAGAGCAGGACCTCGATGAACCAGAAGGGCGCGATGTGGTCCGGGCGCGGCGGGAGGAAGCTCTCGAAAAGGAGGAGGGTGGGCAGCCCGTAGTCCTCGGTGACGAGGAGCATCAGGGCGGTCCACGCCATGGTCGGCACGGCGATGCGCAGCATGCTCCGCCCGGCGTGGCGGGCACGGTCCCGGCGCCCCGCGGAGGTGAGGTGGAAGCGCGCGAGGTTGAACCCCGCGACGGCGAGCAGGAGGTGGGCGCCGCCCTTGATGTGGAAGACGGGGATGTGCGAGCCGACGACGCAGACGATCGCCAGGGCGCGCAGCGCGATGCTGGCGTCGAGGGTGCGTATGCCGGGGAGCCGACGGGCGCGCCCGGTGGGGGAGCGCTTCTCCTCCGGCCGGAGCAGGTCGCGTATCGGCAGTGTGTGCCAGTGCGGCGGCAGGGGGCCGAGAAGCTGTTCCAGGTTCAGCGACATCTCCACGTACGACAGCGAGTCGCCGCCGAGGCTGGTGAAGCTGCTGTCCTCGGTGACGTCGGCACGGTCGAGGATCTCGGCGTACAGGCGGCACAGCCGCGTCGCGTCGACGGGCTCGCCCGGCGAGGGAACGCTCCGGGCGGGCGGTTCGGGGGCGGGTTCGCGCAGGGCGCGGTAGTCGGGTTTCCCGCTGGGGAGCCTGGGGAGTTCGGCCATGATCCGGACGTGGACGGACCGGGGCGGCAGGCCGCAGTCACGGGCGACCAGGCGCCGTACGCGCGTGGCGTCCGTGCCGCCGAGTACGGCGACGACCAGCCGGTCGTCGGCGCCCGCGCAGTACGCGGTGATGCCGTGGCCCGCGAGCGTCGACTCGACCCGCTCGGGGTCGACCCTGAGGCCGAGTATCTTCGCGAACCGGCTGACGCGGCCCACGACTTCGTAGAGCCCGTCCGGTGTGCGGCGCCCGATGTCGCCGGTGTGGAGTTCACCGAGGGTGCGGCCGAGGGCGAGGTCGGCCGGGTCCTCGGCGTACCCCAGCATGACGTTGGGGCCCGAGTAGACCAGTTCGCCGGTATCGGGTTCGGGCCAGTCGGGGTGCGGCTGGAGCCGGAAGGAGCCGCCGGGCACGGGTATGCCGATCGCGTGCGGGTGGCTGGTGGCGCGCTCGGGCGGCAGGTAGGCCATGCGGGCGGTCGCCTCGGTCTGGCCGTACATCACGAACAGGTCCCAGCCGCGGCGCCGGCCGAGCGCGGCGTAGTGGGCGACCCGGTCGGCGGCCAGCCGGCCGCCGGCCTGGGTGACGTAGCGCAGGTGCGGCAGGTCCATGTCCGCGAAGCCGACGCGGTCGAGCAGGTCGAAGGTGTACGGGACGCCGGCGAAGGACGTGCCACGGGTCTCGCGGAACAGGTCCCAGAAGCAGGCGTCGGCCACCGAGAGGTCGGTGAGGACGAGTCCGGCGCCGCTCAGCAGGTGGCTGTTGATGACGGACAGGCCGTAGCAGTAGTGCATGGGCAGGGTGGTCACGGCCCGGTCGTCGGCGCGGATGCCGAGGTACGCGGCGATGGCTCCGGCGTTGGCCTGGAGGTTGTCGTGGGAAAGCCGGACGAGCTTCGGGGACCCGGTCGAGCCCGACGTGCTCAGCAGCAGGGCGAGGTCCTCGTGGAGGGTGTGGGCGGACCCGGCGCGCCGCTCGTGGATCGTCCAGGTGCCCTGCTGGTCCGCCGCGGCCACGACGTCGGGGTCGTACGCGGCGGTCAGGGACCCTAGCGCCCCGGGGTTGTCGCCCGGCACCAGCAGGACGGGGTGGCCCGCGCAGAGGGCGGCCAGATAGGTGACGAGGGCGTCCACGGTGTGGGCGCCGGCGAGCAGCACCAGACGCCGGCCGTCGCCGAGCCGCCGGGCGGTGTCCGCCACCCGGGCGGCCAGTTCGCGGTAGGACACCTCGCCGTCGTGGGTGAGCAGGGCCGTGCGGTCGCCGAAGGCCGCGAGGTGACGGGCGAACGGGACGGCCTTGGTGTCCGGGCACGGGGCGGGGGTGATGAGCACGCGGCGCATCTTAGGCAGACCTTACTTCGCTGGAAAGGCACAGAAACGTCACGGACCAGCGCATCCGGTATCTGACGGGCCGTTGAACGGCCGTTATCACGCCGTGATTGACGGTGAGGTTAGCTTTACCTTATCCATAGGGGGTTCACAGGTTCCCCGCTTCCCTGTCAGGAAGGCACGTCCATGCCCCGCCCCTTGGCCCGCCGCCTCGCCGCTGTCGTCGCGGCGGGTGGCCTGCTCCTGCCCGCCCTCGGGGCCTGTAGCAGCGAACCGGCCGGACTCGTCATCTACTCCGGCCGCAACGAGAACCTGGTGAAACCGCTCATCGAGAAGCTGGAGAAGCACCTCGGCACCACGGTCGAGGTCCGCTACGGCGACAGCGCCGAGCTGTCGGCGCAGCTGTTGGAGGAGGGCGACAAGACCGAGGCGGGCCTGTTCCTCTCACAGGACGCGGGCGCGCTCGGCGCGCTGTCCAAGGAAGGGCGCCTGGCCGCACTGCCGAAGGCGACACTGGACAAGGTGGCGCCCGCCTTCCGCGGTTCGGCCGGTGACTGGACCGGCGTCAGCGGGCGCGTCAGGGTCCTCGCGTACCACCCGGAGAAAGTGCCCACGCCGCCGGACAGCGTCCACGAGCTGGTGAAGCCGGAGTGGAAGGGCAAGATCGGTTACGCCCCGACCAACGCCTCCTTCCAGGCGTTCGTCACCGGCATGCGCGTCCTGGAGGGCGACGACGCCACCCGGAACTGGCTCAAGGGGCTCAAGGCCAACGAGCCCAAGGCGTACGAGAAGAACACCGACATCCTCAACGCCGTCGACTCCGGCGAGGTCTCGCTCGGCCTGCTCAACCACTACTACTGGTACGAGAAGGTCGCCGAGGAGGGCCAGGACAAGGTCGAGGCCAAGGTGCACTTCCTGCCCAAGGGCGACCCGGGCGGCCTGGTCAACGTGGCCGGCGCGGGCATCCTCAAGGGCGGCGACAAGAAGCGGAGCGCGTACGCGCACAAGGCGGTCGACTTCCTGTTGTCGGCGCAGGCGCAGAAGTACTTCGCCGAGGAGACCAAGGAGTACCCGCTGGCGGCGGGGGTGCGGACGGCCGAGGGCGTGCCTCCGCTGGAGACCCTGCAGCCGCCGAAGATCGACCTGGGCAGGCTGGACTCGCTGAAGCAGACCCTGGCCATGCTGCAGGACGCCGGGATGGTCTGACGAGTGACCGGAGCGGATTCCTCCGCCCGGCCGCGTCGCGCTTCCCGCCCGGCGGGCGCCCCGGCGCCCGCCGGGCGCCGGCGTCCCGGAGGCGGGCCCTCGTGGATCCTCACGGTCCCCGCCGTGGCGGGCGCGGCGCTCGCCGTGCTGCCGCTGGTGTACCTGGCCGTCCGGGCGCTGGAGCGCGGCTTCGCCTTCGCGTGGGACGTCGTCGCCGACGAGCGGACCGGCCTGCTGCTCCTGCGCAGCCTCGGGCTCGCCGCGGCCGTCGTCGCGGCGTGCCTGGTGCTCGGCGTGTCGCTGGCCTGGCTGACCGTGCGCACGGCGCTGCCCGGCGCCCGCGCCTGGTCGGTGCTGGTGACGCTGCCGCTGGCGGTGCCGAGTTACGTCGCCGCGTTCGCGTGGCTGTCCGCCGCGCCCGCGCTCGCCGGGTTCACGGGGTCGGCGCTGGCACTGACGCTGGTGAGCTTCCCGTACGTGTACCTGCCGGTCGCCGCCGCGCTGCGCGGCACCGACCCGGCGCAGGAAGAGGTGGCGCGCTCGCTGGGGCACGGGCCCGTGCGTACCTTCCTGCGGGTCACGCTGCCCCAGCTGCGCCCGGCGGCGGCGGGAGGCGGGCTGCTCGTCGCGCTGTACGTGCTCTCCGACTTCGGTGCCGTGTCGCTGATGCGGTACGACACGTTCACGCGCGCCGTCTTCACGTCCTACCGGGCGAGCTTCGACCGGACGCCGGCCGCCGCGCTGAGCGCCGTACTGGTGCTGATGACGATCGCTCTGGTGGCGGCCGAGGCCCGCACCCGGGGCCGGGCGGGCCACGCCAGGACGGGGACGGGTACGGCGCGCCCCGCCGTCGCGGTACGGCTGCGCGGGCCGCTGCGGCAGGGGGCGCTCGTGTGGTGCGGGGCGGTCGTGGCCGCCTCCGTGGCGTTCCCGCTGGGCACGCTCGGCTACTGGCTGGCCGTGGGCAGCTCGGCCACCTGGGACCCGGCCACGCTGGCCGACACCGCGTCCACCACGCTCGGCGTGGCCGCCGCCGGGGCGACGCTCACGACCCTGCTCGCGCTGCCCGTCGGGGTGATCGCCGCACGTCACCGCGGCCGTGTCGCACACCTGCTGGAGCAGGCGGCGTACGCGGGGCACGCGGTGCCGGGCATCACCGTGGGGCTGTCCCTGGTGTTCTTCGCCGTCCGCTACGCCGAGCCGCTGTACCAGGAACTCCCCCTGCTGGTCTGCGCGTACGCCGTGCTGTTCCTGCCGGTCGCGGTGGCCGCCACCCGCGCCGCCGTTCTCCAGGCGCCGCCCGTGCTGGAGGACGTCGCCCGGTCCCTGGGGCGCTCGCCCCTGGGCGTGCTGCGGGAGGTCACCGTGCCGCTCGCCGCGCCCGGGGTCGCCGCCGGGGCCGCCCTGACGTTCGTGGTCTGCATGAAGGAACTCCCCGCGACCCTGCTGCTGCGCCCCACCGGCATGGACACCCTCGCCACCCGGCTGTGGACGGAGACCGGCGCCGGGTCGTTCGCCGCGGCGGCGCCCTACGCGGCGGCCCTCATCCTGCTCGCCGCCGTCCCCTCGTACCTCCTCGGAAGGCAGCGCCCATGAGTCAGCTCCGGATCGAGGGACTGGTCAAGGGGTACGGGCCCGGGGGCGCCGTGCTGCGCGGCCTCGACCTCACCGTGCCGGGTGGCGCCCTCGCCGCCGTGCTGGGCCCCTCGGGATGCGGCAAGACCACCCTGCTGCGCGTCGTCGCCGGGTTCCTGCGCGCCGACGCGGGCACCGTGTCGGTGGGCGGCCGGGTGCTGAGCGGGCCGGGTGCCCAGGTGCCGCCGGAGCGGCGCCGGATCGGCATCGTGCCGCAGGAAGGGGCGCTCTTCCCGCACCTGAGCGTCGCCCGGAACGTCGCGTTCGGGCTGACCGGCCTCGACCGGGCGGTGCGGCGCCGCCGTACGGAGGACATGCTGGAGCTCGTCGGCCTCGCCGGGTACGGCGACCGGATGCCGCACGAGCTGTCCGGCGGGCAGCAGCAGCGGGTCGCCCTGGCGCGCGCGCTCGCCCCCGAGCCGCAGCTCGTGCTGCTGGACGAGCCGTTCAACGCGCTGGACAGCGCCCTGCGGACGGGGGTGCGCGCCGATGTCCGGGCCGCCCTGCGCGCCACGGGGGCCACGGCGGTGCTCGTGACCCACGACCAGCAGGAGGCACTGTCCACGGCGGACCTCGTCGCGGTCGTACGGGACGGGCGGGTGGCCCAGTGCGGCACCCCCGAGGAGGTGTACCGCCGCCCGGCCGACCCGTGGGTCGCGGGGTTCGTCGGTGACGCCGTGCTGGTGCCCGGCACCGTCGAGGGCGGCACGGCCACCACGGCCCTCGGCCCGGTCCCGCTCGCGCTCGCGGAGCGGCCCGCCACGCCGGCGGACGGCACGGTCCTGCTGCGCCCGGAGCAGCTGTGCCTCACCGAGGCGGGGACCGCCGGGCCGGCCGCCGCCCGGGGCACGGTCCTCGACGTCCGATTCCACGGCCACGACGCCATGGTGACCGTCGAGGTGGCGGGCCTGGAGGCGCCCGTGGCCGTGCGCGCGGCCGGCCCGGTCGGGGTGCGCCCGGGCGACGCGGTCGGCATCCGGGTGACCGGTGAGGCGACCGTGCACCCGTGACCCGGGGACCCCTGGGCGGGCCCGCGGGCGACGCCTCGCGGACCCCGGCGCGCTGGGGCACGGTGGAAGGACGCACCACCGGGCGATGACGACCGGGCGAACGAGGAGATCCCCATGTCGCACCACACGTACCGCGTCACCGAAATCGTCGGGACCTCGCACGAAGGCGTGGACGAGGCGATGCGCAACGGCATCGCGCGCGCCTCGGAGACGCTGCGCAACCTGGACTGGTTCGAGGTGACGCAGATCAGGGGCCACATCGAGAACGGCCGCATCGCCCACTACCAGGTCGGGCTGAAGGTCGGGTTCCGTCTGGAGGACGGCGCCGAGGCCGGCTGATCAGGTCCGGCCCTCCTTCTCCTGGGCCTCCACCAGCGCCTCGGAGCTCTCCGCCCAGCGGGCCCGTACCACCCGGAACCCCGCCCGTTCGGCGGCGTCGCACACCAGCTCGTCGTCGTCCACGAGCATGCGGATCTCGCGGGTGGCGGAGAGCCGGCGCAGGATCTCCAGCTTGGTGACCCGGGCCGGGCGCCGGTCCTGGTCGCGGCGCATGTGGACCGGGCCCTCGGGCAGGCCGTGCTGGGCCAGCCACGCGACCGTGTCCTCGCGGCACCGTTCGGGGCGGCCCGTGAGGTACACGACCTCGCACTCCCCCGCCGCCTCCAGGCACAGCTCCACACCCCGCGCGAGCGGCGGGTCCTTCGGCGCGGCGGCGAAGAAGGCGTCCCAGTCGCGCGGCGTGCGCTCCAGGAAACGCTGCCGGTGCCGGGCGTCGGACAGGGTGTTGTCCAGGTCGAATACGGCCAGTGGCCTGCTGTTTCGCGTCACGGCACCCAGCGTAGGGAATCCTGGCGCGGCGCAGACGTTGAAACGGGACGTGAGCTCACTGATCGCCTCGACGCCTCTGTCGGTACTGGACCGCTCCCGCACCCGCGAGGGGCATGGCGGCCCGGAGGCCTTGCGGGACACCGCGGCCCTCGCCCGGGAGCTGGAGGCGCTCGGCTACCACCGCTTCTGGGTCTCGGAGCACCACAGCGTGCCGGGCGTCGCGGGCTCGGCGCCGACCGTGCTGGCCGCCGCCGTCGCCGCCGCGACGCGCACCATCCGGGTCGGCACGGGCGGGGTGATGCTGCCGAACCATCAGCCTCTGGTGGTGGCCGAGCAGTTCGGGGTGCTGGAGTCCCTGTTCCCGGGGCGGATCGACATGGGCCTGGGCCGTTCGGTGGGCTTCACGGACGGGATACGGCGGGCGCTGGGCCGCGACAAGAAGGACGCCGACGACTTCGCGGGGCGGCTTCAGGAGCTGCTGGGCTGGTTCAGGGGTACGCAGACGGCGCACCCGCAGGTGCACGCCCGCCCCGCCGAGGGGCTGCGGGTGCCTCCGTACGTCCTGGCCACCGGCGAGGGCGCGGCGATCGCCGCCGCGGCGGGGCTGCCGCTGGTGATAGGGGACCTGAAGGGCCGGTCGAAGGTGGTGGCCGCGGTCGAGCGCTACCGCGCGGACTTCCGCCCGTCCGCCTGGTCCGATGAGCCGTACGTCGTCGTGGCCGGCACCGTCGTGGTCGCCGGGACCGAGGAGGAGGCCGCGCGGCTGCTGATGCCGGAGGCGTGGTCGCTGGCGTACTCGCGCACACAGGGCGTCTTCCCGCCGCTCGCGCCGCCGGAGCGGATCGAGGGGCTGACGATGACGGCCAAGCAGCGGGAGTGGTACGAGTCGGCTCTGCGCGGCCACATCCACGGCACCGAGGAGCAGGTGCGGGACGCGTTGGAGGAGGCGGTGAAGGAGACGGGCGCCGATGAGATCCTGGTGACGACGAGCACGTACGATCGCGCGGCGCTGCTGGACTCCCACCGGAGGCTCGCCCGCCTCGCGGGCCTGGCGCCGCGCTGACACCGGGCCCGCCGCGGGCCGTCAGGCCGCCGTGTCGTAGGTGTAGTGACGGGTGTGATCCAGCATGTCGGCCGGGGTGACGTCGTTCCACGGGCGCATGGTGTCGGTCAGATCCACGACGTTCGGGGTCCCGGCGGCCGGCAGGTAGCCGGAGCGGGGGTGGCGGGCCTGCCAGTCGGCCCAGAGCTTGTCGATGAACGCGTGGTGCAGCCAGAACACCGGGTCGTTCGGGGACGCGCCGGCCGCCATGTGGCCGCCGACCCACACATGGACGCGGTTGTGCAGGTTGGCGCCGCGCCAGCCCTCCAGATGGTTGCGGAAGCCGTCGGAGGCGCTGTTCCAGGGCGCCATGTCGTACGTCTCGATGGCGAGGACGGAGTCCACCTCGGCTCGCGTGGGCAACTGCCGGCCGTTCGCGCCGAGGGCGCGGCGCAGATAGTCCCGGCCGTCGACGCGGACGGTGACGGCCCAGCGGCCGCCGGACGCGGCGAACGGTCCGTCCATGACCCGGCCGTCACGGCTGCGGCCCGAACCGCCCAGGAAGTCGGGCGCCCAGAGAGAGGCGCGGGGCGTGCGGTCCACCGTCCAGTCCCAGTACGGCAGGGTGACGGACGGATCGATGGCCTGGAGCGCCTGTTCGAACTGGAGCAGGAATCTGCGGTGCCAGGGCAGGAACGACGGTGAGCGGTGGCCGACGCGGTCGCCGCTGTCGGTGTCGGCCATGATGAAGTCGTTGTGCGTCGAGACGAAGGTGTCGTACCGGCCGCTGCGCTTGAGTTCGAGCAGGGCGTCGATGAAACGCTTCTTCTCGGTGGCGGTCAGCTGTGCCTGGTTCTTGCGTACGGTCATGATGACGCGGCTCCCGGATCGGGTCAGGACGAGGTGAGCGGAACGAGCGGAGCGCCCTGGAGCTCGCGGACGGCGGCGCGGGCCACCGCGAGGGGCGTGGCGACCGGCTCGTAGTGCGTGATCACGCTGATCCAGGTGCCGTCCGCGTTCCGCATCACGTGCAGTTCCCCACCGTCGATGCGTATGGAGTAGCCGCCGTGGTGGCCCCCGTGGTGGCCGCCGCCGCGGGAAGGGCCGCCCTTGATGCGGCGGCCCATGAATATCTCCTCGAAAGGCGCCGGGCCGGTGGGGTGGGCGGAGGAGCCTGCGGCGGGCTCGGGCGCGGCGGTGGCCCGGCCGGCTGCGGTGAGGCCGAGAGCCGCGCCGGCGGTGACACCCAGCGCCTGGCGGCGGGTGATTCTGGACATGGGAAATCCCCCAGGAAGTGCGGTGGTCGGGTACGCCGGGGGTCGGTCATGCGCCCCGGCATGCCCATACCTACGCGGGCGCCCCTGACCAGCGGAAATCCCTGGGGGATGGGGAGGTCACGATACGGACATGTCCGTATACGTAGTGCAGAGTTGAACGGGGTGGATCTTGCTGTTCTCGCGTCCGAGCGGGCCCCGGAACGGAATTCTTACGGGGAGCGTGGCGGCCTCGTACGGAATATTCCTCTCCGGGGCGCCGGGCGTGGCCGCGGTCACGTCTGGAAACTGTCCGGAAATGGCCACCCCCGCACGGGAATCACGGCTCAGCGTCGCGCCTTCCGGGTGGCCCGCAGCCACTCCTTGTTCATCGCGGCGATCGACGGCAGCGGGATGCCCTTGGGGCAGGCCGTGGCGCACTCGCCGGTCAGCGTGCAGCCGCCGAAGCCCTCCTCGTCCATGACCCTGACCATGTCCAGGACGCGGGTCTCACGCTCCGGCGCGCCCTGCGGCAGGACGTTGAGGTGGTTGACCTTCGCCGAGGTGAAGAGCATCGCCGAGCCGTTGGGGCACGCCGCCACGCAGGCGCCGCAGCCGATGCACTCGGCGTGCTCGAAGGCGAAGTCGGCGTCCGCCTTGGGCACGGGCGTCGCGTGCGCCTCCGGCGCGGAGCCGGTGGGGGCGCTGATGTAGCCGCCGGCCTGGATGATCCGGTCGAACGCGGACCGGTCCACCACCAGGTCCTTGACCACCGGGAAGGCGGCGGCCCGCCACGGTTCGATGTCGATGGTGTCGCCGTCCCGGAACGAGCGCATGTGAAGCTGGCAGCTGGTGGTGCGCTCGGGCCCGTGGGCGTCGCCGTTGATGACCAGGGAGCAGGCTCCGCAGATTCCCTCACGGCAGTCGTGGTCGAAGGCGACGGGGTCCTCGCCCCGGAGGATGAGCTCCTCGTTGAGGGTGTCGAGCATCTCCAGGAAGGACATGTCCGGGGAGATGCCGTCCACCTCGTAGGTGGCCATGGCGCCGGGGGCGCCGGCGTTCTTCTGGCGCCAGACGCGCAGGGTGAGCCTCATGCGTAGCTCCGCTGGGTGGGGTGGACGTACTCGAAGACGAGGTGTTCCTTGTGCAGGACGGGGGCGTCGCCGGTACCACTGAACTCCCAGGCGGCGGCGTACGCGAACTCCTCGTCCCTGCGGGCGGCCTCGCCCTCCGGGGTCTGGGATTCCTCGCGGAAGTGGCCGCCGCAGGACTCGGAGCGGTGCAGGGCGTCCAGGCACATCAGCTCGGCCAGCTCCAGGTAGTCGACGACGCGGTTGGCCTTCTCCAGCGACTGGTTGAGCTCCTCGCCGGTGCCCGGGACCTTGATCCGGCGCCAGAACTCCTCGCGGATCTGCGGGATGCGGTCCAGCGCCTTGCGCAGGCCCTCGTCGGAGCGGGCCATGCCGCAGAACTCCCACATCAGCTCGCCCAGTTCGCGGTGGAAGGAGTCGGGGGTGCGGTCGCCGTCGACCGCGAGGAGCAGGTTCAGCCGGTCCTCGGTCTCGGCGACCACCTCCCGTACGACCGGATGGTCCGCCGTGACCTTCTCCGTCAGCGGGTTGCGGGCGAGGTAGTCGTTGATGGTGGACGGCAGGACGAAGTAGCCGTCGGCCAGGCCCTGCATGAGCGCGGAGGCGCCCAGCCGGTTGGCGCCGTGGTCGGAGAAGTTGGCCTCGCCGATGGCGAACAGGCCGGGGACGGTGGTCTGGAGGTCGTAGTCGACCCACAGGCCGCCCATCGTGTAGTGCACGGCGGGGTAGATCCGCATCGGCACCTCGTACGGGTTCTCCGCGGTGATCCGCTCGTACATGTCGAAGAGGTTGCCGTACTTCTCCTCGACCTCGGCCCGGCCCATGCGGCGGATGGCGTCGGCGAAGTCCAGGTACACGCCCTGGCCGCCGGGGCCGACACCACGGCCCTCGTCGCAGACGTTCTTGGCGGCGCGGGAGGCGATGTCGCGGGGCACGAGGTTGCCGAAGGACGGGTAGATCCGCTCCAGGTAGTAGTCGCGCTCGTCCTCGGGGATCTCGTTCGGCGGCCGCCGGTCGCCGCGCGCCTTGGGCACCCAGATGCGGCCGTCGTTGCGCAGCGACTCGCTCATCAGGGTCAGCTTGGACTGGTGGTCGCCGGTGCGCGGGATACAGGTGGGGTGGATCTGGGTGAAGCAGGGGTTGGCGAAGTACGCGCCGCGCCGGTGCGCCCGCCAGATGGCGGTGGCGTTGGAGTTCATGGCGTTCGTCGACAGGTAGAAGACGTTGCCGTAACCACCGGAGGCCAGGACCACCGCGTCCGCGACGTGCGTGGTGATCTCGCCGGTGATCAGGTCGCGGGCGACGATGCCGCGCGCCCGGCCGTCGATCACGATCAGGTCGAGCATCTCGGTGCGCGGGTGCATCTCCACGTTGCCCGCCGCGATCTGCCGGGACAGCGCCTGGTACGCGCCGAGCAGCAGCTGCTGGCCCGTCTGGCCGCGCGCGTAGAAGGTGCGGGAGACCTGGACGCCGCCGAAGGAGCGGGTGTCGAGGAGGCCGCCGTACTCGCGGGCGAAGGGCACGCCCTGGGCGACGCACTGGTCGATGATCTCCACCGATACCTGGGCGAGCCGGTGGACGTTGGACTCGCGGGCGCGGAAGTCGCCGCCCTTGACCGTGTCGTAGAACAGGCGGTGGATGGAGTCGCCGTCGTTGCGGTAGTTCTTGGCGGCGTTGATGCCTCCTTGCGCGGCGATGGAGTGGGCGCGGCGGGGCGAGTCCTGGTAGCAGAACTGGACGACGTGGTAGCCCTGTTCGGCGAGGGTCGCTCCGGCGGAGCCGCCCGCGAGGCCGGTGCCGACGACGATGATCGTGTGCTTGCGGCGGTTGGCGGGGTTGACCAGCTTCGCCTCGAAGCGGCGCTTGTCCCAGCGCTCGGCGATGGGGCCGGTGGGGGCTTTGCCGTCCGTGATCGGCGAGCCGGTCTTGTAGTCGAGGTAGCTCATGTCAGCTCACCACTCCGGTCATGACGGCGACGGGTACGGAGATGAAGCCCGCGGTCAGCACGAGCGCGAGGCCGCCCGCGACGGTCTTGAGCGCGCGGTCGCGCCTGGCGTTGCCCGCGCCGAGGGTCTGGGCGGCGGACCAGAAGCCGTGCCGGATGTGCAGCCCGACGGCGAGCATGGCGACGATGTAGATGACGTTGCCGTACCAGGTGGAGAAGGTCGCCACGACGTTCTCGTACGGGTGGCCCGGCTGCGCGTTCGGGTTCACGGTGAGCGTCGTCAGGTCGAGGATGTGCCAGACGATGAACAGCGCGACGATCACGCCGCCCCAGCGCATGGTGCGGGTCGCGTAGCTCGCGCGGCGCCGCTTGTGGACGTACGCGGTGGGGCGGGCCCTGATGTCGCGCCGGCTGAGCTGGTACGCGCAGATCCCGTGGGCGATGACGGCGGTGAGCAGCACGACCCGGGCGATCCACAGGCCCCACTCGTCGTGCAGGACGGGCTCGCCCATGGTCCGCAGCCAGTGGCCGTACGCGTTGAACTCTCCGGGGCCGAAGAAGACCTTCAGGTTGCCCATCACATGGGCGACCAGGTAGCCGATCATGATCAGGCCGCTGACGGCCATGACCGTCTTCTTGCCGAGTGTCGATCCCCAGAACGTGCGCATGAGCGACGGTTGTCGATCCGTCCGCGTTGCCAGAGCCATGGCACCAGACGGTAGGCGGGGGAACCCTCAGAGGTCCAAGACATGGTCCGGCTGATCTCCATAGGTGGCGCCTATGCTGGGCGGTATGCAGTTCCAGCAGCTCGTGTACTTCGTGGCGGTCGCCGAGACCCGCCACTTCACCCATGCCGCCGAGCGCGTCCATGTCTCCCAGCCGTCGCTGTCGCAGCAGATCAGGGCGCTGGAGAAGGAACTGGGCGCCGAGCTCTTCAGCCGGGCGCGCGGCAACATCGCGCTCACGGACGCGGGCGAGGCGCTGCTGCCGCTGGCCCGCCGGATCCTCGCCGACGCCGACACCGCGCGCCACGAGGTGCAGGAGCTGGCCCAGCTGCGGCGCGGGCGGGTGCGGCTGGGAGCGACGCCCAGCCTGTGCACGGGGCTGCTGCCCGATGTGCTGCGCGCGTTCCATGATCTGCATCCGGGGATCCAGTTGCTGATCGAGGAGAGCGGCTCCCACGATCTCGTACGGGAGCTGGCGCGCGGCGCGCTGGACCTCGCACTGGTGGTGCTGCCGCTGCCGACGCCCTCACCGGCGCTGACGACCGTGGAGCTGCTCCAGGAGGACCTGGTGGTGGTGTCCTCGGCGGCGGCCCCCGCGCCCCGCCGCCCGGTGCGCATCGCCGACCTGGAGGGGCAACCGCTGGTGATGTTCCGGCACGGCTACGACCTGCGGGAGCTGACGGTCGCGGCGTGCCGCGCGGAGGGGTTCGAGCCGTCGTTCACGGTGGAGGGCGGCGAGATGGACGCGGTGCTGGGTTTCGTACGGGCGGGGCTGGGGCTGGCCGTGGTGCCCCGCATGGTGGCCGCGCGGGCGGGGCGGGACCTGCGGGTGACGGCATTGGCGCGGCCGGGGCTGCGGCGGACCATCGCGCTCGCGCACCGCAGCGATGTAGCGCCGCCGAGGGCCGCGCGGGAGCTCCAGCGGCTGCTGCTGGCGCACCGGGCGAAGCCGTGAGGTGAAGGCCCGGCTCCGGTTGTGCCCACGCCTTCCTTCCCCTGGGCGTCGTCCTGGGCGCCCTGAGCGGAACGCATGTCCACAACCGGCCGGGGCGGGTCAGACCGCGTCCGCCAGGAGCAGGGCGTGGATGCGGTCGGGGGCGCCCGGGCGGGCGTAGTACCAGCCCTGGGCCGTGTCGCAGCCCAGTTCGCGCAGCTGCTCGGCCTGCGCGCCCGTCTCGACGCCCTCCACCGTCACCGCCAGTTCCAGGCTGTGCGCCAGTGAGACGATCCCTTCGACGATCTTGAGGTCCACGGGGTCGGCGGGGTGCTGCTGCATGCCCTGGGTGAAGGAGCGGTCGAGTTTGAGGATGCTGACCGGCAGCCGGCGCAGGTTGGCGAGGTTCGAGTAGCCGGTGCCGAAGTCGTCCAGGGCTATGTCCACGCCCATCTCGGCCAGCTGCCGCAGCGGCTTGAGCAGGTCCTCGTCGGCGCCGATCAGCGCGGACTCGGTGACCTCCAGGCACAGCGCGGCCGGTTCGAGCCCTGAGCGCTCCAGTACGTCGACGGTGTCGGCGACCAGGTTCGGGTGGTGCAGCTGGGTCGGTGACAGGTTGACGTTGATGCGCAGCGGCCCGCCGTCGGAGTGGCGCCGCTGCCAGAACCTCGCCTGGCGCACCGCTTCCTGGAGCACCCAGCGGCCGAGCGGCACGATGAGCCCGGTGTGCTCGGCGAGCGGGATGAACCGGTCGGGGCCGAGCACCCCGTGCTGCGGGTGGCACCAGCGCACCAGGGCCTCCGCGCCGTGCACGCTGCCGTCGCCGAGGTGGACCAGCGGCTGGTACTCGATGAAGAACTCGCCCCGGTCCAGGGCCGCGGGCAGCGCGGTGGTCAGGCCGTGCCGGGTGATGGCGCGGGCGTCGGCCTCCGGGTCGGCCCGCTCGAAACGGTTGCCGCCGGCCGACTTGGCCCGGTACATGGTGATGTCGGCGCTGCGCAGCACCTCCGCGGAGCCGCGTTCACCCGCGGGCCCCTCCACGATGCCGACGCTGCCGCGTACGGTCAGCTCGCGCCCGTCCAGGCGGATCGGGGTGGACAGGGCGGTGAGGATGCGGTGGGCGAGTTCCTCGGCCTCCCGCTCGGAGTCGGGCCCGGTGGTCAGCGCGACGAACTCGTCGCCGCCGAGCCGGGCGACCATCTCGCCCGGTCTGGTCGCGCAGCCCTGCAACCGGTCGGCGACCTCGACGAGCAGGCGGTCACCGGCGGAGTGGCCGAGGCTGTCGTTGATCGCCTTGAAGCCGTCGAGGTCGAGGTAGCACAGCCCGAACCGGGCGCCGTCGCCCGCGGCCAGGGCCTTGTCCAGCCGTTCGAAGAACAGCGTCCGGTTGGGCAGCCCGGTCAGCGCGTCGTGGGTCGCCTCGTAGCGCAGCCGCAGGTTGAGGAGCCGGCGTTCGGTGGTGTCCTCCATCAGGGCCAGCGTGTACTGCGGCAGCCCTTCGGCGTCCCGCAGCAGGGAGACCGTCAGGTTGGTCCACAGGATGGTGCCGTCGGCCCGGTAGAAGGGCTTTTCCACCCGGAAGTGGTCGCGCTCACCGCGTATCAGCTCGCCGTACAGCTTCCACACGTGCGGCGCGTCCTCCGGGTGCACCCACTCCGTGACGTTGCGGCCGCGTACATGGTGTTCCAGGCCGCCGAACATGCGGGTGAGGGTCTCGTTGACCTCCAGGACGTTGCCGTCGAGGTCGGCGATGCCGATGCCGATGGCCGCGCCGTCGAAGACCGCCCGGAAGCGGGCCTCGGTGGCGTGCAGCGCCTGTTCGGCGAAGCTGCGCGCGGCGAGGGCGGAGCGGGCGATGGCCTCCTGCTCGGCGAGGGTGCGCTCGCGCAGCGCCTGGGCGAAGCCGGCGGCGAGCGCGTGCTGCAACCGGGCGCAGCGGGCCCGCAGGTCCTCGGCGGTGTCCTGGTCCACGCGGCCGCAGTAGAGCACCAGGTACGACTCGACGACGCCGAGGGTGCGGCTGAGCGCGTCCGGGTCGGTGCAGTGCGCGGCCACGAGTGCGGCGCCGACCCGCTGCGCGGGTGCCGGGTCGAACGGCCGGCCGTGCAGGGCGTCGCTGAGCTCACGGGCCCACGGCAGCAGATGCCGCTCGAACTCCGAGCGCGTCATGGACGTCGCCGTGACGGGGAAGATGGCGCGGCTCCAGATGGTCGCGAACCGTCTGAGTCTGTCCTCCGGGTCGTCCGGGTCCGCGGCGGAACCCGACTCCCGTGCCGGCACGCTCACGCCTTGCGCCCCACCCCTGCGAAGCCCGCGAAGGCGTATGGATCCTCCTGCTCGGTGGGCGCGTCGGGCCGCCACAGGGGCATGGCCACGAGGCCCGGTTCGACCAGCTCGAACCCCTCGAAGAACCGCGTGACCTCCTGCCGCGTGCGCATCACCAGCGGGTTGCGGATGGTGCGGTACACGCCGACGGCTCCGCCCGCCTGTTCCTGGGGCAGCGGGATGCCTTCGTACGAGGCGTGCGTGAGGATCAGGAGGCTGCCGGGGGCGAGGGCGTCGCGCAGTTCGGCGACGGCCCGCTCGGGCTCGTCGGCGTCCTCCAGGAAGTGCAGGACGGCGACGAGCAGCAGGGCGACCGGCCGGTCGAGGTCCAGGAGCCGGGCCGCCTCGGGGCTGGTCAGGATGTCCTGGGGCTTGCGCAGGTCGGCGGCGACGATCCCGGCGTCCTCGTTGCCCTCCAGGACGGCCTGGCTGTGCGCGACGGCGACCGGGTCGTGGTCGACGTACAGGACGCGGGCGCCGGGCTCGGCGCTCTGGGCGACCTCGTGGACGTTGCCGAAGGTGGGAATCCCTGAACCGATGTCGAGGAACTGGGTGATGCCCTGCTCCACGGCGTACCGTACGGCGCGGCGCATGAACGCCCGGTTGGCCTGCATGACCTTGGGAAGGCCCGGCATGAACTCCATGGCCTTGCGGGCCGCTTCCCGGTCGACCTCGAAGTTGTGCGAACCGCCCAGGTAGTAGTCGTAAATGCGGGACACGCTCGGCACCGAAATGTCGATGCCCGGCGGGGCCCAGGCGGGACGCTCCATCGATGTCTCCCACAAGTCGCCACGGTATGCGGCCATGTTCATGGCCAGTGTTCGAGCCGAGGCTACTGATCGCCCGCCGGGAGGGCGAGGGGAAACGGAAATTATCGATCCGTTCTTGGTCACACGTCTTCGTCACACGCCAGTGGCACGTGCGCCCGGCCCGCCGCTCACGCGGGGGGCGTGAGGCGGCGGGCCGGTGGGGTGTCCGGGCCGGCTGGGCCGGACTCCCCGGTGGCCGCAGCGCGCGTGGGGACGTGAGCTGAAGCGCTACGGCCGGCTTGGGGACCGCCCCGATCGGGGGCGCTGCCGCTACTTGGACGCTCCGACGAGCTTGCCTTCGGGCGAGACGGCGTACCAGGTGCCGCCCACGCCCTGGCCGTTGGTGTCACCGGGCTTCTTGTCCCCGGCGAAGGTGTAGAGGGGCCAGCAGTCGATGGTCTGCTGCTTGAGGCCGTCGGGGCGGCTGAAGGTGACGTAGCCCTTCGTCGAGATGCCTTCGGTGTCGTTCTTGTCGACCGGGGCGACGACCGGCCACTTCTCCAGGCATTCGCCGGTGCAGGCGGTCTTCATGGGCCACGCCGAGTCCTTCTGGAAGCGGTAGACCGTCATTCCGTTCTTGTCCACGACGATGTCACCGAGCTTGGGGTCCTTGCGTACGGACAGGCCCGCCGCGTCGGCCGAGGCGCCGGCACCCTCGTTCTCGGTGGCCGCCCCGTCGTCCGCGGCGCTCTCCTCCTCGCCCGCCCCCTCGTCGCCGCCGTTGGTCGGCGCCGCCTTCTTGCCGTCGGGCGCGGCCGCGTACCAGGTGCCGCCCACGCCCTGGCCGTTGGCGTCGCCGGGCTTGGTGTCCTTGGCGTACCGGTACATCGGCCAGCCGTCGATGGTCAGTTGCTTGGTGCCGTCCGCGCGGGTGAGCACACCCATGAGCGAGGCGTCGACACCGGCCGGGGGCTTGGCACCCTCGGCGGTCACCACGGGCCACGCCGTCGCGCACTCGCCCTCACAGTTCGACTTGGGCGGATTCGCCGTGTCCTTGTCGAAGCGGTAGAGCGTGAAGCCCTCGCTGTCGGTGACCACCTTGCCGAATTCCTTGCTGTCCCACACGGCGAGCTGGCCCGCCGGTTTGGCGGCGGCCGCCTGCGAGTTGGCGCCGGAGCCGTAACCGGAGCCGTAGCCGCTGCCGTTCTCCGCGGGCGCGCCGGCCGGTGCGGCGGCGCCCACCGATCCGGCGGGGGCTTGGTCACCGTTGTCCTGACCGCACGCCGTCGTCAGCGCCAGCACGGCCGCCGCGGACACCGCGAGCGAGGCGTTCCGCCAGGTCTTCATGTCAACTCCCATTATCCGGAGGTAGGTTGGCGGCGCCCAGGTGCGCCGTTCATGGCCCTAGGTACGGGCGGAAGGGCGCCGCGCGTTCAACGCGCCGGAATATTTCTCGCGGGGGCGGCAAACACGGGCCGCCCGAGAACCCCTCCATCAGGGGAATCGCCCCGGTTCCGGGCGGGCCGCGGCAGGGGCGCCATCATGCTGTCGGCGTGTACGGAACTTTCGTGTCGCGGCTCGTGGCGGCCGCCGCTCTGGGCTGGTTGCTGGCCACCGCGCTGCCCGCGGCGGCGGACAGCTGCGCCTCGGCCCATGTCGGCCCGGGCGGCGGGGTCTCCGCGGTCGCGGTGGCGGGCAGCGGCGATTGCTCACCCGAGCCGCCCCCGCCCCCGCCCCCGGTCCCGACGCCACCGCCCGCTCCCCCACCTCCGGAGCCGGCTCCACCGCCGCCCCCGCCACCACCTGCACCCCCTCCGCCGCAGGAGCCGCCGCCTCCGCCGCCACCGCCCGGGCGGGCCGAGCCGGAACCTCCGCCGCCGCCTCCGCCGCCGCCCGCACCGGCCCCGCCGCCCGTACGGGAAGCGGCGCCCGCACCCACGCCCGCCCCGGCGCCACCACCGTCCGCGTCACCACGCCCGGCACCGCCCTCGCCGTCCCGGGTCCCGCTGCCCGCCTACCGGCGCGCGCAACGCGCCGAACCGGCCGGAGGGCCTTCCACGGTCACCGTGATGCTCCTGGTCATGGCCCCCGCGGTGCTCGCCGCCGCCGCGCTGCGCTCACGCTCCTCCCGCTCGTGACAACCGCTGGAGAACACCTTGTCGGAATGGCTCGTCCTGTCCCTCGCGATGGCCGCCGCCTGTGCGGTGGTCCTGACCATCGTCGTCATCAACAACCGCCGCCTGCCTGACGACGACGACCCGTCCGAGACGCCGGACGTCATGGAGTACATGACCATGATGATCGGCGTGGTGTACGCGATCGTGCTGGGCCTCGCGATCGCCGGCGTCTGGGAGGGCCGCAGCGCCGCCCAGGAGAGCGTGCGTCAGGAGGCGCAGGCCCTGCACGAGGTGTCGGCCAGGGTGGAGGTCTGGCCGGCCGCGGTGCGCGAGCGCGTCCGCGCCGATGTGGACGCGTACGTCTCCCATGTCGTCGGCACCGAGTGGCAGCACATGGCCGACCGGGGCGAGCTGACCGACAAGGGCACCGAGCTCCTGGAGCGGGTGCGCCGCGACGTTACCGACTACCGGCCGGCCGACGAGCACGAGGGCGAGGCGTACCAGCCACTGGTGGACCAAGTGGCGGTCGTCGACGACGCGCGCAGCGCACGGGGGGAGAGCGCGGGTGCGACGATGCCGGGTGTGGTGTGGTTCGGGCTGATCACCGGCGCGCTGGTCACCGTCGGGATCATCTTCACGCTCCAGATCCGCCGTACGCCGCGCGAGCTGCTGCTCGCCGGTCTCTTCAGTGCGCTGATCGCCTTCCTTCTGTTCCTGATCTGGGCTTTCGACGCACCGTTCGGGCGCGGGGTGTCGGCGGACCCCGAGGCCTTCCTGAACGCCTTTCCCCACCTGCGGAACTGACCTGCGGGACTGACCTCCTGGACTGGCTCCTGGACGGGCCTCCTACGGCGCCTTATGGGCCGTACGGGGGACATCAGTGCCCCATTCGCCCGCCTGGGATCGCGGCTGTGGTAAGGCGCTCCTAGCGTTTCGGGCATCGAGGTGCATGTCACCGCTTTGTGGAAATCCGTTCCGCAGCTGCTCCTCGGGACCCGGAGGATTGACGATGCGCGCGATAGGTGCCGCCTCCGCCGCTCTCCTCGGAGCGGCCGCTCTCGCCCTGACCGCCCCCGCCCCGGCGGTGGCTTCCGGCAAGTTCGCCCCCGGCGACTTCGCCATCAGCCCCTCGACCGTCCAGCCGGGCGGCCGGGTGGTGCTCACGGCCCCCGGCTGCTCGGGCACCGCGATGGCGTCCTCGGGCGTCTTCGACACGGTTACCATCCCGGCCGGCCGCTCGGCCACGGCCACCGTCGACTGGGACGCCAAGCGGGGCGCGGTCTACACGGTGTCCTTCACCTGCGCCGGGGGCACGCCGGGCACCGTCGACCTCACCATCGCCCGGGTCGCCGGCACCCCGACGACCAGCTCCACGGCCGTCCCGACCGTGACCGCCACCAGGACGGTGACCCCCGCGCCCACCCAGGGCGTACGCGGTGGCATGGGCGGCAGCATCGGCGGCTGGAACGCCGGCGAACTCGCCGCCGGTACGGGCCTGGTCGTGGCGGCGGCCACCGGGATCATCTACGCGCTGCGCCGCCGCGCCGAAAGCCGCCGCCACTGAGCCCCTCAGCCACCGAGCCGCCGTCACTGATCCACTGAGCCACTGAGCCACCGATTGGCAGGCCGCTCCCCGGCGACAGCCCGTCGCCCCGAGTCCTCACCCGGACTCGGGGCGACGGGCGTATTCGGCCGACCGGGAGGTTCGGCCGGTCAGACCTTTCCGCCGCTCAAACGGCGACGGCGGCTGATGAACAGCCCGCCGCCGATGGCCGCCGTGCCGACCAGGGCCGCGCCGATGGCCATCTCGGTGGAGCTCGGAGCCATCGAGCCGCCGAGACCACCCCGGGCGCCGTGGCCGCGTACGACCGTGAAGGTGCGGGTGACGACCATGTGGTGGTCGTTGCACTTCACCGCCAGGTTGTACTGCCCCGGCGTGGCGTGGTCGTAGATCCGGGGCGTGGCGGCCGCGTGGCCCGAGGGGTTGATGGTGAGAGCCGTCTTGGGGAAGGCGTTGGACGAGACCTTGCCGCCGTGGCCGCACCCCATGACGCTGATCGCGAGCTGGCCGCCCTGGTGGACCCGGGTGGGGGAGACCGTGACGTTGGTAGGACCGTTGTTGGCCGCGGCCAAGGGGGCGCAGAGCCCGATGGCCGCGCCCGCGGTGGCGGCCACCGCGAGAGCGCGTGAAGCACGCATCGTTGAACCTCCAGTGGAAGACGCCCCGAAGCGGCGCTCCGGGAGATTCGACGAGTACGCCTTCCACGACGAACCTTCACAAGCCAGTCCTATTACCGCATTTCGGCGCTCGTCCACCCCGGTGAGCCGACACGCCGGTCTCCCGGTCGTGCATCTGACGGATGCGCAGGTCACGGACCGTCAGGGGCTCGGTCGGGGGATCCCCCCGACGATGACTCGGATGGGTCATCCCCCCTGGCACCCGCCACCCGTTCGCGCTCTCCTGATCGCCCGTCCGGCACGGCGCACTTAGCGTGCGTAGTACGCCGCGAAGGGAGAACCATGGGCCTGGACCACAGTGGCTTGGAGCAGAGGAGACGCTCACCGTGGGGCGCACTGGCTCTTGTCATGCTCACTGGTCTCGCGATGATGCGGAACGGCGTCGACACCCATCCCGGCCCGCCCCAGCCGGCCTCCGCCGCCGTGTCGGAGAGCCGCCGCGCCGCCCTGGCCCCGACCCCGCCGGCCGCCCTCCAGCCGCTGGCGTACGCGCCCGCCTCCCGGATCCGGATCGAGTCCATCGGCGTGGACGCCCCGATCATGGACGTCGGCCTGGACCAGGAAGGCTGGATCGACGCGCCGCCGGCCCAGGACCCCAACATGGCCGGCTGGTACCAGAACGGCATCTCCCCCGGCCAGCGCGGTACGTCGGTGATCGTCGGCCATGTCGACAACGAGGCCGGCCCGGCCGTCTTCTACGGTCTCGGCTCGCTCAAGCCCGGCCGGCACGTGGAGGTGACGCGCTACGACGGGCGGGTGGCGGTGTTCCAGGTGTACGGCATCGAGGTCTTCTCCAAGGAGGACTTCCCCGGGGTGCGCGTCTACGGCGACACGGGCCACGCGGAGCTGCGCGTGATCACATGCGGCGGCGGCTACTCGAAGGCCAACGGCTACGACGGCAACGTGGTGGTCTTCGCGCGCATGGTGGAGACCCGCTGAGCGGTCCGGCTCACAAGGCCGCGTACCGGACGGGGCCGGCGCGCACGGAAGGCCCCCGCCCGGGCTGGTGCGTGCTCGCCGGGCGGGGGCCTTCGCGTGGCGTCATCGGCGGGGGACGGTGAGGTGGTAGCCCGCGTCCAGCAGTTCGGGCAGGTAGGCGCGGAGGGCGGCCACGCTCTGGGAGCGGTCGCCGCCCGCGTCGTGGGAGAGGACGACGACTCCGGGCGCGGCCCCGTCCAGTACCCGGCGTACGATCACGTCCGCGCCGGGCTCCTTCCAGTCCAGTGTGTCCACCGTCCAGGCGAGCGGCTCCATGCCCAGCTCGGCGCCGATCTCGAACGAGTGGCGGTTCCAGGCGCCGTACGGAGCCCGGTACCACAGCGGCGGAGCGCCGAGGGTCCGCTCGATCACGTCGCTGGTGCTGCCCAGTTCGTCGCGGATGCGGGAGGGCCTCAGCCGGGGGATCAGCGGGTGCGACCAGGAGTGGTTGCCCACCACATGCCCGTCGTCGGCCATCTCCCGCAGCAGGTCGGGGTTCTCGGCCGCCATCCCGCCGCAGACGAAGAACATGGCGCGTACGCCGTGCTTGCGGAGGGTGCGGAGGATGGCGGGCGTGTAGCGGGGATCGGGTCCGTCGTCGAAGGAGAGGACCATCGTCCGGCCGACGCCGGAGACGCGCAGGAAGGGCCGTTGGCGTACGGGGGGCATGGCGCGCCGGTGACGCGCGGGGGCGTACGCCGTCATCGGCTGGAGCCGGTAGGTGGAGGGTGCCAGGCGCGGGCCCGCCTGCGGCACCACATGCGGTCCAGCCGCGCCGGGCGGTGCGGGGGCGGCGGGCCGGGGCGGCGGGCCGGTCCGGTCCAGGGTGAAGAGCCCGAAGGTCGTGGTGGCCCCGAGTGCGGCGGCGATGCGGAGCACCATCCGCCGCCCCGTAGGCATCTGGTCCTTTTTCATGACTAATGACTCGCATGGCGGATGCCCCGGGCCCCTGACCCACACCGTTCGGGCGTCCGATTGCACCCGATGGGACCAGCGGGCGGCCGGCGGCGATGCGCGATGTGTGTCGTCTTCCGCCACGTGCCCGGCGGCGGCATCATGATCCGCCGTCAGCCGATGCCGCATGCGAAGAGGTGACGCTCATGGCCCGAATCCGCGCGGGGCAGGGAATCCTGCGCCGCAAACCCATCGAGCAGATCGAAGAGGGCGGGGCGGAGGAACGGCTCACCCGGACGCTGGGCCTGTGGCAGCTCACCGCGATCGGCGTCGGCGGCATCATCGGCGCGGGCATCTTCACCCTCGCCGGCGCGGTCGCCAACGGGACGGCGGGCCCGGCCGTGCTGGTGTCGTTCCTGATCGCGGGGGTGGCGAGCGCGGCGGCCGCGTTCAGCTACGCAGAGTTCGCCGGGCTGATCCCGAAGGCGGGGTCGGCGTACACCTACGGCTACGCGGTCCTCGGCGAGCTCGCCGGCTGGTTCATCGGCTGGGACCTGCTGCTGGAGTACACCGCGATCGTGGCGGTCGTCGCGATCGGCATCTCGGGGTACTTCAACTTCCTGCTCGGTGAGACGGGCGCGCAGCTGCCCGCCTGGATGCTGGGCGCGCCGGGCACGGGCGAGGGCCACCAGGTGGACCTGTTCGCGGCGCTGCTCTGCCTGCTCATCGCGTACCTGCTCACGCTCGGCATCAAGAACGCGGCCCGCTTCGAGACGGTGGTCGTGGTGCTGAAGGTGCTGGTGGTGCTGCTGGTGATCGCCGTGGGCTTCTTCCACATCGACTCGGCCAACTACAGCCCGTTCTTCCCGTACGGGGTGGGCGGCGCCTTCACCGGGGCGGCGACCGTGTTCTTCGCGGTCTTCGGGTACGACGCGATGTCGACGGCGGCGGAGGAGTCCAAGGACGCGCAGCGGCACATGCCGAAGGCGATCCTGTACTCGCTCGCCATCTCCATGGTGCTGTACGTGCTCGCCTGCCTGGTGCTGACGGGGATGCAGCACTACACGGAGGTGGACCCGGAGAGCGGCTTCTCCACGGCGTTCAAGTCGGTGGGGCTCGGCGCGCTCGCGGACGTCATCGCGGTGGGCGCCATCATCGGCATCCTCACCGTCATGTTCACCTTCATGCTGGGTGTCACCCGGGTGTGGTTCTCCATGTCGCGGGACGGGCTGCTGCCGCACTGGTTCGCCAAGACGCACCCGACGCGGCACGTGCCGGTCCGGGTGACCTGGATCGTCGGCGTGGCGTCGGCGCTGATCGCCGGTTTCCTGCCGATCGGCGAGGCGGCCGAGCTGACCAACATCGGCATCCTGCTGGCGTTCGTGGTGGTGTGCGTCGCGGTGATCGTGCTGCGCTACAAGCGGCCGGATCTGCCGCGTACGTTCCGTACGCCCGGGATGCCGTTCGTACCGGCGATCGGTGTCGTCTTCTCCATCTGGCTGATCACGTTCCTGCAGTGGCAGACGTGGGCCCGGTTCGCCGTGTGGTTCCTGCTCGGGCTGGTGATCTACTTCGGCTACTCCTACCGCAGGTCGGAGCTGGCGAAGGCAGAGGCCAGGGCCAGGGCGGGCATCGAGGAGCCGCCGCCCGCGCCCTGACGGCCGCCGCTACTCCCCCATGACCAGGCCGTCCTTGGCCGCACCGCGGCTGAGGACGACCTGCTGGATCTTGTCCCGTACGGCGGTGAGGTTCTCGCCGGCCTTGATCGCGGCGTTGAGGTTGGTCACCCGGCCGGTGCCGGTGTTGAACCACTGCGGGAGGAACTCCGCCTTCGTCACCTGCCACCGCCCGCCGGGCGTGGCGGGCGGGGCGAAGGTGAAGCGCCCGATGGTGCCCTCGTTGCCGCGCGGGTCGAAGGCGCCGTTGTGGTTGATCATGTCTCCGGCGATCTGGTCGCCCATGCCGTAGATGATCCAGGTGCCGTTGACCTTCTCGTACGCCTGCGGGACATGGGCGTGCGTGCCGAGGATCAGGTCGATGTCGGGGCGGCCGCCCGTGGTGGCGGCGGTGAGGCTCCGACCGAGGCCCAACTGCCGCGCGTCGGGCTCGGTCTGCCATTCGCTGCCCCAGTGCAGGCTGACCACGACGACGTCGGCACCGGCGGTGCGGGCGGCCCTGGCGTCGGCGAGGATCTTGTTCTCGTCGATGAGGTTGACCGCCCAGGGACGCCCCTGGGGCAGTGGGATGCCGTTGAGGCCGTAGGTGTAGGCGAGGTGGGCCACCGTGGCGCCGCCCGCCTTGAGCAGGGTCGGCCGGGCGGCCTCGGCGGCGGTGCGGGCGGATCCGGCGTGCCGGACACCGGCCTTGTCCAGGGCGTCGAGGGTGCGGCCGAGGCCGGCGGCGCCGTCGTCCAGGGTGTGGTTGGAGGCGGTGGAGCACGAGTCGTAACCGGTGGCGGCCAGCGCCGTGGCGACCTGGGGCGGTGACTTGAAGGAGGGGTAGCCCGTGTAGGGGCCGCCCTCCTTGCCGTACACCGTCTCCATGTGGCAGATCGCGAGGTCCGCCTTGGAGACGACCGGCTTGACCCCGGAGAGCATCGGGCGGAAGTCGTAGCCGTTGCCGCCGGCGTCCGCCTGGGCCTGCCGGATGATCGAGGCGTGCGGCAGGACGTCGCCGCTGGCCACGAGCGTGAAGTCGCGCTTGGCCGCGGCGGCGGCGCCGGCCGAGGACGACATGGGCTGCGCCGCCTTGCGCTGTTGCCCCGCCGGGGCGGTCGCACCGTGCGTGGCCTGTGCGTTCGTACCGTGCGCGTTCGTACCGTGCGCATCCGTACCGGCAGCGCAGCCCGCGGCCGCGGAGAGAAGGACGGCGGCCGCCGCCACCGAGGTCCATCGCATGCGTGTGGGGGTCATCAGCCGGCTCCGTAGGGCGTCGGGGAAGCATCGGGGGCTCCCTGAATCCCTACGGGAAATGATGATCAAAAAGTCCTTATATTCAGAAAATCATACAAACGCACTCATATCGGCCTCATACGCACGGGTGACCGTTCGCCGCACCATTCGCCGCTCGGTGTGACCGCTCGTCGCAGACCCCGGTGCGGCGCCTGTCCCTTCGCCCCCGGATGCGTTCGTATACGCGTCGAGGGTCTGAGTACGGCGGGAAAGGGTGTTGACGATGACGACGGCGACCACGACCACCGACGAGCGGGCCCTGGAGGAGCTTCAGCGAGAACACGGACCCGCGCTGCTGAGCTTCCTGCTCGGCCTGACGTACGGGGACCGGCAGCGCGCCGAGGATCTGCTCCAGGAGACGCTGCTGCGGGCCTGGCAGCACCCCGAGGCGTTCGAGGCCCCGTACGAGTCGATGCGCCCGTGGCTGTTCACCGTCGCCCGGCGCCTGGCGATCGACGCCCGCCGGTCCCGGATGGCCCGCCCCACCGAGGTCGGCGACGGCGTGCTCGCCGCCACCCCGGACCCGTCCGACGTCACCGAGTCCGCGGTCGCCGCGCTCGACGTGCGGGCGGCGGTACGGGAACTGAGCCCGGAGCACCGCGAGGTACTGGTGCGGATCTACTTCGACGGCCTGACCGTCAACGAGGCCGCGGCGGATCTGGGTATACCGGCCGGGACGGTCAAGTCGCGTTCCCACTACGCGCTGCGGGCGCTCGGCCGGTGTCTGCCGGGCTACAGCGCGGTACGCGCTCCGGCCCTGCGCCGTCCGGAACCCGCCTGTCCCTGAGGCCACGCCCGGCGCGTCACCACCCGTGCGTCACAGCTCCGGCCGGAATGTATTCGAAAGCACACCAATGAGTTGAGCAAAGAGCGGCCCCCGGCCGTGCCTCACGGTGGAGGCTCGTCGTCGAGGAACACGCCGGTCGCAGAGGCGACACGCGCATACGCAAGAACGTCCGGGAGAAGGTGGGAACGTTGCGGCCCGAGAGCACGAACGGCACCGGCGGAGGCGGGCTGGCAGTCCCGATGGCCTGGTTGTGTGCCGAGTACGTGGCCGATGAGCTGCTGAGGGCGGGGGCCCTCGTCGAGCCCGGCTCGCTGGAGTACCGGGCGGGCCGCCGGACGCTGGCGCTCACCGTCTACCTCGGTGACGGCACCGGGGACACCCCCGGCGGCGCCGAGGACCGGCTTGAGGAGTGGCTGACCCGCACGGCGCACGGCCACCCCTGGAAGGAGTGGGTACGGGAACGGCTCGACGGGGCACCGGAGCCCGGGGGCGAGGATCCCGACGCGGACCTGACGCTCGCCCGCGAGACCTGGCGGCTGCTGGAGAGCACGCACCTGCTCGCCACCGATCTGGGCGCGCTGTCGGCCGGCGGCCCGGCCGACGGGGTCATGGTGGACGAGTCGGACCGCACGTGGCTGCCCTCCTGGCAGGTCGGCCTGCCGCTCGGGCACCTGGCCCTGCGCCTGTACTGAGGCCGGTGAACGCCGGCCGGTGACACAGGTCAGTGCGGCTGGACCGGGCGTGCCGTGACCCGGGAGGCCGGATTCTGGTACCCGCCGCTCGCGAGCACCCGCACCTCGCCCCGGTCGCTGATCTCGGCCAGGACGATCCCCGTGTCGTCGGCGTAGATCGGATGCCCGCCTGGGCCGCTGCGATCCGTACGGTGCACCCGCACCACGTCCTGGCCGAAGGCCAGCTCGTAGTGATCATGGACCCGCATGGCTACCTCCCAGGAGAGCGGTCCACCGGCGCGCTCCGCGCCCGCACCCCGCGTCCCCATAACGGGGCATTTCACACCTGACCGGACACAGGCGGATCGCGGTGCACACCGGCGCGGTACTTGGGTATGCGCACTGTGACCTTCATACCCGCGCCGACACCCGTCTCCACGACGAGGCCGTGGTCATCGCCGTACACCTGGCGCAGCCGCTCGTCCACGTTCGACAGGCCGATGCCGGACGCCTGGGGACGCTCGCCCGCGAGGATGGCCCGCAGGGCGTGCGGGTCCATGCCGACGCCGTCGTCCTCGATGGTGACGACCGCCTCGGCGCCCGCGTCCCGTGCGGCGATGGTCACCCGGCAGGTGGTGCGGGAGTCCTCCAGGCCGTGCTTCACGGCGTTCTCGACCAGCGGCTGGAGGCAGAGGAACGGCAGCGTCACCGGCAGCACCTCGGGGGCCACCTGAAGGGTGACCTGGAGCCGTTCGCCGAAGCGGGCCCCGGCGAGCGCCAAGTACTGCTCGATGGACCGCAGTTCATCGGCGAGCTGGGTGAACTCGCCGTGTCGCCGGAACGAGTACCGGGTGAAGTCGGCGAATTCCAGGAGGAGTTCACGGGCCCGCTCGGGGTCGGTGCGGACGAAGGACGCGATGGCGGCGAGCGAGTTGAAGATGAAGTGCGGGGAGATCTGGGCGCGCAGGGCACGGATCTCCGCCTCGATCAGCCGGGTCCTGGACCGGTCGAGCTCGGCCAGTTCCAGCTGTACGGAGACCCAGCGGGCCACCTCCGTCGCGGCCCGTACGAGCACGGCCGATTCGCGTGAGCCGTACGCGACGAGAGCGCCCAGCACGCCGTCCTCGCCGGTCAGCGGGGCGATCACGGCCCACCGCAGCGGGCAGTCGAGCGCGTCGCACTCGGCCCGTACGCTCTGGCCGCGGCCCGAGTCGAGCAGCTCGGCGACCCGCTCCAACACCTGGTCGCGGTGGTGGTCCAGCCCGGGGCCGTCCCAGGCGAGCACGGCCGTGCGGTCGGTGAGGCACAGCGCCTCGGTGCCCAGCAGCGAGCGCAGCCGGCGGGCGGCCTTGCGCGCGGTGTCCTCGGTGAGCCCGGCGCGCAGGGGCGGGGCCGCGAGGGAGGCGGTGTGCAGGGTGTGGAAGGTGGCCCGTTCCACGGGAGTGCCGAGGTCCAGGACGTCCTTCCCGGCGCGGCGCGCCGTGAGCCGCCCGACGGCGAACCCGGCGGCCAGCAGGAGGGCCCCGGCGGCGGACAGGCCCGCGAGCAGGATCGCGCTCATCGCCGGCCTCCCTGGACGCGCGCGCTTTCGGCGGGGACGTCCTCGGCGGGCGGGCGGCCCACCAGGTCCTCGGGCAGGTGGAGCCGGGCCAGGATGGCGGGGGTGCCGGCCGGTACGCGGCGGGGCGTGGCCAGCGACACGACGATCATGGTGAGGAACCCGAGCGGCACGGACCACACCGCGGGCCAGGCCATCAGCGTGTGCGGCCAGCCCCCGGGCGCGAGCCCGGCGCGCGTCGCCATCACGGCGGTCAGCGCGGCCCCGCCGCCCGCCACGAGCCCGGCGATGGCGCCGGGCGGGGTGAGCCGACGCCACCAGATGCCGAGCACCAGCAGGGGGCAGAACGAGGACGCCGAGACGGCGAACGCCAGGCCCACCGCGTCGGCCACCGGCACGTTGGTGGCCACCAGGCTGACGGCGAGCGGCACCGCCATGGCGAGCGCGGTCGCCAGCCGGAAGTGCCGCACCCCCCGCGAGGGCAGCACGTCCTGGCTGAGCACGCCCGCCACCGACATGGTCAGCCCCGAGGCGGTCGACAGGAACGCCGCGAACGCCCCGCCCGCCAGCAGCGCGCCCAGCAGCTCACCGGCGAGGCCCCCGACGACCCGGTCGGGCAGGACCAGCACGGCGGCGTCCGCGGCCCCGGTCAGGGCGAGTTCGGGCGCGTAGATCCGGCCGAGGGCGCCGTAGACGGGCGGCAGCAGGTAGAACGCGCCGACCAGGCCGAGCACCACGAGCGTGGTGCGGCGGGCCGCGCGCCCATTGGGGCTGGTGTAGAAGCGGACGGCGACGTGCGGCAGGCCCATGGTGCCGAGGAAGGTGGCGAGGATCAGCCCGTACGTGGCGTACAGCTGGTGCCCGTCGCGGCCGCCGGCCAGCGGCTGCGACCAGCTCTGGGGGTCCTCCCGGCCGGAGGCGGGGTGAGGGTCGGTGCCGGTGGCGGCCCGCCGCGGGACGTGCGCGCCCTGGGGGAAGCTCAGGGTGGTGCCCGCCTCGACGCGGTGGACGCCCTCGGTGAGTGTGACGCGGCGCTGCTCGTACGCGGTGGAGTCGACGCGGCCCGAGACGGTCACGGTCAGCGGCGCGCCGACGTCGATGCGTACGGTGTCGTCGACCCTCACCGCGGTGTGCTCCCGGAAGACGGCGGGCGCGTCGAACCGGGCGCGCGGCGCGTCGTCCCCGAGCCAGGCGGCGGCCAGGAAGAACGCGGGCACCAGCAGGGCGGTGAGCTTGAGCCAGTACTGGAAGGCCTGCACGAACGTGATGCTGCGCATCCCGCCCGCCGCCACCGCCCCCGTGACGACGACCGCGACGACGAGCCCGCCGACCCAGTCGGGGGCGCCCGTGAGGATCTCCAGGGTGAGCCCGGCGCCCTGGAGCTGGGGCAGGAGGTAGAGCCAGCCGATGCCGACCACGAACAGGCTGGCCAGGCGCCGCGCCTGGGCGGATTCGAGCCTGGCCTCGGCGAAGTCGGAGAGCGTGTACGCGCCGGAGCGGCGCAGCGGTGCGGCGACGAGCACCAGGAGCACCAGATAGCCGGCGGTGTAGCCGACCGGGTACCAGAGCATGTCGGGGCCCTGGAGGAGCACCAGGCCGGCGATGCCGAGGAAGGAGGCGGCGGAGAGGTACTCGCCGCTGATGGCGGCGGCGTTGAGTCCGGGCTTGACGGTGCGGGAGGCGACGTAGAAGTCCGAGGTGGTGCGCGATATGCGCAGGCCCAGTGCGCCGATCAGGACGGTGGCGAGGACGACCACGGTGACCGCCGCCACCGCGTATGTCTGGTTCACGCCGGTCAGCGGCCTTCCACGAGGCCGGTGAAGTCGCGTTCGTTGCGCTCGGCGCGGCGCACGTACCAGCGGGCGATGAGCCACATGACGGGGTAGGCCCCGACCCCGAGTGCGGCCCACACGAACGGCTCGGAGGACACGGCCGCGCCGTCCAGGGCCGTCGGCAGTGTGAACAGCAGGGGCAGCGAGCCGACGACCAGCGCCAGGGTGGCCAGCGCCCGGAGCGCGGCGCGCAGCTGACTGCGCATCAGCGAGCGTACGTAGGTGTGGCCGAGGGTGGTCTGCTCGCTGATCTCGGAGCGGGCGGGCGCGTGGCCGGGCGGACGGCGGGCGGAGCGCGGCACACCGGTGACCGTCTCGCGGCGGGCGCGGCGCGCGGGGGAGGGCTCTGCAGACATCGGCGTCCGTGGGTCGGGTGGCTCGGATGGTGGAGTCTACGCAGAAGCCATTACCGAAGGTAGACCCGTTTTTATCCGGCCCGTTCCGGCCCGTTCCGGCCCGGCGGAGCCGCGGCGGTCCGCGTCAGTGGCCCGTCCGGCGCGGGGCGTCGCCGAGCGCGATCTCCAGCTCGACGTAGGACTCCTCGGCCCGGCGGAACGCCACCTCCAGGCCCGCGGCCGCGCGTGGCCCGACGAGGCCGCGCACCGACTCCTGGATCTCGTACAGCACGTCCGCCCAGCGCCCCGCGGCGCCCTTGACCCCGGCGAGCAGGGCCTCGGCCTCGCGCGGGCCGCCCGGCCGGAGGTCCGGCAGCGCGCGCAGTTCGGCGAGCAGCGCTTCGATCTCCGCGGTCACGTCCCGGCCCCCCTTTCCGGTGATCAAGACTAGGCGCGCGCCGTGTGCCCCGCCCACCGGCCGCTCCCCCACTCGCCGAACGGCACGAACCGCGCGTCGAGCGGCCGGGCGCGCGGTTCGCCGCCCCCTCAGCCGCGCCCCGAGTCGCCGCACCCTCGGCCGCGTCCCGAGTTGCCCGCCGCGTCAGCCGCGCCCCCGGTTGCCGTCCCCTCGGCCGCGTCCCGGGACGCCGCCGCCTCAGCCGCGCTCCCGGTTGCGTCCCGGCATGCCGCCCCCTCAGCCACGCCACGGATTGCCGCGCCGTCGAGCCGCGCCACGGATTGCCCGCCCCCTCAGCCGCGCCCCGGGTCGCCGCGCCCTCAGCCGCGCCCTGGGTCGCCGCGCCCTCAGCCGCGCCCCGGGTCGCCGGAACAGCAGGGCGGCGGAGCAGCGGCCGCCCGGTGACGCCCGACAAAGACAGAACCCCGGCACGGCCGGGAAGAGGCGGCCGGCCAGCGGCACGCGGACGGCAACGGAACGGCCCCGAGGTGGCGGTG
>NZ_JAUEPL010000026.1 GCF_030406405.1 Streptomyces ficellus
CACCCGTGCACCCGGTCGGTGACCAGCTGGCCGCCGCCGTCCGGTCCGTCCAGGGCCTTTCCCGGCGGCACGCGCGCGTGAAGGCGGCCGAGGCGCTGGAACGGGTCGGGATTCCGGCGGCCCGGGCGCGGGGCGCGGCGGCCTGCGCGGTGGTGGGGGCCGTGCCGGCCACTGACACGCCCGGAGGGCTCAGCGGCGGCGGAGGTCGGCGACGCGGGCTGTCCGCTCCGGGGGGCCGTCGCCCGCGAGGGAGGCGCTGCGCAGTTGCCCGCCGCCCGGGTGGCGGCCCCGCTGGCCCGGGAGCGGGACGTCGCGGCGGGACTGCCGCCCCGGGGGGGCTCCCTCCGCGCCGGACGCCCCGGCGCCCGTACCGGCCACCGTGATCTGGACGCCCTGGTCCGCCAGCGCCTGGAGCTCCATGCCCGCCCGCTCGTCATGCGCGGGCGGCTCGTCGGTGACCAGCCGCGTGATCACGTCCGTCGGCACGGTCTGGAACATGGTGTCCGTACCGAGCTTGGTGTGATCGGCCAGCACGACGACCTCCGCCGCCGCCTGGACCAGCGCGCGGTCCACGCTCGCGGAGAGCATGTTGGACGTGGACAGGCCCCGCTCGGCGGTCAGACCGCTCCCGGACAGGAACGCCCGGGAGACTCTGAGCCCCTGGAGGGACTGCTCCGCCCCGCTGCCCACCAGCGCGTAGTTGGACCCGCGCAGGGTGCCGCCGGTCATGACGACCTCCACGCGGTTGGCGTGGGCCAACGCCTGCGCCACCAGCAGGGAGTTGGTGACGACGGTCAGCCCGGGGACGCGCGCGAGCCGGCGCGCCAGCTCCTGCGTGGTGGTCCCGGCGCCGACCACGATGGCCTCGCCCTCTTCGACGAGGCCGGCGGCCACGTCGGCGATGGCCGTCTTCTCGGCGGTCGCGAGATGGGATTTCTGCGGGAAGCCGGACTCTCGCGTGAAACCGCCCGGCAGCACCGCACCGCCGTGCCGGCGGTCGAGGAGTCCTTCTGCCTCCAGTGCCCGCACGTCGCGCCGCACGGTCACTTCGGAGGTCTGGACGACGCGGGCGAGCTCTCGGAGCGATACCGCCCCATTGGCGCGCACCATTTCAAGGATCAACTGACGACGTTCTGCAGCGAACACGAAACTGACAGTAACCCCAGCGACCGTTTCTTTGCAGCGGTATGCGCCTATTACGCGAAGTTGCGAACAGACGGGCCCGCCAAGTGGTATAGGCGGGCCCGTCCAGGAACGTTCCTTGACCGATCGATGTCCCGACTTGCCGGGGGTTGCCGGGTGTTGTCCGTACGCCCCGATACCGTCGGACGGGGCTTACGCCTCGGCCGTCGTCTTCCGGGTGTGCAACTGTCGTGCCACCTCGGCGATCGAGCCCGACAGGGATGGGTACACGGTGAAGGCGTTTGCGATCTGTTCGACCGTCAGGTTGTTGTCGACCGCGATCGAGATCGGGTGGATGAGCTCGCTGGCCTTGGGCGCGACGACACAGCCGCCGACCACGATGCCCGTGCCCGGACGGCAGAAAATCTTGACGAAGCCGTCCCGGATGCCCTGCATCTTGGCGCGCGGGTTGCGCAGCAGCGGCAGCTTGACGACCCGGGCGTCGATCTTGCCCGCGTCCACGTCCGCCTGCGTGTAGCCGACCGTGGCGATCTCCGGGTCGGTGAAGACGTTGGACGAGACGGTCTTGAGGTTCAGCGGGGCGACCGCGTCCCCGAGGAAGTGGTACATCGCGATCCGCCCCTGCATGGCCGCGACCGACGCGAGGGCGAAGACCCCGGTGACGTCACCGGCCGCGTACACGCCCGGCGCGGACGTACGCGAGACCTTGTCCGTCCAGATGTGGCCCGAGTCCCTGAGCCGTACGCCGGCCTCCTCCAGGCCCATCCCGGCGGTGTTCGGGATGGCGCCCACGGCCATCAGGCAGTGCGTACCGGAGATGACCCGGCCGTCCGCGAGGGTGACCTCGACACGGTCGCCGACGCGCTTGGCGGAGGCGGCGCGCGAGCGGGCCATGACGTTCATGCCCCGGCGCCGGAAGACGTCCTCCAGGACGGCGGCGGCGTCCGGGTCCTCGCCGGGCAGCACCCGGTCGCGGGAGGAGACGAGCGTGACGCGCGAGCCGAGCGCCTGGTAGGCGCCCGCGAACTCCGCGCCGGTCACACCCGAACCGACCACGATGAGCTCCTCGGGGAGTTCGTCGAGGTCGTAGACCTGCGTCCAGTTGAGGATGCGCTCGCCGTCCGGCAGGGCGTCGGGGATCTCGCGCGGGTGGCCGCCGGTCGCGATCAGTACGGCGTCGGCGGTGAGGGCCTCCTCGGTGCCGTCCGCGGCCGTGACGATCACCTGGCGGGAGCCGTCCATCGCCTGGCGGCCGTCGAGCCGGCCCCGGCCGCGCAGCACCCGCGCGCCCGAGCGGGTCACGGACGCCGCGATGTCGTGGGACTGGGCGAGCGCGAGCCGCTTGACGCGCCGGTTGACCTTGCCGAGGTCGACGCCGACGATCCGGGCGGCCTGGTCGATGTGCGGGGTGTCGTCCGCGACGATGATGCCGAGCTCCTCGTGGGAGGAGTCGAACGTGGTCATCACCTCGGCCGTGGCGATGAGGGTCTTCGAGGGTACGCAGTCGGTCAGGACGGACGCTCCGCCGAGGCCGTCGGTGTCGACGACGGTCACCTCCGCGCCGAGCTGGGCGGCCACCAGGGCCGCCTCGTATCCGCCGGGTCCGCCACCGATGATCACGATCCGGGTCACTGGGGTTAGGCCTCGCGCTCTCGTCACGGCAGGGATGCAAGTACGTACCCCATTGTCCCGCACGGCTCGAAGAGCTTCCCGCCGGGGCCCTCCACGGTGGAAACAGGACGCACCCCCGGCCCTCCCGTACCCTCGATCCCATGTCGCTCTACGCCGCGTACGCCGGCAACCTCGACGCGCGGCTGATGACCCGCCGCGCCCCGCACTCCCCGCTGCGCGGCACGGGCTGGCTCAACGGCTGGCGGCTGACGTTCGGCGGCGAGCAGATGGGCTGGGAGGGCGCGCTCCCCACGATCGTGGAGGCCCCGCGCTCCCAGGTGTTCGTCGCGCTGTACGACATCGCCCCGATGGACGAGGACTCCATGGACCGCTGGGAGGGCGTCGGGCTGGACATCTACCGGCGCATGCGGGTCCGGGTACACACCCTGGAGGGCGAGGAACCCGCCTGGCTGTACGTGCTCAACGGTTACGAGGGCGGCCTGCCCTCGGCCCGCTACCTGGGCGAGATCGCGGACGCCGCCGAGTCGGCGGGCGCCCCGCACGACTACGTGATGGAGCTGCGCAAGCGACCCTGCTAGCGCCTTTGTCGGAAACGACAAGACAACGATCCCAGGTCCGTGAGCATCGTCATCTACGCGCGTAGGCAATCTCCGGCTACGCTCTTGGGCGTACTGCTTTCTTCCGGGGCCCGCCCCCGGACCCCCGGCCGTCAGTGAGCGGGCCGGGGCGACTGTTCCTTCGCGAGGCGAGAGACTCTGTGAACGCAACTGCCACCCCGGACCACCTCCAGGGCGACCCCTACGCCGCCGCCGCCGACGCCGCCGCGCGCCTGCGCGCGCTGACCGGCGCCGAGACCCACGACGTCGCCCTCGTGATGGGCTCCGGCTGGGCGCCGGCCGTCGACGCGCTCGGCGCCCCCGACGCCGAGTTCCCGGTCACCGAGCTCCCCGGCTTCCCGCCGCCGGCCGTCGCGGGCCACGGCGGCAAGATCCGCTCGTACACGATCGGCGACAAGCGCGCGCTGGTCTTCCTGGGCCGTACGCACTTCTACGAGGGCCGGGGCGTCGCCGCCGTCGCCCACGGGGTACGCACCGCCGTCGCCGCCGGCTGCAAGACCGTCGTGCTGACCAACGGCTGCGGCGGGCTGCGCGAGGGCATGCGCCCCGGCCAGCCGGTCCTGATCAGCGACCACATCAACCTGACGGCCGCCTCGCCGATCGTCGGCGCGAACTTCGTCGACCTCACGGACCTGTACTCGCCCCGGCTGCGCGCCCTGTGCAAGGAGGTGGACGAGACGCTGGAGGAAGGCGTGTACGTCCAGTTCCCCGGCCCGCACTACGAGACCCCGGCCGAGATCAACATGGTCCGTGTGCTCGGCGGCGACCTGGTCGGCATGTCGACCGTCCTGGAGGCCATCGCGGCCCGCGAGGCGGGCGCCGAGGTCCTGGGCATCTCGCTGGTCACCAACCTGGCGGCGGGCCTCTCGGGCGAGCCGCTGAACCACGAGGAGGTCCTCCAGGCGGGCCGCGACTCGGCGGCCCGGATGGGTGAGCTGCTGACGCGGGTCCTGGACCGTATCTGACGGGACCGTCCAGCCGTCGCGCCGTCCCCGGAACGGGGCGGCGCTCTTTCTCGGTTCGCCCCGGGGCGGTGCCCTTTCTCGGTGCCCACCGGCGCGGTGCCGGGCGGAGGCGGAGGCCGGTGGGTGGGGGCGTGGCCCCTCCGGGCTCGCCTCCTCAAGGCCGGCGGCCTCTGCGGGGACGACCCTGCACGGCCCCAGCCCGGCCGTACGCCGGGTGCGAGCCGGTGGCGGGCGGTCGGGCCCGTCCCCGCCCACCGGCGCCGGCCGACGCGCCGCGCCGGGACGGGGGCCGAGCGCCGGGGTACCGGTAAGCGCAGAACCAGTCGTACGACACCCAGAGAGGCAGACACCGTGCAGCAGAACCTCATCGCGCAGGCCGAGGCGTGGCTGGCCGAGGACCCGGACAGCGAGACCCGCGACGAGCTGGCCAAGCTCATCGAGGCCAGGGACCTCGACGCGCTCGCCGACCGGTTCAGCGGCACGCTGCAGTTCGGTACGGCCGGGCTGCGCGGCGAGCTGGGGGCGGGCCCCATGCGGATGAACCGGGCCGTGGTCATCCGCGCGGCCGCCGGACTCGCCGCGTACCTCAAGGGCAAGGGCCAGGGTGACGGCCTGGTCGTCATCGGGTACGACGCCCGCTACAAGTCGGCCGACTTCGCGCGGGACACCGCCGCCGTGATGACCGGCGCCGGCCTGCGCGCGGCCGTACTGCCGCGCCCGCTGCCGACGCCCGTCCTCGCGTACGCCATAAGGCACCTGGGCGCCGTCGCCGGTGTCGAGGTGACCGCCAGCCACAACCCGCCCCGCGACAACGGCTACAAGGTCTACCTGGGTGACGGCTCGCAGATCGTGCCGCCCGCCGACGCCGAGATCGCCACCGAGATCGCGGCCGTCGCGAGCCTCGACGACGTACCGCGCGCCGAGAGCGGCTGGGAGACGCTCGGGGACGAGGTCCTGGAGGCGTACCTGGCGCGTACGGACGCCGTCCTGACCCCCGGCTCGCCGCGCACCGCGAACGTCGTCTACACGGCCATGCACGGCGTCGGCAAGGACGTCGTCCTGGCGGCGTGGGAGCGGGCCGGGTTCCCCGCGCCCGTGCTGGTGGCGGAGCAGGCCGAGCCCGACCCGGCCTTCCCGACCGTGGCGTTCCCCAACCCCGAGGAGCCGGGCGCGATGGACCTGGCGTTCGCCACGGCCCGGCGGGCCCGGCCGGACATCGTCATCGCCAACGACCCGGACGCCGACCGCTGCGCCGTCGCCGTCCCGGACGACTCCGCCGAAGGCGGCTGGCGGATGCTGCGCGGCGACGAGGTCGGGGCGCTGCTGGCCGCCCACCTCGTCCACAAGGGCGCCACGGGCACCTTCGCCGAGTCGATCGTGTCGTCGTCGCTGCTGGGCCGGATCGCGGAGGCGGCCGGGCTCGGGTACGAGGAGACGCTGACCGGCTTCAAGTGGATCGCCCGCGTGGAGGGCCTGCGGTACGGGTACGAGGAGGCGCTCGGCTACTGCGTCGACCCCGGTGGCGTACGCGACAAGGACGGCGTCACGGCGGCGCTGCTCGTCGCCGAGCTGGCGTCGGAACTGAAGGAGCAGGGCCGTACGCTCCGCGACCTGCTGGACGATCTGGCCATCGCTCACGGCCTGCACGCCACCGACCAGCTCTCCGTCCGGGTGGAGGACCTGAGCGTCATCGCCGACGCCATGCGCCGGCTGCGCGAGCAGCCGCCGACCTCGCTCGCCGGGCTGAGTGTCACGTCCGCCGAGGACCTGACGGAGGGCAGCGGCAAGCTGCCGCCCACGGACGGGCTGCGGTACTACCTGGACGGCGCCTTCAAGGCCCGTGTCATCGTCCGGCCCAGCGGCACCGAGCCGAAGCTCAAGTGCTACCTGGAGGTCGTCGTACCGGTCGGTGAGGCGAGCGAGCTGGCGGACGCGCGGGCGAAGGGCTCGCAGACCCTGGCCGCGATCAAGCGGGACCTGGCGGCGGCCGCCGGTATCTGATCATCTGATCACGGCACGGGATGCCGCGTCCGGGTGAATCCGGTACGGCACGTGACGCACGGCCCGGGTACGTTCCCCACGCGCCGAGCAGGGTGACCCCGGTATCGCAGCCGAGCCCTGGAGCGCCCCGTGCCGCCGGTGATCACCGTCCGCCCGACCGTCCCCGCGTCCCGGCGGCCGCCGTCCCCGGCGGGCGGCCGGGTACGGGAACGCACCGCCCGTTCGCTGGAACGCGCCGCCCGTTCGCTGCGCCACGCCGCGCCCGCGCTGCTCGGCTACCTGGCCGTACGGCTCTTCGGGCTGCTGGTGCTGGCCCGCTGGGCGCACCTGAAGGGCCATGGCGTCTGGCCGACGCTCGCCACCTCCTGGGACTCCGACTGGTACCTGGGCATCGCCGACCACGGGTACCAGGACGGCCTGGGTACCCGGGTCAACTCCAACAACCTGGCGTTCTTCCCGCTCTACCCCGTGCTGGTCAAGGCGGTCGCGGGCGTCACGCCCGGCTCGCGCGCGTCGGTGGCGCTGGTGCTCGCGGTCGGCTTCTCGCTGGTCGCGGCGTGGGGGATCTTCGCGGTCGGCGACCGGCTGCGCGGGCGTCGCGAGGGGACCGTGCTGGCCGTCCTGTGGGGTGCGCTGCCGGTCGGGATCGTGCAGTGGATGGGCTACACCGAGTCGCTGTTCACCGCGCTCGCCGCCTGGTCGCTGTACGCGGTGCTGACCGGCCGCTGGCACGCGGCGGCCGCGCTCGCCGTGGCGGCCGGGCTGACGCGCCCCACCGGCATCGCGGTCGCGGCGGCGGTCACGGTGACCGGCCTGATGGCGACCGCCCGGACACGGGAGCGGGCGCCGCTGGTGGCGGCGCTCACCGCCCCGCTGGGCTGGCTGGGGTACGTGGCGTGGGTGGGCGCCCGGGTCGGGCGCTGGGACGGCTACTTCGCCGTGCAGCGGCTGTGGCGCAACGCGTGGGACGGCGGCGCGGGCACGCTGCGCGAGATGCGGGCGCTGCTGGCGTACGACACGGCTCCGCAGCTGTTCCTGGTCGCCGTCTCGGCGGTGCTGGTGGGGTCGGCCGCGCTGTACGTGCTGTGCCTGGCGGACCGGCAGCCGCTCGCGCTGCTGGTGTTCAGCGGGGTCCTGCTGGCGGTGGTCCTGGGCAGCGGCGGGGTGTACTTCCCGCGCGCCCGCTTCCTGCTGCCGGGCTTCCCGCTGCTGCTGCCGCTCGCGGTGGCCGTGTGCCGGGCCAGGCGGGTGGTGGCGGCGCTGGTGCTGGGCGGGGCGGTGCTGTCGTCGGCGTGGCTGGGCGGCTACATGCTCCTGGTGTGGCAAGGGCCGCCGTGAGCCCCGGGCCGCCGGGAGGATCGCGAGGATTCATATCGCCGGGAGCGCACGACGACTCAGCTCGCCGGGAGCACCACGAGGCTCAGGCGGCCAAGGAGCACCACGACGACTCAGGCGAGCAGGAGGAGAACCGCGAGGACTCAGCTCGCCGGGAGGACCACGAGCCTCAGGCGGCCAAGGAGCACCACGACGACTCAGGCGAGCAGCCGCAGGACCGCGAGGACTCAGCTCGCCAGGAGGACCACGACAGCTCAGGTGGCCAGGAGCACCACGATGACTCAGGCGACCAGGAGGACCACGAGGAGGATGACTCCGGCGGCCACGGGCCCGATGATCTCGTACGCCCAGCGGACCCGCGGCGCACCCTGCGCGCCCGGCCGCGCCGCGCACCGCTCGGCCAGTTCCCGCAGGTCGGCGATGGTCTGGTCGGCGCCGGCCGAGGGGGCCGCCGCGGGGTCCCCCGGGCTGCCGGCCCTGGCCTGCCGGCGTGCGGCGCGCTTGCGCTCCCGCAGTGAGACGGGCACCGACCACAGCTGGTACCGGGTGCCGTCCTGGGTGAGGACCTCGCTGGAGTACCCGGCGCGCACGTCGGCGACCGCCGCCCAGGGCAGGTCGATCGTGCGGAAGGGGTTGCGGACGCGCATGCGGTCCTCGTTGGCGTACACCACGGGCCGGAAGGTGAACGCGACGACCAGCGGTACCGCGATCAGCAGCGAGGCCAGCGTGATCCAGGGTGTCCGGCCCTCGCCGTTGACCAGCCCGTCCCCGCCGATCCAGGCGGCGAAGCCGAGCAGCAGCAGGCCGCCCACGATCCCCAGGGGCGAGCGGAAGGACCGGTCGGCGTACTCGGGCTGCTGGCGGCTCGTCATGCGGCCGATTCTGCCTCACGGCCCCCGGGCTCACGCGATGAGACCCGCGCGCCTGCCCATGGGCACGGGCCCGCCGCGTGACGGAGCTCACCACCACCGGCCCACCAGCGGTTTCGCCGCCCGCTGCGAACCGGGGGCTGTACAGGTCGCTACGCGCGTAGATATGCTCCCCTGGTGACCATGCCCACCTCCCCCAAGCTCTCGGCTCCGCTGGAGCAGGGTGGTGCCCCCACCACCCCCGCATTCGCTGACGTGACCGCGTCCGACAGCACCCTGCGCCGCTTCCTTCACGGGCTGCCCGGCGTGGACGCCGTCGGCCTCGAAGCGCGCGCCGCGTCTCTCGGTACGCGTTCGATCAAGACGACGGCCAAGGCGTACGCCATCGACCTGGCCATCTCGATGATCGACCTGACGACGCTGGAAGGCGCGGACACCCCGGGCAAGGTCCGGGCGCTCGCCGCCAAGGCCGTCCATCCCGACCCGACCGACCGCACCACCCCGCGCACCGCGGCGGTGTGCGTGTACCCCGACATGGTGGCCACCGCCAAGGCCGCCCTCGCCGGTACGGACGTGAAGGTCGCCTCCGTCGCGACCGCCTTCCCGGCCGGCCGCGCCGCCCTCGACGTCAAGCTCGCGGACACCCGTGACGCCGTCGCCGCGGGCGCGGACGAGATCGACATGGTGATCGACCGCGGGGCGTTCCTCGCGGGCGACTACCTGAAGGTGTACGAGGAGATCCGGGCCGTGAAGGAGGCCTCGGGCGCCGCGCGCCTGAAGGTCATCTTCGAGACCGGCGAGCTCTCCACGTACGACAACATCCGCCGCGCCTCCTGGCTGGGCATGATCGCCGGGGCGGACTTCATCAAGACCTCCACCGGCAAGGTCTCCGTCAACGCCACCCCCGCCAACACGCTGCTCATGCTGGAGGCGGTGCGCGACTTCCGCGCCCAGACCGGGGTACAGGTCGGGGTGAAGCCCGCGGGCGGCATCCGGACCACCAAGGACGCCATCAAGTTCCTGGTCCTGGTCAATGAGACGGTCGGCGAGGACTGGCTGGACAACCACTGGTTCCGGTTCGGCGCGTCGAGCCTGCTGAACGACCTGCTGATGCAGCGTCAGAAGCTGGCCACCGGCCGTTACTCCGGTCCCGACTATGTGACGGTGGACTGATCACGATGACGAAGTTCGAGTACGCACCCGCCCCCGAGTCCCGCTCGGTCGTCGACATCGCGCCGTCCTACGGCCTGTTCATCGACGGCGAGTTCACCGAGGCCGCGGACGGCAAGGTCTTCAAGACCGTCTCCCCCGCCTCCGAGGAGGTGCTCTCCGAGGTCGCCCAGGCGGGCGCCGAGGACGTGGACCGGGCCGTGCAGGCCGCCCGCAAGGCGTTCGAGAAGTGGTCGGCGCTGCCCGGCGCCGAGCGCGCCAAGTACCTCTTCCGTATCGCCCGGATCATCCAGGAGCGCAGCCGCGAGCTGGCCGTCCTGGAGACCCTGGACAACGGCAAGCCGATCAAGGAGACCCGCGACGCGGACCTCCCGCTGGTCGCCGCGCACTTCTTCTACTACGCGGGCTGGGCCGACAAGCTCGACCACGCCGGGTTCGGCCGGAGGACGACAGAAGGGCACAGCGGTGCCAACCCGCGCCCGCTCGGCGTCGCGGGCCAGGTCATCCCGTGGAACTTCCCCCTCCTGATGCTCGCGTGGAAGATCGCCCCGGCGCTCGCCACCGGCAACACGGTGGTGCTCAAGCCCGCCGAGACCACCCCCCTGTCGGCCCTCTTCTTCGCGGACATCTGCCGCCAGGCGGGATTGCCGAAGGGTGTCGTGAACATCCTCCCGGGTTACGGGGACGCCGGCGCCGCGCTCGTCGAGCACGGGGGCGTCAACAAGGTCGCCTTCACCGGCTCCACCGCCGTGGGCAAGGCCATCGCCCGCCAGGTGGCGGGCACGAGGAAGAAGCTCACCCTGGAGCTGGGCGGCAAGGGCGCCAACATCGTCTTCGACGACGCGCCCATCGACCAGGCCGTCGAGGGCATCGTCACCGGCATCTTCTTCAACCAGGGCCAGGTCTGCTGCGCGGGCTCCCGCCTCCTCGTCCAGGAGTCCATCCAGGACGAGCTGCTGGACGCCCTCAAGCGCCGCCTGTCGACGCTGCGCCTGGGCGACCCGCTGGACAAGAACACCGACATCGGCGCGATCAACTCCGCCGAGCAGCTGGCCCGTATCAAGGCCCTCGCGGAGACCGGCGAGGCGGAGGGCGCCGAGCGCTGGTCCCCGGCCTGCGAGCTGCCGTCCTCCGGCTACTGGTTCGCCCCGACGCTCTTCACCAACGTCACCCAGGCGCACACCATCGCCCGCGACGAGATCTTCGGCCCGGTCCTGTCGGTGCTGACCTTCCGTACGCCCGACGAGGCCGTCGCCAAGGCCAACAACAGCCAGTACGGCCTGTCCGCCGGCATCTGGACGGAGAAGGGCTCCCGCATCCTCGCGGTGGCGAACAAGCTCCGCGCGGGTGTCGTCTGGGCCAACACGTTCAACAAGTTCGACCCGACCTCGCCCTTCGGCGGCTACAAGGAGTCGGGCTTCGGCCGCGAGGGCGGCCGCCACGGCCTGGAGGCGTACCTCGATGTCTGATCGGCTCAGTGTCCTCAAGACCTACAAGCTGTACGTCGGGGGCAAGTTCCCCCGCAGCGAGAGCGGCCGGGTGTACGAAGTGACCGACTCGAAGGGCAAGTGGCTGGCGAACGCCCCGCTCTCCTCGCGCAAGGACGCGCGGGACGCGGTCGTGGCGGCGCGCAAGGCGTTCGGCGGCTGGTCGGGCGCGACGGCGTACAACCGCGGCCAGATCCTCTACCGCGTCGCCGAGATGCTGGAGGGCCGCAAGGACCAGTTCGTCCGCGAAGTGGCGGACGCCGAGGGGCTGTCCAGGGCCAAGGCGGCCGTGGTCGTCGAGGCGGCCATCGACCGCTGGGTCTGGTACGCGGGCTGGACGGACAAGATCGCCCAGGTCGTGGGCGGGGCGAACCCGGTCGCGGGCCCGTTCTTCAACCTGTCGACGCCCGAGCCGACGGGCGTGGTCGCGATCGTCGCGCCGCGCGAGTCGTCCTTCCTGGGCCTGGTCTCGGTCGTCGCCCCGGTGATCGCCACCGGCAACACCGCGGTCGTCATCGCCTCCGAGAAGGCCCCGCTCCCCGCCCTGTCCCTGGGCGAGGTGCTGGCCACCTCCGACCTGCCGGGCGGTGTCGTGAACGTCCTGTCGGGCAAGGCGGCCGAGATCGCGGCCCCGCTCGCCGCGCACCAGGACGTCAACGCCATCGACCTGACGGGCGCGGACCAGGAACTGGCCCGCGAGCTGGAGATCGCCGCCGCGGACAACCTCAAGCGCGTCCTGCGCCCCCAGGCTGTGGACGGCGAGGACTTCACCGCCGACCCCGGCACGCACCGCCTGACCGCGTTCCTGGAGACCAAGACGGTCTGGCACCCGACCGGCTCCCTGGGCGCGTCCGGCTCCGCGTACTGAGGCGCGCACTGAGCGCCGCTTGCTGAGTCGCGCGTACTGAGGCGCCACCCGACCGAACGGCTCCGCTTCCCCTCCGTCCGGGGGCAGCGGAGCCGTTCTCGTACATCCGGGCGGCGTCCCCACCGGCAGCGCGGGGCCCGGCGCCCGCCGGAACACGGAAAGGCGTAACCAGCCGAGCACGCACGGTGGATGAGATGTGACGCTCACTACCAAGGGGCTGCGGATGGGGTTCCCCTACCGGATCAATGGTCCAGACTGGTGTCCCGTGAGTCCCCACCCCATCCCGACCCGTGTCGTGCTGCTCGCGGGCCCCTCCGGCTCCGGCAAGTCCTCCCTCGCGGCCCGCACCGGCCTGCCCGTGCTGCGCCTCGACGACTTCTACAAGGAGGGCCACGACCCGACGCTCCCGCTCGTCCCCGGGAGCGCGGACGTCGACTGGGACTCCCCGCTGTCCTGGGACGCGGACGCGGCGGTGGCCGCCATCGTGGAACTGTGCGCCACGGGACGCACCACCGTCCCCGTGTACGACATCGCCACCAGCACGCGCGTCGACCGCGAGACCCTCGACATCGAACGCACCCCGCTCTTCGTGGCGGAGGGCATTTTCGCGGCCGACATCGTCGCGCGGTGCCAGGACCTCGGCGTCCTGGCCGACGCCCTGTGCCTGCGCGGCCGCCCCTCCACCACCTTCCGCCGCCGGCTGCTGCGCGACCTGCGCGAGGGCCGCAAGTCGGTGCCGTTCCTGCTGCGCCGGGGCTGGCGCCTGATGCGCGCCGAGCGCTCGATCGTCACCCGGCAGAGCGCCCTGGGCGCCCACCCCTGTGACAAGGCGGAAGCCCTGGGCCGCCTCGCCGCCGCGGCGGCGGGCCGCCACCGCATGCCCATGGCGCGGGAAGCGGTGTAACCCGCGAGAGGCCGGACAAGCCCCCCCGGCTTGTCCGGCCCGCGCGTTTCCCCCGTTCCCCCGTGGCCCCCCGTTCCCCGTCACCGGCCGCCGTCTCCCCCCGCAACCGCGGCCGGCCCCCCTTGCCTTCAGGCCACGAGCTGGCCGAAGGACTCCTCCTCGTCACGGCCGAAGCTGAGGACCTCGTCCTCCCGCAGCCGGCGCAGGGAGCGCCAGATGCTCGACTTCACCGTGCCGACACTGATGTCCAGGATCTCCGCGATCTCCGGGTCCGTACGGCCCTCGTAGTAGCGCAGGACGAGCATCGTGCGCTGCGCCTCGGGCAGCCGGGCGAGCGCCTGCCAGAGCACGGCGCGCAGCTCCGTGCCGCGCATCGCGTCGGTGTCGCCTGCGGACTCGGGGAGTTCCCCGGTCGGGTACTCGTCGATCTTCCGCCGCCGCCACGCGCTGATGTGCAGGTTGGTCATGGTGCGGCGCAGGTAGCCGCCGACCGCCCCCTTGTCGCTGATGCGGTCCCAGGCCCGGTACGTCGAGAACAGCGCGCTCTGCAGCAGGTCCTCGGCCTCGAAGCGGTCGCCGGTGAGGTGGTAGGCGGTGGCGTACAGGGAGGCGCGGCGTTCCCGTACGTAGGCGGTGAACGCCGCTTCGGCGTTCACGGCCTCCGTGGGGTTCGTCCGCTCCCCCTGAGCCTCCCCGTACGCCGCTCCCCCGTCAGGCACGGCCGCCATGTACGGCGACTTGTGCTGACGCCCGGCGCTGCGAACACACCCCCGCGGGTTCACCGCGCCGGACTTCTCCGTGCTCCGCGCGACGTCGTGGAGACGCGTGACAACTGCGCTTGAAGTGGTGCTGTGCAGTGCGTTCATCTCGCGCCCCCCGTCGGTTGGAGTCTGCTTCGGTCCGTGTGCCAACGAGCTTGCCGGGGCGACTTCATAGCGGTGTCCGCCGACTGTCACAGACCTGTCACAGGGCTCGGCGGTCGAACTGTCCCGCCCCCATGGGACAGAATGTCGCCGTGCCTTTCCTGTTGCTGATCGAGGACGACGATTCCATCCGCACGGCCCTCGAACTCTCGCTGTCCCGCCAGGGCCACAAAGTGGCCACCGCGGCGACGGGCGAGGACGGCCTGAAACTGCTGCGCGAGCAGCGGCCGGATCTGATCGTGCTGGATGTGATGCTGCCCGGCATCGACGGTTTCGAGGTGTGCCGGCGGATCAGGCGTACGGACCAGTTGCCGATCATCCTGCTGACGGCGCGCAGCGACGACATCGACGTGGTCGTCGGCCTGGAGTCGGGGGCGGACGACTATGTCGTCAAGCCGGTGCAGGGCCGGGTGCTGGACGCGCGCATCCGGGCCGTGCTGCGGCGCGGGGAGCGGGAGTCGACGGACTCGGCGACCTTCGGGTCGCTGGTGATCGACCGGTCGGCGATGACCGTGACGAAGAACGGTGAGGATCTCCAGCTCACGCCCACGGAGCTGCGGCTGCTGCTGGAGCTGAGCCGCCGGCCGGGGCAGGCGCTGTCGCGGCAGCAGCTGCTGCGGCTGGTGTGGGAGCACGACTACCTGGGCGACTCACGGCTGGTGGACGCGTGTGTGCAGCGGCTGCGGGCCAAGGTGGAGGACGTGCCGTCCTCGCCGACCCTGATCCGTACGGTCCGGGGTGTGGGCTACCGGCTGGACGTGCCCGCGTGAGCGGTGCCGCGAGACGCGCCGCGCGCGCGGTGCCGGGCGCGGGGCCTCGCTGGACGAGTCTCAGGCTGCGGCTCGTCGTCGTCTTCGCGCTCGTCGCCCTGACGGCCGCCGTGTCGGCGTCGGGGATCGCGTACTGGCTCAACCGTGAGGCCGTGCTCACGCGTACGCAGGACTCGGCGCTCAACGACTTCCGGCAGGAGATGCAGAACCGGGCGGCCGCGCTGCCGCCCCGGCCCACGGAGGAGGAGCTGCGGCGGACCGCCGAGCAGATGTCGTCCGGCGGTGTCGGGTACGGCGTGGTGCTGCTGGGCGAGCGCGCCAAGGGCAAGCCGATCGCCGGGGTGTCCGACCCGGACCGGTTCACGATGGACGACGTACCCCAGGAGCTCCGGGCCGCGGTGAACAAGCGGCAGGAGGTGACCTCCAACAACGCCTACCCGTACCACCTGTTCTGGCAGCGCACCACGCGTGACGGCACCCCCTATCTCGTGGGCGGTACGCGGATCGTCGGTGGCGGGCCGACGGGTTACATGTTCAAGTCGCTGGAGGCGGAGCGGCAGGATCTGAACTCGCTGGCCTGGTCGCTGGGGATCGCCACCGCGCTGGCGCTGATCGGCTCCGCGCTGCTCGCGCAGGCCGCGGCGACGACCGTGCTGAAGCCGGTGCACCGGCTCGGGGAGGCGGCGCGGCGCCTGGGCGAGGGCGAGCTGGACACCCGGCTGCGGGTGTCGGGCACCGATGAACTGGCCGAGCTGTCGCGGACGTTCAACAGCGCGGCCGAGAGCCTGCAGAAGAAGGTCGCGGACATGAGCTCGCGGGAGGAGTCCAGCCGCCGCTTCGTCGCCGACATGTCGCACGAGCTGCGTACGCCGCTGACCGCGCTGACCGCCGTGACGGAGGTGCTGGAGGAGGAAGAGGACAGCCTCGACCCGATGATCGCGCCTGCCGTCAAGCTGGTGGTGAGCGAGACGCGGCGGCTGAACACGCTGGTGGAGAACCTGATGGAGGTCACCCGCTTCGACGCGGGTACGGCCCGGCTGGTCCTCGACGACGTGGACGTCGCCGACCAGGTCACGGCCTGCGTCGACGCGCGTGCCTGGCTGGACGCGGTCGAGCTGGACGCCGAGCGCGGCATCATGGCCCGGCTCGACCCGCGCCGCCTGGACGTGATCCTTGCGAACCTCATCGGCAACGCGCTCAAGCACGGCGGCTCGCCGGTGCGGGTCTCGGTGCGCACGGCGGACGCCGACCTGTTCATCGAGGTGCGCGACCACGGGCCCGGCATCCCCGAGGACGTACTGCCGCACGTCTTCGACCGGTTCTACAAGGCCAGCGCGTCGCGGCCGCGCTCGGAGGGCTCGGGGCTGGGCCTGTCGATCGCGATGGAGAACGCCCTGATCCACGGTGGCGACATCACGGCGGCCAACTCGCCGGACGGTGACGGGGCGGTGTTCGTGCTGCGGCTGCCGCGCGACGCCTCGCGGACGGCGGACGGCCGGGGAGAGGAGCGGGAAGGTGACGGGGATGAGGGTGCGTGAGCGGCGGGGCGCGGTGGCGCTCGCGGGGGTCGCCCTGGTCGCCGCCCTCGCCGCCGGCTGCGGGATCCGGACGACGTCGGTGCCGGTCGACGCGGGTGCCGCGCCCTCGCGGCTGCCGTGCAGCCTGCCCGGTGGGGACGTCACGGCGCAGGCGCGGCGGTCGGTGCCGGTGAGGGTGTACCTGGTGTGCGCCTCGGGTCTGGAGGCGGTGAGCCGCACGGTGCCGGCGGCGGGCGAGAAGAACCCGCGGGACGGCCGGGTCGCGGTGGCCCGGGAGCTGCTGGCCCAGTTGCGGGCCGAGCCGGCGGCCGAGGAGCGGGAGGCGGGTTTCACCACGTACGTCCAGGAGCCGCTGACCGTGTCGGCGGGCCGCGCGGGCGACCCGGCGGGGGCGCTGCGGCTGAGCCGCCAGCCGGAGGACCTGCCCGCCGCCGCGCTGTCGCAGATCGTGTGCACGTACGCGGAGAACGGCACGACGGCCGATGGCGGCACGGTGCTGCTGGGCGGCCCGGGCGCCTACCCGGTGCGCCGCTACGCCTGCACGGCCCAGCTGAGGGAGCGGCCGGAGTCGGCCGCCCCGACGCGTTCTCCCTGAGGCGGCTCGCGAGGGCCGGCCGGGTGCCGGAACCGATCGTGCCGGTCGGCGCGTCTTGGGGGGCGTGCAGCGTCATGGTTCGGGCGGCAGTGCCGCCATCCGCCTCCGCGCGGCGGGGCTCATCCTCCTCATCGCCCATCTGCTACTCGTGGGGTGGCTGACGCTCCGGCCGCTGGACGTGATGTGGGTGACGGCGGCCAATCTGGAGCCGTTCGCCGGTATCAGGGCGGATCTGGCGCTGGGCCCGGTCGAGGCGGCCGTGCGGATCGGCGAGGGGCTGTTACTGCTGGCGCCGCTCGGCGTGCTGCTGCCGATGGCGGGCGGACGGCTGGACGTCTCCCCGTGGGTCTCGCTGGCCCGTACGGTCCTGGCTGCCGCGCTGCTGTCGCTGGGCATCGAGCTGTTGCAGACCGCCGTGCCCGGGCGGGTGGTGGACGTGGACGCGCTGCTGCTGAACACCACCGGGGTGGCGCTGGCGCACCTGGCGGTGGTGCCGGCCTGGCGGGGGCGGCTGCGCCGCCGGCGGCGGCCGTCGGCCGGAGGGGGGAGCCGGGGCCGGGGCGCGGGGGTACTGCGGGATGACGCCCCCCAGGGTGCGACCCCGAGGATTCCCAGGGTCGGTATCGCCCCGTAGTCCGACGTTTTGTCCTGGGTTTCCGGGTGAGTATGGAATCACTCGAACAGAACGATTCGACCGAACGATTCGACCGAACGATTCGACCGGAACGACTGATCGAAACGACTCGACTCGCGAAGGAGCCCACCATGGCCGCACTTGTCCGCCCTCGTCAGGGACGCATGATCGGCGGAGTGTGCGCAGCGCTGGCACAGCGCTTCGGCACCTCCGCGACCACGATGCGCGTGATCTTCCTGGCCTCGTGCCTGCTGCCCGGCCCGCAGTTCCTGCTGTACGTGGCGCTGTGGATATTCCTGCCCTCGGAGAAGTCCGCCAAGCCGGCCTGGTAGGACCCCGGGCACGCGGGCACAGCGCAAGGGGCGCACACCCTCCCGGGTGTGCGCCCCTTCCGCGTACGCGCCGGCGCCCGCTTCAGGCCCCGAGGCCGGCGACCGGGAGGCTGCCGCCGACCGGCAGGCCGCCGAGGAGGCCGGCCGCGGCGGAGGGGTCGAGGGGCACGCCCTGCACCGAGGCGTTCTTGGCGACGGAGCCGACCACTGCCGGCGCGGCGTTCGCCACCTCGGCGGCGGTGCCGGGGGCCCGCTCGACGGCGGACTGCATGACCGGCAGCGCGGTGGCGGTGGCGGTACCCAGCGCACCGTTGACGGGCGTGTGGTTGGCCGCGGAGGCGGTGCCGGCGGCGGTGGCGGCGAACGCGGCGCCAAGGGCGGCGACACCGAGGGTCTTGGCGGCAGACTGCTTCATCGAAATTCGTCCTTGGAAACACTCGGGGGAAGATGAGCGGCTCCGCAACCTAGTCATCGATCAGCGAGACCTGCAAACACCCGGGCGGCCACGTCACGCAATTACCGGCCGTTTACCGAGGCCGTCGCTCAGCGCTTTTTCGGCGAGAAGTCGCTGGTGGCGGCGGTCTGCGTGAACAGCCATTCGGACTTGAGCTCTGCATACCCGGGCTTGATCACGTCATTGATCATCGCCAGGCGTTCATCGAAAGGAATGAATGCTGATTTCATCGCATTGACCGTGAACCACTGCATGTCGTCGAGCGTGTAGCCGAACGTCTCGCTCAGCAGCTCGAATTCCCGGCTCATGCTGGTGCCGGACATCAGCCGGTTGTCGGTGTTGACCGTGGCCCTGAAGTGCAGCCGGCGCAGCAGCCCGATCGGGTGCTCGGCGTACGAGGCGGCGGCGCCGGTCTGGAGGTTGGAGGTCGGGCACAGCTCCAGCGGGATGCGCTTGTCGCGTACGTACGCGGCGAGGCGGCCGAGCGTGACGGTGCCGTCGTCGGCGACCTGGATGTCGTCGATGATGCGGACGCCGTGGCCCAGGCGGTCGGCGCCGCACCACTGGAGCGCCTGCCAGATGGACGGCAGGCCGAAGGCCTCGCCCGCGTGAATGGTGAAGTGGTTGTTCTCGCGCTTGAGGTACTCGAAGGCGTCCAGGTGCCGGGTGGGCGGGTAGCCGGCCTCGGCGCCCGCGATGTCGAAGCCGACGACGCCGCTGTCGCGGTAGCGGTTGGCGAGTTCGGCGATCTCCAGCGCGCGGGCGGCGTGCCGCATGGCGGTGAGCAGGGCGCCGACGCGGATGCGGTGACCGTTCTCGCGGGCGCGCCGCTCGCCTTGGCGGAAGCCCTGGTTGACGGCTTCGACGACCTCTTCGAGGGTGAGGCCCTTTTCGAGGTGCTGCTCGGGCGCGTAGCGCACCTCGGCGTACACGACACCGTCCGCGGCGAGGTCCTCGGCGCATTCGGCGGCGACCCGGACGAGGGCCTCTCGGGTCTGCATGACGGCGCAGGTGTGCGCGAAGGTCTCCAGATAGCGCTCCAGCGAGCCGGAGTCGGCGGCTTCGCGGAACCAGATGCCGAGTTTGTCCGGCTCCTGCTCGGGGAGCGCTCCGTAGCCGGTCTCCCGGGCGAGTTCGATGATCGTGCCGGGGCGCAGACCGCCGTCGAGGTGGTCGTGGAGCAGCACCTTGGGGGCGCGGCGGATCTGGTCCGAGGTGGGGATGTCGGGTGTCTGGCTCGTCATTTTCGAACTGTACGCCCTACGCGCGTAGAGGCAACCCTCTTCCCAGGGCTGTCGATACGTAACAGTGACCGCGCGTACGGCTGGCGTACACCTCGTCTTCTGAGACTGTTCTGCCATGGCACTCCACGCACTCGTAGGTACGGGGGGCGCGCGGGCGCCCCGGCTGGGCCGGCCCGTCGGGACGTCCGTTCCGGCGGTGAACGGGGTGGTTCTGCTCCTCCCGGACGGGGAGCCCGAGTCGGGGCGCGGGCCCTCACCCCTCGCCCACGCGGCGGCCCTGCCGCTGGCGCGCGGCCTGGTCCGGGCCGGGCGCGCGGAGGGGCTGGAGGGCATGGTGGCGCATGTGGTGCGCTACCGGGGGCGCGGGTGGAACGGCGCGGACGCGCGGCTCGCGGCGGACGCGGCCTGGGCGGCCTCGGAGGTCGTACGACGGTACGGCGACGTCCCGGTCTGTCTGGCCGGGCACGGCATGGGCGGCCGGGCGGCGCTGCGCGCGGCGGGCCACACGGCCGTCAACTCCGTTCTGGCGCTTGCCCCCTGGCTGCCCGAGGACGACGTGGCGGCGACCCCCGAACCGGTGAAACAGCTCGTCGGCCGCCAGGTGCTGATCGTGCACGGCACGAATGACGCGCGTACCGATCCTGAGCTGTCGTACCGGCTGGCCGAGCGCGCGAAGAAGGCCAACCGGGACACGTGCCGGTTCGAGGTGCACTCCGACGGCCACGCGCTGCGCCAGCACCACGGCGAAGTCCTCGCGCTCGCGGCCGACTTCGTGCTGGGCGCGCTGTTCGCCCGGCCCTTCTCCCGCCCGGTCGCCGACGCGCTGGCGGCCCCGCCGCCGCTGGGCCTGCGGATGCCCCTGGCGGGCGGCTTCGGCCGGGCGCTGCGGCGGTGAGCGGGCGAAGGTGAGCGGGTTGCGGTGAGCAGGCCGCGGTGAGCGGGCGGCGGGGAATCAGCCCGACTCGGAGAGCAGGCGGCCGCGCCGGGAGAGGAGGAACCGCTTGAACGCCGCGACCGGGGCGGTGTCCGGGTGGCCGTCCAGCCAGGCCACGCCGATCTCGCGCGCCGCGCGCGGGGCCGTGACCGTCAGCTCGACGACGCCGGGGCGGGGGACCGCGGGGGGCGGGAGGAGGGCGACGCCCAGGCCCGCCGCGACCAGCCCGCGCAGCGTCTCGGCCTCCTCGCCCTCGAAGGCCACGCGCGGGGTGAAGCCCGCTTCCTCGCACAGGTCGTCGGTGATGCGGCGCAGGCCGTAGCCCGGCTCCAGGGTGACGAACGTTTCGTCGGCGGCCTCGGCGAGCCGGACGCGCTTGCGGCCGGCGAGCCGGTGGTCGTCCGGGACGACGAGGCGCAGGCGCTGTTCGTCCAGGCGGCGGGCGACCAGGTCGGGGGCGTCGGGGACCGGGGAGGTCAGGCACAGGTCCAGTTCGCCGGCGCGCAGGCGCTCGATCATGGCCTCGCCGTAGTTCTGGACGAGCGTGAAGCGGACCTTGGGGTGGTCGACCCGGAACGCGCGGATCAGGCCCGGCACGGTTTCGGAGCCCATGGTGTGGAGGAAGCCGAACGCCACCCGGCCCGCCGAGGGGTCGGCGTCCGCGCGTACGGCGTCGGCGGCCCGCTCCACCTCGGCCAGGGCGCGTTCGGCGGAGGCCAGCAAGGTCCGCCCGGCCGGGGTCAGACAGACCGTGCGGCCCTTGCGGGCGAACAGCGTCACGCCGAGGTCCCGTTCCAGCCGGACCACCGCCCGCGACAGCGTGGACTGGGGAACACCCAGATCGTGTGCGGCGCGGGTGACGTGTTCGTGGCGGGCGACCGCCGCGAAGTACGCGAGACGCGGCGCGAGCAGCAGCCCCATGTCTTCTTCGTTACTGTTCGGTGACAGCCACTCTCGTGAACTGTAGTGATGCACCATGGGAACGATTAAAGCGGTTCCATGCATTGGACGCATGAAACGGGGGTGCCTACGGTCGTCGTATGCCTTCCGCCAGTACCAAGGCGTCCACCGCACCCGTGGACGCCGACACGCGTCTTTGCCCCGGCCGCCCCGGCTACCGCCGGATGAGCCTCGCGCTCTTCGCCGCCGGAGTCGCCGCCTTCGCCCTCCTCTACGCGACGCAGGCCCTCCTGCCGGCCATCACCGCCGACTTCGGCGTGAGCGCGTCCGCCGCCAGCTGGTCCGTCTCCGCCGCGACCGGCGCGCTCGCGCTGTGCGTACTGCCACTGAGCGCCCTGTCGGAGCGGTTCGGCCGCCGTCGCATGATGACCGCGTCCCTCGCGATCGCCGTCGCCATCGGCATGCTCGTGCCGTTCGCGCCGAGCCTGGAGTGGCTGGTGGCGCTGCGCGCCGTGCAGGGCGCCGCCCTGGCGGGGCTGCCGGCGTCGGCGATGGCGTACCTGGCGGAGGAGGTCCGGCCCAAGGCGCTCGTCGCGGCGATCGGGCTGTTCGTCGCGGGCAACAGCATCGGCGGGATGAGCGGCCGGATCGTCACCGGCTGGGCGGCCCAGCTGTGGGGCTGGCGGGCGGCGCTCGCCGCGGTCGGGCTGATGGCGCTGGTGTGCGCGGTGGTGTTCCGTCTGATGATCCCCAAGGCGCGGCACTTCTCCCCCGGTTCGCTGAACCCCCGCGCGCTGGGCAAGACCGTCCGCACGCACCTGTCGGACCCGCTGCTGATGCGCCTGTACGCGATCGGCGCCCTGTTCATGACCGTCTTCGGCGCCGTCTACACGGTGATCGGCTACCGGCTCGTGGAGGAGCCGTTCTCGCTCCCGCAGGGCGTGATCGGCTCGATCTTCCTGGTCTACCTGGTGGGTACGGCGTCGTCCGCGGCGGCCGGCAAGCTGGTCGGCCGGCTGGGGCGGCGCGGGGCGCTGTACCTCGCGGTGGGCACGACCACGGCGGGGCTGCTGCTGTCACTGTCGGACGCGCTGGCCGGCGTCCTCCTCGGCCTGGTCCTGATCACCGCCGGGTTCTTCGCCGGGCACGCGGTCGCCTCCTCCTCGGTGAGCCGTACCGCGAAGACGGGCCGGGCGCAGGCGTCGGCGCTGTACCAGTCGGCGTACTACCTGGGCAGCAGCGCGGGCGGCGCGCTCGGCGCGATCGCCTTCCACGCCGGCGGCTGGGCGGGCACGGTCCTGCTGGGGCTGGTCGCCGTCCTCGGAGTCGTCTCCATCACCCTGTACGGAACGCACAGCGCGCGCGTCCAGGAGCGCCGGTTCCGGGAAACGTACAACCACACCGCTTCCCCGAGCGTCCTACGGGCATAACTACCGCATTGGGCTCCAGGGGGAGTTGGTATACGTGGGTGGGACAGGCAAACGAGCCGGGGCCGCGCTCGGCATGACCGCGCTGGTCGTGCCGCTGACGGTGGCCCTGGGCTCCGCACCGGCACAGGCCGCGTCGTGCACGACGCAGACGGGGCCGTACCAGAAGCAGGTGGAGAAGTTCCTGGGGCGGCCGGTGGACGGCAGGCAGTCGCCGGCCGACTGCCGGGCGATCCAGTCGTTCCAGCGGACGCACGGAATCACGCCGACCATGGGATACGCCGGGCCTCTCACCTGGCGCACGATGAACACGATCCTCCAGCAGCGGGCGGCCGGGAAGAACCCCAACAAGGCGGGCACGTGCCCCACCAACAAGGGCCGTATCGCGTGCGTGGACCTGACGCGGCAGCTGAGCTGGATCCAGGACGGCGCGAAGCTGGCGTACGGGCCCGTGCCCGTGCGGACCGGCCGGGACGGCGCCGAGACGCGTACCGGCGCGAAGAAGATCTACTACCGCAGCGCCAATCACTGGTCGACGATATACAAGGTGCGGATGCCGTACTCGCAGTTCTTCGACGGCGGGCAGGCCTTCCACTCCGTCACCAAGTCCATGTACAACCCGCCGGGTTCGGGCGGCTGCGTCAACATGCGGCCGGCGGACGCGAAGACGTACTGGAACATGCTCAGGAACGGCGACGACGTGTACGTCTACGGGCGCAAGCCCGGGACGTGACCCCCGGTCAGTGCCCTGCTGTAGCTTCCGAGAGTGAGATCGGAAGCGCGACAGGGGTGGACGCGATGAGCGATGTGGCGCCACTGGAGGAGTACCGGACCGAGCTGACCGGGTACTGCTACCGCATGCTGGGATCGGCCTTCGAGGCGGAGGACGCCGTCCAGGACACGATGGTCCGCGCCTGGCGGAGCTTCGACACCTTCGAGGGCCGGTCATCGGTGCGTTCGTGGCTGTACCGCATCGCGACGAACGTCTGCCTGGACGCGCTGAACGCGGGCAACCGCCGGGCCCGCCCCATGGACCTGACGGCGGCGACACCGGTGGCGCAGGCGCGGTTGAACGCCCGGCCGGAGGTCACCTGGGTGGAGCCGGTGCCGGACGCGCGGGTGTTGCCGTCGGTCGCGGACCCGGCCGAGACGGCGGTGGCGCGGGAGACGGTGCGCCTCGCGTTCGTCGCCGCGCTCCAGCACCTGCCGCCCAGGCAGCGAGCGGTGCTGATCCTCCGGGAGGTGCTGGCGTGGAAGGCGAGCGAGGTGGCGGAGCTGCTGTCCACCTCGGTCGCGTCGGTCAACAGCGCCCTTCAGCGGGCCCGGGCGACGCTCGCCGCGTCGGCGCCCGCCCACACGGACCCCGCCGACCCCCTCGACGAGGAGCAGCGCAGACTCCTGGACCGGTACGTGGCGGCGTTCGAGGGCTACGACATGGAGGCCCTGACCGCGCTGCTCCACGAGGACGCCACGCTCTCCATGCCGCCCTACGACCTGTGGCTCCAGGGCCACGACGACATCACCGGCTGGATGCTGGGCGTCGGGGAGGTGTGCCGGGGCTCGCGGCTGGTGCCGGTGATCGCCAACGGCACGCCCGCGTTCGCGCACTACCACCCGGACCCGGAGGGCGGCTTCAGCCCGTGGGCCCTCATGGTCATCGAGATCGTGGACGGCAAGGTCTCCGGGATCACGTCGTTCCTGGACGTGAAGCGGTGGTTCCCGCTGTTCGGCCTTCCGGACCGGCTGGAGGCGTGAGCAGGTCGGCCAGCCCGACCAACTCGATCAACACGCGCAGGGCCGGCTGTGCGTTCCGCACGACCATCGGACGCCCGAGCCGCTGCGCGGTCAACCGCAGCCGGGCCAGGGCGTCGACGGCGGCGAGGCCGGGCCGGATGACCCCGCCGACGTCGCAGATGACGTCACCGTCGCCGCTCTCACCGAGCAGCTCGGCCAGCTCCTCGCACAGGCGCGGCACGTCGGCGGGTTCGATCGGGCCGACGACGAGGAAGACGTTCGGATCCGTGGTGTCCATGGGGAAGAGACCCGCCTCTCGGGAGGAACTCATCGGTGACGCGGGCCGGGGGGTCAGCTGACGGGAAACTCGCCAGTGTCGAGGGTGAGGTCGAAGGGGGCAGGGAGGGTGACCTCGTCGCCGAACTTGCCCGCTGACAGCAGCCGGTAGACGTCCCCCTTCGGCTCGCCGTACAGCGTGACAGTCGGGCCGCCAGGGGCGTGGGCGTCGATTAGCAGATAGAGCGGCACACCGGCCGCCGCGTAGCCTGCGGGCTTGCTGATGCGATCATGCCGAGCGTTGGACTTGGAAGTGATCTCGACAACCAGCTCGGCAGCGGCAGCCGGGATGTAGTTGCCCTCCTCACGGAGGGCCGCATCGGGGGCCACGACCAGATCCGGGATGTACATCCCCAGACGGGACGGGATGGCAACAGCAAGGGTCTGGTGGATGCCCCGGTCTTCGGGGATGACGCGGTACAGGCAGCGTGTCATGGAGTCGGCGATGAAGTGGTGGCTGGTGACCCGCCTGCTCGACACGGTGATGACGCCCTGAACGATCTCCACCCTGCAGTCCTTGGGCGCCTCAACCTGCTCCCAGAGGCTGACAAGGTCCCCCCACTCCGCATCCGGCTCACCGGCGGCCCAGCACTCGCTCACGGAGGCGATCCCAGCATGCCGAACGGGACCGGTGGGGGTCCACCGGTCCCGTTCACCCGTACGAGGTCAGGCGATACGTCCCAGCACGACGGGGGCCGGCTCGTACGCCGTGCCCTCGGCCGCGATGTCGTAGGCGCCCTCCAGGGACTTCAGGGCGTAGTCGAACTTCTCCGGGGTGTCCGTGTGGAGGGTCAGCAGGGGCTGGCCCGCCGTGACGGTGTCGCCCGGCTTGGCGTGGAGTTCGACGCCGGCGCCCGCCTGGACCGGGTCCTCCTTGCGGGCGCGGCCGGCGCCGAGGCGCCAGGCGGCGACGCCGACGCCGTACGCGTCGAGGCGGGTGAGGACGCCCGAGGAGGGGGCGGTGACGACGTGTTGTTCACGGGCGACCGGGAGCGGGGCGTCCGGGTCGCCGCCCTGCGCGGCGATCATGCGGCGCCAGACGTCCATCGCGGAGCCGTCCGCGAGGGCCTTCGCGGGGTCGGCGTCCTTGACGCCGGCCGCGTCGAGCATCTCGCGGGCGAGCGCGATGGTGAGTTCGACGACGTCGGCGGGGCCGCCGCCCGCGAGGACCTCGACGGACTCGCGGACCTCCAGGGCGTTGCCGGCGGTGAGGCCCAGCGGGGTCGACATGTCGGTGAGCAGGGCGACGGTCTTCACGCCGTGGTCGGTGCCCAGGCCGACCATGGTGGAGGCCAGTTCGCGGGCGTCGGCGATGTTCTTCATGAAAGCGCCGGAGCCGACCTTCACGTCCAGGACGAGCGAACCGGTGCCCTCGGCGATCTTCTTGGACATGATCGAGGAGGCGATCAGCGGGATGGCCTCGACGGTGCCGGTGACGTCCCGCAGGGCGTACAGCTTCTTGTCGGCGGGGGCGAGGCCGTCGCCCGCCGCGCAGATCACCGCGCCGGTCGTCTCCAGGACGTGCAGCATCTCCTCGTTGGAGAGCAGGGCCCGCCAGCCGGGGATGGACTCCAGCTTGTCGAGGGTGCCGCCGGTGTGGCCGAGGCCCCGGCCCGACAGCTGCGGCACGGCAGCGCCGCACGCGGCGACCAGCGGCGCGAGCGGCAGGGTGATCTTGTCGCCGACGCCGCCGGTGGAGTGCTTGTCGGCGGTCGGGCGGGACAGCGAGGAGAAGTCCATCCGCTCGCCGGAGGCGATCATCGCGGCGGTCCAGCGGGCGATCTCCGTACGGTTCATGCCGTTCAGCAGGATCGCCATGGCCAGCGCCGACATCTGCTCGTCGGCGACCTCGCCGCGCGTATAGGCGTCGATGACCCAGTCGATCTGTTCGGGGCTCAGCTCGCCCCGGTCCCGCTTGGTGCGGATGACGGAAATCGCGTCCATGGCCTTGAGGGTTCCTTCCAGCGGGAGGGGACAGTCCTACGCGGTGACTCTACGCGCATAGAGAAGGGGGAGGGGCCGCCCCTTCCGCGGACAGCGCGGAAGGGGCGGCCCCGTCTTACGTGAGGTGCTGCGGGCCGAACGCCTGCGGCAGCATCTCGGCGAGGGTGAGCACCCCGTGCGGGGTGTCCACCAGCAGCTCGTCGCCGCCGAACTCGTACAGCAGCTGCCGGCAGCGGCCGCACGGCACCAGGACCTGGCCGTGCCCGTCCACGCACACGAAGTGCGTGAGCCGGCCGCCGCCGGTGGCCTGCAACTGGGAGACCAGACCGCACTCGGCGCACAGGCCGATGCCGTACGAGGCGTTCTCCACGTTGCAGCCGGTGACCGTGCGCCCGTCGTCCACGAGCGCGGCGGCGCCCACCGCATAGCCCGAGTACGGCGCGTACGCGTGGGACATGGCCTCCCGGGCCGCCTCGCGCAGCGCTTCCCAGGCGGGGGGCGTCACTTGCCCTGGCCCTTGCGGTAGCGCATGCCGTCCGCCTTGGGCATCCTCAGCCGCTGCGCGGACAGCGACAGCACCAGCAGCGTCACCACGTACGGCGTGGCGCTGACGAACTCGGTGGGCACCGTGTCCGTACCGAGGAACCAGACCAGCACACCGGCCGCGATGACCCCGCTGATCGCCGCCGTCACATAGCGCTTGCGGTACGCCTTCCAGGCCGCGAGGCCGGCGAGGACGACCACCAGCACCAGCAGCAGCGCGTGCACGGACTCGCCGCCCGCGCGCAGCTGGAGCGCGTCGGCGAAGCCGAACAGGCCCGCGCCCATGGCGAGCCCGCCGGGCCGCCAGTTGCCGAAGATCATGGCCGCGAGGCCGATGAAGCCCCGGCCGCCGGTCTGGCCCTCGTTGTAGATGTGCGAGGTGACCAGCGAGAGGAACGCGCCGCCGAGCCCGGCCATGCCGCCGGAGACGATCACGGCGATGTACTTGTACGTGTAGACGTTGACGCCCAGTGACTCCGCGGCGATCGGGTTCTCGCCGCAGGAGCGCAGCCGCAGGCCGAAGGCCGTCTTCCACAGCAGCAGGAACGTGCCGATGAAGAGCAGGATGGCGACGATCGTCAGCAGCGAGAGGTTGGTGACCAGGCCGCCGAGGATGCCCGCGACGTCGGAGACGAGGAACCAGTGGTGCGCCTCGACCGAGTGGAGCCAGTCGGAGACTCCCGGCACCGTGACCGACGTGATCTCCTCGGCCGGCGGGGACTGCTTGGGGCTGCCGCCCCGCTCCGCCGCCTCCCCGGTGTTGAACCACAGCTTGGCGAAGTAGGTGGTGAACCCGAGCGCCAGGATGTTGATCGCGATACCGGAGATGATGTGGTCGACACCGAAGCTGACGGTGGCGACCGCGTGCAGCAGGCCGCCCAACATGCCGCCCACGATGCCCGCGAGGACACCGAGCCAGGGGCTGGTCTGCCAGCCCGCCCAGGCACCGAAGAAGGTGCCGAGGATCATCATGCCTTCGAGGCCGATGTTGACCACGCCCGCGCGCTCGGCCCACAGACCGCCCAGACCGGCCAGGCCGATCGGTACGGCCATGGAGAGCGCGGCGCTGATCTGGCCGGCGGAGGTGATGTCCTGCGCGCCGGTGATGGCGCGTACCGCGGACAGCGCGATGAGCGCGCCCGCGACGATCAGCAGGATGACGGGAAGGGAGAGGCGGGTGCGGCCGCCCTTGCCGCCGGCCGCCTTGGGGGCCGCGGGCGGCGGGGTGGAAGTCGCCGTGGCGCTCACGCCGACACCTCCTGCGTGTCGTTGGTACGGGCCTGGGCGGCGAGCTTCTCGCCGACCTTCCGCTGCTGGCGCTTGAGGCCGTAGCGGCGGACGACTTCGTAGGCGATGACGACGCACAGGACGATGACGCCCTGGATCACGCCGACGATCTCCTTGTCGTAACCCTCGAATTCGAGCTTGCCGGTGCCGCGCTCCAGGAAGCCCCACAGGAGGGCGCCGAGCGCGATGCCGACCGGGTGGTTGCGGCCCAGCAGGGCGATGGCGATGCCGGTGAAGCCGATGCCGGTCGGGAAGTCGCCGCTGTACTCGTAGCTGTCGTTGAGCAGCGTCGGCATGCCGATCAGGCCGGCGGTCGCGCCGGAGATCAGCATCGACGTGACGACCATCTTCTTGACGTCCACGCCGCTGGCCTCGGCGGCGGAGCCGGACTGGCCGACCGTGCGCAGGTCGAAGCCGAACCGGGTGCGGGAGAGCACGAACCAGTAGGCGACGCCCGCGATCACGGCGATCACGAGGAAGCCCCAGATCTGGTCGGGCTGCGTGGGGAAGTCGAAGAAGCGCGAGGACTCCGGCAGCGGGGTGGTCGACACCTTCGTACCGGCCTCGTCCAGGTGGCCGAGGCGGCCCGGCTGGAGCAGGTAGCCGATGATCGCGGTGGCGATCATGTTGAGCATGATCGTGGCGACGACCTCGCTGACGCCGCGGGTGACCTTGAGGACACCGGCGATGCCGGCCCACATCGCGCCGACGATCATCGCGGTGAGGATGATCAGCGGGATCTGGAGGAAGCCGGGCAGGGTCAGCGCGCCGCCGAGTGCGGCGGCGAAGAAGGCGGCGAGGCGGTACTGGCCGTCGACGCCGATGTTGAACAGGTTCATGCGGAAGCCGATGGCCACCGCGAGGCCCGCCAGGTAGTACGTCGTCGCCTTGTTGATGATGTAGACCTGGCTGTCCGACTTGATGCCGTAGTCGAACATGATCCCGAAGGCGCTGAACGGCTCCTTGCCGGTGGCGACCAGCACCAGGGCGGTGACCAGGAACGCGGCGACGACCGCGAGCAGCGGCGCCGCGATGCCCAGGAGCAGCCGCTCCTTGTCGATCTTCTTCATCGGGCCTCGTCCTCCGGGGCGCTGCTGTCATCGTGGTGCTCGAGGTGGCCGGTGGCGGCGCCGGTCATGGCCGAGCCCAGCTCCTCGGGGGTGATGGTGGCCGGGTCGGCGTCCGCGACGAGCCGGCCCCGGTACATCACCCGCAGGGTGTCGGAGAGCCCGATCAGCTCGTCCAGGTCGGCGGAGATCAGCAGCACGGCCAGGCCCTCGCGGCGGGCCTCGCGGATCTGGTCCCAGATCTGCGCCTGGGCGCCGACGTCCACACCCCGGGTGGGGTGCGCGGCGATCAGCAGCTTGGGGTCGTGGCTCATCTCGCGGCCGACGATCAGCTTCTGCTGGTTGCCGCCGGACAGGGACGCGGCGGTGACGTCGATGCCGGGGGTGCGGACGTCGTACTCGCGCACGATCCGCTCGGTGTCGGCGCGGGCGGCCTTCAGGTCGAGGATGGCGCCCTTGGAGTTGGGCCGCTCGGTGACGTGGCCGAGGATGCGGTTCTCCCAGAGGGGGGCCTCCAGCAGCAGGCCGTGCCGGTGGCGGTCCTCGGGGATGACCCCCATGCCGCTCTCGCGGCGCTTGCGGGTCGGTACGTGGGAGATGTCGGCGCCGTCCAGGGTGATCACACCGCTGTCGGGACGGCGCATGCCCATGATGGCGTCGACCAGCTCCGACTGGCCGTTGCCCTCGACACCGGCGATGCCGAGCACCTCACCCTTGTGGATGGTGAGGGTGATGCCGGCCAGAACGGCCCTGACCACGCCGTCCGGGTCGGTGGCGCTCAGCGACAGGTCCTCGACCCGGAGCATCGGCACGTCGGTGACCGTGGACTCACGGGTCTCCGGCGACGGCAGCTCGGTGCCGACCATCAGCTCGGCGAGCTGCTTGGGCGTGGTGGAGGCGGGGTCGGCGGTGCCGACCGTCGTACCGCGCCGGATGACGGTGATCTCGTCGGCGACGGACAGCACCTCGCCCAGCTTGTGCGAGATGAAGATGACGGTGAGGCCCTCGGCCTTCAGCTCGCGCAGGTTGTCGAAGAGCGCCTCGACCTCCTGCGGGACGAGCACGGCGGTCGGCTCGTCGAGGATGAGGGTGCGGGCGCCGCGGTAGAGGACCTTCAGGATCTCCACGCGCTGGCGGTCGGCGACACCGAGGTCCTCCACGAGGACGTCGGGGCGGATGTTGAGGCCGTACGCGTCGGAGATCTCACGGATCTTGGCGCGGGCCCTGTCGCCGATGCCGTACAGCTTCTCGGAGCCGAGGACGACGTTCTCCAGGACGGTGAGGTTGTCCGCGAGCATGAAGTGCTGGTGCACCATGCCGATGCCCCGGCGGATGGCGTCACCGGGGTTGTGGAAGGTGACCTGCTCACCGTCGACCGCGATGGTGCCCTCGTCCGGCTTCTGCATGCCGTACAGGATCTTCATCAGGGTCGACTTGCCGGCGCCGTTCTCACCGACGAGGGCGTGCACGGTTCCGCGGCGCACGGTGATGGCGATGTCGTGGTTGGCGACGACGCCGGGGAACCGCTTGGTGATGCCGCGGAGCTCCACGGCGTTGGGGGTGCTGCTGGGGGGACTGCTGGAGGCTTTGATGGCGCACTCTCCTAGGCAGGGAGCGGAGGAGCAGAGGCGGTGAGGTGGCGAAAACTACCGCGTGGGCGGCTTGCTACGCGCGTAGCGCCGCCAAATTGTTGAACTGCCCGAAGGCGTACGTGAATCGGGGCCCGGTGAGTCGGCCGAAGCCACCCGCCGGGCCCCGCGACACAAGGTGTCAGAGGGTGGTCTTGACCTTGATCTGGCCGTCCACGATCTTCTTCCTGGCCTCGTCCAGCTTGGCCTGGATGTCCTTGAGGTGGCCGCCCGTGGTGGTGAGGGAGACACCGTTCTCGGCGAGCGAGTAGGCGTGCGTGCCGGTCAGCGGCTTGCCGTCCTTGACGGACTTGGCCAGCTCGAAGACACCGGTGTCGACGTTCTTGACGACCGAGGTCATGATCGAGCCCGCGTACTTGGCGAGGGCCGGGTCCTTGGCCTGGTCCGAGTCGACGCCGATGGCCCACGTGCCCGGCTTGGCGGCGACGGCCTCGATGGCGCCGGCGCCCGAGCCGCCCGCGGCGGCGAAGATCACGTCGATGCCCTTGTCCAGCATGCCCTTGGCGGCGGCCTTGCCCTTGTCCGGGGAGCCGAAGCCGGAGAGGTCGGAGCCGGTGGACAGGTACTGGATCTGGACGGAGGCCTTCGGGTCGGTCTCCTTGACGCCCTGCTGGAAGCCCGCGGCGAACTTCTTGATCAGCGGAAGGTCGACGCCGCCGATGAAGCCGATCTTGCCGTCCTTGGACTTCAGCGCGGCGGCGACACCGGCGAGGTAGGAGCCCTGCTCCTCGGTGAAGACGATCGAGTCGACGTTCTTGTGCTTCGACACCGAGTCGATGAGGCCGAACGTGGTGTCCGGGAACTTGGCGGCGACCTTGTCGATCGAGTCCTTGTACGCGAAGCCGACACCGATGACGGGGTTGTAGCCGCCCTCGGCGAGCGAGGCGAGGCGCTGCTCGCGGTCGGCGGGGGTCTCGCCGGACTTGGCGGTCAGCTCCTTGGTCTCGGCGCCGAGCTCGGCCTTGGCCTTGTCGAGGCCGCGAGCGGCGGAGTCGTTGAACGAGTTGTCGCCACGGCCGCCGACGTCGTAGGCCATGCCGATCCTGAGCTTGCCGTTACCGGCACCCGACGACTCGGTGGACGACTCGCCGCAGGCGGTGGCAGTGAAAGCGAGGGCCGCGGTCGCGACGGACGCGGCAGCGATCTTGGATACCCGGCGCAAGAGGAGGGTCCCTTCGAGACTGACCGAAAGCGCCTCTTCCGGCGCTGGTTTCGCGGCGATCGTAACGCGCGTAGATGTCAGTTAAAGACCTGTTCATCAGTCGTTATCGGATCGTCGCGAACCAGCCGGAACAGGGGCGCTGTGTGGCAGGAATACCACGGAGCGTACAGGGCGGCAGGGGCGTGAAGGGGGCAGCAGAGGCGCGAGGGGGGCGCCGGAACGGCCGCCGCCCGGCACGGGGGTCCGTGCCGGGCGGCGGGCGGTGAGGAGTTGGTCCCGTCACGGGGTACGTGGCGGACGGCACGGGGCCCGTTTACGCCGGGGTGGGGCGGGCGGCGGGCGTGGGGCGGGCGGCGCGGCGGCGGTCAGTCGAGCAGCGCGGCGGCGGTGAACAGCTCGACGCCGACCTTGATCGCCGCCTCGTCGACGTCGAAGTCACCGCGGTGCAGGTCACGGCGCGTCGTGTCACCCGGGCGGCGGACGCCGAGGCGGGCCATCGCACCCGGGACGTGCTCCAGGTACCAGGAGAAGTCCTCGCCGCCAAGGCTCTGTTCCGTGTCCTCGATCGCGTACGCGCCGCAGCGCGCCGCCATCGCGTCGTGGAGCAGCTGCGCGACGGAGGCGTCGTTGATGACCGGCGGGACACCGCGTACGTACTCGATCTGGCACTTGGCGCCGTGCAGCGTCGCCACCTCGTCGATCGCCGCGTAGACCTGGTCCGGGGCGTCGCGCCAGGCCGCCAGGTCCAGGCAGCGCACCGTGCCGCCCAGTTCCGCGCGCTGCGGGATGACGTTCGGGGCGTGGCCCGCCTCGATGCGGCCCCACGTCAGGACCAGCCCGGAGCGGGCGTCGATCCGGCGGGACAGCAGCGCGGGCGCGTCGGTGGCGACGCGGGCGGCGGCGGTGACCATGTCGGTCGTCAGGTGCGGGCGGGCGGTGTGGCCGCCGGGCCCGTCGAGGGTGACCTCCAGGCGGTCGCACGCGGAGGTGATCGCTCCGGTGCGCAGCCCGATACGGCCCACGTCCACGCGCGGGTCGCAGTGCACGGCGATGATCCGCCCGACGCCGTCCAGCACGCCGGCCTCGATGGCGTCGACGGCGCCGCCGGGCAGTACCTCCTCGGCGGGCTGGAAGATCAGGCGCACGGCGTTCGGCAGCAGCCCCTCGCGGTCCATCGCGGCCAGCACCAGGCCGGCACCGAGGGCGACGGTGGTGTGCACGTCGTGTCCGCAGGCGTGCGCGCGGTCCGGCACGGTCGAGCGGTACGGCACGTCCGTCTTGGTGTCCGGGATGGGCAGCGCGTCGATGTCCGCGCGGATGGCGAGCATGGGGCGTACGCCGTCCCACGTACCGACGTCGCACATCAGCCCCGTGCCGCCGGGAAGGACCTTGGGGCTGAGCCCGGCCGCTTCGAGGCGGGTCTTGAGCGCGGCGGTGGTACGGAACTCCTGGTTGCCGAGCTCTGGGTGCATGTGCAGATCCCGGCGGAAGGCGATCAGCTCGGCACGCAGGGACTCGGGCAGCGTGCCGAGGAGAGGCGTATCGCCGGGAACGTCTGTTTCGGAGTCGCGGGACATCAACTTGTTCACCCATGAAAGGGTAGGCGCGTTTTGCCCTCAACTAACGTGTGATCTACAAAACTTCAGCCCGATAGGGGAAAGAAACCCGGGACGGTGGGCTTGAAGGCCAGGTGAAGTGGGTAAGCTCACGCGTTTTCGCCCTTTTGTCGATCTTTCTCGGTCCTTCTCGATCCGCGCCGGTCCTGTCCCGGCCGCCGCCTTCGCGTCCACGTCACGCTCCGGTGAGTGACAGCCCATGCGCGGACCGTGCCGACTCGGCCACGCCCGCCAGGAAGCCCCTGGCCCGTGGCGGGACGGTGTCGCGCAGCCACTCCGGCGCTATCGCGCACACGGTGATCGCCACGCCGGTGCCCGCCAGCGCCTGCGGCAGGGTGTGCACGACCGTGGACGGGAAGCTCACCACCGTACGGCCGATCGGGCCCCGCCGGGCTATCAGCTCCAGCGGCAGGTCGGGCCGGACGATCTCCAGACCCGTGCCGACCGCGATGCGGTGCAGCTTCTCGACGGCCTCCCGGCGGTGCGCGAAGTACCGGGTGGCGCCGTGCGCGGCGGCCAGCGCGGCGACGGCGTCGACGTAGCGGTCCGCGTCCAGCACACCCGTCTCCACCAGCGAGGTGCCGACCAGGTCCGCGCCCCGCGTCAGGCGCGGCGGACCGAACCGGCCGCGGGTCCAGTCGAACCGGTTGGGCGTGATGGTGGTGCCCGCCGGCGCCTCGACCGGCAGGGCGGTGAAGACCTCGACCGTACGGTCGCGGCCCGGCGCGAGCCGGCGGCGGGCCAGCGCCGTGACCGGGGCGAGGGCCAGTTCGCGCGGGCCCCGCACGCCACGGCGGTGCCAGCGCACGAGCCGTTCGCCCCGCGAGAGCTGGGCGGCGAACTCCATGGTGGCCGTGCCGTCGTCGACGACCGTGAGGCTGCGCGGGCCGAAGAGCGTCAGCAGCAGCTGTACGTAACGCGAGAACGGATCGCCGACGATCACGCGCTCGGCGCGGGCCAGGGCCGGCGCGAGGTCCCGCAGCGCCCGCGCCAGGGAGCCACGGCCGCCCCGGGCCTCCTGCCAGCGGACCGTGAACCCCTCGTCGCGGGCGAGCTGGGCCATGCGGCGCAGCTGGCCCCGGGACATCGGGTCGGTCGGGGACAGCACGACGCAGGTCAGATCCTGGCCGGTGCGCGAGGCGTGGGCCCACTCCAGGACGTTCAGGAGCTGGACCGGGCTCTCGACGAAGGCCAGGTTCGCGGTCGTCATACGCGGCCTCGGGGTCGTCAGGAGCTTCCGGGGGCTCGGCGGCTTGAGGGGGGTCGGCGGCTTCATACGGTGGCCGGGACGCGGCGGAGCTTCTTCATGGGGCCGAGCTCCGACTCGTACACCTTCTTGACGCCGTCACCGAGCGCGGTCTCGATGGTGCGGATGTCGCGTACGAGGCGGGTGAGGCCCTGCGGTTCGACGGAGGCGGCCTGGTCGGAGCCCCACATGGCGCGGTCGAGGGTGATGTGGCGCTCGACGAAGCAGGCGCCGAGGGCGACGGCGGCGAGGGTGGTCTGCAGGCCCGTCTCGTGGCCGCTGTAGCCGATCGGGATGTTGGGGTAGTCCCGGTGCAGGGACTCGATCACCCGCAGGTTCAGCTCCTCGGCCCGCGCGGGGTACGTGGAGGTGGCGTGGCACAGCAGGATCGTGTCGCTGCCGAGCACCTCGACGGCGTGGCGGATCTGGCGCGGCGTGGACATGCCGGTGGAGAGGATGACGGTGCGGCCGGTGGCGCGCAGCGCGCGCAGCAGCTCGTCGTCGGTGAGGGACGCCGAAGCGACCTTGTGGGCGGGGACGTCGAACTTCTCCAGGAAGGCCACGGCCTCGGTGTCCCACGGGGAGGCGAACCAGTCGATGCCGCGCTCACGGCAGTGCTCGTCGATGGCGCGGTACTCGCTCTCGCCGAACTCGACGCGGTGGCGGTAGTCGATGTACGTCATCCGCCCCCAGGGCGTGTCGCGCTCGATGTCCCACTGGTCGCGCCGGGTGCAGATCTCGGGGGTGCGCTTCTGGAACTTCACGGCGTCGCAGCCCGCGTCGGCGGCGGCGTCGATGAGGGCGATGGCCTTGTCGAGGTCGCCGTTGTGGTTGATGCCGATCTCGCCGGTGATGTAGACGGGCCGGCCGGGCCCGGCGGTCTTGCGGCCGAGGGTGCGCAGGCGGGGGTTCATGGTGCGGGTTCCTTACGTGGTGGGGTGAGCGGTGTACGTGGGGTCGCGTGGTGGGGCTGAGCGGTCCGCGTGGGCTTGTGCGGTGGGGTTGCGGGGTGGGCGTGCGGGGTGGGCTTGCGTGGTGGGCGTGCGGGGTGGGCTTGCGTGGTGGGCGTGCGGGGTGGGCTTGCGTGGTGGGCTTACGCCGTGGGGAGGGCGGTGAGCTCGGGGCCGAGCAGCCAGGCCGCGATCTCGCGGATGGCCCCGGCGCCGCCCGGGGTGGCGGTGACGGCGCGGGCGGCGGCCCGTACCGAGTCGTGGGCGGTCGCGACGGCGACGGGCCAGCCGACGAGGCCGAAGCAGGGCAGGTCGTTGACGTCGTTGCCGGCGTACAGCACCCGCTGGGGGTCGATGGCGTTCTCGTCGCACCACTGCTTGAGCGCGAGGTCCTTGCGGTCGACGCCGTGCAGGACCGGGACGCCGAGCTTGCGGGCGCGGGCGGCGACGACGGGGTTCTTCTCGGTGGACAGGATGAGCAGCGGGACACCGGCGCGGCGCAGCGCGGCGACGCCGAGCCCGTCACCCCGGTGTACGGCGACGAGTTCGCGCCCGTCGCGGTCCACGAGGACCCGGTCGTCGGTCTGGGTGCCGTCGAAGTCGAGGACGACCGCGTCCACGTCGTGGAGGGCGGGCGTGCCCGGCTCGTCCAGCAGGGGCGCGAGCGCGCGGGCGCGGGCGAGGTCATGGGGGTCGTCGACCTCCAGGACGCGGGCGGGGTCGGTGACGACGAGCGCGGTACGGCCGAAGAACCGGTGCCGGTGGGTACGGAAGCCGGCGGCGTCCATCGCGTACGCGGCGCCCGTCTCCAGGTACTCGGGCTCCCGTTCCTGGCGCCGGGGGCGGTGGGCCTTGTCGTGGTTGACCCCGTGGGCGTCGCCGGCCCCGCGCCACAGGAAGCCGTGCGAGGGGGCGGCGGTGAGGGCCGTGTCGGCGCCCTCATCCAGGACGCGGGCGGCGACGGCGTCGACCTCCGAGGCGGTCAGGAACGGGCTGGTGCACTGCACCAGGAGGACCACGTCCACGCGGCGGCCGTGCAGGGCCTCGTGCGCGTCCATCGCGTGGAGCACGGCCGATTCGCTGGTGGCCGTGTCGCCGGAGAGGGCGGCCGGGCGGTGGACGGGTTCGGCGCCGGCCGCGCGGGCGGTCGCGGCGATCGCGGGGTCGTCCGTCGAGACGACCACGTCCGTCACCCGGCGGGCGCCCAGGCAGGCGCGTACCGCGCGGGCGACCAGGGGCACGCCGCCCACCGGGGCGAGGTTCTTGGCGGGGACGCCCTTGGAGCCGCCGCGGGCGGGGATCACGGCGAGGACGGTGGGGCGCGGGGCGGGCGTCGCGGGTATCGGCCGGTCGTTCACAGCTCCCCCAGGCGGCGGATCACCGGGGCCACGCGCTGCACCCCGTGCCGGTACACGCCCCGCGCCGCCTCACGCAGCACGCGCCGTAGCGCGCCGGTGGAGGGCGGCTCGGTCGCGTCCAGGCGGTGGCGGGCCAGCACGCCGGGCAGGTAGCCGGGGGCGGTCGTGGGCGTGTAATAGGGCTCCACCGGGGGCAGCGCGGGGGCGGCCAGCAGGCCGAGCACCCGCTCGCGCGCCGCGTCGAAGCGCGTCTCGTACGCGCCGTCCGGCGCCACGCCGTGGTCCGCGGGCCACCCCGCGTCCGGCTCCGGACGGTGGCCGGCGTCCAGCCGGTCCCAGGAGGTCAGCAGGCCCGAGCCGATGAAGTGGTGGTTGCCGAGCGCCTCGCGCACGCCCAGGTCGGTCAGGACGGCCGTCGGGATACGCCGGTGCAGGGCCTCCAGCGCGGCCGTCGAGGAGACGGTGACCAGCAGGTCGGTGCGGTCGAGGACCTCGCCCATGTGGCCGTGGACCAGCCGCAGGTTGGGCGGGAGCGGGCCGCGTACCAGCTTCTGGTACGGGAACTCCTCGACGTGCGTGGTGTGCTCGCCCGGCTTGGAGCGCAGCTTCAGCAGGACCTCGCGGTGCGGGTGCTGCCGGGCGTGCTCGACGAGCCTGCGCAGCAGGTACGCGCGGTCCGCCCGCGACGCCGGTACGGACGGCTGCGCCGCGAAGACCACCGTGTCGCGCCCCTCCACCGGCGCGTACCGCGCCCCGCCGAGGAACGGCAGCGCCGCCTCCACCACCGCCGACGCGTCGGCGCCGACGCCCTCGTACACGGCACGGAAACGCCGCGCGTCGGCCGGTGAGTTGGCGAGGACGACATCCGCCCCGTGCCGCAGCAGCAGCCCGTCGGCGAGCTTCTCGTACACGACGCCGACATAGCCGGTGACGATGACCGGGCGGCGCGGCAGCGCCAGGCCCGCCAGGCCGTGCAGCATCGCCTGGACGGTGCCGCCGACGAGCGCGAGGACGACCACGTCGTACGCCTCGTCCCGCACCGCCCGCAGGAACTCCGCCCCGGTCACCTCGCGGGCGCTTTCCGCCCCGGCGACCCCGACCTCGGCGAGCTGCCGCGCGGTCGGGGTGGCCCGGCCGCGCAGGAGGAAGCCGGTCGGCCGGGCGCCGGAAGGGGTGATGCGGCGCGCCGTCAGGGCGCCCCATTTCCATCGGGTGTCGGAGTCCGCGAGTACCGCGACCCGCACCGCTTCACTGTTGCGTGATGGCACGCCGAGGACGTTAGGAAGGCATCCGTCCGCGCGGCCCAACTCGGCCGCAACAAAGGGTGAACAGCGGCCTGCGGCAATGAGGTTAATGAGCGCGCCGCTCAGTGTTCATCGCGCATCCCTCCCCCGGTCGGCCCGAATGACGGCGGCTGCCCCTAGCGTCTTCCGGGTGGTCAAGCTCTCCGTCGTCGTGCCGTTCTACAACGTGCACACATATGCGCCCGACACCCTGATGAGCCTGCGTGCCAACGCCCGTGAGGACTTCGAATTCCTGCTCGTCGACGACTGCTCGACGGACGGGACGGCCGACGTCCTGCGGCGCGCGGCGCGCGAACTGCCGGGGGCGGTGCTGATCGCCCGTGAACGCAACGGCGGGCTGGCCACCGCCCGCAACACCGGTATCGACGCTGCCCGTGGCGAGTACCTCGCGTTCCTCGACGGCGACGACTGGCTGGCGCCGGGCCACCTCGCCCGGGTCCTCGCCGCCATCGAGGCGCTGGGCTGCGACTTCGTCCGCACCGACCATGTGCGGTGCACCGGCACCTCCCGCTCCGTGCACCGGGTGCCGGTGGGGCGGCGCGGGGTGGTGCTGCGGCCGCGCGACGCGATCCTGCCGGCCGCGCGGTCCACCTCGGTGGACTACCCGTACGCCTGGGCCGGGATGTACCACCGGCGGCTCGCCGACCGGGGCCTGCTGCGCTTCACCGACGGGCTGCGCACCGCCGAGGACCGGCCGTGGATATGGCGGCTGCACCGGGAGGCGGATTCCTTCGCGGCGATCAGTGCGCTCGGAATCTTCTACCGGCGCGGCATCTCCTCATCGCTCACACAAATCGGCGACATTCGGCAGCTGGATTTCATCCGCGCTTTCGACCAGGTTCTGGAAGAAACGGCGAAGGACACGGACGCGGAAAGGCTGCTGCCGAAAGCCGTACGCACCTACTGCGCGATCATCGCGCACCATCTGAGTTCCGTGGAACGGTTCGAGGCGCCGGTCGCCCGGAAATTGCGCGCCATGAGCGCGGCGGCGCTGCGGCGCATGCCGCAGGACGTGCTGACGGAAGCCCTCGACACGATGGACGCCCAGCGCGCGTCCCGGCTGCGCAGGCTGCGCCGCCGCCCGGTGCGGGTGGGGGCCGCCGCATGAGCACGCAGATCTTCTACGCCTCCACGCTGTACGGCGCGGTCACGCTCGCCGCCGCCCTCGACAGCGGCTGCTTCGCGCCCGCCGACCGCCGGCTGCTGCTGGTCGCCACCACCGCGGCCGTCCCGGAGACGGCCGTCCCGCTCGACCGGATGCCCGGCTTCGAGCGGCTGCGCGGCCGTTTCGACGCCGTACTGTCCTGGAACGACACCATCGCGCCGCTCCACCCGGCCGGCTGGGCGCCCCGGCCGGACGACGTGCCGCTGTGGGAGCGCCATCTGCGGCTGCTGTGGGGCCTGGGCGAGGAGCCGGTCGAGCTGGTTGTCGAATCGCTCCAGGTCGCGCCCGCGCTCACGGTCGTCCAGCTGTTCCCGGACGCGCCGATCGATGTGTACGCGGACGGGCTGATGAGCTACGGCCCCACCCGCGACAAGCTCGACCCACTGGTCGGCGAGCGGGTGCGGCGGCTGCTGCACCTGGAGCTGGTGCCGGGGCTGCGGCCGCTGCTGCTGGCGGAGTTCGGGGCCGTACCCGAGGTGGTGCCGGCGGAGGCGTTCCGGAAGGTCGTCGACGAGCTGGCCGAGGACGACCCGAGGGCGGAGGACGTGCCGCGGGCGGAGGCCGAGGAGGGCGCGGCGCTGCTCCTGGGCCAGTACCTGTCCGCCCTCGGCATCCTCTCCCCCGCCGAGGAGGAGGACCTTCACCTGCGGATGGTGCGCGGCGCCGTGGCGCGCGGGCACCGCAGGATCGTCTTCAAGCCGCACCCGGTGGCGCCTGCCTCCTGGTCGCGGGCCCTGGAGCGGGAGGCGGAGGCGCTGGGCGCCGAACTGACCGTCCTGGGGCGGCCCGTCCTCGCCGAGGTGCTGTTCCGGCGGCTGCGGCCCGCGCTGGTCGCCGGCTGCTTCTCGACCGCGCTGTTCACCGCGAGCGGCTTCTACGGCCTGCCGGTCGCCCGGCTGGGCACCGCCCCGCTGCTGGACCGCCTCGCCCCGTACCAGAACAGCAACCGGGTGCCGGTGACGATCGCCGACGCGCTGCTGCCGGACCTGGAGGGCGTCGACCGGTCCGGCGAGGTCCCGGACCCCGCCGGCCTCCTGGACGCCGTCGGCTTCGCGATGCAGCCCCGGCTCCGCCCGGACCTGCGCCCGGCGGCCGAGCGCTACCTCGCCGCGCACCTGTCCCCCCGCACCCACCGCTACTTCAAGCGCCGCCGCCTCACCGTCCTCGGCCTCCCGGGCGGCCTCCCGCTCCCCCGCAACGCCGTGACCCGCCGCCTGGCCCGCCGAGCCCGCCACCTCCAGCGCGCGGCACTCGGCCGCTGAGGCGTGCGCGTACGTCCGTTCCTGGGCGGGCGGGGCGCAACATTCCGATCGCTTCGCGATGGCGAGGCATCAGGGTCAAGCGCCCCGCCCCCGTGCGGGGGAGCACCGTCCTCGGCTCAGAAAGCGTTCGTCGGGACGTACGTGCCCCACACCTCCCGCAGCGCGTTGCACACCTCGCCCACCGTCGCCCGTGCCCTCAGGGCGTCCTTCATCGGGTAGAGGACGTTGTCCGTGCCCTCGGCCGCCTTCTTCAGCTCGGCGAGCGCCGTGTCGACCGCCGCCTGGTCGCGTTCGGCGCGCAGCTTGGCCAGGCGTTCCGCCTGCTGGGCCTCGATCGCGGGGTCGACGCGCAGGGGCTCGTAGGGCTCCTCCTCGTCGAGGGTGTAGCGGTTGACGCCGACGACGACGCGCTCGCCGGAGTCGGTCTCCTGGGCGATGCGGTACGCGGAGCGCTCGATCTCGTTCTTCTGGAAACCGCGCTCGATGGCGTTGACCGCGCCGCCCATGTCCTCCACCTTGCCCATCAGCTCCAGGGCGGCGGCCTCCACCTCGTCCGTCATCGTCTCTATGACGTACGACCCGGCGAACGGGTCGACCGTGGCGGTGACGTCGGTCTCGTACGCCAGAACCTGCTGCGTACGCAGCGCGAGGCGGGCGCTCTTGTCGGTCGGCAGCGCGATGGCCTCGTCGAAGGAGTTGGTGTGCAGCGACTGCGTGCCGCCCAGCACCGCCGCCAGGCCCTGCACGGCGACGCGCACCAGGTTCACCTCGGGCTGCTGGGCGGTCAGCTGCACGCCCGCCGTCTGGGTGTGGAAGCGCAGCATCTGCGACTTGGGGTTCTTCGCGCCGAACTCTTCCCTCATCACCCGCGCCCAGATCCGCCGGGCCGCCCGGAACTTGGCGACCTCTTCGAGGATGGTGGTGCGCGCGACGAAGAAGAACGACAGGCGGGGCGCGAAGTCGTCCACGTCCATGCCGGCTGCGACAGCGGTACGGACGTACTCGATGCCGTCCGCGAGCGTGAAGGCGATCTCCTGCGCGGGCGAGGCCCCGGCCTCCGCCATGTGGTAGCCGGAGATCGAGATGGTGTTCCACTTCGGGATCTCGGCCTTGCAGTACTTGAAGATGTCCGCGATCAGCCGCAGCGACGGCTTGGGCGGGAAGATGTACGTACCGCGCGCGATGTACTCCTTGAGCACATCGTTCTGGATCGTGCCCGTCAGCTTGTCCGCCGGGACGCCCTGCTCCTCGCCGACGAGTTGGTAGAGGAGGAGCAGGAGGGCGGCCGGCGCGTTGATCGTCATCGACGTGGAGACCTTGTCCAACGGGATGCCGCCGAACAGCACCCGCATGTCGTCGATCGAGTCGATCGCGACACCCACCTTGCCGACCTCGCCGTGCGCGATGGGCGCGTCGCTGTCGTGCCCCATCTGCGTCGGCAGGTCGAAGGCGACCGACAGGCCCATCGTGCCGTTGGCGATCAGCTGCTTGTAGCGGGCGTTGGACTCGACGGCGGTGCCGAAACCGGCGTACTGCCGCATCGTCCAGGGCCGGCCGGTGTACATGGTCGGGTAGACACCGCGCGTGAAGGGGTACGAGCCCGGTTCGCCCAGTTTCTCGTCGGGATCCCACCCGCTGAGGGCGTCCGGCCCGTACACCGGCTCAATGGGAAGTCCCGACTCCGACTCGCGCGCCATGTCCTTGTGCCTTCCGATGAGAAACCTACTCACTGGTACCGACCCTCGCCACGGACTGTAGCGGCGGGCGTGCGACGGGTGGAGAGCCACGCGCTGGGACCTTGCTCACAGCATGCGTCGCGGTGCGCAACCAAGCACGCCTGCGAAGCATCCCTTAGGTACACACATTCACTTCGGGGGGCTCATATGAACCGTACGTCCGTCATACGCAGATCGCTGCGCCGATCGATGGGCCGATCGTTGCGCCGATCCTTGCGCCGATCCCTTCCGGCTGTCGCAGCGGTCGCCCTGGCCACCGGCTGCACCGCTCAGGCCGTGGGGGCGACCGGAGTCTCGTCATCTCCTTCCGCCGCCACCCCGGTGGACGCCGAACCGTCCGCCACCGCGCCTCCCGCGACGGTGACGGCCACGGCGACGCCGGCCGCGGCGGCGGCGAAGGTGCTGATGGCGGAGGGTACGGAGAACGAGCAGGTTCGCGAGTTGCAGGCGCGGCTGCGGCAGCTCGGCCACTTCCACCGCAGCCCCACCGCCTTCTACGGCTCGATGACCGCCGAGGCGGTCTCGGCCTTCCAGCGGGGGCGCGGCCTGCCCACGACCGGCAAGGTCGACGAGACCACGTGGCGGAAGCTGACCGCGATGACGCGCGAGCCGACCGGCGCCGAGCTGCGGCCGCCGACCGCCAACGAGTTGGACAAGCCCGACGCGCGCTGTCTGACGGGCCGCGTGCTGTGCATCAGCAAGGAGAGCCGGACCCTCGCCTGGATGATCGACGGCAAGGTGGTCTCGGCGATGGACGTCCGCTTCGGCTCGGAGAACACCCCGACCCGCGAAGGGACGTTCAAGGTCGACTCCAAGAGCCGTGACCACGTGTCGACGCTCTACGACACGCCGATGCCGTACGCGATGTTCTTCAGCGGCGGTCAGGCGGTGCACTACTCGTCCGACTTCGCGGCCCGAGGCTACAACGGCGCCTCGCACGGCTGCGTCAACGTCCGGGACAAGGGGAGGGTCGCGGCGCTCTTCGACCAGGTGAAGCTCGGCGACAAGGTCGTCGTCCACTGGTAGGGCGCTCATGGCGCTCATCGGCGCTCATGGGTGGGGAGAGGGCGCGGGCGGGACCGGGGGAACGTGTCCCGCCCGCGCCATGTGCGCTGAGCCGTAGGTACGGGGGGAACCCCGGCTCTTCGCGCTGCCGATGACCAGTCGGCTCACTCATTACTGCGCCACGGGGTGGAAAAACGTCACACCCCTGCGGAAGAAATTTGGATTCCGCAGGTGGGAGGGGTGCGGGGGGGCCGGGGGGTGCCGGGGGCCGCACACGTGCGGAGGAAGGGGCGGGCTCGGAACGCCGCGGAGGGGGCGGCCCCGGCAAACCGCAGAGGGAGGCGGCGGGCCCAGGAGGACGCGGCGGGAAGGGCGAGCAGGGGCGCAGTGGGAGCCCGGCGTGCCCAGGAGGGCGCAGAGGGAAGGGCGGGTCCGGCGGGGCCGCAGAGGGAAGGGCGGGCCCGGCAGGCCGCAGAGGGAGCCGGGGGCTCAGGAGGCCGCGGCGGGCTGCGGTACGGAGAGGGCGGGGGCCAGGCTCCAGGAGGCGGACGGCTGCGTGGCGTCCCAGTCGGCGGGGTCACCGCCGTTCTTCGCACCGTCCTCGCCGCTGTCGCCGCCACCGTCGTCACCCTGGCCGCCGGTGCCCTTGCCGCCATCGGCGCCCTTGCCACCGGTTCCCTTGCCGCCGGTCCCGGTCCCGGTGCCCGTCCCGGTGTCGGCGCCGCCGCCCGTGCCCGGCCGGGTGGCGCCCGCCAGCACCCGGTCGCAGAAGCTCTTGACGTTGGCCGCGCCCCGGGCCTGCGCCTCCAACTGCCGGCGGCGCTCACGGTCGAGGCGGCCGGCGCGGTAGTCGCGGCAGGCCCGTACGGTAACGGCGCTGTCGTCCGAGCCCGGCGCGCCGCCATCGGTGGCACCCGTGCCGCTCCCGGGCCGCCCCGAGCCGTCGTCGCCGTTCCCGGTCCGCTCGGGGTCCGGCCGCCCCGGAACGCGCTCCGTACCGCCCGCGTCCGCACCCTGTCCCGCCGACGTGGACGGCGCCACGCTCCCCGGCGCGCTGGGCGTCCCCGGTGTGGCGGAATCCGTCCCGCCGGTTTGACCACCCGACGTGGGTGTGGCGGCGGCGGTCACCGACGAGGCGGGCACCGGCTCGCGGTCACCGCCCAGGACGGGCAGCACACCCGTACCGGCGGCAACGGCCACGCCCCCGACCGCCAGTCCGGCGACCGACGCGGCCAGGCCCCAGCGCACGGGCCGCGCCCAGCGCGCACGGCGGCGGGGCACCCCCTGAATCCGCACCGTGCCGAGATCCGACGACGCGCCCGGGGCCGTCACCGCGCCCCGCGGCCCGGCACCGTTCGCCGCGCGCGGCCCGGTGCCCTTCGCGGCGCGCGCCTCGCGGAACGCCGCCAGCGCCGCCGCCTCACCGGGCAGTTCGCCCGCGGCGGGGTCCACGGAGGCGCGCATGGCCTCCAGCGCACGCGCGACCCGCCGGGCCTGCTCCCGCGCGTGATCGTCGACAGGGCCGACAGGTTCACCCCGCAGCAGTCTCTCCGCCGCGTCCTGGTCGAGCCATTCATCCCGCTCGTCGGCCATCACATGTCCTTCTGCGTCCGCGAGCGCCATTGCGTCACACCGGTACGTGCCACGGAACCCACGCGGCGCTTGGGCTGCGGCGGTACGCCACCCAGTGCGCCGGGCGCGGTTTCGCCGGTGCGGCCGACGCCGCCCGCGCCGGGCGCGGTCTCGCCATCGGCACCCGCGCCGTCCACGCCGGCGCCGTCCGCGCCCGGGCCATCCAGGCCCGCGGCGTCCTCGGCGCCGAGCAGCTCAGCGAGCCGCTTCAGTCCGCGGTGGGCGGCGGTGCGTACGGCGCCGGGCCGCTTGCCCAGCGTCTTGGCGGCGCTCTTCGCGTCCAGCCCGACGACGACGCGCAGGATGACGGCCTCGGCCTGGTCCTGCGGCAGTTGTGCGATCAGATCCATGGTGCGGCCGGTGGCCAGCGCTTCCATGGCCTCGTCCGCGGTGTCGGACTCGGCCGGTTTGTCGGTGAGTTCGGTCTCGTCTCCCCCGATGGCGGGGCGCCTGCCCCGCATACGCAAGTGGTCGAGGGCGCGGTTGCGGGCTATGCGCGCCGCCCAGCCCCGGAACCGGTCGGCGTCCCCGCTGAACCGGTCGAGGTCGCGGGAGATCTGCAGCCAGGCCTCCGACGCGACGTCCTCCGCGTCGGCGTCGCCGACCAGCGTGCGTATGTAGCCGAGCAACCGCGGATGCACGGCACGGTACACAGCACGGAACGCGTTCTCGTCCCCGTCCTGAGCCGCGAGCACCGCGGTGGTCAGCTCCGCGTCGTCCCCCAGCACTCCCACTACCTGTTCGTCATCGCGGCTGGTCACCGCCGTCGCTCCGCCCGGCGGGCAGGAGCACGCTACGTGGTCATCCGGCGTCACGTCCATGTCCTGTACAAGCTGCAACATCACGGTGACGGGGTGCGGTGTGACAGAAAACGCAGGCGCGGCGCTGATAAGAGTACGGGGCCGTACCGCGGACCCGTGGACGGCGACCGGGGCCTCTCCTGTGGGGGGTGGCGGCCCCGGTCGTCCTCCGCCCCGCACGCGGGTGCTCATGGCGTGCCGCCCCGGTGGTTCCGGCCCATGTCGTCGACCTTCACCGCGCCGTTGCCTCTGCCTTGCCGTCGCCGTTGCCATTGGTGTGCGGCGGGTTCATGCCGGCGTTACCGGTCTTCGGGCCCGGCGTCATCCTCCCGGTGCCCGCATGCCCGCCGGTGCCCGCGCCCGTGGCCGCGCCACCGCCCGCGCCCGTGCCCGAGTTGCCGCCGGCGCCAGGCTCCGCTCCCCGCTTCGCGCCGGGCGCGCCCGAACCGCCCGCCGTACCCGCCTTCCGGCCACCGCTCTTCGGGCCCTGCTTCGGCGTGTTCGGCGTGTTCGGCGTCGGCTTCCCCTCCGGGCGCCCAACCGTCTTGGTGCCCGTATCGGAGGGGCGCACCGAGTGCGTCGGCCGGGCCGTGGGGCGGTGCTGCTTGCCGCGCGGCCGCTCCGCGAGGGGCGCCGCGGGCACGGCGCGGGACGGCGTGGCCGCCGTCGAGACGCCGGGCTTCGGAACCGCGCCGCCGCCGTCACCACCGCCGTTGCCGCCGCCGAACGGCGAGCGAATCGCGCCGCTCTGCGCCGCCACCGCGACACCGCCGAGCAGCACGGTCGCCGCCAACCCCATCGCCGCGGCCCGCAGCGAACGCCTGCGACGCCGCTCGCGGGCCGGCCGCCAGTCGTCGCGCCGCCGGGTGCCGCGTACGGCGAGCGCGCCCTCGTCACGGGCCGCCCGGAAGGCCGCCACCGCCCGCTCCTCGCCCACCGGGTCGACCTCGCCGCCCCGCACGGCCGCCGCCAGCAGCGCGGCGGGCACGGCGATCTCACCACGCCACACGACAGCCGCCGACTCGCCACGGTCACCGCCGCGCGCCGACCGCGAATCCCGCGCCCCACGCGAATCCTGCGGATCAGGGGCGCCTCGCGCATGCAACAGACCCCGCGATCCCCGCAGACCCTGCGCCCCCGGCAGATCCCGCGACTGCCGCGCGCCCCGCGAATCCCGCGCACCCTGCGATTGCCGCGAACTCTGCGAATCCCGCCGACCCTCCGGGTCCCGTGGACCCTGCGAATCTCGCGGCTCGCTGTCCCTTCTCATCCCCTCGCTCCGCCCTGCGCCAGTCGCCCGGCAAGTTTCCTCAGTCCTCGGTGCGCGGCGCTGCGCACCGCGCCTGGCCGTTTGCCCAGCACCCGGGCGGTCGCGGGGCCGTCCAGCCCCACGACCACCCGCAGCAGCACCGCTTCGGCCTGCTCACGCGGCAGCCCGCGGATCATCGCGAGCGCCTGTTCCGTCGACAGGCTCTCCAGCGCGGCGGCAGCCGTGTCCTGGCCGCCCGGCAGGTCAAGTACGTCCTGTTCGATTAAAGAGGTACGGGGGCTCCGCTTCTGCCGGCGCAGATGGTCCAGCGCCCGGTGGCGGGCAATCGTCGCCGTCCACCCGCGGAAACCGGCGCCGTCGCCCCGGAACCGCCCCAGGTCACGGGCGATCTCCAGCCACGCCTCGGCGGCCACGTCCTCGGCGTCGTCGCCGACGAGCCCGCGTACGTAGCCGAGCAGCCCCGGGTGGACCAGCCGGTACGCCCGCGCGAACGCGTCCTCGTCACCTTGCTGGGCGCGCTCGACGGCAGCGCCGAGCTCCGCGTCGTACGCCCCCACGTTTCCCTCTTCGTGCCGCCCATCACGGTTCCCCCAACCAGTTCTGCGTGCGCCCACGCGAAAACGTCACAGGAGCACCTGGCGTCCCGCCCGCCCGTGCAGCATCAGGTAGAAGTGCTGTACGGACTCCTCCGACCCGGCCTCGAACCGGTTGACGACCTTGCCGAGCGGGTTCCATGCGCGCCCGTCCGGCATCCGGATGCCGACGGGCTGCCCGAAGAACGCCCGCTGCTCGGCGTCGAAGTCCACCCACTGCGCCCCGGCGCGCCGCACGATCACCTCGCCGGTGTACGCACCGAGCCCGCACAGGAACGGCTCGACCCGCGACCGTTCGGGCTGGTCACGCCGGAGCCCGTCCACCACGAGGTCGACGAGTCGCAGGCTGGCGACGCTGTAGTCGAGCGGCAACCGGTTCCGCTCGGTCACCCGCGCCACGAACTGCGTCACATAGGCGCGGACGTTCCGCGCGCCCGGCAGTGTTCTGAAGTCCCCATCCATGCATGACCCAGCGACGCACGCGTCACAACCGTCACGCGAAACGGAGCGTGTCGCTTCTCATACGGCGACTTCACGCCACCCGTACAACCATTCGCACGACTCAGTCGTCTGCGACGGCTCCGTACTAGCGCCAGCCCGCAGTGAGCCGCTCACGGCCGGGGATCTCGCCCCGGCCGGTGGCCCACAGAAGGGTCGGCCAGGCGACCGGCCTTCGCGTCCCAGTCGGCGTCGCCGTCCGCCAGGCGGAGGGTGGACGCTGCGAGGCGGACGGCGGACAGGACGTCATCGGCGTTGACGGGGGCGGTGGTCAACGAGCCACCGTGAACTGGACGAAGGAGGACCAGGCGGCGGGCGTCAGCGCGAGCTGGGGACCGGAGGGGACCTTGGAGTCGCGGACGTGGATGGTGGAGGGGCAGGTGGCGACCTCGACGCAGTCGTCACCATCGCCGCCGCTGTAGCTGGACTTGTGCCAGGAGAGGGCGACTTCGACGCAGCTGTCGCCGTCGCCTCCGCTGTAGCTGCTCTTGAACCAGGCCAGTTCGTTGGTGCTCATAGCGCTCCTCGCAGTCGCGACAGCAGGCCCTTGGAGTCCTCCGGAGTGAGGGCCTGCGCTCGCAGTTTCCCATAGCGCATATGAAGCACGCTGATCTCTTTCGGGTCGACGATGAACAGCCCGGTCCGCTGCCCCTCGCAGTACCCGAGCCACTGATGCTCCGGCGTCTCCGCCAACTGAATGGGCCCATCCAAGGCGGCATGTTGCCCCCGCTCCAACGGCAGCACCTGCACGGAGACGTTCCGCAGCTCCATCACGTCCAGCACATGATCCAGCAGCTCCCGCGTCACCTCCACCCCGCCCACTTGATGGTGGAACAGGTGCTCCTCAATGACGAAGCTGTACGCCGTGTTCGGCCGCTCCCGCAGCAACTTCTGCCGCTCCAGCCGCGCCACCAACTGCGCGTCCACCTGCTCGTCGCTCAGCGGCGGCAACTGGCCCCGGAACAGCACCCGCGCATACGCCTCCGTCTGCAACAGCCCAGGGACCACCCGGGTTTCGTACGTGTCCAGGCTGATCGCCGACGCCTCCAGCAGCGCCCACTTCCGGAACCACACCGCCAGCCCCGGCTTCCGGGTCAGGTGCTGTGACGCCTTCCGCAGCGCGCCGAAGGCCTGGAGCTTCTCCTCCACCCGCTCGACGAACTCCCGTGTGGGAAAACGCCGGCCCTGCTCCACGGAGGCGAGGTAATGGACCGAGTACCCCAGCTCCGTCGCCAGTTCCTCCTGCGTGTACCGCGCGTTCTCGCGGAACGCCTGGAGCACGGCGCCGAAGGTCTTGAGGCTCTCGGACCGTTCGGGTTCGATGATGCTTTCTGTCATGCCGGTGACCCCCGGGTCGTTCGTGGTCCACCCCGTTTATCGAGTCACCCATGCTCACAGGCGGTCGCGCGTACCGTCCACCCTCCGCACCCGTACAGTTACTCACTGTACGGGCTCCGCCCAGGCGGCGTACGCGAGAACCGTCGAGTCGCCGTCCGTCATGTCGAGCCGGGCCCTGAGCCCGTAGTGAATGCGGTACGCGAGCCCCTCGATCTCCACGAGCCCGCACTCCGGACCGCCATCCCTCGGCTCCTGGAACCCCGGGCTCTCGACCACCTCCCACCCGGCCTTGCGCGCCAGGTACACCCACTCCTGGTACGCCTCCTCGTTCCCCCCGACGTCCGGGTCGGTGTCGCCGACCCGGGCGAGGATCTGCACGGGATCCACTCGCCGACCCCTCACCATCGCCGACCTCCCACCGTCCCGGGCCTGCACCCTCCTGCGACCCGGGTCCCCCGCTCAGGCCGGATCAGGCAGGTCAGGGCGCGGGGCCTCCAAGAGCTTCTTCTCGATGACCCCGGCCTGCCCTGCCCCCGGCGAACGAAGGGCCGCCCGCCCGGATCGGCGGGCGGCCCCTTTCGTTCTACTTGCTGATCCAGTCCGTGAGGGTCACGGCCCGGTCCGTCAGCACGTGCAGGTTCGCGCCATCGGCGTCCACGACGTAGACGGCGCCCGTACCGGTGGAGTCGTCGAGGGCGTGGAAGGCGATCGCGCTGCCGTCGGGGGAGAAGACCGGGGTCCGGAAGTTCGAGAGTCCGGGGGTGGGGATCTCCGTGACGGTGCCGGTCGCCACCTCGACCACACGTACGCCGTACTCGGCGACGTAGACGATGCGCTGCCCGTCGGGGGACCAGTCGGGCGCCTCCGTGGCGTGCTGCTGCCTGGTCAGGGGGCGGACCTGGCGGGTGGCGAGATCCATGACGTGCACGTCCTGGCTGTACTCCCAGCCGTCCCACGACTCGTACTGGGTGGTGGCCATGAAGGCGATGCTGCTGCCGTCGGGCGAGAAGGTGCCGGCACGCCCGGACGCGAGAATCTCGGACCCGCTGCCGTCCGCCCCGATCCACTCCAGGCCGCGCGGAGTGTCGTACAGCACCCGCTTGCCGTTGGGCGACCAGTCCGGGCGGCCGATGTAGTAGTCACCGCCCTCGTCCTGGACGCTCTCCACGAGGACGCGCTGGTTGGTGCCGTCGACAGCCGCTGTCACGAGATCCGGGATGCGCACGCAACCCTCGGTCTCCTGCACGCACTCGTCGCGGTAGCGGATGTAGGCGACCTGGCCGGTCTTGGTGGACAGAACGCCATCCACCCCTTCGGCGAGAACGCCGGAGACCGCGCCGGTCACCGGGTCCATGACCCGCATGGCCGGGGCAGCGGCACTGTGATCGGTGACGGTCAACCCGCCGGTGCCCACGGCTTCGTCCGCCTGTGCGGTGCCCGCCACCGGCAGACTCATCACAAAAGCGGTTCCAAGGGACAACGCTACGTGCGAAAGACGCACTTGAGCTCCTTCTTCGATCGATAGCCGGGATTCCCGACCCATCAAGAGGAGCGTGGAGAGATCAAAAAACGTCACACCACCCGGCGACGTCCAGGGCATACCCGACTGACGATTCCGGGTTGCGACCGACGTGACCGTTCAGCCGCCGCTCCCCCGCATTCTCCGCCCAAGCCCGTAGTCCGGCGGCCCGGCGTAGGACCCTTCGGTCATCTCGGCGACGAACGTCCGGTACGGCTCGGTCAGCACGATGCCGTGTTCCGCCTCGAAGGCGTGCCCGGCCTGCCAGCCCAGGGCGGATTTACCGCCGTCGTCCACAGCGAGGCCGCGCGAAGAGCGGCGAGGCCAGCAGGGTCGGCGCGCTCGGCGTTCATGGGGCCCATGGATACCACCCGGCTGTGACACTGGAGTCGTGCCCAAGCAGGCAGGGTCTTGTCAGTGGCCGAGTTGGCTTTGTCGAGCAGAAGTAGGATCAGGCACAAATTCCGTGATTGCGATCAACGGGGTTCCGTCTCGGCGACCTTGCGTCATCTGGGACCGTGGCTCGGTGTGATGAGCTCTTCGGCAACTTGTTTCCTTCCTCAGCGCGTTGCTGGTGGAGCACATGTTCCTCGAGTGCGGAGCGATTCATCTGATGACGAGAACCCGGGAGGCCGGGGTGGCCTGCCCCGGGTGTGCGGTGGTCCCCAACCGGGTGCAGCAGGTACGGAAGAAGCCTTGCCGACACGCCGGTCGGGGATCAGTCCCGGACGCACGTCGCGGCCCGCCGGACGAGCCGGCGGCAAATTGATCAGCGCTGAACATGAGGGGATTGATCCTGTGCGCACAGTCCGGTCATGGAGCCGACGGCTGATTGACCGGTGCCGCTGATCGCCGCGTACCGGGACGAGCCCGGCTAGCGCTTACTGGTGCCGTTTAATATTCCTCCCCGCCGCGTCACGGAAGAAAAGATCGCATATTACACGCACACGTCAGCTGTCCGCCTGGCCCTTCAGCCTCTTCCACGTTGCTGGATAATTCTCGGCCAGCATCTGCTGGAGACTCGCACGCGCGACAGGACCGCTGAACTTTTGGGCCGTCAACAGGAGATCGTATGCGTCGAGGAACTGCTCATAAACCTCGAAGTACAACGCGTTCTGTACATAGGGATTCGGATTCTTCGCCAGCCCTTCAACGAAGTCGAAGCACGCCGTCAGGACCTCGCGATCGAGGGGCTCTTCGCACATCTTGGGGATGAGGATCGGCTTCGTGAATGCCCGGGAGAGAAACTCGAAAAGATCCGCTTCTTCTTCGGGCCAGACTTCGAAGCTGGACCTGGGTGGGTCATCCAGCCCCCGGAGCACATTTTTGGCTCCAGGTACGGTCCTCAGATAGACACGGACGATGTCCTTGAATTCGATCTTTTCCACTTGATGCCTCCATTGGGGAGCACGAGGGGCCGGACGCCGTTGCGCCCGGCCCCGAAACGCTGTGTCAGGCTATCTGAGGCTCGGGCGGGTCGGTGAAGCCGTACGGGTCGAAGGCGTCCTTGAACATCTCCCAGGCACCTTGCTTCCAGCCATACTCACGTACGTAGCTGGGGGCCTGTGCCACGGATCCGATGCCGCCGACAATTCCGATTCCGAACGTCTTGAAACCGCCGCTGAGCTTGGTCGGCTCTCCGGTCGCACGCGGGGCAGCCTTGGGATGGTGCTGTTCGAATGCTTGCCCCGTAAGATCCGAGACGGCCTGCGACTTGAGGATGGATTCCCTGTTCCTCGTCACGGCCTTCAGAGTTTCCGGGGTGTTCTGGACATGAGCGGTCACCGTACCCGCAACGTCACGCGAGTTGAGCGCATTCCAGAGGTCTGTCGCCTCAGCCCTGGCCACCTTGAGGTCGGCCTCCGAAAGAAGACCGTTGCCGCCGTCGAGCCTCGCCTTTCTGTCCTTTTCGAGAAGGCTCGCGAGACCGGCCATTTTATTGGAGGCCTTCTCCACGTGCCACGTACCAACCGGCTTGCCGGTGTTGTACTCGTGGATCAGGGCCGTGGCGGTCCGGCCGTCTCCGGTGACATCGGAGTCGGCGACGATGTCCCTGGCGTAGAGCTCCTTGATGATGTTCCTTAGGCCCTCGCTCTCGACCTTCGGCATGTGCGCCCGGGGCTTGGCCATTCCCGGGTTGTAGTTCGTCGCGCAGACGAAGCAGAACGCCCCGGAGGTGGTCGAACCGCCACCACACACGTCGCGGATGCCCTCGGCGCATGGCGCATGACCATCGAGCTCAATGAAGCTGGTCGGGTTGCCGCCGGTGAACGCGTACCGGTTGCTCGTGAGAGGGTCCGTGCCCAGGCTCATGTCGGCGAGAGCGCCGTTGTACATGTCGCGAGTGGTGAAGCGGTTCAGGCCCGGGCTGTAGTCGCGGAATCCCATGTCGTATGTACCGGACTGTGCATCCCAGCGCTTCGCGTTGAAGCGGTACGGGTTGTAGGACTCCTTCGTCGGGTCGACGCCGTTCGGCTTGTCGATACCGGTGAACTCCGACTCGTCATCCTTGCCGAAGGCGGTGTAGCCGTACGTGGCTCTCGTGTCGCCGTCTGCACCCGTCAGCGTCTCGACGTCGGTATGGCTGTTGTAGCCGTAGTAGCCCTCCTCCGTCGTTCCGTCGCCGTTGTGCTTGACCTGCGACAGCCGCTCGCCCCACGGGCTGTACTGATACGACTTCGTCAGCGTGCCCGCTACTTCCTCTCCCAGGACCTCACTGGTCATGCCGAGGTAGTTGAACGTGGTGGCCTTGCCGTCCACGATCTTCTGCGACGTGCGATCCAGCGGATCGTAGGTGTACTTCGTCGTGCTGGTAGCGCCAGTGTCGGTCAGTTTGATGGACTCCACGACGTGGTCGAAGCCGTCATAGACGCTTCGTTCGAGGACCTTTCCACCCCCGGTGACCGACTCCTGCCGCCCGAACGGGTCGTAGTTGTAGGAGAACGTCGTTCCCGACGTCGTCGATGACAGCAGGCGGTTGCGGTCATAGGAATACGTGGTGGTCTTCCCCTGGACCGACTGGCTGATGACGTTTGCGTTGTCATCGTGGACATACGTCTCCGTCGCCGCCCCGTTACCGGTCTTCACCGACTTCGCCAGCCGGTCAGCCGGGTCGTAGGTGTAGTCGGTGGTCGACGAGAGATACGCCGAGTGGTCGTCCGCGCTCATCTTCTTGGCGACATCCTGCGCCTTGTTGCCGTTTGGGTCGTAGGCGTAGGTGTGCGAGGCGACCAACGTTCCGTTTCCCTTCACCTCCCCCGTTGATTTCAGCGCACCGTCGTGGAAATAGGTGTAGTCGACGCTGTTCCCGTTGGCCTTGGTCTCCTTCAGCTTCTGTCCCCGGTCGGTATACGTGTAGGACGTCACCTTCGGGGAGGGGTCGGATGCCGTCTTGCCGACCGAGACCGTTTTGACCAGCTCACGTAGGTCGTAGGTATACCGGGAGAACTGATCGGGGTGCGTGACCGTCTCCGGCTGGCCGTTCGCGTCATAGGTGTAGCTGGTGGTCTTCTTCTCCTGGCCGGTAAGCGCCTCGGACATGGTCTGAACCTGGTTAAGGCCGGTGTAGGCGATCGTGTACTTGTCGATCTTCGCACCGGACGAGGTGTCGTCGATCGTCGTCACGTTGCCGTTGACGTCATAGACGTAGGCGAAGCTTTTCTTCTCCGAGTCCGTCTCGCCAGTCGTGTCACGCACCAGCTTGACGCCGTCTGCCACGACCGCGCCCGTGCCGCTCTGCTCCAGCTTGAGTTGCGCGTTGTTGCCCTGCTTGAGGCTGTACGAGCCGAGGCTCACCCACGTTCCGGTGCCGGCATTCTGGTCCTTGGTCACCGGTGGCTCGGTGGTGATGCCGTGCGTGAGCGTGTACGTCGCCGCTGTCGCGGCCCCCGTCACCTTCGGGTACTTCACGTACGCGGTGTAGGTGCCGTCCTTGGGAATGTTGAGCGTCCAGGTGAATGCGTCCGTGCCGATACCCGATACATGGGTCCGGTGGTCGTAGCCCTGCTGCCCGGCGATGGTGCCGCTCGACCAGGTGCCGGTCGAGGAGGTGTGCTGGGTGTCGGAGTTGTCGACGAGCACCACGCTCTTGCCCACAGGTACGCCGTCGTCGGACTTCGACCTCAGCTTTCCGTCCGGGTAGTACGTCCAGGCCATGGTGCGGTCGGAAGAACCGCCGGCGGAGGTGAGCGTGCGGGCTGTTTGCCGACCGAGCTCGTTGTAGTCGTACGAGGCGACGATGTCCCAGGGGTCAGTGGTCGACTTGACCCAGCCGTTGTCGAAGTAAGCGTAGGAGGTGTCGTTGCGTACTGTCTGCCCGTCCGACGGCGGCAGTGAGGTCTTGGAGACCCGTCCCACCGCGTCGTAGAGCGTCTCGCTGTAGACATCGGCCTTGTTGTAGCGGACGTCCGCCGGGTCGTACGGCTGGTACTGCTTGACCGGACGGTTCAGTACGTCGTACTCCGTGCGTGCAGCGAAGTCGTCCGTGGCTGCCGTCTGAGTACCCCGTGGGGTGGTCACCTTGGTGACATTGCCCACCTGGTCGTACTCGAACTTCGTCGAGCGGTAGAGGACCGTGGACGTACCGTCGTGCGGGGCCCTGATCTCGGCCTGCTTGCCCCGCTCGTCATAGGTGATGAGCGTGGTGTTGTTCTCCGCGTCCGTGGCCGAGACGACCAGCGAGTCCTTGTCGTAGGAGCGCTTGGTGACCTTTCCGGCGGCATCGGTAGAGACCGTGGGTCGGTGATTCAGGTCGTAATCCGTCTTGGTCGTGAAGTCCTCCGGGTCGGCCGTGGCGTTCTTCTTCGGATCCACCGCCTTGATGACGTTGCCGACGCTGTCGTACACGTACGAGACCTTGTCGCCGACCGCGTTGACCACAGACGTCAGCTGGTAGATCTCGTCGTAGTTGTTGGTCGTGACGTAATCGGTGGCGTCCGTCGTTGTCAGCGAGCCCTTGGGCTGCGTAGTGGTCTTGAGGTTGCCGACCTTGTCGTAGGTGTAGGTCGTCTTCCGCTCGCCCGACGTGGCCGTGTCTGCGGGCGCGGTCGCCGAGACGACCTCGTCCGCGCTGTCGTAGACGGCCGTCGAGACCGCTCCGTTGGGGGCGGTCGTCTTGGTCACGTTGTCGTTGGCGTCATACTCCGGTGCCGGCGCCGTGATCAGGACGCCCGCGGCCTGATCCTTCGGCACGGTGCGGACGAGCGGACGCCCGAAGGTGTCGTACGTCTGGGTGATCTTCTTGCCCAGCGCGTCCGTGACCTCGGTGACCTGGCCGCGCGCGTCATACACGTACGACGTGGACTTGTTCAGCGCGTCGGTGATGGTCGCCGGGTAGCCGGTCGGACCGAAGCCGCTGTTCGTCGTTGCGTTGCCATTGGCATCGATCGCCTTGGTCATATGACCGTAGGCGTCGTACTCGTACGACGTCGTGTAGTCACCGGCCGTGCCGGTGGTGGCTACACCCTTCGGATCAGTGACCGTCTTCAGGTTGCCGAACGAGTCATAGCCGAATTGCCATGTACGGCCCTCAGGCGAAGTCTTGCGGTACAGATCGGCCGAAAAACCGTCCAGCCTCGTCTGGTACTCGAACTTCTGCGCGTTCGTTGGGTAGCTGCCGGGCGCGCAGTCGCTCGCCGGGGGCACGCCCGCCTTGTTGTTCTCGGCGTCGCGCTGCCACAGCGGGTAGCCGGTCTTCGTGTCGTAGCAGTATGCGGTCTTGGCGCCGTTGTTTTCCTCCAGGTACGTGACGTTGTTGTCCGCGTCCCAGCTCATCTTGGAGGACTGCGACTTGGCGTTGATCGTCTGAACAGGACGGCCGAAGTCGTCGGTCACGTAGGTCGACATGTGGTTCTCGGCGTCGGTGACCTTGGTGTCGGTAAACTTGGTGTTGGTGACGTTCACCGCGTAGGCGAACCCGGTGGGCCCGTTCAGACGGTCGGTGATCGTCTTGGTCCACCAGTGGTACTTCGGGTCATCACCGGCCTGCGGCGCGTAGTAAGCCATGTTCGACGGGTTGCCACGCGGGTCGGTGACCTTCACCAGCTTGACGTTCTTGTTCCCCTGCGTGGCGTCGTAGGTGAAGGCGAAGACCTTCGGCTGGCTGGAGCCCTCACCATCGGTGAACTGACCGAGCAGGCCCTTGTCGGTGTAGTAGAAGGAGATCTTGCGCCCCGAGATGTCCGTCATGGACTTCACGTGGTCGTAAATCTTCGAGTTGTTCAGCGTGGTGCCGCTGACCTTGGCGCCGGAGTCATTGATGTACTCGTACGACGCGTCGCCCTTCCTGTAGTACTCCACCGTCACGGACTGGCGTCCCGCAGGGTCGGTGACGTAAGTGAGAAACTTGATCGGCTTGTTGTTGGACTTGCGCTCCTCGTACGTGTACGTCTGCGTGTTGCCGTTCTTGTCGACGACCGACGTCACATAACCGTCGCAGCCGAACAGCACCCGCGTACCGTCCGGGCGGGTCAGCGTCCAGGCATCCGGAGTGGGGTCCTTTGACGGCGAGCACTCCAGGCCGGCCTTCGGTGTGACCTTGTAGTGGACTCCCGATGGTGCCTTCCAGGTGCCGTCGTCCTGCTTGCGGAAGACGTGCGTGGTGCCGTCGCCGTCCGGGAGCCGGATCTCGGTCGGGTTGGGGTTCGGGTGGAAGTCCAGCGGGGCGCCCAGCCGGACCGGCGCGGAGACTTGGCCCGACCAGCCGTGGCCCAGGACCGTGTCGCTTGTATCCAGTGAGTTGTAGGTGAACCGTCCGAACGTGGCGAGTCCGCGTCCGGGGTTGGTGAACGCGTTGTACGACCAGACGCTGTTGCCCGAGGCCAGGTTGTTCATGACCGTCGAGCCGGCGCCGGTGTTCTTCCCGGTGTACGAGTAGAACTTCTCCAGACCGAGCTGGTCGGAGGTCGGGTCCTCGATTGCGACGTTCTGCTTCAGCGGCGGGATGCCACCGGTGCCGGCGGACAGCCAGGTGCCGTCGGCGACCTTGCGGACGTCCCAGCCCAGCACGTACTCACGGCGCTTGTTGCCCGAGTCGGAATTGATGGCCGTGTTGACCTGGGCCTTGATGGTGGCGGACTTGCCCGGCAGCAGGGCCGGGATCGCCGTGCTCAGCTGGTTGCCGCCCGTGGTGACGTCCGTGCCGTCAGGAAGCTTCCAGGTGTACGACAGCTCCCGCTCACCGGCCGCCCAGGCGGTCGCGGTGGTGTTGGTGACCGTGAAGTCCACCGTGTAGGTGGAGTTCGGAGTCATCCGGGCCGGGGTGGTCGGCGCGTAGTAGGTGTCCTCGGTGGTCGCGTCGACGTAGATGACCCGCATGTAGGGGCGCAGCTGCGGGTCGGCGGCCTCAGCCGACAGGAACAGGGTGCGCTCCTGGGGGCCGGTGGTCGACTCGTCCTTGAGCTTGACGATGACGCCCTTGTTGTTGGCTGGCGTCTTGACCCAGGACTTCATCAGTCCGGTGGCGTCCCACCAGTGGCGGCCGACCTCGTCGGTGATCTGCGGGACGGTGTCGGCGACGGTCGCCGACATGTCACCGCCCGGGGTCGTCCACGGGGTGGTGGAGTTGGCGTTGTTCCAGGTCGCCGTCGTCTCAGCGAAGTCGCGGGTCAGCGAGTGGAGCTCATAGACCGCGCCATTGGAGTCGCTGAACGTCTCCGCGCCCCACATGTAGAACGTGTTCTCCAGCACCGTGGCGGTGGTGGGGATGTCGCTGGTGGGGAACTTCAGCACGGCGCGGGTCTTGCCGTACGTGGCGGAGTTGTTGCCCACGCTCAGCCACGTCTGCGGCTTGTCCAGGGACATCAGGGAGTCATGGTTGGCCGTGGGCTGGGCGGAGGAGAGGGTGGTGTCCGTCTGGCCCGCCTGGATGATCTTCATCGTCCGGCCGGCCTTGGGGATGCCGACGACCCGGGTCGGTGAGCCGAGCAGCTCGCCGCCCTTGGTCTTGACGGCCAGCTGGTAGTAGTACGACTTGCCGATCTCGGCCGAGCTGGAGTCCGGGGTCGGTACGGCGGTGGTGTCGGTGTACGTCGTCGCGCTCGCCGCGATCGGGGCGATCAGCGTCGCGGCGGACGGCGTGAACGCCTGCTGCGTGGAGCGGTGCAGCTGGTATTCGACGATGTCCAGGCCGCTGTCACCGGTGGTGTTGCTGTACTTGGCCCACGACAGCTCCGGACCGGTGGAGTGCACCACGGTCGGCGAGTTCAGCGCGGCGCCGACCTTGCCGTAGGTGACCGTCAGGCGCGGGTAGGTGGAGGTCTCGCCGCCGTAGTCGTTGCCGTCGGCCGCCTCGTAGCGCGGGCCGCCGAGCAGCGTGTTGGCCTCGTCGGTGGCCTTGATGACGAAGCCGTGGTTGGCGTTGACCCCGGACACCCACCGCTGGACCGTGTCGGTCACCGGGAACTTGTGCCACTGGTTGTAGACGCCCGCCGGCTTGGTTATGGCGGCCGTGTTCACCAGCCGGACCGAGTCGGCCAGGGTGCGCTTGGTGGCATCACCCGTGTCACCGAGCACGATCTTGCCCGTCGTGCCCTTCGTCCACGGGTACTCGGTGGCGTCGAGCACCTTCCACACACCGCCGCTACCGGTCTGGTTGACCGTGTAGCTCTTGCTGCCGCCGTTGTAGTGGACCGTGTACGGGGCCGCGGTCGCCGCGTCCGACGCGGCGGGGTAGTGCACCTCGGCCCGGTAGGAGTCGCTCTCCGGAACCTTGGGCTGCCAGCTGTAGGACTCGCCCGTCGCGGTGTTCTTGTTGTACGCGTAGTCGTCGTACGTCGCCGCCCCACCGGTGGTGGTGCCGCGGGGCCACTCACCGACCGCCGCCGTGCCCACCGACCCGTCGTCCAAAAGGACCGTGGTGGCCGACTGCTCGCCCACCAGGGTGCTGGTGTTGGACCAGGTCGCCGTCGACTCGTCCCAAGCACCGGTCGCCCGGTAGGCACCGATCGTCACGGCGTTGCCGTTGGTGGTGTGCGGCTGGTCGTAGTACATCTCCAGCCGCGCCGCGTCGATCTTGGTACCCGACGGGATCTCGTCGATCGGGAACTTGATCAGCGAGCGCGCGGTCCCGGTGTCGGTCTTGCCGGCCGCCAGCCTCCAGGTGGTGTTGAAGTTCACCCCCGGCTGGTCCGACAGCACCATCGCATCCTGCGACTGCGACGCGTTCGGCGTAACCGTGATCGTCGGGTCGATGACGACCGGGTACTGGCGCTCCTTGGCCGCCAGCCAGGACGCGTCCGGGGTGACCGTCAGCGTCCAGCCCTTGCCGTTCTTGGCGCGGGCGAGCTTCTGGGTGACCTTGGTGCTGTACGTGCCGCCGGTCGGCGACAGGGTGTCCTTCTTCGCGTCTGTCATGTACGGCGCGGGGATCACCATCACCGGCGTCTGCGGCGCCTCACCGAACAGCGCGATCGAGCCGTCCTTGCGGACCTCGGGGGTCAGACCCTCGGTGCCGAGGGTGAAGGTGAACGACACCGGTCCTGCCGGGCGCTCGGCCAGGACGATGTTCTCCTTGACCTGACCGGCGCCGATCACGTACTGAAGGTCCGCCCCGGGTATGGCGTCCTTGTAGGTGACGGTCGAGCCCTTCGCCTCGGGCTTCAACGCCGCCTTGGCGCCCTGAAGGCCCAGCGTGACCGAGTGGCCGTCAGGACCCTCGTAGCGCAGCAGCCTGTCCGGGCTCGTACCGAAGGAACTGCGGCCGCTGTTGGTGGTGTTGGCGAAGCCCTTGCCGTCGCCGGCGGGCTTGACCGCCGGGTCGATCGGCTTCCACGACGAGCCCGAGCGGTACGAGGTCGGCTCGGCCGACAGCTCCGCCTGCACCCGCCCGTCCGACAACTGCCAAAAGCGCGCCTGCGAAGTGCGCTTGTCGGTCAGCTCCTTGACCCGCTTGGGCGCGGGCTCCGCAGTGCCCTTGGGCAGCTTTTCACGGCTGGGTATCTCCAGCTTCCCGCCCACGGGCGGGGCCGCCGCGGGTGCCGGTTCGTCGTCCGAGAACCAGCCGGCGATGGTGTCGACAACGCCCTTGTCGTCGCCGTCACCTGTCGCTCCCGGTGGGGCCGCATAGGCGATCTGCGGCAGTAGCGTGCCCGCCACCGCCGCGACCACCACACAGGAGACGTATCTCCTGTACGGAATCTTCACATCGATGCCCTTCACATGTGTGCCCATTTCGACGCATACGAAAAAGGCACACGGGACGAGCCGGTACGGGGGTTCCCGGACCGGCTTTGCATACAGCGGCGTGGTTTCTAATCAGTGATCTGACGGCAAGTCAACCGTTTACGCAATTCGGACAGTTCGCTGGGGAAACGGGCGCCGATTCGCCCGATTTCTCCGGTCGCTCGCGCCGGATCGGACGCGTGGTGTATAACCGCCCAGTTCCGCACCGAACTCATTTCACGGAAAGCCGAACTCCCATGGCATCCAGCACGGAATCCGAAAAGCGCGGCCCGGACCGGCGCGGTCTGGCGATCGCCGGTGCCGTCCTGCTCGCCTGCGGCGGTCTCGTCGGCTATGGCGTCCTGAACACCGAGGAGAAGCCGGAGCCCGCGGCCGTCCCGACCGCCGAGGTCACCTATGAAGTCACCGGGACCGGCACCGTTGAAATTTCGTACGCGGGGGGTGCCGGAAACGGCGCGGTGGTGGTGGAAAAGGCCATCACCCTGCCCTGGAAGAAAACCGTCCAGGTACCGGTCGGATCCTCGCCGAGCATCGGCGTCATCCTGGACGGCAAGGGCGGCGAGGCCGGTTGCACGCTCGCCGTCCGCGGCAAGCACGTGCAACGCGCCACCGCCGCGGGCACGTACGGGCGGGCCACGTGCGCCGGACCCGAATTGACCGCGACCACATCGTAGAAATCGCTGAAGTGAATTCTCAGCACGCCAACCCTTTTGAGGAGTGGGGCATTTGAGCCCGCGACGCAATGCGCACGCGTACAAACCACTGAGCCTGAAGCGCAGAGCCTGGCTGACCGTCGGCGCTGTCGTCCTCGGTGGTGCCGGAATGGTGACCGTTGCCGTCGCCGGGCCGTCCGGCGAACAGGGCAAGGGGCCGGCCGAGCGGCCGTCGAAGCTGCGGACGCTCGGGCTGGGCGAGGGCAAGGCCGGCGAGCGGACGCTGCCGAGCACCGAGACCGAGGAGTTCTCGCTCATCGGCATCGGCTGGGGCGACGCGAAGCACAAGGTGACCGGTGACGCGAAGGTGCGTACCCGGGACGCCGTCACCGGCAAGTGGACCGCCTGGCAGCCGCTGGACCTGGACTCCCACCTCCCGGATGGTGCGGAGGTCCCGGAGCGCGGGGCGTCCGAGCCCACGTGGGTCGGCCCGTCCACCGCCGTCCAGGTCAAGGTGACCTCCGGGAAGCCGCTGCCCAAGGACCTGAAGCTGCACCTGGTCGACCCGGGCGTCACCGCCACCGAGTCGGCGAACGGGGCGGCGCTGCCGCGCGGCCGCGAGTCGTTCGCGGCGCAGAACGCGGCGTTCGCGGTCGAGGGGACCGTCGCGGAGACCACCGAGCCGGCGCCCACGGAGCCCACGCCGACGGCCACGGAGACGACGGCCACGGCGACGCCCACCGCCACCGACACCTCCACGGCCTCCCCGACGCCCACCGCGACCGACACCGTGACCCCGACTCCGACGCCGACCGCCACCACCCCGGTCCCGCCGCCGTCGACCGTCAACCGGCCGCCGATCATCTCGCGCGCCCAGTGGGGCGCCGACGAGTCGATCGTCGACGACCCGCCGGAGTACCTGGACAAGATCCAGGCGGTGTTCGTCCACCACACCGTCGACACCAACAACTACAGCTGCGCCCAGTCCCCCGCGATGGTCCGCGCGATCATGACGTACCACGTGAAGACCGAGGGCTGGAACGACCTGGGCTACAACTTCCTGGTCGACAAGTGCGGCCGCGTCTTCGAGGGCCGCGGCGGCGGCGTCGACCTGCCGGTCAAGGGCGCGCACACCTACGGCTTCAACAGCTACTCCACCGGTATCGCCTTCCTCGGCGACTTCGAGGGCGACGCCGCCGCGGGCAAGCCCGCCGGCAGGCCGTCCCGGGCCGCGCTGGAGTCGGCCGCCCGCGTGGCCGCCTGGAAGCTCGGGCAGTACGGCGGCGACCCCAAGGGCAAGGTCACGCTGACCGCCCAGGGCAACACCGGTGTGTGGGACCAGGGCGAGAGCGCCACGATCAACGTCATCTCCGGTCACCGGGACGCCTTCGCGACCGCCTGCCCCGGCAAGAACCTGTACGCGAAGCTGACCCCGGTCCGCGACTTCGCCGCCGGAGCCGGCCGCAACTCGGCCGTCCCCACCACCGACATCGACCGTGACGGCATCACGGACGCGACCGCCGCCCTGCCGAAGGCCCTCAGCGGCGCCGGTCAGGTGAAGGTCCTGCGGGGCACCACCGACGGGCCGAGCCTCACCTCGCGCTGGACCATCGACCAGGGCAGCACCGGCGTGCCCGGCGAGTCGGAGGCCAACGACGCCTTCGGTACGGCGAGCGCGTACGGCGACTTCAACGGCGACGGTTACGCGGACCTGGCCATCGGCGCGCCCGGCGAGGACGACGACTCGGGCCACACCGACACCGGTTCGGTCACCGTGCTCCACGGGCCGAAGCTGGACTCCGGCGTCTCGTACATGACGTCGCCCGCGTACCGGGTCAACGGCGACAAGCTGGGCACCGCCGTCGCCATGGGTGACTTCAACGCGGACGGCAAGGCGGACGTCCTGTCCGTCGCGCCCGGCATCCCGGGCCGCTGGTGGGTGTTCGAGTCGAAGAACGCCTCGTACCCGACGAAGGCCGGGTACCTGAGCGACAAGGCCAACACCTCGGTGGTGTCCTTCGCCTCCGCCGCGAGCGGCGACTTCAACAAGGACGGGTACGCGGACGCCGCGATCACCTACCGCGACTCCTCCGGCGTCGGCCGGATCGTCGCGCTCAAGGGCTCGGCGACGGGCCTGGAGCGGATCGGCGTCCTCTACCCGCGCGGCGGCCGTTCACTGGCCGCCGGTGACATCAACGGCGACGGGTACGACGACCTGGCGATCGGCCAGCCGAACGCCACCGAGTCCGGTCACACCGCCAAGGGCGGCGCGGTCGCCCAGGTGCTGGGCTCCGCCACCGGCCTGACGTCCACCGGCCGCGCCACGTTCCAGCAGAACTCGACCGGTGTCCCCGACACCGACGAGACCGGGGACACCATGGGCGCGTCCGTCTCCATCGGCGACGTCAACCTCGACGGGTACGGCGACGTCCTCACCGGCCTGCCGGGCGAGGACCTCACCCGCGGCGGCGTGAACCAGTCCAACGCCGGCCAGACGATCCTGCTGCGTGGCTCGTCCACGGGCATGACGGCCACCGGTTCGGTCGCGTACTCGCAGGACACGACCGGCGTCCCGGGCGACAGCGAGCCCAACGACCGGCTCGGCTCGGCGGTCCTGCTGACCGATCTGTCCGGTTACGGCCGGCCGGACCTGGCGCTGGGCGCGGACGGCGAGGACGCCAACAACGGCGTGATCCTCCAGCTGGACAACAGCAGCACGTCCGGTGTGGTCCCGTCGTCCGGGATCTACTACGGCGTCAACAGCCTGGGCGCACCGGGTGGCCTCAACATCGGCCGCCTGCTGACGCCCTGACCGGCGCCCGCGCCTGCGCCTGATCCACCCCGGCCGGGGCTCCCTGATGGGGGCCCCGGCCTCATGCTCCGCGTGCCCGGCGCGACACGACGGCCAGCAGCACCCGACGGGCCTCGGCCGAGAGGTCCAGCACGGGCCGCAGCCCGGCGGGCGCTCCTTCGGCGAGGCCGGCCAGGAACTCCAGCACCTGGACCTGCCGCCGCTCCTCGCCGCTCACCAGCGGCCCGCCGCCGAGCCGCTCGTGCAGGTCCAGCGCGGTGAGCGAGCAGGCGCCGGCCCACTCGCGCAGCGCCGCGCCCTCCCACGCGGACGGCGCGGCGCCCAGCATCGTCCGTACGAGCACGGCCTCGTCGTCACCGAACCCGTCACCGGGCCCGGCGGCGTCCAGCGCGGCCCGCACCTGCGCCAACCGGTCGGCCCAGCCGTCCCCGCCCTCGGCCACGGAGCACCACAGCGGGCGCAGCAGCTCGGCGGGCACGGCGTCGCCCAGCAGGGGCAGACAGCGGTCGAGGCAGCCCAGCGCGGACGCGGCCAGCCCCCGTTCATCCGCCTCGCCGATCAGTTCCTGTGCGCTCTGACTCATGGCCGTCTCCCGTAAGGACCCGTCGCGGTACTCCCCTTACTGCGCCCCCTGGCCGAAAATCGTCACTCGTTGTGGCGTGAACTAAACCTTCGGCGACAGCGCCGGTACCGGCGACCCGGCCTTGCTCCGGCCGAACTGCATCGCCGTGAGCCTGCGTACGGTGAGGATGGCGAACGCGGCCGCCGCGATGTCGGCCGTGTCGGCGAGGATCAGCAGCTCGCAGGCGTCCTTCACGTCCTGGGGATGCCAGGCGTCCTCGTACGCGTTGCTCGCGACCATGGCGAGGAGCCGGGTCAGGAGCCACAGCGCCCACCACACGTTGAGCACGGTGGCCGGTTCCTTGTGCCCGGGGCCGTCGTGCGGGTCACGCTTGCTCGCCTGCCAGGTCTCGCGGGCGATACGGCGCGGGATCCAGAGGTTGACGACGGGGATGAACCAGCCGCCGATCGCCCAGCCCGGCCCGTTGGTCAGCACGTCCGGGGCCAGGACGCCGGCGTTCACCCGCACGCGGTGGAGCCAGATGATGAACAGGACGGCGGTGGCGGCCAGCGCGACCATCTGGAGGCCGGCCGCGACGGATATCAGCAGGTATCCCCGGTCCAGGTCGGCCGCCGGGTCGTTCAGGGCACCGTGGGCCAGCACGTACAGATGGACGTCGGCGACGAGGGCGTACAGGTCCACGGCGATGACCACACCGAGCAGGGCGACGACGGCCCGGCTCAGACCGGTGGGTGAGTGCGGCAGCGCCACGGCGACGGAACGCGGCGGATTCGGCGGACCCGGCGGACCCACCGGCCGCACGGCCGCGGACGGGTGCGCGCACCCCTCGCACAGCCCGTCCTTCGTCATCGCCGTATGCATCCGGCACCTTGAGCACAGCATGGCCGAGCAGACCCCCCGTCATGTACGCGACCGGTCATGGCCGCCCGCGCACCGTATCGCACGTGATCTCACGAGATCTCAGGTGATCTCGGGCGATCTCGGGCGATCCCGGGGGATCTCGGGGGATCTCGGGTGATCTCAGGTGCCGCCGCCCAGCCTGTCCGCCAGTGTCCGGAAGTCCGCCCAGGACAGCGGCGGTTGGCCGGCGTCCCACAGCTTCTGGGCCGTGGCCCGCAGCGGCATCCGGATGCCGCGCGCCACCTGGTCCGCGGTCTGGGCGTTCGCCAGGTCGCACCAGACCGCGAAGCGGCCGCCGAGGATCTGGCCCGCGTACCGCTCGGGCACCGCCGTCGACCCGCGCAGCACCAGCGGCGTCCACTCCTGGTAGATGCGCCGGCCGGTGGGGTACGTGAACTGGTTCGGCTCGCCGAGCACGTAGTAGAGGTACTCGTCGTTGAGGTTGACCACCTTGCGGCCCTCGCGCAGATAGCTCAGCGGCTCGCGCGCGCCGATCTCCCTGCCCGTCCAGTATTCGGCCTCGATGCCCTGGTGGGGGCTGACCACGCCGCCGGTGAAGAACCCGTCGTTCCACGCCTTGGGCGTCCTGCCGGCCGCGCGGACCACCGCGGCGCGGTCGTTCAGCCAGCCGGTCGCCAGGTCCTGCACACGAGCTCCCGGGCCGTACTTCTGCCGGGCCGCCCGGGCGAGCTGGGGGTAGGAGGCGGCCGGGTCGCGCACGGTCAGCGCCTGGTACTCGTCGGCGCCCACGTGGAACCACCGCCCCGGGAAGAGCCGCGCGTACTCACGCAGCAGGTCGTCCACGATCCGCGCCGACTCGGGCTTGGAGATGTCGATGGCGCCCTGGCGGGGCGTGCCCTGGGTGTTGCGGAGCTGGAGCTGCGGGTGCGCCCGCAGGACGGCGCCGAGGTGTCCCGGCGAGTCGACCTCGGGGACGACGGTGATGTGCAGCCGGCTGGCGAGGGCCAGGATCCGGCGTACCTCGGCCTTGGTCAGATGCTGTGGCGAGACGACCTCGGGGTGCGAGGACGATTCGATACGGAAGGCCTGGTCGTCCGAGAAGTGCAGGCCGAGCTGGTTCAGCTTGAGGTCGGCCATGTCGCGCAGCCGGGCCTCGATCCACTGGGCGCTGAAGTGCTTGCGGGCGATGTCGAGGTTCAGCCCGCGCTGGGGCTTGGCGGGCCGGTCGCGTATGACGCCCTCCGGGACGGTCCCGCCCGAGCGCAGCGCCTGCTTCACGGTCCGGGTGCCGTAGAACACGCCCGCCTGGTCGGGCCCGGTTATGCGGACCCGTCCGTTACGGGTGGTGAGCGTGTACGACTCGGCGCCGCCGCCCTGCGTGGTGTTCAGCGCCAGCTCGATGTCGCCGGCGCGGGCGGTGCCCTCGCCGCGGTAGCCGGCCTTGAGCTCGCCGGCGAGCAGCCGGGCCTCGTCCGCGAGGACGCCACTGCCCTTGGCGACGACGACCGCGCTGCCGCTTCCGGGCCGCCAGCCGGGGCCGCGGGCGGGCTGGTGGTCGCGTACGGAGGGGATGGTGCGGGGTTCGGTGGAGAGCGGATACGTCCGTGTGGGTGAAGGAGTCGGTGTGGGGGTGGGCGTGAGGGCCCCCGGGGTGGAGGCTGCCGGTGTCGTCGCGGTACCGGGGGCCGCCGTGCCCTGGCCGCCGGTGCCGCTGTCCGCGCAGCCCGCGACCGTGAGGGAGAGCACCACCGCCGCGACGAGACCCCCTGTCGAATGCCGGATCACGCGCTTACCTCCGTCCATGGCCCGTCCATGCCCAGTAAGGAAACTCTCCCTTCCGGGTGAACTTCTCGCATCTCTCGTACAGCACAAGCTCACCGTGGGTAACGTTGTGCCCCTTCCCTCACACCTTTCGCACATCTCTCCCGCTGTCCTTTTCGAGGAGCCCACGATGGCCGGCGAACCCACCGCAGGCACCCCGAAGCGACCGCCCACCCTCCCGCCACGGGCAGCCACGTCCCCTGCCGCCACCGGCGGCGCGCGCGGCGGGGCCATACCCGGCCAGGCCCGCGCCTCCCGCGTACTGGAGGGCCTCGTCCGGTTCAACGCCGCGCCGCCGGGCGCGGCCGAGGCCGCCCTGCTCGCCTGCTGCGGCAGCCGCCGCTGGGCCCGGCGGATCGCCGCCCACCGCCCGTACCCCACGCTCGACGCCCTGCTCGCCGCCGCCGACGAGGCCAGCTACGACCTGGCGGCCGCCGATCTGGACGAGGCGCTGGCCGACGAGACCTCGGCCGGCCTGCCACCGGGCACCCCCAGCGCCGCCCACACCGCCTGGGACGCCGCGCACAGCGAGTACGAGAGCCGCTTCCGGCACGCTTTTGTGATCTGCCTGGACGACTGCCGGCCCGAGGAGCACCTCAACCAGGCGCTGTCGGCCATCCACGCCCGGATGAGCCACCCTCCGGAGAAGGAGCGGGCGATCGCCGCCGACGAGCTTCGGCGGCTCGCGCACGCCCGGCTTTCCCGGCTCGTGGCGGAATGAGACGGTCCGGGTAGCCCGTACGTGCTCGTTTGATTGCCTGTTTGATCACACCTGCACCCCCCGGGCAGGGGAACCGACATCTCGTCGCTACGATGACCGGGGCCGGTGGACCGTACCCGGCCGGGCCAGACCGACACAGAAGCCGGCCGGCCCCAATCCCGCTCCCGGAGGGTTTTTCCGTGCCGGCTGGAACGCTGTACCGCGGCCGGGAAGGCATGTGGTCGTGGGTGGCTCATCGAGTCACCGGCGTCCTCATCTTCTTCTTCCTGTTCGTACACGTACTGGACACCGCTCTCGTGCGGGTCTCCCCCGAGGCGTACGACGAAGTCGTCGCCACGTACAAGACGCCGATCGTCGCTCTGCTGGAGTACGGCCTCGTCGCCGCCATCCTCTTCCACGCGCTCAACGGCCTTCGTGTGATCGCCGTCGACTTCTGGTCCCAGGGCCCCCGCTACCAGAAGCAGATGTTCTGGGTCGTGATGGGCGTCTGGATCGTGCTGATGGCGGGCGCCATCTACCCCGTCCTCGGCCACGCCGTACGTGAAGTGTTCGGGAGCTGACGCCAGACATGTCCACTGACCTCACCAAGTCCGCGGTCGGGCCCGTCGAGGGCGAACGCCTCTACGACGTGGACCACCCCGCCCCGGTCATCGAGCCGCCCCGCAAGCGGACCAAGAAGACCCCGAAGTCGACCCGCGGCAACTTCGAGATGGCCGCATGGCTCTTCATGCGGCTGTCCGGCATCGTGCTGGTCGTCCTCGTCATCGGCCACCTGCTGATCCAGCTCGTGCTGGACGGCGGCGTCTCCAAGATCGGCTTCGCCTTCGTGGCGGGCCGCTGGGCGTCCCCGTTCTGGCAGGTCTGGGACCTGCTGATGCTGTGGCTGGCGATGCTGCACGGCGCCAACGGCCTGCGTACCGTCATCAACGACTACGCCGAGCGCCCGAACACGCGCCTGTGGCTCAAGGGCCTGCTGTACACCGCCACGGTGTTCACCATCCTTCTGGGCACGCTGGTGATCTTCACCTTCGACCCGAACATCCGCTAAAGCCGGGGCTGACGAGACCAATGAAGATCCACAAGTACGACACCGTCATCGTCGGCGCCGGTGGCGCGGGCATGCGCGCGGCCATCGAGGCCACCAAGCGCAGCCGTACCGCCGTGCTGACGAAGCTCTACCCGACCCGCTCCCACACGGGCGCCGCGCAGGGCGGCATGGCCGCCGCGCTGGCGAACGTGGAGGAGGACAACTGGGAGTGGCACACCTTCGACACGGTCAAGGGCGGTGACTACCTGGTCGACCAGGACGCCGCCGAGATCCTGGCGAAGGAGGCCATCGACGCCGTCCTCGACCTGGAGAAGATGGGCCTGCCGTTCAACCGGACCCCGGACGGCACCATCGACCAGCGCCGCTTCGGCGGTCACTCCCGCAACCACGGCGAGGCCCCGGTGCGCCGGTCCTGCTACGCCGCGGACCGCACCGGCCACATGATCCTCCAGACGCTGTACCAGAACTGCGTCAAGGAGGGCGTGGAGTTCTTCAACGAGTTCTACGTCCTGGACCAGCTGATCACCGAGGTCGACGGCGTCCGCACGTCGGCGGGTGTGGTCGCCTACGAGCTGGCGACCGGCGAGATCCACGTCTTCCAGGCGAAGGCCGTGATCTACGCGTCCGGCGGCACCGGCAAGTTCTTCAAGGTGACCTCCAACGCGCACACCCTGACCGGTGACGGCCAGGCCGCCTGCTACCGGCGCGGCCTGCCGCTGGAGGACATGGAGTTCTTCCAGTTCCACCCGACGGGCATCTGGCGCATGGGCATCCTGCTGACGGAGGGCGCCCGTGGTGAGGGCGGCATCCTGCGCAACAAGGACGGCGAGCGCTTCATGGAGAAGTACGCGCCCGTCATGAAGGACCTGGCGTCGCGCGACGTCGTCTCGCGCTCCATCTACACGGAGATCCGCGAGGGCCGCGGCTGCGGCCCCGAGGGCGACCACGTCTACCTGGACCTGACCCACCTGCCGCCGGAGCAGCTGGACGCCAAGCTCCCGGACATCACCGAGTTCGCCCGGACGTACCTCGGCATCGAGCCCTACACGGACCCGATCCCGATCCAGCCGACCGCGCACTACGCCATGGGCGGCATCCCGACCAACGTCATGGGTGAGGTCCTCGCGGACAACACCACCGTCGTGCCGGGTCTGTACGCCGCCGGTGAGGTCGCCTGCGTGTCGGTGCACGGCGCCAACCGCCTGGGCACCAACTCGCTGCTGGACATCAACGTCTTCGGCAAGCGGGCCGGTATCGCGGCCGCCGAGTACTCGGCTACGGCCGGCTACGTCGACCTGCCGGAGAACCCGGCGTCCTTCGTCCAGGAGCAGGTGGAGCGGCTGCGCAACTCCACCGGCTCGGAGCGGGTCTCCGTGCTGCGCCGTGAGCTCCAGGAGACGATGGACGCCAACGTGATGGTGTTCCGCACCGAGCAGACGATCAAGACCGCGGTGGAGAAGATCGCGGAGCTGCGCGAGCGGTACCTGAACGTGTCCATCCAGGACAAGGGCAAGCGGTTCAACACGGACCTGCTGGAGGCCATCGAGCTGGGCAACCTGCTCGACCTGGCCGAGGTCATGGCCGTCTCGGCGCTGGCCCGCAAGGAGTCCCGCGGCGGTCACTACCGCGAGGACTACCCGAACCGCGACGACGTCAACTTCATGCGCCACACCATGGCGTACCGCGAGGTCGGCGCCGACGGCACCGAGACCGTCCGTCTCGACTACAAGCCCGTCGTCCAGACCCGCTACCAGCCGATGGAGCGTAAGTACTGATGGCTACCCCCGTACTGGAAAAGGCCGAGGCGGGCTTCGCCGACTCGCCGTACATCACGGTCACCTTCCGGATCCGCCGCTTCAACCCGGAGATCTCGGACGAGGCGGTCTGGCAGGACTTCCCGATCGAGATCGACCCGAAGGAGCGGGTGCTCGACGGCCTCCACAAGATCAAGTGGGACGTCGACGGCTCGCTCACCTTCCGGCGCTCCTGCGCGCACGGCATCTGCGGCTCCGACGCGATGCGGATCAACGGCAAGAACAGGCTCGCCTGCAAGACGCTGATCAAGGACATCAACCCGGAGAAGCCCATCACGATCGAGGCCATAAAGGGCCTGACGGTCCTCAAGGACCTGGTCGTGGACATGGAGCCGTTCTTCCAGGCGTACCGGGACGTGATGCCCTTCCTGGTCACCAAGGGCAACGAGCCCACGCGCGAGCGGCTGCAGTCCGCCGAGGACCGCGAGCGGTTCGACGACACCACCAAGTGCATCCTGTGCGCCGCGTGCACGTCGTCCTGCCCGGTGTTCTGGAACGACGGCCAGTACTTCGGTCCGGCCGCGATCGTCAACGCGCACCGCTTCATCTTCGACTCGCGCGACGAGGCCGGCGAGCAGCGGCTGGAGATCCTCAACGACAAGGACGGCGTGTGGCGCTGCCGCACCACGTTCAACTGCACGGACGCCTGCCCGCGCGGTATCGAGGTCACCAAGGCGATCCAGGAAGTGAAGCGCGCGCTGATCACGCGTCGCTACTGACACGTCCGCAGACCCTGAGAGGGCCCGTTTCTGTACGCTCAGCCGTACAGAAGCGGGCCTTCGCCCATGCATACGCCTTGAGGACGGGGAACGATGAGCGAGCCGAATCCGTACGCGGACGGGGAGTACACCTGGGGGCCGGCGCAGCCTCAGGGGATGCCGGGGTACGGATACCCGGGCGCGGGCGCCGGTTACGGCTATCCGCAGCACTACCCGCCGGTTCCCGTGGGTGGCGCCGGGGCGCCGCTGCTGTCGATCGGTGACATCACCGTGCTGCCGGACTCCATCCTCACCCCGGCGGGCCCGATGCCCCTCAAGGGCGCGGTGTGGAACGCCACGGACATGTCCCGCACGGAGGAGAAGATCCCCACGCACGCCATCGTGCTCGCGGTCGTCTTCGCCGTCTTCTGCCTGCTGGGGCTGCTGTTCCTGCTGATGAAGGAGAAGACGACGACCGGCTTCATCCAGGTGACGGTCACCAGTGGCGGCCGGCACCACTCGACGGTGGTCCCGGCCACCGGTCCGCAGACGTTCGCCATGGTGATGGGGCAGGTCAACTACGCGCGTTCGCTGAGCGTCTAGGGAGCGGGCCGGAATCGAACCTTCCGGATCGACCTCGGGGTCGATGCTTCGGGGATCGACCCTTCGGGGATCGATTCTTCGGGTGGTTTGGCCGAACTGCGCGTAGACCGGTTAGGTGCCTGAGGCATGTAGTGGGGATCGGCAATCCGATTCATCGCTTGTGAGGCCACCATGACGGAAGCCGTCGCGTTCCCCCAGGACCGCACCTGCCCCTACCACCCACCCGCCGCCTACGATCCGCTGCGCGAGGCGCGGCCCTTGTCCCGGGTCACGCTGTACGACGGCCGCTCGGTGTGGATCGTCACCGGGCACGCCGCCGCGCGCCGGCTCCTCGCCGACCAGCGGCTGTCCACCGACTCCACCCGTGAGGCGTTCCCCCTCCCCTCCGAACGCTTCGCCACCGTACGCAGCCGCCGCCGTGCCGCCCTGCTGGGCGTGGACGACCCCGAGCACAACGTCCAGCGGCGGATGCTGATCCCGAGCTTCTCGCTCAAGCGCACGGCCGACCTGCGGCCACGTATCCAGCGGACCGTGGACGGGCTGCTGGACGCGATGGCCGAACAGGGGCCGCCGGCCGAGCTGGTGTCCGCGTTCGCCCTGCCGGTGCCGTCCATCGTGATCTGCGACCTGCTCGGAGTCCCGTACGCCGACCACGACTTCTTCGAGGCGCAGTCGCGCCGGCTGCTGCGCGGGCCGACGGCCGAGGACACCGAGGACGCCCGCGACCGACTGGAGGGGTACCTGGGCGATCTGGTTGAGCGAAAACGCGACAAACCCGGGGACGGTGTCCTCGACGACCTGATCGAGCAGCAGCTCGCGCAGGGGCGCATCGACAAGCAGGAGCTCATCGAGCTCGCCACGATCCTGCTCGTGGCCGGTCATGAGACCACGGCGAACATGATCTCCCTCGGTACGTACACACTGCTGCGGCACCCGGAACAGCTGGCCGAGCTGAAGGCGGACCCCTCGCTGATGGCCACCGCCGTCGAGGAGTTGCTGCGGTTCCTGTCGATCGCCGACGGGATGCTGCGGGTGGCGACGGAGGACATCGACGTCGAGGGGACGACGATCCGGGCGGACGACGGGGTCATCTTCTCCACGTCGGTGATCAACCGCGACACGGCCGCCTATGCCGAGCCCGACACGCTCGACTGGCACCGGTCGGCCCGCCACCACCTGGCGTTCGGCTTCGGTATCCACCAGTGCCTGGGCCAGAACCTGGCGCGGGCGGAGATGGAGATCGCGCTGCGGACCCTCTTCGAGCGGCTGCCGGGGCTGCGGCTGGCGGCGCCTGCCGAGGAGATCCCCTTCAAACCCGGGGACACGATCCAGGGGATGCTGGAACTCCCCGTGACCTGGTGAGTTGATGTCACTCATGCGCATCTCGATCGACAAGGACGTCTGCATCGGCGCCGGGCTGTGCGCCCTGACGGCTCCGGAGGTCTTCACCCAGGACGACGACGGTTTCGGGGAACTGGTGCCCGGAAGGGAGGACGGAGCGGGGAACCCGCTGGTGGGCGAGGCGGCACGCGGCTGCCCGGTGCAGGCCATCGAGGTCTCGCCCTAGCGCTGCCGCCCGGCGGGGCGGTCCGGGTCGTTCGGCCCGGGCCGCCCCGCCGCGTCGTTTCCGGGGGACGGCGGCCCGACTTGAACATGTTCAAAGGCAGGTCTAGAGTCAGGGGCATCACCATTTGAACGCGTTCAAGAAAGGTGGGGGAATGGACCTCACTGTCATCGCGTACGTCGTCTACCTGCTCATCAGCGTGGCGCTCACCATCTGGGTGGCCCGCACGCTCAGCCGGAACGGACGGATCTTCCTCGCCGATGTGCTGCACGGGAACGAACAGCTCGCCGGTGCCGTGAACCACCTGCTGGTGGTCGGCTTCTACCTGGTCAACTTCGGCTTCGTGGCGCTCTATCTGAGCCAGGACGACGCCGTGATCAACGCCCGGCAGCTGTTCGAGGCGCTGTCGGTCAAGCTCGGTGTCGTGCTGCTCGTGCTGGGCGTGATGCACCTCGGCAACGTCTACGTACTGAACAAGATCCGCCGGCGCGGCGCCCTGGAGCGGGAGCAGACGCCGCCGGTTCCGCCGCAGGGCTGGACGGGCCCGGCCGGGAAGGGCCCCTGGGCGACACCCGCGACCGGCGCGTGAGGTCACGATGAGCGTCCCCGTGAAGCGGCTGACGGTGCTGTACGACGCCCAGTGCCCGCTCTGCGTCCACCTGCGCCACTGGCTGCTGCGGCAGCGTCAGCTCATACCGCTGGACCTGGTGCCCGCCGCCTCCCAGGAGGCCCTGCGCCGCTTCCCGCACCTGGACCACCGGGCCACGCTCAAGGAGATCACGGTGGTCGGGGACGCCGGGCAGGTCTACCGCTCCACCGCCGCCTGGATCGTGTGCCTGTGGGCCCTGGCCGAGTACCGGTCCAAGGCCCACTGGCTGGCCACCCCGGCCGGGATGCCGTTCGCCCGGGTCACCGTCCTCGCCGCCGCCAAGTGGCGCGAGGCCCTCGCGCCGGGCGGCGGCCGGGGGTGCGAGGACGGGCGGTGCGAGATACCGGACGCGCCCCACTAGGCTCGGGCACCGTGAAGGACGTGAAGGACGTGAACGACGCGAAGCCCGCCGAGGCGCACAAGCCCGCCAAGGCTCCCAAGAGCGAACAGACCCGCACGCTCATCCTCGAAACCGCGCTCCGGCTGTTCCAGGAGCGCGGTTACGACAAGACGACGATGCGGGCCATCGCCCAGGAGGCGGGCGTCTCGGTCGGCAACGCCTACTACTACTTCTCCTCCAAGGAGCACCTGGTCCAGGGCTTCTACGACCGGCTGGCCGCCGAGCACGAGGTGGCGGTCCAGCCGGTCCTGGCGGGCGACAAGGACCTGGCGGTACGGATCCGGGACTCGCTGCTGACCTGGCTGGACGTGGCGGAGCCGTACCACCCCTTCGCGGCCCAGTTCTTCAAGAACGCCGCCGACCCCGAGAGCCCGCTCAGCCCGTTCTCGGCGGAGTCGGTCGCGGCCCGTGAGTCCGCGATCTCCATCCACGCCCGGGTGCTGTTCGGCTCCGACACCAAGACCGCGCCCGAACTGGCCGAGATGCTCCCGCACTTGATGTGGCTGATGCACATGGGGCTGGTGCTGTACTGGGTGTACGACCGCTCCGAGCACACCGAGCGCAGCCGCCGGCTGGTGGAGCGCACCGCGCCCATCGCCGCGCGGGCCATCGCGCTGTCCCGCTACCGCGTGCTGCGGCCACTGGTACGCCAGGTGCACGAGGTGCTGGAGGAGTTCCTGCCGGGCGCGATGGCGACGAAGCGCGGCTGACCGCTACGCCTGTCGGGAGGCCAGTTCCACGAGCGTGATGTCGGAGGGGGCGCCCACACGGACGGGCGGCCCCCAGGCGCCCGCGCCGCGGGACACGTACAGCTGGGTGTCGCCGTACCGTTCGAGTCCGGCGACGGTCGGATTGGCCAGTTCCGCGAGGTGGTTGCCGGGCCACAGCTGGCCGCCGTGGGTGTGCCCGGACAGCTGGAGGTCCACCCCGTGCCGTACGGCGTCGTGGATCATGACGGGCTGGTGCGCGAGCAGCACGGCGGCGCGCGTCCGGTCGCGGTCGCCGAGGGCGGCGGTGAAGTCGGGGCCGTCGCCGTAGTTCTCGCCGGCCACGTCGTTGACCCCGGCGAGGTCGAAGCCGGCGATCTCGACGCGCTCGTTGCGGAGCGGACGCAGGCCCAGTTCGCGTACGTGGTCGACCCATTCGGCCGCGCCCGAGAAGTACTCGTGGTTGCCGGTGACGAAGAACGAGCCGTCACGGGCGCGGAGCCGTGCGAGCGGCTCGGCCGCGGGGCCCAGGTTCTCGACGGTGCCGTCGACCAGGTCGCCGACGACGGCCACGAGGTCGGGCTGGGCGGCGTTGATGGCGTCGACGATGCGCTGGGTGTGGGCGCGCCCGAGGATGGGCCCGAGGTGGATGTCGCTCACGACCGCGATCCGGTACCCGTGCGCGGCGCGGCCCAGCTTGGCGAGCGGCACGGTGACCCGCTTGACGCGCGGCCCGCGCAGGACGCCGTAGGTGCCGTACGAGACGGTCCCGAGCGCGGCGGCCGCGGCGGCGCCGCCGACCACCCGCGACACGAACAGCCGCCGCGACACCTCGGCTTGGGTGGTGGTCCCGGGGGCGGGCGACGGCTCGGGTATCGGCGGGGTGGCGGCGGCCGTCTCCCCGAGGGGCGCGGCGGCCACCTGAGGCGCCCCCGCTGCCACGGCTACCGGGGCGGGCGCCTCCGTGGGCCTCGTGGCGGGCGCCTCCGTGGGCCTGCCCGTGGGCGCCTCCGTCGGCGTGCCCGCGGCCGGTGCGCCGGCTGCCGCCGGCCCTCGCGCGGCCCGGCGCTCCAGGAAGCGCCGCAGCAGCGGGCGTACCGCCTCCCCCGCCACCAGGGCCAGCACCACGTACAGCAGCAGCGCCAGCCACAGGAAGCCGGGCCAGGCCACCGCCCGCTGGAGCCAGAACGGCGCCCCCGCGCGCCCCGCCGTCAGCGCGCCCAGCGCCAGCAGGGGCAGCACGACCAGGGCCACGGTGCCCGCCCGCCGCGCCACGCTCCCGGGCACCGTCACATCGCGCACCAGGCGCCGCCATACGTACCAGTGGACAGCGCCCAGCAGGGCGATGACCACGACGAGCAGCAGCAGGACGAACAGCACGGCCCCGACCCCCTATTCGTGGTGTGAGCCGCGACGCGACGCGCGCACGCCACGCAACCCGATGACGCCCACCACCGTCCCCAGAACAAAGGACGTGATGGCGAGCAGCAGATGGACCCAGAAGTAGGCGGTCGGGTCACCCGCGTCGTCGAAGGCGAGACCGCTCGCGTCGTTCCAGAGGTTTTTGACGAAAGTGATCCAGATGATCCAGCTCCACACCCCGAAGGCGAGCAGGAACCAGGAGGCGGAGCGGCTGAGCTTCATGGGTCCAGTATCTCCGCGACGCGTGAGCGGCCTCCTGCGGGGTGTGGCGTCGGCTTCCGCGGTCGCTCCCTGTACGTTCTCGATCGTGTCTGATCTGAAAAAGACCGTATGGACGGTCACCGTCGCCGCGCTGCTGCCTGCCCTCACCGCTGCCCCCGCGTCGGCGGACACGAAGGAGGACACCCAGCCCAAGCCGCCCGCCGTCATGTCCACGGTCGGCGGGGCGAAGCTCGGCAAGCCCGGCACCCAGGTCAACCTGGCCGCCGGTGTGCCCGTACTGCCCAAGGAGGTCACGGGCCGCTCCTGGATCGTGGCGGACGCCGAGAGCGGCGACGTGCTGGCCGCGCACAACGCCCACTGGCGGCTGCCGCCCGCCTCCACCCTGAAGATGCTCTTCGCCGACACGGTGCTGCCCAAGCTGCCCAAGACGCGGTCGCATCTGGTCAAGCCGGGTGAACTGGCCAAGGTCGGCGAGGGCTCCAGCCTGGTCGGGGTCAAGGAGAAGCACACCTACACGGTCCATGACCTGTGGCTGGGGGTCTTCCTGCGCTCCGGCAACGACGCCGTGCACGTGCTGTCCGGGATGAACGGCGGCCTCGCCAAGACCGTCCAGGACATGAACGACCGCGCCGCCGAACTCCAGGCGCTGGACACGTATGTCGTCTCACCGGACGGTTACGACGCGCAGGGCCAGGTCTCGTCCGCGTACGACCTCACGCTCATCGCGCGCAGCGGTATGCAGAACAAGGACTTCCGGGAGTACTGCTCGACTCCGCGCGCCACGTTCCCCGGAGAGGTCAAGCCCGGCAACAAGAAGCGGTCGACGTTCGAGATCCAGAACACCAACCGGCTGCTGACCGGCGACTACGGCATCCCCGCCTACCAGGGCATCGCCGGGGTGAAGAACGGCAGCACGACCCACGCGGGCGCCACCTTCACCGGGGTGGCGGAGCGCAACGGCAAGGTGCTGCTGGTCACCGTCATGAACCCGTCGGCGAAGGAGAGCCACGCCGTCTACAAGGAGGCGGCCCGGCTGCTCGACTGGGGTTTCGCGGCGGCCGGGAAGGTGAAGCCGGTCGGCGAACTGGTGCCGCCCAAGTCGGCACAGACGGGGACCGGGGCCTCGGCCGGGTCCGTCGAGGGCGAGGCCGGTTCCGGCGGCGGGGAGCAGTCGGCGCGCGAGGGCGGCGGCAGGACGACGGTCGCCGCCGCGGGCGGCTCGGGCGGGGCCGGGACGGCACTGGCGGTGGCGGGCGGTGCGCTGGCGCTGCTGGCGGGCGCGGCGTTCCTGGTCAACCGGCGCTGGCCGCTGCCGGATCTCGTACGCCGCCGTCGTCAGCCTCGCGCTTAGAGCGCGTGGCCGTCCAGGCGGCGCAGAACAGCAGCAGTTTGGCGGTGAAGTTGATCCACAGCAGGAGCGCGACGGGCACCCCGAACGCCCCGTACATCGACTTCGCCGCCACGCCCCTCATATAGCCGCCGAGCAGCAGCTTCAGCGCCTCGAAGCCGACCGCGCCGATCAGCCCCGCCACGACGAGGCGGCGGCGCGGCGGGTGGACGCCGGGCAGCGGGCTCAGCACGTACAGCAGGAGCAGGAAGTCCGCGAGGACGGCGACGGTGACGGCGCCGATGTGGAGGAACACGCCACCGGCGCCGCCGCCGGAGACGCCGAGCCGTTCGGCGGTCCAGTCGACGGCGGTGGAGCCGAGGGCGGAGGCGGCGAGCGAGGCGAGGCCGGTCACACCGAGCCCGAGGAGGATCACGGCGTCCTTGCCCTTGCGGACGAAGGGGTTGTCGCCGTCGCTGTCGTCGAGCCCCCACACCGCGCGCAGGCATTCGCGCATGGAGCCGATCCATCCGATACCGGTGAACAGCAGGACGGCTCCGGCGACGAGTCCGACCGTGCCCGCGTTGGCGACGAGGGCGTCGAGGTCGAGCTGGTCGGAGATGCCGGGGACCTGTTCGGCGAGCCTGTTCTCGATGGAGCGGAGCTGCTCGGCGCTCAGGAGCGCGGCGCCGACCGTGGCGCCCAGGGTGATCAGCGGGAAGAGGGCGAGGAAGCTGATGAACGTGATGGCGGCGGCCAGGCGGGTCCAGTGGGCGCGGTCGAGGGTCTCGTACGAACGCCAGGCGTGCGTACGCATGAGGCGGGCGGCCCACGGGCCGATGACGGGGAGCTTGGTCAGCCAGTCCATGCCGTTCCCCCTACCCCCGTGCGGGCGGGCGGTGTCACAGGTCGGCCACGGCCATCGCGTACATCGCCGCCCAGGCGAGGCCGATGACGGCGAGGGGGCGGTCGCGCAGCACGACGTCCTCGGGGGCTCCGGCGGTGCCCCGGTCGGCGAAGACGGCGTAACGGAGGACGGCGAGGATGAAGGCGATCACGGAGAGCTGGCGCCAGGGCAGCAGGGAGCCGTTGGCGGTGCCGCCGCTCTCCAGGGCCCACAGGCAGTAGCCGAGTACGGCGGCACCGGCGGCCAGTTGCCACACGAAGCGGAGGTAGCCAGTGGTGTACTCGGTGAGCAGCGCACGGGTCCGCCCGTCGTGGCCCGCCATCTGGACGGCTTCGGAGTAGCGCTTGGCCGCGACCATGAACAGGGCGCCGAAGCCGGTGGTGATGAGGAACCAGCGTGACAGCGGGATGGACAGGGCGACCCCGCCGATCATGGCGCGCATCAGGAACCCGGTCGTGACCACCGCGAGGTCGACGACGAGGACGTGCTTGAGGCGCAGGCAGTACGCGCACTGCATGGCCAGGTACGCGGCGAGGAGCGCGGCGGTCAGGGCGTTGCACAGCACGGCGCCGCCGATGACGGCGCCGAGCGCGAGGCCGGCGCCGGTCCCGTACGCCACGGGGACCGGGACGTCCCCGGCGGCGACCGGGCGGCGGCACTTGACGGGGTGGGCGCGGTCGGCGTGGGCGTCGCGGGCGTCGTTGACGAGGTAGACGCCGGCGGCCGCGGCGGTGAACAGCAGGAAGACGATGCCGAGTTGGAGGGCGGTGTGCCGGGACACCAGTTGCCCGGCGGCGGCGGGCGCGGCGACGACGAGGACGTTCTTGATCCACTGGCGCGGGCGCGCGGCCCGTACCAGCCCGAACGGCACGGCGGCGGCCCGGGGCGCCGCGTCGGGGATGGGCAGGCCGCAGGCGGCGGAGGCGGGGGGCGCCACGGTCGTCGGCTCAGCCATGACCGCGTCCGGCCCGGACCGCGTACGGGCGCGTCTCTGCGCACGGGTGCGTCTCTGCGTACGGGCGCCGGTTTCCGTACGGGTGCGTCCCTCCGTACGGGCGCGTCTTTGCGTACGGGCACGTCTCTCCGTACGGGCGTGTCTTTGCGTACGGGCGCCGGTCTCCGTACGGGTGCGTCCCTCCGTACGGGCGCCGGTCTCCGTACGGGCGCGTCTCTCCGTACGCGGAGCGCGCGCCGACCCGGCTGCGGAAACGGTCCGTCAGGTCACCCACGCGCGTCCACCGCCCGCCGCGTCCAGCGTCCGCCCGCCCGCGCCGTCACCACGCCCAGCAGGGCGCCGGCGGCCACGTCGGTGGGGTAGTGGACGCCCACCACGAGCCGGGAGAGGCACATCGCGGCCGCCAGCGGCGCGGCCAGGCGGCGGGCGGCCGGGCGCGGTGCCCCGAAGGCCACCGCCGCCGCGGCGGCCGAAGCGGCGTGGGAGCTCGGGAAGGAGTGCCGCCCGGCGGTGCGCACCAGCGGCTCCACCGGGCCGCCCGGCCGTGGCCTGCGTACCACCCGCTTCACGCCCATGCTCGCCAGGTGCGCCGCGCCGGTCAGCGCCGTACCGCGCAGCCAGGCCGCACGGCGCTCCGGGTCGGCCACCGCGCCCGCGAGCCCGGCCGCGATCCACAGCGCGCCGTGCTCACCCGCGAACGACAGCGCCCGGGCGGCCGCGGCCACCGCGGGCAGACGGCGCCCGCAGTCGCGCAGCGTGGCCAGCAGCAGTCGATCGGCGCCCGCGCAGTCGGCGTACGACAGGCGCCGGCCCGCGTATCGCATCCTTGGCCACCCCTCTCGTCGTCCCTGGACGACTCTGGCGGGCCGCGCGCCCGAGGAGGCGGCAATCTTGTCCGACACTCGTTTAATCACCCATTTCGGCGAGCCGGACGACGCGGCCGACAAACCCCTCGAACGACGCAAGTGCGGCGATACCGTCGCGTCCATGCCTGATGCCGACACCCACATCGCGCCGCAGACCGCCCCGGTGACGCCGACCGAACCGGTGACCGGCTGGGGCCGCACCGCCCCCACCGTCGCCCGCGTCCTGCGCCCCCGCAGCCATGAGGAGGCCGTCGCCGCGGTGCGTGACTGCGGCGATCGCGGCGGCATCGCCCGCGGGCTCGGCCGCGCCTACGGCGACGCGGCTCAGAACGCGGGCGGCTCGGTACTCGACATGACCGGCCTCGACCGCATCCGTGCCATCGACGCGGACGCGGGCGTCGTGGTCTGCGACGCGGGCGTCAGCCTGCACCGCCTCATGGAGGTGCTGCTGCCGCTCGGCTGGTTCGTGCCCGTGACCCCCGGCACCCGCTACGTCACCGTCGGCGGGGCCATCGGCGCCGACATCCACGGCAAGAACCACCACGTCTCCGGCTCCTTCAGCCGTCACGTACGCGCCTTCGAGCTCCTCACCGCGGACGGCGCGATCCGCACGGTCCTGCCCGGCACCGACCTGTTCGACGCCACCACCGGCGGCATGGGCCTGACCGGAGTGATCCTCTCCGCCACCGTCCAGCTGCTGCCCGTCGAAACGTCCCTGATGTGCGTCGACACCGAGCGCGCCGCCGACCTCGATGACCTGATGGCCCGCCTGACCGCCAACGACCACGGCTACCGCTACTCCGTCGCCTGGATCGACCTGCTCGCGCGCGGGGCCGCCACCGGACGGGCCGTCCTCACGCGCGGTGACCACGCCCCGTACGAGGCACTCCCGCGCCGCGCCCGGCGCGCGCCCCTCGCCTTCCGCCCCGGCAGGCTGCCGGGCGCCCCCGCCTTCGTACCGGAGGGGCTCCTCAGCCGCACGACCGTGGGGCTCTTCAACGAGCTCTGGTACCGCCGGGCGCCCCGCCACCGCACCGGCGAGCTCCAGCGGCTGTCCGCCTACTTCCACCCTCTGGACGGCGTCCCGCACTGGAACCGCGTGTATGGGCGCGGCGGTTTCGTCCAGTACCAGTTCGTCGTCGGGTACGGGCACGAGGACGCCCTGCGCCGCATCGTGCGCCGTATCGCGCGCCGGGGGTGTCCGTCCTTCCTGGCGGTCCTGAAACGCTTCGGCGAGGGCGACCCCGGCTGGCTGTCCTTCCCCATGCCCGGCTGGACGCTGGCGCTGGACATCCCGGCCGGGCTCAGCGGTCTGGGCGCGTTCCTGGACGAGCTCGACGAGGAGGTGGCGGACGCGGGGGGCCGCGTCTACCTCGCCAAGGACTCCCGGCTCGGCCCGGACGCGCTGCGCGCCATGTACCCGCGACTGCCGGAATTCCTGGCACTGCGGGCCGAGTTGGACCCCCGCTCGGTGTTCAGGTCGGACCTGGCCCGCCGCCTCGGGCTGCTCGGCCCGTAGGACCCCCGGACTCCCGGATCCCCGGATCCCCGGTAAGGAGCACGTCACCATGAAGGATGCCTTCGGCACCCCGCAGTCCCTGCTCGTCCTCGGTGGTACGTCCGAGATCGGGCTGGCCACCGCACGCCGCCTCATCGCCCGCCGTACGCGTACGGTCTGGCTGGCCGGCCGCCCCTCCCCCGCCCTGGAGTCCGCCGCCGCGTCCCTGCGCGGGCTGCGGGCGGACGTCACCGTCCGTACCGTCCCGTTCGACGCGCTCGACACCGCCGCGCACGAGGAGGCCCTGGGCAAGGTGTTCACCGAGGGCGACATCGACATGGTGCTGCTCGCCTTCGGCGTCCTGGGCGACCAGGCGCGCGACGAGGCGGCGCCGGCCGCCGCGGTCCTGGTCGCCCAGACGAACTACACCGGCGCGGTCTCGGCCGGGCTGGTCTGCGGGAACGCTCTCCAGGCACAGGGGCACGGCTCCCTGGTCGTGCTCTCCTCGGCGGCCGCCGAACGGGCCCGCCGCGCCAATTTCCTCTACGGCTCCAGCAAGGCCGGCCTGGACGCCTTCGCCCAGGGCCTGGGCGACGCGCTGCACGGCACGGGCGTGCACGTGATGGTCGTCAGGCCCGGTTTCGTACGGACGAGGATGACGGCCGGGCTGGCGGACGCGCCGCTGGCGACGACCCCGGAGGCGGTGGCCTTCGCGATCGAGCAGGGGCTGCGGCGCCGTGCGGAGACGGTGTGGGTGCCGGGCGCGCTGCGCGTGGTGATGTCGGTGCTGCGGCACACCCCGCGCCCGCTCTTCCGCCGCCTGCCGCTGTGACCGGTGCCCGCCGCTGAGACCGGTGCCTCAGGTGCGGCTGGTGGCCGGTTCGTCGACAGGTGAGCCCTGGGCGGGCACGGCCGGGGTCGCCCGGCCGGCACCGAACTCGTACGCGTACAGCTTGCGCCAGACCCCGTCCGCGCCCTGCTCGTACAGCGCGAAGGAGCCGACCGTCCAGGAGGCCTCGAAGTCGGCCAGCTCCTCATAGGCCCGGTCCATCGCCTCCTCGGAGATGCCGTGCGCCACGGTGACATGCGGGTGGTACGGGAACTGCAGCTCCCGTACCAGCGGGCCCGACGTGTCCCTGACCCGCTGCTGGAGCCACGAGCAGGCCGACGCGCCCTCCACCACCTGCACGAAGACGACCGGTGACAGCGGCCGGAAGGTGCCCGTGCCGCTCAGCCGCATCGGGAACGCCCGGCAGGCCGCCGCGACCTCGGCGAGGTGGGCCCGGACGGCGGGCAGCCGCGACGCCTCGACCTGGGTCGGCGGCAGGAGGGTGACGTGCGTGGGGATGCCGTGCGCGGCGGGATCCCCGAAGCCCGCGCGCCGCTCCTGGAGCAGGCTGCCGTAGGGCTCCGGGACCGCGATCGAAACGCCGAGCGTTACGGTCCCCACGTCGTTCTCCTCACTTCGGTCGTCCGGTTGGTCGTCCGGTGCAGCGCCAGTGTGGCGGCTGCACCCACCGCGTGGCCAGAGCCGCCCGGGTTCAGTGCTTGGCGGGCAGGAAGCCCACCTTCTCGTACGTCTGCGCGAGCGTCTCCCCGGCGACGGCACGCGCCTTCTCGGCGCCCTTGGCCAGGATGGAGTCCAGCGTCTCGGGGTCGTCCAGGTATTCCTGGGTGCGGGCCCTGAAGGGGGTGACGAAGCCCACCATGACCTCGGCGAGGTCGGTCTTCAGCGCCCCGTACATCTTGCCCTCGTAGCCACGCTCCAGGTCCGCGACGGGGGTGCCGGTGAGGGTGGACATGATGGTCAGCAGGTTGCTGACGCCGGGCTTGCGCTCGGGGTCGAAGCGGATCACGGTCTCGGTGTCGGTGACCGCGCTCTTGACCTTCTTCGCGGTCGTCTTCGGCTCGTCCAGCAGGTTGATCAGCCCCTTCGGCGTGGAGGCCGACTTGCTCATCTTGACCGTCGGGTCCTGCAGGTCGTAGATCTTCGCCGTCTCCTTGAGGATGTACGGCGCCGGGACGGTGAACGTCTCACCGAAGCGCGTGTTGAACCGCTCCGCGAGGTCGCGGGTGAGCTCGATGTGCTGGCGCTGGTCCTCGCCGACCGGGACCTCGTTGGCCTGGTAGAGCAGGATGTCCGCGACCTGGAGGATCGGGTACGTGAAGAGACCGACCGTGGCGCGGTCGGCGCCCTGCTTGGCGGACTTGTCCTTGAACTGCGTCATGCGGCCGGCCTCGCCGAAGCCGGTCAGGCAGTTCATGACCCAGCCCAGCTGGGCGTGCTCGGGGACGTGGCTCTGGACGAAGAGCGTGCAGCGCTCGGGGTCGAGTCCCGCGGCGAGCAGCTGGGCGGCGGCGAGCCGGGTGTTGGCACGCAGCTCGGCGGGGTCCTGCGGAACGGTGATCGCGTGCAGGTCGACGACCATGTAGAAGGCGTCGTGGGTCTCCTGGAGCGCGACCCACTGACGGACCGCACCGAGGTAGTTGCCGAGGTGGAACGAGCCTGCGGTGGGCTGGATTCCGGAGAGCACGCGAGGACGATCAGAGGCCATGTTCCTCATTGTCTCAGGTGCGACCGACAGCTCGGGAAACGGCCGGGGACGGACAGGGGCGCACCCGGGATGAGACGAGGAACACAGCGTGCCACGGGACCGGGCCGGGCCACGGACGGGGCACCCAGCGGTGCCCGCGGCCCGTGGCGCGCCCGGCTCCTTACGCGGGGATGCCGGGGGCCGGGTGGGCGGCCATCAGGTCGGCGACCTCCGCGCGGATCGTGAGCAGGGCGTCCTCGTCGCCGTCCCGCGCCGCGCCGACGCCCCGGTCGATCCAGTCGGCGACGGCCGTCATGTGCTGCGTACCGAGGCCGCGGGAGGTCAGCGAGGGGGTGCCGATGCGGATGCCGGAGGGGTCGAAGGGCTTGCGGGGGTCGTAGGGGACGGTGTTGTAGTTCACGACGACCCCCGCCCGGTCCAGCGCCTTCGCGGCGACCTTGCCCGGCACGTCCTTCGAGGTGAGGTCCATCAGGATCAGGTGGTTGTCGGTGCCGCCGGAGACCAGGTCGAAGCCGCGGGCGAGCAGTGCCTCGGCGAGCGCCCTGGCGTTGGCGACGACCGCGTGCGCGTAGTCGCGGAAGGAGGGCCGGGACGCCTCGTGGAGGGCGACGGCGATGGCGGCGGTGGTCTGGTTGTGGGGACCGCCCTGGAGGCCGGGGAAGACCGCCTTGTCGATGGCCTTGGCGTGCTCCTCGCGGCACATGAGCATCGCGCCGCGCGGGCCGCGCAGCGTCTTGTGGGTGGTCGTGGAGATCACGTCCGCGTGCGGCACCGGCGACGGGTGGGCGCCGCCCGCGATCAGGCCGGCGATGTGGGCGACGTCGGCGACCAGGACGGCGCCCGCCTCGCGGGCGATCTCCGCGAAGGCGGCGAAGTCGATGGTGCGGGGCAGGGCGGTGCCACCGCAGAAGATGACCTTGGGCCGCTCCTTGAGCGCCAGGTCGCGCACCTCGTCGAAGTCGATCAGGCCGGTGTCCCGGCGTACGCCGTACTGGACGCCGCGGAACCACGTACCGGTCGCGGAGACGCCCCAGCCGTGGGTGAGGTGGCCGCCCATCGGCAGGGCCATGCCCATCACGGTGTCACCGGGCTGGGCGAAGGCGAGGTAGACGGCGAGGTTGGCCGGGGAGCCGGAGTAGGGCTGGACGTTGGCGTGGTCGACGCCGAAGAGGGCCTTGGCCCGGCCGATGGCGAGCAGCTCGACCTGGTCGATGTGCCGCTGGCCCTCGTAGTACCGCCGGCCGGGGTAACCCTCGCTGTACTTGTTCTGCAGGACGGTGCCGGAGGCCTCCAGGACGGCCTGCGAGACGTAGTTCTCGCTGGGGATCAGCCGCAGGGTGTCGGCCTGGAGCCGCTCCTCGGCGCCGACGAGCGCGGCCAGTTCCGGGTCGGTGGCGGCGAGGGCGGGGTGGTGCGCGGGAAGGGGAAGGCTGGTCATGGCGTGCGCTCCAAGGGGCCGGCAGCGGTCGTCTCCCGGGGTGCCCAGGCGGGCGGCACCTCGTGCGGTCTGCCGCGCACGACTTCCCCGGGGTCGCTTCCCCGTACGCCAGTCGCCGTGCGTACGGCCACCTTAACGGGCACGCCGGTCGAAGGTTTCCCGGCCCACCTGGCGAGCGACGATAGATAAGGGCGCACCCCAGGCCCCCGGCCGCAGGACGAACGGAGATTCCGTGTCGAGAACGCAAGACGCGATCGCTTCCGCCGAGGCGCGCAGCGCGCACAACTACCACCCGTTGCCCGTCGTCGTCAGCTCGGCGGAGGGCGCGTGGATGACCGATGTCGAGGGGCGCCGCTTCCTCGACATGCTGGCGGGCTACTCCGCCCTCAACTTCGGCCATGGCAACCGCCGGCTGATCGAGGCCGCCAAGGCCCAGCTGGAGCGGGTGACGCTGACCTCCCGCGCCTTCTACCACGACCGGTTCGCGGAGTTCTGCGAGCAGTTGGCCGAGCTGTGCGGCATGGAGATGGTGCTGCCGATGAACACCGGGGCGGAGGCGGTGGAGACCGCGGTGAAGACCGCCCGCAAGTGGGGCTACCGCGTCAAGGGCGTCCCCGACGGCATGGCCAAGATCATCGTGGCGGCCGGCAACTTCCACGGCCGGACGACCACGATCGTCAGCTTCTCGACCGACCCGGAGGCGCGGGCGGACTACGGCCCCTACACGCCGGGCTTCGAGATCGTTCCCTACGGGGACGTGGCCGCCATCGAGGAGGCCATGACGGACAACACCGTGGCCGTGCTGCTGGAGCCGATCCAGGGCGAGGCCGGGGTGCTGGTGCCGCCGCCGGGCTATCTCGCCCGGGTGCGGGAGCTGACCCGCGAGCGGGACGTGCTGTTCATCGCGGACGAGATCCAGTCGGGCCTGGGCCGCACCGGCCGGACGTTCGCGTGCGAGCACGAGGACGTGGTGCCCGACATGTACGTGCTGGGCAAGGCGCTGGGCGGCGGCGTCGTGCCGGTGTCGGCGGTCGTGTCCAGCACGGCGGTGCTCGGCGTGCACCGGCCCGGTGAGCACGGCTCGACGTTCGGCGGCAACCCGCTGGCCTGTGCCGTGGCGCTGGAGGTGATCGCCATGCTGCGCACGGGTGAGTACCAGCAGCGGGCGGCCGAGCTGGGCGACCACCTGCACCGGGAGCTGGGACTGCTGGTGGGCGGGGGCGCCGTGGAGGCGGTCCGCGGGCGCGGCCTGTGGGCGGGCGTCGACATCGTGCCGAGCCTGGGCACCGGGCGGCAGATCTCGGAGCAGCTGATGGAGCGCGGCGTCCTGGTGAAGGACACGCACGGTTCGACGATCCGGATCGCCCCGCCACTGGTGATCAGCAAGGAGGACCTGGACTGGGGTCTGGAGCAGCTGCGGACGGTGCTCAGGAGCGGCGCCACGGAGTGACGGGGACCCGCCCTGCGGGTACGGACGGTACGGACACGGCCAGGGCCTGTCTTGTGGATCGGGCCGGGTCAGGAGCGGCCCGCCGGGGAGCGGTTGATGTCACCGCGGGCACGCGAGCCCGGCACGCTGCGAAGACAGGCCCTACGGCAGCGCGCGGCACAGGGCGTCGAGGGCGCCCGTCCACGCGCTGTCGGTCGGGGTGGCGTAGCCGACCACCAGGGCGTCGCGCCCGCGCGGTACGTCCGGGTGGCGGAAGCGGTCCAGGCCCTGGACGGCGAGGCCCTGCCAGGCTGCGGCTTGGACGACGGAGGGCTCGGTGCCGGGCGGGAGTTCCAGCACGGCGTGGAGCCCGGCCGCGATGCCGCTGACCCGGATGCCGGGCGCCCGTTCGGCGAGCGCGGCCACGAGCTGGTCGCGCCGCCGCCGGTAGCGCAGCCGCATGCTCCGTACGTGCCGGTCGTAGGCGCCCGAGGAGATGAACTCCGCCAGCGTCAGCTGGTCGAGCGCGCTGGACACCCAGTCGGTGCCGCCCTTCGCCGCCAGCACGTCGCCGACCAGCTGCTCCGGCAGCACCATCCACGCCAGCCGCAGTCCGGGCGTGAGCGACTTGCTGGCCGTCCCGAGATAGACGACGCGCTCGGGGTCCAGGCCCTGGAGGGCACCGACCGGCTGGCGGTCGTAGCGGAACTCGCCGTCGTAGTCGTCCTCCAGGATCAGCCCGCCGGTCCTGCGCGCCCAGTCCACGGCCTCGGTGCGCCGGTCGGGGGTGAGTGCGCCGCCGAGCGGGAACTGGTGCGCGGGCGTCATCAGGACCGCCCCTTGGCGGCGCAACGCGCCGGTGCGCGTGCCGTGTTCGTCGAACGGCAGCGCGGGTGTGCGCAGCCCGGCCCGGGTGAGCAGGTTCCAGTGGACGTCGAGCCCGTACGACTCGACGGCCACGTCCCGTACCTTCCGCTCGCGCAGCACCTGGGCCATCAGGCGCAGCCCGTGGACGAAGCCGGAGCAGATGACGATGCGGTCGGGGTCGGCGTACACGCCGCGGGCGCGGGCCAGGTAGTCGGCGAGGACGGTACGCAGTTCGACGCGGCCGTGCGGGCCGCCGTACCCGAAGGCCTCGTGCGGGGCGGCCGTCAGCGCCCGGCGGGCCGCCTTGAGCCACTGGGCGCGCGGGAAGGACCCGAGGTCGGGCATGCCGGGGTGCAGGGTGTGCGCGGCGGGGCGCCGTACCACCGGGCGCGCGGGCGGCACGCACGAGGCCTTCGGGTACGGCGGCCCGCACGGCCGCGTCGAACTGCGTACCGTCCTCGCCGACTACCTGGCCCGCGCCCGCGGCGTGTACGCCGACCCCGACCGCATCGTCATCTGCTCCG
>NZ_JAUEPL010000027.1 GCF_030406405.1 Streptomyces ficellus
CTGCGGCACCTCCGGGATGACCACCGGCGGCGGCGCGTACCCCATGGGCGGCTGCTGCATCAGCCCGGCCCGCTGGTCGTCGGTCGAGCGGTAGTCCACGGCGCCCTGCGTCAGCCGCATGTACGCCACGGGGGGACGCGGGGGGCGCTCGGGCTGCTCGCGGCGACGCAGCTGCTGCTCATCATGGACACCGCGATCGTCAACGTCGCGCTGCCGTCGGTCGGCGACGACCTGGGGGCCGGGTCCGCCGGGCTGTCCTGGGTCGCCAACGCCTACCTCATCACCTTCGGCGGGCTGCTCCTCCTCGGCGGCCGCACCGCCGACCTGCTCGGGCACCGGCGGCTGTTCACCGGCGGGCTCGCGCTGCTCGCGGCCGCCTCCGCGGCCGGCGGGCTCGCGCAGAGCACCGGCGCGCTCATCGCCGCCCGCGCCGTGCAGGGCGTCGGCGCGGCGCTCGCCGCTGCCGCCGCGTTCGCGCTGCTGCTGATCCTGTTCCCGGACGGGCCCGCCCGGCACCGGGCGCTCGGCGCGTTCGCCGCGATGGGCGGCCTCGGCGGGGTGCTCGGCACCGTGCTCGGCGGGGTCCTCACCGACCTGCTGGGCTGGCGCTCCACCTTCTGGCTGAACGTCGCCGTCGCCCTGCTGCTCGGCCTGCTCGCGCTCCGGCTCCTCGACGGCTCGACCCGCAGCGCCGAACCCGGCTTCGACCTGCTCGGGGCGCTCACCGCCACCGGCGGCCTCGGCCTGCTGGCCTACGCCCTGGTCGGCCGCAGCCTCCTCGCGGGCGCGGCGGGCCTGGCCCTGCTCGCGCTGTTCGCGCTGGTGGAGAGCCGCACCACCAGCCCTCTGGTGCCGCCCGCCGTGCTGGCGCGGCCCACGCTCCGGCTCGCCAACTGCCTCAGCGCCCTCGCCCAGATGGCGCTGTTCCCGATGTTCTTCCTGGTCAGCCTCTACCTCCAGACCGTGCTGGGGCAGTCGCCGCTGGCCGGCGGGCTCGGCCTGCTGCCGCTGTCCCTGGCCGTCGTCGCCACCGCCCCGCTGACCGGCCGCCTCATCGACCACCTCGGCCTCGGCCGCACCATGACGCTCGGCTTCACCCTCCTGCTGGCGGGCATGGTCTGGCTGGCCCTCGCACTCAGCGCGCACGGCACCTTCGCCACCACGGTCCTCGCACCCAGCCTCGTGCTGGGCGTCGCGCTGCCGCTGGTCATGGTCACCACCAATGTGGCCGCCACGGCCGAGGCCACGCCCGAGGAGACCGGCCTGGCCTCCGGGCTCATCAACACCAGCCAGCAGTTCGGCTCCGTTCTCGGCCTGGCCGTCCTCGTGGCCGTCGCCACCACCCGTACCGGCTCGGCCACACCCCAGGCCGAGACCGCCGGCTTCCGGGCGGCGCTGCTCGTCGGCGCCGCCTTCGCCGCGGCGGCCGCACTTCTCTCCGTACGGCTGAAAAGGCCCGCGCCCAGCCCGGCGCCGTCACGCCAGGACCGGGTGGGCGACCCGCGGTGACCGCCTGACCAGCGGCCACCGCGCCACTCCCGCATCCACACCAGCCCTAGGGGGGCTTTCCGTTGACCCTGTACGACCTTGTCGCGCCCGGTCTCGATACCTGTGCCGAACCGCGCTACCGCATCGCCGAGATACGCGAGGCCGACCCGCTCGGCGCCGACGCGCTGCTCGCCGCGCTCCCCGCGATGAACCGGGACGCCGACATCCCCGCGCTCACCGTCGCCCTGCGCGCCCTCGTACCCGATCTCGACCGGGTCTCCGAGTGGTGCGTCATCGAGGCACTCGCCGCGATGCGCGACCTCGGCATGCTGCTCGGCTCCCTCAAGCGGCACGGCGTCCAGCCGGTCGCCGCCGTCCCCGAAGTCCTGCCCGTACTGGAGGAACTGGCCCGCCGCACCGACATGGTGCCCCGCGACACCGTGCACCACTACACCACGTGGAACCCGCTCGGCAGCCGTCAGCGGATGTACACGGGCGAGGAGATGGAGGCCCACCTCCAGGACGCCGTCCGGATGGTCTTCCCCAGCCTCGTCGCCGCCCTGCGCACCTGCACCGACCTGGCCGGGCTGGAACCCTACGACCCGGGCTTCGCCCTCGCCCTCGACCGCACCGCCCAGCACGTCCAGTCGATGGTCGACGCCATCGACTTCACCGTCGACAACGTCTCACCCGGCTTCTTCGCGCGCGTGCTGCGCCCCTACTTCGAGGAGATCGACGTCGCCGGCCGCGACTACCTCGGCCCGGCCGCCGCCCAGGTCCCCCTGTGGCTGGTCGACCTGACGGTCTGGCAGTGCGACCGCCCCCACCCCGCGTACGACGCCTTCCTCGCCGAGTCCGTCGCCTACAGCCTCCCCGCGTGGCGCGCCTTCCACGCCGTGCACAAGGGCGGCACGTCGGCCGTCAGCAAACTGTCCGCCGCCCTCAGCTGGGAGACCGTCCACCGGATGCCGCCGGAGCTCGCCGCGGCCGCCGTGTCGCTGGCGCGGGTGCTGCGCATCCTCAAGACCTTCCGCGCCCGCCACCTCGGCATCGCCCGCAAGGCCTACAGCGACGACATACGGCTGTACGACCAGGGCAGCGGCGGCGCGCCGGTCGCGCTGCTGCGCTCCGTACTGGACCTGACCAGGGACAACGAAACGCTGGTGCGCCGGTCCTTGGAGCGGCCCCGCACCCCTGCCGCCTGACGGGACACCGACATGACCCCGCACATACTCATCGCCGGCGGCGGAGTCGCCGGCCTCACCGCCGCGCTCTCCCTGCACGCCGCCGGGTTCTCCCGCGTCACCGTCGTGGAGGCGGCCCGCGAGATCCGGCCCATCGGCGCCGGGCTGAACATCATGCCCAACGCCGTACGCGAACTGGACGCGCTCGGACTCCTCGACGAGCTGGAGGCCGACGCCGTACGCACCCGGGAACTGCGCTACTACCACCGATCCGGCGGGCTCATCTCCCGGGAGGAACGCGGGCTGCGCGCCGGCTACCGCTGGCCCCAGCTCTCCGTCCACCGCGGCCACCTCCAGCTGGTCCTGGCCGACGCGGTACGCCGCCGGCTCGGCCCGTCCGCCATCGTCGGCGGGGTCCGGGTGACCGGCCTGGAGCAGCTCCCCGACGGGCGCCCGCGGGTCCGCCTCGAACACCGCGACGGCTCCACCCGCGGCCGCGCCTCGCTCGAACCGGACGTCCTGATCGGCGCCGACGGCATCCGCTCGGCGGTCCGCGCGGCCCTCAACCCCCGCGAGGGCGAGCCCTCGTGGAACGGCATGCTGGTGTGGCGGGGGATCTCCCGGATGGACGCGCGCCGCGCCGCGCCGTTCATGTTCATCGCGGGCGACGACCGGCAGAAGGCCGTCGTCTACCCGATGACGACACCGACGCTCTCCCGCCGTGAGGTCCTCGTGAACTGGGCGCTGGCGATGCCCGCCGACCGCACCGCCGCCTGCGTACGCGGGGACTGGAACCGTCCCGTGCCCGTCACCCGGTTCCTCCACCACTACGAGGGCTGGGAGTTCGACGGCGTCAGCGTCCCCGACGTACTGCGCGCCGCGGACGGCGCCTTCGAGTACCCGATGGTCGACCGCGAACCGCTGCCTCGCTGGAGCCACGGTCGCACCACCCTCATCGGGGACGCCGCCCACGCCATGTACCCCATCGGCTCCAACGGCGCCACCCAGTCCATCGTCGACGCCCGCGCCCTCGCGCACGCGATGGCCCTGCACCCCGAGCCGGCCGACGCGCTCGCCGCCTACGAGGCGGAGCGGCGCCCCGCCATGACGGAGCTTCAGCGCGCCAACCGGCGTCTTGGCCCCGAAGTCGTCATCAATCTGGCCCACGAGCGCGCCCCGGACGGCTTCGAACGTATCGACGAGGTGATCCCGCCGCACGAACTGCGCGAGATCGCGGCTCGGTACGCCGCCACCGGCGCGTTCGACCCGGAAACCGTCAACGCGGGCTCCCCCTATCAGGTCCCGGCGAGCGCGCTCCCCTGAGTGCGCCGTGGTTGAGAAGGGCGGGGTGGCACTAACGTCGGAGAGTGAAGGCGGGCGCACACCGTTGTGCGTCCGCCCCGATACGTATCTCCCCTGCGAAGGTGGAACACGTGAAGGCAATCCGTCGATTCACCGTGCGCCCCGTCCTGCCCGACCCGCTCCGGCCGCTCAGCGACCTCTCCCGCAATCTGCGCTGGTCCTGGCACGCCGAGACCCGTGAACTGTTCCAGGCCGTCGACCCCGAGGGATGGCGGGCGGCCGGCGGCGATCCCGTACGGCTGCTGGGCTCCGTGTCCGCCGCCCGACTCGCCGAACTCGCCAGGGACCGGCGCTTCCTGCGCCGCCTGTCCGCCGCCGCCGACGACCTCGACGACTACCTGCGCGGCCGCCGCTGGTACCAGAACCAGTCCGCCCAGTACGCCGACCTGCCCACCGCCGTCGCCTACTTCTCGCCCGAGTTCGGCGTCACCGCCGCCCTGCCGCAGTACTCGGGCGGCCTCGGCATCCTCGCCGGCGACCACCTCAAAGCCGCCTCCGACCTCGGCGTCCCGCTGATCGGGGTCGGCCTGCTCTACCGGCACGGCTACTTCCGCCAGTCCCTCTCCCGCGACGGCTGGCAGCAGGAGCACTACCCGCTCCTCGACCCCAACGAGCTGCCCGTCAGCCTGCTGCGGCAGCCGGGCGGCGCCCCCGTGCGGGTCTCCCTCGCCCTGCCCGGCGGCCGCTGCCTGCACGCCCACATCTGGGTGGCGCAGGTCGGCCGCGTACCGCTGCTGATGCTCGACTCGGACGTGGAGGAGAACGGCCCGTCCGAGCGCGACGTCACCGACCGGCTGTACGGCGGCGGCAGCGAGCACCGGCTGCTCCAGGAAATGCTGCTGGGAATAGGAGGTGTCCGGGCGGTACGGGCGTACTGCGAGCTCACCGGGCACCCGGCCCCCGAGGTGTTCCACACCAACGAGGGCCACGCCGGCTTCCTCGGCCTGGAACGCATCCGCGAACTCAGCGAGGACGGCATCGAATTCGACGCCGCGCTGGAGGCGGTCCGGGCCGGGACGGTGTTCACCACCCACACCCCGGTCCCCGCCGGCATCGACCGCTTCGACCGCGAGCTGGTCGCCCGCCACTTCGGTGACGGCGCCGAACTGCCCGGCGTCGACGTCGAACGCATCCTCCAGCTCGGCATGGAGACCTACCCCGGCGGCGAACCCAACCTCTTCAACATGGCCGTCATGGGCCTGCGCCTGGCCCAGCGCGCCAACGGCGTGTCCACCCTCCACGGCGCCGTCAGCCGGGAGATGTTCGCCGGCCTGTGGCCCGGCTTCGACCCGGAGGAGGTGCCCATCACCTCCATCACCAACGGCGTCCACGCCCCGACCTGGGTCGCGCCCGAGGTGTTCCGGCTCGGCGCCCGGAAGATCGGCTCCCAGCGCGCGGAGGACGCGCTGAGCGTCGGCGGTTCGCAGCGGTGGGACTCTGTCACCGACATCGCCGACGGCGAGATCTGGGAGCTCCGCCGCGAGCTGCGCGAACAGCTCGTGACGGAGGTACGCACCCGGCTGCGCGCCTCGTGGCGGCAGCGCGGCGCCGGTGCGGCGGAGCTGGGCTGGATCGACGGGGTCCTGGACCCCGACATCCTGACCATCGGGTTCGCCCGCCGGGTCCCCTCGTACAAGCGCCTGACGCTGATGCTGCGGGACCGCGACCGGCTGATGGAGCTGCTGCTGCACCCGACGCGGCCGGTGCAGATCGTGGTGGCGGGCAAGGCCCACCCGGCGGACGACGGCGGCAAGCGGCTGGTGCGGGAGCTGGTGCGGTTCGCCGACGACCCGCGCGTACGCCACCGCATCGTCTTCCTGCCGGATTACGGCATGGGCATGGCTCAGAAGCTGTACCCCGGCTGCGACGTGTGGCTGAACAACCCGCTGCGCCCGCTGGAGGCGTGCGGGACGTCCGGCATGAAGGCCGCGCTGAACGGCTGCCTCAACCTCTCCGTCCTGGACGGCTGGTGGGACGAGTGGTACGAACCGGACTTCGGCTGGGCCATCCCCACCGCCGACGGTCCCACCACGGACGAGGATCGGCGTGACGACCTGGAGGCGGCCGCGCTCTACGAGCTGATCGAGCAGCGCGTCGCACCCCGCTTCTACGACCGGGGCGCGGGCGGCCTGCCCGAGCGGTGGATCGAGATGGTCCGCCGCACCCTCGCCAACCTGGGCCCCAAGGTGCTGGCGGGCCGCATGGTGCGCGAGTACGTGGAACGGCTCTACACCCCGGCCGCGCTCGCCCACCGCTCCATGGACGCGGGCGCCGCACGCGAGCTGGCCACCTGGAAGGCGCGGGTGCGCGCCGCGTGGCCCCGCGTGGCGGTCGACCACGTCGAGGTGGACGAGTCCAACGGCACCGCGGAGCTCGGCTCCACGCTCGCCCTGCGGGTCCGGGTCGCCCTGGGGGACCTCCAGCCGGAGGACGTGGAGGTCCAGGCGGTCGCGGGCCGGGTGGACACCGACGACCGGCTGCGGGACGCCCAGACGGTGCCGCTCAAGCCGGCCGGCGGCCCGGACCAGCAGGGGCGGTGGGTCTACGAGGGCCCGCTCACCCTCGACCGGACGGGCCCCTTCGGCTACACGGTCCGGATACTGCCCACGCACCGCCTGCTCGCGGCCGGCGCGGACCTGGGCCTGGTCGCGATGCCGACGCAGACGACCGGCGAGGGCGCGGGAGTGCTGATGCGCTGACGCGGTCCGTTTCCCTGCTCGTCGCCCCCTCCTCGCAGGAGGGGGCGACGAGTCATTTCCGGCACGTTCCGTACGGAGGGGGCAGAACTGACCAGCGTGTCTGAATTTCCGGTGCCGCGCCATTGTGGCCGGCCTTTTCCTGGCCGCCGTTTTATTGGTCGACCCCTTTCTGTCTAGTTCTCGCCAACAGCAGGGGAATTCACCACTCGGACGGGTGAATGCCGCCCGGGGAGTGGTCCGAATGGCGGTACTCGGGCATGTCAGAAGTGCACCCCACACACTCCCCGAGTAACGTTCGGAGGTTCCACTCGTGACCACGGCCACCGTGCTGCCGTCCATCGGCGCCGAAATCCCCTGTAGTTGCTACGCGGCGAACGTGCCGCTCAAGATCCGCACCGCCCTCGTGAACGTCGAGTTCAAGGGCGGCATCAAGGTCCGGGTCGAGGCCCACCCCAGCCAGCCGCCCCACAAGGCCGTCGTCCTCAAGGTCATCGGCCACAAGGTGGAGGCCGACCACCCGGAGCTGGGCCGCATCACCATCAACCAGGACGACATGGAGGCGACGCCGGACAGCCTCCTCAACATCGTCCAGCACTTCCCGCCCAAGCTCAGCGCGGTGATGTTCCTGTCGTTCACGCTGACCATCGAGCGGCCGCCCGGTGACGGCGGCAACGAGGGCGCGAGGCCGGAGCCGTTGGTCCTGCGGACCAAGGAGCCCGCGAAGCTCCTGAGCCCGGAGCTCAGCAAGTTCCCGCCGGACGGGGACTTCTACCGGCTGGAGAACCCGATCAAGCTGGTCGACCCCGACAGCGACCAGGTCATCGCCACGATCGACAAGTTCCCGGTCCGCGTCGGCGGCTGAACCGAGCCGGTGACCGCGGGGGGCGGGGGTGCCTGATGAGCCATGCCGACACTCCGAAGGTGACGGTGGTCGCCGGTGTCGTACGGGGCGTGCGCATCTGCCTCGTGCTCATGGCCCGGCTGGCCGTCCTCGGCGGCCTCGCCCTCCGCTGCTCACTGGCGCCGGGCAGGAGCGGTTTCACGCCACGGCGGGACGCCTGGCTCCTGGCCACGGTGACCGCCCTCGGGCCCGCCTTCGTCAAGGTCGCCCAGATCCTCAGCACCCGTGCCGACGTGGTCCCCCGTCATGTCGCACGGGTGCTGAGCACCCTGCACGACCAGGTGCGCCCGCTGCCGCTCGGCGACGCGTCACGGCACTTCGGCCCCGAGCTGAGACGCGCGCTGCGGGACGACGGCGCCGGCCTCGCCGCGCGCCATCCGGTCGCGGCCGGCACCATCGCCTGCGTCTACCGGGCCGACCTGGCCGACGGCCGGACCGTCGCCCTGAAGGTCCGGCGGCCCGGTGTGGTACGCCAGTTGTCCACCGACCTGGCCATCATGCTGGCCCTCGCGCGGCTTGTCGCCCCGCTGCCGCCCCTGCGCGGCGTGCCGGTGGCCGACATCATGCGGCAGCTCGCCGAATCCCTGCGCGGACAGCTCGACTTCCACCGGGAACGGCGCAGCCTCCGCTTCCTGAAGGAGAACCTGGCCGAGGTGCCTGATGTGCGGGTGCCGCAGGTGTACGACGAGCTGTGCGGCCCCGAGGTCCTCGTCATGGAGTACCTCGACGACCTGCACCAACGACCGCCCGCCGGGACGGACGGCGAACAGGCCGCCGTCACCGCGCTGCGCGCCGCGTACCACATGCTCTTCCTCGACGGCTTCGTGCACTGCGACCTCCACCCCGGCAACCTCAGCTGCGGCCCCGGCCGCGCCGTGACCATCGTCGACGCCGGATTCACCGTGCGCCTGACCGAGCATGCCCGGCACAAATTCACCGACTTCTTCCACGCGATGAGCCTCGGCGACGGACAGGCCTGCGCCGACATCGTGCTCTCCACCGCACGCCCCGGCCGGGACACCGACACCGCCGCGTTCCGGCGCGACCTCGCCGCACTCATCGAGTCCTGCGGGGGAGCGACCGCCGCCACCTTCGACCTGATGGACTTCGCCGTACAGCTCTTCGCCCTCCAGCGCCGCCACGGTCTCTACGCCGACCCCCAATTCGTTTTCCCCATTCTGTCGCTGCTGGTTCTGGAGGGCACGGTCCGCGCGCTCGGCCCCGGTCTGGACTTCCAGGCCGTGGCGAAGCCGTATCTGATGATCGCCCTCATGGAACGCGCGATTGCCGCCGCTCAGAGAAAACAGGAGTCCGGCTGACATGCTTTCCTCTTTTTCCTCCTCCCCTTCCGTGGTGCCGCGTCCCTTGCGCCGCGTCGTGATTCCCCTGCTGCGCCAGGACACGGCGCAAGTCGACTTCGGCGTACGGCGCTTCCGGCTCCGCCCCGGCCCCGCGCGCGGCATCCTGCAAGCGGCCGCACAGGCCTTCCTGTGCGGTTTCCACGCCGCCCTGCGCGCCCGCGCCCTGCCCGAACTGGCCGCGGAGGTGGAGCGGCTCCCGGCCGAGCGGCGCGGATTCGCCTACGAGGGCGCCGGCATGGCCTGCGGCCTGCTCGACCTGCTCACCGCCTCGCGCGGCCGCCGGTTCGCCGCCCTGCTGGCCGGGCCCGCCGCCCGGTACCCCCACCTCGCGCAGGTCGGCGCGGGGTGGGCGTACGCACGGCTCGGGCTGCGGCCACGGGACGGCATCCCGGGCGCGAGCCCGCCCGAGTGCTGGCTCGCCTGGGACGGATACGGATTCCACCAGGGGTTCTTCCACCCCGACCGGGTCATCGGACGGCAGTACGTCGAGCGCGGGCTCAACCCCGACGAGCGGGCCATCCGCGACCAGGGCCTGGGCCGGGCGCTGTGGTTCCACGAGTGCGCCGACCCGGACGGCATCGCGCTGCGGATCGCCGAGTTCCCGGCCGGGCGGCGCGCCGACCTGTGGAGCGGCGCCGGCCTCGCCGCCACGTACGCGGGCGGCGCCACCCCGCACGAACTACGGCACCTCGCCGCACTGGCGGGTGAACACCGCCCGGACCTCGCCCAGGGCGCCGCGTTCGCCTGCAAGGCACACCACATCGCCGGCGCCGTCCCCGCGCACACCGCCGAGGCCGCGCCCGTGCTGACCGGAACCGGCGTCGAGCAGGCGGCCGACTGGACCGACCGCTCCCTCGCCGCGCTCGGCCCCGCCGCCACCGGCACCGGCCACTACCAGCGGTGGCGCGCCGGCATCCGGGCCCAGTACGCCGCGCTCGGCCACAGAGGGGACCGCTGACCATGACGACGATGACGACACTGGTGCGCCGGAACCTCGCGCGGGTCACCGCGCTGCTCACCTGCCTGCTGCTGTGGCACCTCACCCAGCCGCCCGCCGCGTCCGAGGCCCAGCGCGACCGCCTGGCCCAGCGGTTCGCCTTCACCCCCCACCTCGTGTCCCCCGCCCACCGGCCCACCGACCGGACCCTGCGGCCGGTCGCCCCCGCGTACAAGGACATCCCGTCCTGGATCTCCTCCGTCGGCGCCGGGGTGGCGCTCCTCGCCACCGACGGGGGCAGCGTGTCGCACGACATCTGCCTGGTCGACCCGCGCACCGACACGGTGACCGTCCGCCCGGCCCCCGGCACCGGCCACCGCTACGCGCCCTTCGTCCTGCGCCCGCCCGCGCCCGCCCTGCCGTCGTACGCCGCGCCCATGGGGTGCCTGCCCGCCGACCTCAACGAGGACGGGTGGCAGGACGTGATCGTCTACTACTGGGGCCGCTCGCCCGTCCTGTTCATCCGCCACGCGGGCCGGCCGCCGGGCGCCGGAGCCTTCGTCGCCCGCGAACTCGTCCGCCCCCGCGCCGTGTGGAACACCAACGCCGCGACCATCGGCGACTACGACGGTGACGGGCACGTCGACCTGGTCTTCGGCAACTACTTCCCGGACGGCGCCCGCGTCCTGGACCCGACCGCCCACCAGCCGGACCGGCTCGTGATGAACGCCTCCCTGTCCAACGCCCGCAACGGCGGCACCAACCGGCTGCTGCGCTTCACCGGCGCCACCCGCGGTCCCGCCCCCGACGCCCGCTTCACGGAGGTGCCGGGCGCCTTCGACACCGCGGCGGCACGCGGCTGGACGCTCGCCCTCGGGACGTACGACCTCGACGGCGACCACCGCCCCGAGCTGTACGTGGCCAACGACTTCGGCCCCGACCAACTGCTGGTCAACCAGTCGGCCCCGGGCCACATCCGGTTCCGCGAGGCGACCGGGACGCGGCACGCGGCCACCCCCAAGTCCAAGGTGCTGGGCCGGGACTCCTTCAAGGGCATGGGCGTGGCCTTCACCCACCTGGGCCCCGACCGCGTTCCCGACATCCTGGTCAGCAACATCGGCGAGAACTTCGCCCTGCACGAGAGCAACTTCGCGTTCACCGCCACCGGCAGCCCCGGCGCCGCCGGGCGGGCCCTCCACCGGGGCACGGCCCCGTACGACGACGAGAGCGAGCCGCTGGGCCTGTCCCGTACCGGCTGGACCTGGGACGTGAAGGCCGCCGACTTCGACAACGACGGCGGCCCGGAAATCATGCACGCCACCGGTTTCGTCGCCGGACGGACCAACAGCTGGGCGCAGTTGCAGGAAACCGCCATGTCCAACGACCTGATCCTGGACCACCCCCGGCTGTGGCCGCACTTCCCGGCGGGCACCGAACTGTCCGGCCACAACCGCAACACCTTCTTCGTCCGCACCGGCTCCGGCGGCCGCTTCACCGACGTGGCGGGTGAGACCGGCGTCGGCACGGACGCCGTCAGCCGCGCCTTCGCGGTCGGCGACGTCGACGCGGACGGCCGGCTCGACTTCGTCGTCGCCAACCAGTGGGCGCCTTCGGTGATGTTCCGCAACACCGGCCCGGCGGGCGCCGTCCTGGGCCTCCGGCTGCGGCTGCCGGGTGCCGGGGGCGCCACCCGGCTCGCCATCGGCGCCACCGCGACCCTCACGCTGCCGGACGGCTCCGTCCGTACCGAGCAGGTGTACCCGGCCAACGGCCACAACGGGGTCAACGCCCCCGACATCACCTTCGGGCTCGGCAAGAACGCCCCGCCGCGCGCGCTGCCGGTGCGCCTCACCTGGCGCGACGGCCACGGCCGCGTCCACACCGGCACCGCGACGCTCCGCCCGGGATGGCACGAGCTGGTCCTCACGGCGAAGGCCGTCACGCCGAAGCTCGTCACGCCGAAGCCCGTCCCGCCCAAGGCCGTGATGCGCAAGGCCGCCACCCCTAAGGCCGCCACCCCCGAGGCCGTCACCCCCGAGGCCGTCACCCACAAGGCCCTTACCGAGGAGACACGATGAACCGACTCGGCCGCACGATGGGCCACGTGCTCGGCGGCCCGGACGACCCGCGCAGCGCCGCACTGCGCCGGTTCGGACTGTCCATCACCGTACTGACCGTGATCGGCCACACTCTGCTCGGCTTCGAACAGGCCTACCTCACACCGGTCGTCGCGGTGGTGTCCGGCCTGGCCGCCGAGGGCGTCCTCGGCGCCATCGACGCCCACGCCCGGCGCGTACGCCCCTGGTACGCCGGGCGTCCCCCCGGCGAGATGGTGGACCTGCTGCTGCCCGCGTACATCACCGCCCTGGCGTGCGCCATGCTGCTGTACGCCAACGACCGGCTGATGCCGACCGTCCTGGCCACCGTCGCGGGCGTGGCGAGCAAGTACGTCGTGCGGGTACGCGTGGCCGGGCGCCCGCGGCACGTCCTCAACCCCAGCAACACGGGCATCGTCCTGGTCCTGCTGCTGTTCCCGTGGGTGGGCATCGCGCCGCCCTACCAGTTCACCGAGTGGACCTCCGGCGCGGTGGACTGGCTGATCCCGCTGGCGGTGCTCGCGGCCGGGACCATGCTGAACGCCAAACTGACGGGCAAGGTGCCGCTGATCGCCGGCTGGGCCGCCGGATTCGTGGCCCAGGGCGTCATCCGCTGGGCGCTGACGGACATCTCGGTCGCGAGCGCGCTGCTGCCGATGACGGGGGTCGCGTTCGTGCTGTTCACCAACTACATGATCACCGACCCGGGCACCACCCCGTCGCGCCCGCGTCACCAGGCCCTCTTCGGGGCGGCGACCGCCGCCGTCTACGGCGTGCTCGTCCACCTCCACATCGTCTTCGGCCTCTTCTTCGCGCTGGTGATCGTGTGCGTGCTGCGCGCGGTCGTCCTGGTGGCCGCCGAGCGGCTCGCGCGGGTGCCGGCCCGGGCGCCCGCCGCCTCCCGTGACGCCTCGGCCGCGGTGCCGGCCCAGGGGCGTACCTCGCTCCTCCCGGAGTCACGATGAGCGACACGTACCACGCTCCCGCGCTCGCCATCGTCGGCATGGCCTGCCGCTACCCGGACGCCGACCGGCCGGACCGGCTGTGGGAGATGGTCCTGGACCAGCGCCGGGTCTTCCGCCGCCTCCCCAAGGAACGGCTGGACGCCGACGACTACTACGACCGCGACCCCACGGCCCCCGACCGGACGTACAGCCTCTACGCGGCCGTCCTGGAGGGCTGGACGTTCGACCGGTCGGCGTTCCGCATCCCCGGGCCGGTGTTCCGGGCCGGCGACCCCGCCCACTGGCTCGCCCTGGAGACCGCCGCCCGCGCGCTTCAGGACGCCGGCTTCCCCGGCGGGACCGGCCTGGCCCGCGACCGCGTCGCCGTGATCCTCGGCAACAGCCTCACCGGAGACACCACCCGCGCCGGGACGCTGCGGCTGCGCTGGCCGTATGTGCGCCGGGTCCTCGCCGCCGCCCTGGAGGCCGCCGACATCACCGGGGACGTACGCGACGACGTGGTGCGCCGGGCCGCGGCCGGGTACCTCGCGCCCTTCCCGCCGACGACCGAGGAGTCGCTCGCCGGGGCCCTGTCCAACACGATCGCCGGCCGCGTCTGCAACCACTTCGACTTCCACGGCGGCGGCTACACGGTGGACGGCGCCTGCGCCTCCTCCCTCCTCGCGGTCGTCGAGCTGTGCCGGGCGCTGCGGGACCACAGCGTGGACTTCGGCCTCGCGGGCGGCGTCGACCTGAGCCTGGACCCCTTCGAACTGGTCGGGTTCGCCAAGACCGGCGCGCTCGCCACCGACCGGATGCGGGTGTACGACGAGCGCTCGGCCGGGTTCTGGCCGGGGGAGGGCTGCGGCATGCTCGCGCTGATGCGGGCGGCCGACGCGCGGGCCGCCGGACTGCGCGTGTACGCCGAGATCCGTGGCTGGGGCGTCTCCTCCGACGGCAGCGGCGGCATCACCCGGCCCGCCCGGGACGGGCAACTGCTCGCGCTGCGCCGCGCGTACGAGCTGGCCGGCGCCGACCCGGCCGAGGTGCTGTTCCACGAGGGGCACGGCACCGGGACGCAGGTCGGCGACGAGGTGGAGCTGAGCGCGCTGACCGCGCTGCGGGAGACCGCACGCGCGCGTGCGGCGCTCGGCACGGTGAAGGCCAACATCGGGCACACCAAGGCGGCGGCCGGCGCGGCGGGCGTCATCAAGGCGGCGATGAGCCTGCACACCGGGGTCCTGCCGCCGACGACCGGCTGCGAGACCCCGCACGCCCTGCTGCGGTCGCCGGGCGCGCCGCTGCGCGTCCTGCGCAAGGCCGAACACTGGCCGGAAGGGCCCCGGCTGGCCGGGATCAGCTCCATGGGCTTCGGCGGCATCAACGCCCACCTGGTGCTGTCCGCACCCTCCCGGCCGGTACGGGGCACCGCCCGGCAGAAGGCGCGTGACGCCGCCGCGCCGGTGGCCGGTGCGGGGCTCGGGCCCGAGCCCGGTGCCGGCCTGCCCGTGGCCGAAGCCGCCGGGCCCGACCCTCGCGGCGGCTTGCCCGCGCCCGAGGCCCGCACCGGCGTGCCCCTGACCCGAACCGCCGGGCCCGTGGCCGGAGCCGCCGCGCCCGAGGCCCGCACGGGCGTGCCCCTGACCGGAACCGTCGGGCCCGAGCCCCGTGCCGGCCTGCCCCTGGCCGAAGCCGCCGTGCCCGTGGCCGGAGCCGCCGTGCTCGACCCTCGCGGCGGCCTGCCCGCGCCCGAGGCCCGCACCGGCGTGCCCCTGACCGGGGTTGTCCCTCCCGTACCCCGCGCTGGGCTGGCCGTGCGGCGTCCCGCGCCCGAGCATGCCGTCATCGCGGTCGCGGGGGACGACCCCGGCCAGCTGCGGGAGTTCTTCGCGCGGGTCGCCGAGACCGCACCCCGGCTGTCCTTCGCCGAGATCCACGACCTGGCCGCCCAACTGGCCCGCGAGCGGGCCGCCGGGCCCGTGCGGGCCGCGATCGTCGCCGCCACCCCCGACGAACTGGCCGCCCGCGCCGCCTCCGTGGCCGCCTGCCTGACGGCGGGCGGCGCTCCCGGTGGGCTGACCCGCCTGCCGGGCGTGTGGGTGGGGTACGGCGTACGCGGGCGCGTCACGCTGCTGTTCCCCGGCCAGGGCGCGCCCGGCCTGGCCGGCTCCGCGAGCACCGAGACGGCCCAGCCCGCCATCCACCGCGCCGCCCTGCGCGGTCTGCGCACGCTGGACGCCCTGGGCGTGACGGCGTCGGCGGCGGTCGGGCACAGCCTGGGCGAGATCACCGCCCTGGTGTGGTCCGGCGCCCTGTCCGTACGGGACAGTTTCCGGCTGGTACGCGCGCGCGGCCGGCTCATGGCCGCCCTCGGCACCTCCGGAACCGGCATGCTCAGCCTGCGTACGGAGCCGGCCGCCGCCCTCGCGCTGTGCGCGGGCACCGACCTGGTCGTCGCCGCGTACAACGGCCCGCGCTCGGTGGTGGTGGCCGGACCGGTGGCGGACCTGCGGGAGGTGGCGGGGCGCGCCGACCGGGCGGGGATCGCCCGCACGCTGCTTCCCGTGTCGCACGGTTTCCACTCCCCGGCGGTCCGGCCCTGCGTGGCGCCGCTGCGCCAGGTGCTGGACACCATGGACTTCGGCCCGCCCTCGCGCCGGCTGCTGTCCACCGTCCACGGCAGGGCGCTCACCCCGGACGACGACCTGGCCGCCCTCCTCGCCGACCAGGTCACCGCGCCCGTGCGGTTCTGGGACGCGGTCAGCGGCGCCCTGCCGGACACCGACCTGCTGTGCGCCTGCGGGCCGGGGCAGGGCCTGGCCTCCCTCCTCGCCGACCAGGGCTGCGGCGTCCCCGTGGTCACCGTGGGCCCGGACGACCCCGGCGCCGCGGCGACCGCCCAGGCGGCGGCCGCCCTGTTCGCCGCCGGGGCGTGCGCGCGGCTGGACGCGCTGACGGCGGGCCGGGCGGCCAGGCCGATCGACATCTGGCGGGAGAGGACCTTCCTCAGCAGCCCCTGCTCGGCGCCGCCGCCGTTCGGCGAGCCGCGCCGGGAAGCGCCGTCGGAAGCACCGGCCTCGCAGGCACCGTCGGCCACACCTGCGGCAGACACCGCCGCCGCCCCGGACACCGCCACCGCCGTCCGGGACCTCCTCGCGCGGGCCACCGAACTGGACCCCGGGCTGATCGGCATGGACACCCGGCTCCTGACCGACCTGCACCTCACGTCCCTGACGGTGACCCAGCTCGCCGCCACCGCCGCCCACCGCACGGGCCGCCGCCCACCGGCCGCCCCGCTCTCCCTGGCCGACGCCCGGGTCCGCGACCTCGTCGACGCCCTCGACGCGCTGCCGTCCGCGGGCGAACCCGGACCCGACACCGCCGCCACCGGCGTCGACACCTGGGTCCACTGCTTCACCGAACGGCTGCGCCCGGCCCGGCGCGGCCTGCCGGCGCCGAGCGCCGGGTGGCGCACCACCGTGCTCGGGGACGGCGAACTGTCCGTACAGGCCAAGGAGTTGTACGGCTCCGCCGCCGGCGAGGACACCGAGCTCCTCTACGTACCGCCGGCCTCGGGCCCGCCGCCGATCGCCCGGCTCCTGGCCACGGCCCGCGCCGCCCTGCGCACCGGCCGCCTGGTCGTCGTGGCGCACGACACCGCCCTCGCGGGGTTCCTCGGCAGCCTCCGCAAGGAGCACCCCGCCCTGGGCGTCACCCTGCTGCGCGTCCCGCCGACCGCGTCCGGCCTGCGCCACGCCACCCGCTGGGCGGGCGCCGAACCGGGCCGGTACCGGGAACTGGTCCTCGACGACCACGGCACGCCGCACGTCCCGACGGCACAGGCCCTGCGCCTCCCCGGCCCCGGGGGCCCGCTGCCGCTCGGCCCCGACGACGTCCTGCTCGTCAGCGGCGGCGGCAAGGGCATCGGCCACGCCTGCGCCCTGGCGCTCGCGCGGAGCACCGGGGTGCGGCTGGCCCTGATCGGCCGGGCCCGGCCGGAGAGCGACGACACGCTGCGTACGAACCTGGCGGCGCTGGACGCGGCGGGGGTGAGCGCCGCGTACGAGGCGGCCGACCTCACCGACGCCACGGCGGTGGCCGACGCGGTGCGCCGCCTCACCGGCCGGCTCGGCCGCCCGGTCACCGGCGTCCTGCACGCCGCCGGGGTCAACGAACCGGTGCGCTTCACCGACCTGGACGAGGCGCGCGTGGAGGCCCATGTCGCCCCGAAGGTGGCCGGGTTGCGCCACCTCCTCGCGGCGTTGCCGACCGACCGGCTGCGGCTGCTCGTCGCCTTCGGCTCGGTGATCGGCCGGTACGGCCTGCCCGGCGAGAGCCACTACGCCCTGGCCAACGGCCTGTTGCGCACCGAGCTGGAACGGCTGGCGGCCGGAGCGCCGGCGCACTGCCGGGTGCTGAACGTCGACTGGTCGGTGTGGAGCGGCGCCGGCATGGGCGTGCGCCTCGGCGTGCTCGACGCACTCGTGCGCGAGGACGTCACGCCCATCGCGCCGGAGACCGGCGTCGACCTGTTCCTGCGCCTCCTGGCGGCCGGGGGCTCCACGCCGCCGACGGTCGCCGTGCACGGCAGGCTGGGGCACGACATGCCGGTGCCGCCTCCGCCCGGCCCCCCGCAGCGGTTCCTGGCGGACCTCCGTGTCCACTACCCGGCCGTCGAGTTGGTCGCCGAAGCGCGGCTCGACCTGGGCACCGACGCCTACCTGGACGGCCACCGGCTGGACGGGGTCGTCTGGCTCCCCGGCGTCCTCGGTCTGGAGGCCATGGCCCAGGCGGCGTCCGCCGTGGCCGGCCGGCCGCTGTACGAGGCCCGCGACATCGCCTGGGCGCGCCCGGTGACCGTACCGGAGGAGGGACCTCGTACCGTCCGGGTGTGCGCCCTGCACCGGGGGGAGCGCGTCGAGGCCGTGCTGCGCAGCGACGAGGACGACTTCTGCGTAGACCACTTCCGGGCCGTCTTCCCGCTCGCGGCGCCCTCCCCGGACGGGGAACGCCCGTGGCCCGCCGGGAGCGGTGAGGCGCTGGGCGCCGACGAGCTGTACGGGCCGCTGTACTTCCACACCGGCCGCTTCCGGCGGGTGCGGAGCCTGACCGCGCCGTCCGCGCGCGCCTGCCTGGCCACCCTGTCGGCCGGGCAGCCCGCCCCGTGGTTCCCGGCACCGCTCGCCGCCCCGCTGCTCGGCGACCCGTCCGCCAACGACACCACGCTGCACGCGCTCCAGGCGTGCGTGCCGCACCGCCGGCTGCTGCCGGTGGCCGCCGAGTCGCTGACGATCCGCCCGGAAGGAGGGCCCGTCACCCGGGTACGGGGCGAGGAGCTCGGCGCGGCGGACGGCGAGTACACCTGGGACGCGGAGGGGCTGGACGCCACGGGTGGTGTGGTCGTGCGGTGGCGCGGCCTGCGGCTCAAGGACGTCGGGCCGCTCCCGCGCGGGGAGCGCCCCTGGCCGGCGCCGCTGCTGGCCGTCCTCCTGGAGCGGGCGGCCACGGCGCTGGGCCTCGGCGACGGCCTCACGATCACCATCGGGGCGGGCGAGCGCTCCGCGCACGCACACCGGCCCCGGCCGGGGCTTTCCCGCAGCCACCTCGACGGACTGGTCCTCCAGATCGAAGGCGCCGCTCACCGGCGGGTGGCCTGCGACTGGGAGGCGGTGACGGCGCGCGGCGAGGACGACTGGCGGCGGACGCTCGGTACGGACCACCTCGCCCTGACCGAGCTGCTGCGGCGCCGGAGCGGCGAACCGTTCGCGGTGGCCGCCACCCGCGTGTGGACGGCGGTCGAGTGCCTGGCCAAGGCGGGCCGGCCGCCCCGCGCCCCGCTCTCGGTCGACGGTGTCTTCGACGGCGGCTGGGTCCGGCTGCGCTCCGGTGACGCCCTGATCGCCTCGGGCGTCGTACGGGTGGCCCGGGTGGAGCGGCCGGTGGCGGTGGCGGTGCTGAGCGGACCGGAGGAGAGCCGATGACGACGGTGACGACACCCACGTACACGTACGACCATCTGGTCACCCTGGAGGAGACCAACCTCGTCGGGAACGTGTACTTCACCAACTACCTGCGCTGGCAGGGGCACTGCCGGGAACGTTTTCTCGGCGAGCGGGCGCCGGGGGTGCTGCGGGCGCTGCGCGGCGAGCTCGCGCTGGTGACCGTGGACTGCCACTGCGCGTTCTTCAGCGAGCTGTACGCCATGGACCGGGTCGCCATCCGGATGTCGCTGACCGCGTCGGGCGAGCACCAGGTCGGCATGGGCTTCGCCTACTACCGCACCAACTCCGCCGTGCCCGAGCTCGTCGCGCGGGGCGGCCAGACAGTGGCGTGCATGCGCCGCACCGAGCAGGGAATGCGGCCGGTTCCGGTGCCCGACGAGCTGCGCGCCGCGCTCGCGCCGTACCGGAGCGGGACATGACCGACACCACCGGCACGGCCGAGGCCGACGCCTTCCGGGCCACGATGGCGCACATGCCCACCTGCGTCACCGTCGTCACCGCCTCCGCACGGCACGGCCCCGTCGGCTGCACGGCCAGTGCCGTCCTGTCGCTCTCCTTGCACCCGCCGGGTCTGCTGGTCTCCCTGGCCGCCGCCGGCCGCACCGCCCGCGAGATCCGGCGGGTCGGCGCCTTCGCGGTCAACCTGCTCAGCTGGGAACAGCGGGACCTGACGCGGCGGTTCGCCGAGGAACCGCCGTGCCGCCGGTTCACGGGCGTGCCGTGGGCGATCCAGGACGGCCAGCCGGTGCTGGCGGGGGTGGCGGCCAGCGTCGTCTGCGCCGTCGACAGCTGCTATGACGTGTGGGACCACACGCTGCTGGTGGGGCGGGTGGTGCACAGCGTCCACCACCCGGACCGTACGCCCCTGCTCTACCACCGGCGGGCGCACGACCGCCCGGCGGCACAGGGAGTGCCACCGGGCGGTCTGTCATATCCCTCCCGGCTTACGGGAAGGTCAGCTTGAAGCCGTTGATGTAGCCGGTGTCCCGCGCGGCGACGTCCTGGACCTTCAGCTTCCAGGAGCCGTTCGCGACCTCGCTGGAGGCGTTGACCGTGTAGGTGGCCTTGACGTCGTCGGCCGAGTCGCTGCTGCTGGAGTTCTTCAGCCGGTAGGCGGTGCCGTCCGGGGCGACCAGGTCGACGACCAGGTCCCCGCGCCAGGTGTGGACGATGTCCACGTCCGCCTTGAGGGTGGAGGGGGCGTTGCCCGCGACGCCGGTGACGCTGACGGCCGAGGTGACCGCGGCGCCGTTGTCCGGGATGGCGACGTCGGTCGTGTTCTCGAAGACCTTGCCCGTGCCGGGGTCGCCGCCGCCGGGGCGGGAGCCGACGTTGACGCCGGCCCAGGCGCTCTCGACGGCCTTCACCTCGGCGCTGCCGACGCCGTACAGCTCCGTGGCGACCGCGACGGTGCCGGTGCGGGCGCCGGCGTAGTTGGTGGTCGAGGTGAACTTGGTGGTGAGCGCCTTGTACCAGATGAGCGCGGCCTTGTCGCGGCCGATCCCGGTGACGGGCAGGCCGTCGGAGGTCGGCGAGTCGTAGGTCACGCCGTTGATGGTCTTGGTGCCGCTGCCCTCGGAGAGCAGGTAGAACCAGTGGTTGGCCGGGCCGGAGGAGTAGTGCACGTCGATGCCGCCGATACCGGAGTACCAGGAGTCCTTCGACGAGCCGTCCCTGCTCGGCTTGTCCATGTAGCGCAGCGGGGTGCCGTTGCCCCGGATGTCGATCTTCTCGCCGACGAAGTAGTCGCCCTTGTCCTGGGCGTTGTTGGCGTAGAACTCGACGGCGGCGGCGAAGATGTCCGAGGTCGCCTCGTTCAGGCCGCCGGACTCGCCGCTGTAGACCAGCTTGGCGGTGTGGGACGTGACGCCGTGGGTCATCTCGTGGGCGGCGACGTCGATGGAGGTGAGCGGCTTGGCGTTGTTCGCGCCGTCGCCGTACGTCATGCAGAAGCAGCTGTCGGTCCAGAAGGCGTTGACGTACGCGTTGCCGTAGTGCACGCGGGAGTACGCGCCGACGCCGTCGCCCCTGATGCCCGAGCGGCCGTGGACGTTCTTGTAGTAGTCCCAGGTGACCCCGGCGCCGAAGTGGGCGTCGGCGCCGGCCGTCTCCAGGTTCTGCGGGGTGCCGTCGCCCCAGATGTCGTCGGGTCCGGAGAACAGCGTCCCGGTGCCGGAAGTGCCGCGGTTGAGGTTGTACGTCTTGTGGTTGCCGCGCCCGGTGTCGGTCAGCGTGTACGAGGGTGCGGTGCCGAGCGTGACCTGACCGCTGTACTGGGTGTTGCCGGTGCCGTTGTGGACGGCCTGCCACTCGAAGAGCTTCTCGCCGGTGGTCGCGTCGGTGACGACGTGCAGCTCGTTCGGGGTGCCGTCGTGCTGGAGGCCGCCGACGACGGTCTCGTACGCGAGGACCGGCGTGCCCTGCGCGAGCCACACCACCTTGCGCGGCGCGCGTTCGGTGTCGGTCGCCTTGGAGCCCTCGGCCCGGGCGGCGCTCAGGGCCTGCTTCTCGGCGGCGGCCGGGGCGATGTCCGCGCTGGTGTCGACGCCCTTCAGCTCGGCCCGGGAGGCCTTGCTGACGGCCTCGGTCCGCCCCGCCTTGGTCTCGGTGACGACGAGGTCGCCGCCGAGGACGGGGAGCCCGGCGTAGGTGCGCTCGTAGCGGGTGTGGGTGGTGCCGTCGCGGTCCTGGACGACGTCGCGGACGACGAGCTTCTCCTGAGCGCCGAGGCGCAGTTCCTTCGCGGTGGTGGCCTTGGCCGCGTCGGCCGCGCGTATCAGCGCGGTGCGCTGGGCGGGGGAGAGGTCGGCGGGCAGGGCGCCGGGGTCGGCCGTGTCGGCGACCGGTGCCTTCGGGGCGGCGGCAGCGGTGGCGGGGCCGGTCTGCACGCCGACGGCGAGCATGGCGGCGGCGGCTATCAGAGCACCGGTCGCGGTGGCGCGACGGCTTGGCGTGGATCTCACGCAGACTCCTTTTGCGAGGGGGGTACCGGGCGGCTGGGTGAACCGACCGGGGCGGAGCGAGTCTGAACACGCGCGGAACACCTGCGGGACGAACACCCGAACGTGTGCCGAACAAGTGGTGCGGAGAATGGGGGAAGAGTGGCAGTCGCGACGGCTTACTGTCAGGACCGCGTCAACAGATTGGCCAGAATTCGTCCGTTGCCCGAAAAGTCATGTCCGTTAACCGGACGTTCCGGCGCTCCGTCAGCCGTTGGTCCCGCTGAGCGCCGCGCGTTCGGCCGCGCTGACCTCGATGCAGAACTCGTTGCCGGCCGGGTCCGCCATGACCACCCAGCCCCGGCCGTTCGGTGTGCGCCGGTCGTCGACGACGGTCGCGCCGAGCGCCACCACCCGCGCCACCTCCTTGTCGCGCGGAAGCTCCGGCTGGAGATCGAGATGCACCCGGTTCTTCACCGTCTTCTCGCCCGTCACCCGCAGGAACAGCAGCGCCGGATGCCCGGCGGGCACCTCCAGTGCCACTTCGTCATCACCCCGTTCGTCCCGTGGGTCGACCGGGAAGCCGAGTACCTGGCTCCAGAACTCCGCCAGTTCGTACGGGTCGTGCGGCTCGGCGCAGTCGACGGTGATGTGCCGGATGAGGGATGTCACATGAACTCCCGATGGGGTGACGGGCGGCGCGGGCGATTGCCCGGGCGGGGACTGTACCCCGGCCAGGCCGGGCGGCCGGTGGGATTTTCGTACGGCCCACCCGGCTCTCCCCGCCGCCGTCACCCGACCACGCTGTCCCGCCACGCCCGGTGCAGGCCCGCGAAACGGCCCTTCGCGCCGATCAGTTGGGCCGGGGGGCCGTCCTCCACGATCCGGCCGCCCTCCATGACCAGGACCCGGTCGGCGATCTCCACCGTCGACAGCCGGTGGGCGATCACCACCGCCGTGCGGCCGTGGAGCACGGTGTCCATCGCGCGCTGCACCGCCCGCTCGCCCGGGATGTCCAGGGAGCTGGTCGCCTCGTCCAGGATCAGCACCGCCGGGTCGGCCAGCAGGGCGCGGGCGAAGGAGACCAGTTGGCGCTGGCCCGCCGAGATGCGCCCGCCGCGCTTGCGTACGTCGGTGTCGTAGCCGTCCGGGAGGTCCGCGATGAAGTCATGGGCGCCGATCGCCTTCGCCGCCTGCTCGATCTCCGCACGCGTCGCCTCCGGCCGCCCCAGCGCGATGTTCTCCGCGACCGTCCCGGAGAACAGGAACGCCTCCTGCGTCACCATCACCACCCCGCGCCGCAGTTCGGGCGTGGCCAGGTCCCGCAGGTCGACGCCGTCGAGCAGCACCCGGCCCTCGGTCGGGTCGTAGAAGCGGGCCAGCAGCTTCGCGAGCGTCGACTTGCCCGCGCCCGTCGAGCCGACCACCGCGACGGTCTGCCCGGCCGGGATCGTCAGGCCGAAACGCGGCAGGACCTCGCCGCCCGTGCGGTACGCGAAGCGGACGTCCTCGAAGACGACCTCGCGCCCCGGAGTGCCCGAGCGCGCCGGCGGCAGCTCCCGGGGCGCGGCCGGCTCCCGGACGGACGGGGTCTGGGCGAGCAGCCCGGCGATCTTCTCCAGCGACGCGGCCGCCGACTGGTAGGAGTTGAGGAACATCCCGAGCCGGTCGATCGGGTCGTACAGCCGCCGTACGTACAGCACGGCCGCCGCCAGGATGCCCAGCGCGAGGGTCCCGCCCGCCACCCGGTGGGCGCCCCACAGGACCATGCCCGCGACCGCCGTGTTCGCCACCAGCCGGGAGCCGACGACATAGCGGGCCATCTCCAGGATGGCGTCGCCGTTGCGGCGCTCGTGGCGGTGGTTGAGCGTGTGGAACCGCGCGTCGTTCGCCGGCTCCCGGCGGAACGCCCGGACCGGCCGGATCCCGTTCATCGTCTCCGCGAACGTCACGATGACGGCGGCGATGGCCGTCGACCGCGCGCTGAACGCGACCGCCGCGCGCCGCCGGTAGAGCCGTACCAGCAGATACAGCGGGACGAACGAGGCCACCGCCACCGCGCCGATGCCCAGGTCCAGCCAGAGCAGCAGCACCGAGATGTACGCGAAGGACAGGACGACCCCGACCAGCTCCTGGAGCCCCTCGCTGAGCAGTTCGCGGAGCGACTCGACGTCGGTGGTGGAGCGGGAGATCAGCCGGCCGGACGTGTACCGCTCGTGGAAGTCGACGCTCAGCGCCTGCGCGTGCCGGAAGATCCGCCCCCGCAGGTCCAACAGGACGTCCTGGTTGACCCGGGCGGAGGTGCGGATGAAGCCGTAGTGGAGCAGTCCCGCGCCCGCCGCGCACCCCGCGTACCCGGCGGCGACGGCGATCAGCGGCCCGTAGTCCTCACGCCGCAGGGCGGGCACGGCGCGGTCGATGGCGTACGCGACGAGCAGCGGCCCGGCCTGTACGGCGGCCTGCTGCAGCACCAGCAGCAGCGCGGCGACCGCGACGCGCAGGCGCCGCGGCCGGAGCAACGACCGCAGCAGCGCACCGGTGGCCCCCTCCGGCGCCGGCAGCGTGTCCCGGTCGAACGCGTCGCCCGATTCCGTCATCCCCTACCGCCCGTCCCCGTCTCCGCGCCCGACATCAGCCAGGCGTACTCCGCACTGTCCCGCAGCAGTTCCCGATGCGTGCCCACGGCCGCGATCCGGCCCCGCGACAGCAGCGCCACCCGGTCGGCCAGCATCACCGTGGACGGCCGGTGCGCCACCACCAGCGCGGTCGTCTCCCGCAGCACCTCCCGCAGCGCGGCCTCGACCAGCGCCTCCGTGTGCACGTCGAGCGCCGACAGGGGGTCGTCCAGCACCAGGAACCGCGGCCGTCCCACCACCGCGCGGGCCAGCGCCAGCCGTTGACGCTGGCCGCCCGACAGGCTCAGCCCCTGCTCGCCGACCTGGGTCGCCGCGCCCTGCGGCAGCTCGCGTACGAAACCGGCCTGCGCGACGCCGAGGGCGCGCCGCAGCTCGGCGTCGTCCGCGCCCTCCGCGCCCATCAGCACGTTCTCGGCCACGCTCGCCGAGAACAGGGTGGGCTCCTCGAAGGCCACCGACACCAGCTCCCGCAGCCGCTGCCGGGGCATGGCCGCCACATCGACGCCGTCCAGCAGGATGCGCCCGCCCGTCACCTCGTGCAGCCGCGGCACCAGCGCCGTCAGCGTCGTCTTGCCGGAGCCGGTGGCGCCGACCAGCGCCAGCGTCTCGCCCGGCCGCACCCACAGGTCGACGCCGGCCAGCACCGGCGGCGCGTCGGGCGGCGCGTCCGGGTAGCGGAAGGTGACGTTCTCGAAGCGCAGCCCACCGGACCGCCCGGCGACCGAGCCGCCCCCGCCCGCGCCCCCGCCGTCCTCCTCCGCCTCGTCCATCACCTCGAAGAACCGCTCCACGGCCGTCGCCGCCTCCTGGCTCATCGCCAGCAGGAAGCCGATCGACTCCACCGGCCACCGCAGCGCCAGCGCCATCGACAAGAACGCCACCAGCGTCCCCGCCGACAGCCCCCCGTCCGCCACCCGCACGGTGCCCAGCACCAGGGCCGCCCCGATGGCCAGTTCCGGCACGATCGTGATGACCGCCCAGATCCCCGCCAGCAGCCGCGCCTTGGCCAGCTCCGTCCCGCGCAGCCGCCGCGACAGCGCCCGGAACGCGGCCGCCTGGCTGCGGTGACGCCCGAAGCCCTTGATGACGCGGATGCCCAGCACGCTCTCCTCGACGACCGTCGTCAGATCGCCCACCTGGTCCTGGGCGCGCCGCGCCACCAGGGCGTACCGCGTCTCGAACAGCGAGCAGAGCACGATCAGCGGCACGACCGGGACCAGCAGCACCAGCCCCAGCGCCCAGTCCTGCGCCAGCAGCAGGCCACAACCGACGAGCACCGTCACGCCGTTGACGAACAGAAACGTCAGCGGGAACGCCAGGAACATCCGTATCAGCGACAAATCCGTCGTCGCCCGCGACAGCAACTGTCCCGACGCCCACCGGTCGTGGAAGGCGATCGGCAGCCGCTGCACATGGCGGTACAGATCGGCGCGCATCGCCGACTCCACCCCGGCCAGCGGCCGCGCCACCAGCCACCGCCGCAGCCCGAACAGCGCCGCCTCCGCGAGCCCGAGCACCAGCAGCGCCAGCGCCCCCCACCACACCCCGCCCGGGTCGCGCCCGGCCACCGGGCCGTCCACGATCCACTTCAGTACGAGCGAAATGACCAGGCCCAGACAGGACGCCACGACGGCGACGAGCGCCGCGACGCACAGCCGCGTCCGCACCGGACGGACATACGGCCACAGACGCAGCAGCGAGCGAGTGCTTGAACGGTCAGTCATCAGCACCGAGCCTACGGTTCACCACTGACAACGCTCACGTGCTTTTCGGCCGACCGGCCCGCTCCTACTCCCGTACGCGCAACAGCAGCACGGACCTCTCCGGGACCGTCACCACCTCCCCGCCCGGGTGCACCGTGCCCGGGGCCTCGGCCTGGTCCTCGCGGGAGGTGTCCACCACCAGTTCGTACGCCTGGGCCCACGGCGGCCCCGGCAGGCGGAAGTCCACCGGCTGGGCACCGGCGTGGAGGACCGCCAGAAAGCTGTCGTCCGCGATGGGCTCCCCGCGCGCGTCCCGGCCCGGGATGTCCCGGCCCGACAGGTACAGGCCGATCGTCGCGGTCGGCGCGTACCAGTCCGCCTCCGTCATCTCCGCGCCCCCGGCCGTGAACCACGCCAGGTCCCGCAGGCCGTCCGCCCGCTGCGGGCGGCCCGAGAAGAACGCCCGGCGCCGCAGCACCGGATGGGCGTGGCGCAGCGCCAGCAGCCGGGACGTCAGCTCCAGCAGCCCCTTGGGCCCCGGCCGCTTCGGCAGCGACCAGTCGAGCCAGCCGATCTCGTTGTCCTGGCAGTAGGCGTTGTTGTTGCCGCCCTGCGTGCGCCCCATCTCGTCGCCCGCGACCAGCATCGGCACACCCGTCGACAGCAGCAGCGTGGTGAGCAGGTTACGGACCTGACGGCGGCGCAGCGCGTTGATCGCCGCATCCTCGGTCTCGCCCTCGGCGCCGCAGTTCCACGACCGGTTGTCGTTGGTGCCGTCCCGGTTGCCCTCCCCATTGGCCGCGTTGTGCTTGCGCTCGTAGGAGACGAGGTCGCGCAGCGTGAAGCCGTCATGGGCGGTGATGAAGTTGATCGACGCGTACGGGCGCCGCCCGCCCCACGCGTACAGGTCGCTGGACCCGGACAGCCGGTAGCCCATTTCCCGTACGTCGGGCAGGGCGCCGCGCCAGAAGTCCCGCACCGCGTCCCGGTAGCGGTCGTTCCACTCCGTCCACAGCGGCGGGAAGGCCCCCACCTGGTAGCCGCCGGTGCCGACGTCCCACGGCTCGGCGATCAGCTTCACCCGCCGCAGCACCGGGTCCTGGGCGATGGTCGCGAGGAACGGAGAGAGCATGTCGACGTCGTGCATGGAGCGGGCGAGCGCCGCCGCCAGGTCGAAGCGGAACCCGTCGACGCCCATCTCGGTGACCCAGTAGCGCAGCGAGTCCGTGATCAGGCGCAGGACGTGCGGCTGGACGACATGCAGGGTGTTGCCGCAGCCCGTGTAGTCGGCGTACCGGCGGGCGTCGGCCTGGAGCCGGTAGTAGCCGCGGTTGTCGATGCCGCGCAGCGACAGCATCGGCCCCAGCTCGCTCGCCTCGGCCGTGTGGTTGTAGACCACGTCGAGGATGACCTCGATGCCGGCCGCGTGCAGCGCCTTCACCATCCGCTTGAACTCACCGACCTGCTGCCCGGTCGTGCCGGACGCGCTGTAGGCGGCGTGCGGCGCGAAATAGCCGATGGAGTTGTAGCCCCAGTAGTTCTTCAGCCCCCGCCGCAGCAGATGATCCTCGTGGGCGAACTGGTGGACGGGGAGCAGCTCGACGGCGGTCACCCCGAGCCCCACCAGGTGCTCGATCGCGGCCGGGTGCGCCAGCCCCGCGTAGGTACCCCGCAGCTCCTCCGGGATCCCCGGGTGGCGCTTGGTGAAGCCGCGTACGTGCATCTCGTAGATGACCGAGTCGGCCCACGGCGTCTTGGGCCGCCGGTCGTCCGCCCAGTCGTCGTCATCGTGGACGACGACGCCCTTGGGCACGTACGGCGCGGAGTCCCGGTCGTCGCGCACCGTGTCGGCGACGTGCTGGTCGGGCCAGTCGCGGACGTGCCCGTACACCTCGGGCGGCAGCTCGAACTCTCCGTCCACCGCCCGCGCGTAGGGGTCCAGCAGCAGCTTCGCCGGGTTCCAGCGGGCACCCGTCCACGGGTCCCACCGGCCGTGCACCCGGTAGCCGTACCGCTGCCCGGGCCGCACGCCCGGCACGAAGCCGTGCCAGATCTCATGCGTCAGCTCGGTCAGCGGCAACCGCGTCTCGGTGCCGCCCTCGTCGAAGAGGCACAGCTCGACGGCCTCGGCCCCGCCCGCCCACAGCGCGAAGTTCGTTCCGGCCGCCCCGCCGGGCCCGGCCCGGAACCGGGCACCCAGGGGGGTGGGCGCCCCCGGCCACACCGGTGGGGCGGGCGTGTCGGGGCCCTGGGGGAGCCCGTTCAGCCCATGGCGCCGCGCCCCGGCGGGGGCCGACCTCCCGTCCAGCAGTGCGTCACCCACCGCACGCTGCACTGCCTGCTGTTCGGCTGCGCTCGACACCTGCCGGCCTCCCGCGGCTCGTCCGGCTCCATGGACCCAAGGGCGGGACGCACGGCGTCCCGGCCGTGGTCCCGCACTAGGTCCTCCACCTGTTCTGCCCGGACTGCCCGCCTCCCAACATGACCCGTACTCACGTTTCCCCTGGAGGGGCGCACTCGTTGATCGCGTCGTGAGACACGTACTCAAGCGGGCAGGGCTCGGCATGGCCGCTGCCGCGACATGGGCAGGGCTGGTGGCGGCGCTGGCCGGATGCACCGGCGACGGCGGTCTGGACCTCGGCATCGGCGGCAAGGGGGGCTCGTCCGGGGACACGATCCGGGTGGTGCCGGAGGACGGGGCGAAGGGGGTGGCTCCGGACGACCCGCTGGAGGTGCGGGTGCCCAGCGGGCGGCTGGAGCGCGTCACGGTGAGGAAGGTCGAGGACGCGCAGCCCGCCGAGGTGGCGGGGGCGGTCTCCGAGGACGGTCTGCGCTGGCGGCCCGCGGCCGGTACGCGGCTCGCGCTGGCCGCCAAGTACAGCGTGGACGCGGTGGCCCTGGACGGCCACGGACGCCGCTCGGCCCGGCACACCACGTTCACCACCGCGGTCCCCGAGCACCGCTTCATCGGCTACTTCAAGCCGGAGAACCGCTCCACCGTGGGCACCGGCATGATCGTCTCGTTCGGCTTCAGCCGGCCGATCGAGAACCGCGCGGCCGTCGAGCGCGCCATCCGCGTCACCGCCCGGCCGCCGGTGGAGGTGGTGGGCCACTGGTTCGGCAAGGAGCGGCTGGACTTCCGGCCGCGCGAGCTGTGGAAGCCGGGCACCCAGGTCACCGTCGACCTGCGACTGCGCGATGTGGAGGCGGCGCCGGGGGTGTACGGCATCCAGCACAAGACGGTCGGCTTCACGGTCGGCCGCTCGCAGGTCTCCCTGGTGGACGCGGAGAAGCACACCATGGAGGTACGGCGCGACGGCAGGCTCCTGGCCACACTGCCCATCACGGCGGGGGCGCCCAAGACCACCACGTACAACGGGAAGATGGTGGTCACCGAGTTGTTCGACGTGACGCGGATGAACGGCGCCACCGTGGGCTTCAAGAAGAAGGACGGCAAGGGCGAGTACGACATCAAGGACGTTCCGCACGCGATGCGGCTGACGGAGTCGGGGACGTTCCTGCACGGCAACTACTGGGCGCCGGCTTCGGCGTTCGGCTCGGCCAACGTCAGCCACGGGTGCGTGGGGCTGCGCGATGTGAAGGGCGGCAGCGCGGCGGCGCCGGCGGGCTGGTTCTTCGACCGCACGCTGATCGGGGACGTCGTGGAAGTGGTCAACTCACGTGACCGGAAGGTCGCTCCCGACAACGGCCTGGGCGGCTGGAACATGGACTGGAGGCGGTGGAAGGCCGGTTCCGCCCTGCGCTGACCTCGCCACCCCCGCCGGCCGGGCGTGGCGCGCCCCCGTTCTGGACAACTTGGGACTGAACGGTGACATTCGTAGGTGCTGGGCCGCGCCTGCGGTGTGATTATCTATCGCGGTGCGTGCGAGTGGGCGCGCGGGGGTGCGGGCCGTGGCGGTGCCAGGCCGTGCGAGGGGAGAACAGCAAAGTGAACGTGCAGCCGATATCGGGTGCATCGGCCGGGGCGACTGGCAGGCGCGGGGGCGGGGCCGGCAAGGGTCTGCCGGCCCTGGTACTGGGGGCGTTGCTGCTGCTGGTGACGGCGTGCGGGGGACCGGGCCCGGCCGGCGGCGGCAAGGGCGGGGGCAAGGAGCGCGACGGCGGGACGGTGGAGAACGCGGCCTCGCAGGCCGTCGTGACCATCCTTCCCAAGGACGGCGCCGCGTCGGTCCCGACGAGCGGCGCTCTGAAGATCACCGCCGAGAAGGGCAAGCTGACCGCGGTGACGGTCGCGGACTCCAAGGGCAACCGGGTCGAGGGCAAGATGGCCGCGGACGGCACCAGCTGGGAGCCGGTCCGGCACCTGGCGGCCGCCACCAAGTACAAGGTGCACGCGGTCGCCAAGGACGCGGACGGCCGTGAGTCGGCGAAGGACACCACCTTCACCACCCTCGTACCGAAGAACACCTTCATCGGCCACTACACGCCGGAGGACGGCTCGACCGTCGGCGTCGGCATGCCGGTCTCCATCAACTTCACCCGTGGCATCACCAACCCGGAGGCCGTCGAGAAGGCCATCACGGTGACCGCCGAGCCGTCCGTGCGGATCGAGGGCCACTGGTTCGGCAACGACCGCCTCGACTTCCGCCCCGAGAAGTACTGGGCCCCCGGGACGAAGGTCACGGTGCGGCTCAACCTGGACGGCGTCGAGGGCCGCCCCGGGGTGTACGGCAAGCAGGCCAAGACGGTGACGTTCACCATCGGCCGCAGCCAGGTCTCCACGGTGGACGCGAGCGCGAAGACGATGAAGGTCGTCCGGAACGGCAAGCTGATCAAGACCATCCCGATCACCGCGGGCGCCCCGTCCACGACCACGTACAACGGCCAGATGGTCATCAGCGAGAAGTACGAGGTCACGCGGATGAACGGCGCCACGGTCGGCTTCGGCGGCGAGTACGACATCAAGGACGTGCCGCACGCGATGCGCCTGTCCACCTCCGGCACCTTCGTGCACGGCAACTACTGGGCCTCCAGGGACACCTTCGGCTCGGCCAACGTCAGCCACGGGTGCGTGGGGCTGCGCGATGTGCGCGGCGCGTACGACGACTCCACCCCGGCGGCCTGGTTCTTCAACAACTCGATCATCGGTGACGTGGTGATCGTGAAGAACTCCAAGGACAAGCAGATCCAGCCGGACAACGGCCTGAACGGCTGGAACATGCCCTGGTCGGAGTGGATCAAGTAACACGGTGAGCTGTGCGGGCCCAGTGCTGTCGTGGTGAGGGACGGCACCGGGCCCCTCGTCATGCCGTGCTCCGTGGGGCAGACCCCCCAGACCCGCCACGGCTAACCTGCCCTGCATGACAGTCACTCTCGAAGTCTCCGAAGGCGTCGGCACCATCCGTCTGGACCGCCCGCCGATGAACGCGCTGGACATCGCCACCCAGGACCGGCTGCGCGAGCTCGCCGAGGAGGCGGGGCGCCGGGACGACGTCCGTGCCGTGGTGCTGTACGGCGGCGAGAAGGTGTTCGCGGCCGGCGCGGACATCAAGGAGATGCAGGCCATGGACCACGCGGCCATGGTGCTGCGCTCCAAGGCCCTCCAGGACTCGTTCACCGCCGTGGCCCGGATCCCCAAGCCCGTCGTCGCCGCCGTCACCGGGTACGCGCTGGGCGGCGGCTGCGAGCTGGCGCTGTGCGCCGACTTCCGTATCGCCGGTGACAACGCGAAGCTGGGTCAGCCGGAGATCCTGCTCGGGCTCATCCCGGGCGCGGGCGGTACACAGCGCCTGGCCCGTCTCGTCGGCCCGTCCAAGGCCAAGGACCTGATTTTCACCGGGCGTCATGTGAGGGCCGACGAGGCCCTGGCGATCGGGCTGGTCGACCGCGTCGTACCGGCGGCCGCGGTGTACGAGCAGGCGCACGCGTGGGCCGCGAAGCTGGCCCAGGGACCGGCGCTGGCGCTGCGCGCGGCCAAGGAGTCCATCGACGCGGGCCTGGAGACGGACATCGACACGGGCCTGACCGTCGAACGCAACTGGTTCGCGGGGCTGTTCGCGACGGAAGACCGGGAGCGCGGGATGCGCAGCTTCGTGGAGGAGGGCCCCGGCAAGGCCAAGTTCCTGTAAGCGAAAGCGAGTTGTCAGCCGTACGGGTGGTTTAGCGGGGCCTTAAGGGTGCCTTAAGCGCGTCATCTCCGCATGCCGCGGCGGGCTTTGACGGGCCCCGCTTTGCCGCAGGTCAGCCGGGATTTCATGGATTCCTTCTGCCAGCGGCATATGTCGGGTGGTGTCCCCGGAATGGTTCATTCCGGGGCATCGATTCACCCGGAACGGCCACACGGAGGCCGCCGGGCGGCCATGATGGTGGGCATGGCGGGGCTGGAAGGTGCAGAGCAACCACGGCAGCGCGGCGGCGCTACCGCCGCGCGGTGGGTACCGGCCGCGGATGACGAGCAGGCGCTCAAGGCGCTCGAACTGTTCGGCAACCCGACGGAGAGCGAGGTGCGGCTGCCGTCCCTTCCGGAGTCCGCCGCGACCGCCCGCCGGCTCACCCAGTGCGTCGTCCTCCGTCAGTGGGCGCTCACCCCGCAGATCGCCGAGCACGCGATCCTGCTCGTCTCCGAACTCGTCGGCAACGCCGTCCGGCACACCGGGGCGCGGGTCTTCGGGCTGCGCATGGTGCGCCGCCGGGGGTGGATCCGCGTCGAGGTGCGTGACCCGTCGCGGGGGCTGCCCTGTCTGATGCCGGTGCACGAGCTGGACACCAGTGGGCGGGGGCTCTTCCTCGTCGACAAGCTGTCCGACCGGTGGGGGGTCGACCTGCTGCCGCGCGGCAAGACCACGTGGTTCGAAATGCGTGTGTCCGACCGCTGACACCGCTCCGGAAACGCGGAAGCCCCCTCGCGCCGTGATGCGGCGCCGTGGGGGCTTCCGTGTGGAGCGCACCGTGGACGTTGGGGGTGTATCCACGGGCGCGGAACGACCTGGCCCGGGTCAATGGGGGTCGTGCCATCGACTATGGCAGACGGGCGGCCTTGCCACCAAAAGACCAAACCGGGATGAAAATCAGCAAATCGGGTCAGTCGGTAAATGGATCGTAGGTGAGCTGGCTCATGGACCTCGTAAAGCATGAATAACTATGGGATTCGATGGTTGATTCATCGCCCGTATGGCGTGGCAGCGGGGGGCTGGGCGCCGGTCGGCCAGGCGGACCGCACCCCTTACGCCCCTTAAATGGGCGCGTGACGATGCTGCATCTGACGAAGCGATCGAAGAGCCTGCTCGCGGCCGCCCTGCTCGCGGCCCTCGCCGGGTGCGGCGGCGCCGGCGAACCGACCGGGCCGGGCGCCTCGCGGTCCGCCGCGCCCGTCGCCGTACCCGGGAAGACGGCCCCGGCGGGCCTGCCGGGCATGCCGCCCGTCCTCGACCCCAAGGACATCTACGCGGCCGACCGGCCGGGCAAGCTGTCCCCGGTGGTCAAGGGCTTCCCGTCCCGGGTGTACGTCCCCAACACCCTCTCCAACACCGTCTCGGTCATCGACCCCGCGACGTACAAGGTCATCGAGACCATCCCGGTCGGCGTCCAGCCGCAGCACGTCGTACCCTCCTGGGACCTGAAGACCCTGTGGGTCAACAACAACCGGGGCCACACGCTCACCCCCATCGACCCGGCGACCGGGACCAGGGGCAAGGACGTCGAGGTGCACGACCCGTACAACCTGTACTTCACGCCCAACGGCAGGTACGCCGTCGTCATGGCCTCCCTCGACCGTGAGCTGGTCTTCCTCGACCCGCACACCATGGAGCGGCGCCACACCGAGCCGGTGACCTGTTACGGCGTCAACCACGCCGACTTCTCCGCCGACGGCCGGTACTTCATCGTCAGCTGTGAGTTCTCCGGCGAACTGCTGAAGGTCGACACCGAGCGGATGAAGGTCGTCGCCCAGCAGAAGCTGCCGTTCCAGGGCGCCATGCCACAGGACGTGAAGCTCTCGCCGGACGGCAAGACCTTCTACATCGCCGACATGATGGCGCACGGCATGTGGGTGCTCGACGGCGACCGCTTCACCACCCCCACGCTCCTGCCGACCGGCAAGGGCTGCCACGGCCTGTACGTCTCCCGGGACTCCAGGGAGATGTACGTCCCCAACCGCGGCGAGGGCTCCATCTCCGTGTTCGACTTCGCCCAGAACAAGCTGACGAAGAAGTGGTGGCTCCCGGACGGCGGCTCCCCGGACATGGGCGGGGTGTCGGCCGACGGCAAGGTGCTGTGGCTGTCCGGGCGGTACGACTCCGAGGTGTACGCGATCGACACGAGGACCGGCAGGCAACTGGCCCGCATCCCGGTCGGCGGCGGCCCGCACGGCCTCGCCGTCTACCCGCAGCCGGGCCGCTACTCGCTCGGCCACACCGGAGTGTTCCGCTGACCATGGCCCCCGGGCCGGTCCCCACCACCCTGCCGATAATCTGACCGCCGTCAGTTATGCACCAAGAAGGGGTGGACAGTGGCGGACATCGAGTCGGCGCGCAAGGCATTCGAGCGGTACGACGTGAACGGGGACGGGCTCATCTCGGCCGCCGAGTACAAGAGCGTCATGGCCCAGTTGGGCGACTTCAACGTCACGGAGACCGTTGCCCAGGCCGTGATCAACGCCCAGGACGGCAACGGTGACGGCCTGCTCACCTTCGACGAGTTCTGGGCGCACCTCAGCAAGGCGTGACCACCCGGACGAACGGCGCCGTCGCCCCGCGCGAGGCGGCGGCGCCGTCGCCCCTCAGCACTCGATGATGTTGACCGCGAGGCCGCCGCGGGCGGTCTCCTTGTACTTGACGCTCATGTCGGCGCCGGTCTCCTTCATGGTCTTGATGACCTTGTCGAGGGAGACCTTGTGGCTGCCGTCGCCGCGCATCGCCATCCGGGCCGCCGTGACGGCCTTGACCGCCGCCATGCCGTTGCGCTCGATGCAGGGGATCTGGACCAGGCCGCCGACCGGGTCGCAGGTCAGGCCCAGATTGTGCTCCATGCCGATCTCGGCGGCGTTCTCCACCTGCTCGGGGCTGCCGCCCAGGACCTCGGCGAGCGCGCCGGCCGCCATCGAGCAGGCCGAGCCGACCTCGCCCTGGCAGCCGACCTCGGCGCCGGAGATGGAGGCGTTCTCCTTGAACAGCATGCCGATCGCGCCCGCGGCGAGCAGGAAGCGCACCACGCCCTCCTCGTCCGCGCCGGGCACGAAGTTCATGTAGTAGTGCAGGACCGCCGGGATGATGCCCGCGGCGCCGTTCGTCGGGGCGGTGACGACCCGGCCGCCGGCGGCGTTCTCCTCGTTCACGGCCATCGCGTACAGCGTGATCCACTCCATGGCGAGGGCCTGTGGGTCACCCTCGGAGCGCAGCTTGCGCGCGGTGTTCGCGGCGCGGCGGCGGACCTTCAGACCGCCGGGCAGGATGCCCTCGCGGGACATGCCGCGCGCCACGCACGCCTGCATCACGCGCCAGATGTCCAGCAGCCCTTCGCGGATCTCCGCCTCGCTGCGCCAGGCCTTCTCGTTCTCCAGCATCAGCGCGGAGATCGACAGGCCGGTCTCCTTGGTGAGCCGCAGCAGCTCGTCACCGGTGCGGAAGGGGTAGGTCAGCACGGTGTCGTCGGGGACGATCGGGTTCTCGCCGCGCACCGCGTCGTCGTCCACGACGAACCCGCCGCCGACCGAGTAGTACGTCTTCTCCAGCAGGGCCGTGCCCTGGTCGTCGTACGCCCACAGGGTCATGCCGTTGGCGTGGTACGGCAGTGCCTTGCGGCGGTGCAGGATCAGGTCCTCGTCGACGTCGAAGCCGATCTCGTGGACACCCAGCAGGTTGATGCGCCCGGCGGTCTTGATCCGCTCGACCTGCTCGTCGGCGGTCTCGACGTCGACCGTGCGCGGCGAGTTGCCCTCCAGGCCCAGCAGGACGGCCTTGGGGGTGCCGTGGCCGTGGCCGGTCGCGCCCAGCGAGCCGAACAGCTCGGCCCGTACCGAAGCGGTGTGGGCCAGCAGGCCCTCGTTCTTCAGGCGGCGGGCGAACATCGCGGCCGCGCGCATGGGGCCGACCGTGTGGGAGCTGGACGGGCCGATGCCGATCGAGAACAGGTCGAAGACCGAGATGGCCACGGGAAACTCCTTGGGTGGGGAAGGCGCCGCTGTCTGCCGGGGTGGTGCAGGAGGGGCTGGGGTGGGGCAAGGGACGGGGCACCGCACTCACTGTTCAGTGTGCGCGGTGCCCCGCAATCCAGTCTGTTACATACCTAACGCTGACAGAGGCTACAGACCAGGGTAAAGCGGGTGGGCCGCGGCCAGCGCCGAGACCCGGGCCTTGAGGGCGTCAGCGTCGTAGGCGGGCTTCAGCGCCTCGGCGATGATGTCGGCGACCTCGGTGAAGTCCTCCGCCTGGAAACCGCGCGTGGCCAGGGCCGGCGTGCCGATCCGCAGACCCGAGGTGACCATCGGGGGCCGCGGGTCGTTCGGGATCGCGTTGCGGTTGACGGTGATGCCGACCTCGTGGAGCCGGTCCTCGGCCTGCCGGCCGTCCAGCTCGCTGTTGCGCAGGTCGACCAGGACCAGGTGCACGTCCGTGCCGCCGGACAGGACGGACACGCCGTGCTCGGCGACGTCCGCCTTGACCAGGCGCTCGGCCAGGATGCGGGCGCCGTCCAGGGTGCGCTGCTGGCGCTCCTTGAACTCCTCGGAGGCCGCGACCTTGAAGGAGACCGCCTTGGCCGCGATCACATGCTCCAGCGGACCACCCTGCTGACCGGGGAAGACCGCCGAGTTGATCTTCTTGGCGAGCTCGGCCGTCGAGAGGATGACACCACCGCGCGGGCCACCGAGCGTCTTGTGGGTGGTGGTGGTGACCACATGGGCGTGCGGCACCGGGTTGGGGTGCAGACCGGCGGCCACCAGGCCCGCGAAGTGTGCCATGTCGACCATCAGGTACGCGCCGACCTCGTCCGCGACCCGGCGGAAGGCCGCGAAGTCCAGCTGGCGGGGGTAGGCGGACCAGCCGGCGACGATCAGCTTCGGCTTGTGCTCCTTGGCGAGCTTCTCGACCTCTGCCATGTCGACCTGGCCGGTCGTGTCGTCCACGTGGTAGGCGACGACGTTGTAGAGCTTCCCGGAAAAGTTGATCTTCATGCCGTGGGTCAGGTGCCCGCCGTGGGCGAGGTTCAGACCCATGATCGTGTCGCCGGGCTTCAGCAGCGCGAACATCGCGGCGGCGTTGGCCTGCGCGCCGGAGTGCGGCTGGACGTTGGCGTGCTCGGCGCCGAAGAGCGCCTTGACGCGGTCGATGGCGATCTGCTCGACCACGTCGACGTGCTCGCAGCCGCCGTAGTAGCGGCGGCCGGGGTAGCCCTCGGCGTACTTGTTGGTGAGGACGGAGCCCTGGGCCTCCATGACCGCGACCGGAGCGAAGTTCTCCGAGGCGATCATTTCCAGGGTGGACTGCTGACGGTGGAGCTCGGCGTCGACGGCGGCGGCGACGTCCGGGTCGAGCTCATGGAGAGGGGTGTTCAGAAGCGACATGGCCATCCGTCCTTAGGCGCCGGAGAACTCGGTGTACTCGTCCGCGGAGAGCAGGTCCTTCGGCTCCTCCGCGACCCGTACCTTGAAGAGCCAGCCGCCCTCGAAGGGGGCGGTGTTCACCAGCGACGGGTCGTCCACGACGTCCTGGTTGGCCTCGACGACCTCACCGGTCACCGGGGAGTAGAGGTCGCTGACGGACTTGGTCGACTCCAGCTCACCGCAGGTCTCGCCCGCGGTCACCGTGTCACCGACCTCCGGGAGCTGGACGTACACGACATCGCCCAGGGCGTTCGCCGCGTGCTCCGTGATGCCGACCGTCGACACGCCGTCCTCGGCGGCCGACAGCCACTCGTGCTCCTTGCTGTAGCGCAGCTGCTGGGGGTTGCTCATGACTGGAATTCTCCTGTACGCGGGGGAGTGCTGGTGAACGGGGGAGTGGTGCGCGAGGTCACTTCTGGCGCTTGTAGAAGGGGAGCGCCACGACGTCGTACGGCTCATGGGTACCGCGGATGTCGACACCGACGCCCTCGGTGCCCGGCGCGGCGTGCTCCGCGTCCACGTACGCAATGGCGATCGGCTTGCCCAGCGTCGGCGACGGGGCGCCGGAGGTCACCTCGCCGATGACCGTGCCGTCCGCCACCACGGCCATCCCGGCGCGCGGCACCCGGCGGCCCCGGGCGACCAGCCCGGCGAGCTTGCGCGGCGGCTTGGTGGCGGCGCGCTCGGCGGCGGCCGCCAGGGCGTCCCGGCCGACGAAGTCGTCGCCCTTCTCGAACTTGACCACCCGGCCCAGACCCGCGTCGAACGGGGTCAGGTCGGTCCTCAGCTCGTGCCCGTACAGCGGCATGCCCGCCTCCAGGCGCAGCGTGTCGCGGCAGGACAGGCCGCACGGGATCAGGCCGGCCGGGGCGCCCGCCTCCGTCAGCGCCTGCCACAGCTTCTCGGCGTGCCGCGGCTCGACGAACAGCTCGAAGCCGTCCTCGCCGGTGTAGCCGGTACGGGCGATCAGCGCGGGGACGCCCGCGACGGTGCCGGGCAGGCCCGCGTAGTACTTCAGCCCGTCCAGGTCGGCGTCGGTAAGAGCCTTCAGGATGCCGGGGGACTCGGGGCCCTGGATCGCGAGCAGCGCGTACGCGTCGCGGTCGTCGCGTACGTCGGCGTCGAACCCGGCGGCCCGCTCGGTCAGCGCCTCCAGCACGATCTGGGCGTTGGAGGCGTTGGCGACGACCATGTATTCCTGCTCCTGGAGCCGGTACACGATCAGATCGTCCAGGATGCCGCCGTCCTCGCGGCAGATCATCGTGTAGCGGGCGCGGCCGACGCCGACGCCGGCGAGGTCGCCGACGAGCGCGTAGTTCAGGAAGTCCGCGGCCTGCGGTCCGGTGACGGTGATCTCACCCATGTGGGAGAGGTCGAAGAGGCCGGCCTTCGTGCGGACGGCGTTGTGCTCGTCGCGCTCGCTCCCGTACCGCAGCGGCATGTCCCAGCCCGCGAAGTCGGTCATGGTCGCGCCCAGCGCCCGATGCACGGCATCGAGGGCGGTCAGGCGGGGGGCAGTGCTCATGGATGTGGCTCCCAGGGGGCATGGCTCGAAGACGGTCCTCCCCATCTGTCATCGGAACCTGAGAGGTTCACCGTGACCGTACGGGACGGTCTTCGGCTTGCACCTTGGGTGGAGCCGCCGGGGCGGCCCGCTTTTCAGATCTGCCTCATCCACGCGGTACGGGGCCTGAGAGATTCAAGGGAGGAACTTGCTCCTTCGGCGCCCGGGGCGGTAGGCCCCGGAACTCTCCCGCGCGGATTCGAGCGGCCGGTATGCGGTTGTCGGTACGGTCGTGGGGACCGCACTGCGCTTGGCGCGCACATCATTGCACGCGGGGTCTGATCGGCAAATCACTTGTGACTCATTACCCTTTCTTTACACTTCTTGGGCAAGGGTCGGTTCCGGACCTAGCAGGGGGAGCAGCGATGACGGTGCAGCGGACCGAGGCGTACGCGACGACCGCCGGGGTGCCCGCGGGCGGGCGGGCCCTCGTGGCGCCCGCCCTGCCGGTCGTGCGCGACCTGCGGGACCGGGGCGGGCGCGGCCCACGGGCGCTGACCTTCGCGGCCGGTGACCTGGTGGTCGTCTCGGGACTGCCGGGCAGCGGCAAGTCCACCCTCATCGCCCGCGCCGCCCAGGGACGGGGCATCGACTCCCAGGACGCCCGGGAGCGGTGGGAGCGCCGGGTGCCGGGCTTCCTGCCGTACGCGGTCTACCGCCCCCTCGTCCGGCTCGCGCACTACGCGGGGCTGCGCCGGGCGCTGCGCTCGGGGAAGAGCGTGGTGGTCCACGACTGCGGTACGCAGGCCTGGGTGCGGCGCTGGCTGGCCCGCGAGGCCGGGCGGCGCGGCAGCGCCCTGCACCTGCTCCTGCTGGACGTCGAGCCCGGCACGGCCCGGGAGGGCCAGCGGGAGCGCGGCCGTGGCGTGTCGGGGTACGCCTTCGCGCGGCACCGCAGGGCGGTCGGGCGGCTGGTGCGGGACGCGGAGCGGGGCGTCGTGCCCTGGGGCTGCGCGTCCGCGGTGCTGCTGGACCGCCCGGCCGCCTCCGCGCTGACGCGTATCGCGTTCGCCTGACACGGGCGGGCCGGCCCCGCGTTAGGGTGCTGCGGGCAGCGACAGGCACGCGCGGGAAGGACCGGAAGCACCAGTGGACACTGCATGGCCGGGCAACGAACTCGAAGAGGTGCTCGCCGCCTCGCTCGGCAACCCCGCGGCCGGCGGCCGCCTCGTCGAGGTGCTGGGCCGCAGCCCCCTGTGGGTGCCCCTGCCGAACGGCGGCGGCCCCGACAGTCCGGACCTGGACCTGCCGACGCTGGAGATCGACGGCCAGGCGTACGTCCCCGTCTTCAGCTCCGAGCAGGAGTTCCTGCGCTGCGTCGGCGCCCACATGCCGTACACCGTCGCCCCGGCCGTCGAGTTCGCGCGCGGCCTGCCGCCGCAGCTCGGTATCGCCGTGAACCCCGGCGGCGCGGTCGGCGCCCCGCTGCCGCCGCCCGCCGTGGCCGAGCTGTGCCGGGCCGGCCGCACACCCCTGGACGGCGCGAGCGGCGCCCGCGTACGGCTGTTCGAGCCGGACTGGCAGGACGACCCGGTCGACCTGCTGTCCGCCGCGGCCGCCGAGTTCGACGCCACCGGCACGGTCCTCACCGCCCGCCGCTGCCTCGCCAGCATCGAGGGCGACAGCCCGACGCTCTTCATCGGCGTCCAGCTGTCCTCCTGGGAGGGCGCCGACCGTAACGTACCGATGGACGCCCTCGGCCGGGCGCTGGGCCGCGTACGGGTGCCATGGCCGGTCAACATGGTCCTGCTCGACATCGCGCACGACCCCGTGGGCGACTGGATGCTGGAGAAGATACGGCCCTTCTACCAGCGCGGGCACGCATAAGCTGGTGGGGTGGATGGAAGAGGGGCGGGACCCAGGGTGAGCGCGTCAGGCACCGCGGCGGCCGGGCAGGCGGCCGGGCAGGTCGAGCACCTGCTGAGCCAGGTGACGCCCGGACGCTACGACGCGTACGAGGCGCTGCTGCACGCCCTCGCCGACGGCCGGCTCTGGATGCTGCTGTGGCACGGTCAGGCCGGCTCGCCCGACGCCCAGTACGGGAACATGGAGGTCGACGGCCTCGGGTACGCGCCGTGCGTCACCTCCACCCAGGAGCTGGCCGCCTCCGGCTGGAACCGCGCCCACGAGGTCATCAGCGGGCGCGACATCGCCCGCGCCCTCTACCCCGAGCGCTGGGGCATCTGGCTCAACCCGCACGCCCCGGGCGGCGGCCTCGGCATCCCGTGGCCGGACCTGCGCCGTATCGCCACCGGCCTCGACCGGATGCCCGCCGGACCGCTCAAGCTGTCCGAACCGGCCATCGAGATCCCCCAGTTCTACGCCCTGCTCACGCAGAACGCCCACCGCACCCCCGCCGTCCGCTCGCTGCGCCGCGCCTGGGTGCAGCCGGCCCTCGGCACCCCGTACCTCGCCATCGGCCTGGACCTGTACGACACCGGCCAGGCGGCGGTGGACGCGGTGCGCGCGATGATGCGGCAGACGGTCGCCGCCGTCCCCGACGGGCTGCCCGTGTCGACGGTCGCGATGTCCGACGAGTACGACCCGGTGACCATGTGGCTGCGGGCCAACGCCCGCCCCTTCTACGACCGCGAGGCGCACGCCACCGCCCCCCTCGTGCCCGGCGCCGGGTACGGCTACCCGCCCCGGGGCTGACGCGACCACTTGTCCGTTTCGGTGGAGTAGCGGCCGAGTTGGTCCGCTCAGGCGATCACCTCGTCCGGATAACGGAAGCCCACGGACCGCATCACGGTTGCGCAAACATTCCCCGTGAGGGCTGGCGGGTGATCGTGAACCCATTGAAGACTCCCCCCAACCAGGGGGCGTCGTACATGCGTGCTGCGCACTTCCGTACCCCCTGAACGGACCGCACCGCAGACCCGGGCGGCCTGTCGAGCACTGTCGGCGACCGTCGGCACGGGCGAGCACGAGGGACGATGACCGCACCCATGGAGACCACCGGATCGCAGGCCGAAGCAGCGCCTGAGGCCGTACCCGAAGGTGTCAAGTCCAAGCAGATCGAAGGTCGTTCACTCGGTCAGATCGCCTGGACCCGCTTCAAGCGGGACAGGATCGCCGTGACCGGCGGAGTGGTCGTCATTCTGCTCATCCTGATCGCGGCGCTCTCCCGGCCGATCCAGGCGATGCTGGGCCTCGACCCGAACGCCTTCCAGCAGGACCTCGTCGACCCCAACACCTCGCTCCCCAAGGGCGGGTTCGGCGGCATGAGCTGGGACCACCCGCTCGGTGTCGACCCGAAGTTCGGCCGCGACATCCTCGCCCGCATCCTCGAAGGCTCCTGGGTCTCGCTGGTCGTCGCCTTCGGCGCGACGGTCCTGTCCAACGTCATCGGCGTGGTGATGGGCCTGATCGCCGGCTACTACGGCGGCCGCGTGGACACCTTCGTCAGCCGGCTGATGGACACCTTCCTCGCCTTCCCGCTGCTGCTGTTCGCCATCGCCATCTCGGCGACCCTCCAGGGCGGCGCGTTCGGCCTGCAGGGCCTGCCCCTGCACATCAGTGTGCTCATCTTCGTGATCGGCTTTTTCAACTGGCCCTACATGGCCCGTATCGTGCGGGGGCAGACCCTGGCGCTGCGCGAGCGCGAGTTCATCGACGCCTCGCGCGGGATGGGGGCCAAGGGCCCGTACATCCTCTTCCGCGAGCTGCTGCCGAACCTCGTGGGGCCGATCACCGTCTACGCGACACTGCTCATTCCGACCAACATCATCTTCGAGGCGTCGCTCAGCTTCCTCGGCGTCGGAATCCAGCCACCGCAGGCCTCGTGGGGCGGCATGCTGAGGGAGGCGGTCACCTTCTTCGAAGTCGACCCGCAGTTCATGCTCGTCCCCGGCCTCGCGATCTTCATCACCGTACTGGCCTTCAACCTGCTCGGTGATGGCCTTCGGGACGCTCTCGACCCGCGCAGCCGCTGACGTCTGCCACGTCATCCGCGGCGGCTTCCGCCGGGCCGGAACCGTACCGGCAAGTTTCCGAAAACAAAGGGGAGTTCGACGAAAATGCGAAGGTCAGCAGTGGCCGCTCTCGCGGTCGTCAGCAGTGCCAGCCTGCTCCTCGCGGGCTGCAGCAAGGCGGACGACGGCGGCTCCGGCACCAAGGGCAACGCCAAGGCGAACGCGGCGACGACCGGTGTCGTCAACGTCTCGGACCAGAAGGGCGGCACGGTCACCTACGCGATGGCCGACGCCCCCGAGTCGTTCGACCCGGGCAACACGTACTACGCCTTCATCTACAACTTCAGCCGCCTCTACGCGCGTCCGCTGACGACCTTCAAGCCGGCCCCCGGCGAGAAGGGCAACGAGCTGGTCCCCGACCTCGCCGAGGGCATGGGTGTCCCCAGCGACGGCGGCAAGACCTGGACGTACAAGATCCGCCAGGGCGTCAAGTACAGCGACGGCACGCCGGTCACGGCCAAGGACGTCAAGTACGCCGTCGAGCGCTCGAACTTCGCGCGTGACGTGCTGTCCAACGGCCCCAACTACTTCCAGACGCTCCTGGCGGGCGGGGACGCGTACAAGGGCCCCTACAAGGACAAGAGCGACAAGGGCCTGGCGTCCATACAGACGCCGGACGACCACACCATCGTCTTCAAGCTCAAGGAGCCGTTCGCGGACTTCGACTACCTGGTCAGCGCCCCGCAGACCGCCCCGGTGCCGAAGGCCAAGGACAAGGGCGCGGACTACACCAAGTCGATCGTCTCCTCCGGCTCGTACAAGTTCGAGAAGTACGAGGACGGCAAGCAGGTCGTCCTGGTCCGCAACGAGCACTGGGACGCCAAGACCGACCCCCTGCGCAAGCAGTACCCGGACAAGATCGTCCTGAACCTCAAGGTCAGCCAGGCCACCATCGACAAGGACCTGATGGCCGGCGAGATCATCGCGGACCTGAAGGGCGCGGGAGTCGACGCCCAGACCCAGGCGCAGGTGCTGGCCAAGGAGGAGCTGAAGGCCAACACCGACAACGCGTACGGCGGTCGTCTCGTCTACACGGCGATCAACACCAAGGTGAAGCCGTTCGACAACGTCGAGTGCCGCAAGGCCGTGCAGTACGCCATCGACAAGGTCTCCGTGCAGACGTCCATGGGCGGTCCCATCCGTGGCGACATCGCCACCACGGTGATGCCGAACGACCTGCCGGGCTACCAGAAGTTCGACCTGTACCCCACCAAGGACAACAAGGGTGACGTCGCCAAGGCCAAGCAGCACCTGAAGGCCTGCGGCCAGGAGAAGATCTCCACCTTCATCTCGGCGCGCAGTGAGCGCCAGACCGAGGTCGACGCCGCCACCGCGGTCGTCGCGTCGCTGAAGAAGGTCGGCATCGACGCCAAGATCAAGCAGTACCCGGGCAGCAAGTACTTCACCGACTACGCCGGTGTCCCGTCCTTCACGAAGAAGGAGAACATCGGTCTGATCATGATGCAGTGGGGCGCCGACTGGCCGACCGGCTACGGCTACCTGAAGCAGATCGTGCACGGCAAGGCCATCGGCCAGTCCGGCAACACCAACCTCTCCGAGCTGAACGACCCGACGATCAACAAGCTGCTCGACAACGCCATCGCCAACACCGACAAGGCGGCGCGTGACGCGGCGTACGCGGAGATCGACAAGAAGGTCATGGAGCAGGCGGCCATCGTGCCCCTGACCTACTTCAAGGTCCTGCACTACCGCTCGCCGCACGGCACGAACATGACCGCTTCGGCGGCGTGGAGCGGTCAGTACGACTACCTCAACATCGGCACCACGAAGAAGTAGCCCCGGAAGGCAGGTGAAGGCATTGGTGCCCGCGGGCCCCCGCGCACCGCGCGCGGCCCGCGGGCACCGGCGCCGGTCCCCGTGATCTCGTACATCATCCGCCGGCTGATCGCGGCAGTGATCCTGCTGCTGGTCGTCACGGCGGTCACCTTCGGCATCTTCTTCATCCTGCCGAAGCTGGCCGGACAGACCGCCGATCAGCTGGCCCAGCAGTACATCGGCAAGAACCCGACGCCCGAGGACATCGAGGCGGTCAAGCGGAACCTTGGCCTCGACGACCCGGTCTATGCCCAGTACTGGGACTTCATCAAGGGGATCGTCACCGGCGCCACCTACGAGCGGGGCCCGACCGCCGTACGCTGCGACGCCCCCTGCTTCGGCTACTCCTTCAAGAACAACCTGGAGGTCTGGCCGCAGCTGGTCGACCGGCTCCCGGTCACCATCTCCCTCGCCGTCGGCGCGGCCCTGCTGTGGCTGGTCTCCGGCATCGTGGTCGGTGTCATCTCGGCCCTCAAGCCCGGCTCGTTCTTCGACCGGGCCGCCATGGGCGGCGCCCTCGCCGGCGTGTCCCTGCCGATCTTCTTCACCGCCCAGCTGTTCCTGCTGCTCTTCAGCTACAAGCTGGAGATCTTCGGACGCACCTATGTGCCGTTCACCGAGAACCCCTCGCAGTGGGCCAACACCCTCTTCCTGCCGTGGTGTTCGCTGGCACTGCTGTACGCGGCGATCTACGCCCGCCTCACCCGCTCCGGGATGCTGGAGGCGATGAGCGAGGACTTCATCCGCACCGCCCGGGCCAAGGGCCTGCGCGAGCGCACCGTGGTCGCCAAGCACGGCCTGCGGGCCGCGCTCACCCCCATCGTCACCGTCTTCGGCATGGACATCGGCCTGCTGCTCGGCGGCGCGGTGATCACCGAGTCGGTGTACTCGCTGCACGGCATCGGCGAGTACGCGGTGCAGTCGATCGTCGCCAACGACCTGCCACCGATCCTCGGCGTCACCCTGCTCGCGGCGTTCTTCGTCGTCTTCCTCAACCTCGTGGTTGACCTTCTGTACGCCGTCGTCGACCCGCGCGTGAGGGTGTCATGACCGAACTGTCCAAGACCGGCGCCGTGGTGGACGAGCGGCCGGGCACCTCCGAGCCGCGCGCCTTCCTCGACGTACGCGACCTCAAAGTCCACTTCCCGACCGACGACGGCCTGGTCAAGTCCGTGGACGGGCTGTCCTTCCAGCTGGAGAAGGGCAAGACGCTCGGCGTCGTCGGCGAGTCCGGCTCCGGCAAGTCCGTCACCTCGCTCGCCATCATGGGCCTGCACCGGCTGGGCGCGCGCGGCAGACACGTCCGCATGAGCGGCGAGATCTGGCTCGACGGCAAGGAGCTGGTCAACGCCGACCCCGACGAGGTGCGCCGGCTGCGCGGCCGCGAGATGGCGATGATCTTCCAGGACCCGCTGTCCGCGATGCACCCGTACTACACGATCGGCAGCCAGATCGTGGAGGCCTACCGCGTCCACAACAAGGTGTCCAAGCAGGTCGCCCGCAGGCGCGCCATCGAGTTGCTCGACCGCGTCGGCATCCCCGAGCCCGCCAAGCGCGTGGACGCCTACCCGCATGAGTTCTCCGGCGGTATGCGCCAGCGCGCGATGATCGCGATGGCGCTGGTCAACAACCCCGAGCTGCTCATCGCCGACGAGCCGACGACCGCGCTGGACGTCACCGTCCAGGCACAGATTCTCGACCTGATCCGCGACCTCCAGAAGGAGTTCGGCTCGGCGGTCGTCATCATCACGCACGACCTGGGCGTGGTGGCCGAGATCGCCGACGACATTCTCGTGATGTACGGCGGCCGGTGCGTCGAGCGCGGCCCGGTCGACAAGCTCTTCTACGAGCCGCAGCACCCCTACACCTGGGGTCTGCTCGGGTCGATGCCGCGCATCGACCGGGAACAGACCGACCGGCTCATCCCGGTCAAGGGGCAGCCGCCGTCCCTCATCAACGTCCCCAGCGGCTGCGCCTTCAACCCGCGCTGCCCGTACGCGGATGTGCCCAAGGGCGGGATCACCCGCACCGAGCGCCCGGAACTGCGTGAGGTGGCCTCCGGCCACTTCTCCGCCTGCCACATGGCCCAGGAGGAGCGCACGCGGATCTGGACCGAAGAGATTGCGCCGAAGCTGTGACCAACGAACCCACGCGTACGAACGACCCCCTTCTGAAGGTCGAGGGCCTGGTCAAACACTTCCCCATCAAAAAGGGCCTGCTCCAGCGCCAGTCCGGCGCGGTGAAGGCGGTCGACGGCATCGACTTCGAGGTACGGCGCGGGGAAACCCTCGGCGTCGTGGGCGAGTCGGGCTGCGGCAAGTCGACGATGGGCCGCCTGATCACGCGGCTGCTGGAGCCGAGCGGCGGCAGGATCGAGTTCGACGGCACCGACATCACGCACCTGAGCACGGGCGGGATGCGGCCGCTGCGGCGCGACATCCAGATGATCTTCCAGGACCCGTACGGTTCGCTGAATCCGCGTCACACCATCGGCAGCATCGTCTCGGCGCCCTTCCGGCTCCAGGGCGTCGAGCCGGAGGGCGGGGTCAAGAAGGAGGTCCAGGGCCTGCTGGAGCGGGTGGGGCTGAGCCCCGAGCACTACAACCGCTACCCGCACGAGTTCTCCGGCGGCCAGCGCCAGCGCATCGGCATCGCGCGGGCCCTGGCGCTCAAGCCCCGGCTCGTCGTCGCGGACGAGCCCGTCTCGGCGCTGGACGTGTCGATCCAGGCGCAGGTGGTCAACCTGATGGACGACCTCCAGGACGAGCTGGGGCTCACGTATGTGATCATCGCGCACGACCTGTCGGTCATCCGGCACGTGTCGGACCGGATCGCGGTGATGTACCTCGGCAAGATCGTGGAGCTCGCGGACCGTACGTCGCTGTACCAGGCGCCGATGCACCCGTACACCAAGGCCCTGATGTCGGCGGTCCCGGTGCCGGACCCCAGGCGGCGCGGCGCGAAGAGCGAGCGCATCCTTCTGAAGGGCGACGTGCCGTCGCCGATCGCCCCGCCGAGCGGGTGCCGGTTCCACACGCGGTGCTGGAAGGCCACGGAGATCTGCCGCGCCCAGGAGCCGCCGCTCCTGGAACTGGCGCCGGGCCGGCGCGTGGCCTGCCACCACCCGGAGAACGCCCCGGACCAGGCCCCGGGCGACCCGGCCCTGGCCTCGGCGGGGGAGGCGATCGAGGTCGTGGACGCCACGCCCAAGACAGCGGCGTCGCCCGCCGTGCCGGAGGGCCCAGCCCCGAAGAAGCTGTAACGCGGCCGGCCTTCCGGTTCGGCTGCCGTTGGGTCCCCTCCGGGGTCGGCCCCCCGGACCCCACCGGCGTGAGGGGACGGGGGCGGAGGTGGGGGGTGTGCGGACGTAAAACGACCGAGCTTGCGAGGGAGAGTCCGCACACCCCCGACCGGAGTTCTCGGCCCCGCCCCGGTCCACGGCGGGAGCCGGGAGGACCGCACCGGCGGTGCGGGAGCACCGCGCCCGGCGGGCCGGGGGACGCGGCTGGGGGTAGCCGTCCGGCGGGGGCGGGAGCCCCCGGGGGGAACCGGCACAATTGGGCGGTGCTCCAGGAATTCTTCACCCCCTCCGTGCAACACGCGCTCGACCTCGCGGGCATCTTCGTCTTCGCGATCTCCGGCGCTCTCCTCGCCGTACGCAAGAACTTCGACGTCTTCGGCATGGCCGTCCTCGCCGAGGTCACCGCACTGGGCGGGGGGCTGTTCCGGGACCTGGTCATCGGCGCCGTACCGCCGGCCGCGTTCACCGACCTCGGCTACTTCCTCATGCCCCTCATCGCCACCGGGCTCGTGTTCTTCCTGCATCCGGTCGTCGAGCGCACCCAGGCCGCGGTCAATGTCTTCGACGCCGCCGGGCTGGGGCTCTTCTGCGTCGCGGGCACGACCAAGGCGTACGAGCACGGTCTCGGCCTCACGTTCTCGGCCGTGCTCGGCCTGGCCACCGGCGTCGGCGGCGGCGTCCTGCGCGACGTGCTGGCCAACGAGGTGCCGTCGCTGCTGCGCTGGGACCGCGACCTGTACGCCGTGCCGGCCATCGTGGGCGCCACCATGGTCGCGCTCTGCATCCGTTTCGAGATGCTGAACCCTTTCACCAGCGCGCTGGCCGCCGTGACCACGTTCCTGCTGCGCCTGCTGGCCATGCGCTTCCACTGGCGGGCGCCCCGCGCCTGGAACCGGCGCTCGGCGGCCTCGGAGGAGCGGCTCGCCGAGAAAGCTACCGCTTAGTAGTTGGCTGTTGTACCGTTCCGCCCATGGACAGCGAGTTCGACCGCGACACCGCGGTGACCCTCCGCGAGCCCGGCGTCTACGACGCGGAGCTCTCCGCCGGCTGGACGATCATCCAGGCCGTCAATGGCGGCTACCTGCTCGCCCTGCTCGGCCGCGCACTCGGCGACGCGCTGCCGCACCCGGACCCGTTCACGATATCGGCGCACTACCTGACGCCGTCCGTACCCGGCCCCGCGGTGATCCGGACCGAGACGGTCCGCACCGGCCGCACGCTCTCCACCGGTCAGGCGTCGCTCTCGCAGTACGCGGAGGACGGCACCGAGGTCGAGCGCATCCGGGTCCTCGCCTCCTACGGAGACCTCGACTCCCTCCCGGACGACGTCCGGACGACCGCCAAGCCGCCCGCCATCCCGCCGCGCGAGCACTGCCTCGGCCCGTCCGACAGCCCGGCGCCCATCCCCGGCTCGTCCGCCATCACCGAGCGCCTGGACATCAAACTCGACCCCACCACGCTCGGCTGGGCCGTGGGCGCCCCGTCCGGCAAGGGCGAGATGCGCGGCTGGTTCGGCCTGGCGGACGGCCGCGACCCCGACCCGCTGTCCCTGCTGCTCACCGTCGACGCCCTGCCGCCGACCTCCTTCGAGCTGGGCCTCAAGGGCTGGACCCCGACCGTGGAGCTCACCACCCACATACGCTGCCGCCCCGCCCCGGGTCCGCTGCGGGTCTCCATCACCACCCGTAACCTGGCCGGCGGTTTCCTGGAGGAGGACGCCGAAGTCTGGGACAGCGCCGACCGGCTCGTCGCCCAGTCCCGCCAACTCGCCCGCGCCCCACGGGGTTGACGGCCCCCGCGTCAGTCCCGCCATGGGCTCTGGTGCGATGAAACCGGCGTGGGCGGGGTACTCGCCCACGAGCCGGCCGATCAACTCGACCGTGGCGGCGGCACGTTCCTCGCTGTCGCCCGTCGCGGTCAGGGTCGTACGGATCGTGCCGTGCAGGCTGCCCGGGGCCTCGTCGACAAGGGCGACGCCGAGGCCCGCGGTGTCGTGGAAGTACCGGCAGTAAGAGACCGGACGGACCCGACAGACCGGACAGACCGGAGAGACCGAGAGACCGGAGAGATCCGAGAGACCGAGGGAGGTCTTCCGATGTTCTTCATCGTCGCCGCCCTGCTCATGCTGGGCGTCCTGCTCGGGACCGTGGCTCATGTGCCGGTCCCCGTCAGCCTCGTCGCGGCCATCGCCATCGCCGCATGGCTGGCGATCTTCACCATCCGGGAACGACAGCACCGCTAACGACAGCACCGCTAACGACAGCACCGCTGAGGAGCCCGTCATGGAACGTGCCCTGTCCACCCCGCGCCCCCGTACCGGTCTGCGTGACGCGGACGGGATGGCCGTCGCCGCGTTCGTCCTGGGACTGGTGGGGCTGCTGGTGATGAACATCCTCCTCGGGCCGATCGCCATCGGTCTCGCCGTCATCGCCCTGCGGCGCGGCACCGCGCGCCGCGGCCGCGCCCTGCTCGGCCTGGGGCTCGGCATCGCCGATCTCATCGTGCTCGCCACCCTGGTCACGCTCGACGGCACCGTGTCCTGGAGCTTCGCCTGACGGTCACCCGACCGGCTTCGCACGGTACGGCGGCGGATACGGCCGGTACGGCGCTGAACCTCCGCGACCAGGGGACTCGTAGAATCGGGTCACCATGGCTTACCTCGACCACGCCGCTACCACTCCGATGCTGCCGGAGGCGATCGAGGCGATGACCGTCCAGCTCGCCGTGACGGGCAACGCCTCCTCGCTGCACGCCGCCGGCCGCCGGGCCCGCCGTACCGTCGAGGAGGCCCGCGAGACCCTCGCGGAGGCCCTCGGGGCGCGCCCCAGCGAGGTGGTCCTCACCTCCGGCGGCACCGAGGCGGACAACCTCGCCGTCAAGGGCCTGTACTGGGCCCGCCGGAACGCCGACCCGCGCCGCGTCCGGGTGCTGGCCAGCCCGGTCGAGCACCACGCCGTCCTGGACGCCGTGCACTGGCTCGGCGAGCACGAGGGCGCCACCGTCGAGTACCTGCCCGTCGACGCGTACGGGCGCGTCCACCCCGACGCGCTGCGCGAGGCCATCGAGCGGGAACCGGCCGACGTCGCCCTCGCCACGGTCATGTGGGCCAACAACGAGATCGGCACCGTCATGCCGGTACGCGAACTGGCCGACGTGGCGCGCGAGTTCGACGTGCCGCTGCACGCCGACGCCGTCCAGGCCTTCGGCCAGGTCCCGGTCGACTTCGCCGCTTCCGGCCTGGCCGCCATGACGGTTTCCGGCCACAAGATCGGCGGGCCCTACGGGATCGGCGCACTGCTGCTGGGCCGTGAGTACAGCCCCGTCCCGGTGCTGCACGGCGGCGGCCAGGAGCGCCACGTCCGCTCCGGCACCCTCGACGTGCCCGCCGTCGCGGCCTTCGCGGTCGCGGGACGGCTCGCCGCCGAGCGCCGCGAGCGGTTCGCCCGCGAGATCGGCGCCCTGCGCGACGAACTGGCCGACGCCGTCCGGGCGGCTGTCCCGGACGCCCTCCTCGGCGGCGACCCCGACCCCGCGGGCCGCCTCCCGGCCAACGCCCACTTCACCTTCCCCGGCTGCGAGGGCGACTCGCTGCTGCTGCTCCTGGACGCCCAGGGCATCGAGTGCTCCACCGGCTCCGCCTGCACCGCCGGCGTCGCCCAGCCCAGCCACGTCCTGCTGGCCACCGGCACCGACCCGGACCTCGCCCGCGGCACGCTGCGCTTCACACTCGGCCACACCTCCACGCGCGCGGACGTCGAGGCCGTCGCGAAGGCGATCGGCCCGGCCGTGGCACGCGCCCGCACGGCGGGCCTCAGCTAGCGGTCGTCCGCGCCGTCTCGCCGTTCCCGCCGTTCTTCGTCGGCGCGGGAGCCGACCGTACGAGCCGTATGTACCGGTCCCAGTCCCAGTGCGGCCCCGGATCCGTGTGGTCGGTGCCCTCCACCTCCACATGGCCGATGATGTGCTCCCGGTCCACCGGTATGCCGTACCGCGCGCATATTCCGGCCGTCAGCCGCGCCGACGACGCGTACATGGCGTCCGTGAAGTCCTGCGGCCGGTCAACGAACCCCTCGTGCTCGATGCCGATGCTGCGCTCGTTCATCGCCCGGTCGCCCGCGTGGAACGCCACGTCCAGCTCGCGGATCATCTGCGCGATGTGCCCGTCCTTGCGTACGACGTAGTGCGTGGCCGCACCGTGCCCCGGGTCCTTGAACACCTTCAGCGCGGTCGGGAAGCTGCCCTGGACGACATGGATGACGACCCGGTCGATGGTGAAGTCCGCCGGGCGGTCCGCGAGCCGCCAGTTGGCCGGGGACGCCGCCGTCCACACAGCGCCCGGATGGTCCAGCCGGCCCGCCACGCGGTCCTTCTCCACCCCCGGCACCCGGTACCAGGCGCGCCGCAGCTCGTCCCGCGCCAGGACCGCCCCGCCCACCACGGCCGCCCCGCCGCCGATCAGCACCGCGCGCCGGCCGATCCCCCGCTTTTTCTCGCCCATGTGATCGTCAACGCATACCCACGCGACCAAGGTTCCCGGGGCCCGTACCCTGGTAGGGCTATGACTCAGACTTCCCAGCGCCCCCTCCGTGTGCTCGCCGCCATGTCCGGCGGCGTGGACTCCGCCGTCGCCGCCGCCCGTGCCGCCGAAGCCGGGCACGACGTCACCGGGGTGCACCTGGCCCTCTCGGCGAACCCGCAGTCCTTCCGCACCGGCGCGCGCGGCTGCTGCACCATCGAGGACTCGCGCGACGCCCGCCGCGCGGCCGATGTGATCGGCATCCCGTTCTACGTGTGGGACCTGGCCGAGCGGTTCCGCGAGGACGTGGTCGAGGACTTCGTGGCCGAGTACGAAGCGGGCCGCACCCCCAACCCGTGCCTGCGCTGCAACGAGAAGATCAAGTTCGCGGCGCTCCTGGACAAGGCGCTGGCCCTGGGCTTCGACGCCGTGTGCACCGGCCACTACGCCACCGTCGTGGTCCGCGAGGACGGCAGCCGCGAGCTGCACCGGGCGAGCGACATGGCCAAGGACCAGTCGTACGTCCTGGGTGTCCTGGACGAGAAGCAGCTCGCGCACGCGATGTTCCCGCTGGGCGACACCCTCACCACCAAGGACGAGATCCGCGCCGAGGCGGAGCGGCGGGGCCTGGCCGTCGCCAAGAAGCCCGACAGCCACGACATCTGCTTCATCGCCGACGGTGACACCCAGGGCTTCCTGGCCTCCCGCCTGGGCAAGGCGGAGGGCGACATCGTCGACGAGTCCGGCGCCAGGATCGGTACGCACGAGGGCGCGTACGGCTTCACCATCGGCCAGCGCAAGGGCCTGCGCATCGGCCACCCGGCCCCGGACGGCAAGCCGCGCTACGTCCTGGACATCTCGCCCGTGAACAACACCGTCACGGTGGGCCCTGCCGAAGCCCTGGACGTCACCGGCCTGACCGCGATCAAGCCCCGCTGGTGCGGCACGGCCCCCTCCGGCCCGGGCACGTACACGGCCCAGCTCCGCGCCCACGGCGGGGAGACCCCCGTAACCGCCTGGCTGGAGGACGGCGAACTGCGCGTCACCTTCGCCGAACCGGTCCGCGGCGTGGCCCCCGGCCAGGCGATCGTCCTCTACGACGGCACCCGCGTGGTCGGCTCGGCCACGATCGCGACGACGACCCGCAGGGCCGCGGTCAGCGCCTGAGTCACCGCTCCACCACCTCTGCTCCGTAGAAACAGAGGTGGTTGCCGATGGCGGCGACCTCCGGCTTGGGGTCGGGGTACGCCCACGCGGCGTCCTTCGCGCCGGGCAGGGACCAGTAGGACGCGGTGCCCTTGAAGGGGCAGTACGTGTGCGTGTCGGACGCGGTCAGCAGCTCCATCCGTACGTCCTCCGCCGGCAGGTAGTAACGCACGGGGCAGCCCGTCTCGCGCAGCAGCAGCGGCCGGCTGCTCTCCGCGATCAGCTTCCCGTCGTGGACCACGCGTACGTGGTCGGTGCCGGGCTCGACGGTGATGCGGTGTCCTGAGGTCATGACCGGCACAACAGCCGCCCACGGCGCCGGATTCCCCGCCACCGAGCCGGTCGTGCCGCTGAAGGCGGCCGGTTTCCACGACGGCCTGAAGGAAGGCGCCGGGGCCGGGTGGCGCCCCTTGATGCGAGCATGGCCCTTATGGCTACCCACATGATCACCGGAGCAGGTTCCGGCATCGGCGCGGCCGTCGCGCGCCGGCTGCACGAGCGGGGCGACGACCTCGTCCTGCTGGCCCGCGACGCCGGGCGCGCCAAGGAGCTGGCGGACACCTATCCCGGCGCCCGCACCCTCGTCGGCGACCTCGCCACCCCCGACCGGCTCTCCTGGGCCTTCTCCCACCAGTCCGTCCCGGACCGGCTCGACTCGCTGCTGCACATCGCGGGCGTCGTCGACCTCGGCCGGGTCGGCGACCTGACCACCAAGACCTGGCGCCACCAGCTCGACGTGAACCTGATCGCGCCCGCCGAGCTCACCCGGCTGCTCCTGCCGCAACTGCGGCTCTCCCAGGGGCACGTCGTCTTCGTCAACTCGGGCGCCGGCCTCAACGCCCACGCCGAATGGTCCGCGTACGCGGCCTCCAAGCACGGCCTGAAGGCCCTGGCCGACTCGCTGCGCCAGGAGGAGCACGGCAACGGCGTACGCGTCACCTCCGTCTACCCGGGCCGTACGGCCAGCCCCATGCAGGCCAAGGTCCACCAGCAGGAGGGCAAGCAGTACGACGCCGCGCGCTGGATCGACCCCGAGTCGGTCGCGACGGTGATCCTGACGGCCATCGACCTGCCGCGTGACGCGGAGATCAACGACCTGACGGTGCGACCGGGACGCTAGAAGCGCCGCGTACGCTTCCCGGGTGAGCGACAACGACGACTTCAGCTGGGGCCCGGCCACCGGGGTCGGGTCCATGCCGGGCGGTGACGCGCGGGAGGCCGCCCGGACCGTCACCGGGACCTTCGAGGACTTCCCGCACCTGGTGGAGCTGCCCGCGCGCGGCCCCGGCGCCGACATGATCGGGCGGACCATCGGGCTGCTCGTGGAGATGTACGCGCACGTCGAGCCGAGCGGCTGGCGGGTCAGCGACCGGCCCGGGCGTGACACACGGCGGGCCAGGTCGTGGATGCGGGAGGACCTCGACGCGCTGGAGGAGTTCACCCAGGGGTACCAGGGCCCGCTGAAGGTCCAGGCGGTGGGGCCGTGGACGCTGGCCGCCGCCCTGGAGCTGCGGGGCGGCGAGGCGGCGCTCGGCGACCCGGGCGCCTGCCGGGACCTGACGGCCTCGCTGGCCGAGGGGCTGCGGGCGCACCTCGCGGAGGTGCGGCGGCGGGTGCCGGGCGCGCGGGTGGTGCTCCAGCTCGACGAGCCGTCCCTGACCGCCGTGCTGCGCGGGCAGGTCAGGACCGCGAGCGGGTACCGGACGTACCGGGCGGTGGACCGCCAGGCCGTGGAGAGCGCGCTGCGGGACGTGATGGCCGCGCACACCTCCTCGGGCGGGCCGGTGATCGTGCACTCGTGCGCGCCGGACGTGCCGTTCGCGCTGCTGCGGCGGGCGGGCGCGGCGGGCGTTTCGTTCGATTTCGGACTGCTCACGGAGCGTGACGAGGAGCAGCTCGGTGAGGCGGTCGAGGGCGGTACGAAGCTGTTCGCGGGCGTGGTGGGGTCCACGGACGGCCCATTGTCGGACCCTGCCGGTAGCGTCATGGGTGTCAGGACGTTGTGGCGCAGGCTGGGGCTGGATCCGGGGACTCTCGCCGAGTCGCTGGTGATCACCCCGACGTGCGGGCTGGCGGGCGCTTCGCCCGCGTATGCCCGCTCGGCGCTCGCCCACTGCGTCAAGGCGGCGAGATCGCTCGCGGACAACCCTGAGTGACGTCAGTAACGGGAGGAATGACGGTGGCTGTCGAACAGCAGGATGTCGTGCCGGCGGAGGCACGGGAGCAGCACGCGCAGCTGGCCGAGCAGGTCGAGGAGCACCGCTTCCGGTACTACGTCAAGGACCAGCCGGTCATCAGCGATGCCGAGTTCGACCGGCTGCTGCGCTCGCTGGAGGCCCTGGAGGAGCAGTATCCGGAGCTGCGTACGCCCGACTCGCCGACCCAGAAGGTCGCGGGGTCGTACGAGACGGAGTTCACGGCCGTCCAGCACCGCGAGCGGATGCTGTCGCTGGACAACGCCTTCGACGAGGCGGAGCTGGTGGCGTGGGCGGACCGGGTCGCCAAGGACGTCGGCACCTCCGGCTATCACTTCCTGTGCGAGCTCAAGGTCGACGGCCTGGCCGTGAACCTGACGTATGAGAAGGGCCGTCTCACGCGCGCGGCGACCCGTGGCGACGGCCGCACGGGCGAGGACATCACGCCCAACGTCCGCACGATCGCCGACGTCCCGGACCGGCTGAAGGGCGACCGGATCCCGGAGTTCGTCGAGATCCGCGGCGAGGTCTACTTCCCGATGGACAAGTTCGAGGAGCTCAACGCCCGCCTGGTGGAGGCCGGTGACAAGCCGTTCGCCAACCCGCGCAACGCGGCGGCCGGTTCGCTGCGCCAGAAGGACCCGAAGGTCACCGCCACGCGCCCGCTGCACATGGTGGTGCACGGCATCGGCGCCCGGGAGGGCCTGGAGATCACCCGCCTGTCCGAGGCGTACGGGCTGCTGCGCGAGTGGGGCCTGCCGACCGCCCGGCACAACAAGGTGGTCGACGACATCGACGGCGTACGGGAGTTCATCGCGTACTTCGGCGAGCACCGGCACTCGGTGGAGCACGAGATCGACGGCGTGGTCGTCAAGCTGGACGAGATCCCGCTCCAGGGGCGGCTCGGTTCCACCTCGCGGGCGCCGCGCTGGGCGATCGCATGGAAGTACGCGCCGGAGGAGGTCAACACCAAGCTGATCGACATCCGGGTGGGGGTGGGCCGGACGGGCAGGGTGACGCCGTACGCGCAGGTGGAGCCGGTCACGGTCGCGGGCTCCGAGGTCGAGTTCGCCACCCTCCACAACCAGGAGGTGGTGAAGGCCAAGGGCGTGCTCATCGGTGACACGGTGGTGCTGCGCAAGGCCGGTGACGTCATCCCGGAGATCCTCGGTCCGGTGGTGGACCTGCGGGACGGCACCGAGCGGGAGTTCGTGATGCCGTCCGAGTGCCCGGAGTGCGGAACGCCGCTGCGGCCGATGAAGGAGGGCGACGTCGACCTGCGCTGCCCGAACAGCCGTACGTGCCCGGCGCAGTTGCGGGAGCGGCTCTTCTACCTCGCGGGGCGCAAGTGCCTCGACATCGAGAACTTCGGCTATGTGGCGGCGGCGGCCCTGACCAAGCCGCTGGAGCCGGCCGAGCCCCCGCTGGTGGACGAGGGCGACCTGTTCGACCTCACGATCGAGAAGCTGCTGCCCATCAAAGCGTACGTCCTGGACCAGGACAGCGGCCTGCCCAAGCGCGATCCCAAGACGGGCGAGGAGAAGGTCGTCACGGTCTTCGCCAACCAGCAGGGCGAGCCGCGCAAGAACGCCCTGGCGATGCTGGAGAACATCCGGGCGGCCAAGCAGCGGCCGCTGGCACGGATCATCACCGGGCTGTCGATCCGCCATGTCGGGCCGGTGGCGGCCGAGGCACTGGCGCGCGAGTTCCGGTCGATCGACCGCATCGAGCAGGCCACGCAGGAGGAGTTGGCGGCCGCCGAGGGCGTGGGCCCGACCATCGCGGCCTCCGTCAAGCAGTGGTTCGAGGAGGACTGGCACCGGGAGATCCTGCGCAAGTGGCGGGCGGCCGGGGTGCGGATGGAGGAGGAGAGCACCGGCGAGGACGAAGGGCCGCGTCCGCTGGAAGGACTCACCGTCGTCGTCACCGGCACCCTGCAGGACTTCACCAGGGATGGCGCAAAAGAAGCGCTCCAGAGCCGCGGAGCGAAAGTGACCGGTTCCGTTTCGAAGAAAACCGCGTTCGTAGTTGTGGGTGACAACCCCGGCTCCAAGTACGACAAGGCGATGCAGCTGAAGGTTCCGGTTCTGGACGAGAACGGCTTCCGTGTGCTGCTTGAACAGGGCCCGGAGGCGGCGCGGGAGGCGGCTGTCCCGGCCGAACAGTAGGGCGGGGAACGGGGGATGGAAGGTCACCCGTTCAGCGCATACCAGATGGATAAGGGTGGCTGGGTCTCATTCGGGCAAGACCTCTAGAGCGGTGCCCGTCGGAGCCTTCTGCGGCCTACTGTTGAGGCGGCGCCTGTTGTGCACGGCTGCGTCGGGGTATCCCCTGCTCGAAGAGGTTGACGAGGTTGGGGAAGAAAGCCAGTCGTGGTGGCACGACAACGGACCATCGCGTGGCAACGGCACCGCCGGCTGTGAGAGGGACGGAATGAAACCGACCGAGAGTGCCGCCCCGGTCTCACGGCCGCGTGCGTACGTGGCCTACGCGGGCATCGCTACCAGGCTGCCCACCGTCGTGGTGGCCGTCGCCGCCTTCGTCCTCGTCACGGGGCTCTACGGCGCCCTGCGCGAGCAGCACGCGCTGTTCCCCGGCTCCACCACGGGCTGGTCGCTCGCCCTGCTCACCGGCATCGTCGTCGGCCATCTGGTCGCGCTCGGCCGCGACCGCTGGTGGGGCGGCACGGGTTCCGGCGCCGCCCTCACGCTCGCCGTCCTGCTGCTGTACGGATGGGTGCCGGCGGGACTTGTCAGCCTCGCCGTCGTCGTCCTGGTCGGCGTGGCGCGGCGGCACCGCTGGCGGCAGGGGCTGCTGCACGGCGCGGCGGACATCCTCGGCATCGGGGCGGCGGCGCTGGTCCTGGCCGCCTTCGGGGACGTACCGACGGTCGAACGGCCGTGGCGGCCCCTCGAATGGGGTATCGAGGCCGTCCCGGAAGTGGCCCTGGCCGCCGGGGCCTATCTGGTGGCGACCCGGCTGATCCTGTGGTACACGCTGGCGCCGCAGAGCGGCGGGCTGCCCACCGCCGCGCGCACCGCGCTCCTGCGGCAGGGGCTGGTGGCCGTCGCACTGCTCGGCATCGCGCCGTTGATCTGCGTCGTCGCCGTCTCGCTGCCGGTGGTGCTGCCGCTGTTCGCCGTACCGTTGATCGCGCTCGACTCCACCCTGTGGATCGCCCGCGCCCGCGCCGAGGAACAGCTGCGCGACCCGCTGACGGGGCTGCCCAACCGGCAGTGGCTGCTGGAGCGGACCTGGTCCGCCCTGGAGGAGGCGGAGGGCGAGGGCGTCCGCGCGGCGCTCGTCCTGATCGACCTCGACCGTTTCCGATCGGTCAATGACACGCTCGGGCATCTGGCGGGCGACCGCCTGCTGCTCCAGATCGCCGACCGGCTGAGGCTCGCCCTGCCGCGCGGGGCGGAGGCGGCCCGGCTGGGCGGCGACGAGTTCGCCGTACTGCTGCCGGTCGCCGACTCCACCACCAGCGCCCAGCGCGTGGCCCGCCAGCTCGCCGCCGACCTCTCCTCGCCCCTCGACCTCGACGGGCTCACCCTCGTCCTGGAGGCCAGCGCGGGCGTCGCGGTCTTCCCCGACCACGCGCTGGACGCCGAGGGGCTGCTCCAGCGCGCCGACGTCGCCATGTACCAGGCCAAGCGGGACCGCACGGGCGTCGAGGTGTACGAGTCGAAGCGGGACTCCAACACCCCCGACCGGCTCGGGCTGCTCGGCGACCTGCGGCGCGCCCTGGACGCCGGCGACGTCGAGCTGCACTACCAGCCCAAGGTCCGCTTCGACGGGCACGTGGCCGGCCTGGAGGCGCTGGTGCGCTGGGTGCACCCGGAGCGCGGGAAGGTCCCGCCGGACGAGTTCATCGCGATCGCCGAGTCCTCCGGGCTGATGCCCCACCTCACGGAGTACGTCCTGGAGACGGCGCTCGCCCAGGTGGCGAAGTGGCGCGCGCAGGGCCTGAAGGTCCCCGTCGCCGTGAACGTCTCCCCGCGCGACGTCCACACCCCCGGCTTCGCGGGCGCGGTCGCCGCGCGGCTGGCCCGCCACGGGGTCCCGGCGGGCGCCCTCCAGCTGGAGATAACGGAACACGTCCTGTTGGAGGACCCGCAGCGCGCCGCGGACACGTTGGCCGGGCTGACCGGGCACGGGGTGAAGATGTCGCTGGACGACTTCGGCACCGGCTACTCGTCCCTGGTCCACCTGCGGCGCCTCCCGGTGAGCGAGCTGAAGATCGACCGCTCGTTCGTGGCCCGCCTCGCCATCGACAACGAGGACGCCGAGATCGTCCGCTGCACCGTCGACCTGGCCCACTCGCTCGGCCTCCTCGTGGTCGCCGAGGGCGTCGAGGACGACGAGACGTGGGAGCGCCTGCGGGACCTGGGCTGCGACGCGGTCCAGGGCTGGCTGGTCGCCGCCGCGATGCCGCCCGCCGAGGCGACGGCCTGGCTCCGCGCCCGCGGCGTGGCCGGCTGGCACCGCCCGACCCCGGAACTGCCCGCCGCCCCCAAGGACGCCAACCAGGTCGTCCCGTAGGCGCCCGGCAGTGGCTGGGTAGTCGCCGGGTAGTCGCCGGTGTACGGCGCCGGAACGGCCCCCTTCGGCGCCCTTCGGGGCCCGGTTTCGGCGCCGGTTTCCGCGCCGGTTTCGCGCGGGCGGACCGGGCGGGGCAGCCGCCCCGCGCGCCGCCCGCGCCCGCCCCGCGCAAACCGTTTCACGGGCACACGGCGCGGCCCCATAGGATTGGGCCAAAACCAACACTCACCCCTGAGGATCGCCGCATGCCTGGCATCACGCGCGAGGAGGTCGCTCACCTCGCCCGGCTGGCACGTCTTGAGCTGAAGGCCGAAGAGCTCGACCACTTCGCCGGACAGCTCGACGACATCATCGGCGCGGTCGCCCGCGTCTCCGAGGTCGCCGACCAAGACGTGCCCCCGACGTCCCACCCGCTGCCGCTGACCAACGTCATGCGCGCGGACGAGGTCCGTCCGTCGCTCACCCCCGAGCAGGCGCTCTCCGGCGCCCCGGCGCAGGAGCAGCAGCGTTTCAAGGTGCCGCAGATCCTGGGGGAGGACTAAGACCATGGTGGACATCATCAGGCTCACCGCCGCCGAGATCGCGGAGAAGATCGCCTCCGGCGAGCTCACCGCCGTCGAGGTCACCGAGGCCCACCTGGCCCGGATCGACGCCGTCGACGAGAAGGTCCACGCCTTCCTGCACGTCGACCGCGAAGGCGCCCTCGCTCAGGCCCGCGCCGTGGACGAGAAGCGGGCCAGGGGCGAGAAGCTCGGCCCGCTCGCCGGTGTGCCGCTCGCGCTGAAGGACATCTTCACCACCCGGGACATGCCGACCACCGTCGGCTCCAAGATCCTGGAGGGCTGGATCCCGCCGTACGACGCGACCGTCACCCGCAAGCTCAGGGCCGCCGACGTCGTCATCCTCGGCAAGACCAACATGGACGAGTTCGCCATGGGGTCCTCCACCGAGAACAGCGCCTACGGCCCCACCGGCAACCCCTGGGACCTCACCAAGATCCCCGGCGGCTCCGGCGGCGGATCGAGCGCCGCCCTCGCCTCGTACGCGGCGCCGCTCGCCATCGGCACGGACACCGGCGGCTCCATCCGCCAGCCCGCCGCCGTCACCGGCACGGTCGGCGTCAAGCCGACGTACGGCGGCGTCTCCCGCTACGGCATGGTCGCGTTCTCCAGCTCCCTCGACCAGGGCGGGCCGTGCGCCCGCACCGTCCTCGACGCGGCGCTGCTGCACGAGGTCATCGCCGGCCACGACCCGCTCGACTCCACGTCCATCGACGCGCCGGTCCCGCCGGTCGTCGAGGCGGCGCGCAACGGCTCCGTACAGGGCATGCGCGTCGGCGTGGTCAAGCAGTTCCGCGGCGAGGGCTACCAGGCCGGCGTCCTGCAGCGGTTCGACGAGTCCGTCGAGCTGCTCAAGGAGCTGGGCGCCGAGATCGTCGAGCTGGACTGCCCGTCCTTCGACCTCGCGCTCTCCGCGTACTACCTGATCGCGCCGTCCGAGTGCTCCTCGAACCTCGCCCGGTTCGACGGCCTGCGCTACGGCCTGCGGGTCGGTGACGACGGCACGCGCTCGGCCGAGGAGGTCACCGCGCTCACCCGCGAGGCCGGCTTCGGCGACGAGGTCAAGCGCCGCGTCATGCTCGGCACGTACGCGCTCAGCTCCGGCTACTACGACGCGTACTACGGCTCCGCGCAGAAGGTCCGCACCCTCATCACGCGGGACTTCGAGAAGGCCTTCGAGCAGGTCGACGTGATCGTTTCGCCGACCACGCCCACCACCGCCTTCCCGATCGGCGAGCGCGCCGACGACCCGATGGCGATGTACCTCGCGGACCTGTGCACCATCCCGACCAACCTGGCCGGAAACGCCGCTATGTCGCTGCCCTGCGGCCTCGCGCCGGAGGACGGCCTTCCGGTCGGCCTCCAGATCATCGCCCCCGCCCTGAAGGACGACCGCCTGTACCAGGTCGGTGCGGCCGTCGAAGCGGCCTTCGTGGCACGCTGGGGCCACCCGCTGCTGGAGGAGGCTCCTTCACTGTGAGGGACGCACGCGCGGCCGCCGGGCCGCAGACGACGACGAAAGCCGCACCTCTGCGCCGCGCGGGCGGAGGACCGAACGGAGGGTCGCTGTGAGCGCACTGACCAAGGCCAAGGGCTTCAAGAAGTCGAGGGCCGGCACGTACCTGTCCATCGGCACCACCGCGTTCGGTGCCCTCAGCATCATCAAGCAGGCCCGCAAGGCCCGCACCGAGAGCGACACGCTTCTGCTGCTGGACGCCGTCGTGTCCGCCGCCGCCATCGCGACCGGCCTCGCCATCCTGGTGCGCGAGCTCAAGCGCGTCGGCGACGACGACGTCCTGTTCGGCTGAGAGGGAAAGTTTCACCGTGACCGTCATTACTGAGCAGGTGTCGTACGAGGACGCCCTCGCCGCCTACGACCCCGTCATGGGTCTTGAGGTGCACGTCGAACTCGGCACCCTCACCAAGATGTTCTGCGGCTGCTCCACCGAGCTGGGCGCCGAGCCCAACTCGCAGACCTGCCCCACCTGCCTCGGCATGCCGGGCTCCCTGCCGGTGGTCAACGCCACCGCCGTCGAGTCCGCCATCAAGATCGGCCTCGCGCTCAACTGCGAGATCGCCGAATGGTGCCGCTTCGCCCGGAAGAACTACTTCTATCCGGACATGCCGAAGAACTTCCAGACCTCCCAGTACGACGAGCCGATCGCCTTCAACGGCTATCTGGACGTCCAGCTGGAGGACGGCGAGGTCTTCCGTGTGGAGATCGAGCGCGCCCACATGGAGGAGGACACCGGCAAGTCGACGCACGTCGGTGGCGCCACCGGCCGTATCCACGGCGCGTCCCACTCCCTGCTGGACTACAACCGCGCCGGCATCCCGCTGATCGAGATCGTCACCAAGCCGATCACCGGCGCCGGCGAGCGCGCCCCCGAGGTCGCCAAGGCGTACGTCGCCGAGCTGCGCGAGCTCATCAAGGCGCTCGGCGTCTCCGAGGCCCGTATGGAGATGGGCCAGATGCGCTGCGACGTCAACCTGTCGCTGCGCCCGCACGGCATCGAGAAGTTCGGTACGCGCTCGGAGACGAAGAACGTCAACTCGCTGCGTTCCGTGGAGCGGGCCGTGCGGTTCGAGATCAGCCGCCACGCCGGTGTGCTGAACGCGGGCGGCACGGTCATCCAGGAGACCCGCCACTTCCACGAGGACACCGGCTCCACGACGTCGGGCCGCGTGAAGGAGGAGGCGGAGGACTACCGGTACTTCCCGGAGCCCGACCTCGTGCCGGTCGCGCCGTCCCGTGAGTGGGTCGAGGAGCTGCGCGCCTCGCTGCCGGAGCTGCCGCGCGTGCGCCGCAACCGGCTGCGCGAGGAGTGGGGCATCTCCGAGCACGACATGCAGTCCATCCTCAACGCGGGCGCGGTCGACCTGATCGTCGCCACGACCGAGGCGGGCGCCCCGGCCGACCAGGCCCGCAAGTGGTGGATGGGCGAACTGGCGCGCAACGCCAACGAGTCCGGTACGCCGCTGGACGCGCTGCCCATCACCCCGGCGCAGGTGGCCCGGGTCACCGAGCTCGTCGCCTCCGGCGACCTCAACGACAAGCTGGCCCGGCAGGTCATCGAGGGTGTGCTCGCCGGTGAGGGCGATCCGGACACGGTCGTGGAGAAGCGCGGCCTGAAGGTCGTCTCCGACGAGGGCGCGCTCGGCGCTGCCGTGGACGAGGCGATCGCCGCGAACGCCGCCATCGCGGACAAGATCCGTGGCGGCAAGGTGGCCGCGGCCGGCGCCCTGGTGGGCGCGGTCATGAAGGCCACCCGAGGCCAGGCGGACGCGGCGCGCGTGCGCGAGCTCATCCTTGAGCGGCTCGGCGTGCAGGAATAACGCCATGGCTCGGCCCCCGTACCCCGGGATCGTTCCGGGTACGGGGGCCGAGCCATGCTCCGGGGCCGTGGCTCCGAGGCCCTGCGGCCGCGGCCCTGCGGCTGGATGCTCGCCGGCCCTGCGGCTGGATGCCTCGTGTGCTCGGCGGCCGCCGGAGAAGTGGTCGCGGGCGCGCCGACGACTCAGACGTCGCCCGGCCTGATCCGGCCGCGCCAGCCACCGGATTCGCCGCCCTGGCGCTCGATGTACTCCTTGAACCGCTGGAGGTCGCCCTTGACGCGCCGGTCGATCATGCCGGTCGCGTCGGCGGCCTTCTCCGCCACGCCGCTCGGCTCGACGTCCATCACCAGCTCCACGCGCGTGTGCGTGTCGTCCAGGGACTGGAAGCTGACCACGCCCTTCTGCTTGGTGTCGCCGCTGATGGTCCTCCAGGCGACCCGCTCGTCGGGCAGCTGGTCGATGATCTCGGTGTCGAACTCGCGCCGTACCCCACCGATCTTGGTGGTCCAGTGGTTGTGCCGGTCGTCGACCTGCCTGACCTCCTCGACGCCCTCCATGAAGTGGGGGAATTCCTCGAACATGGTCCACTGGTTGTAGGCGGTGTGGACGGGAACCTCGACCTCGACGGCTTCCTTCACCGTGCTCATCAGCGCCTCCTCGCTACTTGACTGCGGCGCGGCGGTGAACCGCCGCGCACGTCGATCGTGCTTGCGGGTACCCGTCTTCGCGCACCTATGCACGTCCGTCGCGGTATTCCAGAGGAGGACCCCGCCACCGAGGGGGGAGTGGTGGCGGGGTCCGGGGCCCGGGGTTCGGGCGCTGTCCCGTGGGGGGATGCGTGATGCTTGTGCCCGCTGCGGCGGCGACCATGCGCGCCTGGCGAGTACCGGCCACGCCGCCCACCCGCCGCGTGCCGGGCCCGCTGCCCGCAGCCGGGGCCCGTGCCCGAAACGGCCGGAAAGCGCTTGGACTCTTCGCCGCGCCCCTTGGACATTCACCGTGCGGTCGTCGCCAGGCCTTTCCGTCGACACCCGCTCTCACTACCGTCCCGCCCGTACCACCCAATGGAGCGCAAGCGAACCATTGGCCGTCGACGGGAGGTCGCGCTTGTCACCGGAGAACTCGCAGGGCCACGCGCCGAAGGGCGCCGGTGCCCCGGACATGTCGCGCAGAAGGATGCTCGCGCTGGGCGGAGGCGTCCTCGGCGCCGCCGCGGCCGGGTCGCTGCTGCCGCCCTCGCTGCGGGCGGCCATGGCCGCCGGGCCGCCCTCCGGCGGGCTGCGGGCGGTCAAGCACGTGGTGATCCTGATGCAGGAGAACCGTTCCTTCGATCACTACTTCGGCACCCTGCGCGGCGTACGCGGATTCGGTGACCGCAACGCCGTCCAACTGCCCTCCGGCAAGGCCGTCTTCGAGCAGCCGGGCCCGCTCGGCCGCACCGTACTGCCCTTCCCCGTCCGCGACGCCGCCGAGACGCAGAAGAAGGACCTCCAGTACATCGGCGACCTCGACCACTCCTGGGGCGGCGGCGCCAAGGCCTGGCGCGACGGGTGGATGGACGGCTGGGTCTCCGCCAAGACGGCCGCGACGATGGCGTACTACGACCGCCGTGACCTCCCGCTGCACTACGAGCTCGCCGACACGTTCACCATCTGCGACGCGTACCACTCCTCCATCCACACCTCCACGAGCCCCAACCGCAACCATCTGTGGTCCGGATGGACCGGCTACGAGGCCGACGGCAGCCGCGCGGTCACCAACGCCGCGTACGCGGAGGGGACCCACCCCGGCTACCCGTGGCCGACCTACGCCGAGCGCCTGGAGAAGGCGGGGCGGACCTGGAAGACGTACACGGAGTGGGAGAACTTCACCGACAACAACATCGAGTTCTTCACCACCTTCAAGAAGATCGCGCGCAAGGCCCTGGCCAGGACCGGCGGCCACACCTACATGGAGTCGTTCTACGCGGCCGTGCGCGAGAGCGACGACGCCGCCGAGCGGGCGAAGCTGCTGGCGTCCCTGGAGGAGGGCGTCGCGACCCTCACCACGGATGAGCGCTCGCTCTTCGAGCGCGGGCTGCGCCGGGTGGAGACCGGCAGGCTCGCCGACCACTTCCGGGCCGACGTGGCCGCCGGCACGCTGCCGGAGGTCTCCTACCTCGTGCCGTCCGCGATCGACTCCGAGCACCCCGGCTCGTCCTCCCCGATCGCCTCCGCCACCCTCGTCTACAAGGTGCTGGACGCTCTCGGCGCCCACCCGGAGGTCTGGCGGCACACCGTCGTCCTGATCAACTATGACGAGAACGACGGCTTCTTCGACCATGTCCCGCCGCCTGTGCCGCCCGCGGGCAACACCGACGAACGGTGGAAGGGCCTGCCCACCGGACTCGGCATCCGCGTGCCGCTGCTCGTCGTCTCGCCCTGGACGGTCGGCGGCCACGTCTGCTCCGAGGTCTTCGACCACACCTCCGTGATCCGTTTCCTGGAGACCTGGACCGGCATCGAGGAGCCCAACATCACGGCGTGGCGGCGCCAGGTCACCGGCGACCTGACCTCGGCGTTCGATTTCCGGCGCGGCCGCCCGCAGCCGGAGGTGGAGCGGCCGGGGGCCATCCCGCCGTTCACCGGGCGCTGGCGCCCCCAGCCGCCGCTCGTGCAGCACATGCCCGTCCAGGAGCCCGGCACGCGGCCCGCGCGGCCGCTGCCGTACCAGCCGGACGCCTACGGCCGTATCGAGGACGGCACGATGACCGTCGCGCTCAGCAACACCGGCAGGGCGAGCGCGCACTTCGCCCTCTATCCGTACGCGGGTGAGTTCGCCGTCCCCCAGCACCAGGATGTAAGGGGCACGGCGCAATGGAGGGTGCCCCTTACCCGTGGCGCGTACCGTTTCACGATCACCGGCCCCAACGGCTTCCGCCGCGAGTTCGCCGGCAAGGCCGCGGGCGGCGCCGAGGTCACCTCGCGCCTCGACCCGCGCGACCGTGACCTGCACCTCACGCTGAAGAACACCGGCGACGGCCCGCTCACCTTCACCGTCCGCCCGCTCGGCTACGTCGACGAGGCGGACCTCGGCGACTGGACCCGGCAGGTCACCGTCAAGGCCGGCCGCAGCCGTACCGTCGTGCACTCGGCCGCCGACGCGCACGGCTGGTACGACGTCGAGGTCACCGCCCCGGACGGCTTCCGGCGCCGCCTGATGGGCCACATCGAGAACGGCCGCGCGAGCGTCTCCGGCTGACGACCAACAGGTGCGGAGGGGCCCGGGCCCTTTGGCCCGGGTCCCACACGCCGTGTCCGACGGGCTGTGAGTATCGCCACGAAACGGACAATTGATCTCGTTGGGCTGACAGAGTGGCTGTACGTAGGTCATGAGATCTTTACGGGCAGTTCCCGATAAAGACCACGAACCACTCAGGGAGCAAACCTGTTGGCAGCCATCGCCCGGTGGTGCATCACGCACCGCCTCGCCGCCGTCCTCCTCTGGCTCCTGGCCTTGGTCGGCGTCACGGCGGCGGCCGGTATCGCCGGTTCCGCGTACTCCAACGACTACGAAGTCCCCGGCACCGAGTCCGGCCGCGCCGCCACGCTCCTGGAGGAGAACTTCCGGGGCCAGGGCGGCGACAGCGACACCATCGTCTGGCATACGGAACAGGGCAGCGTCCGGGCGGCCGGCGTCGAGCAGCGTATGACCGCGATGCTCGACGACGTCGCCGAGCTCCCCGGCATCGCCGCCGTCACCGGCCCCTACGACGGTGCCACGGACGCCGCCCAGGAGCAGGCGGCCCAGGGACAGGCCGCTCAGGGGCGGCACGGACAGCCGGCTGGAGGACGGGCCGCCGACGCGCCGGCATCCCAGAGCTCCGCGCCCGGGCAGATCAGCGAGGACGGGCGCACCGCCTACGCCACGGTCACCTTCGACCGGCAGGCCGACCACATCCCCGCGGCCCAGGCGAAGGCCCTCGTGGACACCGCGAAGGCCGCCGCCGGCGACGGCGTCCAGGTGGAGCTCGGCGGCAGCGCCGTCGCGTCCACCGAGGCGCCCAGCTCCCACACCGCCGAGATCGTCGGCGTGGCCGTCGCCGCCGTCGTCCTGTTCCTCGCCTTCGGCTCGCTCGCCGCCAGCCTCCTGCCGATCGCCACCGCCCTCGTCAGCGTCGGCACCGCCTACGCGGGCATCGCGCTGCTCGGCCACGTGATGACCGTCGCCGACTTCGCCCCCATGCTGGGCATGCTCATCGGCCTCGGCGTCGGCATCGACTACGCGCTGTTCATCGTCACCAGGCACCGCAAGGGCCTCAAACGCGGCCTCCCGGTCGCCGAAGCGGCCCAGAACGCCGTCGCCACCACCGGCCGGGCCGTCGTCTTCGCCGGCGCGACCGTCTGCATCGCGCTGCTCGGCATGCTGATACTGCGGCTCGGCTTCCTCAACGGCGTCGCCATCGCGGCCTCCCTCACCGTCGTCCTGACCGTCGCCGCGTCCGTGACGCTGCTGCCCGCGCTGCTCTCCTTCATCGGCATGCGCGCCCTGTCGCGCCGCGAGCGCGCCCGGCTCACCGAGCACGGCCCGCAGCCCGAGCTGCCGACCGGCTTCGCCGCGCGCTGGTCCGCGTTCGTCGAGCGCCACCCCAAGCTGCTGGGCGCGGTCGCCGCCGTCGTCATGCTGGTCCTGGCGCTGCCCACCCTGGGCCTCCACCTGGGCACCTCCGACCAGGGCAACAACCCGGCCACCACCACCACCCGCAAGGCGTACGACCTGCTCGCCGACGGTTTCGGGCCGGGCGTCAACGGCCCCCTCACCCTCGTCGCCGAGCTCGACGGCGCCGACGACCGGCTCGCCCTGACCACGCTCCCCGACGCGCTGCGCGCCACCAAGGGCGTCGAGTCCGTCGGCCCCGTCACCTACAGCGGCGGCGGCGACACGGCCGTCCTCACCGTCGTACCGGACTCCGCCCCGCAGTCCCAGCAGACCAGCGAACTGGTCGAGCGGCTGCGCGACGACGTCCTGCCCACCGCCGAGCACGGCACGTCCCTCGATGTGTACGTCGGTGGCATAACGGCCGGGTACGACGACTTCGCCCAGGTCATCATCGGCAAACTGCCGCTCTTCGTCGGTGTCGTCATCGCGCTCGGCTGTCTGCTGCTCCTGCTCGCCTTCCGCTCGATCGGGATCCCCCTGAAGGCCGCCGCGATGAACGTCGCCGCCGTCGCCTCCGCCTTCGGAGTCGTCGTCGCGATCTTCCAGTGGGGCTGGGGCAGCGAACTGCTCGGCCTCGGCCGGGCGGGTCCCATCGAACCCTTCCTGCCCGTGATAGCGGTGTCCGTCCTGTTCGGACTGTCCATGGACTACCAGGTCTTCCTGGTCAGCCGGATGTACGAGGAGTGGCTGGAGACCGGCGACAACCGGCGGGCCGTACGGGTCGGCCTCGCCGAGACCAGCCGGGTCATCAACTCCGCCGCGGTCATCATGATCGCCGTCTTCCTCGCGTTCGTGCTCTCCGGGGACCGGGTCATCGCGATGTTCGGCATCGGACTGGCGGCCGCCGTCGCCCTGGACGCGTTCGTCCTGCGTACGCTCCTGGTCCCGGCCCTGATGCACATGCTCGGCGGCGCCAACTGGTGGCTGCCCGGCTGGCTGGACCGCGTCCTGCCGCGCATCAGCATCGAAACTCCCGAGTCCCGCGACGCCTCCCGTGCGAAGATCCCGTGGCAGCGCGCGAGCGACGACGAGCAGCTCGTGCCATAACCGCGGAGGGCGACGACGGTGTTCGCGATATCCCTGGGCGATGACGGAGCCGAGCTGAGGCCACTGGAGCCGTGGCAGGCCGAGGAGTACCTGGCCCACATGGATCGGGGCAGGGAGTACATCGGGCAGTACGTCGCCCTTCCGACCGTCTGCACCGATCTGGCCTCGGCGCGGGCCTTCCTCCAGTCGTACGCCGACAAGGCGGCCGCCGACACGGGCCGCATCTACGGCATCTGGCGGGACGGCACCCTGGTCGGCGGGGTCCTCCTGCGGGTCATGGACACCGCCGCCGGCACCTGCGAGGCGGGCTGCTGGCTGGAGCCCTCGGCGGCCGGCCGGGGACTGGTCACCCGCGCGGCCCGGGTGATGATCGACTGGGTGGTGAACGAGCGCGGTATGCACCGCGTGGAATGGCTGGTCTCGTCGGCGAACACCGCGAGCGTCAACGTCGCCAAGCGCCTCGGCATGATCAAGGAGGGCGTGCTGCGCGAGAGCTACCCCTACCGGGGCGTACGGCACGACATGGAGGTCTGGTCCGTGCTGGCACCCGAGTGGCGCGAGCAGGGCGGCGGAGCGGGCGCCGAGGGGCCGACCGGGAGCTGAGGGGCCGCGTTAAGGGGACTCTCAGATACGGCACCTAGCGTGCCGCGCATGAACCCCACGACGACGAAGACCACCGAGGCCGCTGCCGAGGCCGCCGCCGACCCGCAGGACGACCAGCACCCGTACGACGACGAGCACGCGCCCGAGGCCGCCCAGGGCCTTGAGGACCCGGCCGCGCCCGAAGCCGCCGACCGGGACACCGCCGCGGCCCCCGGCATCCGCGCCGGGGCGGCGGCCGTCGTCGCCACGGCACTGGGCATCGCCTCCCTCACCGGCACCTGGGTGGGCCGGGTCGCCGCCGAGCGGGAGACGCTCATCGGCCAGATCGGTACCTCCCAGAGCGGCTCGCCCGCCCAGCAGATCTCCGAGATCTACGGGGACGCCTGGCACACCACGGCCGTCGTCAACGGCCTGTTCGCCGTCCTCGCCCTGATCACGGGCCTCGTCGTGCTGCTCACTTCTCCGCACCGCCCCCTGTGGGTGCGCGCGGTGGCCCTGGCCGGAGCCGTACTGGGCGGCCTGGGCCTGCTCCTGTCCGCAGGCATGTACGCCGACCTGTTCCTGCCCCTGCCGACCACCGGCTCCTGACGGCGCCGGCCCCGCACGGCGGCCAGGGCTCGGCCTGCGGGCGAAGCCCTGGCGCCGCCCCGCCTGCTGGACGAGCCGATCGGCGAGGCGTACGCCCGGGGCGTCCCGCGACCACGGTGTGCCCGGCGCGAGCGGAGTGTGCGCCCGGCCTCACCTCACCTCCAGCCGGAGAATCCTGTCGTCGCCCGGTTCCGGTGTGCCCCGGGTGTCCGTTTCGTTGGTCACCAGCCAGAGCTTGTTCCCGCCCGCCGCCAGGACCGTGCGCAGCCGGCCGTATCGCTCCTCCAGGAACGCCTGGGGCTCGGCCGAAGGCTCCGCCCCGGCCAGGGGGATGCGCCACAGCCGCTCGCCCCGGAGGCCCGCCATCCAGATCGAGCCCTCCGCGTAGGCGATGCCGCTCGGTGACGCCTCGGCCGTCGACCACTGGGCGACCGGGTCGACGAAGGCGGACCCGCCGCCCTTGCCCTCCACCTCCGGCCATCCGTAGTTCTTGCCGGGCTCGATCAGGTTCAGCTCGTCCCAGGTGTTCTGCCCGAACTCCGCCGCCCACAGGCGCTGCTGGGAGTCCCAGGCCAGGCCCTGCACATTGCGGTGCCCGTACGAGTAGACGACGGAGTCGGCGGAGGGATTGCCGGGCGCGGGCTGCCCGTCCGGGGTCATCCGCAGGATCTTGCCGCCGAGGGAGTCCTTGTCCTGCGACAGGCCGGTCTCACCGGTCTCGCCCGTGCCCGCGTACAGCATCTTGTCCGGGCCGAAGGCGATACGCCCGCCGTTGTGGACGGTGCCCTTGGGGATGCCGCGCAGCACCGTGTCGGGCGCCCCCAGCTGCTGCCCGGCCGGCTTCTTCTCGTCGTACAGCATGCGGGCGACGCGGTTGTCCGACTCGGTGGTGAAGTACGCGTACACCAGGTGGTCCGAGGCGTACGAGGGGGAGAGCGCCAGGCCCATCAGGCCGCCCTCGCCCGCCGGAGCCACCCCCGGCACCGAGCCGATCACCGTCTTGGCGCCGCTCTCCCCGTCGACCCGGGTGATCGTCCCCTCGTCGCGCGAGGAGACCAGCAGATCGCCGTCCGGCAGGGCGGCCAGGCCCCACGGCGAGTTCAGCCCCTCGGTGAGCGTGGACACCACCCGCACCGATCCCTTCGCGGGCGGCGCGGACACCGAGGGCGCCCCCTGCGGGGCGGACGCGGGCGGCGAGGACCCGGCGCTCCTGCCGTCCGCGGGGCGAGCGCCCCCGTCCGACGAGCACCCGGCCACGAGAACCAGCGCGGCAGCGGCCAACACGGCCGTCACACGAGGACGTTGCACAGTTCCGATCCCTTCGAACGGCGGCGTGAGCTGCGGGTCCACTGTTGGTACACCGCTCTTGATACACCGCTCGGGCCGCCGGGGCGGGCAATCAGTCCCACGACCCCCGGGCCGGCGGCAGCGCCGCGATCTCCGCCAGGTCCTCGGCCGTCAGCCGCAGCCCCGCCGCCCGCGCGTTCTCCACCGCCCACCGCTCGTGCTTCGTCCCGGGCACCGGAACCACGTGCCGTCCCCGCGCCAGTACCCAGGCCAGGGCCACCTGCGCGGGCGTCACCCCGGCCGCCTCACCGCCGTGCCGCCGCGCCACCCGCCGCAGCCCCACCACGATGGGCTGGTTGGCCGCCATCATCTCGGCCGTGAACCGGGGGTGCCGGGCCCGCAGGTCCTCCGGCTCGAACCCGCCGCCCGGCGTCAGCGTCCCGGTCAGGAAGCCGTTGCCCAGGGGCATGGCCGCCAGGAACCCCACGCCGCGCGACTCGCACCAGGGCAGCAGCCGCCGCAGCGCCTCCGGCGACCACACCGACAGCTCGGCCTGCACCGCGCTCACCGGGAAGACCTGCTGCACCCGCTCCAGCTGCCGAATCGTTCCGTCATACAGATCCGCCAGATCCGCCCCCAACGCCCCGGCCCCGCCACGGCGCGGCGACCGGACCGCCATCGCGCACAGACCGAGCGCCCGCACCTTCCCGGCGGTCACCAGCTCCGCCATCGCGCCCCAGGTCTCCTCCACCGGTACCTCGGGATCGGCGCGGTGCAGCTGGTACAGGTCGATGACATCCGTCTGGAGCCGGCGCAGTGAGGCGTCGCACGCCCGGCGCACATAGCCGGGCCGCCCATTGGCCACGATGTGCTGCTCCCCGACGAGCAGCCCGCACTTCGTCGACACGAAGGCCTCGGCCCGCCGCTCCTTGAGCACCCGCCCCAGCAGCAGCTCATTGGTGAACGGCCCGTACATGTCGGCCGTGTCGAGCAGCGTCACCCCGGCGTCGAGCGCGGCGTGCACGGTGCGCAACGAGCGGTCGCCGCGTTGCTGCGAGGCGCTGTAGGCCCAGCTCATGGGCATGCAGCCGAGGCCGACAGCACCTACTTCGAGCGCCGTCGCCCCGATCGTCCTGCGCTCCAACTCCCCGTACCCCTCCTTGTGCCGCAACCCAAACTAACCTCCTGACCATGACTGCTGACGTGTGGCTCCCCATTGCGGCCGAGGAGATAGACGGGCTCCCCGACTCCGCCGACTCCGGCCTGACCTACCACTTCTGGGACGGCGGCCCCGACTTCCCGGCCGACCCGGCCGACTGCGCCTTCTATGTCGTGCCCTACATGAAGGGCACGGAGATCGCGGTGCGCCCGATGGCCGCCATGACCTCCGTACGCGTCGTCCAGACCCTCTCGGCGGGGACCGACCATGTGACCCCCGGGCTCGGATCGCTGCCACCCGGTGTGGCGCTGTGCAACGCCAAGGGGGTCCACGAGGCCAGCACCGCCGAGCTGACCCTCGCGCTGATCCTCGCCTCCCTGCGCGGCATCCCCGGCTTCGTGCGCGGGCAGGACAAGGAGGAGTGGCGGGCCGGTTTCTATCCGGCGCTCGCCGACAGGTCCGTACTGATCGTGGGGTACGGGTCGATCGGCGCCGCCATCGAGGACCGGCTCGCGCCCTTTGAGTGCGCGCGGGTGGCGCGCGTCGCGCGCTCCCCGCGCACCACCGAGCGCGGGCCCGTACAGGCGCTCGGCGAGCTGCCCGCTCTCCTCCCCCAGGCGGACGTCGTCATCCTGTCCACGCCCCTGACGCCCGACACCCACCACCTCGCCGACGCCGCGTTCCTGTCCCGGATGAAGGACGGCGCCCTGCTGGTGAACGTCGCGCGCGGCCCCGTCGTGGACACCAAGGCGCTGCTCGCCGAGACCGAGACCGGCCGGATCACCGCGGCCCTCGACGTCACCGACCCGGAGCCACTGCCCCCGGGCCACCCCCTCTGGCACGCCCGCGGCGTCCTGATCAGCCCCCACGTCGGCGGCTCCACCTCCGCCTTCCTGCCCCGCGCGAAGCGGCTCATCGCCGAACAGATCACCCGATTCACCCGGGGGGAGCCGATGCGGAACGTCGTTCTGACCACGGGCTAGCCACTCTGTGGAGTGATTCCGCCGCTCTCCGTACCCATAACCCTGATGATCGTCACGGTCCGTAGATGGGCCCTGTCCGAGAGTGACGAGACTGGTGTATCGTCCCGATCTGGGGGGACGCGTCGAGCACGGACCGGCGCAGGGGAGCGACGTGATTGCCAATCAGAATCCGAGGGGGGCGACGGGCGATGCACGGTCGATGGGACAACGATGCGACGCGACGGGGCAGCCGGCAGCGGCTTACGGACGCGTTCCGGCGGACGTCGCGGCGTCCGCGCCACCCCGAGGAGCGCACCGGGGAGCTCCGGTGAGCGCCCCCGGAGTCCTCATCGAGCGACCGCCCGTCCCCGGCGGATCGATGAGCGACGGCACGAGCGGATCCACGAGCGAGGGCACGAGCGGCGGCATCGGCCGTGAAGGGGACGGCGGGACCGGCGGCCTGGTGTGCCAGCTGGTCCTCGCCGCGCTCTGCGGAGGCTATGCCGCCGGGGCCGCCGTGGGCTGGGGCTCCGAGAAAGCGGCCTTGATCATGGGCGACTTCGGCCTCAGCGCCGCCGCCCTGATCGCCTCCGTCTCGTGCTTCGTCTACGCACGCACGCGTGGCAGCCGTTTCCGCCCCGCCTGGCTGCTGTTCGCCTTCTCCTCCGCGATGGCGGCCGCCGGGAACACCGTCTGGGGCTGGTACGAGGTCGTGCTCGACCGGGAGGTGCCGAACCCCTCCATCGCCGACCTGTTCTTCCTGCTCTTCGCGCCGCCCGCCATCGTCGGACTGCTGGTCCTCGCCAAGCGGCCGGTCACCAGGGCCGGATGGATCTGCCTGGCGCTGGACTCCTGGCTGATCGGCGGCTCGCTGCTCACCCTGTCGTGGAGCCTCGCCCTCGCGCACACCGCCCACTTCGACGGTGAGAGCGTCACCCGGGCCGCGCTCTCGCTCGCCTACCCGCTGCTGGACATCGTGCTGGTGAGCATGGTGCTCGCGCTGCACTTCCGGCGCTCGCAGGCCAACCGGTCGGCCGTCCACACGGCCATCGCCGCACTCGCCCTGACGGTCCTGTGCGACGCCCTGTTCACCTCGCCGCTGCTGCGCGAGCACTACCAGTCCGGCCAGCTCCTCGACGCCGGCTGGTTCGCCGGCTCGCTGCTCCTGGCCTACGCCCCCTGGGGCAGCCGCGTGCCGGAGAGCCCCGCCCCGCCGCGCGGCCCCCGCCACCACTCCAGCCGTCCCATCGCGGGATCGCTCGCCGCACTCACGCCGTATCTCGCGGCCGCCGTGTGCACGCTGGGCATCCTCTACAACGTCATCGAGGACCGCAGGGTGGACCGGGTCGTCGTCCTCACCGGTTGTACGGTCGTGCTCGCCCTGGTCGTACGGCAGGGCATCATGCTTCTGGACAACATCGCCCTCACGCATGAACTGGCCCAGAAGGAGAACCACTTCAGGTCCCTGGTGCAGGGCTCCAGCGACGTCATCATGATCGCCGCGCCCAACGGGGTGCTCCGCTACGTCAGCCCGGCCGCCTCCGGCGTGTACGGGCGGGACGCCGACGAGCTCATCGGCTCCGAGCTGGCCTCCCTCATCCACCCCGACGACCTCGGCGGCGTCGTCCACGAGGTACGGCGGTTCCTGGCCGCCTCCCCCACGGAGGAGCCCACGACCCGCATCGAGTGCCGATTCAAGTCCGGCACCGGCGAGTGGCTCAATGTCGAGTCCACCGTCAACCGGCACCAGGGCGGCCTGATCTTCAACAGCCGGGACGTCACCGAACGGGTCCGTCTACAAGCCCAGCTCCAGCACAACGCCGAACACGACCCGCTCACCGACCTGCCCAACCGCGCCCTGTTCACCCGGCGCGTCCGGCAGGCGCTCAGCGGGCGCCGGGCCGGTGACGCGGGCACCGCCGTGCTCTTCATCGACCTGGACGGCTTCAAGGGCGTCAATGACCGGCTCGGCCACCAGGCCGGCGACGAGCTGCTGATCCAGGCCGCCCGCCGGCTCCAGGACTCCGTACGGGCGGGGGACACCGCCGCCCGGCTCGGCGGCGACGAGTTCGCCGCCCTCATCCTGGGCGACGGCGGCCGCGACCACTCCGCCCGCGAGTCGCGGGTCCACGAGATCGCCGACCGGCTGCGGCTCACGCTCTCCCAGCCGTACCGCGTCGAAGGCCAGGACGTCCGGGTCGCCGCCTCCATCGGTGTCGCCTTCGCCGAGCCCGGCATCAGCGCCGGCGACCTCCTGCGCAACGCCGACCTCGCCATGTACCGCGCCAAGGCCGGCGGCAAGAACCGCGTCGAGCTGTACGCGCCCCAGATGCAGGCCGACGTCGTACGCCGCACGGAACAGGCCACCCGGCTGCGCACCGCCCTCAAGGACGGCGAGTTCACGCTCCTGCACCAGCCCGTGGTGGACCTCACCACCGGCCGTATCGCGGCGGTCGCCGCCCAGGCGCGATGGCGCTCCACCCAGGGCATCCTGTTCACCCCGGCCGAATTCCTCCGGGTCGCGGAAGACACCGAACGCGCCTCCGAGCTCGGCCACCGGCTCCTCCAGGACGCCGTGGAGCAGGCCGCCGAACGCGCCGCGCTCGGCCACCAGGTGCCCGTCTCGGTCCGCTTCCCGGCGCGCAAGCTGGTGGACAAGTCCCTGCCGCACGGCATCATCGAAGCGCTGCTGACCAAGTACGAACTGCCCTCCGGCGCCCTGATCATCGAGCTGGCCGACAGCGACCCCCGGATCTCCTTCGACGAGCTGGAGCAGCGGCTGACGACCCTGCGCAGACTCGGCGTACGCATCGCGCTCGACGGATTCGGCAGCGGATATGCCGCGATCAACGCCCTGCGGCGGCTCCCGGTGGACATACTGAAACTGGACAGGGGCCTGGTCGAGGGCGTCGTCGAATCGGCCCGGCTCCACAAGATCACCAGTGGGCTGCTCCGCATCGCCTGCGACCTCGGCATGCAGTCCGTGGCCGACGGCGTCGACGCACCGGAGCAGGTCCTGGCGCTACGCGCGATGGGGTGCACCCATGGGCAGGGAATGGCCTTCTCCGGACCCCTCGACGAGTACCGGCTGCGCCGCGCTCTGGCCCGGGGCGAGTACGCGCTCCCCAGCCGCGCCGCCCTGCCGGTGCTCACCGGAGGCGCCCTCCCTGCCATGCGCGCACACCACGCGCTGCGCCCACATAATGAGACGCGTGTCCCACCCACTTGACACTGGTGGTGCGCCGGGGGGAGGGTCAATGCCATGCGCACCCGAATTCTCGTACTTGGAAAGCGCGTCGGCTGAGCACGGCCTGTTCATGGCCCTGCGGACCCACACCGGCGCGCTCCCCTCGCTTGCCTCACGGCACGAGGGGTTTTTTGTTGCACTGGCACCTGCCAAACCCGCTAAACCTTCGCAAAAACCCTCAGCTTCGAGAAGAGAATGCCGATGACCGAGCAGGCCACCGGGGCCCACCATCCGCAGCCGCGGGCCCGTAACGGCGGACAGCCCTCCGCCACCGTTGAGCACGTCACGGGTGCGCAGTCCCTCATCCGCTCTCTCGAGGAAGTGGGCGCCGACACGGTATTCGGCATCCCCGGCGGCGCCATCCTCCCCGCGTACGACCCGATGATGGACTCCACCCGGGTCCGTCACGTCCTCGTCCGCCACGAGCAGGGCGCGGGCCACGCCGCGACCGGCTACGCCCAGGCGACCGGCAAGGTCGGCGTCTGCATGGCCACCTCCGGGCCGGGCGCCACCAACCTGGTCACCCCGATCGCCGACGCGCACATGGACTCCGTCCCGCTGGTCGCGATCACCGGCCAGGTCGCCTCCAAGGCCATCGGCACGGACGCCTTCCAGGAGGCGGACATCTGCGGCATCACCATGCCGATCACCAAGCACAACTTCCTGGTCACCAAGGCCGAGGACATCCCCAAGACGATCGCCGAGGCGTTCCACATCGCCTCCACCGGCCGCCCCGGCCCGGTCCTGGTCGACATCGCCAAGGACGCCCTCCAGGCCCGTACCACCTTCAGCTGGCCGCCGCAGCTGGACCTGCCCGGCTACCGCCCGGTGACCAAGCCGCACGCCAAGCAGATCCGCGAGGCCGCCAAGCTCATCACCCAGGCCAAGCGCCCCGTCCTGTACGTCGGCGGCGGCGTCCTGAAGGCCGGCGCCACCGCCGAGCTGAAGGTCCTCGCCGAGCTGACCCAGGCCCCCGTCACCACCACCCTGATGGCGCTGGGCGCGTTCCCCGACAGCCACCCGCTGCACGTCGGCATGCCCGGCATGCACGGTGCCGTCACGGCCGTCACGGCGCTCCAGAAGGCCGACCTGATCGTCGCCCTCGGCGCCCGCTTCGACGACCGCGTCACGGGCAAGCTCGACAGCTTCGCGCCCTTCGCGAAGATCGTCCACGCGGACATCGACCCGGCCGAGATCGGCAAGAACCGCACGGCCGACGTGCCGATCGTCGGTGACGCCCGCGAGGTCATCGCCGACCTGGTCCAGGCCGTCCAGGCGGAGCACACCGAGGGCAACACCGGCGACTACAGCGCCTGGTGGAAGGACCTCAGCCGCTGGCGCGACACCTACCCGCTCGGCTTCGAGCAGCCCGAGGACGGCAGCCTCGCGCCGCAGCAGGTCATCCAGCGCATCGGGCAGCTCGCCCCCGAGGGCACCATCTACGCGGCCGGCGTCGGCCAGCACCAGATGTGGGCCGCCCACTTCATCGACTACGAGAAGCCCGCCACCTGGCTCAACTCCGGTGGCGCCGGAACCATGGGCTACGCCGTCCCGGCCGCCATGGGCGCCAAGGCCGGCATGCCGGACCGCACGGTCTGGGCGATCGACGGCGACGGCTGCTTCCAGATGACCAACCAGGAACTGGTCACCTGCGCGCTGAACAACATCCCCATCAAGGTCGCCATCATCAACAACGGCGCCCTCGGAATGGTCCGCCAGTGGCAGACCCTCTTCTACAACCAGCGCTACTCCAACACCGTGCTGCACTCCGGCCCGGAGGCGGACGGCAAGCAGCCCAGCGCCGGCACCCGCGTCCCGGACTTCGTCAAGCTGTCCGAGGCCATGGGCTGTGTCGCGATGCGCTGTGAGCGCCCGGAGGACCTGGACAAGGTCATCGCCGAGGCCAACGCCATCAACGACCGCCCGGTCGTCATCGACTTCATCGTCCACGAGGACGCCATGGTGTGGCCGATGGTCGCCGCCGGCACCTCCAACGACGAGGTCATGGCCGCGCGCGGTGTCCGCCCCGACTTCGGCGACAACGAAGACGACTGAGAGAGAGCTGAGTCAAGAACATGTCCAAGCACACGCTCTCCGTCCTGGTGGAGAACACGCCCGGCATCCTCGCCAGGATCGCCGCCCTGTTCTCCCGCCGCGGCTTCAACATCGACTCACTCGCCGTCGGTGTCACCGAGCACCCCGACATCTCCCGCATCACCATCGTGGTCAATGTCGCGGACCTGCCGCTGGAGCAGGTGACCAAGCAGCTCAACAAGCTGGTCAACGTCCTGAAGATCGTCGAACTGGAGCCCAGCGCCGCGATCCAGCGCGAGCTGGTCCTGGTGAAGGTCCGCGCCGACAACGAGACCCGCTCCCAGATCGTCGAGATCGTCCAGCTGTTCCGCGCCAAGACCGTGGACGTCTCGCCCGAGGCGGTCACCATCGAGGCCACCGGTTCGAGTGACAAGCTGGACGCGATGCTGAAGATGCTGGAGCAGTTCGGCATCAAGGAACTGGTCCAGTCCGGCACGATCGCCATAGGGCGTGGTTCGCGGTCCATCACCGACCGCAGCCTGCGGGCCCTGGACCGGTCCGCGTAACCGTCCCGCGTAGTAAGACCCCTCGACTTTGTCATCCCTCCCCGCCGTACGGTGGGACGCAACATCAGCACACCAAGGAGAAACCCAGTGGCCGAGCTGTTCTACGACGACGACGCCGACCTGTCCATCATCCAGGGCCGCAAGGTCGCGGTGATCGGCTACGGCAGCCAGGGCCACGCCCACGCGCTGTCGCTCCGTGACTCGGGTGTCGACGTCCGCGTCGGTCTGCACGAGGGCTCCACGTCCAAGGCGAAGGCCGAGGAGCAGGGCCTGCGCGTCGTCACCCCCTCCGAGGCCGCCGCCGAGGCCGACGTCATCATGATCCTGATCCCGGACCCCATCCAGGCCCAGGTCTACGAGGAGTCCATCGCCCCGAACCTGAAGGACGGCGACGCGCTGTTCTTCGCCCACGGCTTCAACGTCCGCTTCGGCTTCATCAAGGCCCCGGCCGGCGTCGACGTCGCCCTGGTCGCCCCCAAGGGCCCCGGCCACCTGGTCCGCCGCCAGTACGAGGAGGGGCGCGGCGTCCCGGCGATCGCGGCCGTCGAGCAGGACGCCACCGGCAACGCCTTCGCGCTGGCCCTCTCGTACGCCAAGGCCATCGGCGGCACCCGCGCGGGCGTCATCAAGACGACCTTCACCGAGGAGACCGAGACGGACCTGTTCGGTGAGCAGGCCGTGCTGTGCGGCGGAACGTCCGCTCTGGTGAAGGCCGGCTTCGAGACCCTGGTCGAGGCGGGCTACCAGCCGGAGATCGCGTACTTCGAGTGCCTCCACGAGCTGAAGCTGATCGTGGACCTGATGTACGAGGGCGGCCTGGAGAAGATGCGCTGGTCGGTCTCCGAGACCGCCGAGTGGGGCGACTACGTCACCGGCCCGCGCATCATCACCGACCAGACCAAGGCCGAGATGAAGAAGGTCCTCGCCGAGATCCAGGACGGCACGTTCGCCAAGAACTGGATGGACGAATACCACGGCGGTCTGAAGAAGTACAACGAGTACAAGACGCAGGACGAGAACCACCTGCTGGAGACCACCGGCAAGGAGCTGCGCAAGCTCATGAGCTGGGTCGACAACGACGAGGCGTAAGCCTCATGGCGGCGGGTCCGGACAGGGCGTCCGGGCCCGCCCGTCTTCATTGGACTCGTTGTCCAACCACGGATGGGTGATCCTTCCGCCGCGGCGGAAAAGACGCCACGCGCCACCACTACACTTCTCAACACATACGCGTCAGGCCCACAGCGTCGTGCGTCTTCCACGCGGAAAGCCCCTCCACCGCCTGCGGCCGTCGGGACGGCCGTCCGCACTGGACTTGTGAGGACCCTCGTGAGCTCGCACCCCCCGAAAAAGCCGGTCGTACTGATCGCTGAAGAGCTGTCGCCCGCCACCGTCGACGCGCTGGGCCCGGACTTCGAGATCCGGCACTGCAACGGCGCCGACCGGGCCGAACTGCTGCCCGCCATCGCGGACGTGGACGCCATCCTGGTGCGCTCCGCCACCAAGGTCGACGCCGAGGCGATCGCCGCCGCGAACAAGCTGAAGGTCGTCGCCCGCGCCGGCGTCGGCCTCGACAACGTCGACGTATCGGCCGCCACCAAGGCCGGTGTGATGGTGGTCAACGCGCCGACGTCCAACATCGTCACCGCCGCCGAGCTGGCGTGCGGTCTGCTCGTCGCCATCGCACGCAACATCCCGCAGGCCAACACCGCCCTCAAGAACGGCGAGTGGAAGCGCAGCAAGTACACGGGCGTCGAGCTCAGCGAGAAGACCCTCGGCGTCGTCGGCCTCGGCCGCATCGGTGTGCTGGTCGCCCAGCGCATGTCGGCCTTCGGCATGAAGATCGTCGCCTACGACCCCTATGTGCAGCCGGCCCGCGCCGCGCAGATGGGCGTCAAGCTGCTGACGCTGGACGAGCTGCTGGAGGTCTCCGACTTCATCACCGTCCACCTGCCGAAGACCCCCGAGACGCTCGGCCTGATCGGCGACGAGGCCCTGCACAAGGTGAAGCCGACCGTGCGGATCGTCAACGCCGCGCGCGGCGGGATCGTGGACGAGGCCGCGCTGTACTCGGCGCTCAAGGAGGGCCGGGTCGCGGGCGCGGGCCTCGACGTGTACGCCAAGGAGCCCTGCACGGACTCCCCGCTGTTCGAGCTCGACCAGGTCGTCTGCACCCCGCACCTGGGTGCCTCCACGGACGAGGCGCAGGAGAAGGCCGGTATCGCGGTCGCCCGCTCCGTGCGGCTCGCCCTCGCCGGTGAGCTGGTCCCCGACGCGGTCAACGTCCAGGGCGGCGTGATCGCCGAGGACGTCAAGCCGGGTCTGCCGCTCGCGGAGCGCCTGGGCCGGATCTTCACCGCGCTGGCGGGCGAGGTCGCGGTCCGGCTGGATGTCGAGGTGTACGGCGAGATCACCCAGCACGACGTCAAGGTGCTCGAACTGTCCGCGCTCAAGGGCGTCTTCGAGGACGTCGTGGACGAGACGGTCAGTTACGTCAACGCGCCGCTGTTCGCGCAGGAGCGGGGCGTCGAGGTCCGCCTGACGACCAGCTCGGAGTCCCCGGACCACCGCAACGTGGTCACCGTGCGCGGCACCCTGTCGGGCGGCGAGGAGGTGGCGGTCTCCGGCACGCTGGCCGGCCCCAAGCACCTCCAGAAGATCGTCGCCGTCGGTGACTACGACGTGGACCTGGCCCTGGCCGACCACATGGTCGTCCTGCGGTACGAGGACCGTCCCGGTGTCGTCGGCACCCTCGGCCGCATCCTCGGCGAGGCCGGCCTGAACATCGCGGGCATGCAGGTCGCCCGCGCGGAGGAGGGCGGCGAGGCCCTCGCGGTCCTCACCGTGGACGACACGGTCCCGCAGCAGGTCCTCACGGAGCTCGCGGAGGAGGTCGGCGCGACGTCGGCCCGCTCGGTGAACCTGGTCTGACGGCCGGCGGCCACCGCCGTACGCGTACGACGCACCCGGCGCCCGGAGACTTCTTCGGCGCCGGGTGCGTCGTTTCTCCGCTACGCCCAGCGCGTCCGCGAGGCTCAGCCCACCGGGGCCGATGCCCGAGGGGAGCCCGGCACCACGGCGAGCCCCAGCAGGGGGACGGCCGCCAGCGCCGCCCAGAGCCACCCGCCGCCGGACTCCACCAGCGCACCCGCCGGGGCGCCCGCGGCCAGCACCACCAGCCCCGACAGCGAGGACAGCGCCCCGGTGTAGAGCCCCAGCCGCCGCTCGTCCACCAGGTCCGGCAGCCAGGCGCGCACGGCGGGCGTCACCAGCATCTGGCCCACCGACAGCAGGACCACGAACGCCACCGACGGCCACACCCCGCCGACCGGCCGCAGGGCGCCCGCCACCGCGAACGACGCGGCGATCACCAGCAGGCCGGCCCGGACCGACGTACGCCACGACAGCCGGGCCCCCACCCAGCGCTCCAGCGGCAGCTGCCCGGCCACCACCAGCGCCGACGACAGGGCGAACAGCCAGCCGAGCGCCGCCTGGGAGCCCGTCGCCCGGTCCAGTTCGGCGGGCAGGGCCAGGTACAGCTGGTTGTAGGCCAGCAGGTACGTGGCGTACGCGAAGGTCAGCGCCAGGAAGGGGCGGTGGCGCAGCATCTCCCGTACCGCGGGCGCGCCGCCGGGGCGCACCGCGAGCCCCGCCCGCGTCCCCGGCCGGCGCGGCATCAGGCGGGCGTGCCCGGCCAGGACCAGCGTGAAGACCGCGGCGCCCACCAGGCAGGCCACCGGGAAGTGCCCCTGGAGCAGCAGCGCCCCGAGCACCGGGCCGGTCAGCGCACCCGCCTGGCCGCCCGCCGAGAACCGGGCCAGCACCCGGGTGCGCGGCAGGCCGGTCGCCCGCTCCAGCCGTACCGCCTCGCGCGCGATCTCCGACTCCACGGCCGGCGAGAACAGCGCGGCGGCGAACCCCACCAGCAAAACCGCGCCGACCACCGCCCCCACCGCGTCCGCGAAGGCGAGCCAGCCGAAGCCCGCCACCCGCAGCGCGCAGCCGGCCAGCACCACCGGGCGCGGCCCGAACCGGTCGGTGAGCGCCCCGCCGACCACGAACAGGCCCTGCTGGCTGAACGTCCGCAGGCCCAGCACCAGGCCGACGAGCCAGCCGCCCAGGCCGAGCGTGCCGCTCAAGTGGTCGGCCAGGTAGGGCAGTACGGCGAAGAAGCCCACGTTGAACGCGAGCTGGCTGCCGATCAGCAGCCGCGCGAGCGGGCTCATACGATCCGTTCGATCCGTCCGGCCCGCATCTCGGCGGTCCGGTCGGCGAAGTGCCGCACCAGCGCCATGTCATGGGAGATGAACAGGTAGCCCAGCCCCCTGCGCTCCTGGAGCCCGGCGAGGAGGTTGAGGATCCCGGCGCGTACGGAAGGGTCGAGGGCGGAGACCGGCTCGTCCAGGACCAGCAGGCGCGGGTCGCTGGCCAGGGCGCGGGCGATCCCGGCGCGCTGGCACTGGCCGCCGGACAGCTCGTGCGGCAGCCGGTCGCCGTGCGCCGGGTCCAGCCCGACCGTCTCCAGCAGTTCGGCGACCCTGGCCGGGCCGGTCACCGCGTCCCAGCGGCCCTGTACGCGCAGCGGTTCGGCGATCGCGGCGCGGATGCGCTGCCGGGGGCTCAGCGAGCCGTACGGGTCCTGGAAGACCGGCTGCATCGCCGGGCGCAGCGGGCGCAGTTCGCGCTCGCCGAGCCGGGTCAGCTCCCGGCCCTCGAACCACACCTCGCCGCCGGCCGGGCGGCGCAGTCGCAGCACGGCCGCCGCGGTGGAGGACTTGCCGCACCCAGAAGGGCCGGTCAGGGCGAGGGTCTCACCGGCGCGGAGGGTGAAGGAGACCCGGTCGACGGCGACGGCCGCTCCGTACCGTACGACCAGCTCACGCACGTCGAGCAGCGGCGGGCTGGGGTTCACGCCTTCTCCAGGAACACATCGGCGGGGGACTCGGGCAGCCGGGACCAGTGGTGGCACGAGACGTCCCGGCCGTCCACGGGCTGGGGTTCGGGCCGCTCGGCGCGGCAGCGGGCGTCGGAGAGCGGGCAGCGCGGCGCGAACGGGCAGCCGCCTGCCGCCTCGTCGCCCCGGTCGGGCGCGCAGGGCGTCCGGCCCATCGCGGGCAGCCGGCGGCCCCGGCCGGGCACGGGCTCGTCGGGCGGCAGGGAGGCCAGGAGGCCCGCGGTGTACGGGGCGCGGGGGTGCGCGAAGACCCGCCTCACGGGGCCGGATTCGACGTGCCGCCCGGCGTAGACCACCAGTACGCGGTCGGCGTGGTCGCGGACGGCCTCCAGGTCGTGGGTGACCAGGACGAGGGCCGCGCCGGTCGCCTCCCGCTGCTCGCCCAGCAGCCGGAGCGCCTGCTCCCGCATCTCGGGGTCGAGGGCGGTGGTGGGCTCGTCGGCGACGACCAGGTCGGGTTCGTTGACCATCGCCATGGCGATGACGGCCCGCTGGCGCATCCCGCCGGAGAACTCGTGCGGATACGCCCGTGCCCGGGCCGCCGGAATCCCGACCCGTTCCAGCGCCTCGGCCGCCTTCACGCGCGCGTGCCGCCGGGAAAGGCCCTGGACGGACCGGACGGCGGCGGCCAGCTGGTCACCGACCGGGTGCACGGGTGACAGCGCGGACAGCGAATCCTGCGGTACGAAGGCGATCCGGCGGCCCCACAGGGGTGCCAGTACGGACGGCTTGGCGCCGACGAGCTCGATGGCGCCGGCGGAGGTGGCGCCGGGGCAGGTGGCACCGGGAGGCCGGATACCGCCGGGCGCGGTGGCCGGCGCTCGTTCGCCGTCACCCGCCCCCGCCCCCGCCCGCGTGGCGGGGCGCAGGCGGACGCTGCCGCGGATCGTCGCCTCGCGTGGTGCCATGCCCAGGAGCGACCGGGCGGTCAGGGACTTGCCGGCCCCGGACTCGCCGACCAGGGCGAACACCTCGCCCTCCCGGACGTCGAACGACAGCCCCCGTACGGCCTCGGCGGCGCCGAACGCGACGCGCAGGTCGCGTACGGACAGCAGGGGATCACAGCGCACGGGTCACCGCCTCCGGGAGCCGGGCGCCGGCGCGGCTGGGACGGGCGGGACCGGTGGTCCGGGCCTGGGCGTACGCCGCCAGGGACACCGCCAGCGCGGCCATCATGGCGAGGGCGCACGCCGGGGCCAGCGCCGCCCACGGGGCCCGCTCAACATAGGCGCGGGATTCGTCCAGGAGCAGCCCCCACTCGGGTGCGGGCGGCTGGGCGCCCAGGCCGAGGAAGCCGAGCGAGGCGAGCGCGAGGGCGATGCCGGGCAGCCGCAGCACCGCGTGCCGGGCCACCGGGCCGGCGACCGAGGGCAGGACGTGCCGGGTGAGGATCCAGCCGGGCCCGGCGCCGATCGCCTTCTGGGCCAGCAGGAAGCCGGAGGCCCGTACCTCCTGCACCAGCGCCGCGGCGTGGGCGGCGAGCGGCGGCCAGGAGATCAGGGCCACGGCGAGCGCCGCACCGCCGGTGCCGGGGCCGAGGACCGCCGCGACCAGGATGCCGACGATCACGGGCGGCAGGCTGTTGGCGATGTCCGACGTGCCGGAGGCGACGCTCGGTACGAACCCCAGCACGAGCGCCAGCAGGAAGCTGAGCAGGCACACCGCGGCGGCCGTGCCGACCGTCGCCGCCGCGCCGTGCCCCAGCCGCGCCAGGACGTCCCGTCCGAGGCCGTCGGTGCCCAGCGGGTGCGCCAGGGACGGCGCGGCGAGGCGGACCGTCGTGTCCACCGCGTACGGATCGCGCAGCAGCCCCCAGCCGATCACCGTGAGCAGCACGGCGGCCAGCGTCACCGGCAGCAGCGGGCCGACGCGCATGGGCCGGGGCGCCGGCAGCGTCAGCCCGGCGTCGCGCAGGCCGGGGCCCAGCAGCCGGCGCCGTACCAGCGCGGCGAGCACGCCCGTCGCCAGGCCCAGCGCGAGCAGCGCCAGTACCGCGCCCTGGAGCAGCGGAAGGTCCTGGGACTTGGCCGCGCCCAGCGCCGTACGGCCGATACCGGGCACCGCGAAGACCGTCTCGACGGCGACCGCGCCGCCCGTCAGGCCCACGAGGACCATCCCGAACTGCGGTACCAGCGGCGGTAGGACGCGCTTCAGGGCGGCCGCGGCGACCCGCGCCCCGCTCACTCCGGAGCCGCGCCACAGCTCGCCCCACCGCTCGTCGAGTACGGCGGGCAGCGCGTCGGCGACGAGTTGTCCGAGCAGGCCGCCGGCGGGGACGCCGAGGGCGACGGCGGGCAGCACCAGATGGGCGGGGCCCTGCCAGCCGGAGGTGGGCAGCACGGCCAGCCACACCCCGCACACGAGGAGCGCCACGGTGGCCAGCAGGAACTCCGGCAGCGAGGCGAGCATCGCGGCGAGCGCGCCGGAGCCTCCCCGCTTCCGGGAGCGGCCGCGTACCAGGACGGGGACCACCAGGGCGGCCGCGACCAGCAGCGCGACGGCGAGCGCGGCGCCCATCAGGCCCAGCGACACCTGGAGCCCCACGACCACGGACGGCCCGACGTCCGTGCCGGACACCCACGAGGTGCCCAGGTCGCCGCGGACCAGGCCGGCGGCCCAGTCCCGGAGCAGGGTGAGGGGACCGGCGTCGAGACCGAGATCGGCCCGGATGGCGGCCAGTGCCTCGGGCGTGGCCTCCTGTTCGGCCGAGCGGGCCCGCAGGACGGTGAGCGCCGGGTCCCTGCCGGAGAGCCAGGGCAGCAGTCCCACGACCGCGAGGACGGCCGCCAGTCCGGCCGCCCGTATGAACCCCGCTTTCATCCGGCGGCGCTCACTTGACCTGGGTGTCGGCGGTGACGAGCAGCCGCTCGCGCGGGTCGTGCGCGGCGCCCACGACGCCGGCCGCGTCGCCCTGGATGACGCGCTCGTGCAGCATCGGCACGGCGGCGTCGGTGGCCAGCACGGCGGCCTCGGCCGCGATCACGGCCTTGCGGCGGGCGTCGCCGGTCGGTGTCGCCGCGGCCTTGTCCAGCGCCTTGTCGACGGCGGGGTCGGCGAGCTGGGAGATGTTGAAGGAGCCCTGGGAGGCGAAGTCGCTGTAGAGGTACGCGGCGGGGTCGCCGGAGTCGAGGATCGTCGCCCGGGACAGGATGAACGCGTCGAAGGCGCCGGAGAGCGCGTCGGACTCGATGTTGGCGTACTCGCGCACCTCCAGCTTCACCGTGAACCCGGCCTTCTGGAGCTGCTGCTGGAGCGTCTGGGCCACCTCGGGCAGCTCGGCCCGGTCGGTGAAGGTGCCGATGGTGATCGCGGCGCCGCCCGGCTTGCCCGGGGCGGTCCGCTTCAGCGGCGTACGCAGGCCGTTCGCCCAGGGCAGGGCGGGGCCGAGCAGGCCGCGGGCGGTGTCTGCGCGGCCCTCGTACACGCCCTTGACGATCGCGGGGGCGTCGATCGCCGCGCGGGCCGCCGCGCGCAGCTTCGGGTCGGTGAAGACGCCCTTCTCGGTGTGGAGGTACAGGGTGTTGGTGCGCGGCATCGGGACCTCGGTGATCAGGTCCTGGTCGAGCAGCGCGGCCTGGGAGACCGGGATGGCCTCCACGATGTCGGCCTCACCGCTGCGCAGGGCGGCGGCCCGCGCCGTGCCGTCCGGGACGAACGTCACGTCGATGCCCGGGGCCTTGGCCTTCTTGCCCCAGTAGCCGTCGTAGCGGTCCAGGGAGGCGGAGGAGGTGCCGTTGACCTTCGTGAGCCGGAAGGGGCCGGTGCCTGCGCCGACCGGGTCGACGGTCTTCCCCCGGTACGCCCTGGCCGCCAGGATCGACAGCTGCGGCGAGCTGAGCCGCTGCGGGACGAGCGGGTCCTCGGTGGCGGTGGTCACGGTGACCGTGTTGCCCGAGGCCTTCACGGTGAGGTCGACGCCGTCGAGGATGCGGGGCTTGGGGGAGGCGGTGGCGGCGCGGGTGAGGGAGCGCTCGACGGCCTGGGCGGTGAGCTCGGTGCCGTCGTGGAAGGTGACGCCGTCGCGCAGGGTGAACGTCCAGGTCTTGCCCTGCTGCTGCCAGGCGGTGGCGAGCGCGGGGACGGCGTCGCCCTCGGCGTCGAGGGTGACGAGGGTCTCGGCGGTGGACCAGCGCGACAGCTTGAAGGCGTCGTCGGTGAGGGGGGAGAGGCCCGAGCGCGGCGGGTTCATCATCGCCACGCGTATGCGCTTCCCGCCGTCCGCCGCGCTCTGCGGAGTGCCGGCGAAGCACCCGGTGAGCAGGACGGAGGCGGAGGCCAGGGCGGTGACGGGGAGGAGACGGGCAGTCAGGCGGCGCACGGGGGCACCCTTCCGGGCAGGGGAGGTCGATTGGGGTGCGCCGACCGTAGCAAATGGTTATGGTTTTCAACAACTGCTCGCGGGCCGCCCCCTCAGGGGTGCGCCTCGGTCACCGTCCGAGCCTCGGTCACCGTCAGAGGTGGTGCGCCTTGAGGGCCATGTGGAGCAGCAGGCGGCCCTCCCCGTCGTCGAGGTCCAGGCCGGTCAGCTGTTCCACCCGGGACAGGCGGTAGTAGAGCGTCTGGCGGTGGATGCCCAGAGCGGCGGCGGTACGGCCCGCCTGGCCGGCGCAGTCGAGGAACACCTCGGCGGTACGGGCCAGTTCCGCGTGCGCCGGGGTGAGCAGCGGCCGCACCGCCGGGTCGTCGGCCGGGCCGTCGGTCAGCGCGGTGAGCAGCCGGTACGGGCCGATGGACGACCACTGCGCGACCGGGCCGAGCCTGGGCTGGGCCAGGGCGGCGCGGGCCGCCGACGTCGCCTCGCGCCACGCCTCGCCCAGCTCGGCCGTTCCGCGGCGGGCGTCCGCGACCCCGGCCGCGACCGCCGCGGC
>NZ_JAUEPL010000028.1 GCF_030406405.1 Streptomyces ficellus
GCGGGCGGTGGCGGCGGCCGCGGGGCCGAGGGCCAGTCCGGCGCCGACGGCGGCGGTGCCCCCGAGCGCCGCGCGCAGCAGTGCGCGGCGGCCACGGGGGGTGGGGGCGGTCGCGGTACGGGACCGGGGACGGTCCGCGCTCAGGTCATCGGGATGCGAGGTCACACCGCGAAACGTACGCTCGGATGCCCGCCGTACTGTTCGAATTTGATCGCTGTTGGCCCACCTTTGGGCGAACCGTGGGTTCCCCGCCCCGTACGGCCTCGCCGGAAGCGGCGCGTGCTCGTCCGGTGACGGGCGGTCACTCATGGTCGCCGTGGTGCGTACGGTGTTAGAAAGGGGAACGTGGTCCACTTCTTCGACCGATTCCGTGGTGCCTCGGTTCGGTCACTGGCCGACCGGCGTCCACGGAGCGTCGCGGGACAGGTCTTCGTCCTGCAGGTGGCGCTCGTGGTGTTGCTGGTGCTGGGAGCGGTCCTGGCACTGGTCCTCCAGTCACGCAGCGACGGCGACCGGGAAGCGCGCAACCGCTCCATCGCGGTGGCGGAGTCCTTCGCGAACTCCCCGGGCATGGCGCAGGCGCTGACGTCACCCGATCCCTCCAAGGTGCTCCAGCCGCTCACCGAGACGGCCCGCGTGAGGGCCGGTGTCGACTTCATCGTGGTGATGAACACCCACGGCATCCGCTACACGCACCCCCAGCCGGAGCGGATCGGAGGGCGCTTCGTCGGCACCATCGAGCCGAGCCTGGCGGGCCGCGTCCACACCGAGAGCGTCGACGGTCCCCTCGGCGAGGAGGTCCAGGCCGTGGTCCCGGTCAGGAGCGCCGACGGGAAGGTCATGGCCCTGGTCTCGGCCGGCCTGAAGGTCAAGAACGTGACCGGCGTCGTCAACCGGCAACTGCCCGTCATCCTCGCCACCAGCGCGGCGGGCCTCGCCGTGGCCACCGCGGGCACCGCCCTGGTCGCCCGGCGGCTGCGACGCCAGACCCACGGACTGGGCCCCACCGAGATGACCCGGGTGTACGAACACCACGACGCCGTCCTGCACGCCGTGCGCGAGGGCGTCGTCATCGTCGGCGGCGACGGCAGGCTCCTGCTCGCCAACGACGAGGCCAAACGGCTCCTGCAACTGCCACCGGACGCCGAGGGCCGCAGCGTCAAGGACCTGCCCGGGCTCGACCCCGGCATGGCCGAGCTGCTGTGCTCCGGCCGCGTGGCCACCGACGAGGTCGTCCCCGCCGGCGACCGGCTGCTCGCCGTCAACCAGCGCCACACCGACCGGCACGGCGGCCCGCCCGGAACCGTCGCCACCATCCGCGACACCACCGAGCTCCGCTCCCTCACCGGCCGGGCGGAGGGCGCCCGCAGACGGCTCAACCTGCTGTACGACGCGGGCGTCGGCATCGGCACCACCCTCGACGTCGTCCGCACCGCCGAGGAACTGGCCGAGGTCACCGTCCAGCGCTTCGCCGACTTCGTCACCGTCGACCTCGCCGACCCCGTCCTGAGCGGCGAGGAACCCTCGGGGACGTCGGCGGACATGCGCCGTACCGCCGTCAGCGGCATTCGCGACGACCACCCGCTCTACCCGCGCGGCAGGATGATCGGCTTCGTACCCTCCACGCCCCAGGCGCGCGGCTTCGGCACCGGCCGCGCCGAGCTCGTCCCCGACCTGTCCCGCGCACCCGGCTGGTCGGCCCAGGACCCCGAGCGGGCCGCCCGGATCGTGGAGTACGGCATCCACTCGCTGATCGCCGTGCCCCTCAAGGCCAGGGGCGTCGTCCTCGGCGTCGCCAACTTCTGGCGCTCGCAGAAGCCCGAGCCGTTCGAGGAGGAGGACCTCGCGCTCGCCGAGGAGCTGGTCGCCCGCGCCGCCGTCTGCATCGACAACGCCCGCCGCTACACCCGCGAACACGCCATGGCCGTCACCCTCCAGCGCAGCCTGCTGCCGCGCGCCCTGCCCGAACAGAGCGCCCTGGAGGTGGCCCACCGCTACCTGCCCGCCCAGTCGGGAGTCGGCGGCGACTGGTTCGACGTCATCCCCCTGCCGGGCAGCCGGGTCGCGCTCGTCGTCGGCGACGTCGTCGGCCACGGGCTGCACGCCGCCGCCGCGATGGGCCGGCTGCGTACCGCCGTGCACAACTTCTCCACCCTCGACCTGCCCCCCGACGAACTCCTCGGCCGCCTCGACGACCTCGTCGGCCGCATCGACCAGGACGAGGACGACTCCGACACGATCGCCGGAATGACCGGCGCCACCTGCCTGTACGCGGTGTACGACCCGGTGTCCCGCCGCTGCGCCCTGGCCCGGGCCGGCCACCCGCTGCCCGCACTCGTCCACCCCGACGGCAAGGTGGAGTTCCCCGACCTGCCGGCCGGACCGCCGCTCGGACTGGGCGGCATACCCTTCGAGAGCGCCGAACTGGAACTCGCCGAGGGAAGCCGGCTCGTGTTCTACACCGACGGGCTGGTCGAGGACCGCACCCGGGACATCGACGTCGGCCTCGAACTGCTGCGCGACGCGCTGGCCCACCCGGACCAGAGCCCCGAGGAGAGCTGCCGCACCGTCCTCGAAGCGCTGCTGCCCGCCCACCCCACGGACGACGTGGCACTCCTCGTGGCCCGCACCCGCGCCCTCGACGACGACCGCGTCGCCGACTGGGAGGTCCCCTTCCACCCCGAAGCCGTCGCGGGCATACGCTCCGCCGCCGTACGCCAACTGGAGCAGTGGGGCCTGGACGACCTGTCGTTCGCCGCCGAACTGATCCTCAGCGAGCTGATCACCAACGCCATCCGCTACGGCGCCGCCCCCGTGCGCGTCCGCCTGCTGTACGACCGCGGCGTGACCTGCGAGGTCGCCGACCACAGCAGCACCTCGCCCCACCTGCGGTACGCCGCGACCACGGACGAGGGCGGCCGCGGCCTGTTCCTCGTCGCCCAGCTGGCCGAACGCTGGGGCACCCGGTACACCGCCCAGGGCAAGGTCATCTGGGCCGAACTCCCCCTTCCCGGCGCCGGTTCGCCGGCGGCGGGCGGCGCCGGCACCCTGCCCTTCGACGTCTTCGACGAGGAGCTCCTGTGACCACGCCCGGCACGCCGGCCGGGCCGATACGCTCAGCGGCCATGTTCACCCCCAACGGCCCCACCCTGCGCGAACTCGCCGTCCAGGCGCTCTCCTCCACCGAGCGCGGATACGACCTGCTCGCCCCGACATTCGACCTCACCCCCTACCGCACCTCCGACCGCCTGCTGGACGCCGTCACCGACGCGCTGCGCCCGCTCGGGCCGTTCCGCTCGGGCCTCGACGTGTGCTGCGGCACCGGAGCCGGGGCGCGGGTGCTGCGGGAGGTGTGCCATGAGCGGGTGACCGGCGTCGACTTCAGCGCCGGCATGCTCGCCGAGGCCCGCACCGCGCACGCCGGGGCGCCGGGCGGGCCGGAGCTCCACTGGGTACGGGCCGACGCCCGCGCCCTGCCGTTCCGCTCCGCCTTCGACCTGGCCGTCAGCTTCGGCGCGTTCGGGCACTTCCTGCCTCAGGAGCGGCCCCGCCTGTTCGCCGAGGTGTACCAGGCGCTGCGGCCCGGCGGCCGGTTCGTCTTCCCCGTCGTGGCGCCACCGCGGGTCGGCTCCCCGGCGTACTGGCAGCTGTGGGCGTTCGACGCGGCGATGCGGCTGCGCAACCTGCTGTGGCGGCCGCGGTTCATCATGTACTACCGCACGTTCCGGCTCCCCGACGTGGTCCAGGACCTCTCCCGTACCGGCTTCACCGTGGAGCTGACCGCCCTGGAGGCGCTCGGCCGGCGGCCCGACGGGTCACCCCGCTGCCGTCTGGTGACGGCCCTGCGGAACTGACCCCGGCCGCGTGGCGCTTGCGCCACTTGGGCGACGACCGGTTGCGAGGGCCCGTCACTGCCGGTCTCGTGGAAGCCGAGTCCGCGATCCGGCGAATCCGGTCCGGTGGCCGGACAACGGCACCGCCCGGATTCACCTCTTCGGTGTCGTACCAGTGGCTTTCCCGAGAGGCAGTGAAGACGACATGGCCGTCGGCGCATCGCGTGTCACCGTCCCGCCGGACCCGGAGCCGGGCTCCGGGCCGGGGCGCGAGAAGGGCGGCGGTGACCCGCGCGGGTCATGGCGGACCGCCTGGCCGCTCGCGCTCTGCCTGCTGCCGCTCTGCCTGCTCGCGGCGGCGTCCTACCTCGGCCGCTACGTCCGCCCCAGCGCCGACGAGTGGTGCTTCCTGCCCGTCGTCCGCGACCAGGGCATCTGGGGCCTGGTCGGCAAGTTCTACGCCACCGACAACGGGCGGCTCGGCAACGGCCTGCTCGTCGGGCTGTACGCCAAGTTCCCCGTCGCCGGCCACCAGTGGTACGCCCCGATCAGCGGCGTCCTCATGCTCGGACTGCTGTGGGCGCTCACCGCGCTGCTGCTGCGCAGAGCGGGCCAGGGCGTGCCGCGCGGGGTCCCGCTGCTGGTGGCGTCCATGATCACGGCCGTGTTCCTGTTCGCCACGACCAACACGTACAAGACGTTCTTCTGGCCCGCCGCGTCCGTCTCGCACACCCTCGCCCCGGTGCTGGCCTGCGCGGCGGCGATCCCACTGCTGCGGGGCCACGGCCGGCGGGGCAGGATCGCGGCGCTCGCCGTCGTCTTCGTCATGGGTGTCTTCATGGGGACGCTCTCCGAAGAGGCGTCCGTCGTCGCCCTGGTGGTCCTGTCGGCCATCGTCCTGGTCACCCCGTGGGTCTTCACCGAACGCGTCCGGGCCTTCGCCCGCGGCTGGTCGCTGACCGGCATGGCCGGTGTCGGCATCGGCACGATCCTGCTGATGACGTCACCCGGTTCGCGCAACCGGCGCGAGCGGTTCGGCGCCGAGACCGCGTCCATGTTCGCCCCCGAGTCCCTGATCGCCTCCCTGCGCGGCTACCTGCGCATCCTGGAGACGATCCTGACGACCTGGCAGTACGCGGGCGCCGTCGCCGCCGGACTCGTCCTGGGCCTGCTGGCCCACGGCAGGGCGGCCAGGCACCCGGTCCTGCTGCCGTGCCGGCCCCTGCTGCTGACCGGCGTCGGCGCGCTGGCCTTCCTGGTCTCCGGCTACCTGTGCACCGTCATCACCTACCCGGTCTTCGGCCCCCGCGTGGTGAGCGCGGGCCGGACGTGGAACGACTACCTGCTGCTGTACGTGCTGCTGCTGGTGGGCGCCGGTGCCTTCGCGGGGCGCGCCCTGCGGATGCGCGGGGTGCGCACCGGGCTGCCGGCCGCGCTCGCGGGCGCGGTGTGCGCGGTGACCGTCCTCAGCCTGGTGCCCCCGCTGTACGACCTGGGCCACGACATGCGCGTACGGGCGCAGAAGTGGGACCGCCAGGACCGGTGGCTGCGGGAGCGGGCGGCCGAGGGGGCGAAGGTGCTGCCGTACACCCCGGTGTCGGTGCGCGGGATGCTGGAGCCGTTCAGCGCCAACGGCACCCGGCCCTGGCCCGCCAAGTGCGTCGCCGCCTACTACCACCTGGACAAGGTCACTCGCGGGACGCGCCTTCCCTGACCCGGTCCTCGGGCGGCCGCCGCGACGCGGAACGGCGACGTGTGGCGGCCGCCCCGGAGGTGATGGCCCAGCGGGCCAGCAGGAACGACAGGGGCGTGACGAGCAGACCGGCGGCGATGGCCGCGAGGTTCTCGTCCATGCCCAGCCGGCTGACGGCGAGGTGGAGCAGGATGCCGCTGCCGACGACATTGGCGGCCCCCGACAGCGGATAGCGGGCGAAGGCCCGCCATGTGGGCCTGGTGCGGACGGTGACGTACGAGTTGAGCAGGAACGATCCGACGACACTGACCGCGTACCCCACGACGTGGGCGGCCAGGTACGGCAGCCAGATGTTCAGCGTGGCGTACACGCCGAAGTAGACGGCGGTGTTGGCCAGCCCGATGAGGCAGAACAGGACGAACTGGCGCAGGACGGCGGCTCTCACGGCTTCGGCCGCGTCCGTCCCGCGGCCTCCAGGGGGGCGTCGCCGTCCGGGGGTCGGCGGACGGCCGCGGACCGCTCGGTCTCCCGCACCACGTAGTGCGGGCGGCGTTTCGCCTCGTGGTAGATGCGGCCCACGTACTCCCCGATGACGCCGAGGGTGGCGAGCTGGATGCCGCTGAGGCCCACGATGGCCGTGATGAGGGTGGCGTAACCCGGGGTGTCGACGCCGTCCAGGAGGGCGTTGGCGATGATCCACAGCGCGTAGACGAGCGCGGACAGGAACAGCCACAGGCCGGTGTGGATCGCCAGGCGCAGGGGGCGGCTGTTGAACGACAGCAGCCCGTCGATGCCGTAGTTGAGCAGCCGCCGGCCGCCCCACTTCGACCGCCCGGCGGCCCGCTCGACGTTCTCGTAACGGAAGCTGACGGTGTCGAACCCGATCCAGGAGAACAGCCCCTTGGAGAAACGATTGCTCTCCGGCAGGGACAGCAGGGAGTCGACCGCGCGGCGCGACAGGAGCCGGAAGTCGCCCGCCCCGTCGATGATCTCGACGTCCATGAAGCGGCGTACCAGGCGGTAGTAGACGCGGCTGAGCGCGGTCCGTACGGCCCCCTCGCCCGTACGGTCCCGCTGGGCGACCACCTGGTCGTAGCCGTGCCGGTGCAGCTCAAGCATGCGGGGGAGGAGCCCGGGCGGATGCTGGAGGTCGGCGTCCATGAGGGCGACCACCGAGCCCCGGGACATGCGCATCCCGGCGAGCAGGGCGGACTCCTTGCCGAAGTTCCGGCTGAAGGAGGTGTACCGCACGCGCCGGTCGGCCGCCGCGAGCGCCCGCAGCCGGTCCAGGGTCCGGTCACCGCTGCCGTCGTCGACGTAGCAGACCTCGAACGTCACCCCGGCCGGTTCGAGGGCGGCGATCAGAGCGGCGTGAAAGGCGTCGATCACCTCGCTCTCGTCGTAGCACGGGACGACGACCGACATATGGACCATGGGCTGTTCACTCCATGCACTGGTGTGCGGGGCGGGGGCCGGACGGACGGGGCCGCCGCATAGGGAGGATGGCCATGGGGCCACCGGGGTTGCCTGCACGAGGCAACGGGCTCGGGCGCGGCTGCGCTTGACGCGCCGGCTGCGCGTGGCGCGTCGGTTCCAGTGGAGCGCGGTGGCGGGCGCTCCACAGCCCCACGCCGTCCACTCGGGTGAACGGCGGGCATGCGTCCGCCCCGTCACCGGGGTCGGGAACGGGGCGGAGTGGCGTGGCGTCGGCGAGGTTCAGGACTCCTTGTTCAGGACTCCTTGTTCAGGACTCCTTGCCGACCTCCTTGTTGACGGCGGCCGGCGAGTCGTACTGCTTGTTGGGGAGGGCGTCGAGGGCCTTCATGATCTCCTCGCCGGCCTTGTGCTTCGACGCCTGTTGGACGATCTCCTCCTTCGAAGCGGGGTAGTTCACGCCTCCGAGGGCCTTCTGCATTTCGATGGGGTTCACAGCCATGCGCGATGGGTACCCGCGCCGCCGGAACCGGTACCGGGGCCACAGTCCATGTCACGACAATGGAGCAAAGTCAGCTTGTGTCCCCACGCAGCGCGAATCCGTCACAGTTGCATCACAATGTCGTGTGAGGACCGGAAAGCGCGGGCACATCCATGTGCGGGAGGGCGACCCGGTTCGGGGGCCGGTGCACCGCCCGGCCTCGGGGAGGCCGGCCTTCAGCGGGCATCGGCGTCCCTCTCTCCTTGCTTCGTGGCGTGGGAAAGGCAGGTACGTTCATGCTGTTGGCGCATCCCGCAGTGCTTCGTGAGCTCGTAGCCCGTTACGAATCCCTGTGCACCGCCTCCCAGGAGCTGGCCCTCGCGCCCGACCTGAAACGACGGCTCGACGATGTCACGTACACGCTCTGCGTGACCACCGGAACGCGGCACCTGGACCAAGCGCTGGCCGCCGCACGCGCGAGGCTGGCCGCCGCGTCCGCCGCCACGACCACGTCCACGCCCTCGTGCTCGCCCGCGGTGACTGCCGCGGCGACCGTCAACGGCACCTGACACCAAGGGATTTCGGCGGCCCCGGCCCAGGGGTTGACCGGGGCCGCCACGGGTGTCCGCGAGCAGCGGAGCGCCCGGCCGGAACACCACGGGCGGCGCGAGGAGGGAGCGCCGCCACGGAGTGTTCTGCTCGTTCCCCGGAAGGGGGGCTCGACGGGGGTGTGCCCGGCGCGTTTCCACCGGGTATGGAGGAAGTAAATATATTTACCGTCCAGTAGGCAAGCGCATGAAAAAATTCATGCCTGCTTGACCGTGGGTATGGCCGGAAATGCCCTTGCGTGGGGGCTTGTTCCGTGCTCAGTCGTCCAGAAAGAAGTTGTGCTGCTCCGCCGCCTGTTCGTACCCCTCCAGCCGCAGCTGCGTCCGCTCCGGGTTGGCGTCCGCCATCGCCTGGAGCACGGAGGCCGCCAGCACCCCCGGCGCCGCGTACGAGTCGAAGACCAGCCGCGACCCCGTCCCGGCGGTCAGCGTCACATCCGCCTCGTCCACCAGCGGCCCCAGCGTCAGATCGGTGATCAGCGCCACGCGCAGCCCCGTCCTGCGCGCCGCCCGCATCGCGGACAGCGTCTCGTGCGCGTGCCGGGGCATCGCGAACGCCAGCACCCACGTCCCGCCCGCCTCGCGCGACTGCAACAGCGCGTCATAGGCGACGCTGCCGCCCCGCGTCACCAGGCGTACGTCGGGGTGGATGCGCCGCGCCGCGTACGCGAAATACTCCGCCAGCGACACCGAGATGCGCAGACCCAGGACGGTCAGCGGCACCGACGTGGCCAACTCGCGGCCCACGTCGAGGATCTGGCCCGGATCGGCCACCAGGCGGCGCAGATGCTCCAGGTTCTCGATCTCGGCGTCGATGGCCGCCTGCAACTCATTGCGGCGGATCTCCTCGCGGGTGTCCGGCGTACCGGCCACCGCGCTCAACGCGATGGGCTGCAACGCCTCCCGCAGCGCGGGGAACCCGCTGTACCCCAGGGACGTCGCGAACCGCGTCACCGACGGCTGGCTCACCCCCACACGCTCCGCCAGATCCGTGATCGACAGGAACGCGGCCTCGGTGAGGTGGTCGATCATGTACTGGGCGATGCGCCGCTGCGCGGGGGAGAGCCGGTGGCCGCCGAAGAGCGCCATGACCCGGTCGAGGGGGACGGTGGGGGACTGGGCGGACTCCTCCGCCTCGTCAGGGGACGGTTTTCCCGGCGTGATCGCAGCCGCCTGCGCGCGTGCCTGCTGCCCTGATGGCACCGGCGTGCCTCCTTCTCGTCCCACTCGTGCTCAACATAGCTCACCGGATCCGGCCACTCCCGGGTCCCGGAATGACCTTGCCACGTCCACCGATGTGCGCGACGGGGCCGCCCGGGAGCATCCTGGCTGTGTGCCCACGGACGGCGCCGCGCCCGGCGACGCCCGGGCAACCTCCCCTGAGTGAGGCTCGGACATGCCAGGGAAAGCGCACCACGACGGCCCCCTGCCGGACGGCCCGGCCCTGGAGCTGGCCGAGGCCACACTGGGCGCCATCGAATCCACCGGCGGATTCGCTGGCGGCGTCTACCTGCGCTCCGGCACCCCGGGGCTGCTGCGGCTCGCCGTGCTCGCCGGGCTGCCGGCCCGGCTGTTCCACCCCTGGTGGCGCATGCACATCAACCGCCCCTACCCGGTGGCCGAGGCCTACCGCTCCGGCGACGGCATCCACCTCGCGGACGCCGAGGACGCGATGCGCCGCTTCCCCCAGCTCATGGCGGGCCTGCCGTTCCCGTTCGGCTCCCTGTACGCGCCGGTGACCGGGGGCGGCGACCGGTTCGGCGTGCTGGTGGTGCTGCGCGCGGCCACCCCGGGCCGCCCGGTCGACCTCGGCGACCGGCGCCGGATGCACCACGCGGCGCAGCGGCTCGGCTCGGCGCTCGCGGACCTGGCCGCCGATGGCGCGCCCGTCAGCTGGGACGACGCGCCGGTCAACGTCCAGCTCCCCGCCGGCACCACCGCGCCGGTGCGGATCGGCCACCTCGCCTGGGACCCCGGCACGGGGACCGTCACGACGGACGAGGCACTCCGCACGATCCTCGGCGCGGCCCCGGAGCGGGACCGGGAGCCGGACCCGGAGCGGGACCGGGAGTCGGGCTCGGAGCGGGACCGGGAGTCGGGCTCGGAGCGGGACCGGGAGTCGGGCTCGGAGCGGGACCGGGAGCCGGGCCGGGAGCGGGACCGGGAGCCGGGCTCGGAGGCCGGCCCGTCCGGGTCGCACTCCGGCGCGCACGGCTCGCCCGGCCCGCCCCGGCCGGAGTCCGGCTCACCCGGCTCGCCCCGCTCCTCTCGGCCGGAGTCCGGCACGCCCGACGCGTCCGGGCCGCCTGGTCCGTCGCGGCCGGACTCCGGTGCGCTCGGTGCGCCCGGCCCACCCGGATCGTCCAGCTCACCGGGTTCCTCTCGGCCGGACTCCGGCAGGCCCGACGTGTCCGGACCGCCTGGTCCGGCTCGACCGGAGTCCGGTGTGTCCGGCTCGCGCGGATCATCCCGGCAGGAGTCCGGCATGTCCGGCTCGTGGGGCCGGTCCCGACCGGAGGCCGGTTCGTCCGGCTCGTCCGGCACGGCTCGGCCGGAGTCCGGCGCGGCTCGGCCGGAGTCCGGCGCGGCCGAGTCGGACGGCTCGCTCGGCACGACGTTCGAGGCGCTCGCCGCGCGGCTCGCGCCGGAGGACACGTACGGGCTGTGGACCGTCGCTCGCCGTGTGGCCGCCGCCGAGCGGCCCACGACCCGCCGCATCTGGCTGCGCGGCGATGACGGCCGCCCCTGCCTCCTGGAGCTCTCCGGCACGGGCCGCGACCCGTCCCCGGGCGGGGCGCCGCACGGCGCGGTGGCGGGCCGGGTCGTCGGGGCCGTGGTGGACGTCGGGACCGGGCCGGTCGTCGCCGCCGCGGCGGACCGGCTGCCGCGCGGGATCTTCTCGATCGACCGGCTCGGACGGATCACGTTCGTCAGCCGCAGCGCCGAGACGCTCCTCGGCCGCCCCCGGCCCGAACTCCTCGGACACGACCTGTGGGAAGCCCTGCCCTGGTTCGCGCACCCCGCCTACGAGGACCACTTCCGCGCCGCCCTGATCTCCGACGAACCCGTGCACTTCCTGGCCCACCGCGCCCCGCAGAAGTGGCTGTCCGTCTCCCTCTACCCCGGCCACGAGGGCCTGACCGTCACCCTCGCCGGCGCCGAGCAGCCCGCGTACGCGCCCGGATCCGTCGTCTCGCCCGGGGCGGGGCTCGGCTCCCCGGCGGACCGGGCGTCCGTCCTGTACCGCCCCGTCGCCCTCGCCATCGCGCTCACCGAGGCCGTCACCGCCCGCCAGGTGTCCGCCGTCGTCACCGAGGAACTGCTCCCGGCCTTCGGCGGCCGCCAGCTGGCCATCTACCTCCTCAACGAGCGGCAGCTCCACCTCGCCTGGGAGACCGGCTTCCCCAAGGGCTTCCTCGACCGTTTCGACGGCGTCGGGCTCGACGCCCGGCTGCCCGGCGTCGAGACGCTCACCTCCGGCCGCCCCCTGTTCTTCGAGTCCATGCAGCGCCTGGCCGCCGCCTACCCCGGCATCCCCCTGGACGCCCACGTCGGCGCCCGCGCCTTCCTCCCGCTGATCGCCTCCGGCCGGCCCGTGGGCTCCTGCATCCTCGGCTTCGACCAGCCACGCGGCTTCAGCCCCGAGGAGCGCACGGTCCTCACCGCCCTCGCCGGCCTGATCGCCCAGGCCCTCCACAGGGCCCGGCGTTACGACTCCGAGTTCGCCCTCGCCCGCGGCCTCCAGGACGCCCTGCTGCCGCACCGGCTGCCCCGCCTCCCGGACGTCGAGACCGTCGGCCGCTATCTGCCGGGCACCCAGGGCATGGAGGTCGGGGGCGACTGGTACGACGTCGTGGAGACCGGACGGGGCGGCGGGCTGGCCCTGGTCATCGGCGACGTACAGGGGCACGGTGTCTCGGCCGCCGCCACCATGGGCCAGCTGCGCAGCGCCCTGCGCGCGTTCGCGCTCAGCGGGCACGACCCGCACGAGGTGATGAGCGGGACCAACCGGCTGCTCATCGACCTCGACGCAGGCCAGTTCGCCAGCTGCTGCTACGTCGTCCTCGACCCGGCGACCGGCGTCGCGCGGGCCGTGCGCGCCGGGCACCCGCAGCCCCTGCTGCGTCACCCGGACGGCCGAACGGAGGTCCTGGACCTGCCCGGCGGCGTGGTCCTCGGGGTCGACCCCGAGGCGACGTACCCGGTCACCGAACTGCGGCTCGCGCCCGGTGACGTCCTCGCCCTGTTCACCGACGGGCTGGTGGAACAGCCGGGCACCGACATCGACCTCGGTATCGAGCGGCTGCGCGGCACGCTCGCCGGCGTGCGCGGCGGCTCCCTCGCCGACACGGCGGACCTGCTCATCCGTGAGGCCAGGGCCGCCACGGACCGGCCCGACGACATCGCGCTGCTCCTCGCCGCCCGGGTGAGCGCGGGGCCGGCCGAGCGCGGTTGTGCCGACAAGGCCGCCGACCGACCATGAGGAGACGTGAGGAAGGCAGGTGCCATGAGCGCGGTGTACGCGGCCGAGGGTGCCGACTTCCGGGGCCCCCTCGACGTCACGAAAGCGGCGACGGCCGTACTGGACCCCGACGACATGGTCGTCGGGTGGGGCCCCGCTGCCCACGCGCTGCTGGGCTACCCGCCGCAGGAAGCGCTGGGCCGCCCCATCGGCAGCTTCGTGGTGGACCGCCCCGGCCACTACCGGCTCGCCGCGCGCCTGCCCGGTGCCGCGCAGGCCCGGCGCCAGGTGCTCCACATGCGCCACCGGGACGGCCACATCGTCCGGGTGGCGACCGCGACGCTCCCGCTGTCCCACACCGGTACCGGCCCGGCCCGGCTGCTGGCGGTGGCCGACGCGGACGAGACGGAGCGGTGGGAGGCCCTCCAGTCGATGCTGCGCGGCCTGGTCACCCAGTCACCCGTCGGCCTCGCCATCTACGACAGCGACCTGCGCGTCGTATGGACCAACCACGCCCTCTACCGGGAGATGGGCACGACCCAGTACGCCGGACTCGGCCCCGACGAGATGGTCAGCCACGGCGAGATCCTCTCCGAGGGATACCCGCCCACGCTGGAGCAGACCATGCGCAAGGTGCTCGCCACCGGCGAGCCGGTCATCGACCTCCACTACCGGGGCCGCCCGCCCGTGGATCCCCACCACGACCACGTCTGGTCCTGCTCGTACTACCGGCTCCAGGACGCGGACGGCGCCCCGCTGGGCGTGTGCGAGGAGACGGTCGACATCACCGACCGCTACCTCGCCCAGCAGCGACTGGATCTCCTCGTACGGGCCGGCGGCCGGGTCGGCACGTCCCTCGACATGGCCCGTACGGCGCGGGAGCTCTCCGCCGTCACCGTCCCGCAGTTCGCCGACAGCGTCACCGTCGACCTCATCGACGCCGTCCTGGAGGGCGACCAGCCCACCCCCGGAACGGCGACCGCCCGACGGGTCGTACGGGTGTGGGCCGGCCCGCCCGGTTCGGCGGCGGACGGCGGGCCCGCCCGGCGCCGACCGGTCGACTACCCGGCCGACTCGCCCCAGGCCCGCTGCCTGGCCGGTGGCCGGCCCGTACTCGAAAGCCCGGCACCCGGGGAGGGGTCGGGCTCCCGGCTCGCGGTGCCGCTGCGCACCGACGGCACCTCGCTGGGCGTGGTCACCTTCTGCCGGGACAGCCACCCCGACCCGTTCGGCGCCGAGGACCTGCCCGTCGCCGACGAACTCGTGGCACGCGCCGCCGTCTGCATCGACAACGCCCGCCGCTACACCCGCGAGCACGCCGCGGCCCTCACCCTCCAGCGCAGCCTGCTGCCCCGCCACCTGCCGCGGCTGACCGGCGTCGACGTGGCCCACCGCTACCTGCCCGCGGACAGCGGCGCCGGAGTCGGCGGCGACTGGTACGACGTGATCGCCCTGTCCGGCACCCGCGTCGGGCTCGTCGTCGGCGACGTGGTCGGCCACGGCGTGCGCGCCGCCGCCACCATGGGCCGGATCCGCACGAGCGTACGAGCGCTCGCCCGCCTCGACCTCGCGCCCGACGAACTCCTCACCCGACTCGACGAACTGATCACCCAGGACGCCCACGAACAGGCGGCGGTCCCGGCGGAGACCGACGACGCGGCGCTCGGCGTGACCTGCCTGTACGCCGTGTACGACCCGGTGACCGGGCGGTGCAGCATGGCCCGCGCGGGTCACCCCCTGCCCTCCGTCGTGGACCCCGTCACCGGTACCGTCACCCACCCCGACCTGCCCGCCGGACCGCCCCTCGGCCTCGGCGGCCTGCCGTTCGAGAGCGCCGAGTTCACCCTCCCCGAGGGCAGCCTCATCGCCCTGTTCACCGACGGCCTCGTCCAGGGCCGCGGCCGCGACCGCGACGCCGAGCTGGACGCGCTGCACGCCGTCCTGGCCGAGCACAGGCGCCCGCTGGACGACCTGTGCGACCGGATCGTCGCCACGCTGCCGCCCGGCCCCGTGGACGACGACGCCGCGCTGCTCCTCGTACGCACCCGCACCCTGGACCGCCACGAGGTGGCCGCCTGGGACCTGGCCGACGACCCCGAAGCGGTCGGCCGCGCCCGTGCCCTGGCCACCGGGCAGGTCGGCGCGTGGGGCCTGAACGGCGACCTCGCCTTCACCACCGAACTCGTGGTCAGCGAACTGGTCACCAACGCCATCCGCTACGCCTCCGGCCCCATCCAGCTGCGCCTGATCCGCGACCGCACCCTCATCTGCGAGGTCTCCGACACCGGCCACACCTCACCCCACCTGCGGCGCGCGAGCAGCGAGGACGAAGGCGGCCGCGGGCTGTTCCTCATCGCGCAGATGACCCAGCAGTGGGGCACGCGCTACACCCCCACCGGCAAGACCATCTGGGCCGAACAGCCGATCCCCCGTGAGCCGATCCCCCCGTGAGCCGGTCCCACCGTGACGTTTGCCTCGGTACGGGGCCGGAAACCCGGGGGGTGGTCCACGACAGGCACGCATGGGAGGCATGTCATGGCAGTGTCCGAACAGATCAGCGACACGCTCTGGAACGAGTTCCACACCGTCGTCAACATGACCTCGCGCGAGCTGCAGGAGTGGCTGAACGTCGAGTCGGCCGGCGAGGAGACCGAGCAGCTGCCCGACCAGTCCGGAAAGGCCACGGGCCGCCGGGTCCTGGAGATCCTGGGCAAGCGACGCACGGACCTCACCGAGGACGACGTCAAGGTCATGCAGCGCGTCTGCGAGATCGTCCGGTCGCAGCGCGGCCCGGACATGGAACCCCAGGCCGGCGGGACCGGATGGCGCCACGGCCTGATGGACATCGGCCACGACCCGCTGAAACCCGTGTAGGTCCCGCCCGCCGCCGTGGGCGCCCGCGCGGATCCTCCAGCGGCCGTCCGAGGAGGATCCGTTGCGTCTGTACCACAGCCGCCCCACCGACCCCGGCTACACCCGCGTCCGCCACGGGCGCGGTTTCCGCTACCTCGACGTCCACGGCGCACCGCTGCGCGACCCGGCGGCACTGGCCCGTATCAAGGCCCTCGTCATCCCGCCCGCCTGGCGGGACGTGTGGATCTGCGCCCGCGCCAACGGCCACCTCCAGGCCGTCGGCACCGACGCCGCCGGGCGCCGCCAGTACCTCTACCACCCGCAGTTCCGCGCCGAGCAGGAGCAGACCAAGCACGACCACGTCCTCGACGTCGCCGAGGCCCTGCCCGCCGTACGCGAGGCCGTCGAGGGTCACCTCGGCGACCGGGGCCTGACCCGGCAGCGGGTCCTCGCCACCGCCGTACGCCTGCTCGACCTCGGCTTCTTCCGCATCGGCAGCGACCGCTACACCGAACAGAACAACAGCTACGGCCTGACCACCCTGCTGCGGGAACACTCCCGCTGCCAGGCCGGCGCCGTCCTCTTCACGTACACCGGCAAGCACGGCCGGGAGATCGCCCAGACCGTCGCCGACCCCGCCACCTGCCGCAGCCTCACCGCGCTGATGCGCCGGCGCGGCGGCGGCGAGCGGCTCTTCGCCTACTGGGAGCGCCCCCTGTGGCGCGACGTGACCGGCGCCGACGTCAACGCCTACCTGAGGGAACTCGCCGGCTTGGAGATCACCGCCAAGGACTTCCGCACCTGGCACGCCACCGTCATGGCCGCCGTCGCCCTCGCCGTCTCCCAGTCCGTCGCGCACAGCGAGACCGCGCGGCGCCGCGCCATCTCCCGGGCGGCCCGCGAGGTCGCCGAGTACCTCGGCAACACCCCCGCGGTCTGCCGCGCCTCCTACATCAACCCGCGCGTGATCGAGCTGTACGAGGAGGGCGTCACCGTCGCCGCCGCCCTGCCCCACCTCGGCGACGAGACCCCGTACGGCATCCCCGCCACCCAGGGCCTCACCGAGCGGGCCGTCCTGCGGATGCTGCGCACCGGCCACGCGCCCGACACCGTGTGATCACGGCCGGCACCGTGTGATTACGGCCGGCACCGTGTGATCACGGCCGGTACCGTGTGATCACGGCCAGGACGGCTCCTTGCGGGGCACCACCACCAGCTCCGACACCGCGCTCCCGGCCGGCACGGACAGCGCGTACAGCACCGTGTCCGCCACGATGTCCGGGCTCTGCAGCATCGACACGTCCGCGTCCGGGAAGCGCTCCAGGATGAACGGCGTCTCCATGCCGCCCGCGATGATCCCCGTCACGCCGATGCCCGGGCAGTCGCGCTGCGCCTCCTTGAACAGCGTGTGCGTGAAGGCGCGCAGCCCCGACTTGCCGGCCGAGTAGGGCCCGGCCTCGGTCCACGTACGGTTCGAGGCGGTGGAGAGGATGTTGACGATGTGGCCGCCGCCACGGGCCACCATCCGGCGGTAGGTCTCCAGGCACAGGTACATCGGCCCCAGCAGATTGGTGGTGACGACCCGCGTCACCTCCTGCGCCGTCAGGTGCTCGATGGGCTTGGAGACGTCGACGGCCGCGTTGTTCACCAGGACGTCCACCGACTGGCCGTCCCGGTCCAGCTCCCGGAACACCTCGGCGACCGCGTCCGCGTCCGTGACGTCCAGTTCCACGAAGCGGGCGTCCCGCCCGTCCTGGGCCAGCTCCTCGCACAGCTCCCGCGCCTGCTCCTTGCGTACGTCCGCGACCAGGACGGACGCACCCGCCCCGGCCAGCCTCCGGGTGATCGACGCGCCCAGTCCGCGCGCCCCGCCGGTGACCAGCGCCTGCCTGCCCCGAAGGTCGACCCGCACTCCGCTGTCCATGCCTTCGCACCTCCGCCTTCCGTGGTGGTGGACTCACCCCCACTGTGGCGCGCGCCACGACGTTCGGCATGCCGGGCGGTCACTGTGAGCAAGCACACCAGGGGGACAGAACTCCAGGTGGCGCAAGGGGTACGCGCACTGCGGCCGTCCCGGGGACAGTCGCCCGGCCATCGGGGCGACGAACCGTCTGCCACCATGGTCGACGCCGCCGACGCCCTCTGACCAGGGGCGCGGCAGCAGTCAGATCCGGTGGGTTCGGCCGTGCAGTGCAGCCGTTGTCCCGAGTTTCCGCCGAATTCCGCCATCCGAGTCCCGTGTCACCGTTCACCGGACTCGTCACCCCGTAACCCACCGTGCCTCCATCTTCCGGCGCTCCCGCGCCCGCCCCCGCCCACGGCCACTCACCGTGGCGTTCCCTGAGATACCGCGGCATGCGCTGGTGGTCGGTCGCGAACTTCGTGTCCAACGCCGGTACGTGGATGCAGCTCACCGTGCAGAACCTGCTGGTGCTGCAGATCACCGGCTCCGCCGCGGCCGCCGGTCTCTCGCTGTCGGTGCAGGCCGCGCCCGGGCTCCTGATGGGGCTCGTGGGCGGCGCCGCCGTCGACCGCTGGCCCCGCAAGCTCACCGCCGCCGTCAGCCAGGCGCTGCTCGGCGCCGTCGCGTTCACGACTGCCCTGCTCGTCGCGTTCGACCGGCTCGACGTGGGCGTCCTGATGGCGCTGGCCGCCGTCACCGGCCTCATCGCCACCGTCGACGCGCCCGCCTGCGCGCTGCTCGGCAACGACCTGGTACGCCCCGAGGACGTGCCGTCCGCGATCGGCGTCGGGTCCCTGGTCCACAGCGCGGGGCGGTTGGCCGGCGCCGCGCTGGCGGGCATCACCGTCGCCTTCCTCGGCACGTCGGCCGCGTACGCCGCGAACGGGCTGTCCTTCCTGTTCGTCGCCGCCGTCATCCCGTTCCTCCGCCTCCGGCCGGTGAACCCGGTGAACCCGGTCGACCCGGTCGATCCGGTCCGCGACGAGTCGGCGCCGCGGGCCGAGGCCGACGACATGAGCGTCCGGGAGGGGCTTGCCTTCTTCGCCCGCCGCCCCCGGCTGGTCGCCCTCGCCGGCATCAGCGGCATCACCGCGATCTTCGGCCGCAACTACGGGCTCACCCTCGCCGTACTCGTCACCGGCCCGCTCGCGGGCGGCGCGGGCGCCTTCGGCACGGTCGCCACCGTCCTCGCCGCCGGCGGCATCGCCGGCGCCGTCCTCGGCGCCCGGCTGCGCAAGCCCTCCGTACGCCTCGTGGGCACGCTGGCCGCCGCGGGCGCCCTGCTCCAGGCCGTCGCGGGACTCTCGCCGTCGCTCGCCGTGCTGCTCGTCCTCGTCCTGCCGATGGCCGTCGTGGAGTCGGTCTCCGACACCGCCGCTACGACCATCCTCCAGACCGACCCGCCCGCGCACCTGCGGGGCCGCGTCCTCGGCGTCTGGGGCAGCGTCCGCACCGTCTGGAGCCTGGCCGGACCGCCGGCGCTCGGCCTGCTGATGGAGACCGCCGGGGCGCGCGGCGCCCTGGTCACCGGCGGCCTGGTCATCGCCGGCGCGATCGGCGCCGGGTACCTCCTGAGTGAGCGCCGCGCCCCGCGGCCGGTCCTGGTCCGCGCACCGGGCATCCCCACGGTCACGGAACGCCCGGCGCTGAGCACGGCGGCCTGACGGACACGGCCTCGCGCCCGGCGGGCCCGCCCCCGGTATGGGGGCGGGCCCGCCGGCGCACCGTGGCGGCCGTCACCGCCCCGGGGGGCGGATCGGCGCGGCGGCCTCGGCCGCGCGGCGGGCGAGGAGCGTGGTGGAGCGGCCGTCCAGGTACGGCAGGACCACCGCCTGGCCCCCCCAGGCGCGCAGCACCTCCGCCTCGGGCAGATCCTCGGCGGAATAGTCGCCGCCCTTCACCCACACGTCCGGCCGCAGCCGGCTCAGCAGCTCGGCGGGCGTGTCCCCGTCGAAGACGGCGACCGCGTCCACGCTGCCCAGCCCGGCCAGCACCCGCACCCGGTCGGTGAGCGGGTTGAGCGGGCGCCCCGGGCCCTTCAGGCGCCCGACCGACTCGTCGGAGTTGACGCACACGATGAGGCAGTCGCCGATCCGCCGGGCGCTCTCCAGGAGGCCCACGTGCCCCGCGTGCAGCAGGTCGAAGCAGCCGCCCGTGGCGACCACCGTCCCGCCGCGCGAGCGCACCTGCTCGGCCAGCACGAAGGGATCCGTCTCCGGCGCCTCCCGGGTGCGCGCCGGGGGCGGCGTCCGCCACAGCGACGGGTTGCCCGCGCCGCCCGCCGCCACGAACGCCGCCGCCTCGGCGACCGCCCGTTGCACCGCCTCCTCCGGCAGGGCACCGTCCGCCAGCGCGGCGGCCGTCGCGGCGGCGAAGCAGTCACCCGCACCGCACGCGTCGCCCTCCGCCCGGTACGGGGCCGGCACCAGCATGGGCGTCGAGGTGCCCGGCCGGGTCAGCAGCACGCCGCGCTCGCCGAGCGTCACGGCGACCGCCGCCGCCCGCCAGCGCTCCGCCAGGCTGGAGCCCCGCTCCGCGAAGGCGCGCAGCGAATCGCCGTCACCGCGGCACAGCGCGCAGGTCTCGGCGGCGTTCGGCGTGACGATCCGCGCGCCCGGCACGGGCGCGTCGCCCTTGAGGTGCGGGTCCCACACCACCGGCACCTTCGGCGCGACGGCCGCCAGGTGCTCCCGTACCGCGCCGGCGGTGTGCCGCCCGTAGTCCGCGACCAGCACGGCGTGGGCCTGCGCGAGTGTGTCGCGCACTGTCCCGTCGGGTTCGCCCGGGTCACCGCCGCCCCGGTCGATCCGCACCAGCGGGCGGCCGCCGGCCAGCACCCGGGTCTTCACCGGCAGGGTGCCGTTCAGCGGGATCTCCACGACGCGGACGCGGCCCCGCAGGGTGCGGCGCACCGCCTCGCTGGCCGGGTCGTCGCCCAGTGCGGTCACCAGCACCACGTCACGTCCGCCGCGCGTCGCGAGCGCGGCGGCGAGCCCCGCACCGCCCGGGCGGCGCTGGTCGCCCGTCACGTCGACGACCGGAGCGGGGGCGTCCGGGGCCAGCCGGGTGGAGACGCCCTCGATGTCCTCGTCCAGCAGGACGTCGCCGACGACCACCAAGGGCTTGTACGCGGTCATGACATCCTCCGATGGGCCGCGACGGGCGCCGCCGCGCCCGCCGCCCGCGAGGGCCGCCCCGCCGCCAGCAACGCGTCGAACGCCTCGCACAGCAGGTGCACGGCCACCAGGTGGGTCTCCTGGACGGTCGCCGTCGACTCGGCCTCGACGCACAGCGCCTCGTCGGCCGCCTCGGCCAGTGGATTGGGCCCGGGACCGGTCAGCGCCCACACCCGCAGCCCGGCCTGGCGCGCGGTGACGGCCGCGGAGACCAGATTGGCGCTGCGGCCCGAGGTGGACAGCAGGACGAGGACGTCACCGGGCCGGCCGTGGGCCGAGACCTGCCGGGCGTACACCTGCTCGAAGCCGTAGTCGTTGCCGATGGCCGTCACGCTGGAGGTCTCGGCGTGCAGGGAGATGGCCGAGAACGCGGGGCGTTCCCGCTGGTACCGGCCGACGAGCTCCGCGGTCAGGTGCTGCGCCTGCGCCGCGCTGCCACCGTTGCCGGCGGCCAGCAGTCTGCCGCCCACCGGGAGCACGGCCGCCAGATGGCCGCCCCACTCCGCGATCAGGTCCAGGTTCCGGCGCCGGAACCTGCCGAGCGCGTCCTGTAGCGCCCGGCAGTGCTCGTGCGCCGCCTCCAGCGCGTGAGAAGCAAGGGGATCTGTCATGGCGTTCGGGCGTACCGCGCCCCGTGGGACGACGGCCGGACCCGCACCTCCTTCGGACTTCGACGAACCGGAAACGACCGGCTGACCGGCTGAGCGGCGACCAGGTATCCGGCGAACACCCGCACCCGGGCCGCCCGGCCGCCACCCGGCGGAACCGGCCCACGTGATCAGGCCACGCCCGTCACGGCGGGCCGGGTGGCGAGTACGGCGGCGTACTCCTTCTCCGTGGCCGCCGCGACCCTGGCCCAGCCGTACCGGCTCAGGACCCGGCGCCGGCCGGCCGCCCCGCACGCCGCCCGCCGCGCGGGGTCGGCGAGCAGTTCCCCGACCGCGCGGGCCAGCGCGTCGGGGTCGCGCGGCGGCACCAGCCGCCCGGTGGCCGGGTCGGCGACGGTGTCGAGCTGCCCGCCCACCGCACTGGCGACCACGGGCCTGCCGCACGCCATCGCCTCCAGCGGCACGATGCCGAACGGCTCGTAGTCCCCGGGGCACAGCACCACATCGGCGCTGCGCAGCAGCGGCGCCACCTCTTCGGGCGGCACACCGCCGGTGAACCGGACGCGGTCCGCGACCCCGGCCAGCCGGGCCACCTCGCGCAGCCGGCGCACCTCGGGGTCGGCGTCGAGCCGGTCCGCCGGGGGGCCACCGACGACGAGGAGCTCGGCGTCGGGCAGCCGGGTCAGCGCCGTGATGGACACCGCGGCGCCCTTCCGGGGGACCAGGCGGCCCAGCTGGAGCAGCCGGTAGCGCTGACCGCCGTCGCGCGGGGCGGCCGGGCCGTCCGGGCAGAACTGCTCGGTGTCGACACCGCAGGGCACCACACCGACCTTGCCCGGCGGGATGCGCATCCGGCTCAGCTCGAAGACCTCGTCGTGGCAGGTCGCGATCACCCGGTCGCAGCCCAGGCCCACCTGCCGCTCGCGGTCGATGCGCTCGGGCGGGCTGGTGTCGGCCTGCCCCTGGTGCCGCCGCTTCACCGTGCCCAGCGCGTGGTACGTGTGCAGGAACGGCAGCCGCGACTCCCGGGTCGCCCGCAGCGACGCCACGCCGGACATCCAGAAGTGCGAGTGCACCAGGTCGGGCGGCCGGACCCGCCACTCGCGGGCCATCCAGCGGCCGAACGCCGCCATGTACGGCAGGAGTTCGTCCTTCGGGATCGGTTCGGGCGGTCCGGCGGGCACGTGGTGGACCTCGACGCCCGGGCGCAGCGGCACCCGGTCGGGCAGGTCCCGCGCGTCGCGGCGGGTGAAGACGGTGACGTGGTGCCCGCGGTCGGCGAGGGCGCCGGCGAGGCGTGCGACGTGCACGTTCTGGCCGCCCGCGTCGACGCCGCCCAGGACGGCGAGCGGGCTCGCGTGCTCGGAGACGAGTGCGATGGACAGCCCGCGCACACCGTTGCCGTCGCCCCGGGCGGCCGCCTCCCGCGCGTCCAGGACGCCGACGTCCGTGGAATCCACGTTCATGGAGTCCACGTCCATGGCGCCGACCTCCGCGCGGCCAGTGGCATCGGTCGTGGCCGGATCCGCGTCCGTGGGATCGAGGGATGTCATGAGCGCACCTCCGTCATCACACGCTCCCAGTCGTCCAGGAAGCGTTTGAGCCCGTACCGTTCGAGGGCCGCCTGCCGGGCGCGCGCGCCGTCCTCGGCCGCCGCCTGCGGCTCGTGCAGATAGCGCCGGGCGGCCCGCGCCAGCACCTCGGGCCGCGTCGACACCGTCCCGGCGCCGGGCGGCACCGCCTCGATCGCCTCCGTCGTGGCCAGCGCCACGACCGGCATGCCCAGGTGCATGGCCTCCAGCAGCGACAGGCCCAGCGATGTCCAGCGCACCGGATGCAGATACAGCCGGCGCTCCGCCATCGCCGCGTGCAGCTCCCGCTGCGGCAGGTCGGCGCCCCGGCACCGCTCCTCGGGTACGCCCAGGTGGGCCGCCAGGCCCTCCGTACGCATCCCGAACACATCCAGCGGCGCCGCCTGGGACAGGGCCGGCAGCAGGTCCGTACCGGTGTAACGGCCGCGCCGGACCGGCTCGTTGACCACCACGGCCGCGCGGGGGAGGCGGCCGGTGTAGAGGTGGCCCGGGTCGACGATGCCGTGTTCGATCACCTCGGTCCGGGTCGAGCCGTTGTCCCAGAACAGCCGGTTGAAGTGGGTGACGTGGACCAGCGTCAGATCGTCGCGGTCCGCGCAGGGATGGCGGGTGTCGGGGACGTTCCCGTCCGGCGCGTTGTGCTCCAGGTACACGGCCGGCACGTCCCGGCCGGGACGGCGCCCGCCCAGCCAGCGCTCGGCCAGCTCGAACTCGTGCGGCCGCTGGAGGACCACCAGGTCCACCGGCGTATCGCGCAGCCGCTCGGGCGGCACTTCCCGTACGGAGTCGGGCCAGGTGAAGGTGCGGGCCCGGCCCAGCCCGTCGGGACCGCGGTCGGGGGTGACCGGCACCAGGTAGGTGTGGGGTCCCTGGACGAACGCCGTCGTCCACGACCCGTGCACGTGCCACAGCAGGATGTTCATCAGCGGGCTCCTTCCGCCACCGAGTGCGTCACCGAGTGCGTCACCGCGTTCGTCACCCCGTCCGTCACCGCGCCGCGTCGTCGGTGTCGTCGGAGCGGAAGAAGTCACCGCGCCTGACCGCGTACGGGCCGATGGCCAGCAGGTCCACGGGGGAGGAGCCGAAGCACTCCAGGGCGTCGCGCGGGTCGTCCACCATGGGCCGGCCCGCCGTGTTCAGGCTGGTGTTGACCACCACCGGCAGGCCCGTGAGCCGCTCGAACTCGCCCAGCATCCGCGCGACCAGCGGCTCGGCCTGCCGGTCCACCGTCTGGATGCGGGCCGTGCCGTCGACGTGCACCACCGCCGGGATGCGCTCCCGCCACTGGGGCGCCACCTCGTGCACGAACAGCATGTAGGGGCTGGGCAGTACGCCGTCGAAGATCTCCGCCGCCCGCTCCTGAAGCACCATCGGCGCCACCGGCCGGAACTGCTCACGCCCCTTGACGTCGTTGAGCCGCTCCAGATTGCCCGCGTGCCCCGGGTGCGCCAGCAGCGAGCGGTGACCCAGCGCCCTCGGCCCGTACTCCGAACGCCCCTGGAACCACGCCACGATCTGGTTGTCCGCCAGCGCCCCGGCCACCGTCGCCGCGATGTCGGCCGGCCGGTCGAACGGCACGGCCGCCGTCTTCAGCCAGGCGCCCAGCTCCGCGTCCGACCAGTCCCGCCCCAGGTCGGCGCCGTGCATCGGCTCCGGCTCGTCGCCGCCGCCCGCCGCGAGCAGCAGCGCGCCGCCCAGCGCCGTGCCCGCGTCACCGGCCGCCGGCTGCACCCACACCCGGTCGAACGGGCCCTCGCGGGCGATCCGCGAATTGGCCACGCAGTTGAGGGCGACGCCACCGGCGAGCGTGAGCACACGGTCGTGCGTCTGGCCATGCAGCCAGCGCACCAGGTCCAGCAGCGTCTCCTCCAGCACGGCCTGCGCGCTGGCGGCGATGTCCGCGTGATCCTGTGTCCACGCCTCGTCCGGCCGGCGGCGCGGGCACAGTTCGGCCCACGGCACCCCGGTCGCGTGGAACCCGCCGTCACCGGTGGGATACACATACCGGCGCAGTTCGGGCAGCATCCGGGGCCTGCCGTGGGAGGCGAGTGCCATCACCTTGAACTCGTCGGAGGAGCGCAGGAATCCGAGGTGGTCGGTGAGCTCCTCGTACACCAGGCCCAGCGAGTGCGGCAGCTCCTGCGAGTACAGCGACTCCAGGCGGTCGTGGACGCGCCGCGCCGCCAGGTGGGAGGCCCGCTCGCCCCGGCCGTCGAGGACCAGCACGGAGCAGTCCCCGGCACCGGGCGCGGCGAAGGCGCCGGAGGCGGCGTGCGCCATGTGGTGCGGTACGAAGCGGACGAGGCCCGGGTCCAGGCCAGGCAGCGCCGTCTTGAGGAAGCCGGGGGCCTCACGGGCGTAGGTGAGCCGCAGGTGGTCCCACGGGTCGTCCAGGCCCATCTCCTCGGCGGGCCGGGCGAGTTGGGGGTCGAAGGAGTAGGCCACCGCGTCCAGGTCCTGGGGGCGCAGACCCGCCCGTTTCAGGCACCAGGCGGCGGCCTTCTCGGGCAGTTCCCAGGCCGAGAACGGCACCGGCCGCTTCCCGTGCTTGCGGCGGGAGAACCGCTCCTCCTCCGCGGCGGCGACGGTACGGCCGTCGATGACCAGCGCGGCGGCGGGATCGTGGAACAGAGCGTTGATTCCGAGAATGCGCATGGGGTCCCTGGCCTTTCGGCGAGTCGGGGGAGTCGGGAAGACGGACGGCGGTGGGTGTGGGTGGTTCAGGAGCCGCTGGGCGTGCGATCGCCGCGCGCCTGGTCACGGAACCAGGCGATGGTGCGCCGCAGGCCCTCCTCGGGGCTCACGCGCGGCTCCCACTGGAGCTTGTCCCGGGCCAGGGTGATGTCGGGGCAGCGCACGGCCGGGTCGTCCGTGGGCCGTTCGATGAAGCGGATCTGCGAGTGGGAGCCGGTGAGTTCGATGACCAGCCGCGCCAGCTCCAGCATGGTGATCTCGGTCGGGTTGCCGATGTTCACCGGGCCGCGCAGCCCATGGGCCGCCGCGGCGAGGATGCCGCGCACGGTGTCGTCGATGTAGCACAGCGACCGCGTCTGCCGCCCGTCGCCGGTGACGGTGAGGGGCTCCCCTTCGAGCGCCTGGCGTACGAAGGTGGGGACGGCCCTGCCGTCGTGGCCGCGCATCCGCGGACCGTAGGTGTTGAACAGCCGTACGATGCCGGCGTCCGTGCCGTGGACCTCGGCCTCGGCGGTGGTCAGCGCCTCGCCGAACCGCTTCGCCTCGTCGTACACACTGCGCGGGCCGACCGGGTTCACATTGCCCCAGTACCGCTCGTTCTGCGGGTGCTGCTGCGGGTCGCCGTACACCTCGGAGGTGGAGGCGAGCAGGAAGCGGGCCCCGGCGCGGTGCGCGAGCGCCAGGGCGTGGCGGGTGCCGAGGCTGCCGGTCTCCAGGGTGTGCAGCGGGAGGCGCAGGTAGTCGGCGGGCGACGCCGGGGACGCGAAGTGCAGCACCAGGTCCGGTGTCCCGTCGACGTCGAAGGGCTCCGAGACGTTCGCCTCCACCAGCGTGAAGCCGGGGCGGCCGAGGAGCCCGGATATGTTCTCCCGCCGCCCGGTGCTGAAGTCGTCCACACATGTGACGGCGGTGCCCGAGTCCAGCAGCGCGGTGCACAGGTGCGACCCGACGAAGCCGGCGCCGCCGGTGACGACGGCGTGCTCCCAGCTGCCTGCGAAAGCGGTGTCCATTCGGTGTCCTCCGTACATGTGCGGAACGCCGACGACGCTCCAGTGCCCTCTGCACCTGCGTCCAGGCTCGGCCGAAGGAGGGCACGGGGCGCGGTGGTATGCGCCGTTCGAGTGGTCACGGAAGGTGAGGGCGACGCCTCTGGAGGGCGTTTGGGCAGCTCAGAGGGGCGAACACCGGGAAGACAGGCCCCGGCCGCCTCGGGGCGCCGAAAGGCGGACCGCCGGGGGCCGGGTCAGGCGTAGGGCAGGGGCCGGGTCAGGGGGACACGGTCTCGCTGATGATCAGCTCGGCGAGGGCCGGGAGGCCGCCCTCGACCAGCGCCCGCCGCTGCTGGTCCGCCGGTGTGCCCTGCTGGAGCAGCCGGTGGATCAGCGAGGACACCTCGCGGGTGTCACCGGCCTCGTCCAGGGCGGGCGTGATGTGGTCGAGCAGCATGCACAGCACGTCACCCGCCCTGCGGGCCTTCCCGGCGGGATCGACCAGCAGGCCGCTGAGCCCGTGCCGGGCGGCATGCCAGTTGGACGCCTGGAGCAGCTCCGGCGGGCACTGCGGAAGCGGCAGCCCCGCCTTCTCCTCACGGATCGCGGTGGCGATCAGGGCGCGGACGAGCCCGGCGAACATGACCGCCGCGTCGGCGCGCAACTGCACGTCCGCGCAGCGCACCTCGACGGTCGGGTACTTGTCGGACAGCCGGGCCTGCCAGTACAGCTGGCCGGTGTCGGTGATGATCCCGGTGTCCAGCAGCGACTGGACCCGTCTCTCGTGGTCGGCGAGCGAGGTGAAGCAGGGCGGCGGGCCGCTGACCGGCCAGCGCCCGAAGATCACCGTGCGCCAGCTCGCGAAACCGGTGTCCTTGCCGTCCCACACGGGGGAGTTGGCCGACATGGCCACCAGGACGGGCAGCCACACCCGTATCCTGCTCAGGACGGCGACACCCGTCTCGCGGTCCGGCACGGCGGCGTGCACATGCATCCCGTTCACCAGCTGTTCGGCCACCAGCTGCGGCGCCTGGGTACGCATCGCGAGGTAGCGGGCCTTCTCGGTCACCGGCACGGGCGCCGGCTCCCGGTACGGGGCGGTCGCGCAGGCCGCGATCCGGCAGCCGTTCTTCTCCGCCGCCGTGCCCAGCGCGTGGCGCAGCCGCAGCAGGTGGCCGCCGACCTCCTCCAGGTCGGTGCACACGGGCGTGGCGACCTCCACCTGTGCCTGCAGCAGCTCGGACTGGACCTCGGCGTCCTCGACGATCGGCTCCAGGCCGGCCGCGGCCCGCACCTGGTCGGCGAGCGGCACCGGCAGGCACGTGACCGGATCGAGCAGCAGGTACTCTTCCTCGACCCCAATGGTGATCATGTCGATCCGGGTACCCCTCGAACGATGGGATGAACCGGGGAGCGAAGAGCGCGGACCGCCACCGGCCTCGGGCGGGCGTCAGCCCACATAGCGCCGCGCCGTCGATGTGCGCTGCGCCTCCGCCAGCGCACGCAGCCGCGCCTCCACCGCCGGCGGTACGACCCGCCGCTCCCGCAGCACCCACGGCAGCCCCCCGAGCGCCAGACCGAACGCCCGCAGCGACGCCCGGTCGCGCGGGACCGTACGCGCCAGCTCAAGCGTCCGCCGCAGCGCGGGCACCAGCGGCCGGCGCAGCCAGCAGAACCACAGCGTGTTGCGCAGCCCGTGCACCCGCCGCAGCGTGGGGTCGCGGGCCACCGAGGGCGCGTGGTGGACGGTCATCTCCGCCACGTACGCCAGCCACCAGCCCTGGCTCGCCAGGTCCGTGGCGAGCAGTTCCTCCTCGCCGCCCAGCCACAGCCGCTCGCTGAACCCGCCCGCCGCCCGGAACGCGTCGGTACGCAGCACCGTCGCCGCCGCCAGGAACGAGCCCAGCGCCGGGCCGGGCAGCCAGTCCGGTCCCTCGACCGGCGAGTCCCGCAGCTCGGCCACGATCGGATCCTCCCGGCCGTCCGGCTCGACAAGGATACGGGCGGTGACGGCCGCCAACTGCTCATGCCGGTCCAGCAAGTCCGCGGCGTAGGAGAGCGAGCCCGGCTCCCACCACGAGTCGTCGTCGCAGAAGGCGATGTAGGGCGTACGGACGACCTGGCGTACCGCGAGATTGCGGCCCACCGCGCCCAGGTTCCGGCCCGGCGTCAGCAGCGTGACCTCGGGATGGAGCCGGGCGACGGCCTCGGCGGTGCCGTCCGTGGAGCCGTTGTCGGTGACGACGACCGGCGGGCGCTCCGGCAGCGCGGCGAGTTTGCCGAGCGTACGCAGCAGCTCCTCGCGCCGGTTGTGAGTGATCACGACGACGGTGGTACGGGGGTCGGTCATCTCGCCGCTCCTTCCAGGTCCAGGCGCCGGGCCGCCGCCTCCACGGCCGCCGGGAGCGGCCGGCGCAGCCGCAGCGCCACCGGGAGCCGCTCGACCATCTCGCGCAGCGCCGTACGGGCCTCCGGATCCCGCCGCGCCTCGGCGGCGAGCCCGCGCGTGTGCCGCAGCGCCACGCCCAGGGGACGGCGCAGCCACGCGGTCAGCGCGGCGTTGCGGCGCATCACCGCGGGCCGCCCGGGCCGCACCCCGCCGATGGGGCTGTGCACCGCCACCACCTCGGGGCAGTGGCACACGCCCCAGCCGCGCGCCGCCAGGTCGTAGGCGAGCAGGGTCTCCTCGCCGCCCAGGAACAGCACCGGGTGGTAGCCGCCCGCCTCCAGGTACGCCTCCCGGCGGGCGACGGCGGCGCAGGCCAGGAAGCCCAGCACCTGCGGGCCGGGCAGATCGGCGGCGTGGCCGAGCGGGGACGCGGCGAGGATGCTGTTCAGCGGGTCGGGCCTGCCCTCGGCGCCCACGTGGATACCGGCCGCGAGCAGCCCGAGCCGCTGGTGCCGGTCGAACAGGTCCGCCGCGCGCGCCAGCGCCCCCGGTTCCCACCACGAGTCGTCGTCGCTGAAGGCCACATAGGGCGTCCGGGCATGGCGTACGCCGAGATTGCGGCCCGGCGCCCCGAGATTGCGGCCCGGGGTGAGCACCGAGACCCCGGGATGGCGGTCGGCGACGGCCTGCGGGGTGCCATCGGTCGACGCGTTGTCGACGACGATCACCGGGGGCCGTTCGGGAAGCGCGGCGAGGCGGTCCAGCGTGCCCAGCAGCTGATCGCGGCGGTTGTGGGTGATCACGACGACGGTCGTGCGGCTGTCGGCGGTCACGGGCGGGGCACCTCCGGGTGGTCGAACAGGGCCTTCAGGACGTCGTCCGGCTGGATGCGCAGCAGCTGCGGGTCGGGTTCGCGGCCGTGCGGGTCACCGGGAGGGCCCGGGTGCCACAGGGCGACGTGGCGCGTACCCGGCGGTGGCCCCCACAGACGGGGCGATACCGGACCGAACAGGGTCACGGAAGGGGTGCCGTAGGCGACCGCGAGGTGGGCGATCCCGGTGTCGCCGCTGACGACGGCCGCCGCCCCCGCGAACAGCGCGCCAAGCCGCTCGAACGGCAGCCCACCCGCGAACACCTCCACGTCCGCGCCCTCACGCACCTGGTCCAGCAGCTCGTCCTCGCCCGGCCCGCCGGTCAGCACCACCCGGTGCCCGCGCCGCCGCAGCCCCCGCACCACCGCCGCGTACCGCTCCGCCGGCCAGCGCCGCGCCCCCGAGTCGGCGCCCGGGTGCACGACGACCGCGCCGGGCGCGGGGGACGCCGCGTCCGGCACCGGCAGCCGCAGATCGCCGGGGTCCGCGGGGATGCCGTACCACTCCAGCAGCCGGCACCAGCGGGCGCGCTCGTGCTCGTCCGCCCGCCACTCGGGCCCCGCGATCTCCGGTGTCCCGGGGTGCGCGAACGCCAGCAGCCGCCCCGGGCGCACACGTTGCAGCAACCGGTGACTGGACGGCCCGTTGCCGTGCAGGTCCACCGCCACGTCCGGCGGCGGCCCCTCCCAGTCCAGCCGCACCGGTACGGCCCTGCCGGGCGCCGACGCCCCCAACACCCGGTCCACCGCCCCGGACGCTGCCGCGGGCGCGGCCAGCTGCTCCGGTGCGGCGAGGACGATCTCGTACTCCGGAAAGGCCCGCCGCAGCGCCCGCAGCGCGGGCACCCCGGCCAGCAGGTCACCCAGGCCCAGCGCCCGCAGCACAAGCACCCGCGACCTGCCGGGGCCCCGCCCCGGACTCGCGTCCGTCTGCGGACCGTGGTCCGGTTGTGCCCACCCGTTCCGCCCTGCGGAACGACTGCCCACAACCGGACTGCGGGAGCCGACCCCACAACCGACCCGCAGCCGGGCGACGGCCGGGGTGGGGCCGTGCAGGGTCGTCCCCGCAGAGGTTGGCGGCAAGGGAAGGGCTCCCGATGCGACGTACCCAAGGCCGCCGGCCTCGAGGAGACGAGCCCGGAGGGGCCACGCCCCCCACCCACCGGCAGCAGACGACCCGCACCGCGCCCGCGCGGGACGGGCCCCCGGTGCGACGCACTCAAGGCCGCCGGCCTCAAGGAGACGAGCCCGGAGGGGCCACGCCCCCCACCCACCGGCGGTGGCCGCCACGGCGCGCGGGGTCATTCCCCGCCCTCCAGCAGCTTCTCCACCGCGGCCAGCACGTCCTCCGCCGTCACCTCGTCCAGGCACGGATGGCCGGGCACCGGGCACTCCCGGGCGCGGGTGCCCACGCAGGGCGCCTGCTGGTCGCCCAGCAGCACATGCGGAACGCCGTAGGGGCCCCAGCGCTCGGCGGGCACGACCGGTGAGAACAGCGAGACGATCGGCGTGCCCACGGCCGCCGCCAGGTGCGCCGGGCCGGTGTTGCCCGTCACCACCGCACCGGCCGCCGCCAGCACGGCCGCCAGCTGCGGAGGCTCAGTCCGGCCGCCCAGGTCCAGCCCGTCACGCCCCGCGACCAGCGCGGTCAGCTCCCGCTCGTCCGGTCCGCCCGTGACGACGACCCGGTGCCCCGCACCGGCCAGCAGGCGTACGGCGTGGGCGCACCGCTCGGGGCTCCACCGCCGGGCCGCGACACTCGCGCCGGGGTGGACGACCACGTACGGCCCCGGGCCCGTCAGCTCCTGCGCGGCCGGCGCGTGCCGGACCCGCAGCAGCCCGCCGTCGCCGGGGGGACGCGGGAAGCCCGCCGCCTCGGCGAGGTCCAGCGCGGCCTGGGCCTCATGGGCGTGCGGCGCCCGCTGGTGGCGCACGTCCAGCAGCGAACCGGGCGCGTCCACGCTGTCGGCCGCGATGTGCGGCACGCCCGCCATGCGCAGCAGCAGCGCGGCGGGCAGCGGGCTCTGGTGGAACGAGGTGAGGATCAGCGCCGCGTCCGGGCGCGCGGCGGCCAGACGGTTGACGATCCGGTCGATGTCGGCCCGGTCGACCGGCGGCGGCGTGAAGCCCACCCACGGCGCCTCCCAGACCAGCACCTCGGCCACGCCCGGCAGCAGCCTCGCGGCCGGCGCCCCGCGCGGCCCGCACAGTAGCGTCACGCGTTCCGCCCGGTGCGCGACCGCCCGCACGGCGGGGCCCGCGAGCAGGACGTCGCCGAAGCTGTCGAGGCGCACGACCAGCGCCCTCATGACCGCCTCCCGGAGCCGTCCCCCAGCACGTGCCGTACCGCACCGAGCAGGTCCGGGCAGACGTACGGCGCGGCCGCCACCTCCCCGGGCAGCGTCCGCGCCGTCGGTACCAGCACCCCGCGCGCTCCCGCCGCGCGCGCCGCGCCCATGTCCGAGCCGATGTCACCGATCACCACGCACGCCTCCGGAGGGACCCCCAGGCGCCGCGCGGCCTCCACGATCAGTCCCGGCGCCGGTTTGCGGCAGCCGCAGCCGTCCTCCGGTACGTGCGGACAGTGCGCCCACACCTCGAACGGCCCGAGGAGCGCGTCCACGCGCGCGTTGACCCGGCGTACGTCCTCCTCGGTCAGCAGGCCCCGCCCGACACCCGACTGGTTGGACACCACACCGGTACGTATCCCGTGCCCGCGCAGCAGCCGCAGCGCCTCCCGGGCCCCCGGCATGGGCCGGACCTTCTCCGGGTCGCCGTTGTACGGGACGTCCTCGATGAGCGTGTCGTCCCGGTCGAACAGCACGGCGCGTACGGCCGCGGGGCCCGTCACAGGGCGCCGTCCCAGCTCCCCGCCGACCGGTGGCGCAGCTCCCCGGCCAGCCGGTGCCATGTGGCGGCGGCCGGGATGACGGCACTGGTCAGGGTCATCGTCACGATCTCGTCCACGGTGCGCGGACCCGGCGCGATGCGCGCCCGCGCGAATTCCGCCGTCCCCAGCAGCCATCCCGCCGCCGCGAGCACCGCCGCCCGCCGCCGCCCGGCGGCCGCCAGCAGCACGGCCCCGACGCCCGCCGCGCTGACCGCCGCGTGCCGCCGGATCCGTCCGCGCGCCGCCGCCGCCCGCTCCCACCAGTCCGGGCCGTGCAACCGCACCATCAGCGCGTCGTCCGCGTTGCCCTTCTGCAGCCGCACCGACACCCACCGGTCGGCGGGCCGCACCGGATGCTCGGTGCGCCGCTCACCGCGCACGATCCGCCAGCCCGCCTCGATGACCCGCAGCGCGAGATCCGCGTCCTCGCGGAAGGCGCGCGGGAACCGCTCGTCGAAACCGCCGACCGCCTTGAGCACCTCCGTGCGGTACGCCATGTCGGCGGTCGCCCACAGGGCGCTCTGCAGGCCCGCGGTGTTGCGCTCCCAGTCGGTGGGGCGGCGGTCCGCGGGCAGCGGCACCTGGAGCACGCCCTGCACGCCGCCCGTGTCGGGGGACGCCTCGGCCAGGTCCCGGGCGAGCTGCTCACGCCAGTAGGCGCTGACCCGTACGTCGTCGTCGAGGAGGACCGCCCAGGGCTCGTCCACGGCGCGCAGTCCGGTGTTACGGGCCGCCGCCGGGCCGCGCCCGCCGCTGCGCAGCACCACGGCGCGGTCCGCGAGCGGGCCGAGCGCCTCCAGCGGCAGGGCCTCGCCCGGCGGGTCCGGCCGGTCGTCCACCAGCACGATCCGGCTCGGCTCCGGCCCCTCGGCGGAGGCGAGCGCGGCGAGGCAGTCGGCGAGGCAGGGCCGTCCGATGGTGGGGACGACCACGGCGTACGAGGCGAGCGGGGGGATCATGCGTCTGCGCCTCCAGTTCCTGGGTCGGTTTCCGGTCGGTGTCCAGAGCGACGTACGGAATGCCCATGTCCGGTCACTTTATGCTCATCTGTGGGGACCCGCACCGGCTCAGCCGGTCAGGTACCGCTCCAGCCAGTCCGCGGCGGTACGGCGGAACAGCCGCCGGTTGTCCGCCCGCCGGAACTCATGGCCCTCCTCGCGGAGCATCAGCAGCTCGGCGGGGTGGCCGCGTTCGCGGGCGGCGCGGACGATCTGCTCGGACTCGCCCGGCGGCACGTTCGTGTCGTGCTCGCCGTGCACGGCCAGCAGCGGTACGCGCAGTTCGTCGATACGGCTCATGGGGGACAGGGCGTGCAGCAACTCCCGGTCGCGTTCCGGGTGGCCGTACTTGTGGGCCGCCGACTCCGCGATCCACGGCTCGGTCCCGGCGAAGAACGTCGCGAAGTCGGACATGCCGCAGACCGCGACACCCGTACGGAAGAGCGCCGGGTGCCACACGAGCGACGCGAGCGTCAGGTAGCCGCCGTAGGAATGCCCCATCACGGCCAGCCGTGTGGGGTCCGCGCGCCCGGTCAGGACCGCGTGCGCGGCGCAGTCCGCGACGTCGTCGATCGCCGCGAACCGTCCCGTACCGAGGTCGGCGTCCACGAACGACCGCCCCCGCCCGGAGGACCCGCGCACGTCGGGAGCGAAGACGTCGAGGCCGCGCCCCAGCAACTCGTGGTACAGCGGGTCGAACACGGGCCGCTCCTGCTCCTCCGGCCCGCCGTGCAGGTGGATCACGCAGGGCGCCGGGTCGCCGCCGCCCCGGCCGGGCGCCCGGTAGTACCAGCCGCCCAGCTCCAGCCCGTCACGGGCCACCGGGCGCAGCGGCACCGGGCACACGGGCGGGCGCCCCGGCGGTACGGCGTCCTCGTCCCGCGACGACCAGGGCGTCCGCGCGGGCGGCGCCGTCCCGGGCACCGACCACACACCGGGCTTGCGCTGCGACCCCGACAGGGCCACCACCATCCCGCCCGGCCCGCCCCGCGCGATCCGCGTCACCACCTCGTGCGGCAACCCCACGTCCCGGGTGACCGCCGGACCACCGGGACCTCCCGAACTACCGGGACCACCGGAATCACCCAGATCACCGGAACCATCGGGACGACCGAGATCACCAGCACCACCAGAACCACCGGGAGCACCAGGAGAACCGGGGCCACCGGAAACACCGGGACCACGGAGATCACCAGAACCATCAGAACCACCGGGAGCACCCGCACCTCCCGGCCCGCCCGGCGTGCCCGTCGGCAGGCTCAGCGTCTGCAATGCGCTCGCGCCCCGGACGTTCCAGGCGAGGGCGGCGGTGCGGCCGTCCTCGGGGAACGCCAGCAGTTCCAGGTCGCTGCCGGCCCGCTCGGCCACCACGGACAGGCCCGACCGGCGGCCCTCGGCGTCCAGTTCCGCCGCCAGCAGGGCGGCGAACTCCCGCTCGTGGTCGCTGCGCAGCCACAGCGTGCGGCCGTCCGGCGAGAACCGGCCGATCCACGGGTCACCGTCCGCCACCCGCAGCACCGACCCCGTGCCCAGGTCGGCCATGCGCACCACCACGGCCTCCCGCCGCCCGCGCGGCCCGCGCCGCACCAGCGCGAGCCGTCCGTCCGGGCTGATGTCGCACACCCGCAGCGTGGCCGCACCCGACTCGGCCGCCACCAAAGCGGGCGAGCCGACCCCGTCCGGGTCGACCAGATAGGCACTGAGCCGGTCCCGCGCACCCCCGCCCCCACGGGGCGCCGCCCCCACCTCCCCGTAGTGCTCGCCGCCCAGCAGAGTGGCGTGGCCGTCCCGCTCCGCCCAGCCCGCCGGCAGGTCACCGGGGACAGCCGGCTCCGCCACCGGCGGCGGGGGTTCGGCCACCGTGACCGCCACCGCGGAGCCGTCCCGCGCCCAGCAGCCCAGGTACGCCGAACTGGTCCAGTCCGCGCCCGCCACGATCCGGCGGCCGGTGCCGTCCGGGCGTACGCACAGCACGCGGGTGTGCTCGCCGCCTCCCGGGGCGACCGTGTACGCGATCCAGCGTCCATCGGGCGACCAGGCCACCTCGGTGACGGGATCGGGGTCGGAGTCGAGCAGGTGGATGTCACCGCCGTCGACCGGCCCGGTCCACAGCTGCGGCACCCCCGTCCGGTCGCAGATGAACGCCACCCGCTCGCCCGTGGGGTCGGCGGACGGGTACCAGCAGCCGTGGGAGACCAGCGGCTGGGGAGTGTCGCGCAGGCCCGCCGCGTCGGCGAGCGGCACCAGGAGAGGTGCCGCCGACGTGGCTCCGGTCAGTTGATGTTGTGCGTCTGCAGCCATATCTCCAGCAACGCTACGTGCCACAGGGCGTTGGCCCCGCGCTTCGTACGGTGGACGTCGGGGGCGGCGAGGAGTTCGGCGACGTACTCGTCCCGGAAGACCCCGCGGGACTTGGCCGCGGGCGCGGCCAGCGCCTCACGGACCCGCTCCAGCACGGGCCCCGCCATGTGCCGGATCGCCGGCACCGGGAAGTAGCCCTTGGGCCGGTCCACGACCTCGCGCGGCAGCAGCGCGCGCCCCGCGTCCTTCAGGACGCCCTTGCCGCCCTGCGCCAGCTTCAGCTCCGGCGGGCAGGCGGCGGCCAGCTCCACGAGCTGGTGGTCGAGGAACGGCACCCGCGCCTCCAGCCCCCAGTCCATGGTCATGTTGTCCACCCGCTTGACCGGGTCGTCCACCAGCATCACGTGCGTGTCCAGCCGCAGCGCCGCGTCCAGCGCGGTCTGCGCGCCGGGGGCCGCCATGTGCTCGTGCACGAACCGGCTGGAGGCGTCGTGGTCGGGCAGCATGTCCGGCTGGAGGATGCGCGCGAAGTCGGCGTGCGGGCGGTCGAAGTACACCTCCGCGTACGTCTCCGGCTCCCGCTCCCGCTCGACGGCGGCCATCTCGGGGTACCAGCGGTAGCCGGCGAACACCTCGTCGGCGCCCTGGCCGCTCTGGACGACGCTCACCTCCTTGGAGACCTGCTCCGACAGCAGGTGGAAGGCGACCACGTCATGGCTGATCATCGGCTCGCTCATGGCCGCCACCGCCGCGTCCAGGGCGGTCGACACCCGGTCGGAGGGCACCATCAGCTGGTGGTGGTCGGTGCCGTAGCGCCGGGCGATCAGGTCGGAGTACGCGAACTCGTCGCCCTCCTCGCCGCCCTCCGACTCGAACCCGACACTGAAGGTCGCCAGGTCCTTCTGGCCCTCCTCCGCGAGCAGCGCCACGATCAGCGACGAGTCGAGCCCGCCCGAGAGCAGCACGCCCACCGGCACGTCGGCGACCATCCGGCGCCGCACCGCCGTCCGCAGCGCGTCCAGCACCGCGTCCCGCCAGTCACCGGCGTCCATGCCCGCGTGCTCCGCGCGCCGGGTGTACGACGGCTGCCAGTAGCACCGGTCACGGTACGTACCGTCCGGTTCGATCACCCGCACCGTCGCGGGCGGCAGCTTGCGCACCCCGGCCAGCACGGTGCGCGGCGCCGCCACCGTGGCGTGCCAGCTCAGGTACTGGTGCAGGGCCACCGGGTCGAGCGACGTGTCGACGCCACCGCCCGCGAGCAGGGCGGGCAGCGTGGAGGCGAACCGCAGGTGCCCGGGCCCGTGCGCCAGGTACAGCGGCTTGATGCCCAGCCGGTCCCTCGCCAGCACGACCCGGCCGGTGTCGTTCTCGACGATGGCGAACACGAACATGCCGATGAAGTGGTCGACGCAGTCGGTGCCCCACTGCTGGTAGGCCTTGAGAATCACCTCGGTGTCCGAGGTGGAGAAGAACCGGTGCCCCAGGGCGCGCAGCTCGGCGCGCAGCTCCTGGTAGTTGTACACGCACCCGTTGAACACGCCGGTCAGCCGGGTCTCGGTGTCGGTCATCGGCTGGGCGCCGCGCTCCGACAGGTCGATGATCTTGAGTCTGCGGTGGCCGAGCGCCACCGCGCCCTGCGACCAGATGCCCCGGCCGTCCGGCCCGCGGGCCGCCAGCCGGTCGGTCATGCGCTCCACCGCGGCCACGTCGGGCCGCCGGTCGTCGAAGCGGATCTCACCGCTCAGGCCACACATACGGCACCCCCCGCCTGTGCCGTACCGGCCCCGGTCACATCCGGGACCTCCGTGTCCTCCTCAATCCCGTGTGAATCAGTCACCACAACTCCTCCAAGACGGGGAGCGGGCCCCGCCCGCCGTTGATGTCGGCGGTGCTCGGCCGCCCGCTCCGTACCGGCGGGTTCCCCGTTGATCGCGGAACAATCCACGGCTACGCGTCACGGGCCTCCCCGCCACCTGTGCCGACCGGCCGCGCGATCCCGATCCGTACGTCGCGCACGCCCGGCGAGAAGTGCGCCACGGGCGGCTCGCCGCAGGGCGGGAGGCCCGCCGCCTCGCGCAGGTTCTCCTCCAGCGACTCGATCTCGGCGGCGGCCGGCCGCCACGGCTCGTGCTCGACCGGGACCTCCCACACCACGCCCAGGCGGCGGGTGTACGCCCGCCACCGTGAGGTCAGCCAGTCGGCCTGCTCGGACGGCGGCGTCAGCCTCTCGCCCGGCCGGATCACCAGGCGGTACGAGACGCCGGAGCCGTACCGCGAACCGGTGTACACCAGCCTTTCGTCCTCCTTCTCCACCCGCAGCCGGGCCAGCCGATACGGCGCCCCCACGGCGAGGGCGCCCAGCATCAGCGGATTGGTGACGTCGAGGGAGAGGAACCACAGTCCGTCCCGGCCGTCCGGCCCCCGCACGTACGTCCGCAGGTTCGTCTCCGGGAAGTCGGGTGTCCCGGGCAGCACGGGCAGGGGGTGGGGCCGCACGTCCGCCATCACGAACGGGGTGAGGCTCACCCACGCGGCCCCTTCGTATGTGTCCACGGTCAGCCCTTCCGGCAGCAGACCCTGGACGTCATCGGGAGGGTAAGGCCAGTGGACGAAGCACTGGTTCAGCCAGTGGCAGCGCAGTCCCGGCAGCCTTACCCGGGGGGCCTGACGCTCGCTCTCCGCCTCGTCCGCCACTTATGTCCCTTTCCTGCTCTCGCCGCCGGACTCGGTGTCGGTGTCGACCGTCTCCTCCTCGGCGGCGCGCTCGCCCTCCGCCTGGGACGGGGTCGAACGGGCCACGTCGGGGTGTTCGTCGACGTCCGGCTCCCGTTCGCCCTCCGCCTGCGAGGGTGTCGGGTAGCCCCACGGATCACTCATGGCTACGCCTCCGGCGAATCGTCCGTCTCGTTTCGCGCCCCGGCCCGCGCTACCGGGCCGGGGCCGGACGGGTACCCCGCCGCGCCCGGTGCTACCGGGTCCGGCAGCTTCAGGAACAGCGCCATCACGGCGCTCGCCAGATACAGCATGGCGAAGATCCACATCATGCCCTGGACGCCCAGCGGCCCCAGGAAGAGGCCCACCAGGGCCGGACCGATGAAGGTGCTCGCCCCGGCGCCCAGGTTCAGGGCCGACATCGCCTGGCCCTTGTGCGCCGGGTCCAGCGACGGCATGAGCGCGGAGAGCGGCACGTACCCGGCGAGCGTCGCGCCGAACAGGCTGACCAGGACCATCGCGAGCGCGTAGTGGTCACCCGCCGCCACCGTGCCGTAGTAGAGCAGCAGCGTGGTCACCGCGCAGCCCACGCCGCCGAACCACGCGACGGTGCGCTGCCAGCCGACGCGGTCGCCGACGACCCCGAAGATCAGGTTGAAGAAGATGTTCGTGGCGAACATCGCGGAGAGCAGCTGGAGCCACTCACTGAGCGAGAAGCCCAGCGTGTCGGTGAAGAAGACCGGCAGGAAGACCAGGAAGCCGAACTGCGGCGCCGTGTTGATGGCCCGCACGACCGCCCCGGTACCGATTTTCGGGTTGCGCCAGATGATGGAGAGCGAGCCGATCAGGGTGGCGACCGGGCGCTCACCGGCGGGGGCGAGCCGGTTTCTGCCGGTGGGCTCGCGCACCAGGAGCAGGGCGATCAGGCCGCCCGCCGTCACCAGGGCGAGCGAGAGCCACAGCGTGGCGTACGCGCCGATCCACGGCACCGCGAAGCTGGCGACCAGCGAGCCCAGCGTCGGCAGCCCGCCGGTGAACGCGAACCAGAACCAGCCCACCGCCGAGCCGAGCCGGCGCTTCGGCGTCACCGCCGTGACCCAGATGAGGAAGCCGTACGCGAAGAGCGGATAGCCGAACCCGCGCAGCCCGTAGCTGAGCATCAGCAGCCAGAAGTTCACCGTCGGCACGGCGAAGACCAGGAACACCACCTGGAACGCCACCCAGATGCCGAGGCCGAGCAGCATCACCCGGCGAGGCCCCCACAGGTCCGACAGCGCGCCGGAGAACCAGGCGGCGACGCTGGCGGTGGCGCCGTAGACGCTGAACAGCAGCGCCACCCGCTCCCCGGACATGCCCTCGTCCCGCAGATACGGCGAGAGATAACCGGACTCGACGCCGTCCCCGATCATGAAGATGAGGAGGCCCAGAAAGCCCCAGGCGAGCGCTCGGGGAATACCGATCCTGTCGAGCCAATGCCTCTCGGGTGTCTCTTCGGCGGAAGAGGACGGGTCCACAACGACGGCCACGAGAACCACCTTTTTCGGAAATTCGGGGAGGGCGCGGGAGGAGCGCCGGGAGAGCGCGGGAAGCGCCGGGGAAGCGGCGTGAGCGGTGCGCTGAGGCGTCACGATGAAACGGCCGTGTGACACGGGTCAATGACCGGGAGAAAAACCCCGTGACTCGGCCAGGCCCTGGCGTGAAATCGACGGACAGGCGTCGTGAGCGGCCACCGCGCGAGCGTCGTCAGGCCAGGTCACAGGCGCGGCTCCACCATCGCGGGGTGGCGAAGGGCGGGTTAAGTCGGTGTGACGTTCACGTGGCGTTCAGCGCGAGGTGTCGACCGTGCGTACGTCGACGCCTATGTCCCGCAGCCGCCGCACCTCCGCGGCCGGCGCCGCCTCGTCCACGAGCACCAGGTCGAAGTCGGTCAGCGGTGCCAGCGCGTACAGCCCCTGGTTGGCGAACTTCGTGTGGTCCACCAGCAGCACCCGGCGCCCGGCGGACGCCATCATCGCCCGCTTGACCTGCACCGTCTCGGGGGACATGTGGTAGCAGCGGCCCCCGGTCACCGCCGTTGTCGACATGAAGAGCACATCGGCGCGGAACGACTCCACACTGTGCGCCGTGTGCAGCCCCATGAAGGCGTCGTACGCCGGGAAGTACGTGCCGCCGAGGGCGATCAGTGAGACACCCGGCTCCTTGGCGAGCGCCGAGATGGCGGGCAGCGAGTTGGTGATGACCGTGAGCGGGGTGTGGTCGGCCATCTGCCGGGCCAGGCTCAGGCATGTGGTGGAGTCGTCCAGCATCACGATCTGCCCGGGCGCCAGCAGTTCGGCGGCGGCCCGCGCCAGCCGGTGCTTGGTCCGCGCCATCGTCGTCATACGTTCGCTGACGCTGCCGTGGAACTGCGTCGACGGCAGGCAGCTCGCCCCGCCCCGCACCTTCCGCAGCCATCCCTGAGACTGGAGCGCGTCCAGATCCCGGTGGATGGTCATCACACTCACACCGAACTCCTCGGCCAGGTCCGAGGTGCGAGCGAACCCCTTGTCGGTCACCAGATCGCGCAACTTGCGCCGCCGTTCTTCCTGGGCGTCCATCCGGGTCATGGCGCGGGGGTCCTTTCCGGTTCACTCCACCGGCGGGGGGGGGGGGGGGGGACAGGCGCGTGACAGGGCGGGAACGTGTCATGCGAGTCATGCGAAGTCATGCGAACCTCACGTGAAGTTAACACAGCGGATAGCGTGCCGTCGCCCGGCCCTCCGGCGTACGGCCGCGACCTCACATCCGGGCCGCGGACGGTCACGGGATAATTCCGGGACCGATTGACGCCCCGCCCGGCGACACGTTTCCCTGACGTCCGCACGTTCGAAGGGGCAGGTATTCCATGTCGGTTCTCACCATCGACGTCGGTACGTCGGTCATCAAATCCGTCGTGTTCGACGACCAGGGGCGGGAAATAGCGCTCGCCCGTATCGGGACCGAGGTGCTGCGCCCCCAGCCCGGCTGGGCGGAGCAGGACATGGACGCCGTATGGAACGGCGTGGTCTTCACCGTGCGCAGTGCCCTGTCCCAGCTCGGCCCCGGCCACGACCCGGTCTGGCTGGTGAGCTTCACGGCACAGGGCGACGGCTGCTGGCTCGTCGACGACAAGGGCCGCCCCACCGGCCCCGCCATCCTCTGGTCGGACGGCCGCGCGGCAGACCTGCTCACCCGCTGGGCCGCCGACGGCGTCCTGGAGCAGGCCTACCGCCGCAACGGCTCCCTCACCTGCGGCGGCATGCCCAACGCGGTGCTCAGCTGGCTCGCCGCCCACGACCCGGAGCGGCTGGAACGCTCCCGTACGGCGCTGACGGCGGCCGGCTGGCTGTTCCTGAAGCTCACGGGGGTGGCCGCCATCGACGAGTCCGACGCCTCCGCGCCCTTCCTCGACCACACCACCGGCGACTACGACCCGGCGATCATCGACCTCTTCGGGCTCCGCTGGGCCGGCCGGCTGCTGCCGAAGGTGCTCGGCGAGAACGAGCGGATCGCCGAGATCACCCACCACACCGCCGGCGAACTCGGCCTGCCCGCCGGCCTGCCCGTCGTCATGGCCCCCTACGACATCGCCGCCACCGCCCGGGGCGCGGGCGTCGTCAGCCCCGGCCAGGCCTGCTCCATCCTCGGCACGACCCTGTGCACCGAGATCGTCACCCGCCAGGTCGACACCTCCGGCGAGCCGTGCGGCATCAACATCGCCTACCGGGGCCGCAGCCGCATCCTGCGCGCCTTCCCCACCCTCTCCGGCACCGAGGTCCTCGACTGGGCGTCCCGCACCCTCGGCGTCGACGGCCCCGCCGCCCTCGGCGAGCTGGCGTTCAGCACGGAACCGGCCGCCAACGGCCCGGCGTTCCTGCCCTACCTCTCACCCGCCGGGGAACGCGCCCCCTTCCTCGACCCGCACGCGCGCGGCTCCCTCTGGGGCCTGTCCCTCGACCACTCGCGCGCCGACATCGCCCGCGCCGTCTTCGAGGGCCTCTCCCTCGTCGTCCGCGACTGCCTCCGGGCGGCCGGCACCGAGGTCCACGAGCTGCGCCTGTGCGGCGGCGGCGCCGCCAGCGACCAGTGGTGCCGCCTCATCGCCGACGTCACCGGCGTGCCCACCGCCCGCAGCGCCGACACCGAACTGGGTGCCAAGGGCGCGTTCCTGACCGGCCTCGTCCTCAGCGGCGCGGAGAGCAGCATGCGGGCCGCCGCCGCCAAGTACGTCCGGATGCGCTCCGGCTGGGAGCCCGACCCCGGGCGCCGCGCGCTGTACGACGAGCGCTACGCGTCCTTCCTCACCTGGCGCGACGCCGCCCGCTCGCTCGGCTGGTCGCCCGCCCCCGCCCACGTACCGCACGCACAGGAAGCCCCGCATGTCTGACGCCCTGACGGCCGACGCCGTCCACCTCGGCCTCGACCTCGGCACCCAGAGCGCCCGCGCCGTCGCCGTGGACGGCACCGGCCGGCTGCTCGCCGCCGCGTCCCGCCCCCTGACCGGCCACCGCGACGGACCGCGCCACGAACAGGACCCCGAGCAGTGGTGGTCCGCCCTCGCCGGCGCCGCCCGGGAAGCCCTCACCGGCATCGACCCGGCGCGCGTCCGGGGCCTCGCCGTGGACGCCACCTCCGGCACCGTCCTGCTGGCCGACGAGCGGGGCACCCCCCTGACACCCGGACTCATGTACGACGACGGGCGCGCCCGCGCGTACACCTCCCGCGTCAACACGGCGGGCGCGAAGGTGTGGCAGGAGCTCGGCTACCGCACCATGCAGCCGTCCTGGGCGCTGCCCAAACTCCTGTGGCTGCTGGACAACACCGACTTCCCCGACGCCCGGCTGCTGCACCAGGCCGACCTGATCACCTGGCGGCTCGCCGGGAGGCCGACCGCCACCGACGCCAGCCACGCCCTGAAGACCGGCTACCACCTGATCGAGGAGCGCTGGCCGGAGCGGGAACTGGCCGCGCTGGGCATCCCGCCCTTCCTGCTGCCCGACGTCGTACGGCCCGGCACCGTCATCGGCACCGTCTGCGGCACCGCCGCCACGGCCACCGGCATCCCGCCCGGCACCCCGATCGTCGCCGGCATGACCGACGGCTGCGCGGCCCAGATCGGTGCCGGAGCGCTCACGCCCGGCGCCTGGAACTCCGTGCTCGGCACCACCCTCGTCTTCAAGGGCGTGAGCCCGCACCTCGTACGCGACCCCGGGGGAGTGGTCTACTGCCACCGCGGCCCCGGCGGCACCTGGCTGCCCGGCGGCGCGTCCAGCAGCGGCGCCGGAGCCATCGCCCGGCGCTTCCCCGGCGCCGACCTCGCCGCCCTCACCGCCGGGGCCGCCGCCACCGGCTCCACCGCCGTCGCCTACCCCCTCGCGGGCGCGGGCGGCGAACGCTTCCCCTTCCGCGCCCCCGACGCCACGCCCTTCGTGCTGGGGGACGTGTCCGGTGACGCCGAGGAGTTCCATGCCCTGCTGCTCGGCGTGGCCTGCGTCGAACGCCTCTGCTTCGACTACCTCGACCACATCGGCGCCCCCGTCGACGGCCCGCTGACCCTCACCGGCGGCGGCGCCCGCAATTCCTACTGGTCGCAGCTGCGCGCCGACGTCCTGGGCCGAGACGTCACCCTGCCCGAACACGCCGAGAGCGCCACCGGCATGGCGGTGCTCGCCGCGACCGCCTCCGGCGCCACGCTGGAGGAGGCCGCGGCCGCCATGGTGCGCCTGCGGGAGGAACGGGCCCCCGACCCCGCGCGCACGGCCCGGCTGCTCCCCGTATACCTCGACTTCGTCGACGAACTGACCCGACGCGGCTGGCTCGACCGGTCCGTGGCGGCGCACGCGCGCAGAAAGGCCGAGCAGTGACCGACTTCATCCTCGTACGCCATGGCGAGACCGCCTGGCACGCGGACAACCGCTATGCCGGCCGCACCGACGTGCCGCTCACCGAACTCGGCCACAAGCAGGCCGCGACGCTCGGCGCCTGGGCCGCCGGGCAGCGCCTCGACGCCGTGCTGTGCTCGCCGCTGTCCCGCGCCCGCCTGACCGCCGAACCCGCCGCGACCGCGCTCGGCCTCACCCCCCGGGTGGACGAACGGCTGTACGAGGTGGACTTCGGGCGCGGCGACGGGCTGACGCGCGGGGAGATGGCCGAGGAGTTCCCCGACGAGCTGGCCGCCTTCCTCGACGACCCCGTGACCCACCACCTGCCGGGCGGCGAGGACCCCGCGGCGGCGGCGGACCGCGCCATCGACTGCCTTCAGGAGGTGGCGCGCGAACTGCCCGAGGGGCGCGTCCTCGTCGTCGCCCACTCCACCCTCGTACGCCTGGTGCTGTGCAAGCTGCTCGGCATCCCGCTCGCCGACTACCGCCGCGTCTTCCCCGCCCTGGAGAACGGCGCCCTCACCGAACTGCGGCTGCTGCCCGGGGGACGGGCGTCCCTGCTGCGGCTCAACGCACCCGCCCTCATCACCCACTGACCCATGGGAGCACCACCGTGACCACCACCGTCCTCGCCGCCGGCGACCACTTCGTCCTGCCGCGCCTGCTCACCGAGGAGCTGCGCGCCGCCGCACCCGACGCCGACCTGGACGTACGGGAGATCCAACTGCCCTGGCCGCACACCCCTTTCGGCCGGGTGGCCGAGGTCGACGAGGCCTCCGGCACCGAGGAGGAGCTGATCGAGGCACTGCGCGGCGTACGGATCTGCGTCACCCAGATGGCCCCGCTCACCGAGCGGATCCTCGCCGCCTGCCCGGACCTGGAACTGTTCTGCGTCAGCCGGGGCGGCCCCGTCAACGCCAACCTCCAGGCCGCGACCCGCCACGGCGTCGCCGTCTGCTACGCCCCCGGCCGCAACGCCGTCGCCACCGCCGAGCACACCCTCGCCCTCATCCTCGCCGCCGCCCGCCGCATCGGCGAGGTCCACACCGACCTCCAGCACGCCGTCTGGCGCGGCGACTACTACGACTACGCCAACTGCGGCTTCGAGATCGACGGCTCGGTCGTCGGCCTGGTCGGCTTCGGCGCGATCGGCTCGCGCGTGGCGCGGGTCCTGGTCGCGATGGGCGCCACGGTCCTGGTGCACGACCCGTATGTGAAGCCCGAGGCGGTGGAGGGCATCGCCGCACTCGTCCCGCTGGACGACCTGCTGAGCCGCTCCCGGATCGTCTCCCTCCACGCGCGCGTGACGGAGGAGACCACGGGCATGATCGGCCCCGCCCAGATCGCGGCCATGCCCCGGGGTTCGGTCCTCGTCAACTGCGCGCGCGGCGCGCTGGTGGACTACGAGGCGGTGTGCGACGCCCTTGACTCGGGGCGGCTCGCGGGCGCCGGCTTCGATGTGTTCCCCGTCGAGCCGGTACCGGCCGGTGCCCGTCTGCTGTCGACCCCGGGCGTCGTCCTGACCCCGCACATCGCGGGCGCCAGCCAGGAAGTGGCCCACAAGGCGGCCCGGATCGTGGCGGGCGAGGCGGCCCGCTTCCTGCGCGGTGAACCCCTGGCCCACTGCGCCAACCCGCAGGTGCCCGGTCACTGACGCCGGGGGCGCGGCCGGGACACGTACCGCTGGCCGGCGGCCTTCAGGCGGTCGGGCAGCACCTTGGCGGCCGCGCCCAGGACCTTGGTCCGCACCGACCCGGCGACCACCTTGTCCCGGCCGCGCATCAGGGCCTCGAACGCGTCCTCGGCGACCCGGGCCGGATCGTCCTTGTCCATGCGCCCGAGGCGTGTGTCGTCCATGCCGGCGCGGTGGAAGAAGGCCGTCTCCGTGGCGCCCGGCATCAGCGACGTGACGCTCACCCCGGTGTCCCTCAGCTCGCCCTGGAGTCCCTGGGCGAAGGACTGGAGGAACGACTTCGAGGCGCTGTACACGGTCTGGTACGGGCCCGGCGCCATCGCCGCGACCGACGAGGTGATCAGCAGCCGGCCGTCGTCCTCCTCGACCATGCCGCGCAGCAGCCGGTGCGTGAGGTGCACCGTCGCGTTGATGTTGAGGTCGATGATCCGGGCGTGGTCGGCGAGGTCCACGCCGAGGAACGCCCCGCCCCGCCCCACGCCCGCGTTCAGCGCGGCGGCGGCGACCGGCCGGCGGGCGGAGAGGACGGCGGCGTACAGCTGCTCGACACCGTCGTAGGTGGCGAGGTCGGCCCGTACGGCGACGACGTCCGCGCCGTGGCCGCGCAGCTCCTGCGCGGCGGCCGCCAGTCCCCGGTCCTCCGCGCAGACGACCAGGTCGAATCCCTTGTCGGCGAACTGCCTGGCGAGTGCGAGGCCGATGCCGCTGGAGGCACCGGTCACCACCGCCAGTGGTCTCACGGCGTTCATCCCGACCGGGTACCCCTGTGGCGGCACCGTTTCACCGGATTGATCATGGGGTACCCGCCCGCCGTCTTTTCGCCGCCTCGGAGGTGACCCCCATGAGTGAGCTGGAGCTGGGCCAAGCGTCGAATGGAACCGTGACCACGAAAGTGCCGGCCCGGCTGGACCGGCTGCCGTGGTCACGGTGGCACTGGATGATCGTCATCGGTCTGGGCACCGTCTGGATCCTCGACGGGCTCGAAGTGACCATCGTGGGAAGCATGGCCAGCCGGCTCTCCGAGGAGGGCAGCGGGCTCGCCATCAGCAGCGCCCAGGTCACCGGCGTCGCCGCCGCGCTGTACGTCGCGGGCGCCTGCTCCGGCGCCCTGTTCTTCGGCTGGCTCACCGACCGCTTCGGCCGCAAGAAGCTCTTCCTCATCACCCTCGCGGTCTATCTCGGGGCGACGGCACTGACCGCGCTGTCCTTCTCCTCGTGGTGGTTCTTCCTCTTCCGCTTCCTGACCGGCTTCGGCATCGGAGGCGAGTACGCCGCCATCAACTCGGCCATCGACGAACTGATCCCCAGCAAGTACCGCGGCCGGGTCGACCTGATCATCAACGGCAGCTTCTGGCTCGGCGCCATGGGCGGCGCCCTGCTGTCCGTCCTCGCCCTCGACACCGACATCCTCCCCAAGGACCTCGGCTGGCGGATCTCCTTCGGCCTCGGCGTCGTCCTCGGCCTGGTCATCCTCCTCGTACGCCGCCATGTGCCCGAAAGCCCCCGCTGGATGTTCATCCACGGCCGTGAGGAAGGGGCCGAACAGCTCGTGGCGGACGTCGAGCGGCAGGTACGGCAGGAGACCGGCAAGCCGCTGCCCGAGCCGGCCGGGGCGATCACCATCAAGCAGCGGCACAGCGTCGGCTTCGTACAGATCGCCCGTACGCTCTTCCGCGTCTACCCCCGGCGGGCGGTGCTGGGCATGGCGCTCTTCATCGGCCAGGCGTTCCTCTACAACGCCATCACCTTCGGCTTCGGGTCGATCCTGGTGAAGTTCTTCGACGTCCCCAGCGGCTCGACCGGCTACTTCTTCGCCGTCATCGCGTTCGGCAACTTCATGGGCCCGCTGCTGCTCGGCCGCCTGTTCGACACCTGGGGCCGCCGGCCGATGATCGCCGGGACGTACCTGCTGTCCGGCGCCCTGCTGTTCGTCACGGCCTGGATGTTCGCCAACGGCTGGCTCACCGCCACCACCATGACGATCAGCTGGTGCGTGGTCCTGTTCTTCGCGTCCGCCGGCGCCAGCTCCGCGTACCTCACCGTCAGCGAGATCTTCCCCATGGAGACCCGCGCGATGGCCATCGCGTTCTTCTACGCCATCGGCACGGCCGCCGGCGGTATCTCCGGTCCGCTGATCTTCGCCGGCCTCACGGAGAGCGGCGTCGTCGCGGACACCGCCCTCGCCTTCTGCATCGGCGCCGCGCTGATGGTGGCGGGCGGTCTGGTGGCGCTGTTCTTCGCCGTCGCCGCCGAGCAGAAGTCGCTGGAGGACATCGCGACCCCGCTGTCCGCGCAGGCGGCGCAGGCGGCGACGGCCGCGGCCGCCGCCGCGAGCCCCGCCCCGGTCTCGCGCACGGCCCCGCCGCCGGCGCTGTGACACAGCGATTGGCTCGCACAGCGGGAGATGGTTTATCGTTCATCAAGCTGGTGGTGAAGGACTCTCCACCACCACCACACGCTGCCCCGGCTGGTTCCCCCGTCCAGCCGGGGCTTTCCCTTTCCCACCCGCTTCAGGCGCCGCAGGCCGGGCACCCGTTCGTCGGAAGATCTCCAGCCGACGAACGAGGAACGGTGGAGCGATGACCGAGTACGAGCGTTCACGCACGATGCCCGCCCAGCCCGAGCACGTCTTCGACCAGGCCGCCAACGTCGACCAGCTCGACACCTGGCTCCCCGAGGCCCTGCACGTGCGGCCCGATGACCTGCCCGCCGTCACCGTGCACGAGGACCGCACCGACGAGGACACCTCCGCGCTGCTGCGCGCCCAGAAGGACCAGATGCGCCTGGAGTGGGGCACCAGGGACCAGGGCAGTTACACCGGATGGCTCCAGGTCGCCGGCATCGGCAGCGGGGCCAGCGAGGTGACCGTGCACCTGTCGTTCTTCGACGAGAGCCACGACCCCGGCGAGCAGGCCGTCGGCGACGCCCTCGACCGGAGCCTGGAGCGTCTGGAGAGCCAGGTACGGATGCGCGTCGACAACGCCGCCGGCTGACCGCCCATGCCACCCCGCCGCCGTTACGCGGTCGCCGCCTCCGGCCAGTGGACGGACGAGGAGGACGGCCGCCGGCGGCTGCCCGCCGGTGAGGTCCACGCGTGGGAGCCCGGCACGAACCAGACCATCTGCGGACTCTCCCTCAGCCGGTCACGGCTCGGGCGCTTCTCCCACGTCGTCTGGCAGGACATCCTCCCCGAATCCGGCGGCGCCGCCGACCGCGTCCAGCGCGTCTGCCCGCGCTGCGCGTCCGTCGCGGGCCGCCGGGGCCCTGACGCACGGCCACCGTGGCAGCGTACGAACCCCCGTCCGTGATCACTTCCGTTTTTGTCCTGGTACGCGGGGCACTTGGGTGCTATGGACCATTCACAGGCACCCGTGCTCGACGCGCTGGCCGCGTACCACGCCGACAACCAGACCCCCTTCACCCCGCCCGGCCACAAACAGGGCCGCGGCGCCGACCCGCGCGTCCGAGAGGTCCTCGGGGACGCGGTCTTCCGGTCGGACGTGCTCGCCACCAGCGGCCTGGACGACCGAACCTCCTCACACGGCGTCATCGCCAAGGCCCAGGAGCTGATGGCCGACGCCGTCGGGGCCGAGCACACCTTCTTCTCGACGTGCGGCAGCTCCCTGTCCATCAAGGCCGCCATGCTGTCCGTCGCGGGGCCGCACGAGAAGCTGCTGGTGGGCCGTGACGCCCACAAGTCCGTGGTGTCCGGCCTGGTGCTCGCCGGGATCGTCCCCGTCTGGGTCGACCCCCAGTGGGACGCCGACCGCCATCTGGCCCACCCGCCGTCCGCCGACGCCTTCCGCGCCGCGTTCGCCGAGCACCCCGACGCCCGGGGCGCCCTGGTGACGACGCCCACGCCGTACGGCACGTGCTCCGACCTGGCCGGCATCGCCGAGGCCTGCCACGACCACGGCGTGCCGCTCATCGTCGACGAGGCGTGGGGCGCCCACCTGCCGTTCCACCCGCAGCTGCCGACCTGGGCCATGGACGCCGGAGCCGACGTCTGCGTCACCTCCGTCCACAAGATGGGCTCCGGCCTCGAACAGGGCTCCGTCTTCCACCTCCAGGGCGACCTGATCCAGCCGGAGGTCCTCGAAAGCCGCGAGGACCTCCTCGGCACCACCAGCCCCTCCGTCCTGGTCTACGCGGCCCTGGACGGCTGGCGCCGCCAGATGGTCCAGCACGGCCACGCCCTCTACGACGACGCCCTCGCCCTCGCCAAGACCGTACGGGCGCAGATCGCCGAGATCGACGGCATGCACGTCCACGGGCGCGACGACTTCTGCGGCCCCGGCCGCGCCTTCGACCTGGACCCGCTCCAGGTCATCGTCGACATCACCGGCCTGGGCACGACCGGCTACCGGATCGCCGACTGGATCCGCGACCACCACCGCGTCAACCTCCACCTGTCCGACCACCGCCGCACCAGCGCCCAGCTCACCCACGCCGACGACGAACGCAGCGCCGACGCCCTGCTGGCCGCCCTGCGCGACGTGGCCGCCCACGCGGACGAACTGCGCCCCGCGACCGAGGTGCGGGTCCCCGACCCGGCCGAACTGCGGCTGGAGCAGGTCCTGCTGCCCCGGGACGCGTTCTTCGGCCGCGTCGAGCAGGTGCCGTGGGAGAAGGCCATCGGCCGCGTCACCGCGGAGATGCTCACCCCGTACCCGCCCGGCATCCCGGCCGCGCTGCCCGGCGAGAGGCTCAACGCCGACGTCCTGCACTACCTGCGCAGCGGCGTCGACGCCGGCATGGTCGTCCCCGACGCCGCCGACACGGAGGTCAGGACGGTCCGCGTGGCCATCGAGGACTGACCCCGCGTCACGACACCAGCGGCCCTACAGCCCGGCGGCGGCCTTGGCGCGCAGACACGACCACGCCCGTTCGGGCACCTCCGTGCGCAGCAGGACATCGGCCGCCGTGCAAGCCAGCGCCTCGGCCGCCGCGAGCATCACCCGCCGCCCGCACGGGCCGGCCGCCGCGGCGGCGAACTGCGGTGTGTGGTCCGCTCCGTCCGGGTCCATGATGGCGACGAACGGGTGGATCGCGGGCACCCTCGTACTCACGTTGCCGATGTCGGACGACCCCAGGTACACGCCGGGAACCGGCTGCGAGAGGCGGATGCCCGCGCGGTCCAGGTGCTCGGCGAACAGCCCGGAGAGCACGTCGTTGTCGCGGAAGTGCTCGTAGCGCCCGCCGACCCGGGTGACCTCCGCCCGCGTGCCCGTGGCGAGGGCGACGCCCTCCGCGCACGAGCGCACCTCGTCCACCAGCTCCTCCAGCGCCGCCGTGGTCGCACCGCGCAGCCCGAACAGCCCCTCGGCGTACTCCGGGACGATGTTCGTCGCCCGGCCGCCGTCCGTCACGATGCCCTGGACGTGCGAGCCGGACGGCAACCGCCTGCCCAGCACGCCAAGGGTGTTGAACAGCTGGATCAGCGCGCCCAGCGCGTCGATGCCCTCCGTGGGGTTGCCGGTCGGATGCGCGGCCCGCCCGTGGAAACCCACCCGGATCTGCGCGCTCGCCGTCAGCGGTGCCCACGACCAGCTGTGGACGCCCGGGTGGAACATCAGCGCCGCGTCCACCCCGTCGAACAGCCCCGCCTCCACCAGCGTGACCTTGCCGCCGCCGCGCTCCTCCGCCGGCGTACCCACCGCCAGCACCGACCCCGCCACCTCCCCGAGCGCGCCGCGCACCGCGAGCGCCGCGCCGAGACCGGCCGCCGCGATCAGGTTGTGCCCGCACGCGTGCCCCAGCGACGGCAGCGCGTCGTACTCCATCAGCAGCGCCACACACGGCCCGTCACCCGTGCCGGTGCGCCCCACGAAAGCCGTCGGCAGGCCGGCCGTCCCGCGCTCGACCAGGAAACCCTCCCGTTCCAGCTCGCCGGCCAGCAGCCGCGCCGCCTGGTGTTCCTCGTACGCCTGCTCGGGAGCGCGGTGCAGCGCGAGGCTCACCTCCCACAACCGGTCGGCGCGAGCGGCGATCTCCTTCCTGATCCGGGCGTGAATCGCGTCCAGGGCGTCCGGGGTCCGCGGGGCGTCCGGGGTCCCCGGGCCATCCGGGGTCCCCGGGCCATCCGGGGTTTGCTGGGCGTCCGGGGTTTGCGGCACGGGGGCCTCCTTGGGGCGTCGTCAGCACTGGCTCTGCTCCCGCACGTGTTCCACGCCACGGGCGCCCGATTCCTTCACGCCTCGACGGCCGGCCGACGTTCGCCGCCGTTGCCGCTCAGCCGGCGCCGCAGGGCGGCCAGCCGGGGGTGACGCTCCCGCAGCTCGGCCGAGTGCCGGTCCAGTTCCTGGGTGAGGCGCTCGGTCCGCTTGTCGATGTCCAGCTCGTCGAGGATGCGGTCGATCTCGGCGAGCAGCGCCCCGTGCAACTGCCACTGGCGGGGGTGTTCCCGCACGTCCTCCAGCAGCAGGTCGGCGACCAGGTCACGGGTCGCCCGGCTGGCGGCCAGGGCCGCGGTCAGCCGTTCCTCGGCGTCCTCCGCGCTGGCCGCCACCTGAGTGGTGATCAGCCGCGCGAAGCTCTCGATGGCCGTGGCCATCTGCTCGAACAGCTCCTTGAGCGCCGCCGCCACGTCCGGCGGGAAGAGGGACTCCTCCGTACGGAACTTCGCGAGGTCCGTCAGGGTGCGGGTCAGCACCCGCAGCACCACCGCGCAGATCTCCAGGGTGTCCAGCCCCGTCCGCAGCACGATCCGGGACAGCAGCCCCTCCCGTACGCGCGGATTGAGCATCAGGCTCTCCTCCGCCTGCCGCAGCGAGGCGTCCACCTCCACGATGTCGTGGTCCAGCCGCCGCGCCTCGTGCAGCCGGGCCGCCGCGTGCGCGAACGGGATGTGCCCCTCGCCCACCTCGTCGCCCATGGTGCGGAACATGCGGCCCATCCCGCGCGCCAGCCCGTCGATGGACGCCCCGGCCGACTGCACCCACACCGGAGGCGCGAACAGCAGGTTGAACAGCAGGCCCACACCGGCGCCGATGAGGGTTTCCAGTACGCGGTGCCAGGCCGCCGACGCCGCCTGGGACACGCCCAGGACCAGCATGGCGCTGATCGCCACCTCGGGCACGAACTCGCTCACCCGCACATAGCGGCCGATGATCAGCGAGGTGAAGATGGTCAGCCCGAGACTCCACCAGGTCAGCGGGACCAGCGCGGTGAAACCGATGGCGATGAGGACACCCACGACGACCGAGTTCACGCGCCGGATACCGGTGGTGAGGGTCGCGTACAGGGTGACCTGCACCACCAGCAGCGCGGTCAGGGGAGCGGTCAGGGGAGCGGGCTGGTCCGGCAGGACCATCAGGGCGACGACATAGGAGATGACGGCGGCGGCGGTGGAACGCAGTGTCTGCGCCGCGACGGGCTCCGTGGTCCGCCGCACCAGTTTGATCACGGGTGCTGATACGTCGGGCATCCCTTTCCCCTGCCCGATCATGAGCAACTCAGCACACTTGCGCCTCACGAACCGCCCATACGCCCGCGTTTGCGGTCCGCGTCACGTGGTACCGCCAAAGTCCCCGACCCCTTGCCGAGGAGGCACGATGAACCTGCCCGCGAACCGGGGAACCCCGGTCGCCGTCGTCACCGGTTCCGACTCGGGCATCGGCCGCGCCACCGCCGTCCGCCTCGCCCGCGACGGCATGGACATCGGCATCACCTGGCACGCCGACGAGGAGGGCGCGCGGCGGACCGCCGAAGAGGTACGGGCACAGGGCCGGCGGGCCGCCGTCACGCACATGGACCTCACCAAGCTGCCCGATGCCGCCGACGCCGTCGAGCGGCTGGCCCGCGAACTCGGCCGCGTGGACGTCCTGGTGAACAACGCCGGCACCGGCACCGCCACGCCGTTCCTCGACATGCCGTACGAGACGGTGCGGGACGTCCTCGACGTGGACCTGATCGGGCCGTTCCTGTGCGGGCAGGTGGCCGCACGCCGCATGATCGAGCAGGGCCGGGGCGGACGCATCGTCAATGTGACGTCCGTGCACGAACACCAGCCACGCGTCGGCGCCGCGCCCTACTGCGCCGCCAAGGGCGGACTGGGACTGCTCACGCAAGTCATGGCGCTGGAACTCGCCGAACACGGCATCACCGTGAACGCCGTCGCGCCCGGCGAGATCGCCACGCCCATGACGGGCCAGGAGGACGAGGACGTGACGGAGAAGTCCCGGCCGGGCGTGCCGCTGGGCCGGCCGGGCGACGCGCGCGAAGTCGCGGCGGTCATCGCGTTCCTGGCCGGTGAGGAGTCCTCGTACGTCACCGGAGCCTCGTGGGTCGTGGACGGCGGCATGCTGCGGATGGGCCCGCAGGCCGGCTCGCACCTGAAGGGCGACGACTGGCGCCGCGTCTGAGCGGGCTCCGAGGGCTCTGCGGCTCTGATGGCTCTGATCGGGCCTCCGGGCTCTGATCGGGGCTCAGGGCGGGCTCACGGCGGGCTCTGGTCGGGCCTCAAGGCGGGCTCAGGATGGGCTCTGATCGGGCTTCCGGGCGGGCTCAGGGCGGGCTCCGGGAGGTCCGAGCGGGCGCGGAAAGGGCCCCGCCGTATGTCGGCGGGGCCCTTTCCTCCGGGCTCGTCGGGGCCCGTTTCAGCCGTCAGGTGGGTCTCAGCGGGTCACCACGTACCGCTCGTTGGGGACGCAGTGCGTCATCGTCAGTCCCTCGACGTCCCGAGGCGGGTTCTCCCCGAGATTGGCCAGCCGCTTGCGGTCCTCATCGGTGAGGTCCTGGCTCGCCAGCGGTTCCAGGTGAGCGACGTCCTGCGGGCTGATCCCGAGACCCTCGCCGACCCGCAGGCCGAGGTCGTTCTCGACGAGCAGGAAGTGCCAGACCATCCGCTCCTGCACCGGCCGGTCGCACTGCTTCAGCAGGTCGATGAAGTTGTGCACCAGGTCGTCGCGTTCCCACTGCTCCATCAGCAGATAGCGCTGGCCGGCCTGCATGTAGTCGTTCGTCCGGGGGATGCGCTTGCGGGTGAGCCTGCCCCGGATCTCCGGACCCTGCTCGTCGTGCGTCGGGTACTGGCCCTCACGCAGCCCGCCGAGGATCGACGGCTCGTAGTTGACGATGGGGTTCTCGCCGTGGCCGTCCTGGTGGTACGTCATGAACCCGTCGCGCTGGTTGGTGCGCACGTCGGCGTTCTTCGCCTGGTTGACCGGCAGTTGCAGGTAGTTCGGGCCGACCCGGTAGCGCTGGGTGTCGCTGTACGAGAAGGTCCGGCCGACCAGCATCTTGTCGTCGGAGAAGTCCAGGCCGTCCACGAGGACACCCGTACCGAAGGAGATCTGCTCGTTCTCGGCGAAGAAGTTCTCCGGCATCCGGTTGAGCACCATCTTGCCGACCGGCTTCGGCGGGAAGTCCTGCTCGGGCCAGGTCTTGGTGTCGTCCAGCGGATCGAAGTCCAGCTCCGGGTGCTCGTGGTCCTCCATCATCTGGACCAGCAGCTCCCACTCCGGGTAGTCGCCGCGCCCCACCGCCTCGTACAGGTCCTTGGTGGCGTGGCCCAGACCCTGGGCCTGGACGTTGGCGGCGTCCTCCTCGGTCATGCTGCGCACGCCCTGCTTGGGCATCCAGTGGTACTTGACCAGGACCGTGTTGCCCTCGGCGTTGACCCACTTGTACGTGTTGACGCCGAACCCCTGCATATGGCGGTAGTCCGAGGGGATGCCGCGCGGGCTGAAGAGGTTCACCAGCATGTGCATGCTCTCCGGGGTCTGCGACATGAAGTCGAAGATCCGGCGCGGCTGCTGCTCGAAGGTGACCGGGTCGGGCTTGAGCGCGTGGATCACGTCCGGGAACTTGATCGCGTCCCGGATGAAGAAGACACCGAGGTTGTTGCCCACGAGGTCCCAGTTGCCGTCCTCGGTGTAGAACTTCACGGCGAAGCCGCGCGGGTCACGGGCCGCCTCGGAGGAGTCGCGGCCGCCGATCACGGTCGAGAACCGCACGGCCAGGTCGGTGCGCTTGCCCCGCTCCTGGAACAGCTTGGCGCGGGTGTAGCGGCTGATCGGCTCGTCACCCCAGGCGCCGTACGCCTCGAAGTAGCCGTAGGCGGTGACTCCGCGGGCGTGCACCACACGCTCGGGGATGCGCTCCCGGTCGAAGTGGCTGATCTTCTCCAGGAACTGGTAGTTCTCCAGCGTCGCCGGGCCACGGGCGCCGACGGTGCGCTGGTTCTGGTTGTCGTAGACAGGGTGGCCCTGCCGGTTGGTGAGTACCTTCCGGTCGTCGCCGGGTGCGGGACCCTGGCTCGAAACGTCCGTCACGATCCTCGGCTCCTCTGCTGCTTTTGTCTGACTGCGTCCTGATACGTCGCAGTATCCTCCGTTACCCGCCGTTCGGGCGTGCCTAACCGACCGGGTCGTCACGGAAGGGATTCTCACGGGAGGGGGCCTCACGCGAGGGCTCCTCAGGGGAGGGGCCCTCACGCGAGGGGGCCTCACGTGAGGGGTCACTCATGGGGGCGGCCTAACGGAACGCCGCCGTACGTTCGCCCTCCGCGTCCGCGCCGGTCTTCACCCCGCCGTCACCGGCAGCCGGGGCCCCGGCGTGCACGGGCAGGTGGTAGACGGCGTAGGCCCGGCCCAGCACCGGCTGGGCGACATTGCGGACCCGTACGCCCTCACTCGTCATGCCGTGCTCGGTGCCCATGTGGGCGTGGCCGTGGATCGCCAGGTCGGCGCCCCCCTCGTCCACCGCCTCGGCGAGCAGATAGCTCCCCAGGAAGGGATAAATTTCCAGCGGCTCGCCCGCGAGCGTGTCCGGCACGGGCGCGTAGTGCGTCAGCGCGATCCGCACCGCGCAGTGGGCCTCCCGCAGCATGGCCAGGGACGACCGCAGCCCGTCCGCGCAGCGCCGGGTGTAGCGGATGAACTCCTTCATCTCCGGCTCCCCGAACTCACCGCCGCTGCGCCCGGCGAACCCGCCGCAGAACCCCTTCGTCCCCGCGACACCGACCCGCACGCCACCGATGTCCAGCACCGTGCCCTCGCTCTCCAGGACGGTCACGCCCACCCGGTCGAGTGCCGCCGCGACCTCCTCCTCCTGGTCGCTCTGGTAGTCGTGGTTGCCCAGGACGGCGACCACGGGCACGCCCAGCCCCGCCACCTCCCCGGCCACCACCTCGGCCTCCTCGACCGTCCCGTGCCGGGTCAGGTCACCGGCGAGCAGCAGCACGTCCGCGCGCTCGCCGAGGGTCTCGAAGGCGGGCCGGAGCGCCCCGGCGCTCGTCGGCCCCAGATGGATGTCGCCTACCGCTGCTACTCGGATCACGACAGCTCCTCCGGGTGGTCGGGGGCGTCCGCGCAGACCACGACCAGGTCTTCCCGCAGCGGCAGCCCGGCCAGCTCCTCCTTGGCGATGCGCAGGATCTCCTCCCGGCACGACGAGCTCGACACGGTGCCGTACAGCATGACGCTCGTTCCGCGCTGCTCGATCCGAATGCCGAGCTCCGCGATGTCCTCGCTCGCCAGCCGGTCCCGCAGATGGGCGATGCGGTACTCGGCGGTGTCGGCGGCGCTCATGGCTTTGCCTCCCGTGGCTCGATGACGTTCAGACGCTCCAGGAGGTAAAGGAACGCCTCTGGCATCGGATGGCCCTCGTTCTCGCGGCGCAGCAGGTCCCAGTCGATCTTCTCCCGCAGCGTCCGCGCGATCGGCAGCACGGCGCCGAAGTCGCAGTGGTGCTCGGAGAAGGCGGCCAGCAGACTGCCCATGAGGTCGGTCGGCGCCAGCACCGGCATCCGCACCGAGTCCACCGGCAGCGTCTGCGCCCGGTCCAGCAGGTCGTGGGTCACCGGGTGCCGGGCCAGCTCGAAGATCAGGTCGATCTCCTCACCATGGCTCCTCGCCTTGATCAGCCAGTCCTCGGGCGGGAACCGGACCTGGATACCGGCGTTCTCCAGGTCCCGCGTGATCGCCTCCGCGTCCTCGCGGAGGATGGCGAAATCGGTGTCGTGCTGAAGGCTGGCCGGAACGCCGTGCGCGTACGCGGCCACGCTCCCGGCCAGCGCGAAGGGATGGCCGGCGGCCTTGAGCAGGCCCGCCACCTGCTTGGTGGCCTCCAGGATGGACTGCGTACGGTCCGGAGGAAGGCTGCCGCCGGCCGGCCCCACGCCGCCGCCCACCGCGGGGCCCACCGCTGGGCCCACCGCTGGGCCGCCGCCCACCGCTGCGCCGCCCACCGCCGGACCTCCGCCCGTGGCGGGGCCGCCGGCCATGACCGCGCCCAGGAGCGCGCCGTGGGCGTCGCCCTCCACAGCTCTTCCCCCTGCCAGCCGCAGGCCGGCCGGCTCGTCGGGCCCGCCCGGCTGGGTGGCGTCTTGCGAGTGGTTCCTCACGGGTGCTCCGTCCTCCTCGTCTGCCTGCGCGGGGCGTCCGGGTACCCGGGCTGTGCTTCTTTATGGCTCGGATTTCCCGGGAGGGATTCTTGGCCGGGCGGGCCGGGCGGGCCGGTGGGCGGCTTGTGCGGCGAGCGGTGGGGCCGCGGCGGGCCGCGTGGGCGGCGTGGGCCGGTGGCGGTGGGGCGGGGCCCCTCCGGGCTCGTCTCCTCGGGGTCGGCGGCCTTGGGTCTCCTGGATGGGAGCCCCTGCTTCGCCTCCCCCAAGCTCTCGGCTTCGCTCGAGCAGGGGGGACCCCCATCCCCTGCGGGGACGACCCTGCACGGCCCCACCCCGGCCGTACGCCGGGTGCGGGCCGGTGGCCTGCGGGGTCACGCTGCGGTTGTGTGCCGGGTGGGGCTGGTGGTTGGGGGGGCGTGCTTCGGCCGTACGTCGGGTGCGGGTCGGTGGCCTGCGGGTCGTGCTTCGGGTGGGGGTCGGTGGCCTGCGGGTCGTGCTTCGGGTGGGGTCGGTGGTTTGCGGGGTCGTGCGTCGGGTGCGGGGTGGTGGTCCGTTGGATGGCCTTACTCGCCGGGGCGTCGGCGGCTGCGGCGGGACGCCCTCGTCAGGACGGCGCCCGTCGCGACGAGCAGCGCGGCGGCGCCGCCCATGAGCCACATCTGCGCCCGGGAACCCGTGTCCGCCATCTCACCGACGAGCGAGGGGGCGGCGGGGGGCCGGTCGTCGGCGACGACGTTGGTGGCTTCGGAGTCGGGGTCCGATTCCGGTTCGCCCTCGGCGCCGGCGGCCTCGGACTCCGGGTCGGCCGCCGGCTCCGGTTCGGCCTCGGCGGGGTCCGGGTCGCCCTGGGCGCCCGCGGCTTCCGACTCGGGGTCGGCCGCGGGCTCCAGTTCCGCGTCCGGCTCGGGGTCGGCCGCGCGCTCCGGACCGGAGGCCGGCTGCGGGCCGCACGAAGGCTGCGCCGCGAACGGGACGTGGCGGATCCGGCCGGACGACCCGGCGGGGCGGCCCGCCGCCAGTGCGTGGACGACCACGTCGCCCTCGATGTCGGACGGGCTCACATCCGTCAGCTTCGCGCGGGGCGCGTACACGGCCCCCCGCAGGGTGTCGCCCGCCGTGAGGGTGAGGTCCGTGGCGTCGGCGAAGTTCCACAGGATGTACGGGGCGTCCTGGCTGGTCACGCCCGCCATGGCCGGCGTACGCCAGGTGAATCCGCCGCCCTCGGCCGTGGTGTCGACCACCACCACGAGCGGCCTGGTGGCCGTCGGCCGGTTGTCGAACGTCAGCGTCCGGATGTGGTCCAGCTGCGCGCCGGTCAGGCGCAGGACGTTCGTACGGCCGTCGGCGAGCCGGATCCTGACCGTGGAGTCCGGCGTGATGCCGGCGTGCGCCACGTTGCCCTGGCACCGGGCCAGCGCGTCGGCCCGGTGGCGATGCGTGGCGAAGAGCGCGTCGAAGTCCATCAGGCCACGGGCGGGCCCCACGGACGACGGCGGCTGCGGTGTCGTCAACTCGATGCGCGGGGTGGCGTGGTAGCCCGCGCCGGCCGCGACGAGCCGGGTGTTGACCGCCGTGCCGTTCATGCCGGTGGCCTGCGCCGCGCTGCCGGTCAGGTCGCCGACCTTGACGTACCCCCGGTCGAGCACCCGCAGCACGCCGTTCGTCGCGCTCCCCGCGAAGTCGACCCTGCCCCCCACCAGGAGCGCCGTGGGGCGGGTGTCCCCACGGGCCGTGAAGCCGCCCGTGGCGCGCGGCGCGACCGTGTGTCCCGCGCCGAACCTAAGGGCACCGCCCACGGCGACGGAGCCCTCGGTCGACGTACCGCCCAGCAGCGCGTCCCGCTGCGTCACCACACCGAATCCGTTGTTCCCGGCCATCGGGTTGCCGGTCACGGCGGCGACCGGCCGCGTGACGGGCGAAGGGCCCGGCGGCGTCCCCGCCCGGACGGACGGGGCGGCGGCCCCCAGGCCGACCGCGCACACCGCACACACCACGGACATTCCACTCATTCGCATAACGGAGAAAATATGATCATCGCGTGGATATCGGGCTGCGACGCGCCCACCGTCCGATCCACCTCACATCAATGGAGGTACGGCCCCTCGCCCGGCGATCGGACCGCGCGCGTAACGGCCATAAGGCGACGTTTCACCCGCTCAGCGGTAGGGGAGCGGTGGGTGCGACGGCATGGTGCCGGGGGAATCGGGGTGGGGAACCGTGCGCGAGAAGAAGCTGTACCGGCGTGCCTGGAGAGCCGAGCCGCCCATCTCCGACAGTGAACGGGAGCTGTTCGGCGGAGCCCTGCGGTACGACTTCGGCTGGGTCAAGCACGAGTACGCCGTGCTCGACCTCAAGCCCCTGGCCGCCGTACGCGCCCTGCCCCAGCTCCTCGGCAGCACCCTGCGGCTCGCCTGGGAGTCCGACCCACGCGCGCTGCTGACGGTCGGGCTCACCGAGATCGGCCAGGGCATGGCCCAGGCCGTGGGCCTGCTCCTGACCAACGAGGTCCTCCAGGCGCTCTTCGCCCCCGGCACCACCACCGAACGCCTCCGCGCGGCCCTGCCCGCACTGGTCGCCGCCGGCGTCCTCGCGGTGGTCAACGCGGTCCTCGCCTCCCTGTCGACCGCCGGCACCGGCCGGCTGGAGCCCAAGGTCGAACGGCTCGCCACCGAGAAGTACCTGCGCCGCGCCGCCGGAGTGGAGCTCGAAGCCGTCGAGGACGGAGCCTTCCGCAAGCTCCTGGACTCCGCCCAGTTCGGCGCGCTGGCGGCGCGGAACATGATCGGCGCCTGTGTCGGCGCCCTCAACGGCGTGTTCACCATCGTCGCCGCCGCCGGTGTCCTCACCGTGCTCCACCCGGCGCTCCTGCCGCTGCTCGTGCTGATCGCGCTGCCGCGCGGCTGGGGCGCCATGCACGTCGCCCAGCGCCGCTACGCCTCCCGGATGAACTGGATCGAGCACGAACGCGCCGCCCGCCTCGTCAACAACCTCATCACCAGCCGCGAATCCGCCAAGGAGGTGCGCGTCCACCAGGTCGGCCGCTACCTCCTCGACAAGTTCCACGACATGGCCGAGACCTCCGAGGCCGAGCAGACCCGGCTCGCCGACGGACGCGCCATCACCGAACTGATCGCCGCCGCCTTCTCCGGCGCCGCCGCCCTCGCCACGTACGCCGCGCTCGGCGCCCTGCTGGTCACCGGCCGCATGGACATCGCCATGGCCGGCACCGCCGCCCTCGCCGTGCGCACCGGCTCGGCCAGCCTGAGCGCGCTCATCACCCACATCAACACCCTGCACGAGGAGTCGCTGTACGTCAGGGACCTGGACCGCTTCACTGCGGCGGCCGAGGCACGGGCCATCCCGCTCGGCGGCACCCCCGTCCCTGACTTCCCCGAGAAGATCACCTTCGAGAACGTCACCTTCCGCTACCCCGACCGCGAGCAGCCCGCGCTGCGGGACATCTGCCTGACCCTCACCGCGGGCTCGGTCGTCGCCCTGGTCGGCGCCAACGGCTCCGGCAAGTCCACTCTCGTCAAGATCCTCGCCGGGCTCCACCAGCCGGGCGACGGCCGTGTCCTGTGGGGCGACACCGACCTCGCCGAAGCGGACCGGCTCGACATCTTCCGCCATGTCGCCGTCCTCGACCAGGACTTCCAGCGCTGGCCCTTCACCCTCCGGACCAACATCCGCATCGGACAGCCCGAGCGCACCGACGAACCCGGGCGCGTCGAGCGCGCCGCCGCCTACTCCGGCGCCGACAAGCTCGGCACCACCCTGCCGCGCGGCTACGACACGCTGCTCGCCCGCCAGTTCCGGCACGGCTCCGAACTCTCCGGCGGCCAGTGGCAGACGGTCGGCCAGGCCCGCTTCCGCTACCGCGAGGCGAACCTCGTCATCGCCGACGAGCCGACCTCCGCCCTGGACCCCGAGGCGGAGATCCAGTCCTTCGCACGCGTCCGCGCCCTCACCGAAGAGGGCAGGACCGTCGTGCTCGTCAGCCACCGCATGGCCGGCATCCAGTCCGCGGACGTCATCCACGTCCGCCACGAGGGCAGGCTCGTCGAATCCGGCTCCCACCGGGAACTCATGGACCGGCCCGGCTCCCGCTACCGCCGCATGTACCTCCTCCAGGCCGACCAGTACGGCACGCCCCGCTGAGTCTGCCCGCCGCCGGACGGCCGCCGCCGTACGCTACCCACCATGTGCTGGAGCGCGACGGCCGACCTCGCGGCCGGCACCGTCATCACCGCGGCCGGCGTCGCCTGTGTGGCGCGGACCCGCCGGGTACGCGAACTCCCGCTCGCCGCCCTGCCGTTGCTGCTGGGCGCCCACCAGCTCGTCGAGGCGTCCGTGTGGGGCTCCGGCGGCGGCAGCGGCCCGGCGACGCTCGCCTGGGCCGTCATCGCGCTGCCCCTGTTGCCGCTGTGGGTGCCCCTCGGCGTCCTGCTGGCCGCACCGCCCGGGTCCGGCCGCCGGCTCGCCGTCCCGGTGGCCGCCGGACTCGTCACCGCCACCGCGCTCGCCTCCTGCCTGGCCACCCGGCCCGTGACGGCCCACATCCGGGGCCGCACCATCGGCTACGTCCTCGACCTGCCGTACGCGCCGCTGCTCCTGACCGGCTACCTCCTGGCCACCGTCGGCGCGCTGCTGCTGGCGGCCGACCGGCTCCTGAGGCTGCTCGGCGCCGTCGTCGCGGCCGGGGCGGTGCTGTGCGTACTGCTGTGGAGCACCGAGTTCGTCTCCACCTGGTGCGCCTTCGCCGCCGTCGCGTCCCTGATCCTGCTCGCCCGGGCGGGTCGTATCGATCGCCCCTACGCACCGCCGTGCTGAGCGTCGCCCGTGGTGGCCGGCAGGGTGGCGGTGGTGGTGAGGACGGCGGAGACCCACTCCTCGTCGAAGTGGCGACGCAGAAGGCGGGTGAACTCCTCGTCGCCGAGTTCGGCGCGCCGGTGACGCAGAGCGGTGATGTTGAGGACCGCGTTGTCGGATTTCATCCGCTGGTTGATGGCCAGCGCCTGGACCATCAGGCGCACCGCCTCCTCCAAGCGGCCCTGCTCCGCGCGCAGGGTGCCCAGCTCGCCGTAATCGAGTGCCACCTCCTCCCAGGCGCCCTGGGCCTCGTCGATGGCCAGGCATTCGCGGTAGCACTGCTCGGCGAGCGCCTGGTCACCGCGTAGCTGGGCCACCCTGCCCAGGTGGAAGGTGCTGTTGGAGACGCCCGACTGGTTGCCCAGCCGTCGCTTCAGGGCCACCGAGGCCCGGAAGTGCCGCTCCGCCTCCGCATAGGCGCCCCGGTCCTGGCAGACGCGGCCGAGCTGGTGCCGGACGATCGCGGTGTTGGTGTCGTTGCCGAGGCGTTCGTAGATCGTGAGGGCGGCCAGATAGCGCCGCTCGGCCTCCTCCAGACGCCCGGTCTCCAGGTCGGCGTGCCCGAGGTCCTCGAGGCACTTGGCGATGCCCTCCCGATACCCGGCCGCCTCGCACAACGGCAGCGCGTGCAGGAGGAGCATCCGCGCCGTGCCGACAGCGCCGGAGCCGAGCGCGGCGATCCCCAGCTTGACGTAGGCGCTGCCCAGCGGCGTGGGGCTGGGGTAGGAGTGGTAGAACTCGCTGAACCCCGCGATGTGTTCGATGACGTGAGCCGCGGTCGACGCGTCGGCGTGCTCCCGTACGACCCGGGCGAAGGCGTGGGCGCCCAGTTCCAGCCGTTGCACGGCGAGCCACTCGTCATCCCGGTGACCTCCCCGGTTCCGCCGGCCGTCGAGCCATGCCTCCAGGGTGCACGGCACCGCCTCCTCCACGCGTCCGAGAACCGTTCGTACGGCGCCGAGCTGCCGGTTGCACGAGGCGAGGTGGGACTGCTCACCGAGGGCCGCGAACACGGCCCGGGCACGCGTGAAACACGCCTCGGCCCAGCTCAGATCGCCGAGATCACGGGAGATCTCACCGAGCAGTTGGCAGCTCTCGGCGATGTTCCTGTTGCTCCCGATGTCCTCGAAGACCTCCAGGGCGGCCCTGACGCCCGCCCGCGCCGCCGCGTGGTCGAAGCGGGCGAGGGCGATCTTCGCCAGAGCGATCCGGCCGTTTCCCTCGTTGACCCGGTCGTCCAGTCGGACGTAGTGGGACAGGGCCACCCGGGCGCACCGTTCGGCCTTGACGTAGTCCTTGGCGCGGAAGGCGAGGACGCCGATCTGGTGATGGGCGGCCGCGATCCCCTCAAGGTCGTCCAACTCCTCGGAGATGGCCAGCGCGTCGGTGTACCGCTGCTCCGCGAGCCGGTCGTCCCCCTTGTTCATGGCGAGGCCGGCGAGCTGGTGCACGGTGATGGCCGCCGCCCACCGGTTGCCGGTGCGTTCCTTGACGGACAGCGACCGCTGGTACAGCCGCTCGGCCTCGGTGTCGTCGCCCCGGTGGTTGGCGATCAGGCCCAGCTGGTGCAGTGCGGCCCCGGCCCGGTCGTCGGCGCCCAGCTCCTCGAACGTGGTCAGCGCCTGCCGGTAGCGGCCCTCGGCCCGCGCGTACCGCCCCCTGCGGACGTCCAGGCCACCGAGGTCCGCCAGGAACTCGGCGGACCGCAGGGACCCCGGCGCCGTCAGGGACAGCGCCTCGTGGATCAGCCGCTCCTCCCGGGCCCACTGACCCATCCGGTTGAGCTCGTGGCAGGCCAGCACCGTGTGGTCCAGCGCCTTCGGCACGTCGCCGGCGGCCAGCTCGTGGTACCTGGCCTCAAGCGCGTACGTGATGTAGACGTCGCGCCGGCAGGGCGTGGCGCACCGCCGGCCCCAGTACGCCCCCGCCCTGCGGTGCGCCTCGGCCAGCCGCTCGGGCCCGGCGAGGCGGGCCAGGGCCGCGGCCGTCCAGCGGTGCACCAGGTAGCCGGTGCCGACCGGTGCGAGCAGCCCGAGGTGCGAGAGCCGCGCCACGGCGTCGTCCATGCCGTCGGGCACCGGCGGTGGTTCCGCCTCGCCGGACGGGGCGGCCGGCAGGGTGGCCACCTGCCACGCCAGACCCTCCCGGTCCACCGGCAGCCGGTACACCGCCGCGCCCAGCAGCAGCGGCCGGGCCAGGGGCAGTGCGTCAAGGCGGGCGACCAGCTCCGGCAGCAGCACGTCCTGGGCGATCAGCGCGCCCGTCTCGTCGAGGCTCTGTGCCAGCTCCCTCGAGGGAACGTCACGGCCGCCCAGTGCGGCGCGCAGCCGGGCGCTCACGTCCTCGAAGCGGGCGGCGCCGTCGCGCAGGAGCGCGTCAAGGTACTCCAGGGAACGAGGATGGCCGCCCAGACGCGTCCACACCTGCCGCTGCTCGGCCGGTGACAGCGCGTCGACACCGGGCAGCCGCCAGATCAGCTTGCGGGTCTCCTGCCAGGTCAGCGGGGCGAGATGGTGGGTCTCCACGCCCGCCACCGGGAAGGGGTACCTGCTGGTGATGATCAGGCGGTGGTGCTCGGCCCAGGCCGGGAGGAACGCGGCCAGTTCCCGGTCGCCCAGGTGATGTTCCGCGTCCAGGTTGTCCTCGGCGTTGTCGAGGACCAGCAGGAGCGGCACGGTGGCCCGGGCGACCGCCGCGAGCCGGTCCCGCCAGTCACGTCCGGGCTCACTCAGGGCGATGACCAGCCCGTGCAGCGGATCGCTCTCCGGGAGCCTCTTCCGGGCGCAGTGGGCGCGCAGTTGGCGGCGTAACCCGTCCAGGATCGCGTCGACGGCAGTCTCGCCGCCGACCGCCACCACCACGCCGTCCGCGGCGGCGGCCCGGAAGCGCTCCACCAGTTCGGCGGCCAGGCTGGTCTTGCCGATACCGCCGATGCCGTGCAGGAGGATCCTCGGCTCGGAGCCCGCCAGCCTGCGCAGGGTGCTTCTGCGGCCGACGAAACCGTGCCGTCCACGGACGATGCCGTCGAGGACGACGGCCTGCCGGCCGGGATCCTCGGCCGGTTCCGCGGGGTCGGGGGCGGGGGCAGGGCCGGGGCCGGGGCCGGCCGGACGGAGCTGCGGGTCGGCGAGGAACAACGCCGGTGTCGCCCACTCCGCAAGAGGGCGCGGTTCCCGCGCCAGTTCCCGGCGGACCTCGCAGAACACGGTGAGCAGGTCCCTGCCCGGGCCGTTCGCCAGCCTCTCGTACAGCCGCGCGCACAGTTCGATGGCGTAGTCGTCGCTGACGACGCCGTTCATCGCCAGCACGCCCGGAGCACCGTGGTCCAGCAGGCTTCTGGCCAGACCGGGCAGTTCCGAGCCACCCTCCAGGGCGGTGGAGCAGCCCGCCAGCACGATGAGGGGCACGCCGCCGTGCGACGGCAGGACCTCGCGCAGGAAGCGTGCGGCGTCCACCGCGTCCTCCGTGCCGGTACGGGTCTCCAGAAGCAGCGCACCGGGACGGGCATGGCAGGAGATGTGCAGCACGTGGCAGGCTTCCTCGCCGAGCGCGGAGTGGATCGCCGCCGCGCTGCCCCACTCCAGGACGCGCACCCGCAGACCGGTTTTGCGACCGGGTTCCACGGCGTCCAGAATCCTGCCCAGTTCCCGTTCGTGGTCCAGCAGTTCGCCCGCGCTGTCATCGGGGGCGGCGACCGCGGCGACGATCCGCAGGGGTCCGCCGGCAGGGGCGGAGGCCGGTCTGCGGGCCCGGGCGGTCGTGCGGTAGAGATCGACGACGGGGTCCAGGGCCAGGGGGACGGCACGGCCGGGCGGTACGAGGGTCTCCCACGGCAGGTCCGCCACCGCCGGATCGGTCACCTCGATGCCGACGCGGTGCCGTCCCGGCCGGCGCAGCTCCTCGGTCAGCGCCCGGCCGGCGGGCCCGTCCAGGAAGCGGGCCGCGAGCGCGGCGCCCACCTGTCGCAACAGCGTCTCGGACGGCTGCCTGCCCAGCCGCCACAGCAGATCGGCCGTACGCTGATCCGGCCCCCCAGGTGTGTGGGTGGTCCGGCCGCCCCGGATCTCGCATGCCACCAGCGTGGTGTCGATCATCAGTTTGATCACGTATGCCCCCTGTTTCCTGTGGTCAGGATGGCCGGGGCAGTGTGGACGAGGCAATGACGCCGTTGACGAGGCAATGACGCCGTTGACGAGGCAATGACGCCGACTGCCCTCGCGGTCATACTGAGTTCATGTCAGACACTCCCGAAGAGCACCCGAAGGTGAACGCGGTGCGGATCAATGAGTCCGGCATGCTGGAGTTTTTCGACGGCGAGGTGTGGGCGCCGTACGTGGACCTTCCCGACGACGACCCCGGTCCGCTCGGTGTCGTCTTCCGCAGAGAAGCCCCGTGAGCGCCGGCCCGCCGGCCGGGGAGCAGCCCGGCGTCGCCGTGCTGGAAGCGCTGCCCTCGCCGCTGGATTCCGTCGCCGACAGCCGCGACGCCGCGCGCTGGACCCTCGCGTCCACCGGTGCGGTGGGCGCCCTGCTGCTCGGTGGCGGCCCGCTGCTCGCCGTGGGCAGGATCACCGACTGGGCGCACGCGGCCTGGGCCGGAGGCGGGCTGCTCGTGGCCCTGCTGGGCGTCGCCTGGGCCATGTGGCAGACCAGTGAGGTCCTCGTCCCTCCCCTGACCACACCCGACGCCCTCACCTCACCGGCCCTGCGCGGGCTGCGCCGGCAGATCGATGCCGCGCCCGGCTACTACTTCGGCACGCTGGCCACGGACGTCGAGGACCTCCTGCGCCACCGCCGGCTCGCCATGGAGATCTCCCGGCGGCTGCCGGCCGCCGAACCGGCGCAGCGGGCGGCGCTGGAACGCGGCCTGGCCACGGCGCGGCGCAACATCGCGCGGACCGACCCCTACCTGCGGTGGCTGCTGGCGACCGCGCACGCCTGGCTCGTACGGGAGAAGCTGCGCAAGGCCCGGCGGCACACCTTCCTGTCCGCCGTGGTCGTCATCACCGGCGCCGTGGTGTTCCTCGGCGCGACAGGCCGATGACGGACGCCCCCGGCCGATCCGTCAGCTCATGACCCCTCGCCCGGGGGTTCGGCGGCGGCCGGGTCCAGGATGCGGGTGAGGAAGTGCCGCGTCCGCTCGTGCTGCGGATCGCCCACCACCCGGTCGGCCGGTCCCTCCTCGACGATCCGGCCCTCGTCCATGAACACCACCCGGTCGGCGACCTCCCGGGCGAAGCTCATCTCGTGCGTGACGACCATCATCGTCATGCCCTCCGCCGCCAGCATCCGCATCACGGCCAGCACATCGCCGACGAGCTCCGGGTCGAGCGCCGACGTCGGCTCGTCGAACAGCATCACCTCAGGGCCCATCGCCAGCGCCCGGGCGATCGCCACCCGCTGCTGCTGCCCGCCCGACAACTGCGCCGGATACGCGTCCGCCTTGTCGGCCAGCCCCACTCGCACCAGGTTCTCCCGGGCGACCCTGGCCGCCTCCTCCTTGCCGCGCCGCAGCACCCGCCGCTGCGGCAGCGTGAGGTTCTCGACCGCCGTCACATGCGGGAAGAGGTTGAACTGCTGGAACACCATGCCGATGCGGCGGCGTACGGCGTCGATGTCGACGTCCAGGTCCGTGACCTCCGTACCGCCCACGAACACCTGCCCCTTGGTGGGCTCCTCCAGCAGGTTCACACAGCGCAGCAGGGTCGACTTGCCCGAGCCCGACGGGCCGATGACGCACACCACCTCACCGGCGGCGACGTCCAGGTCGATGCCGCGCAGCACCTCGTTGTCCCCGAACGACTTGTGCAGCCCCCGGATCGAGATCTCCGTCTCGCTGGTCTTCATCGGCGTCCTCACTTGGCCCTGGCGGCACGGGCTTCGAGGCGGCGCACCACGAAGCTCAGCGGAACCGTCACCAGCAGATAGCAGAGCCCGGCGACGAGGATGGGCGTGGAATTGGCGGTCTGGCTGGCGAGGTCACGGCCGAACTTCGTCAGCTCCCGCTCCTGAAGTGTCACCCCGAGGAACAGCACCAGTGAGGAGTCCTTGAAGAGCAGCACCAGCTCATTGGTGAGCGGGGGGATCACGATCCGGAACGCCTGCGGGATGATCACCGACACCATCGCCCGGCCGTGCGAGAAGCCCAGCGACCGCGCCGCCTCCATCTGCCCCTTGGGCACGGCCTGGATGCCCGCCCGAATCGTTTCCGCCATGTACGCGGCCGCCACCAGGCCCAGGCCGAGGGCCACCTTGCCGTACGTACCGCCGGGGATCTCCGTACCGGGGAACGCCAGTGGCACCGCCACCCCGACGAAGATGAAGATCAGCAGGGCGGGCAGGCCGCGGAAGATCTCGATGTACACGCTCGCGGCCCACCGGTACGGCGCCACCGACGACAGCCGCATCAGGGCGATGACCAGGCCCAGCACCAGACCGAAGGCGAACCCGGAGAGCGTGTAGACGACGGTGTTGCGCAGCGCGGTGGTGATGATCTCGGGGAAGAGCTGCTCCGCCAGCCTCTGCTGCGCGAACTGGTTCCGCAGGGTGTCCCAGTCCGCCAGGACGGCGATCAGGACCACCACGGCGACGAACAGAGCGTACTGAACGCCCTGCGAGACCCGCCGGCGCTGACGCCTGGTCAGCCGAGAGGTCACGACTGCCCCTTGGGCAGCGGGCCGATCCACTCCTCGTAGAGCTTGTTGTACGTTCCATCGGCCTTGGCGTCGGTGATCGCCTTGTTGATCGCCGCGCGCAGCTTGTCATTGCCCTTCTTCACCGAGAAGCCGTACCGCTCCCCGGTCTCGATGTTCTGCCCGAGCCTGAACGCCCGCGCGTTCGCCTTGTCCTTCAGCCAGCCCTGCACGACCGGGTAGTCGATGATGACCGCGTCGACCTGGCCGGTGCGCAGACCGTTCAGTACGGCGTCGGAGCTCTCGAAGGCCACCGGGTCGAAGCCCTGCGACGTCGCGTAGCTCTCCCCGGTGGTCTCGGCCTGCGCGCCGAGCTTCAGGTTCCTGGCCTTGACGTCGGCGAGGGTCCTGGCGCCGCTCTTCTCCGTCGCCAGCAGCGCCTGGGTGGCGTCGAAGTACGGGACGGAGAAGTCGACGTTCTTCTTGCGGTCCTCGGTGATCGTCATACCGGCGGCGGCCAGGTCGCACCGGCCGGAGTTTAGGAACGCGCCCGTCTTGAAGTTCTCGAACGGTGTGTCGATAATCTCCTGTTCGACCTTGAGGTTCTTCGCCACGAGGTCGATCAGCGCCACGTCGAAGCCGACGATCTCGCCGTCGCGCTCGAACTGGAAGGGCGGGTACGGCAGGTGCGTGCAGGTGGTCAGCTTGCCCTTCTGCACCACGGGCACCCCGCCCGCCGCCACGGCGGGCCCCTCGTCGCCGTTGCCGCACCCGGCGACGAGCAGCAGCCCGGCCGCCGCGGCGCAGGCGGTGATGACGGTACGGGGGCGGTGGGCGCGTCGCTTGCCGTCGGCAGTCCTCGTCACGGTTGACCTCCCTGGGCGCATGGGCGGCCGGGTGACGCTGCCGCCGGCCGTGATCGTATGACACGCGAGCCGTGACGTCGCGGAGATCGCCGTTCCCGCCGCCGGGCCGCAAGGCCCCCGCTTCGCCCTGCTTTGCCTTGCCAGGGCGCGCTACTGCGCCTCGATCCGCTTGCGGAAGCAGACCCGGTCCTGCCCCGGCCCGTCGTAGTCGCGGTGCACGGGCAGGCCGTCGGCCTCGTCGTCCCCCGGCTCCAGGCTGAAGCCCATGGCCTGGTGGAAGGCGATGGCCCCGGCGTCGTCGGGTGTGGTCACCGCCCGCACCTCGCGCCGGCCCGCCTCGGCGGCGCGTTCGAAGAACGCCGTGTAGAGGCCGCAGGCCAGGCCCCGCCCCCGGAGCGCCGGATCGACCCCGACGAAGTGGATGTAGGCGTCCTCGTCGTGGTCGGCGGAGTGGAAGCCGACCAGGAACGCCTTGACCCCCGTGCTGTCCTCCGCGACCAGGCTCGTACTCGCGAAGAACCGCAGGAACACCCTCGGCAGCAGCACGGACGGCTCACAAGCCTCGGCGGGTGTGCGGGAGTCGCCGCACCACCTCTGCACGCACTCGACCAGCGTGCGATGGTCGGACACGCGCGCCCGGCGCATCATCGGCATGTCAATCCCCTTAGGACTCGGTGTGCCCGGTCTGCCACCAGCGAGGGTTCGGGTCGGTCCCTCCCACCCCCACCATGCCGCCCACCGCGCGGCGCGGCGCGACGGCCTCCGGTGTGTCGCGGCGTGCGGATGACCGGCCGGGCAGCGGGGGACTGGCGGGGGCGCCGGTGCCGGGCGGCGGCGCACCGCTGTAGATTCACCGCCGAGCCGAGCGGCCCCGGCAGCGGGGCGCGCCCGGAGGAGCGGCAGTGGTGTGGGCGTGGAGGTACGGCTGTGTTGATGCTGGGCAAGATCCTGCGGTTCGACGAGGTGCGCGGTTACGGGTTCATCGTGCCCAGAGAAGGCGGCGAGGACGTCTTCATGCACGCGAACGACCTGGTGGACGACAAGTACCTGTACCAGGCGGGCCGCGAGGTCGAGTTCTATCTGGAGAGGGGCGACAAGGGGCCCAAGGCCTCGGAGATCCGCCTCGTCCACCCGCCCGCGCGCCGGCCCTCGCCCTCGTCCGACCCGGTGCTGGGCGACGATCCCGACGACGACGCGCTCGACGTGCTGTCCACCGCCGAGTTCCGGGCCGAACTGACCGAGGCGCTCATCGACGCCGACGCCACGCTGACCACCGCCCAGCTCAAGCGCGTCCGCACCCGCGTCACCGACCTGGCCCGCACCCACGGCTGGGTCGAGGGCTGACCCCGCGGGCCATGCCGCCCCGGCCGGTCGCCCCGCCGGCCGGTGTGTGCGCTAGGCGTTCGACGAGCGCAGGGCGGACACCAGGCGCAGCAGCCGGGCCTCGTTGCCCGTGAGGCCGGCGCAGCGCAGGGCTTCGTCGGCCTCGGCCATGGAGGACGACAGATACGCCCCGGCCATCGGGGCGAGCGCCGGGTCGGTGAGGACCGCCTGGGCCGTTTCCACCAGACGTATGTAGGCCTGGGCGGCGGCGCGCTCGTGCACGGTGGGGCTGGTGGTCATCTCTCGCTCCCTGTCGACCGGTTGGGGACGTCCACTCTTCCCTACGGCACTGACAATCAGCTCGCGTCCCGCCCCCGCACGTACTCCGCCAGCCGCTCCAGGAACTCCCGCTGTGCCGGTACGAGCCGGCGCGCCGCCTCCTCGGGCGTGAACCACGCCACCCGGTCCACCTCGGGGAACTCGCGCCGTACGCCCGAGCCGCGCGGCCACTCCATCGTGAACGTACCCGGCACCACCGCCGCCGGATCGAGGTCGCCCTCCACCGCCCACACGGTGACGATCTTCCCGTTCGACTGGCGCACCTCACCGAGCGGCACCGCGTCCCCGCCGGGCGCCGGCAGGCCCAGCTCCTCCACGAACTCCCGGCGCGCCGCCGCCTCGGCGGTCTCGTCGGGGCCGTACTCGCCCTTCGGCACCGACCAGGCCCCGGCGTCGCGCGACGCCCAGAACGGCCCGCCCATATGGGCGATGAGCACCTCCAGGCGCCCGCCCGAGGTCCGGAACACCAGCAAGCCCGCGCTTCGCTTCGCCGTCATGCCGGAAAGTCTGCCCGCCCGCCGCCGCGTTAGCGTCGAAGGACAGCACGATCGGAGGTCCGATGTCCGCAGCACCCGACCAGCCCGGCTTCCCGGCGAGCGAGGCGGCCCGCGCCCGGTCCGTCGCCGGCCTCGACGAGCGCGTCGCCCAGTGCCGGGCCTGCCCACGCCTGGTCGCCTGGCGGGAGCAGGTGGCCCGCGAGGGACGCCGCGCCTACACGGGCTGGGACTACTGGGCCCGGCCCGTCCCCGGCTTCGGACCCGACGACGCCCACCTCCTCGTCATCGGCCTGGCCCCCGCCGCCCACGGCGGCAACCGCACCGGCCGCATGTTCACCGGCGACCGCTCCGGCGACGTCCTGTACGCCGCCCTGCACCGGATCGGCCTCGCCAGCCAGGCCGAGGCGACCCACCGCGACGACGGACTGCGCCTGTACGGGGTACGGGTCACCGCCCCGGTGCACTGCGCCCCGCCCGCCAACAAACCGACCCCGGGGGAGCGTGACACCTGCCGTCCCTGGCTGGCCGGCGAACTGCGCCTGCTGCGGCCCACCGTGCGCGCCGTCGTCGTGCTCGGCGCCTTCGGCTGGCAGGCCGCCCTCCCCGCGTTCGCGGCGGCCGGCTGGTCCGTACCCCGCCCGCGCCCCGTCTTCGCGCACGGCGCCCACCTCACCCTGCCCGCCACCGACGGCGGACCACCGCTCGACCTCTTCGGCTGCTACCACGTCAGCCAGCGCAACACCTTCACCGGCCTGCTCACCCCCGCCATGCTCACCGACGTGCTCGGCCGCGCCGCGCTCGCCGCCGGCCTGCCCGCGCCCCGGCCGGGCACCGGACGGTGAGTATCAGGCCGGGTCGCGGGCCGGCCGCGCCGCGTCCGCCAGCGCGGCCACCGCCGCGCGGAAGACGCCCATGCGCTCGGCCGCCTCGGCGGCGCTGATCCGCGGCTCGTACACGGCCGAGGGCTTCCACTCCGGCACCGCGGCCTCCCACGCGAGGTGCGGATCCAGGCCCAGGCGGGCGAGGGCCCCCACGCCCAGGGCGGTGACATCAGGCAACGCCGAGACCTCGACGGGCAGTTGGAGGAGGTCGGCCTGCGTCTGCATCAGCAGCGCCGAGCGGGTCAGCCCGCCGTCCACCCGCAGCGACCCGAGGGGCGCGCCCAGATCGGCCGCGGCCGCCCCCGCCAGCTCCACCACCTGCGCGGCGATGCCCTCGCACAGCGCCCGCACCAGATGCCCCGCGGTCGTCTCCAGCCCGAGCCCGGTCACCGACCCGCGCACGTCCCCGCGCCACCACGGCGCGGCGAGCCCGGCGAGCGCCGGTACGAAGGTGACGCCCCCCGCGTCCGGCACGGACAGGCCCACCCGGTCGATGTCCCGAGCCCCGGAGATCACCCCGAGATCGGTGAGCCAGCGCACCGCGGACGCGGCCGTGTACACCTGCCCGTCCAGGCAGTAACTGGTCCGCCCGCCCAGCCGCCACGCCACACAGCTCACCAGCCCCGAAGCCCCGCGCCGGGGACGGTCACCGGTCTGCGCGAGCAGGAACGCCCCCGTTCCGTACGTGCACTTCGCGGCGCCCGGCTCGGTGGCGCCCTGCGCCAGCAGGGCGGCCTGCTGGTCGACCAGGAGCCCGGTCAGCGGCACCCGTCCGCCGAAGGCCCCGGTACTCCCCACCGGCCCCGCCGCGTCCACGATCCGCGGCAGCCGCTCGTCCGACAGCCCGAAGACCTCCAGGGCGCGCGGCGACCAGTCGACCTCGTCCAGGTCGAGCAGTTGCGTGCGCCCGGCGGTGGCCGCGTCCGTGACGAACTCACCGGTCAGCCGGTGGACCAGCCAGACGTCGCTGGTGGTGACCACGCCCTCGCGGGTGAGGTGGCGGCGTACCCAGGCCATCTTGGGCGCGGCGAAGTACGGATCGAGCGGCAGCCCGGTCGTCTCCCGCAGCATGTCCGCGTGCGCGCCGAGCCCTTCGCACAGGCCCTCCGCGCGCTTGTCCTGCCAGACGATGGCGTCGGTGAGCGGCGCCCCGGTCTCCGGGTCCCACGCGAGGACCGTCTCGCCCTGGTTGGCCAGGCCCACGGCCACGACGGGTTCTCCCGCGTCGGCCAGTGCCCGCCGCCCGGCGTCGACGACGGAGTCGAGCAGCTCGCGCGGATCGGCCTCCACCCGGCCGCCGGGCAGGTGGCGGGGGCGCACCGGCGCCGTACCGGACCCGATCACTCCGCGGTCCGGGCAGATCACCAGGGCCTTGGTGCCCGACGTGCCCTGGTCCACGGCCAGCACAGGGCCTGTCATCGCCCACCCCCGGTCCATCGCGCAAACGCCTTGATCGCCGAACGGAAGAGTGGTGCAGCCCGGTGCCGACGTCAAGGCCCGCCCGTGGCAGAGCCCACCTGACGGGACGTCAAATCACGGTTGTATTCGGATCATTGCGAGGGGCGCCGAAAGTGGACCGCGATCGTCCGTCCGGGCCTATAGTGATCGCCGATCAACGGCCGGTAGTCACGGAGCAGTCCGACCGCTCTCCTTGGCGTGCCGTTGCGGCTGCGGCGCGGCAGCCGGCCACCCGCCCCCCACCACCTGCTCAGAGGAACCATGACCACCACACCGACACCGGCCTGCCCAGCCACGGGGACGGGGTGATGGCCGGCCACGACTTCCGGCCGGTGTACCACCCCGCGGGCCACGACACCGCCCTGCACGCCGTGGTGCAGGACCTGCGTACCGGACGCTGGGTGTCGATGGCGCAGCTGCTGGCCGACACCGCGACCTGGGCGCTGTGGACCCAGCGCACCCAGGTGCTGGCCGCCGTCGCGGCCGGTTCCGACGTCGTGCAGGTCTGGTGCGCCGAGCAGCCCGACAGTGTCGCCGCGGCGGTGATGCACACCCGTGTCGTGGTCGAACGCGCCGTACGCGCCCACCGCGAGAGGCATCCGCGCACCCGTGAGCTGTGGCAGTCGGCGTGGGAGTCGTGCGCGAGCTCGGCCCGTCTGGCGCCCGCCGACCCGGTGCCCTGGGTGTGCCTGCTGGCCCTGGCCGTGCTGGACGACGAGCAGCGGATGGACGAGCACCGGGTCCGGCCGCCGGGGCCGATGCTCCCCGCCGGACCGTGGGGCCTGCTGGCGGAGGCCGACAAGCGCGACCCGCACAACCGCGAGGCGTACCACCGGATGCTGCAGTTCCTCTACGCACGCCGGGCCGGTACGGGCAGTTCGGTGTCCGAGGCGGTCAACTTCGTCCAGTGGGCCGCCGCCTCCGCGCCCCCCGGCTCCGCCCTGCACGCACTGCCGCTGTACACCAGGGTCGAGCGCTACCGCCGCGAACGGGGCCAGGAACGGGCCCTGGACCTGCACTGGGTGACCGAGGACGCGGCCCGGGACGCCGAGCGGGCCCTGCTCGCCTGGTTCGACCACACCGACCCGGCGGCGGCGTCGCTCCTCGACCTCAACCACCTGGCGCACGCCCTGTGGGGAGCGCTCCGGTTCGACGCCGCCGCCCGGGTCTTCGAGGCGCTGGGCCCGTACTACACCCCGCATCCGTGGGCGTACCGCACCCGCGACCCGGCCGACCGGACCCTGGCGGAAGAGGTGTTCACCCGCGCCCGCGCCCGGTGCCTGGCCGCCGCCCGCGACGGCTGACCGCCCGCGACGGCTGACCGCCCGCGACGGCTGACCGCCCGCGACGGCTGACCGCCCGCGAAGGCTGACCGCCCGCGACGGCTGACCGCCCGCGACGGCTGACCGCCCGCGACGGCTGACCGACCCCGACGGCTGACCGCCGCCGCGGCCGACGACCACGCCGAAACGTTCCGCCGCGGGCCCCCGCCGGCCCCCGCAGACCCGCAACAGCCGTACAAACCGCCGTACAAGCCCCAGAACACGACCACTCGGAGGTACCGTCATGTCCCGCACCATATGGGCCGGTCCGGAGCAGAAGGCCCCGCCCATGGACGAGGAGCAGCGGCTGAGAGAGCTCGGCTACCAGCCCGTGCTGGCCCGCCGTATGGGCGGCTTCGGCAACTTCGCCATCAGCTTCTCCGTCATCTCCATCCTCTCCGGCTGCATGACCCTGTACGGCTTCGGCCTCGGCACCGGCGGCCCGGCCGTGATGATGTGGGGCTGGGCGGGCGTCGGCCTGTTCGTGCTGTGCGTCGGCATGGCGCTCGCCGAGGTGACCAGCGCGTACCCCACCTCGGGAGCCCTCTACTACATGGCCGACCGGCTCGGCGGGCGCCGCTGGGGCTGGTACACCGGCTGGCTGAACCTACTGGGTCTGCTCGGCGCCATCGCCGGCATCGACTACGGCGCCGCCCTCTTCACCGGCGCGTTCCTCAACCTGCAGTTCGGCTTCCAGCCCACGCCCGGCTCCACCTTCCTCATCTTCCTCGGCATCCTGCTGTTGCACGCGGTGCTGAACCTCTTCGGCGTACGGCTGGTCAGCGTCCTCAACTCCATCAGCGTGTGGTGGCACCTGACCGGTGTCGCCCTGATCGTCGGCGCCCTCGCGATCGTGCCCGACCGCCACCAGTCGGCCGAGTTCGTCTTCACCGAGTTCGTCAACGACACCGGCTGGGCGAGCCCCTTCTACGTGGCCGCGGTCGGCCTGCTGCTGGCCCAGTACACCTTCTCCGGGTACGACGCCTCCGCCCACCTCTCCGAGGAGACGTCCAACGCCTCCGTCTCGGCCGCCAAGGGCATCGTGCGCGCCATCTGGGTCTCCTGGATCGCCGGTTTCGCCCTGCTCGCCGGGCTCACCTTCGCGATCCAGGACTACGCCGGTACGCAGAACAGCGCCACCGGCGTACCCCCCGCGCAGATCCTCCTCGACGCGCTCGGCACCGGCGGCGCCACCGCCCTGCTGCTGGTCGTGATCGTGGCGCAGCTGTTCTGCGGCAACGCCGAGGTGGCCGCCGCCAGCCGTATGGTGTTCGCCTTCAGCCGCGACAACGCCCTGCCCGCCTCCGCGCGCTGGCGCAAGGTCAGCAGCCGCACCCAGACCCCGGTCAACGCGGTGTGGCTGTCGGTCGCCGTCGCCGCCGTACTCGCCCTGCCCTCCCTCTACTCGGCCACCGCCTACGGCGCCGTCACCGCCATCAACGTCATCGGCATCACCCCCGCGTACGCGATCCCGGTCTACCTGCGGCTGCGCGCGGGCGACCGCTTCCAGCCGGGACCCTGGAGCCTGGGCCGCTGGAGCAAGCCGATCGGCTGGACGGCGGTCGGCTGGGTCGCGGTCGTCACCGTGCTGTTCTGCCTGCCGCAGAAGTCCCCGGTCACCATCGACTCGATGAACTACGCCGTGATCGCGCTCGCGGCGGTGCTGGTCCTCGCCAGCGTGTGGTGGTACGTCGCGCGCCGCTCCTACGGCACGCCCGCCCCTTACGGCAACGCCCGCGAGCAGGCGGAGATCTCCGAGGGGATCGTGTGAGGGAGGCGCTCAGCCCGTGAACTCATAGGTCAGCTCGTAGCTCCAGGGCGCCGGTCCGGGTGCGAAGCGGATGTCCGTGACCTCCAGCGTGTGACCGTGCTGGTCGGACACCTCACGGTGGACGGTGAGGCACGCGTCGCCGCCGGCCGGGCCGTGGGCCACGCCGATGGACTCCCGCCGCGTCAGCCGCAGCCCGGCCCGGTGCATCCAGTGGTACAGCAGCCGCAGGTCGGGCCGCGCGGGGCAGGCGTCCTGCCGCCGGTAGCGGGCCAGTTCGGGGACCTGGTCCAGCGCGTATCGGGAGAACCGGGACAGCGCCTCCTGTACGGGGGTGTCCCCGCCGCCCGGGACCCGGTGGCGGTGCACCAGCGACGGCTCGCCCGGCGACAGGCCCAGCCGCCCGGCGAGCTCCGGCGGCACCGGCTCCCAGGCGAGGGCCGCCTCGGCGGCGGCGTGCGGGGCGCCGGGGCCGCACGGGAAGTGCGGCAGCCCGGGGGAGAGGGCCGGGCCCGGGCGCCGGGGCCCGGGAGGCGCGGCGAACGTGCCGCGCCGCTCCGTGACGACAAGCCGCTCGTCGCGCAGCAGTTGCAGCGCGTTACGCACGGTGTGCCGGTTGACGCGGAAGCGGCGTACGAGGGAGCGCTCGGACGGCAGCCGGGTGCCGGGGGCGATGCGCTGCTGGGTGAGATCGTCGCGCAGGGCGGCGGCGACGCGGAGGTAGAGCGGAAGTGCCGCGGGGGCCTGAGGCTCAGCCATGTTCAACCCTCAATTTCCTTCGCTCAGCGTAGTCGTGCGTGCCGTGACGGTGATCAATCCCTATCATTGGTCTAAACCTCTAGGGAAGGGGTGGCCGGCTGTTCCGTCGCACTGTGGCCGAAAACGGATTCACCGGTGACGCCCCCGGCGGGTCGGCTCCGGGTCGCCCTCCACCAGGGCGCCCGCCGCCCAGGTCATCGGCATCGACCTCGTATCGGAACGCCTCCAGCGCGCCCGCGCTCGCGGAGGGGAGGTCTTCGACCTGACCGGCCACGACGGCCAGGATGAGCTGGTCGAGACCGTGAAGCAGAAGGGCGACGGCGCTGACAAGGTCGTCCCGCACCCTTGAGCCCTTCGGTTCCTTCGGGTCCTCAGTTCCTTCGGGTCCTCAGGTCCTCAGGTCCCTTTGAGTCCTCAGGTGCCTTCCCGCCACAGTGGCGGCTCCGCCGGCGCCTCGCGCACCGGGTCGAACAGCACCGCCCGCAGGACCGGCGGGGCGAACAGGGCGGTCAGCGGTTCGGCGAGCGACAGCGCCGAGCGGAAGGCGGCGCCGACGACCGGGTCGCCCGGGGCACGCTCCTGGACCCGCCTGAGGTACCAGGCGGCCGGCCGGTCGGCGGCCCGCATACGCACCGCGTCCCCCTCGGCGCCGGGCATCTTCTTGTCCGCCCCCGCCGAGATGTCCCACGCCTGCCTGGACGCGTCGAACAGCGCCCTCTGGACGCGGTGTGTCGTGGGCGTACGGCGCCGGTCCGCCAGCGCGTCGAGCAGCGCCACCGCACTGATCGCGGCGACGGACATGCCCTGCCCGTAGATCGGGTTGAAGGTGCACAGGGCGTCGCCCGTGGCGAGGAACCCGGCGGGGCGGCGCCCCGGACGGTCGTACCTGCGCCGGACGTTGGCCGTCTGGCGGAAGCCGTGCACGGCGGACTCCGGCACCGCCGTGGCCAGCCAGTCCCGCAGCACCGGGTGCGGCAGCCGGTCCGCGAACTTCTCGAACGCGTCCTCGTCCGTGGGCGGTTCCTCACCGCGCAGCCCGGAGAGGGTGACCAGGTAGCGCCCGCCCTCCACGGGCAGCACCACGCCGCCGTACGTCTGGTCGGGGTTGGGCACGATGTACTGGCCCACGAAGTCGGCGCCGTCGCGCGCGGGGCCGGACCGGTACACCCGGGTCGCGTAGGCCAGGCCCGTGTCGAGCCTCTCCTCCGCCGGCGGCTCCGCGCCGATCGCCGCCAGCCACTGCGGGGCGCGCGAGCCGCGGCCCGAGGCGTCCACGACCAGATCCGCCGCCAGGGTGTGCGGCTCCTGGTCCTTGCCCGCTCCCCGCTCGCGCACCAGCACCCCCCGCACGCGGACGGCGTCACCGGCCAGTCCGGTGGCCTCCGTGCCCTCCACCGTCGCGATCCGCGGGTCGGCCAGCACCCGGCGGCGGATCAGCTGCTCCAGGAGCGGGCGGGAACCGGTGTAGAGGTATGCGGTGGCTTCCGTGCGCCGGTACCAGGAGCCGCCCTGCCACTGGACCATGTCCCGCGGCATCCCGACCTTCGGCGCCCCCTGCTCCCGCAACTCCTCGATGACGCCCGGGAGTAACCGCTCCAGCGCGTGCTGGCCGCCCGCGATGAGGACGTGCAGATGGCGCCCCTGCGGTACACCCGCGCGCGGCTCGGGCCCCCCGGGGAAGCGGTCGCGCTCGACGATCGTGACCCGTTCCGCGTGCTCGGCGAGCACCCTGGCCGCGAGCAGCCCCGCGATGCTGCCGCCGATCACCACGGCGTGCCGTGTCCGGCGGCTGGTCCCCAACTGGTCGGTCATGCCCGCCCCTTCGCGTCGTCCCGCTACGACTGCCCAGTATCCACGCCGGGTTGGGGGAGATCGCGCGCGCCGAGCCGAAGATGCTCGATGTGGTACACGGCCTCGTCGAGGAGCTGGGCGACATGGTTGTCGTACAGGCTGTACTCGATCCGGCGGCCGTGCCGCACCCCGGTCACCAGGCCCAGCGCGCGCAGCAGCCGCAGCTGGTGCGAGACCGCCGACTGCTCCATGGCGACGGACTCGGCCAGCTCCGTCACCCCGCACGGCCCCTGGCGCAGCCGGGTGAGGATCATCAGCCGGGACGGTGTGGCGAGGGCCTGGAGGGTGGCGGCGATGGTGGCCGCGGACTCCGCGTCGAGGCGGGCCGCCGGTGTCGTCTCGCCATTCACTCCGTGTCCCATGAAGGTCATCGTAGCCGCGTGTCCACTCGTACACATGAAGAGCTCTTCATTCATTCCGCTATGGTGGTGCCGGTAACCGCCGTACCGCCCATGGAGAGGTGTGCCCCGATGGCTTCCCCGGTGCTCGACACCCGGCCCGCGGCCCCGCCCGCCCCGGCCCGGCCCACGCCCCGCCGGACCAGGCTGTTCGCCCTGCCCGAGGTCCGCTGGGCCGCGCTGTCCGCCGTGGCGTTCCTGGCCGCCTTCCCCCTGGACCTGGCCGGCGCCCCGGCGTGGGCGTGGGGCCCGCTCTACGCCCTGTGTTACGCCGCAGGCGGCTGGGAGCCCGGCTGGGCGGGGCTCCAGGCCCTGCGCGAGAAGTCCCTCGACGTCGACCTGCTGATGGTCGTGGCCGCGATCGGCGCCGCCGCGATCGGGCAGTTCCTCGACGGCGGACTGCTCATCGTCATCTTCGCCACCTCGGGCGCGCTGGAGGCCCTCGCGACCCGGCGCACGGCCGACTCGGTGCGCGGCCTGCTGGACCTGGCGCCCGCCAAGGCCGTACGGCTGACCGGCGACACGGAGGAGCCGGTGGAGGTGGCCGATCTGCGGGTCGGCGACACCGTTCTCGTACGACCGGGGGAGCGGCTGCCCGCCGACGGCACCGTCCTCGACGGGGCGAGCGACGTCGACCAGGCCACCATCACGGGCGAGCCGCTGCCCGCCGCCAAGGCGGCCGGCGACCAGGTCTTCGCGGGCACCCTCAACGGCACCGGCGCGCTGCGCGTCCGCGTCGACAAGGACGCCTCCGAGTCGGTCATCGCCCGGATCGTCGCCATGGTGGAGGAGGCCAGCGCCACCAAGGCCCCCACCCAGCTCTTCATCGAGAAGATCGAGCAGCGCTACTCGGTCGGCGTGGTCGTCGCCACCCTCGCGCTGTTCGCCCTGCCCCTTGCCTTCGGCGCGGACTTCACCGAGACGCTGCTGCGGGCCATGACGTTCATGATCGTGGCCTCCCCGTGCGCGGTGGTCCTCGCCACCATGCCGCCGCTGCTCTCCGCGATCGCCAACGCCGGGCGGCACGGCGTGCTGGTGAAGTCCGCCGTGGTGATGGAGCGGCTGGGCCAGGTCGACCGGGTCGCCCTGGACAAGACCGGCACGCTCACCGAAGGCGCGCCGCGGGTCGCCGACGTCCGGCTGCTGACCGGCACGGTGGCGGAGCCGGAGGCGCTGACCCTGGCCGCCGCGGCCGAGCTGCCCAGCGAACACCCGCTCGCCCGCGCGGTGGTGGCCGCCGCCCGCGAACGCGGCCTGCCGGTCCCGGCGGCCACGGCGTTCTCCTCCACCCCGGGCGTCGGCGTCCGCGCCGTGGTCGACGGACGGGACGTCACGGTCGGCCGTCCGACAGCCCCCTCGGACGCCACCCGCGAGGCCGAGGCCGACGGGCGTACCGCCGTCGTGGTCGCCGTCGACGGCGTACCCGTCGCGGTCCTCGGCATCGCCGACCGGCTGCGCGAGGGAGCCCCGGCGGCCGTCGCGGCCCTCGCCCGCCTCAGCGGCTCCGCGCCGACGCTCCTGACCGGCGACAACGAGCCCGCGGCGCGCCGGATCGCCGCCGAGACCGGCATCACCGACGTCCGCGCCGGGCTGCTTCCCGAGGACAAGGTCGCCGCCGTACGGGAGTGGGAACGCGCCGGCCGGCGCACCCTCGTCGTCGGCGACGGCGTCAACGACGCCCCCGCCCTCGCCGCCGCGCACACCGGCATCGCCATGGGCCGCGCCGGTTCCGACCTCGCCCTGGAGACCGCCGACGCCGTCGTCGTACGCGACGAACTGGCCACCGTCCCGGCGGTCGTGGCCCTCTCCCGCCGCGCCCGCGGGCTCGTCGTACAGAACCTGGTCATCGCGGGCGTGTGCATCGGCGCCCTGGTCATCTGGGACCTGGCCAGCCACCTCCCGCTGCCGCTGGGCGTCGCGGGCCACGAGGGCTCCACCGTCCTCGTCGGCCTCAACGGGCTGCGCCTGCTGCGGGAATCCGCCTGGCGCAGGGCGACGGCCTAGCTCAGGCGTACGAGGCTCATCCGGTGCCGCTCCACCCGCGGCGGCCGTTGCGCGGCCAGGCCGGCCGTCATCGCGCGGCCTGCCGCCGGCAGTGCGTCGTGCGCCGCCGGCGGCAGAGAGGTGGCCGGGTCATCCGTGCGCCGCCTCGTGTTCGCAGGCGTCCTCCGTGCCGTGCACGTCCCACGCCGGGAAGGGGTCGGCCCAGGGGCCCGTCTCGCCCTCCGTCAGGAGGCACGCGTGCAGTGCCTCGTGCAGCGTGTCGGCGCGCAGGTCCGTGCCGATGAAGACCAGCTCCTGGCCCTGGCCGCCGTCCTCCCGGGCGCCGGACGGCTCGGACCGGGCGACCGACCCGGCCTGGGACCACAGCCCCGTCACATGGTCGCGGCCGGCCAGCCGGAAGAACCCCTTCGAGCGCAGGACCTGGCCGTACGCCCCGCTGTCCATGCCCTCGGTGACGAACCGCCACAGCCGCTCGGGGTGGAAGGCGCGGTCGGCGCGGAAGACGGTGGAGGAGATGCCGTACTCCTCGGTCTCCGGGACGTGGTCGCCGTTGAGCTCCATGACCCAGCCGGGCGCCTGCTGGGCGCGCTCCAGGTCGAACAGGCCGGTGCCCAGGACGTCCTTGAGGTCCACCCGGCCGCGCTCGGCGGTCACGATCCGGGCGACCGGGTTGAGGCGGGTGACGGCGGCGGTCAGGCGCGCCGCGTCCTCCTCGCCCACCAGGTCGAGCTTGTTGACGACGATGACGTCCGCGAACTCGATCTGGTCCATCAGCAGGTCGCTGACCGTGCGTTCGTCATCTTCGTACTGGTCCAGGCCCCGTTCGGCGAGCCCGTCGCCGCCCGCCAGCTCGGGCAGGAAGTTCGCCGCGTCCACGACCGTGACCATGGTGTCGAGCCGGGCCAGGTCGCCGAGTGTCGCGCCGTCGTCGCGCGGGAAGGCGAAGGTCGCGGCGACGGGCATGGGCTCCGAGATGCCGCTGGACTCGATGAGGAGGTAGTCGAACCGCCCCTCGCGCGCCAGCCGGTCCACCTCCTCCAGGAGGTCGTCGCGCAGGGTGCAGCAGATGCACCCGTTGGTCATCTCGACGAGCCGTTCCTCGGTGCGGGAGAGTGCCGCCTCGCCGCCGCGCACGAGGGCGGCGTCGATGTTGACCTCGCTCATGTCGTTGACGATCACGGCGACCCGCAGCCCCTCCCGGTTGCCCAGGACGTGGTTGAGGAGGGTCGTCTTGCCGGCGCCGAGGAAGCCGGAGAGGACGGTGACCGGCAGACGCCGGTCGGTGCCGGTCCCGGTCGCCGTGCCGGTGCCGGTCGTGGTGCCCGTGGCGGTCGCCGCGCCCGTCGCCGTGCCGGTGGCGGTCGCCGTCGCCGTGCCCGCGCCCGTGCGGCCCGCCGTGCCGGTCGCCGTGGTCGTCGTCATCGCGCTCAGCCCTCCGGGTGGATCAGGCCGCGCTCGTACGCCTTCACCAGGCGCTGCGGCACCTGATAGACCGAGCCGTCGACCGTGACCGGCACCAGCTGGGGCGTGGACGCCTTCCACTGGGCGCGGCGGTGGCGGGTGTTGGAGCGGGACATCTTCCGCTTGGGTACGGCCATGACTGCGAGACCTCCATCGTCGGTACGGTGCGGTCACGCTACCTGAAAACGATTGCCATTAACAATCTCGTCGGTCGAACTCCGCCAGCGCCTCGGTCAGCCACGCCGTCCAGAACCGCTCCAGCTCGATCCCCCCGCGCAGCACCAGATGCCGCAGCCGGTCCGCCTCGGAGTCCCGCTCCGGCGGGAACTGCCGTTCCTCCATCGCCAGGTACTCCGCCAACTGCGCCCGGTGCAGTGCCAGATGGCGGCGCAGCTCATCCCCGAAGCCCTCCGTGCCGACCACCGCCGCCGCGCGCAGCCGCAGCAGCAGGGCGTCGCGGATCGGCTTGGGGTCCTCGCTCCTGCGTACCCAGGCGGCCAGCTCCGCGCGGCCCGCGGGCAGCACTTCGTACTCCTTCTTCTGCCCACGGGCCGGAGCCTGGGCGGGCAGGGCCCTGATGTGCCCCGCCTGCTCCAGTTTTCCCAGCTCGCGGTAGATCTGCTGGTGGGTGGCCGACCAGAAGTAGCCGATCGACCGGTCGAAGCGGCGGGTCAGTTCAAGACCCGAGGACGGCTTCTCGAGCAGAGCGGTCAGGATCGCGTGCGGGAGTGACATGACCGCATCCTAGGGACGCGTGGCTACAGCGCGGCGGCCAGCCGCGTGCCCTGGTCGATCGCCCGCTTGGCGTCCAGCTCCGCCGCGACGTCGGCGCCCCCGATCAGGTGGACCGGCACCCCCGCCGCGACGAGCTCCTCGTACAGCTCGCGCCGCGGCTCCTGGCCCGTGCACAGCACCACCGTGTCGACCGGCAGGGTACGGGCCTGGCCGTCCACCGTGATGTGCAGCCCCTCGTCGTCGATCCGCTCGTACGACGCGCCCGCGACCATCGTCACGCCCCGGTGCTTGAGCTCCGTGCGGTGGATCCAGCCCGTCGTCTTGCCCAGCCCCGCGCCGACCTTGGACGCCTTGCGCTGGAGCAGGTGCACGGTGCGCGGCGGCTTCGGCCGCTCGGGCGCGCGCAGCCCGCCGCGCTCCCCGTAGGAGGTGTCGACGCCCCACTGCCGGAAGTACGTCTCGGGGTCCCGGCTCGCGCCCTCGCCCCCGTCCGTCAGGAACTCCGCCACGTCGAAGCCGATCCCGCCCGCGCCGATGACCGCCACCCGCTCGCCGACCGGAGCGCCGTCCCGCAGCACGTCCAGGTAGCTGACGACGCTCGGGTGGTCGACGCCCTCGATGACGGGCGTGCGCGGGGTGACACCGGTCGCGACGACCACCTCGTCGTACCCGGACAGCAGCTCGGCGGTGGCGTACGTACCGAGCTTCACCGCCACGCCGCGCAGCTGGAGCTGGGTACGGAAGTAGCGCAGCGTCTCGTCGAACTCCTCCTTGCCCGGTACCCGCTTGGCGATGTTGAGCTGCCCGCCGACCTCGTCCGCCGCGTCGAACAGCGTGACGTCATGGCCGCGTTCGGCGGCCGAGACCGAGCAGGCGAGCCCGGCCGGACCGGCTCCGACGACCGCGATCCGCTTGCGCAGCCGGGTGGGGGAGAGGACCAGCTCGGTCTCGTGGCAGGCGCGCGCGTTGACCAGGCAGGAGGTGATCTTCCCGCTGAAGGTGTGGTCCAGGCAGGCCTGGTTGCAGCCGATGCAGGTGTTGATGGTCTCCGGCCGGCCCTCCGCGGCCTTCGCGACGAAGTCGGGGTCGGCGAGGAACGGCCTGGCCATCGACACCATGTCGGCGCGCCCCTCCGCGAGCAGCCGCTCCGCCACCTCAGGGGTGTTGATGCGGTTGCTGGTGACCAGCGGGATGGACACCGAGCCCATCAGCCGCTGGGTGACCCAGGTGTACGCGCCGCGCGGCACCGACGTGGCGATGGTGGGAATACGGGCCTCGTGCCAGCCGATACCGGTGTTGATGATCGTCGCGCCCGCCTCCTCGACCGCCTCGGCGAGCGTGACGACCTCCTCCAGGGACGACCCGCCCGGCACCAGGTCCAGCATGGAGAGCCGGTAGATCAGGATGAAATCCTTGCCCAGCCGCTCCCGCGTACGGCGGACGATCTCCAGCGGGAAGCGGACCCGGTTGTCGTACGAGCCGCCCCACCGGTCCTCGCGCCGGTTGGTCGCCGCCGCGATGAACTCGTTGATCAGATAGCCCTCGGAGCCCATGATCTCGACTCCGTCGTACCCCGCCGACTTCGCCAGCTCGGCGGCGCGGACGTAGTCCTCGATGGTCCGCTCGATCTCGTCATCGGTCAGCTCGTTCGGTACGAAGGGGCTGATCGGCGCCTGGAGCGCGCTCGGCGCGACCAGGTCGCGGTGGTAGGCGTACCGCCCGAAGTGCAGGATCTGCATCGCGATGCGCCCGCCCGCCGCGTGCACCGCCTCGGTGACCACGCGGTGCTCGGCGGCCTCCTCCTCGGTGGTGAGCTTGGCCCCGCCCTCGTAGGGCCGGCCCGCCTCGTTCGGCGCGATGCCGCCGGTCACGATCAGCCCGACACCGCCGCGGGCCCGGGCGGCGTAGAACGCGGCCATGCGCGCGAAGCCGTTCTCGGCCTCCTCCAGCCCGATGTGCATCGACCCCATGAGCACCCGGTTGGGCAGGGTGGTGAACCCGAGGTCCAGCGGGCTGAGCAGATGCGGGTACGGAGTCGGGGTCGTCGTCATGGGGGCGCCTCCTCGCGCGGTGTCGTCGCCCCAGTTCTAGACGGTCCACCGTCCTTGTGCAACAAGTTGCATAAGAATCCCCGGGTGAGCTCGGACACGGCGTTCCGCGAGTCGGACCTGATGGAGTCAGACGGCGTTGAGGATGCGGCAGACCGGGCCCTCCGGGCAGGTGCTCGGGTCGGTGGCGTCCGCCGCGTCCTTCAGGTCCAGGAGCGCGGCCCGGGCCCGGGTCAGTTCGGCGATCCGCTCCTCGACCTGCCGCAGGTGCTCGGCGACGAGCGCGCCGACATGGGCGCACGGGGCCTCGCCGCCGTCGCGGATGATGAGCACCTCGCGGATCTCCGCGAGGGTGAGCCCGGCGGCCTGGGCGTTGCGGATGAAGGCGAGCCGGGCGGCGGCCTGCGGCGGGTAGTCGCGGTAGCCGGAGGGGGTGCGGGGCGGCTTGGGCATCAGCCCGGCCTGCTCATAGAACCGGATGGCCTTCGTACTGATCCCGGCCGTGCTCGCGAGGGCTCCGATGCGCATGCCCTCACCGTACGCCTTGACCTTCCACCGCACGGGAAGGTTTAGCGTCGGCGTCATGGAACTGACCGTGTTGACGGTGCCCGGCTGCCCCACCGCGCAGGCGCTGCGCCGACGCCTGGAGGAGACGCTCGACGCCGAGGACGCGCGGCGGGTGGAGTGGCGCGAGGTGCACGATGACGCCGAGGCCGTACGGCTGGGCATGCATGGCTCCCCGACCCTGCTCGTGAACGGCGCCGATCCCTTCGTACGGGAGGGGGAGCCGGCGAGCCTGTCGTGCCGGGTGCGTTCCGGCGTGCCGTCCGTGGAACGCCTGCGGGCCGTCCTCGCGGAGGCGCGCACCACGGAGATGGCCGACAGGGCCGGTCGCGGGCGGCTCGCGCCCGTCGAAGGCGGGCAGCGCGCGGTGCAGCAGGCTGTCCTGCGGTCCTTCGCCACCCATGGACGGCCACCGACGACGGTTGAACTGGCGGCCGCGGCCGAGCCCTCCGGGCTACCCGCGGACCGGGTGCTCGCCGAGCTGGCAGCCGCCGACTACCTGAGTCTCGACGAGGCCGGCGCGATCCGCGCCGCCTACCCCTTCTCACCCGTCCCCACCGCACACCAGGTGCGCATCGCCGACGGGCCACGCGTGTGGGCCATGTGCGCCATCGACGCCCTGGGCATCGCCCCCATGCTCGGCCGCGACGCCGACATCCACTCGGCCGACCCGGTGACCGGGCAACCGGTCACCGTCACCTTCCGCGGCTCCACGGCGACGTGGGACCCCGCCTCGGCCGTGGTGCTCGTGTCCACCGGCTCCTGCGCCGGCCCGGCGGTGGACGCCTGCTGCCCCGACCTGAACTTCTTCGCGAGCCCCGACACGGCACGGCGCTGGAGCGACGACCACCCGGAGGCGCGGGCGGGGATGGTGAGCCGGCAGCGGGCGGAAGAGCTCGGCCGCGAGATCTTCGGCCCGCTGCTCGCGGCTTCGGCCGGGTGACCGGCCCTACGGTCGGTGACCGCCGCCGCCCGCTGCTCGCCGCTACGGCCCTGAGACCGCCGCCGCCCACTCCTCCAGCTCTTCCGGGGTGCGCGGCCCGGGGGCGTCCGCGCCCAGCAGGCCCCGCTCCCGCAGCACCCCGGCCACCGCCATGCCCCAGGGGCGGCGCAGCCGCGCCGCGCCCAGCAGTGCCCGGTCGGCCAGCAGTTCCGCCACCGGGCCGGTACGCAGCCCGTCCGGGGTCAGCACCGCCGCGTCGTCCGCCCACCGCAGCGCCAGGTCCACGTCGTGCGTGGCCATCACGACCGTCGTCCCGGACGCCCGCAGCCGGTCCAGCACCGCCAGCAGCCGCTCCTGGCCGTGCGGGTCCAGACCCGCTGTCGGCTCGTCCAGGATCAGCACCCGGGGCCGCATCGCGACCGCCCCCGCGATCGCCGCCCGCTTGCGCTGCCCGTACGACAGCAGGTGCGTCGGCCGGTCCTCCAGCGCCGTGATGTCCAGCGCCTCCAGGGCCTCGCGCACCCGCTCCCGTACCTCCGCCTCCGCCAGGCCCAGGTTCATCGGCCCGAACGACACGTCCTGACCCACCGACGCGGCGAACAGCTGGTCGTCCGGGTCCTGCACGACCAGCTGCACCGTCGTACGCAGCCGGGTCAGCCCCGCCCTGTCGTACGACACGTCCTCGCCGCGCAGCCGCAGCCGCCCGCTCGCGCACCGCAGGCCGCCGCTCAGCAGCCGCAGCATCGTCGTCTTGCCGCTGCCGTTGCGGCCGAGCAGCGCGATCGAACGCCCCTCGGGCACGGCGAAGTCGATGCCCGACAGCACTGCCGGGCCCTCCTCGTAGGCGTATCCGGCACCCACCAGTTCCACGACGGCGTCACGATTCACGGCAGGAGCCTTTCGAGTACGAGAGTGACGGCGACGAGACCGGCGAGCAGCGCCCCCGTCGCGCCCAGGAAGCGCCCGGAGACCGTCGCCGGCGGCACCAGCACGCGCAGCGTGCCGTCGTAACCGCGCCCGGCCAGCCCGGTCTGGA
>NZ_JAUEPL010000029.1 GCF_030406405.1 Streptomyces ficellus
GGGGCCGTTGCGGGGCGTGCCTGTGGCGTCGGCGCTCGGCGACCAGCAGGCGGCGGTTTTCGGGCAGGCCTGCTACGAGACGGGGACGGCCAAGAACACGTACGGCACGGGGAGTTTCCTGCTGCTCGAGGGCCGGTTGGGCGGTGTGCGGGGACGACGTCCGGTCCGCGAGGAACGCGAACGCCAGGAGCCTGCCGTCCGCGGTCACCACCGTGCCGGCCAGGGCGTTGACGCCGCTGAGGGTGCCGGTCTTGGCGCGGATGAGTCCCGCGCCCGGTGAGCCATCGGCGTAACGGTCCTTCAGGGTGCCGGTGAAGCCGCCGACCGGGAGGCCGGTGAGGACCGGGCGCAGTTCGGGGCGGGCGGGATCGGCCGCCCGGGCGAGCAGGCCGGTCAGCATCGTGGCGGAGAGCCTGTCGTGCCGGTCCAGGCCGCTGCCGTCGGCGAACCGGGCCCCCTTGACCGGCAGGCCCAGTTCGCGCAGCCGGTCGGCGACGGCGCGGCCGGCGCCCTGGAAGCTCGCGGGGCGGCCGGAGGCGAGGGCGGTCTGGCGGGCGAGGGCCTCGGCGAGGTCGTTGTCGCTGTGGGTCAGGGTGTGCTCGACCAGCGCGGACAGGGGCTGGGACCAGGTCCTGGCGAGCATGGTGGCCTTTTCGGGGGCGCGCGCGGGGGCCGGGGCTGCCTCGGTGGCGACGCCCTGCCGGGTGAGCAGGTCCGCGAACGCCCGGGCGGTGTCGCCGGCGGGGTCGGCCGAGCGCGGGGCGGGACCGCTGGTCGAGCCGTCGAGGCGGCCCTCGTTGGTCATCAGGGCCGTGACCGGGGCGATGTTGTCGTTGACGCCGATCGGGTGGCGCCCGGGCCCGGCGTACCGCGAGGTGTCGTAGGCCAGCCGGACGCTCGTCACGCCGCGGCCGCGCAGGGCGCGGGCGGTGTCGGCGGCCAGGGCGCGCAGCCGGGCCGTGTCGAGGGTGGGGTCACCGCCGCCGACCAGGGTCAGGCGGCGGGCGTCGGGTGTGGCGACGACCGTGGTGGGGATGCGGTGGTCGGGGCCGAGGGCGGTGAGCGCGGCGACCGAGGTGGCGATCTTGATCGTGGAGGCGGGCGTCATCGGGGCGGCGGCCCCGTTCCCGTACAGCTGCTTGCCCGTCGCCACGTCGATGACGGACGCCGTCCGCAGCGGGCCGAGCCCGGGGGCGGCGAGCAGGGGGTCGAGGACGGCCGCGAGCGCGCCGGGCGGCGGGGCGGCGGCCTTGGCGGCGGTGTCGCCGAGGGTGGTGAGGACGCCGGGGGCGCTGGGCGCCGGGGCGGGCACGCCGGGGCGGCCGGGGCCCGCGGCCTGGTGATGTGCGCCACCTGTGCGGGCCTGGGCGGCCGCGACGGCGCGCTCGGCCGTACGCTGACCCGAGTCCCAGGGTCCGGCCAGGGTCACCGCCCCGGCCGCCAGGACGAGGCCGAGCACGGCGGAGCCCGCGGTGAGCTGCACCACCTTCGGCTCCAGCACGGCTGACCAGCCCCTTTCGCGAGCACTCAGTTGCGTGAGGGACACTTAACCACTGAGCTGTGCCGTGAGCACGGCAGCCCCGGTTTGTGTTGATCTTGGAGGAGCCACCCGTGGAGTTCGACGTCACCATCGAGATCCCGAAGGGGTCGCGGAACAAGTACGAGGTGGACCACGAGACCGGTCGTATCCGCCTGGACCGCCACCTCTTCACGTCGACCGTCTACCCGGCCGACTACGGCTTCGTCGAGGGCACCCTGGGTGAGGACGGTGACCCGCTGGACGCGCTGGTCCTGCTCGACGAGCCGACCTTCCCCGGTGTCCTGGTCAAGTGCCGCGCCATCGGCATGTTCCGGATGACGGACGAGGCGGGCGGCGACGACAAGCTGCTGTGTGTGCCGGCGTCCGACCCGCGGGTGGAGCACCTGCGCGACATCCACCACGTGTCGGAGTTCGACCGCCTGGAGATCCAGCACTTCTTCGAGGTCTACAAGGACCTGGAGCCCGGCAAGTCGGTCGAGGGCGCGAACTGGGTCGGCCGCGCCGAGGCCGAGGCCGAGATCGAGGCGTCCTACAAGCGCCTGGAGGCGCACGGCGGCGCCCACTGACCTCCGGTCCTTCGGCCACGACGGGCGGCGCACCTCACGGGTGCGCCGCCCGTCGTTCGTGTGTGCCCATGGTCGTGCCCATACTGGGCAAACGGGCCGGAGGCAAACGGGCCGGGCGGGTCCGATGGCTCCAGTGGTTCCCACGGTTCAGATGGGTCGACGGGGTTCTGATGGGTCGCTCGGTTCTGATGGGTCCGGGGGGGTTCTGATGGTTCGCAGGGTTCAGGTGGTTCGGATGGTTCGATGGGAGTGAGGGCAAGCACAGTGGCGCCGGAGACGGGCGGTTTCGAGGACCGCAAGCCTCAGTCCGACGAGGCACACAGCGCGTTCACGCCCCCGCCGGGCGTGGAGCAGCCCTCCGGGCCCGAGGAGGACCAGCCGACGTCGGAATTCGCCCTGCCGCGAGGGCTGGCGCCGGAGACGCCCGTCGAGCCGGAGGGTTCGGCGTTCGCGACGCCCTCGACGTACTCCACGAAGGAGTCCCCTCCCGCGTTCACGCCCGCGCAGGGCTTCCCGGCGGTCAGCCTGGCGAAGGACGCGCCGTGGCAGGACCGGATGCGCACGATGCTGCGGATGCCGGTCAGCGAGCGGCCGGTGCCGGAGCGGGTGCAGCGGCAGGACGACTCGGGGCCCGCCGTTCCCCGCGTACTGGACCTGACACTGCGTATCGGCGAGCTGCTGCTCGCGGGCGGCGAGGGAGCGGAGGACGTCGAAGCGGCGATGTTCGCGATCTGCCGTTCGTACGGGCTCGACCGCTGCGAGCCCACCGTGACCTTCACGCTGCTGTCGATCACGTACCAGCCCTCGCTGGTGGACGACCCGGTGACGGCGAACCGGACCGTGCGGCGGCGCGGTACCGACTACACCCGGCTGGCGGCGGTCTACACGCTGGTCGCCGACATCAACTCCGAGGACTACGAGGTCTCCTTGGAGGAGGCCTACCGGCGCCTGGCGGAGATCCGCCGCAACCGGCACCCCTACCCCGGGTGGGTGCTCACCGTGGCGGCGGGCGGGCTCGCGGGCGCCGCCTCCATGCTGCTCGGCGGCGACATGGCCGTGTTCCTGGTGGCGGCGGCCGGCGCGATGCTGGGCGACCGGCTGGCGTGGTTCTGCGCGGGGCGCGGGCTGCCTGAGTTCTACCAGTTCGCGGTGGCCGCGGTGCCGCCGGCCGCGATGGGTGTGGCGGTGAGCCTCCTCCACGCGGGGCTCCGGCCCTCCGCGGTGATCACGGGTGGGCTGTTCGCCCTGATCCCGGGGCGGGCGCTGGTGGCGGCCGTCCAGGACGGCCTGACCGGCTTCTACATCACCGCGTCGGCACGGCTCCTGGAGGTCGGGTACTTCTTCGTCGCCATCGTGGTGGGTGTGCTGTCGGTGCTGTACGGGGGTGTGCAGCTGGGCGCCAAGCTCAACCCCGAGGGGGTCCTCAACGCGGTCGAACGGCCAGTGATCCAGATCCTGGCCGCGGTGCTGCTCTCCGTGACGTTCGCGATCCTGCTCCAGACGGAACGTTCCACGGTGCTGTTCGTGGCGCTGAACGGCGCGGTGGCCTGGGTGATCTACGCCTCGATAGCCGTGACCGCGGGCGGGTCCACGGTGATGGCGACGGCGGTCGCGGCAGGGGTGGTGGGCCTGTTCGGGCAGCTGAGGGCGCGCTACGAGCACACCTCGTCGCTGCCGTACGTCACGGCGGCGATCGGGCCGCTGCTGCCGGGTAGCGCCACGTACCTGGGGGTGCTGAACATCGCGCAGAACAACATGGACGCGGGCTTCACGTCCCTGGCGCGTGCGGCGGCGCTGGCGCTGGCCATCGCGATCGGGGTCAACCTCGGCGGTGAGATGGCCCGGCTGTTCATCCGCGCGCCGGGCTCGGCCGCGGGTCGCCGCGCGGCCAAGCGGACGCGCGGCTTCTGAACCGGCGCGGCCCCGTCCCGGCCCCGGCGCCGCCCGCCCGCCGACTGGACCGGGGGCCGTCGCCGTCCCGAGGGGCGAGCGCCCGGGGCCGGTGCCGGCCCGCGTCAGGCCGCCGGGCGCCGCCGGGGCCGAGGGCGCTGCCGGGGCCGTCAGGCCCCCGGGCGTGCCGGGGCCAAGGGCGGTGCAGGCCCCGAGGGGCGAGCTCCAGGGCTGGTGTCGGGCGGTCAGGCCGCCGGGCTGCCGGGACCGAGGGCCGTCCCGGGGCCGAGGGCCGTACCCGAGGGGCGAGCGTCAGGGCCCGTGCAGGGTCGCGTCAGGCCCCCCGGCGTGCCGGGGCCGAGGGCCGTCCCGGGGCCGGGCGCTGCCGGGCCGGGGCGTCAGGTCGCTGGGCGCTGTGGGGGCGGGGGCGTCAGGCCGCCGCGGCGGCGGAGTACGGCGTAGCCGACGCCCAGGCCGATGGCGACCGGCCATTCGATGACGTCGGCGGCGCCCAGGACCCCGAGGCCGATGTAGACCGGCAGGCCGCGCTTGGCGGGCAGGACCTGGCGCGCGGCCGCGACCGGCAGCAGCGCCGCGTTCGCCGCGCCGCTCGCGACCCGGTCGAGAGAGGGCACCGTGAACGTGATCGTGCGCCCGCCCTCGTGCTTGTCGCTCTGTTCGGCCTTGCCGACCTTGTCGGTCTTGTCGCTCTTCGGGGACTGCGCGGAAGCCGGTTCCTTGGGCGCCCTGGTGCGCGACTCCGCCGGCTTGGTCGTCTTCGACGTGCGCTTGCGTGGTGATGAAGGGGTGGCCACAGATCTCACATCCAAGGATGTGTTATGAGCTGATTGTCTATATTTCAGGGTATCCATTCCGGGACGGCTGAATCGGACGCGACGACCGACCGGAGGCATCAGCCCATGTCATCACCCATGTCATCGCTGCACAGCGCGCGCCTGCTGGCGCCCTCTCTGTTCGGGCCCATCGCCTCCGGCGTGACGTACGGCGTCACGGCCGGTGTACGCGGCGCCGCCGGTGTCGCCGGGCAGCTCATCGGGCTGCCGCAGCGTGACGTGTGGTGGCGGCCCGGGCGGTGCTACATCGAGGTCCACGGGGTGCACGGGGTGGGCGGCGAACGGGTCGCCCGCCGTGTGGAGCGGTCGCTGGAAGGGCACCCCGGCGTGCTGTGGGCGCGGGTGAACGCCCCGTCCGAGCGCGTCGTCGTCGCCGTCGGCTCACCGCCGCCCGCCGAACGCGAGCTGGTCGCCCTGGTCAAGCGCGCCGAGGAGGCCCTCGGGGCGCACCCGGACGAGTTCGACGAATGGTGCCCCGAGCCGCACCACCCCTGCGAAGGCCCCCGGACCCGCCAGTCCGTGCCCGCGCTGGCCGCCGACACCGTGGGGCTCGGCATCACGGCCGTACGGCGGCTGGCACCGTGGTTCCGGCTGCCGCCCGAGGTGGCGGCGGTCGTCGGCGCCCTCCAGCACCACCCGCAGCTGCGCCATCTGGTCGCCGATCTCAGCAGCACCGAGCAGGCCGAGTCCCTCCTGCCCGTGGCCAGCGCCCTGACGCAGGGCGTCGCCACGCGCGGCGGCGGACTGGCCCTCGACGTACTCGAACGGGTCGCCCAGTGGCGGGAGGCCACCGCGGAACGCCAGGCGTGGACCGACGCCGAGCCCGGGCTGGTCCACGGACCCGAGGACGCCGAGGCCGAGCCGCTCGTCATCGACCGGGCCGGGCCGACGCCCAAGGACTCGATCGACCGGTACGCCGAGCGCGCCATGGCGGCGGGCCTGACGGCCGGGGCCCTCACGGTGCCCTTCGCGGGCTTCCGCCGCGGGCTGGCCGTCGCCCTGTCCGCCGTACCGAAGGCCACGGAGGCGGGGCGCGAGGGCTTCGCCACCCACCTGGGCAGGGCGCTCGCGCTGCGGGGCGTGGTGACCATGGACCGCGGCGCGCTGCGGCGGCTGGGGCAGGTGGACACCGTGGTCCTGGAGGAGGACGCGCTGCGCAGCGAGCGGTACGAGCCCGTGGACCTGGAACTGCTCAGCGGCGCCGACCCCGAGGCGACCGCCGAGCGGCTGTTCGCGCTGTTCGACGCGGACGCGCCGCTGAGCGTGGTCCGCGACGACGACGGCTGGGTGCTGGGGCCGCTGGACGACCTGGAGCTGTCGGGCCGTACGGGACGCCAGGCGGAGGCGCGGCTGCGGCGCCGGGGCAGCGAGCGGGCGCTCGGCCTGGCCAAGGGGCGGCGCCTCCAGGCCGTCGCGGGCCTGGGCACCCAGACGGCGCCGGGCGCCGAAGCCGTCGCGGCGGCGGCGCGGCGGGCCGGGGCGCGGGTGGTGCTGGCCACGGACCGGGAGGCCCCGGCGTTCACGTTCGCCGACGCCATCGTCCCGGCGGGCCGCCGCCTGGTCGCCTCCGTACGCGGGCTCCAGGCCGATGGGGCGGTGATCCTGCTGGTGTCGGGCAACCGGCGGGCGCTGGGCGCGGCCGACTGCGGCGTCGGGGTGCACCGGGAGGGCGAGCCGCCGGCCTGGGGCGCCCACCTGATCGTCGGCGCCGACCTCGAAGCGGCGGGGATCATCGTGGACGCCGTGGGCATGGCGGCGCGCGTGGACCGGGACAGTGCCGTGCTGGCCGCGGGCGGCAGCGGTGTCGGCGCGGTCGCGGCGCTCCAGGCCCCGCCGCCGCAGGCCACCGCGCGGGGCATGGCGGCCGGTACGACCGCCGGGGGCCTGGCGTTCTGCATGGGTGTCTGGCGCGCCCGGCAGCTCCTGGCACGGCCCCTCGCGCCGCCCGTCACCACCGTGCCCTGGCACCTGATGCCCACCGACCGCGTGCTGGAGCGGCTGCGCACCGCCGCCGACGGCCTGACCCCTGACGAGGCGGCCGCACGCGGCGCCTCCACGAGCGGCACCGGTAACGAGCCCGCGCGGCTCACCCTGCCCTCGGCGTTCATCGAGGAGCTGGCCAACCCCCTGACCCCCGTCCTGGCCGGCGGCGCCGCCCTCGCCACCGCCGTGGGCTCGCGCACCGACGCCGGGCTCGTCGCCGCGATCACCGGCACCTCCGCGCTGATCGGCGGCTTCCAGCGGGTGCGGACCGAACGCGCCCTGGAGGAGCTGTTCCGCCGCTCGGCCATCGGCGCGCGCGTACGCCGGGGAGGGCGCGAGCGGCTGGTGACGGCCGGGGACCTGGTGGAGGGCGACATCATCCTGCTGCGGCCCGAGGACGTCGTACCGGCGGACTGCCGGCTGCTGGAGGCGGAGGGCCTGGAGGTCGACGAGTCGTCGCTGACCGGCGAGTCGCTGGCCGTCCACAAGGACCCGGCCCCGGTGGTCGCCACGGACCTCACCGAGCGCCGTTCGATGGTGTACGAGGGCACCACCGTCTCCGCCGGCCGGGCCGTGGCCGTCGTGGTGGCGACCGGTTCGAGCACCGAGGTGGGGCGCAGCCTCGCCACCGCACGGCAGGCCGCGCCGGAGACCGGCGTGGAGGCCCGGCTCGCCTCGCTGACCCGCTCCAGCCTGCCCATCGCGCTCGGCTCGGCCAGCGCGGTGACCGCGGCGGGCCTGGCGCACGGGCGCCCCCTGGTCGACAACCTGGCCTCGGCCGTGAACCTCGCCGTCGCCTCCGTACCGGAAGGGCTGCCCTTCCTGGTCAACGCCGCCCAGCTGGCCGCCGCGCGGCGCCTGGCCGACGTCGGGGCGCTCGTCCGCAACCCGCGCACCATCGAGGCGCTGGGCCGCGCCGACGTCCTGTGCTTCGACAAGACCGGGACGCTGACGGAGGGCAAGCTCCAGCTCGCCGCCGTGAGCGACGGCGACGGCGCCGTGGCCCTCGACCAGCTGGACGCCCCGCGCAAGGAGGTGCTCGCCGCCGCGCTGCGGGCCACCCCGCCCGCCCGGCAGGCCGAGCCCATGGCCCACCAGACCGACCGCGCCGTGACCGCCGGCGCCCGCAGCGCCAAGGTCGGCGCCCGGCACGGGGCCGCGCGGTGGCGGCGGCTGGACACGCTGCCCTTCGAGCCGTCCCGCGCCTACCACGCCACGTCCGGCCACACCGGGCACGGCCTGCTGCTCAGCGTGAAGGGCGCCCCCGAGAACGTACTGGAGCGCTGTACGCGGCGCAGGGCGGCCGGCGACGCCGGGGAGGCGCCGCTCGACGGGGAAGGCCTGGAGCGGCTGACCGCCGAGGCGGAGCGGCTGGCGGGTGCCGGGCGCCGGGTGCTGGCGGTGGCGGAGCGCCGGATGGGCGCGGAGGAGGACCTCACCGACGAGAGCGTGCGGGACCTGGTGTTCCTGGGGTTCCTCACGCTCGCCGACCCGGTGCGGGCCGGGGCCGCCCCCGCGACCGCGCGGCTGCGGGAGGCGGGCGTGCACACCGTGATGCTCACCGGCGACCACCCGGCCACCGCCGACGCCATCGCGTCCACGATCAGCGAGGTCACGGACCCGAAGGTCTGCACGGGCGCCGAGCTGGACGAGCTCGACGACGACCAGCTGGACGAGCTGCTGCCCACCGTGGACGTCATCGCCCGGTGCAGCCCGCACCACAAGGTCCGTATCGTCCAGGCGTACCAGCGCGTCGGCCGGGTCGTGGCGATGACCGGCGACGGCGCGAACGACGCCCCCGCCATCCGGCTCGCGGACATCGGCATCGCGCTGGGCCGCCGCGGCACCCCGGCCGCGACCGCCGCGGCGGACCTGGTCGTCAGCGACGACCGGCTGGAAACGATCGTCTCCGCGCTGATGGAGGGCCGGGCGATGTGGGCCTCGGTGCGGGCCGCGCTCGGCATCCTCATCGGCGGCAACCTGGGCGAGGTCACCTTCAGCGTGCTGATCTCCACGCTGACCGGCACCACACCGCTCAACGCCCGCCAGATCATGCTGGTCAACCTGCTCACCGACCTCGCGCCCTCGCTGGCGATCGCCGTGCGGGAGCCGACCGGCCAGGTCGGCAAGCGGCTGCTGGCCGAGGGGCCGAGCCGCTCCCTGGGCAGCGCGCTGACCCACGAGATGCTGCTGCGCGGCGCGATCACCGCGACCGGCGCCGGGCTGGCGTGGACCGGTGCGCGCCTGACCGGGCGGGGGAAGCGGGCGAGTACGGTCGCGCTGGCGGCGGTCGTCGGCACGCAGCTCGCCCAGACGCTCACCACCGGCGGCCTCGACCGCCATGTCCTGGCCGCGAGCCTCGGCTCGGCGGCGGTACTGGCCGCCGTCATCCAGACGCCCGGCGTCAGCCAGTTCTTCGGCTGCACGCCGCTGGGGCCGGTCGGCTGGGGCATCGCGCTGGGCGCGATCACCACCGCGACGCTGCTCGGTACGGCCCTGTCCCCGCTCGTGCGCTCGCTGACCGAGGGTACGGAGGAGGGAGCCCAGCGGGAGGAGCAGGACGGGCAGAAGGAGCGGGACGGGGAGGAGTGACCGTCAGCGCTTGGCGTGGCGCCCGCGCGGGGCCGCCGGCGTCCCTTCCTCGATCGCCGGCTGCTTCTTGCTCTGCGAGCGGGCGCGCAGGTATTCGATGACGATCGGGACGACCGAGATGAGCACGATGAGGATCAGGATCGCCTCGATGTGCTTGTGCACGAACGCGATCTTGCCCAGCGACGCCCCGAGCAGCGTCACACCGGCGCCCCACAGAACGCCGCCGATGATGTTGAAGGTGATGAACGAGCGGTAGTTCATCCGGCTCACACCGGCGATGATCGGCGTGAACGTGCGCACGATCGGTACGAAGCGGGCCAGGATCAGGGACTTGGGGCCGTGCTTCTCGAAGAAGTCATGGGCCTTCTCCACGTTCTCCTGCTTGAACAGGCGGGAGTCCGGCCGCTTGAAGAGGGCCGGGCCGACCTTGCGGCCGAAGAGGTAGCCGACCTGGTCGCCGATGATCGCGGACAGCACGATCAGGGTGCAGACCAGCCACAGCGGCGTCTTCAGCACACCGGTGGTGACCAGCAGGCCCGTGGTGAACAGCAGCGAGTCACCGGGCAGGAAGAAACCGATCAGCAGTCCGGACTCGGCGAAGACGATGACCAGGACGCCGATGAGGCCGAAGGTCTCGATGAGATAGTCCGGGTCCAGCCAGCTCGGTCCGAGCGCAAGCGTATTCACGGGTTCCGGGGCTCCTGGGTCGGTGGGCGGGGGACGGCTGCCCAAAGCTATCAACGCTTCCCCTCCCGCACCCGTTCCACGCCCTCCTTGGCCCTCTGCCCGGCGCCTCGCGCCCCGTCCCGAGGCGCCGGGCAGTGTTCCCGTCAGGCGTGGCGGGACGCGTTCGCCAGGATGGCGTCGTGCAGGTGCCGGGCCAGGCCCGGACGCATGGCGTCGTAGAACGCCGTGAAGCGCTCGTCCGTCACGTACATCTGCGCCAGGCAGGTGTGCATCTCGTACGGGCACTCGGAGAACCACCGGCCGATGTGCCGGCGGTGTTCCTCCGCCAGCTCCATCGCCGGCTCGCCCGTCGGCGGCTCGTCCCGCGCCATCAGGGCCTGGTAGCGCTCCGCCCAATCCGCGGACTCGTCCTGGATGCGCTGCCAGTCCGCCTTGGTGTAGCGGGCGGTCCGCTGCTGGGACTCGCGGTACGCCTCCGTGCCGCCCCAGCGCCGCTGCGCCTCGTGGGCGTACTGCTCCGGGTCGTGGTCCCCGAAGACCTCGAACTTCTCCTCCGGCGTGAGGTTGATCCCCATTTTCCTCGCCTCCATGGCGTGTTCGACAGCCTCGGCCATCTTCCTCAGCTCGGCGATCCGTGTGGTCAGCAGCTGGTGCTGGCGCCGCAGGTGCTCCTGCGGGTCGGCGTCCGGATCATCGAGGAGGGCCGCGACCTCGTCGAGAGGGAAGCCGAGCTCCCGGTAGAACAGGATCTGCTGGAGCCGGTCGAGGTCGGCGTCGTCGTAACGCCGGTGCCCCGCGTGGCTGCGGCCGCTCGGGGAGAGCAGCCCGATCTCGTCGTAGTGGTGCAGGGTCCGCACCGTGACGTTGGCGAAACCGGCGACCTGGCCCACGGAGTAGCTCACGGCTTTCGGCTCCCTCGCTGAATCGGTACGTCCCTCAGCCTGGGCCCTCACGCCACGTGAGGTGCAAGCCCGGTTTCCGGGCCCTGACCTGGTCTCCCACCGCCGCCGCGCGACGCCCTCAGCGCACGTCGCCGGGGTGCGGCGTCCCCGTCGCGTACGGGTTCTTCCGGCCCTCCGCGAGGACGCCCACGAAGGGCTCGCCCTCGCCCGCGAACGTGTACGCGCCGCGCTCGATGCGCTGGATCAGCGCCCGGGTCCACTCGGCACCGGAGTCCGCCGAGTGGACCCACATGTTCATGATCTCGCCGATGTGGCCGAGCGCCTCCGGCCCCTCCTCCGGCGTGTAGTACTCGGTGACGGCCGCCCGCCACCGCTCCAGCCCCTCGATCCGCCGCTTGAGCAGCGCCACGGCCTCCTCGCGCGGCAGGTCGACGATGAAGCCGACGGCCGCCGACAGGACGTCCATCTTCTGGTCGTACGCCATCAGCGACTCGCGCAGCAGGGCGAAATACTCCTCGGTGCCCTTGTCGGTGAGTTCGTATTCGGTACGCGGCGGGCCGCCGGCCGTGCTGGGGGCGGTCTCGTGGGCGTGCAGCAACCCCTGCTTGGCCATCTGCTTGAGCGCGTGGTAGATGGAGCCCGGCTTGGCGGTGGACCACTCGTGCGCGCCCCAGAACTCCAGGTCGTTGCGGACCTGGTAGCCGTGCGCCCGCCCGTGCTGGCGCACGGCGCCCAGGACCAGCAGTCGGATCGCTGACATCCAGGTACCCTTCCTGGTCAATTTTGACCAGAGTACGCACCGCCGTCCCTACGCGTGCTGCGCCTGCCCGCGCTCCATGTCGATCAGCTCGAACGAGTTCTTCCCGTCCAGCGACTCGCGGATGATGTCCGCGTGTCCCGCGTGCCGGCCCAGCTCCTGGATCAGGTGCATGCCCAGCCAGCGCACCGAGACGCGGGCGCCCTTGGGGTACCAGGGCGCGTCCGGCAGCGGGAAGGTGTCGTCCAGGCTGGGCACCGACCGGATGAGCTCCTCGGTCTCCTTCGCGACCGCGTCCCAGAAGGCCAGGATGCCCTGGACGGTCTCGTCACCCACCAGCCGGAAGCCGTCCGCCCAGGTCTCCTGGTCGCGCTTGCGCTCGTTGGGCCGCTGCTGGGCCATGCGGAGCCAGCTCAGCTCGACCTCCGCCACATGCTTCAGCAGCCCCGACAGAGACAGTTCGCTGGCGCTCGGGCGGCTCGCCGCCTGCTCCTCGTCCAGTCCGATGACCGAACGGCGGAGCGCGCCTCGCTGCGCCTCGATGAAGGAGAGCAGCGCGCCGCGCTCGTCGCCGTGTGCCTCAGGGGGAACGAAAGTGACCATGGGGGGTGTCCGCCTTATCCGCCGTGCCTGGAGCCGTGTTGCCCTGACACCACCAAGCTAGGGGGACTCGCGGTCAGCCCCTGTCCGCAACTCCGCGCGGGACAGGAACCAGACGCAACCAGACGGAAACAGGCGGAATCAGATCGGGTCAGAACGGAAAGCGACTGCGTCCGTGCTGGATCGAAATCCACTTGTGCGTGGTGAAGGCGTCGACGGTCGACTCGCCGTTCAGCCTGCCGATACCGGAGTGCTTCTCACCGCCGAACGGCACGATCGGCTCGTCGTGGACCGTGCCGTCGTTGATGTGGATCATGCCGGTGTGGATCCGCTGGGCCACCCGTACACCGCGCTCGACATCACCCGTGTGAACGGCGCCGCTGAGCCCGTACGGAGTGTCGTTGGCGATCCGTACCGCCTCCTCCTCGCCGTCGAAGGGGATGAGCATCACCACCGGCCCGAAGATCTCCTGGCTGAGGACCGGCGAGCCCTCCGGTACGCCGGCGAGGACGGTCGGCGCCACGACATTGCCGTCGGCCCCGCCCCGCAGAAGCGCCGTCGCGCCCGCGCCCACCGTCTGCTCGACGAGCGTCGTCACCGCCTCGGCCTGCGAGGAGTTGATGAGCGGGCCGATGTGCGTGGCCGGGTCGGCCGGATCGCCGGTCTTCAGGGTCCGCACCTTGGCGACGAACTTCTCCGTGAACTCCCGCTCCACCGACCGGTCGACCAGCACCCGGTTCGCGGCCATGCACACCTGCCCCTGGTGCACGAACCGGCTGAAGACGGCGGCGTCGACCGCGTAGTCGATGTCCGCGTCGTCCAGCACGATGAGGGCGCTGTTGCCGCCGAGCTCCAGGACGGACCGCTTGAAGTTGGCCGCGCAGACCGTGGCGACGTGCTTGCCGACGCGGTCGGAGCCGGTGAAGGAGATGACCTTGGGCACCGGGTGCTCGATCAGCGCGTCGCCGATCTCGGCGATATCGGTGATCACGACGTTGAGCAGACCGGCCGGCAGACCGGCGTCCTCGAAGATCTTCGCGACCAGGCTGCCGCCGAGTATCGGCGTGTTCTGGTGGGGCTTGAGGACGACCGCGTTGCCGAGGGCGAGCGCCGGGGCGACGGACTTGATCGACAGCAGGAAGGGGAAGTTGAAGGGGCTGATGACGCCGACGACACCGACCGGCACCCGGTAGAGGCGGTTTTCCTTGCCGTCGATCGGGGAGGGGAGGATGCGGCCCTCGGGCCGCAGCGCCAGGTTGACCGCCTCGCGCATGAACTCCTTGGCGAGGTGCAGCTCGAAGCCCGCCTTGGTCCGCGTACCGCCGAGCTCGGCGGTGATCGCGTCGGCTATCTCGGCCTCGCGCTCCTCTATCAGCCGCAGCGCCCGCTCGAAGACGGCGCGGCGCGCGTACGGATTGGTCTCGGCCCACGCGCGCTGTGCCCGCTCGGCCGCCCGGTAGGCCTGGTCGACCTCGTCGACCGTGGCCACGGTGATGGAGGCCAGCTTCTCGTCGTTGTACGGGTTGAAGTCGATGATGTCCCACGAGCCGCCACCGGCCCGCCACTCACCGTCGATGTACTGCAGGGCCAGATCTGTGAAGTAGGACATGCCATCCCTTCCGGAGGCGCCACCGCTCGTGATGGGACGTCATCCTACTGGCGGGTCACGTGAGTTGGAGGAGTCCTCGGAGAAGGTCGCGGCTCTCCTCCGGACCGGGGCTGTCCTGATGCAGCCGCGCCATCACCCGCTCGTACTGAGCCACCTCCTCGCGCTTGTCCACGTACAGCGCGCTCGTCAGCTGCTCCAGGTAGACGATGTCGGAGAGGTCGGACTCGGGGAACCGGAGCATGGTGAAGGCGCCGCTCTCCCCCGCGTGACCGCCGAAGCTGAAGGGCATGATCTGGAGGGTGACGTTGGGCTGCTCGGAGACCTCGATCAGGTGCTTGAGCTGCCCGCGCATCACCTCCCGGTCGCCGTAGGGCCGGCGCAGCGCGGCCTCGTCGAGAACGGCGTGAAATCGCGGTGCCCGCTCCGAGACGAGCACCTTCTGCCGCTCCAGGCGCAGCGCCACCCGCCGGTCGATCTCGGCACTCGGGGCGCCCGGCATGCCCCGGGCGACGACGGCGTGCGCGTACGCCTCCGTCTGCAACAAACCGTGGACGAACTGCACTTCGTAGATGCGGATGAGCGAGGCTGCGCCCTCCAGGCCGATGTACGTCTGGAACCAGCCCGGCAGGACGTCGCCGTAACTGTGCCACCAGCCGGTGACGTTGGCCTCGCGGGCGAGGCCGAGGAGCGCCTCGCGCTCGGTCTCGTCGGTGACGCCGTAGAGGGTGAGCAGGTCCTGGATGTCCCTCGCCTTGAAGCTCACCCTTCCCAACTCCATACGGCTGATCTTGGATTCGGACGCCCGGATCGAGTAGCCGGCGGCCTCCCGTGTGATGCCGCGCGACTCCCGCAGCCGCCGCAGCTGCGAGCCCAGCAGGATGCGCCGCACCACGGAACCGCTCGATTCACCTGCGGTCACGTCTCCAACCCTCCCCATCGCTGATGTGTACGACGGAGCACCCCCGAGCCCCGAGGTGCCGGATTCTGCCACCAAAACGCTTCACCCCGTACTCATTCGGTTACGGAAAGACGAAGGCTTGGCCGCCCGAACGACGCCCAGGCGTCGGCAAGGTGAAAATCATCGGCGCAAGATATGGCCAGCAACCGGCACAGGGGCGGACACGTCGGGCGCGTGCACGTGCATCTGCCCTTGCATCAGATGGTCGCATTCGGAACCATGGACCCCGCGCACCTGCGTACTCGTTCGTGTTGTCGCACCACAGCCGCGAATCCCGGGAGTGCCTCGCATGGGGACGAATGGATCGACCATGCTCGAGCCTTTGAGGCAGGGGCTTCCGCCGATCGACGCCGCCTCCGTGTCCAGTTCCGCCTCGTGCGCGCTGCCCGCCCGCTATGAAGCGGTGCGTGGCGCACGGCAGTTCACCAGTGCGACGCTCACCCAGTGGGAGATCGGCGACCGGTTCGACGATGTCGCGCTGGTCGTGTCGGAACTGGTCACCAACGCGCTGCGGCACGCGCTGCCCCCGGACACGCGGGACGACGTCTCCTACGACCCGCCCGTGCGGCTGCACCTGATGCGGTGGGCGAGCCGGCTGGTGTGCGCCGTGCGCGACCCCAGCCCGGACAGTCCGGCCACCCGTGAGTCGGAAGAGGACTTCTCGGCGGAATCGGGACGCGGACTGTTCCTGGTCGAGTCCTTCAGCGACAGCTGGGGCTGGCACCCGCTGGCCGGGACGCTGCACGGCAAGGTGGTCTGGGCGCTGTTCCGCCTGACGGACACGCCCGCGTCGCCGTAAGCACGACGAGGTCGCCGTCGGCACGCCAGGACGCCGCGCCGCCGCTGAGGCAACGGCGGCGCGGCTCAGCCGTTGACCAGGTGGTCGAACTCCCCGTCCTTCACGCCCAGCAGCAACGCCTCTATCTCGGCCGGCGTGTACACCAGGGCGGGGCCCTCGGGGTGACGTGAATTGCGTACGGCCACGTGCCCGCCGGGAAGTTTGGCGAACTCCACGCAGGAACCCTGCGAGTTGCTGTGCCTGCTCTTCTGCCATATGACGCCGTGAAGCTCTGTGGCCGCCATGCCGTTGTACACGTGGTGCACAGGACGCTCCCCGAGATACATGGTGCAGGTGTCAACTACATGGATCATAGCTGTTCACGTGCAGCTGCATTGGCATATGCACGTGCACCGCCGGTGACCCTCGGTGACACGGGCGCGCCACTTCCCCCTACACCCGTAGAGACGTGCGGCGAGCCGGTTCGGCTCCCTTTTCTTCTCGCCCGCACGCGCAGCCATACGAAAAGGGCCCCCCACGGCATTCATGCGATGCCGTGGGGGGCCTGTGGCCCGGGAGGGTCGATCAGCGTGCCGAGGAGGAGTAGGGCAGCAGGGCCATCTCCCGGGCGTTCTTGATCGCGCGGGCCAGCTGTCGCTGCTGCTGCGCGCTGACGCGGGTCACGCGCCGGCTGCGGATCTTGCCGCGGTCGGAGATGAACTTCCGCAGCAGGTCGGTGTCCTTGTAGTCGACGTACGTGATGCCGTCGCGGTCCAGCGGGTTGGGGCGGGACTTGGCGGGCTTGCGCTCCGTCGAGCGGCGGGGGGACATGGGTCAGACCTCCAGGAGGGCGTCGAAGGCGGGCGGGAGCCGCTTCCAGGCCTCGCGGCCGGCGGCGAACTCCGCGTCGGTGAGCAGGCAGGAGTCGAGGAGTTCGGCGAGCCCCTCGCGGTCCAGGCCGGGCGAGGTGAAGACCAGGTGCTGGCAGCGGTCCCCGTGCTCGGGGTCCCAGTCCAGCGCGGCCGCCGCCCGGCGTACGGGCGGGACCATCTCCCAGGCGGCGTCCGGCAGCGAGGCGAGCCACGGCCCGGCCGGCTCGACGCACAGGGCGCCCCCGGCCGCGTCCCACGCCAGCAGCGTGTCGGGCCGGTCGGCCAGCCAGAACCGCCCCCGGCTGCGGGCGGCCGCGCAGCACAGGTCCTCCAGCGCCGCGTAGAGCCGCTCCGGGTGGAACGGACGGCGTCGGTGCCACACGTATGTGGCCACACCGTGCGCCTCCGCGTCCTGCGGCAGCAGCGCGCACGCCGGGTGCTGGGCGGCCGCCGCCGCCTCGGCGTCGAACCCCGCCAGCGCGGCGGCGGCGAGGTCCCCGTCCGGCACGGGGACCTGGCGGGCCGTCGGGTGGAGCTGGGCCAGCAGCGCCCGGTCCTCGTCGTCCGCCTCGGGGCTGTCGAGGACGGCGAGCACGGGGGCGTACTCCAGCTGGCGCGCCCAGGTGTCGGCGACCGTGCGCTGGTCGGTGGCGGCGGCCGCGAGACCGGCCTCCATCAGGTCGTCGCCGTTGCCGAGGTACGGCAGGAGCAGTGCCGGGTCGACGGCGGTGATGACGGACGTGACGGTGAGCCCGGCCGCCGCCACGACCTCGGCCATCGCCTTCGGCTCGACCGAGTCCCACAGCTCGACGACCGCGAGCCGGGTGAGACCGGAGTCGGCCAGCCGCTCCAGCTCGGGCACCAGGTCCTCGCGCAGCGCGCAGCACGCGCAGTCGTTGACCAGCGGCGTCTCACCCGTCGACAGCACACCGGTGGCGTCCCGGACGGTCCGCACGACCTGCCCGTCCGGCGCCGTCGCCAGGTCGTGGTGGAGCGCCACGCTGCCGGGGACGGTGGCGAGCAGCCGCTCGACCGCGGCCGCGCGGGCCTCGGAGTGCAGCCCGCCGACGATCGCGACGGACAGCATCAGCGGGCCCCGTGACGCCGGCCGTAGCGCTGCTCGAACCGCTCCACGCGCCCGGCCGTGTCCAGCACGCGCGCCTGGCCCGTGTAGAAGGGGTGGCTCGCGGAGGAGATCTCGACGTCGATGACGGGGTAGGTGTTGCCGTCCTCCCACTCGACCGTCTTGTCGCTGGTCGCGGTGGAGCGGGTCAGGAAGGCGAAGCCGCCCGCCTTGTCACGGAAGACGACGGGCTCGTACGGGGGGTGGATTCCCTGCTTCATCGCGCCTCAGCGCTCCTCTCGGAAGTCGACGTGCCGTCCGACGACCGGGTCGTACTTGCGCAGCGTCATGCGGTCGGGGTTGTTACGGCGGTTCTTGCGGGTCACGTAGGTGTAGCCGGTGCCGGCGGTGGACCGGAGCTTGATGACCGGTCGGAGTTCGTTGCGGGCCATGGGGTTAGAGTAAGTGGAAATGGTTTCCATTACCAAGGCAGCATCCAGAGAGGTAGGTCACCCTTGTCCGCCCACTGCCAGCTGACCGGCGCACAGCCGGGCTTCGGCAATCGCATCTCGCACTCGCACCGGCGTACGTCGCGGCGCTTCGACCCCAACATCCAGCGCAAGCGCTACTGGCTGCCGAGCGAGGGCCGGTACGTCCGGCTCACCCTGTCCACCAAGGGCATCAAGACCGTCGACGTCATCGGCATCGAGGCCGCCGTGGCCCGCATCCGCGCGCGGGGAGTGAAGGTCTGATGGCCAAGAAGAGCAAGATCGCCCGCAATGAGAAGCGCAAAGAGGTCGTCGAGCGGTACGCGGCCCGGCGCGCCGAGCTGAAGGACCTCATCCGGCGGCCCGGCACCGCCGAGGCGGAACGCCTCGCCGCTCAGGCGGAGTTGCGCCGCCAGCCGCGCGACGCCAGCCCCACCCGCGTACGCAACCGGGACAGCGTGGACGGCAGGCCGCGCGGCCACCTCCGCAAGTTCGGGCTGTCCCGTGTGAACGTGCGCCAGCAGGCGCACGCCGGATTCCTGCCCGGAGTGACCAAGTCCTCCTGGTAGCAACGGGGGTACCGGCTGGTGGCTTGGCGCGCGTTCCGGCACTCACTGGGGAGACGTGGCGTGGACGTGCACAGGCTCGTACGCACCGCAGTGGTGGCGGCGGCCGGAGCCGCTGCCGTGCTCGTCCTCCCGCTCGCGCCGGCCGGCTGCGGCGGCGGCCATGACCGGCGGAGCGACGACGACAGCGGCGGCGGGAAGCCCGTAACCGTAAACGGCCCCACCCCGTCCCCGAGCACCTCGGCCGGCACCTCCGGTGAGGCAGAGGGGTCGTGGGTGGGGTTCACGGACGGCAAGCCCGTGAACCTGACCATCAAGAAGGGCCGCGCCCTGGTGCTCGCGGAAGGGCACGTCCGCCACGGCGGCGCGCGGGACGACCACCGGGGCGCCCCTCGCCCTGACCCTGGCTCTGACCTGCGACGACGGCTACACCGGTCGTACCACGGGCACGAGCCGGAGCGACGGCACGAGGCTGGTCGTCTCCTGGACCGGCGGCACGAAGGACACGCTCACCAGGGCCGCCGTGCCCACGTCTCCTAAACCTCCTCGGTCTGCCGAAGGGCGTCCGAGAGCGAGTCCAGGGCCTCCAGCAGCAGCCGCGCCCCATCGCGTACGACCGGATCGACAACCGCACCTGATTCTCCCTCACCCTCCAGCCGGGCCACCGCTTCGCGCACCTCGTCCCAGCGCGGGACGCGGCGCTCGCGGATGGCCTTGGCGCCCTGCTCCGTCGCGTGCCGCAGCGCCTCCGCGAGGGCGGCGGCGGCCGGGAGCGGGGCGGCGTCGCGGTCCGGGAGGTGCGCCTCCATCAGCATGGCGACCCGGCCGAACTGCGCCAGGGCGTCCTGGGCGTCGGCGGCCGCGGCACGGGACAGCCCCCGGTGCCTGACCGGCTCGTGAGCGGCCCGCTCCACGGCCTCCTGCCAGGCGACGCGGGCGTCCCGGTTGCCGAGGAGCGCCTCGCGTACGGCGGCGGTGCCCCGGGCGGCCGGGTTCGCGTGGTGCGCGACGACGCAGGCCGCGTACCTGCCGTCCGCCGCCAGCCAGTCGGCCAGCCGGGTGCGCAGCCGGGGCGTCTCCCAGGCCGGGTACACGGCGTACGCCAGCATCGCGAGGACGCCGCCCAGCAGCGTCAGCACGACCCGTTCCGGAACCGTCTGCGTCCACGCCGTGCCGCCCATGCCCAGCAGGAACACCACGTACGCCGACACGCACGCCTGATTCGCCACGTACCCGCTGCGCATCAGCAGGTACATCCCGAACGCGCAGACCACCGCCAGCGCGGCCGATGTGTACGTGCCCGGATGCGCCGCCCGCACCACCCCCGTGGCGAGGGCGACGCCCAGCAGGGTGCCGCAGAAGCGGGCCACGGAGCGGGAGTACGTCTGTGTGAAGTCCGGGCGCATGGCCATCACCGCGGCCATCGGCGCCCAGTAGCCGTGCCCGAGCGGCAGGGCCGTCCCGATGACGTACCCGCCCGTCGTCACCGCGCTGACCCGGACCGCATGCCGGAACACGGGGGACTCGCCGCGCAGTTCGCCCCGGACGGTGCGTACGGCGACGGGCACGAGGCTGATGAGCGACGGCCTCTCCCGCAGCTCCCCCACGTCGGCCCGGTCGGTGCGCGTCGCGGTCTCCACGACGTCCGCCAGCAGGGCCGTGAGCCGGGTCGCGGCGCGGCGGGCGGGCCCGGTGAGGACGGCGCCCGTGTCGGGCCTCTTCAGCGCGGCGAACGCGGCGGGCGGGATGGTGGCGGGCCGGCCGTGGCGGATGGCGTGGGCGGCGGTGTGGAGTACGGAGGCGGCGGCGTCCAGCAGTTCGCGCACCCGCTCGCGCTGCGGGCCCTCGCGCGGGACGCCCACCGCCGGGTCGGCGAGCGAGGCGAGGACCGGCCGGATGCGCTCGGCCAGCCCGCGCGCGCCATGCAGTTCGGCGGGGCGGCGGCGGGCCTGGCGAGGGGTGACGGCGGCGGCACTGCGGGCGGTCATGAGCGGGACGGGGTCGAACGGGGCGTACGGGTCCTGGCACAGCCGCCGCGCGTAGCCGGCCTCGGCGCCCAGCGCGTCGGCGAGCGCGTCCCGCTGGGCGCCCCAGCGGCGGATCGGCACGAGGACGATGAGCGCGGCCTGGACGAACCCGCCCACGGCGATCATCGCGGCGTGGCCGGCGGCGTCCGCGACGGAGGTGGGGAGGGTGACGGTGACCAGCATGATCGCCACGTTGGACGACGCGATGATGCCGGTGGTGGGCCCGGTGGCCCAGGCCAGCCCGGACAGGAACGTCCACAGCGCGAGCAGGGCGATGAACAGGGCGATGTGCGCGCCGGTCAGGTAGCCGAGGAAGGTCGACACGGCGAGGCTGGCGCCGGAGGCGAGCGCGAGGGTGGGGCGCGGCCGCCAACTGCGCTGGAAGGTGGCGATGGCGGCCTGGAACGCCCCGAACGCGGAACTCACGGCCACGCCCGGCCCGAAGAGCGCGAGGCTCGCCCCGACGACCAGCCCCAGCCCGGCGGCCGCGCGCAGCGCGACGAGCGGCTCCGGACGCCGCCGCTCCACCTTCAGCCCCGAACGGGCGGTCGCCTTCAGGGCGCGGAGCCAGCTCATGGCGTCGAGGGTAGCCACGGCCCGTCACGGGTTCGGGGAGGTCGCCGGGCCGGTCATCGGTCGGGCACGTCAGGACGGCAGCCGGCCCTGGTCCGGGTGGGCCGTGCGTGCCCGGTCCGCCGCGGCCGTGCCGTGGTGCCAGCCCGCCTCGTCCGTCGCGCCCCGGACCCGGGTCGTGGTCGTCTCCGGGAACATCCGGTCCGCGCGGGCCGTGACTGCAACGTCCCGCGCCGCCAGGACCGGCAGCAGGGTCGGCTCCTCGGCGGTGACCCGGCGGGAGGTCGCGTTGAGCCGGTCGCCGAGCCGGTGGGCGTACGCCAGCAGGAACGACTGGCGGAACGTCTTCGTCCGCTTCCGGCCGCCCCGCCGCTGCTCGGCCTCCGCCTTCGTCATCGCGCCGGTGCCCTGGACCAGCAGCGAGGTGTGGAGCAGCTCCACGACCTCCAGGTCCGGTTCGAACCCGACGACCGTCGAGAACCCGAACGCCTCGTTCCACACCGCCCGGCAGCGGTTCGCCGCCGCGACCGCGTCCAGCAGGATCGCCTTCGCCGTCTCGTACGGAGCGTCGACGCCGATCCGTATCGCGGCGGGCTCCTCCGCGCTGTGCGTACGCGCCGCGAGAGCCGCCTCGTCCAGGCTGTGGCGGGCCATCAGCTCCTGCGCCTTCGCGGTGAGCGCCTCGGCCTCCTGCGGGTACCCGGTCGCCTCCGCCTTGGCCAGCAGCGCCCGGATCCGGGCCAGCATCCGCGGCTCGCCATGCGCCGGAGCCGCGTACAGCGGGGAGGCGCCGGGCGCGGGGCCGACCGGCTCGATCGCCGGCAGCCGGGCGAGCAGCCGGTACAGCTCCAGCACGGCCGTGGCGTACGAGAACCGGTCGGCGTGCCACCCGGTGGCGTCGAGCCCGGCGAGCTGCGCGGCCCAGCGGGGCGGCAGTTGTTCGTACGCCCGCGTCTCGGCGGCGATCAGCCGCGACACCAGCCGCACATGGTGCTCGTCGAGATCCCGCCGTACCAGCCGGACGACATCGGCCGGCTGCCAGCCGCGCTGCCAGGCCCGCCGCAGGAACTCCTCACCCCGCCGCGCCAGCTCCGCGTCGGCGCCCGGATCGGCCGCGAGCAGCGACGCGCCGGTGTCGAGGGCGGTGTCCTCCTCCGCGTACAGGGCGGCCGCCAAGGCCCTCTCGACGGTGCTCATGACTGCCGCTCGTCGCAGGAGCGGCGCGCTTCGGCGATCACCGGGCGGCGCTCCGGCGACCGGTCGACCTCCGTGTGCCCGACCGACATCAAAGTGCCTCCTCACGCGTACACCGACACCCGAACACCATGGTCGCAGCCGCCACTGACATCGAGCGCCGATTGTCAGTGCCGGGTGCCAGACTCGCGTGCGTGAGCGAACGCTGGGTTCTGGACGGCACCGAGGGCGGCGGGGCGCGGCTCGTCCCCCTCGGCGGGGACGGGCTGCCCGCCGGCCCCGTGCTGACCGAGCCCGACCTTGTCGAGGCGGTACGGTCGCGGCCGGGCGTCGGCCGGTGGGTGTGGCGTTCCACGGCCGCCCTCCACCCGCGGCTCCTGGCGGCCGGCGTCCGGATCGAGCGGTGTTACGACATCGAGGTCGCCGAGCAGCTGCTGCTCGGGCACGAGGGACGGCTGGGCGAGCCGCGTTCGGCGGCGGCGGCCTGGGCGCGGCTGCACGACCGTCCCGTACCGGCCGATCCACCGCTCAGGGCGGCCGAGCCGGGCTCGCAGTCGCCCCTGTTCGAGCCGCGGCCCGTGAGCGTCCCCTTCGAGGCGCTCCTGGAGGTGTACGCGGACCAGCAGCGAAGACACGCGGCCGCCGAGCATCCCGGCCGGATGCGGCTGCTGACCGCGGCCGAGTCTGCGGGGATGCTGGTGGCCGCCGAGATGACCCGGGCGGGGCTGCCATGGCGGGCGGACGTCCACCGGGCGGTGCTGCACGAACTGCTCGGCGAGCGGTACGCGGGCGGTGGCGAGCCCCGCCGGCTGGCGGAGCTGGCGGATGAGGTGTCGGCGGCGTTCGGGCGCCGCGTCCGCCCCGACCTGCCGGCCGACGTGGTGAAGGCGTTCGCCCAGGCCGGTATCAGGGTGAGGTCCACCCGCCGCTGGGAGCTGGCCGAGATCGACCACCCGGCCGTCGAGCCGCTGATCGCGTACAAGAAGCTGTACCGGATCTGGACGGCGCACGGCTGGGGCTGGCTCCAGGACTGGGTCCGTGACGGGCGCTTCCGGCCGGAGTACCTGCCGGGCGGCACGGTCAGCGGGCGCTGGACGACGAATGGCGGCGGCGCGCTGCAGATCCCGAAGGTGATACGCCGCGCGGTCGTCGCCGACGAGGGCTGGCGGCTGGTGGTGGCGGACGCGGACCAGATGGAGCCCCGGGTGCTCGCGGCGATCTCCCGCGATCCGGGGCTGATGGAGGTGGCGGGCCACGAGGACGACCTGTACACGCGCCTGTCCGACCGGGCCTTCTCCGGCGACCGCGAACACGCGAAGCTCGCGCTGCTCGGCGCGGTCTACGGGCAGACCAGCGGCGACGGGCTGAAGAATCTCGCGGCGCTGCGCCGCCGGTTCCCCCGGGCGGTGGCGTATGTGGACGACGCGGCGAAGGCGGGAGAGGAGGGCCGGCTGGTCCGCACCTGGCTGGGCCGGACGAGCCCGCGCGCGGCGGGCGCGGCGGAGGCCGACGAGGCGGGCCTCCCCCAGGACGACGCCGAACAGCCCGTGGCGGACGGCGAGTTCACGCCGGGGTACGCGTCGGTGAACGCCCGCGCGCGGGGCCGGTTCACCCGGAACTTCGTCGTACAGGGCAGCGCCGCCGACTGGGCCCTGCTGATGCTGGCCGCGCTGCGGCGGGCGCTGGCGGGGATGCGGGCGGAGCTGGTGTTCTTCCAGCACGACGAGGTGATCGTGCACTGCCCGGCCGAAGAGGCCCCGGCGGTCGCCGAAGCGATCCGCGCGGCCGGGGACACCGCCGGGCGGATCGCGTTCGGGGAAACCCCGGTGCGGTTCCCGTTCACGACGGCGACGGTGGAGTGCTACGCCGACGCGAAGTGACCGACGCGCCTCACCTCCGCGGTCGCGTGTCAGCCGCGAGCCGCGGCGGACGCGTGCCGGGAGATGACGCCCCAGGGTGTGCGCTGCCACGCCCTCGCGCGCGGCACCGGGGATGTCTGATCGGCCGCGATCCGGGTACACGCCCCATATGGAATCTCTCATCCCGTTCACCACGGAATTTGCCGCTAAGGACCATGTCATCGGCATTGGTCCGCTGGTCGCGGGCATCGTCGTCGTCGGATTCCTGATCGGCGCGTTCTGGGTGGGGCTGCGCATCAGAAATCGGGAGCCCGCGCCCCCGAAGCCGGACGAGCAGCCGCACCGGCCCCCGGACGCCGGGATTCCGGGCGAGGTCGAAGGTCACCGCCGGCCCGCTGAGCTGGACGAGCGGGAGGACCGGCTGATGCCGTACGAGCTCAGGCGCCAGAACACCGATCCGGACCCCACGCCGCGCACCGAGACGGACGCCAAGTGGGGCGGCTCCGCCAGCGGCGGCTTCGGCAGCGGCGGCCCCAACGCGACCGGCGGCTGACCGCCGGTACCCCGCTCGGCCCTGCCCCCGCCCCGGCCGGGTTGGGCCCCCGCCCCCGGCCGGCATGCGCCCCCGCTCCGGCCTCCGACGGCCCCGGGCCGTACCCCGCCCCGGGGCCGCGGCCTGCCCCCGGCCGACGCTCCCGCGTGCCGTTTCGTGGTCGTGCCGCCTGGGCACTCGGGGCCCATGACCGGTACGGACAGGGCCACGCACACCCCCGCCAAGGCCTCCGCCCGCGACACCGCGCGGCTGGCCGCACAGGTCATCGCCCCCACTCTCGCGGCGGGCGCCGTCATCCGCCGCCGCGCCGGTATGGCCCTGGCGGAGCGGTACGCGCTGGACCGGCGCGCCACGAGCCTGCTCGCCGAGCTGCGCGGCCACTACGGCCCCGGCCCGCTCCGGCTCGACCTGGCGGGACGCCGCTTCGCCGTGGTCCTCCAGGCGGGCGACGCCGCCCACGTCCTGGCCGGCACACCGGACCCGTACTCCCCGGCGACCCGCGAGAAGCGGGCCTCGCTGGAACAGTTCCAGCCGCACGGCGTGCTCATCTCGCGCGGTGCGGAGCGCGACGACCGGCGCGCGTTCAACGAGGCGGTGCTGGAGTACGGCCACCAGCTGCACAGCCTCGCCCCGCGGATGGTGCGCACCGTACGGGAGGAGGCGGGCAAGCTCCTGGGCGCGACGACCGCGGGCGACGGCGAGATCGGCTGGACCGCCTTCCGGACCGCCTGGGACCGCACCGCCCGCCGGATCGTGCTCGGCGACACCGGGCGCGACGACACCGGGCTCACCGCGATGCTCGGCCGGCTGCGCTCCACCGCGAACTGGTCCACCGCCGCACCCCGCCGCGCCACCCTGCGCGACCGCTTCGAACGCCGCCTGCGTACCCACCTGGACCGGGCGGAGCCCGGCAGCCTCGCCGCCGCACTCGCCGCCACGCCCGCCTCGCCCGGCACCGACCCGCCGGGGCAGGTGCCGCACTGGCTGTTTGCATTCGACGGGGCGGGTATCGCGGCGTTCCGGACCCTGGCCCTGCTGTCCACGCACGCGGCGCAGGAGACACAGGTGCGCAACGAGCTCGCGGTCACCGACCTGACGGAGCCGCACCTGCTTCCGTACACCCGTGCCTGCGTGCTGGAATCGGTGCGCCTGTGGCCCACCACGCCGTTCCTGCTGCGCGAGTCGGTGCGCGAGACCGCCTGGGGCGAGGACACGCTGCCCGCCGGGACCGAGTTCCTGATATACGCCCCGCTGTTCCACCGGGACGAGTCGCTGCCGTACTCCGACCGCTTCACGCCGGAGATCTGGCTCGACGGCACGGCGCAGGACACGGAGGCGCTGATGCCGTTCAGCGCGGGCCCCGGCGAGTGCCCGGGCCAGGACCTGGTGCTGCTGGTCACCTCGACGATGGTGGCCGCGCTGCTCGAACGCCACACCTATCTTCCGGAGCGGCCCGGCCGGTTGCGCCCGGACCGGCCATTGCCGCGCACCCTCGACCACTTCGGCCTGCGCTTCGCGGCCCTGCCCTTCCGTCCAGGGCGTTGACGGCAGGAGCTGTGACATGATGCGAGAGCCTCGCCAAGGCTGCTGTGAACCTGTGAACCTGGTGAACGGAGAGGTTCGGCATGGCTCCTCACGCCGGGAAATGGCAGCGTGTGCCGCTCATTCCACAGAGCAGGCAAGCGACGGAGGCCGAAACGCCTCCTGTCTATTCGGCACTGACGCGCGAATGGAAAGCGCTGGGGCGGACGGTGCCGGGACTGCCGGACCGCGAATGGGACGCGCTGGTCTCGACTCCCGTGTGGCCGGGCCGTTGACCCGTCTGCCTCCGGCCGCTGCTCAACGTTCGAGTGAATCAGCGGCGGACAGTACCCTCAGTGGTGTCTTTTCGGTTTCACATTCGTTGTGATTTTCGCAGCGGAAGCCGGGCCCCTCAGGCTCGTTGTCACGAAATCCGTGGCGAGACTTCCTCTGTGGAAAGGAAGCCGATCTATGAAGTGCAAGAAGGCTGCGGTAGCCGTCGCCGGTATCGTCATGGCGCTGGGTGCGGCCGCTCCCGCGGTCGCCGACGCGGAGGCCTGGGGTGCCGCCAAGAACTCCCCGGGCGTCATCTCCGGCAACGTCGTCCAGGTGCCGGTGCACGTGCCGATCAATGTGTGCGGTAACACCGTCAACGTCATCGCGCTGCTGAACCCCACCTACGGCAACGTCTGCATCAACAAGTGACGCGGCGCCGGGCCCTGCCCGCGTAACAGCCGGTCCCGGAGCGCTCCGGGACCGGCTTTTCCCTGTCCGAATGACCCAAGCGGGCGAGGTAATCCACCAACGGGCTACTGGGGGACGGACCGGCGCTCACGATCGGCCCATTAAGAATACTTTTGCTCCACGTGACGGCGAACGCGACATCCTGACGCCTGGCGAAGGAGCGGACATGGGTCATCCAAGAGGGCACCGGGGAGGAAAGAGACAGCGGACGGGCGCACGGCTCGCGGTGTTCACCGCCGGTGTGCTGGTGGCGGGCGTTGCCGTGTCCGCCCCGGGCCACGCCGCCGAACCGGCACCTCCCAGAGGCCCGGTCCCCGTCACCGGTCCGGTCGACGGAACGGCGCTGGGCGCCTATCTGGACTACGGGCCGCGAGGCATCCACCGCATGGCGGGCCTGCGCAAGTGGCTGGGCGGCACCGAACTCCGGGTGGGCCACACCTACCTGCCCGGTGACGTGTGGACCAACATCGAGGGCCGCCCCGGCTTCCTGGAGCACTGGGCACAGTGGCGGCGCGCCAAGCAGGACCGGCTCTTCGTCCTCAACGTACCCATGCTGGAGCGAAACGAGAGCCACCTGCCGGACCCGGTCGTGCGGCAGTTGCTGCGGCTCGGCGCCGACGGACGGTTCGACCGGCACTTCCGGACCCTCGCCGAACGCCTCGTGGCACTGGAGGTGCCGGACACCGTCATCGTCCTCGGCTGGGAGATGAACGGCATCACGTACTCGCACCGCTGCGGCCCCGATCCGCAGGCGTGGAAGGCGTACTGGAAGCGCATCGTCACCGCCATGCGCTCGGTGCCCGGGCAGAAGTTCCGGTTCGACTTCGCGCCCAGTCGCGGAGTGGACGCCATTCCGTGGACCGAGTGCTATCCCGGGGACGACGTCGTGGACATCATCGGGATGGACTCCTACGACCAGCCTCCGGGTGAGGACTTCGACGACCAGGTCAACCAGCCTTATGGCCTGCGCCACCACGTGGAGTTCGCCGCTGCCCACGGCAAGCCCATCTCGTACCCGGAATGGGGGCTGTTCCGCAACGGCGACAACCCCGAGTACATGCGGCGCATGCTGGAGTGGTTCGACCGGCACAAGCCGCTCTACCAGACGATCACCGACTACTGCCCGCACGGCGTGTGGCAGTGCGACGAGAACCCGAAGTCGTCGGAGGTGTTCCGTACGGTCCTCTCCGGCCGCGACGCTCCCACCGAACCGGCCCCCGAGCCGACCCCCACGCCTGAACCGGACCCGGACCCGGAGCCCGAGCCGGAACCGGAACCGGAGCCGGAGCCCGAACCGGAGCCCGAGCCGGAACCGGAACCGGAGCCGGAGCCGGAGCCGGAACCGGAGCCCGAGCCGGACCTGGAGCCTCAGCCCGAGCAGTCCGGGTGCATTCCGCTGGATCTCGGCCCCTGGATCGAGAAGTGGCTGGGCCGCAAGCTGTGCGTCCGGCTCGCCTGGCGCGAGTAGCGCACGTCATGCGCCGCCGCGCCCCGGCAGGCGCGGCAGGCGCAGCAGGCGCACCCACGCGCGGTCGCGCAGCCGGTCCGCCGCCCACCGGCGGCCGGCCGCGCATCCCGCCCGCAGCAGCATCGGCACCGCCGTGCGGCGCCGGGCCAGCAGCAGCCGCTGGTTGACGGCCGGTTCCGGGCGCCAGTGGTGCTTGTACGGCTCGGTGCCGCGCAGCATGCTGAGCGTGCCGCGGCCGCTGGCGCTGCACTCCTTGGCCCCGTTGCGCAGCAGCATGGTCGTCACGTCCACCTTGCCGGCGCGCAGGACGGGGTCCGCCCCGTACAGGTAGCAGCCCGACAGGCGCGGTGACATGAGATTGAGGTTGGCGGCGACGACCTGGCCGTCGACGCGGAACTCGGTCACCATCGCGTTCCCCGACTCGACCATGGTCCGCACCGCCCGTTCCAGGTGCTCGGCGAACCGGGTGCTGAGGTGCTCGGCCGTCACCTGGCGCCCGGCCCACTGGCGCTGGTGCAGCTCCAGCAGCCTCCGCAGCGCCACCGGCACCTCGGCGGCGGGTACGACGCGCTCCTGGATGCCCATCCGGTCGATCTTGCGCAGCTTGGAGCGGGACCGCTGCGCCCGCGACGAGGGCAGGCGGTCGACCAGCTTGTCGATGGTGAGGGCGGGCAGTTCCAGGCAGGTGGAGTCGGCGAGCCTGCGGCGCGGACCGCGCCAGTACGCGTAGACCCGCTCGGCGGCGGCCCCCGCGCGTACCTCCCGCAGGTCGATCACGGCGGTACGGGCGAGGTCGCGCAGCGCGTCGGCCAGCGCGGGGAGGGCCTCGTCGCAGGTGTCGTCGACGAGCACGTCGGAGAAGTCGGTGATCGAGCCGCCCAGGTGGGTCAGGACCGGCAGGGGCGCGCGCACCAGCCGCAGCGGCGCCGCCGCGACCAGCCGCCCGTCCTGGCGTACGAGCACGACCCGCAGGCGGCCCGGGATCCCGTACGACACCCACCAGGAGTGCAGCCACGAGTGCGCCTGGAACGGTGTGGCGGCCCCGCACCTGGCGTACAGGTCCGCCCACTCGCCCGCCAGCCGCCCGAACTCCTCGCCGTCCCGGCAGACCGTCACCTCGGTGCTCATACCGCCTCCGGCTGTGCCACCGAGGGGGAGCCCGGGCCGGGCACGGCCGCGTACCGGCCCCGTGCCGTGTCCCGGCGCGGCCGGACCAGGAGTGCCAGCCCGCCCAGCAGGCCACCCGCGCAGCCGCCGACGAGCGCGGACAGCGGCGCGGACGGCGAGACGGGGGCGGTGGGCGTGGCGGCGCGGGTGAACTGGACGACCCTCACGCCGGTGCTGTCCTGGGTGTGGGCGCCTTTCTGTACGAGGGCCCTGGCCACGCTGTCGGCCATGGCGACCGCGGTCTCGGGGCGCGGCGCCCGCGCCGTGAGGGAGATCATCGGGGCGTCGGGCGAGGTCGCGGCCTGGACGCCGGCGCGCAGGGTGCCCGCCGGAACCCCCGCCTCGACCTGGGCGTCGGCGGTGACCGCGACGTCGGTGGCGACCCGCCCGTACGCCTGTGCGAGGCCCAGCGCACCGGCCGGGTCGGACCCCTTGGCGGGTACGACCACGACGTAGCTGGTCGCCGCGTACTGCGGGGTCGCCAGCAGACCGTACGCGCCCCCCGCCGCCAGGCCCAGCAGCGCGGCGCCCGGGACGAGCAGCCGGCGGTAGGCACCCGCCCGGGTCAGTCGGGTCAGCCGGCCGATCACACGGCGTACGAGGAAGGAATGGGGGGTCATCGGTCACTCGCTTCGTAGGGGAGCTTCGTGGCTTCGTGGTAGAGGGACGTCAACTGCCGGGCGCTGTGGGCGATGTCGTAGCGGCGTACGGCGTCGGGGACCGGGAGCCGCTCACGGGGGACCGACCGCAGCGCGGCCGCCACCTCGGCCGCCGACGCGCCGATTCGCAGCGCCCCGGGTGCCTCCCCGGCCGGCAGGTCGTCGAGGGCCGGGCACGCCACGTACCGCACCGGCAGCCCGGCGGCCAGGGCCTCGACGATCGCGAGCCCGAACGCCTCCTCCGCCGACGTCGACACGAACACGTCCATGGCCGAGAGCAGCTCCGGCAGGCCCCGGGACACCGCGCCCGCCCACACCACCCGCTCCGCCGCCCCGCACTCCCGGGCGACCCGCTCCAGCCGCTCCCGCTGATCGCCCTCCCCCACCAGGAGCAGCCGCGCGCCGGGCACGTCGGCCACCGCGCGGATCAGCGTGCCGAACCGCTTGCCCGCCGCCAGCCGCCCCACCCCGCCGACGACGTACGCGTCCGGCGCCAGCCCCAGCCGCCGCCGCGCCGCCCGCCGCGCGCCCGCGTCGAAGGCGAAGCGCCCCACGTCGATGCCGTTGGGTACGACCCGGATGCGCGCCGGGCGCACGCCCCACCCGGCCAGGCGCCGCGCCACGGTGTCGGAGACGGCCACCGTCGCCGTGCCGAGCCGCTCGGTGGCGACGTACAGGGCGCGCGCCCCGGCGCTGAGCGGCCGGCCCTCGATCTGGGCGGCGCCCAGGGAGTGCTCGGTGGCGATGACCGTGCGCACCCCGGCGAGCCGGGCGGCGAGGCGCCCGTACACACAGGCCCGGTACAGGTGCGTGTGGACGAGGTCGAACCCGCCGCCCGCGATCAGCCGGGCGAGGCGGGGCAGCGCGGTCAGGTCGCGGTTGCCGCGCATGCCCAGGTGCGTGACCGGCACGCCGTCCGCGCGCAGGGCGTCCGCGACGGCACCGGGGTTGGTGAGCGTGACGACGCTGCTGTGGACCTCGCGCATATGGGGGATCAGCAGGCGCAGTTGCTGTTCCGCACCGCCGATGCCGAGGCCCGTGATGATGTGCAGGACCCTCATGACACGGGCATCGGGGCCGGGGCCAGGTCCACGGCGGCGCGCCGCAGCGCGTGCAGCCGGCGCTTGGCGTGCAGCCGCCAGCCGGTGTCGCGCTGCCCGATGTGCACGCGGGGCAGCGCGAACACACCGGCCAGCTCCGGCGGGGGGCCGACGGCGGCGCCATAGGCGTACCCGGCCTCGCGGACGGCGCGGACCGTGCGGGCGTCGAGGTGGCCGTAGGGGTAGCAGAAGCCCTCGGGGGCGGTTCCCGTGACCGTACGGAGCAGTTCCCGGCTGAGCCGGGTCTCCTCGGACAGCGCCAGGTCGGTGGCCGGGGGGAGGGAGACGTGCAGCAGACCGTGCGAGGCGACCTCCATGCCGGCGGCGGCGCAGCGGCGTACGCCGTCCTCCGTCAGCAGCGGCTTGCGCGGGCCGTCTTCGTCCCAGGCGTTGTCGCCGCCGAACCGGCCCGGCAGGACGAAGACGGTGGCCGTGCAGTCGTGGCGGCGCAGCAGCGGGACGGCGTTGTCGAGGAAGTCGGCGTACCCGTCGTCGAAGGTCAGCCCGACGAGCCCGCGAGCGTCGCCGCGCCGGGCCGCACGCAGCAGCTCCCGTACGGACACGCCGCGCAGCCCGCGGTCGCGCAGCCAGCGCAGCTGCCTGTCCAGCCGGGCGGGGGAGACGGTCACCCGGTACGGGTCGTCCGTCTCATTCGTGCGGTCGTCGATCGAGTGGTACATCGCCGTCCACAGGCGGGTGTTCCGAGTGGCCATGAGCGAGCCTTCGCGAAGCGGTACGGACGAGGGAGGGGACCACCGGCGCCCGCAGCGCGCAGGCGGCGGCGACGAACACGACGGTGACGGTGACGAGTGCGACGGGCGCCGCCGCGAGGGGCGCGCCCGCCGCCCCCGCGCACAGCCACCCCGCCGCGGTGGCGACGGCGGCGGCCGCGGTGAGCCTGGCCAGGCCGCGCACGAGGGGGCCGACGGCGAGCGGGATGCTCTGCCGGCGTACGCCGATCAGGAGCAGCGCGGCGGAGAGCGTGATGCCCAGGGCATTGGCGGCCGCGATGCCGACCGCGCCCCAGGGCCCGGCGAAGGCCAGGCCCGCCCCGGCGGTCACGGCCACGCCGGCGGTCATGACGGCGGCCGGGTACCACAGGGGCGTGGAGGCGGAGAAGTAGCAGCGGACGAGGGCGCTGACCAGTGTGTGGCCGAGCAGGCCGAGCGCGTAGATCCGCATGACGGCGGCGGTGGCGGCGGTGTCGGCGCGGTCGAACGCCCCGCGCTGGAAGAGCAGTTCGACGATCTGGGGCGCGGCGGCGATGACGGTCGCGCCACCGGCCAGCACGATCACTCCCGCCAGCAGCAGATCCCGCTCGACCCGCCGCCGGGCGGTGTCCGTGTCACCGGCCGCCATCGCCCGCGCCACCACCGGGAAGGTGACCGTGCACATCATGAGCGACAGCACCATCGGCAGCTGCGCGACCTTCTGCGCGTAGTTGAGGTGCGAGATGGCGCCGGCGGGCAGCGGCGCGGCGAGGAACCGCTCGACCAGGACCTGTGACTGGCGGGTCGCCGCGAACACGATCACGGGCGCGAGGAGGGCGACGACGAGCCCGCCCGCAGGTGCCCGCTTGCCCTCGGCCCGGGCACGTTCGCCCGTCAACTGCCGCCACAGCGACGGCGCCTGGACCAGCACCATCAGCACACCGCCCGCCGCGACCCCGGCCGCGGCCGCGCGCACCCCCCAGGCGGGCCCGAGCAGGACGACCGCCGTGAGGATGCCCATGTTGTACGCGATGTTGATCGCGGCCGGCGGCAGGAACCGGCCATGGGCGCGCAGTGCCGCGCTGCAGTACCCGGCGAGCGTGAAGGTGAGCACACAGGTCGCCGTCAGCCGGGTGCAGTCCACCGCGAGCCGCTGCTGCGGCAGGCCGGGCGCCAGCACGGGTACGAGCCAGGGCGCGGCCAGCACGAGGAGGCCGGCGGCCGCGCTCATGCCCAGGGCCGCCTTCGGAAGCGTGGCCCTGACCAGCGCCCGCACGGGGTCGTCGCCGGTCGTCCGGCGCGCGAGGGCGCTGCTGAACGCGGGGATCAGGATGAGCGCCATCCCGTCCTCGATCAGCAGCGTTGCGGCGAACTCGGGCACGGTCCAGGCGACGAGGAACGCGTCCGTGTCGGTGCCCGCGCCGAAGGTGTGGGCCAGGAGCTGGTCGCGTACCAGCCCGAGCAGGGCGCCGGCGGCGGTCAGGGCGGCGGTCAGCACGGCCGCCCTCGCGAGGAACCGGTTCGTGGGCCGCCACGCTCCGCCTCCCGGCGCGGACGGCTCGGCCACCCCCAGCGGCACGGCGCTGCCCTCACCCACGGGGCCGCACCTCCCGGTGGCGGCCGGTGTCGACGGCACAGGTGCGGTCGGGGCTCGGGCGGGCGGCGTCCGACGTGGGGACGCCCGGCCCGGCTACGCCCGCCGGGGCGGCGGCGCCCGGGGTGGCGGGCACCGGACCGGCGTCGCCCGGCGTACCGGCGCCGTGCGGGGACAGGGCCCACCAGGCCGCGAGGCCGAGGACGAGGCCCGTCAGGACGGTCGCGGGGCCGCCGATGTCCGCGTACGTGAAGTCGACGAGCTGCCAGACCAGCAGGCCCACCGCCACCAGCCCGCACTCCGCTCCCGGGAGCCGCCGCAGTCCCCGCAGCCCCCACAGCCGCCGCAGCCCGCACGCCAGCAGCGCGAGCCAGCTGCCCGCGACCGTCGCCAGGCCCAGCAGGCCCTGCTCGCCGAGGAGCAGCAGGTACATGTTGTGTGGCGACAGCAACGGCTGCCGCTGGAAGCCCGACCCCGCGCCCGCCGTGTCGCTGCCCGACGACAGGGCGAGCGAGGCGTGGCCGTCCCGGTACTGGGGGAAGCCCTTGAGTCCCACGCCGGTCAGCGGCTCGGCGCGCCACATCGACGCCGCCGCGGCCCACATGGTGTACCGGTCGGTGACCGACTGGTCGGGGGCGGCCGTGACCTGGGAAATGCTCGCCACCCGCTCCTCCACCATCCTGGACCCGACGCCGAGCCCCGCGACCAGCACGACGCCGACCGCCCCGGCGGCCAGTCCCGCCCACACCGCGCGCCGCAGCCCGGACAGGGCGAGGAGCACCCCGCAGGCCACCACCGTCGCGATCCAGGCGCCCCTGCTGAAGGACACCACCAGCGGGACCGCGAGCAGCCCGGCGCAGCAGACCGCCACCGCCCTGGCCCTCCCGGCCGTCCCGAGCGCCATGCCCACGGCGGCCACCAGCCCGAACGCGACGACCGCCGCCATGCCCAGCACATCGGTGGCCCCGAACGTCCCCACCGCCCGTACGTCCTCGCCCTGGTACGAGGCGCCCGTCCCGGTCAGGTACTGCACGACCCCGACCGCCCCCTGCACCAGGGCCAGGCCGATCACCGCCCAGGCGACCAGGGCGAAGTCGCGCCGGTCCCGTACCAGCAGCACCACGGCGGCGGGTACGAGGACGAAGACCTGGAGGTAACGGGCGACGCCCGGCAGGCTCGACGCCGGATCGTTCGACGCGACGGCGGCGGCACAGACACCCAGCACCGGCAGCCCGAGCACGACGGCCGCCGTCCGCGACAGCGGCCGCGCCCGGGCCCGGTCGCGGTCCCGCACCAGCCGTACGACGCAGAAGGCGACCAGCACGGCCGACGCGGCGTCCGCCACCGTGCCGGTCCCCTGCTCGCCCCGCGGCGGCGGCACCAAGAGCAGCGCGACGACCGCCAGCAGCGGCACCAGGGGCGCCCAGCGCGGAACCGCCATCAGCTGCCCGCCGGGCGGATCAGCGAGGCCGCCGTACGCAGCAGGATGCACACGTCCTGCCAGAGCGACCAGTGGTCGATGTAGTGGTTGTCGAAGCGGCACCGGTCCTCGATGGAGGTGTCACCGCGCAGCCCGTGCACCTGCGCGAGCCCGGTCAGCCCCACGGGCATGCGGTGCCGCGCCGCGTAACCGGGGTGGAGGCGGCTGAACTTGGCGACGAAGTACGGGCGTTCGGGACGCGGGCCGACCAGGCTCATGTCGCCGCGCAGCACGTTCCACAGCTGCGGCAGCTCGTCGAGCGAGGTGCGGCGCAGGAAGGTGCCGACCGCGCTCATCCGCTCGTCGTGGGCGACGCTCCAGCGGGTCGCCGCCTCCTCGTCGTCGGCGGGGCGCAGCGTACGGAACTTCAGCAGCGTGAACAGCCGCCCGTCCTGGCCGACGCGCTGCTGCCGGAAGATCACGCCCGGACCGTCCGACAGCCGGATCGCGGCCGCGCACAGCACCAGCAGCGGGCAGAGGGCGGCGAGCATCAGGCCGGCGACGGCGACGTCGAGGACCCGCTTGGACAGCCGCCCCCGGTGGGCGGGCGCCGGGTCCAGCCGCCGCCACTCGTGGCCCCACAGGTGCTGGCTCATCGGCGTACGTCCGCCGTCGCCGCCGCCGACCAGCCAGCTCGCGCAGCCGTAGTGGCTGAACAGCGTGACCAGCTCGGCCTGCTCGCTGCCCAGGAACACCGCGTCGCGCACGCCGTTCTGGATGACGGCCCGGTGGATCTCCTCGGTGGTCGTCAGAACGGGCAGTGACGATTCGCCCGGTACCCGGTGGCCGCTGACGACGCCGACCGGCCGGATGCCGTACTCCGGGTGCCCGGCCAGCGTGCCGGCCAGCCGGTGCGCCTCCGGCACGGGGCCGACGACGAGCGCGGACCTCGGGTGGGCGCGCGCGGCGGCGCGGCGCCTGTGGTGCAGCACGGCACGGCACGCGCAGACGAAGGCGAGGTGGACGCCGTACGCGGTCACCAGCGCCGCCGGGCCGATGGCGCGCGGCGGGGACTGCGCGGCCAGCAGGGCGGCGGCCGCGCACCAGGCGAGGGCGGCACGCCCGGCGAGGGCGGGCAGTTCGTCGAGTACGGAGGCGATGGCGCCGGGCCGGTAGAGGCCCGCGTACGCGTTGAGCGCGGCCAGGCACGCGGTGAGCTGCATGAGCAGGCCGGCGCCGCGCTGCTCGTCGGTGAGCACCAGCGCGCCGAGCAGGACGGCGACGCAGTCGGCGGCGACCAGCGAGGAGGTGAAGGGGGCGACGGGCGCGGGGCGGCGCGGCGGCAGGGCCACCCGGTCGGCCGGCCCGCGCGGCGGGGCCAGGTGCGGTGCCGCGGCGACTCCCTCCGTGGCCAGCGTGGCTTCCGTGGCTTCCGTGGCGTGGACGCGGTCCGCGGTCGGGGTGTTGGCAGCGGTGCTTTCCGTGGTCACTGGGAGACCGGCTCCCTGAGCTCACCGCGCGGCGCGGTGGCCACCTCGCGGTACACGTCCGCGAGGGCCGCGCCCGCGCGCCGCACGTCGAATCGCTGGAGTACGTGCTGCCGGGCCTGCCGGCCCAGTGCCTGCCGCAGGATGGGCCGCCGCAGCAGCCCGGCGAGGGCCGCGGCCAGCGCGGCCGGGTCGTCGGGGCGGACCAGGCAGTGCGCCGCGTGGCCCGGCGGCAGGCTCTCGCGGGCGCCGTCCACGTCGGTGAGGAGGACCGGGCGGCCGCCGGCCATGGCTTCGAGGGGCGCCAGGGCCAGCCCTTCCCAGCGGGACGGCAGGACGACCAGGTCGGCGGCCCGGTACCAGGGCGCCGTGTCGGCGACGGCACCCGCGAAGGTGACCGACCGGGGCGCGGCGGCACGCAGCGCGGGGGCGGAGGGTCCGTCGCCGACGAGGGCGAGCCGGGCGTGCGGTACGCGGTCGAGGACGGCGGGCCACGCCTGGAGGAGCGTGTCCTGGCCCTTCTGGCGGCACAGCCGTCCCACGCACACCACGAGCGGCGCGGCGGCGGGCAGCGCGAGCGCGGCGCGGGCGGCCGCCCGGTCCATCCCGGTGGCGAACCGGGCGACGTCGACGCCGTTGTGGATGACGGCCCAGGCGGCCCGTACCCCGGCGTGCTCACCGCGCCGCCGCTCCGCCTCGCTGACGCAGACGACGCGGTCGGTCCAGCGGGCGGCGGCCCAGCGCTCCCAGCGCCGGGCGAGCGCCCCGGTCACCCCGCCGACCGCCTCGAAGGACCAGGCGTGCGGCTGGTACACGGTCGGAACGCGGCCGCGTACGGCGATACGGGCGGCCAGCCCGGCCTTCGCGCTGTGCGCGTGCACCAGGTCGGGGCGTACGAGATCGACGAGCTCGGCGATCCTGCGGCTCTCGGCCACCAGCCGCCGCCCCGGTTCGCGGCCGGCCCGCCACGGGTGCACCTCGGCGCCGAGGCCGCGCACCGCCGCCGCCAGCGGCGTACCCGGCGGGCAGGCGACGGCCACCCGCATCCCCAGGGCCAGGTGCGCCCCCACCACGTCGGTGACCACACGGGCCACCCCGCCGTCACCGGGCTGGACAACATGCAATGCGGTGAGTGGGCGACGCACGCGTGACCCTTTCTTCGAAGCCTTCTACGACGTGGGTGGCAGTGAGGGGTCGGCGCTCTTCGGCGCGCGGCGGACGTCAGCGGCGCGCCGGACCGCGCCGCACGGCAAGAACCTCTGAATTCCCCATACGGGTTCTCCACTGTGACGATTGAGGACCGCGAAAAAGGGTTCCCGCTGGGACGGAGCGGAAGCAGCGGGAAGAACGTTATAGCTCAACAAACACGACCCGAAGCAAGGGAAACACCGGCGGGCCAACTTCCTGATTTTCAGGTCGCGTTAGCCGGTGCGGCGTGTCGCGCACGACCAATTCACGCGGTGGGTTCACCCGTTCGGTGGCGCAGGGGCTGTCCACGCCGGCGATCCTGGTGCCCTGGTGTCGGCCGGGATGCGGAAAGGCAGGTGACCATCCCTGGGCCGCAACAAATACGGGGCGGACCACCCTGTCGGCGGCGCCCGGAAAACACCCGGGGAGCGGCCACGATGTCCTTTCCGGGGCAGGTCAGGCGGTTGCATTCACCCATGGGGCCGAATCACACTCGCGCCGCATGCGTTTGCGGGCCGCGCGGGCGGGACTCACGGTGATGTCACATTCTCGACGCGTCACTGGAAGGACAAGGAATGCGTCTCCTGACACCCCGCCGCGTGGCGGTCACCGCGATCTGCGCCGCGCTCACGCTCGGTACGGCGGGACCGGCCCTCGCCCACTCCCACCACCCGCTGCCGCAGTCCACCGGCGCCGTCGACGCGGAGGCCAGGGCGCCCCAGGACATCGGCGACATCCTCAGTTCGCTCACCAGTCTCCTCGGCGGCGTCGTCACCACCGTCCTGGGCACGAACAGCAACCAGGCTGCCCCCGCCGGCAACCTGAACAGCGCGCAGATGACGGACCTCACCGCCGCCATCGAGGCCCTGAAGAAGGCGGCCGCCGAAGCGGAAGAGGAAGAGGAAGACGCCAGCACGCCCACCACCACTCCCACCACGGTGACCGGCGGCGGCTCCATGGCCGGGACGGACGCGGACATGGAGGAGGCGCTCGCCGACATGCAGGAGGCGGTCACCGAGCTCGTCGCGGCCACCTCGAAGAAGCAGGCGTCCGCCGACGCGTCGCGCATCCAGGCGGCGGTGAAGAACCTGGTCGACACGGTCATGCGCGATGTCACGAAGATGGCCGAGACGCCCACGACGGGGATGACCACCCTTCCGGCCCCCACGACCGCCGAGACGCCCCTCACCGGCGTCTGAGCAACCCGCGTCCGAGCAGGCCCGCGGGCCCCGAAGGCCCCCGGCGCACACCCTGACGGCCGTGCCGCCTCAGCTTCCCCGGCTGAGCCGGCACGGCCGCCTGCTTTTCTCCGTCACGCTGATCTGGAAATAGGACCGCTTCTCATCGTTCGAGTGCAGTGGCGAGAATTCCCCTCTCATGGAGTTTCCCCCGAGCGGAGGGCTCGTTACAGATGACAGAGCGCCGCACAGGTGATCCAAGTGGCCTGTCGCGTGCGCGAGTTGCAGCGAACAGACGCCATTCCAGGAAGGACTCACTCCCCATGAAGCCCACAAAGGTTGCCGCGGTCGTCGCCGGTTCCGTGATGGCTCTGGGCGCGGCCGCCCCGGCCTTTGCCGCCGAGACCCTTACCCCTTCCGGCCTGAACGGAGCGGTTGAACCGTTCGGCAAGCCCCGCCTCACCGAAGCGGTTCCCACCGAAGCGGTGACCAAGGCGACGACCGACGGCAAGGTCGTCAACAAGGTCAAGGACGCCGCGAAGCCGCTGCTGGGCGGAGTGCCGCTGGGCAAGTAGTCGCCGTACGCGGCGCTGCCGGGGCCGGCTGGGAAGATGGGTTCCTGTCGGCCTTTTGGCATGCCCTGCTGGGACGTTGCTGCAACCGGGCGAATGCTGAGTCGTTTCCCGGCGCGTGCTCGTTCTTTTGGTCAGCACCATACTCACAAGCAAACTTGGGAAGGCGCACGCAGCTATGAACCTGAAATCTCAGGCCCGCGTGGGGATTGTCGTCACCTCCCTCGCATCGGCGGTGATGGCGACCCCCGCAGCGGCGGCCACCGCGCCGGTGGCACCGGTGGACGTGCCGCTGCACGGCCTGCGCGCCGTACTCCCCATGGAGCCGCCGACGCTGCGTACCGGTGTGCCCCTCCCCATGCCGGGAGGGCCGATGGGTCTCACCGGCCACGGGGAGGGCACGTTGCAGCCGCTGCTCCTGCCGCAATTCCCCGTGACGGCCGGGCTCCCCGAGACGCTGGTCAGCGCCTCGCTGCCGGACGTCGTGGAAAGCCAGCCGTTGAGCCGCGCGCTGGTCTCGGCGCCCGCCTCCGACGCGCGGGCCATCACGCCCGGAGCGGTACTGGGCATCCCGCTCACGCTGCCGCGGGCCGAGACGCGCGGCCTGCCGGGCGTCGAGCTGCCGAGGGCCGGCGTTCTGACGCCGGCCGTCACCGCGGGGCTGGAGACGACCCTCGGACTGGCGCGGTCCGAGCCCTGATCCCCTGCTCTTCCACCGCCTCCCCCGCCCCCTCGGGCGGGGAACGCGCCATTGGAGTGGCACGCCGTTACCCCGGCCCGAAGAGCGGCGTTATAGGGCAGTGACAACCGCAGGTCCGCGGTCGATTTCCACGTACAAGGAGATACTGATGTCTCGCATCGCGAAGGCTGCCGCCGTTATGGCCGGCACGAGCGCCGTCGCCCTGAGCGGAGCCGGCATGGCGGTCGCCGACGCCGACGCCCAAGCCGCGGCCGCTCACTCCCCCGGTGTCATCTCGGGCAACGTCGTCCAGGTGCCGATCGAGATTCCGGTCAACTTCTGCGGCAACACCATCGACGTCATCGGTCTGCTGAACCCGACGTTCGGCAACAAGTGCGCGAACGTCGATCACAAGGACCACAAGAACCACAAGGACGGCTACGGCGGCTGAGTTCTGGCCACCCGTACGGCCCCCCGGCTCACCGGCCGGGGGGCCGTTCCGTGTCCCTACCGGTGGATACGGTGGTGGTCGGCGGCGTCCGCCGGGGTGACGTGACCTGGCGCTGCCTGGTGCCGGTGCGCAGGGTGCACGCCTGACACATTCGCGGCCCTATCCCTCGTTTTCGTGAAGAAAACAGGGAAAACCGCGACGAAAGGATTCGGCGTGTAACGTCCCCGCCATGACGATGACGAGCGTGCAGGACGAGGTGTCCCACGACCGCGATGAGGACGCCGCGCACGGCACGGGCACGGGTGCGAGCCGGGCGTTCGCGTGGATGCTGGTGGTCACCGGCGCGGCGGGGCTGCTCGCGGCGTGGGTGATCACGCTGGACAAGTTCAAGCTGCTGGAGGACCCGAACTTCACGCCGGGCTGCAGCCTGAACCCGGTGGTGTCGTGCGGCAACATCATGAAGAGCGAGCAGGCCTCGGCCTTCGGCTTCCCCAACCCGATGCTGGGCCTGGTCACCTACGGCATGGTGATCGCCATCGGGGCGGGGCTGCTGGCCGGCGCCCGCTACCGCCGCTGGTACTGGCTCGGCCTGAACGCCGGCACGCTCTTCGGCACCGGGTTCTGCATGTGGCTGATGTATGAGTCGCTGTACGAGATCAACTCGCTGTGCCTGTGGTGCTCCCTGGCGTGGGCCGCGACGATCGTCATGTTCTGGTACGTCACCTCCCACAACGTACGCAACGACATCCTCCCGGCCCCCCGCGCGCTGCGCGGCTTCCTCGACGAGTTCACCTGGGTGCTGCCGGTCCTGCACATCGGGATCATCGGCATGCTGATCCTCACCCGCTGGTGGGACTTCTGGACCAGCTGAGGCCCGGGCGGGCTCACCGCCGGTACAGCCGCACCGCCCGGGTCTGCTGCGTCACGGTCTGCCGCCTCACGGTCTGCTGCGTCAGGGGTCAGCCGCTTCGGGCGGGAGCCGCAGTTGCAGCATCGCCAGGAGGCGCTGCCGGGGCTGGGCGAAGTCCAGCCCGGTGAGCTCCTGCGCGCGCCGGATCCGGTAGCGCAGGGTGTTGCGGTGGATGTGCAACCGCGCGGCCGCCACGGGAATGTTGCGGTGTGGCGACCCGCGCGGCGCCCAGCAGCACTTCCTCCGAGCGCGGGGTGAGCGGCTGGGAGCCTTCCTGGACCCAGATGGTGCCCAGCGGCCGGGCCCCGGCTCGGATGGCGACCGCCAGTCGGCGCCGGATGCTCATCGACGGCGATCACCGTGTCGCAGGTCCGCAGGTGCTCGAAGGCCCCCCACTCGCGCAGCCTGGAGAGGTACGCCTCCGGGCTCTGCCAGCCCAGGATGGACAGCCGCCGCAGATCGTCCACCTCTCCGGTGCGGCGGGCTGCCCGCGGTCGCGGTCAACTACCGGTGGCCCGACGCCGTCTTCCTGTTCCTCCTGAACTCCTCGGGTGCGGTCGCACTGTTCGTCTGGCTGGTCGTCTGCTTCACCCAACTGCGCATGCGCGGAATCCTGCTACGCGAGTCGCCGGACAAGCTGGTCGTGCGGATGTGGCTCTTCCCGTACCTGACGTGGGCCACCATCGGCATGATTTCCTTCGTGCTGGTCTACATGCTCACCGACGACGCCGGCCGCGAACGGGTCATCCTGTCCGGACTGGTGGCGGCGCTGGTCGTGGCCATCTCGGTGGTACGTGACCGGCTCCGCACCGGTACGCGGGACGATGTCACGACCGACTCGGTCAGCCCGGTCGGCTCGGTCGGCTCGATCTCGAAGCCGTAGCACGCGGGCCGTACCGCTCGGTCCCGTCCTCGCCCAGAAAGGGCCCGAGCGGTACGGGTCCAGGCTCTCCGCAGCTCAGGAAGGGCAAGTGTTGGCGGCGACAGTATGGCTTGCAGTACGCCGACGCTCGCATGGAGAGAGCCGTTGGACCTCGCCGCCCAGCGCCTCGGCGATCGCCTCGAACTCGGCGAGGGGCCCTGCACAGCCGATCCCGCTCCGCTCACGCATTCGCTCACGCAAGCCATCTCGCGGCACCCCGGCCGTGTGACGCGTCATGCCCCGAGCAAGGAAAAACCCCAGGTCACGGCGAGTGAGTCCTGGGGTTTCTCTGAGCCGCCTTCGGGATTCGAACCCGAGACCTACGCATTACGAGTGCGTTGCTCTGGCCAACTGAGCTAAGGCGGCATGCCGTGCGATTCCCTCGCGGGTGCAGCGGCGGGCACAAGTCTACACAGGTCCGGAGGGTGCATCGCACACGCTCAGCGGCAGCGCTTGCCGGTGGGTGGGACCGTGCCGTCCACCAGGTAGGCGTTGATCGCGGTGTCGATGCAGTCGCTGCCGCGCCCGTACGCGGTGTGGCCGTCGCCGTCGTAGGTCAGCAGGGTGCCGGAGGCGAGCTGGGCCGCGAGGGAGCGGGCCCACTTGTAGGGGGTTGCCGGGTCGCGGGTGGTGCCGACCACGACGATCGGGGGTGCCCCGGCCGCCTCGATGCGGTGTGGGCTACCGGTGGCCTTGGCGGGCCAGTACGCGCAGCTCAGGGAGGCCCACGCCAAGCCCTCACCGAAGAGCGGGGAGGCCTTCTCGAAGGACGGAACAGCGGCGGCCACCTGCTTGGGGGTGGTGAAGGCGGGCGGCTGGTCCAGGCAGTTCACGGCGGCGTTGGCGAACATCAGGTTCGAGTACGTGCCGTCGCTCTCACGCTCGTAGTAGCTGTCGGCCAGGGCCAGCAGGCCGGAGCCCTCGCCGCCCATCGCGCGCGTCAGAGCCTCGCGCAGTTGTGGCCAGGCGGACTCGTCGTACATGGCGGAGATCACACCCGTGGTCGCCAGCGACTCGCCCAGCTCGCGGTCCTCGCCCGCCGGGATGGGATCGGCGTCGAGCCGGTCGAAGAACGCCCGGAGGAGGGCGGTGGCGCGGGCGGGCGACTCCGTGCCGAGCGGGCAGTCCGGCTGCTTGACGCAGTCGGCCGCGAAGGACCGGAAGGCCGTCTCGAAGCCGGCCGTCTGGTCGCGGTTCAGCTCGGCGGTCGGCAGGGACGGGTCCATCGCCCCGTCCAGGACGAGCCGACCGGTGCGGGACGGGAAGAGCTCGGCGTACGTCGCTCCCAGGAACGTGCCGTACGAGGCGCCGACGTACGTCAGCCTCGCGTCGCCCAGCACCGCGCGCAGGATGTCCATGTCCCGCGCCGCCTCGACCGTCGAGACGTGCGGCAGGATCCTGCCGGAGCGCTTCGCGCAGCCGGCGGCGAAGTTCCTGAACGAGGTTGCCAGACGCTCGGTCTCGCCCGGGTCGTCGGGGGTCTGGTCGACCTGCGTGTACGCGTCCATCTGCGGGCCGTCGAGGCACTGCACGGGCTCGCTGCGGGCCACGCCGCGCGGGTCGATGGCGACCATGTCGTAGCGGGCGCGGACGGGGGCGGGGTAGCCGACGCCCGCGTACCCCTGGAGGTAGCCGATGGCCGAGCCGCCCGGGCCGCCCGGGTTCACCAGCAGCGAGCCGATGCGCTTGCCGGGGCCGGTGGCCTTGATCCGGGACACCGCCAGCTTCACTTGCGCGCCGCGCGGCTTGGCGTAGTCGAGCGGGGCACGCATGGTGGCGCACTCGAATTCGGGGGCGCCGCACGCCCGCCAGGCGAGGCGCTGGCCGTAGTACGCCTTGAGATCCTCGGTCGACGCGGTGGTGGCCGACGCGGATGCGGGAGGCGCCGTGCTCCCGTCGGTGCAGCCGGCCAGGAGCAGGCCGAACGCCGCGAGGGCGACGGCGGACGTACGGAGGAGACGACTCGAGTCCATGCCCGGAGCGTAACCGGGACCTGACGATTCGTGCCTGCCCGTACCCGTATGGGTGATCCGTCGCGTGGGCTGCGGAGCCCCTGCGGGTGGGGGTCGGGCCCCGCACGTCACCGCCGCACCCCGTCGGCCCCGGGCCGCGTGTGCGGAGGGCTGACGGTCAGCCCGCGCGGAGGGCCATGGTCATCGCCTCCACCGCGAGCAGCGGCGCGACGTTGCGGTCCAGGGCCTCGCGGCAGGCCAGGATCGCCTCGATGCGGCGCAGGGTTCGCTCCGGGGTCGACTCGCGGGCTATCCGGTCGAGGACGTCGCGCACGTCCTCGTTGGCGATGGCCGTGCGCGAGCCCAGCTGGATGGCCAGCACGTCCCGGTAGAAAGCGGTCAGGTCGCTGAGGGCCAGGTCCAGGGTGTCGCGCTGCGTGCGCGTCTTGCGGCGCTTCTGCTTGTCCTCCAGGTCCTTCATGGCCCCCGCCGTGCCGCGCGGCATCCGGCTGCCCTGCGAGCCGCCCAGCGCGGCCCTCAGCTCCTCGGTCTCCTTGGTGTCGATCTCCTCGGCGACCTGCTTGGCGTCCTCACCGGCCGCGTCGATCAGCTCCTGGGCAGCCTTGAGGCAGCCGCCCACATCATCGATGCGCAGCGGCAGTTTGAGGACCGTGGCCCGGCGGGTCCGGGCGCGCTCGTCGGTGGCGAGACGGCGGGCTCGGCCGATGTGGCCCTGGGTGGCGCGGGCGGCGATGTACGCGGCCTCCGGCTCGATGCCGTCGCGCCGGATCAGTACGTCGGCGACCGCGTCGACCGGCGGCGTACGCAGCGTCAGGTGACGGCAGCGGGAGCGGATCGTGGGCAGGACGTCCTCGATCGACGGCGCGCACAACAGCCAGACCGTACGGGGCGCGGGCTCCTCGATGGCCTTCAGCAACACGTTGCCGGCGCCTTCGGTGAGGCGGTCGGCGTCCTCCAGTACCAAGACCTGCCAGCGGCCGACGGCGGGCGAGAGCTGGGCCCGCCGTACGAGCTCACGGGTCTCCTTCACGCCGATGGAGAGCAGGTCGGTGCGGATGATCTCCACATCGGCGTGGGTCCCGACGAGGGTGGTATGGCAGCCGTCGCAGAACCCGCAGCCGGGTTCCCCGCCGAGCGCCCGGTCCGGGCTGACGCACTGCAGGGCGGCCGCGAAGGCGCGGGCGGCGGTGGCCCGCCCGGAGCCGGGCGGGCCGGTGAACAGCCACGCGTGCGTCATCTTCGAGGCGTCGGGCGGCGCGGTGCCGTTCGTGACGGCGGTGACCAGCGCGTCGGCGTCACGCGCGGCGGCGGCCAGCTGCGCGTGCACGCGGTCCTGGCCGACCAGGTCGTCCCACACGGGCATGGGTCACCGCCTTCCTGCGTACGTGTCGGTGGGCTCGTGTCGCTGTGGAACCCATTGTGGGGGACGGGTCTGACAACGCCCGCGTCAGCGGCCGCGGCGGCCGTCCCGGGGGTCGTCATCGTCCTCGTGCGGGCCGAGCAGTTCGTCGGCGAGCGAGGGCAGGTCGTCCAGCGGGGTCTCCTCCGCCCAGTCGGAGCGGCGTCGCGGCCGGCCCCGTTCGTCGAACTGGGGCAGCTCGCGGGTCCGCTCGTTGTCCCGGGCGTTGTCCTGCGCGTCGTGCCGGGGCGGCTCGTGGCGTCCAGCACGGGGGGCCTCGGCGGCCCGTCCGGGGGCTTCGTCCCGGAAGAACCCCGGCGGCACGCGGTCGGCCGGCCCCGCGTCCCGTACGGGCGGCAGCACCGCCGTCTCCTCGGCATCAGCCGTGTCCCGAACCGGACGGAGGACCGCCGTCTCCTCAGCGTCGGCCGGCCCCGCGTCCCGTACGGGCGGCAGCACCGCCGTCTCCTCGGCATCAGCCGCATCCCGAACCGGACGGAGCACCGCCGTCTCCTCGGCGTCAGTCGGCCCCGCGTCCCGTACGGGCGGCAGCACCGCCGTCTCCTCGGCGTCGGACGGCGGCGCCTCCGCCTCGTCCTTGCGCATGGTGACGCGCGGGACCGGAACCTCCTGCGTCACCTCGTCAGGCCGCACGACCGGCGTCGGTACGGTCATCTCGTTCGCCGAAGCCGACGCCGCAGCCGCGGCGGACGCGGCGGCCGCTGCCTCCGCGAGGCGCCGCGCCTCCTCGGCGCGCAGCAGGGCCTCCTCGGCCTTGCGCTGCTTCTCCAGGCGCCGCGCCTCGGCCTCGGCGCGCAGCCGTTCCTGCTCCTCCTTGAGCTTGCGCAGCCGTTCCTGCTCGTCGCGGCGGGCCTTCTCCTCGGCCTCGCGCCGCCGCCGCTCCTCCTCGGCCAGCCGGCGCGCCTCCTCCGCCCGCCGCCTGGCCTCCTCGGCCTGCCGCTCGGCCTCGCGCTGCCGCGCCTCTTCCTCCTCGCGGCGCTTGCGCTCCTCCTCCTCGGCACGCAGCTTGGCGAGCTGTTCCTGGCGCTCGCGCTCCAGGCGCTCCTCCTCGGCCTTGCGCGCCGCCTCTTCCTCGGCCTTGCGCCGGGCCTCCTCCTCGGCCGCCCTGCGCGCCTCCTCCCGGGCCTTCACCTCGGCCTCGGAGAGCGGCAGCATCCGGTCGAGCCGGTGGCGTACGACGGTGGTGACGGCCTCCGGGTCCTGGCCGGCGTCCACCACCAGGTAGCGACCGGGGTCCGCCGCCGCGAGGGCGAGGAATCCGGCCCGTACGCGCCGGTGGAACTCCGCCGGCTCCGACTCCAGCCGGTCCGGCGCCTCCGTGAACCGCTCCCGCGCGGTCTCCGGTGAGACGTCCAGGAGCACGGTCAGATGCGGTACGAGGCCGTCGGTGGCCCAACGGGAGATGCGGGCGATCTCGGTCGGGGACAGGTCGCGTCCGGCGCCCTGGTAGGCGACGGACGAGTCGATGTACCGGTCGGAGATGACGATCGCGCCCCGCTCCAGGGCCGGGCGGACCAGCGAGTCGACGTGCTCGGCGCGGTCGGCGGCGTACAGCAGCGCCTCCGCGCGGTTGGACAGTCCGGCGCTCGACACGTCGAGGAGGATCGAGCGCAGCCGCTTGCCGACCGGCGTGGCGCCCGGCTCACGCGTGACGACGACCTCGTGCCCCTTGGCCCTGATCCACTCGGCCAGCGCCTCCACCTGCGTGGACTTGCCCGCGCCGTCGCCGCCTTCCAGGGCGATGAAGAACCCGGTCGGCGACGGCACCTGCGCCGGGTCGCCGCCGCGCAGCGCGTCCCGCAGGTCGCGGCGGAGCGGCACACCGGAACGGTCGTCCGTCTTGGCCAGGACCAGTGCCGCGACGGGCAGCAGCAGCGCACCGGCCAGCATGAGCGTGAAGGCGGCGCCGCCGTGCGCGAAGACGAAGTCGCCGCTCGCGAGGCGGTGCGGGCCGATCGCCGCGGCGAGCAGCGGGGCGGCGATCGCGCCGAGCGCGATGGAGACCCGGACGACGGCCTGGAGGTGCTCGGTCAGCCGCGGCCGCCGGAACTCCTCCGTCTCCTGGTCGAGCAGGACGTGCCCGGTGTGGGCGGCGACGCCCGCCACGAAGCCCGCGACGAGCGCGATGAACAGCACGGTCGCCGTGTCGGGCACCAGGCCCATCGCGAGGAGCGCGAGGCCCGTGGCCGCGATCGCGAGCGCGAGCAGGCGGCGGCGGGAGAGGGCAGGCAGGACGGACGGTGCGCGGCGGATGCCCACGCCCGTTCCGCCGGTCACCGCGAGGACGAGCAGCGCGAAGGCGACGGGGCCGCCGCCGAGGTCCCTGGCGTGCAGCACGGCGACGGCGACGGTGGCCGCGACGGCTCCCGCGACGGCTGCGCAGGCGAGCACGAGCACGGGTATGGCTCCCGTACGCCCCTTCTCGATGCCGCTTGCGGTGGACGGGCGGCGCAGGCCCTCCAGCGGGGAGCGGGGGCGCGGGGTCTGGGCGTCGGGCAGTTGCAGGAAGTACAGGACGGAGACGGAGGCGGCGAAGAGGCCGGCCGCCACGTACGACCCGAGGGCCGCCTGGTGCGCGGTGAACCACTCGATGCCCGTCCCGAGCAGGTTGCTGATGAGCGTGGCGACGAGGAGCGCGGCGGCCGCGCCGGGGATGGCGGCGAAGCCCGTGCGCAGGGACAGGCGGCGCAGCGCGTCCATGTGGTCCGGCAGCGGACGCACCGCCGCGCCCTCCGGGGGCGGGGCGGGCAGCAGAGCGGGGGCGGCGCCTTCCTTGGCGACGGTCCAGAACCGCTCGGCGACACCGGCCAGGAAGACGGTGCCCAGGAGAAACGCGAGGGCGTGGTCGGGCGTCCAGTCGATCCACAACGGCGCGACGACCAGCAGCGCGACGCGCACGCCATCGGCGGCGACCATGGTCCAGCGCCGGTCGAGCGGGCCCTTGGAGGCGGTCAGGCTGGTCAGCGGGCCGAGCAGGACGGCACCGAAGAGGACCGTGGACACCACCCGCGCCCCGAACACCGCCGCGACGGCGAAGGCCGCGCCCCGGTAACCGCCTCCGAAGGCTCCTTCGGTGACCGCCGCCTGTAGGGCCAGCAGCACCAGGACGAGCAGGGCGAGGGCATCACCGATCCCCCCGACGAGCTGCGCGCTCCACAGCCGCCGCAGGGGCGGGGTGCGCAACAGGGCCCGTACGGCGCGCTCGCGGGAGTCCGCGGCAAGTGCGGCGTCGGAGTCTGAGATGGGGCTCAAGACCGTTGGCTGCTCGGCTCGCGTCATCCCATCAGCCTATCCGCAGCGACCGACACCCAGTCGTCCCCGCCCGGACAACTGGGCGCGGTCCGGGATACGGGGGCCGGCGCCTCCCGGGCACCGGCGTGCCGGGACGCGTCGAAGCGGCCCTCCGGCTTGCTGCCGTCGGGCCGCTCCGCGGCGGACTACGGGCGGACTAGTCGTCCGACGAGGCCTTGGAGGCCGTGGCCTTCTTCGCCATCGTCTTCTTGGCCGCCGTCGTCGTCTTCGCGGCCGCCGTCGTCTTCGTGGCGGCGGTCTTCTTCGCCGTGGTGGTCTTCTTGGCGGCGGTCTTCTTGGCCGTCGTCGTCTTCTTGGCGGCCGTCTTCTTCGCCGGCGCCTTCTTGGCGGTCTTCTTCGCCGGGCTCTTCGCCCGCTTCTCCGCGAGCAGCTCGTAGCCGCGCTCCGGCGTGATCGTCTCCACGCTGTCGCCCGTCCGCAGCGTCGCGTTCGTCTCGCCGTCCGTGACGTACGGGCCGAAGCGGCCGTCCTTCACGACCACCGGCCGCTCGCTCACCGGGTCGACGCCAAGCTCCTTCAGCGGCGGCTTGGCGGCGGCGCGGCCGCGCTGCTTGGGCTGTGCGTAGATCGCGAGGGCTTCGTCCAGCGTGATGGTGAAGAGCTGCTCCTCGTGCTCCAGGGAGCGCGAGTCCGTGCCCTTCTTGAGGTACGGGCCGTAGCGACCGTTCTGCGCGGTGATCTCCTCGCCGGTCGCCGGGTCCGCGCCCACGACGCGCGGCAGCGACATCAGCTTGAGCGCGTCCTCCAGGGTCACCGTGTCCAGGGACATGGACTTGAAGAGGGAGGCCGTGCGCGGCTTCACCGCGTTCTTGCCCGTCTTCGGGGTGCCCTCGGGCAGGATCTCCGTCACGTACGGGCCGTAGCGGCCGTCCTTGGCGACGATCTGGTGCCCCGTCGCCGGGTCCGTACCCAGCTCGAAGTCGCCGCTGGGCTTTGCCAGCAGCTCCTCCGCGAGCTCGACCGTGAGCTCGTCGGGCGCCAGGTCCTCCGGGACGTCGGCGCGCTGGTGGCCTTCCTGGTCCTTCTCGCCGCGCTCGATGTACGGGCCGTAGCGCCCGACGCGCAGCACGATGCCGTTGCCGACGGGGAAGGAGGAGATCTCGCGGGCGTCGATCGCCCCCAGGTCGGTGACCAGCTCCTTCAGGCCGCCGAGGTGGTCGCCGTCGCCGTTGCCGGCCTCGGCCGCACGGCCCGCGGCGGAGCCGTCGCCCTCGCCGAAGTAGAACCGCTTCAGCCACGGCACCGCCTGCGCCTCGCCCCGCGCGATGCGGTCGAGGTCGTCCTCCATCTTCGCGGTGAAGTCGTAGTCGACGAGCCGGCCGAAGTGCTTCTCCAGCAGGTTGACCACGGCGAAGGACAGGAAGGACGGCACGAGCGCCGTGCCCTTCTTGAAGACGTAGCCGCGGTCCAGGATGGTGCCGATGATCGACGCGTACGTCGACGGGCGGCCGATCTCGCGCTCTTCCAGCTCCTTGACCAGCGACGCCTCGGTGTAGCGGGCCGGAGGCTTGGTGGCGTGGCCGTCCGCCGTGATCTCCTCGGCGGTCAGCGCGTCGCCCTGGGCGACCTGCGGCAGCCGGCGCTCGCGGTCGTCGAGCTCGGCGTTGGGGTCGTCGGCCCCCTCCACGTACGCCTTCATGAAGCCGTGGAAGGTGATCGTCTTTCCGGACGCGCTGAACTCGGCGTCCCGGCCGTCGCTCGACCGGCCGCCGATCTTGACGGTGACCGAGTTTCCGACGGCGTCCTTCATCTGGGAGGCGACGGTCCGCTTCCAGATCAGTTCGTACAGCTTGAACTGGTCGCCGTGCAGGCCGGTCTCCGCGGGTGTGCGGAAACGATCACCCGAGGGGCGGATCGCCTCGTGCGCCTCCTGCGCGTTCTTGACCTTCCCGGCGTACACGCGCGGCGAGTCGGGCAGGTAATTGGCCCCGTACAGCTGCGTGACCTGCGCACGGGCCGCGGCGACGGCCGTGTCCGACAGGGTCGTGGAGTCCGTACGCATATACGTGATGAAGCCGTTCTCGTACAGCTTCTGCGCGATCTGCATCGTCGCCTTGGCACCGAAGCCGAGCTTCCGGCTGGCCTCCTGCTGGAGGGTCGTGGTGCGGAAGGGCGCGTACGGAGAGCGGCGGTACGGCTTCGACTCGACGGACCGGACGCTGAACGACGTCTCGGCGAGCGCGGCGGCCAGGGCGCGCGCGTTCGCCTCGTCCAGGTGCAGGACCTGGCCGGACGACGCCTTGAGCTGCCCGTCCGGGCCGAAGTCGCGGCCCTGCGCCACGCGCCGGCCGTCGACCGCGGCGAGGCGGGCGATCAAGGTCGACGGGTCGGAGGAGTCGCCCACGCGGCCGGTGGCGAAGGTGCCGGTCAGGTCCCAGTACTCGGCCGAGCGGAACGCGATGCGCTCGCGCTCCCGCTCGACCACGAGCCGGGTGGCGACGGACTGCACGCGGCCGGCGGACAGCCGGGGCATGACCTTCTTCCACAGGACCGGCGAGACCTCGTAGCCGTACAGGCGGTCGAGGATACGGCGGGTCTCCTGGGCGTCCACCATGCGCTTGTTCAGCTCACGCGGGTTGGCGACGGCGGCCTGGATGGCGTCCTTGGTGATCTCGTGGAACACCATGCGGTGGACCGGGACCTTGGGCTTCAGGACTTCCAGCAGGTGCCAGGCGATGGCCTCGCCCTCGCGGTCCTCATCGGTGGCGAGGAAGAGTTCGTCGGACTCGGCCAGCTGCTCCTTGAGCTTCCTGACCTGGGCTTTCTTGTCGGCATTGACGACGTAGATGGGCTGGAAGTCGTGTTCGACGTCCACCCCGAGGCGGCGTACCTCGCCGGTGTACTTCTCGGGCACTTCGGCGGCGCCGTTAGGGAGGTCGCGGATGTGTCCGACGCTCGCTTCGACGACGTACCCCGGGCCGAGGTAGCCCTTGATCGTCTTCGCCTTGGCAGGCGACTCGACGATGACGAGTCGGCGGCCGCCCTGTGCGGTCTCGCTGGTCGGGGACAACTTCGCTCTTCTCTCCGGTCGACGCTCGGTGGCACGTGCGGCGCGGTGTGGTCATACCGCGTGCACTCCTGCGCACTGCTGTGGCGCTGTGCTGTGACGCTGCTGTCGCTGCGGAGTGTGACGGTACAACCCGCCCCCGTGTCAAACGGCAAAAGACCGCAACGGCCACTCGAACGGTAACCCGAGTCCGGGCTTTCCTGCCGCCCGGACTCCCCTCAGAACGCGGAGCCCCCCATTCCACCGCCCCTTCAGATCCGGCCGAAGCACCACACCCCGAGGATCAGGAACGCCGCCCCCAGCGACGTCGCGAACGTGATCGCCGCCACCGGGCTCACGCCGTGCGCGACCGGCGCCCGGTGCAGCGCGCGTGCGCCGGTCCACAGCAGCAATCCCGCTCCGAACAGCGTGAACGCCGTGCCGGCGAAGATGGCCGGTCCGCTCTCCATGCCCGTACCCCGCTCCTCGATGATCTTCTGGTTGCCCCGAGGGCGAGGCTGACACCTCCCGGCGTCATGAGGGCGAATTACGGGTGAACGGCACGCGGTGCGGCGCGTGCGTTCACCCGCGCGGAGCCGGGCGGAGTGTCATGGCCCACGTCCCGGGCCGAGCCGCCGGCGAGGTCACCGGTCCGCGACCGCCTCGATGCCGGGACGGCCGGACAGACCGTGGCCGCCGGAGGTGCCGGACACACCGTGGCCGCCGGAGACGCCGGGTACGCCCTGACCGCCCGGCGTGCCGGACAGGCCGGCGCTGTCCACCGGTCCGCTGACCCGGCCGGTCGTCGGCTTGAGGTCCGGGCGGCCGACCGTGCACACGAGGGTGCGCATGCCGTCCTCCCACTGGGACTCCCACGGACGCCATCCGAACATCGCCAGGTCGGCTCCGGGTGCCCAGGCGGACTCGTACCTGTTGGCGCAGAGCTTGTGCATCTTCTTCTCCACGTCCTTGAACTGCGTGGTCTGCGGCATCTTCACGAAGCCCACCACCTGGTCGGTGTGCGGCTCGGCGCAGTCGGTGAGCGGCGTGATGACGGTGTCGTCGTCCACCTCCTTGTAGAGCAGGCAGTCACCCATGGCCCAGGTGCTCACGGGCAGGTCGGCTCCTTCGTCGCGGAAGGTGCCTATCTCGCCCCCGAGAGCCGCCTTCTGCCCCACGACGAGGCATGCGGTGGCGCCCTCCGCGGCGTCGAAGCCCTCCTTCGTCGGCACGACGGCGTAGGACGCCGCCTCCGGCAGCGACTTCACGAGCGCGTCCGTCTGCCCGGAGCACCGGCCGGGCCCTTCCGTACGGGCGGCCTCCGCGTCCGCGCTGCGTTCGACCGCGATGACCTGGCCGTCCGGATCGTCCTCGCCGCAGTCGACGACGCCCAGGTTGGGCGGGGCGGCGAGCGGTGCGCCGGGCCAGACGACGGAGACGCAGTCGCCCGCCTTCAGCGGGGCCAGCAGCCCTACGGATTCGCCGTATGGGTAGACCGGCCCGGTGGGCGTCGCCGTGGCCGAACCGCTCGGTGATGACGTCCCCTTGGCCGCCGGGTGCTTGGTGTCGTCGTCCCCGAGGAGCGCCACGACTGCCCAGGCGGCGCCGCCGAGCACCAGGACCACGGCGGCGACCATGGCGACGACGGCGGCGGACGGTTTGATGCGCCGCGGGGCGGGTGCGGGCTCGGGCGCGGGTGTGGCGTACGGGTTCCACGTCCCGTACGGCCCCGGCGCCGGTGCCGGTCCTGACCCCCCGGGCAGCGGGAGCGAGGCGTACGGCGAGGGCTCGGACGTCCCGTGCGGCGGCGTGGAGGGCGTGGCGGGGGCCGGGGGACCGCCCGGTTCCGGCCCGCCCGCGACCGGCGGCCCGAAGCCCGCCGCCGCGGTCCGCCGCGCCGCCTCCAGGCCGCGCGCCACTACCTCCGGAGCCGCCCGGCGCACCGGGTCCTTCAGCAGCAGCCCGTGCAGTACGGCGCCGAGTTCGGCGCCCGCCCGCACCGGAGGGGTCGGGTCCTCGGTGAGCAGCGCGGTCAGCGTGCCGTACTCGTCGGCCCGGTCGAACGGCCCTCGCCCCTCGACCGCGGCGTACAGCGTGGCGCCCAGCGAGAAGAGGTCCGCCGCCGGTGTCGGCGGTTCGCCCCGCGCGCGCTCCGGCGCCAGGTACCCCGGCGTACCGAGCACCCCGGCGGTGGCGGTCAGCCGCGGCTCGCCCGACTGCGGCTGGAGCGCGATGCCGTAGTCGGTCAGCAGCACCCGGCCGTACGGCGCGCCGGACGCATCGGGCGCGAGCAGGATGTTGGCCGGTTTCACGTCCCTGTGCAGGATTCCGATCCGGTGCCCGGCCGTGAGCGCGTCGAGCACGGCGAGCCCGACCCGGGCCGTCTCGGCAGGCGTCAGCGGCCCCGCCCGCCGGATCAGTGCCTGGAGGTCGACCGCTTCCGGTACGAACTCCATGACGATCCAGGGCAGTCCGTCGTGGACGACCACGTCGTGCACGGTGGCCACGTGCGGATGACCGCGCAGCCGTGCGGCGTACCGTGCCTCACTGCGGGCCCGGGCGATCCGCGCGGCCGGCTCGCCGTCGGCCATCGCCGTATCGGACATGGCGATCTCCTTGATGGAGACCTGGCACGCCAATTCCTCGTCGTACGCGAGCCACACGCGCCCCATACCGCCCGCGCCCAGCTTGCGCAGCAGCCGGTACCGGCCCGCGACGACCCTGTCTTCGCCCTGATCCGGCGTGTCTCCGGTCATGGCGCCTCCCCCCGAGACCGCGGCGTCTGTGCGACACCGCCCACGTACTGTCGACGGTAGCCGCGGGCACCCCTTACGCAGGAGCCCTTCCGCGGTCAAATACCGTCACTCCGGATTCCTCAAACACCCCCTCATCAGCCATGTCGTGCTGTCACAGCGCTTCGCACACCCGCTCGGACGGACAGACCCGGCGGCGGCCCCTTGGCTCATCCCGCCGTGGCCGGTTCCAGGAACCCTTCCTCCACCAGCAGCCGGATCGCCTGTGGCGTACGGTCACGCAACAGCACCGGGTCCTCACCCATCAACTGGGCGATGGCGTCCAGGATTCGTCCGGCGCTGAGCGTCCCGTCGCACACGCCCGCGAAGCCCGCCCCGACGGCGTCCACCTTGGTGGCGCGGCGCATCCCGCGGTTCTGCCGGAGCACCACATGCTCGGGGTCCTCCGCCCCCGGCAGCCCGACCTGCTCCTGCACCACCTCGGGCGCGAGCACGAAGTGGTCGGCCAGCAGCGCCGCGTCGTCCCGCGACCGCAGGTAGTCCTGGCGCGCGAAGTGCGCGAGGACCGTCTCGCCGAGCGGCTGCTCAACCGGGTGCGGCCACTCCTCGATCACGATCGACGGCTCCTCGGCGCCGGACTTGCGCAGCGTGATCCAGCCGAAGCCGACCGCCTTGGTCCCGCGTGCCTCGAACTCGTCCAGCCACGCCTCGTACCGCGCCGCGTACCTCTCGGGGTCGTCGCGGTGGTCCCCGGCGTCCCGCAGCCACAACTCGGCGTACTGCGTGACGTCCTGCACCTCACGCTGCACGATCCAGGCATCGCACCCAGGCGGCACCCAGGACCGCAGCCGCTCCTGCCACTCCTCGCCCTCCACGTGCTGCCAGTTGGCGAGGAACTGCGCGAACCCCCCGTCGTTCAGCCTCGCCCCGGCCTGCCGGACGAGCGTGCGGCACAGATCGTCTCCGCCCATCCCGCCGTCCCGGTAGGTCAGCCGGGCACCGGGCGAGATGACGAAGGGCGGGTTGGACACGATCAGGTCGAACGTCTCCGAATCCACCGGCTCGAACAGCGAACCGGCGCGCAGGTCGGCCTCCGGCGCACCGGACAGCGCGAGCGTCAGCCGGGCGAAGTCCAGTGCCCGCGGGTTCAGGTCCGTCGCCGTCACCCGGGTGGCGTGCTGTGTGGCGTGCAGCGCCTGGATGCCGGAGCCGGTGCCGAGGTCCAGTGCCGAGGCGACGGGCGTACGGACCGTGATCCCGGCGAGCGTGGTGGACGCCCCGCCCACGCCGAGAACCACGCCCTCGCCGCGGCCTCGCGCTCCGCTCGCCCCGCCCACGGCGCAGCCCAGGTCGGAGACGATGAACCAGTCCTGGCCCTCCGGCCCGCCGTACGGCCGTACGTCCACGGTGGCGCGGACCTCGCCGGCGTCCTCCCTCACCCACCCGTCGGCGAGCGCCTCTTCCAGCGGCAGGGCGGCGCGCGCCTGTTCGTACGTCACGGGCCGCTGGAGGAGGAAGAGGCGCACGAGCGTGTCGAGGGGGCCGTCCCCGCGCGTGGCGCGCAGAGCGGGCACCGTCTCGCTGCGGGCGAGCGCGGCGTACGCGGGTGCGCCGAGCAGCTCGAGCAGCCCGTCGGCGGTGAAGCCGATGGCGAGCAGGGCGTCGCGGAGGCGGGCGGCGCGATCGGGCACCGGGAGGCTGGCGGTAAGGCTGGTCGTACTCACATGCTCATTGTGGCCGCCGCCACTGACAATCAACGCGCGGCCCGGCCCCCTGCCGGGGACCGGGCCAAGGCTCGCAAGGAAAACGCGTACGAGTGCCTACGTGCGTTCGGGTACGGAGAAGCGGGCGCTAGCTCGCCGAGGCCGGCTTCGAGGCCGAAGCGGAAGCGGCGGGGGCGGAGGCGGAGGCGGCCGGTCCGGGCTTGGCGGGCGGGATGGTCGGCGACACCGACGCCTTGGCCTTCTGGCAGCCGGGCTGCTTGGCCATCGCCTGGCCGAGCTGGCCGGACTGCAGTTTGGCCAGCGCGTCCTGGTCCATCTTCTCGATCTTCTTCAGCCCGTCCGCCACGTTCTGCAGCCCATCGGCGAACTTCTGCTGGTCCCTCGGGTTGAGCGCGTCGACCTGCTTCTTCAGCGCCTCGTACGCCGCGGCCGTGGCGTTGAGCTCCTTGACCGCGTCCTGCTGGAGCTTCTCGCCGTTGTCGACGGGCGGCACCCCGGCGTCCTGCACCGCCTTGGCGAGCGCCTTGTCGGCGTCGGCGATGTCCTGGAAGGCCTTGGAGTCGGCAGCCTGGATGTCCGCGGGCTTGCCGTCCGCCGCCGTCGAGATGATGGTCTGCTGGGCGTTGGCCCTCTTCTGGATCTGCGGCTGCGCCTGGTCGCAGACCTTCTTGGCCCAGGCGTCCACCTTGTTTTCACCGTCGTCTTCGCTGCAGCCCGACAGTGCGAGCACCAGTACCGCACCGCCGGACAGTGCGGCCGCAAGCTTCTTGTTCACCGGATTGGTCCCTTCCGAGGCTCTCGGCCCCGGAACATACACGCCAAGTGGGCGACATTCGCGTGTCGGGTGACCGTTCCGTACGCTTTTACAACCATTTGCACCAAGGGAGATAAGCCTCACGACCCTCGGCTCGACGGGCGGACGGAGCGTCTATGCGTCCGTCCGCCCGTCACCCGATCGGGTGTTACAAGGCGGTCGCCTTGCTGGCGACCCGCCCGGCCGAGCTGTCCTCGTCGTCCCCCATGTCGACGGAACGCCGCTTGGACGCGTACACCGCTCCGACGATGATGACGATCGCGACAGCCGCCACCACAGCCCGTACGCCCGCGCTGGCGTCGCCGCCGTAGCTGAACTGCACGACCGCGGGCGCGATGAGCAGCGAGACCAGGTTCATCACCTTCAGCAGCGGGTTGATGGCCGGTCCCGCCGTGTCCTTGAAGGGGTCGCCGACCGTGTCGCCGATGACCGTCGCGGCATGCGCCTCGCTTCCCTTGCCGCCGTGGTGGCCGTCCTCGACCAGCTTCTTGGCGTTGTCCCAGGCACCTCCGGAGTTGGCGAGGAAGACGGCCATCAAGGTGCCGGTGCCGATGGCTCCGGCGAGGTACGAGCCGAGGGCGCCGACGCCCAGGGAGAAGCCGACGGCGATCGGGGCCATGACCGCGAGCAGGCCGGGGGTGGCCAGCTCGCGCAGCGCGTCCTTCGTACAGATGTCGACGACGCGCCCGTACTCCGGCTTCTCGCTGTAATCCATGATCCCGGGGTGCTCGCGGAACTGCCGGCGCACCTCGTAGACCACCGATCCGGCCGACCGCGACACCGCGTTGATGGCCAGCCCGGAGAAGAGGAACACCACCGCGGCACCGAGGATCAGCCCGACGAGGTTGTTGGGCTGCGAGATGTCCATGGTCAGGTTCATCTCGGAGGCCCTGGCCCCCACCTCGCGTACGGCCGTGGCGATCGCGTCCCGGTAGGAACCGAAGAGCGCGGCCGCCGCCAGGACCGCCGTGGCGATGGCGATGCCCTTGGTGATGGCCTTGGTGGTGTTGCCGACCGCGTCGAGGTCGGTGAGCACCTGGGCGCCGGCGCCCTGGACGTCGCCGGACATCTCGGCGATGCCCTGCGCGTTGTCGGAGACCGGTCCGAAGGTGTCCATCGCGACGATGACGCCGACGGTGGTGAGCAGGCCGGTGCCGGCCAGCGCCACCGCGAACAGCGCCAGCATGATCGACGTACCGCCGAGCAGGAACGCCCCGTACACCGACAGCCCGATGAGCAGGGCCGTGTAGACGGCGGACTCCAGGCCGACGGAGATGCCCGCGAGGACGACCGTGGCGGGGCCGGTCAGGGAGGACTTCCCGATGTCCCTGACCGGGCGGCGGCTGGTCTCGGTGAAGTAGCCGGTCAGTTGCTGGATCAGCGCGGCCAGCACGATGCCGATGGCGACGGCCACCAGCGCGAGGACGCGCGGGTCGCCGCCGTGCGTCGTGATGGCGGACTCGGTGACGCCTTCGAGTTCGGCGTACGAGGACGGCAGGTAGATGAAGACCGCGGCCGCCACGAGGGCGAGCGAGATCACCGCGGAGATGAAGAACCCGCGGTTGATCGCGCTCATCCCACTGCGGTCGGCGCGCCGCGGGGCGACCGCGAAGATGCCGATCATCGCGGTGACCACGCCGATCGCCGGAACGATCAGTGGGAAGGCCAGTCCGTAGTCGCCGAACGCCGCCTTACCGAGGATGAGCGCCGCGACCAGCGTCACGGCGTACGACTCGAAGAGGTCGGCGGCCATGCCCGCGCAGTCGCCGACGTTGTCCCCGACGTTGTCGGCGATGGTGGCGGCGTTGCGCGGGTCGTCCTCGGGGATGCCCTGCTCCACCTTGCCGACGAGGTCGGCGCCGACGTCGGCGGCCTTGGTGAAGATGCCGCCGCCGACACGCATGAACATCGCGATGAGCGCGGCACCGAGACCGAAGCCCTCGAGCACCTTGGGGGCGTCGGCGGCATAGACCAGGACCACGCAGGAGGCACCGAGCAGGCCGAGGCCCACCGTGAACATGCCGACCACGCCGCCCGTACGAAAAGCGATCTTCATGGCCTTGTGCGACACGGCCGTCAGATCCTTTTGCGGCTCTCCGGGCGCCGGAGTGGCCTCACGCGCGGCCGCCGCCACGCGCACATTGGCGCGGACGGCCAGACGCATGCCGATGTATCCGGTGGCCGCCGAGAAAAGCGCCCCCACCAGGAAGAACAGTGATCGTCCCGCACGCTGTGACCAGTCGTCCGCGGGCAGCAGCATGAGCAGGAAGAACACGACGACCGCGAAGATGCCGAGGGTCCGCAGCTGACGGGCCAGATAGGCATTCGCGCCTTCTTGTACGGCCGCCGCGATTTTCTTCATGGCGGCGGTGCCCTCACCGGCCGCCAGTACCTGGCGTACGAGCAGTTGGGCGACGACCAGGGCGGCCAGCGCCACAGCCGCGATGACGACGACGATGATCCGGTTGTCGTCGGTGAGGACCGCGGCCGCGAGAGAAGTGGGGTGGTCGGACAGGTGTGGTGTGAAGAGCCCCGCCATTCGTCCTCCTTGACGTCAGAAGAGCTCAAGATGTGGACGGATTGTAGGGAGCAGAACCCGATCAAAACAGAGCGCCGTAGAACAGAATTGACCTTTGCTCGCCACTAGGCAAATGTTCGACGCAAGGAATCCACTCGAAAGTAGTAATGACCTAGAACCGTTGACACTTGGCGACGATCTAGGAAAAGCAAAAAGGCCCTGCTCAGCAGGGCCTTTTCATTCGCGGGACGGCGGTCAGGAGACTACCGCGGCCGGGTTCGTCGGCCAGGTCATTCGGATGACGCCGCCCGCCTTGCCGGCGGACACCTCGACGTCATCGACGAGCCCGGTGATGACCGCCAGGCCCATCTCGTCCTCGCCCTCCGCGTCGTCGAACTCCTCCGCGGGCGCCGAGCTGCGCTTGCCGGGCACCCCGGCGGCGTCGGCCGCGGCCACGCCCGCGCCCGGCACCTCGTCACCGACCTCGATCGAGAACGTCTTCTCCTCCTCGTTCAGCACGACCCGGACCGGAGAAGTGACGTTATTGCTGCGGTGCAGCCCGACGGCGCGGGAGCACGCCTCACCGACGGCGAGCCTGACCTCGTCCAGCACGGCTTCGTCGACCCCGGCCCGGCGCGCCACGGCGGCCGCCACCAGACGGGCGGTCCTGACGTGCTCGGGCTGGGCGCTGAAGCGGAGTTCAACGGTGGCCATGCGGTCCCCCTCGGTCCCTACGAGCGTGCGTCCCAGAGGGCCGGGCTCGACGCCCGGCACCCTGCCTTCCTCCCGGAGCCTCCGGCGGCCCGGCCGAAGCGCCGCCGAAAGCCCGGCCCGAACCTCCGGCCGTGAGCCCCAGCCGGAACCCCGGCCATGAGGCCCAGCCATGAGGCCCGGCCCTGTGGCCCTCGGCCATGAGGCCCGACCTGCGGCCCGACCTGCGGCCCGGCCTGTGGCGCGGCCGAAGCGCCAACCGGTGCCGACCGGCGCTGACCGGCACCGACGGTGCGCCGACTGCGGCATCGGTCGAGGCGCCGGCCGGGGCCGGTTTCCTCGCCACGATCCGCGATCGGCACGGCCCGACGCGCCCGGGCCTCCGTCCGGCACGCGGCCCGGACCTCGGTACAGCGCCGGACCGGCCGGAACTCGGCGCGACCGGCCTTGTCTCCGGCCCGGCCGACCGGCCTTCTCAGTCGGTCGCCGCGACGGCTTCCTCCACGGTGGTGTGGATCGGGAACACCTTGGTGAGACCGGTGATCCGGAAGATCTTGAGAATGCGCTCCTGGTTGCAGACCAGGCGCAGCGAGCCCTCATGCGCGCGGACGCGCTTGAGGCCGCCCACGAGCACGCCGAGGCCGGTCGAGTCGAGGAAGTCCACGCCCTCCATGTCGACAACCAGGTGGTAGCTGCCGTCATTCACCAACTCGACCAACTGCTCGCGCAGCTTGGGCGCGGTATACACATCAATCTCGCCACCGACCTCGACGACCGTACGGTCGCCGGCGGGGCCGGACACATTGCGAGTCGACAGGGACAGGTCCACGGATCCTCCAGCACCTTGCTATCGAGCGGTCGCCCCTCCGATCTCCGGACGGAGCCTGGGGACGGATCGCCAGCCGCGATGGCATTCAATCACTTACCAGCAGCCATGCACGACGCCTTGGGAGCATTGTCCGTCATGCCGGTGACACACTCGGTGCCGATGGCCATGAATCACCGCCCCAGTCGACCTCCCGAGAGCGGGGACACCCGCCCCTCCCCCGGTACGGTCCTTGACCGGCTCGCCGCGGGGGCGAACCGGGCTGCGCGCATCACTCATACGGAGCACCTGCCCCCCAGACCGGGTAGGCATGCCGTCTGGCCGGATCGCATCCGCCCAGAAGTGATCAACGCCATCCGTACGGCGGGTATCGAGCACCCGTGGGCCCACCAGGCGGCCGCCGCGGAGCACGCCCTGGACCGCGAATCGGTCGTCATCGCCACCGGCACCGCGTCCGGCAAGTCCCTCGCCTATCTGGCCCCCGTCCTGTCCACGCTGCTCGACGGCTCCGAGGCGGCCAACGGCCGGGGCGCCACCGCCCTGTACCTCGCCCCGACCAAGGCCCTCGCCGCCGACCAGCTGCGGTCCGTGAAGGGGCTCGCCGCTCCGCTGGGCAACCGGATCCGGCCCGCGGCGTACGACGGCGACACGCCCGTCGAGGAACGCGAGTGGGTCCGCCAGTACGCCACTTACGTACTGACCAACCCCGACATGCTCCACCGGGGCATACTCCCCTCCCACCCCCGCTGGTCCTCCTTCCTGCGCGCCCTGCGCTATGTCGTCATCGACGAGTGCCACACCTACCGCGGGGTGTTCGGGGCCCACGTCGCCCAGGTGCTGCGGCGGCTGCGCCGCGTGTGCGCCCGCTACGGCGCGTCCCCCGTCTTCCTCCTCGCCTCCGCCACCGCCGCCCAGCCGGCCCTGGCCGCCGGACGCCTGACCGGCCTGCCCGTCACCGAGGTCGCCGACGACGCCTCCCCGCGCGGCGAGCTGGTCTTCGCCCTGTGGGAGCCGCCGCTCACCGAGCTGCAGGGCGAGCAGGGCGCCCCGGTGCGCCGTACCGCCACCGCCGAGACCGCCGATCTCCTCACGGACCTGACCTTGCAGGGGGTCCGCTCGGTCGCCTTCGTACGCTCCCGGCGCGGGGCCGAGCTGATCTCGGTCATCGCCAAGGAGCGTCTGGCGGAGGTGGACCGCTCCCTGCCCAAGCGGGTCGCCGCCTACCGGGGCGGCTACCTGCCCGAGGAGCGGCGGGGCCTGGAGCGGGCCCTGCACTCCGGGGAGCTGCTCGGGCTCGCCGCGACGACCGCCCTGGAGCTGGGCATCGACGTCTCCGGCCTGGACGCCGTCCTGATCGCCGGCTACCCGGGCACCCGCGCCTCCCTGTGGCAGCAGGCGGGCCGCGCCGGACGCTCCGGGCATGGGGCACTCGCGGTCCTGGTGGCCCGCGACGATCCGCTGGACACGTTCCTCGTCCACCATCCCGAGGCGCTGTTCCGCCAGCCGGTCGAATCGACCGTCCTGGACCCGGACAATCCGTACGTCCTCGCCCCCCATCTGTGCGCGGCCACCGCGGAGATGCCGCTCACGGAGTCCGACCTAGGCCTGTTCGGTCCGGCCGTTTCCGAGCTGCTGCCCCAGCTGGAGTCGGCGGGCCTGCTGCGCCGGCGGGCCTCCGGCTGGTACTGGACCCGCCGTGAACGCGCCGCCGATCTCACCGACATCCGCGGCGAGGGCGGCAGCCCCGTCCAGATCGTCGAGGCGGGGACGGGCCGCCTGCTCGGCACCGTGGACGAGTCGGCCTCCCACGCCGCCGTTCACGAAGGCGCCGTCCACCTCCACATGGGCCGCACCTATCTGGTCAAGGAGCTGGACCTGAAGGACTCGGTCGCCCTCGTCGAGGAGGCCAATCCCCCGTACTCCACCACCGCCCGCGACACCACCACCATCTCCGTACTCGAAACCGACACCGAGATCCCCTGGGGCGACGGGCGCCTGTGCTACGGCTCCGTCGAGGTCACCAATCAGGTCGTCTCCTTCCTCCGTCGCCGTCTGATCACCGGGGAGGTGCTGGGCGAGACCAAGCTCGACCTGCCGCCGCGCACCCTGCGCACCCGCGCCGTGTGGTGGACCGTCACGGAGGACCAGCTGGACGCCGCCCGGGTGAACCCCGAACAACTGGGCGGCGCCCTGCATGCCGCCGAGCACGCCTCCATCGGGCTACTGCCGCTCTTCGCCACCTGCGACCGCTGGGACATCGGCGGGGTGTCCATCCCGCTCCACCCGGACACCCTGCTCCCGACGGTCTTCGTGTACGACGGGCACCCGGGCGGTGCCGGATTCGCCGAGCGTGCCTTCCGCACCGCCCGCGAGTGGCTCACCGCGACGCGCGACGCCATCGCGTCCTGCGACTGCGAGGCGGGGTGCCCCTCCTGCATCCAGTCCCCCAAGTGCGGCAACGGCAACGACCCGCTGCACAAGCGGGGCGCCGTCCGCCTCCTCACGGAACTGCTGAGGGGAGCCCCGGAAGCGCCCGAGGAGGCCCCGCCCGCGCCCTGACCTCCGGCGTGTACGGCCCGAAGCGCGCCCGTGCCGTCACGTCGGCGATCTCGCCCCGTACCGTGCACCGCACCACCTCCGCCCCCTGCGCCCGCGCCACCCGGGCCGCCGCCCCGCACGCGTCGGCCGTGCCCCACAGCGCCCGGTCGGCCGCCGCCAGCGCGGCCAGGTCCGCGGCGCCGCCCGCCAGGTGGCGGGAGGCCACCGCCTGCCCCAGGGCCAGGACCGCCGCGAACACCGCACACATCACGGTGGCGGCCATCGCCGCCCACACCGTCGCCGAGCCGCGGTCGGCGCCGCTCATGGCGTCACCCCCACGGTGTCCTCGGCCAGCGCCGCCGCCTCCGCACTGAGCGTCAGCGCCAGCGCGCCCGGCCCCGGCGTGGGAGCCTCCACCCGCACGCGCCACAGCTCGCCGGCCCGCTCCACCGCCACCCGGGCGCCTCCGGGAGCAGCCGACCGCGCCGCTGCCACCGCCGCCTCACGCGGCTCCGAGCGGGCCACCGCCCGCGCCCCGGCCCGGGCCGCGTCCACGCACTGGATCTGCGCGGCGGCCGCCATCAGCGCCCACACCAGGGCCATGGTGAACAGCACCAGCGCCGGCAGGACCGTCGCCGCCTCGGCCGTCACCGAACCACGGTCACCGCCGACCGTCACCCAACCACGGTCACCGCCGCCTGTCTCATCAGCCAGGGCCTCGGCAAGGGGGGCCTGAGCACCGGGGGTCTCAGAACTGGGCATTGAGCGCCCTCCCGATCACCGACTCCAGCCCGCCCGACACCACATCGCTCGTCACGATCTTGTAGAGCACGGCCGCGAAGGCACACGCGGCGATCGTGCCCATCGCGTACTCGGACGTGGTCATCCCCGCGTCCTCACGCGCCCTGCCCAGCAGTGCCTTCATCCGGTTCCACATATCCGCCCCCATGAGTTGTCAGTCCGTCACAACAGTTCGCTCTGAAGCACGCCGCTACAGAAGTTCGCTCGCCAGCCCGATCACCACCGGCGCCACTCCGACCGCGAGGAAGGCGGGCAGGAAGCAGAGCCCCACGGGCGCCGTGATCAGCACTTGTGCGCGCTGCGCACGGGCCGTGGCCTGCCGGGCCTGTTCCGCCCGCAGCCCGGCGGCCAGCCGGGAGACCGCGTCGGCCGCCGGAGCGCCCGAGGCGCTCGCCCGCTCCAGGCAGCGGGCCAGTGGCCGGGCGCCCGGTATCTCACCGAATCGCCCCCACGCCTCGGCCGGTTCGCCGCCGAGGCGCAGTTCGGCCGCCGCCCTCGCCAACCGGTCGCCGACCGGACCACCCAGCGACTCCCCGACAGCCTCTGCCGCCTCGCGCGGTGCCGCCCCCGCCGACAGGCACGCCGCCAGCAGGTCCGCCGCCAGCGGGAGCCGGTGCGCCACCTCCCCGCCGTCGTCCCCGGCCGGGCGCGGGCGCCGCTGCCACTTCCGTACGCCATAGGCGGCGGCCGCTCCGACCGCGCACCCGGCAACCCCTTCGACCAGGACCCAGCCCGTGATCGCGGCGCCCAGGGGTGCCGCCCACTTGCCCACCCACGTGCCGTACTCCGGCCGCCAGGTCCGGTGCCGCCCCAGCTCGGCACCCAGCAGCGCCGCGATCCGTCCGCGCACCCGGCGCTCACGCCGCCGTGCCGCGACCGTCCAGCACACCCAGCCCGCACTCGCCAGCACGGTGAGCATCGTGAGCACCGCACCGAGCGTGTGCGCGCGGTCCCCGGTCACAGCGCCTCCCCGGCCCGTACGACCCGTCCGGCCCACCACAGGCCCATGGCCTCCAGGAGCCCACCCACCACCAGGCAGCCCCAGCCCGCCGGGGTGTGCAGCAGCACCCGCAACGGGTCGGCACCGAGCGCCCAGCCCATCGCCAGGCCCACCACGGGCAGCAGCGCCAGCAGCCCCACGGTCGACCAGGCGCCCGCCAGTTGGGCCCGCAGCCGCTCCTGCTGGTCCCGGCGTTCCCGCAGTGCCGCCTGCAACCGGTCGAGACCCGCCGCGAGACCGGCCCCGCCGTCCACGGCCACCTGCCAGCAGGCGGCCACCCCGGCCAGCCCGTCCGCGCCGTCCTCCCGGGCCGCCCGCCGCAGTGCCTGCGGTACGTCGCCCCCGAACCGCGCCGCCGCCAGGACCGCCGCCTCCTCACGGCCCAGCGCGCCTGTGGAGCGCGCCGCCCAGAGCAGCGCCTGCGCGGGCTGCCATCCGGCACGCAGCTCGCCCGCGACCGCACCGCACAGCGCGATCACCATGTCCGCCCGCCGCGCCCGCTCCCTCGCGTGCCCCCTGGCCCGCAGCCGCCGCCTCACCAGCGGCACCGCGACCGCGCCCGCAGCCAGCGGCAGCACCGACTCGCCCAGCACCGCCAGGACCACCGCCGCCACCAGGCACAGCCACTCGCGCCGCACCCACACCACGGGGCCCCACCGCCGCCAGGTCCACAGGGCAGGCATCCTCGCCTCGCCGCCGCCCCCGCCGCCCGCGAAGAGCAGCCGGGCGCGCCGCGGTCCCCGCTCGCGGTTCCACAGCAGCCAGGCGGCCGCACCGGCGCACACCGCCGCGTACATCGGCTGTCCCGTCACCACAGCGCTCCCCCGATCAGCGACCGCAGCCGCTCCCAACCCCGCTCTTCCCGAAACCCCTCGGCACCCCACCGCAACGCGGGAACCGTCACCACCAGGCCCCGACCGTCCCGCTCCAGCACATGGACCTCGGCGATCCGCCGCTGCCCGGCCCGGTCCCGCACCAGGTGCACCACCACCGACAACCCGGCCGCCACCTGGCTGTGCAGCGCCGCCCGGTCGAGCCCGGCGGCCGTCCCGAGGGCCTCCAGCCGGGCGGGCACATCGGCGGCGGTGTTGGCGTGGACAGTGCCGCAGCCGCCTTCGTGCCCGGTGTTCAAGGCGGCCAGCAAATCGGCCACCTCAGCGCCACGCACCTCACCCACGACCAGCCGGTCGGGCCGCATCCGCAGCGCCTGCCGCACCAGGTCCCGCAGCGTCACCAGGCCCGCGCCCTCCTGGTTCGGCGGCCGGGCCTCCAGGCGGACCACATGCGGGTGGTCGGGCCGCAACTCGGCCGAATCCTCGGCCAGTACGATCCGCTCACGCTCACCCACCAGGCCGAGCAGCGTGGAGAGCAGTGTCGTCTTGCCGGAGCCCGTGCCGCCGCTGACGAGATACGACACCCGGGCCTCCACCAGCGCCCGGAGCAGGCGCTCCCCGCCCGGTGGGACCGTGCCCGCCGCCGCCAGCTCGCTCAGCGAGAAGGCCCGTGGCCGCACCACCCGCAGCGACAGGCACGTGGAGCCGACCGCCACCGGTGGCAGCACCGCGTGCATCCGCGTCCCGTCCGGCAAGCGCGCGTCCACCCACGGCCGGGCGTCGTCCAGCCGCCGCCCCGCCACCGCCGCCAGCCGCTGCGCCAGCCTGCGCACCGCCGCGGCGTCGCGGAAGGTGACGCCCGACAATTCCAGCCCCGCGCCCCGGTCCACCCATACCCGGTCCGGCGCCGACACCAGCACATCCGTCACCGCCGGATCGGCGAGCAGCGGCTCCAGCGGCCCGGTGCCCACCAGTTCACCACGCAACTCCTCGGCGGCCCCCAGCACTTCGGCGTCCCCCAGCAGCCGACCCTGCGCCCGAAGAGCCGCCGCCACGCCGGCCGGAGTCGGGTCGGCGCCGCTCTCCACGAGTCGCTGCCGGACGGCCTCCAGCAGCTCCGCCGTCACGACGCCCCCTCCCCGGCCAAGGCCTGCTCCCAGAACGCCGCGCAGAACCGCCCCAGCGGGCCCCGCGCGCTGTCGCCGGGCGGAGCGCCCGCGTCGAGCGCCGCCAAGAGCCCCGTTTCCACCGGTAGTTCACCGGCGAGCGGCAGGCCCAGCACGTCGGCGATCCACTGTTCGTCCACCCCGGCGGCGTACGGTCCGCGCACCACTACCCGCAGGTCCCGCAGCACCATGCCGACCGTGGACGCGACCCGCTTGGCGCCCGCTACGGCCCGCAGCTCGCCGGGTACGACCAACAGCCCGAGGTCCAGCTGCGCCAACGCTTCCGCGGTCGCCTCGTCCACCCTGCGCGGGAGATCCACGACCACGACGCCCCCGCGTCTCCGGGCCGCCGCCAGCACCGACCGCATCGCCTCGGGCCGGATCACCACCGCGTCACCCCGGTCCCAGCTGAGCACGCGAAGCCCCCGCAGCGAGGGCAGTGACTCCTCCAACGCCCCGCCGGCGACCCGGCCCTTGGATGCGGCGAAATCGGGCCACCGCAGCCCCTCCGCCTGCTCTCCACCGAGCAGTACGTCGAGTCCACCGCCCAGCGGATCGCCGTCCACGAGCATCGTCCGCCGGCCGCCGCGCGCCGCTGTGACCGCCAGTGCGCAGGCCAGCGTGGAAGCCCCGGCACCGCCCCGCCCGCCGATCACTCCGACGGTCAGCGCCTGCCGACCCACCCCTTCGGCCACATCGGCGATCCGGTCGACCAGCCAGCTCTCCGCGTCGGGCAGTCGCAGCACGCAGTCCGCCCCGATCTCCACCGCCCGTCGCCACACACCGGGGTCGTCCTGGTCGCGTCCCACGAGCATCACGCCCCCTCTGCGCGCGGCGCCCCGGCACCGGCCGGCCGCGTCGTCGCCCACCAGAACCAGTGGCGCGGCCTCCCAACGCGCCTTGCGCTCCGGCACCGAGTGGTACACCTCCGGATGCGCGCCTGCCGCGGCGCACAGCCTCAGCAGGTCGTCGAGCAGCTCCGCGTCCTCGGTCACGATCAGCGGCCCGGCCCGCCGCCCTTCATCGGCCGGTGCTCGGTCGGATGTGATGGATTCGGCCATGGTCTCCGCCCCCTCTTTCCTGTCTTCTCCGTGGGGTGCGCGGGTCTTCCACGGGCGCCACGAAGGCTTCCGCGTCAGTCGCGTACGCGATGCCGCGCGCAAGCTTCCGGACGGCCGCACGCATCGCTCACGACACGTACGCCCGGCTCCCGCTTGTCTCCCCGCACCTCTTCGCTTCCTCTTCTTCGCGCCGTCCGGGCGTCCTCCAGGTGAGGTGCGCGTCAGACCCGTCGGATGCACGTGAGGTGCACGTCAGATGCGCGCGCCTCCGCGCGGTTCGAGCGCGATGAGAGATCCGCGATTCCTTCGCCCGCGGACTTCGCGGACGGAATCACCGTGCACGGCTTCCGGAAATTAAGTGGATCTTGCTCAAAAACTGTGGATAACCCACCGGTTGTGAATATCCCAGTAGCCCATACCAGCGACTTCCACAGAGCAGCACATCGGCTACTCTGAGTGATGAACGACGTCGGACCACGGCACCCGCCGAGAGCGGGGGAAGAGAGAGCAGAATGATCGGATACAGCCGCCACCCACGGACGGAAACGCGTCCGGACATGCGACGACCCCCGCCGGGGGGGAGAGCGGGGGTCGTCTCTCCGGCCGACTCGGGGGGGGAGGAGTCGGACCGGGTTAGCACGGTCGCGAACGATCCGTGACTTCCATGGTGTACCCGAGAGGCCTCTTAGGCAAACCCACACGCCCGAGCGTAGGCCGAATGGAGGGCACCTATGCTCAGGCTCGTGGAAAACCACTCCTTGCCGCGCACAGCAGCCTTCTTTGACCTGGACAAGACGGTCATTGCGAAGTCATCGACGTTGACCTTCAGCAAGTCCTTCTACCAAGGCGGTCTGATCAACCGCCGCGCCGTACTGCGTACTGCCTACATCCAGTTCGTCTTCCTGGCCGGCGGCGCCGATCACGAACAGATGGAGCGGATGCGCGCGTACCTCTCGGCGCTCTGCAAAGGCTGGAACGTCCAGCAGGTCAGGGAGCTGGTCGCCGAGACCCTGCACGACCTGATCGACCCGATCATTTACGACGAGGCGGCGTCCCTGATCGAGGAGCACCACGCCGCGGGCCGGGACGTGGTGATCGTGTCCACCTCCGGCGCCGAGGTCGTCGAGCCCATCGGCGAGCTGCTCGGGGCCGACCGGGTCGTGGCGACGCGGATGGTCGTCGGCGACGACGGCTGCTTCACCGGGGAGGTGGAGTACTACGCCTACGGCCCCACCAAGGCGGAAGCGATTCGCGAACTGGCCGAAACGGAGGGATACGACCTGGCGCGCTGCTACGCGTACAGCGACTCGGCCACGGACCTGCCGATGCTGGAGTCTGTCGGCCATCCGTACGCGGTGAACCCCGACCGCGCGCTCCGCCGCGAGGCCGTGGCCCGTAACTGGCCGATTCTCGTCTTCAGCCGCCCGGTCCGGCTGAAGCAGCGGATCCCCACCTTCCGGATGCCGCCGCGCCCCGCCCTCGTGGCTGCCGCGGCGGTGGGCGCCGCGGCAGCCACGGCGGGCCTGGTCTGGTACGCCAACCGGCGTCGGGAGTCGGCATGACGACGACGTCCCCGCACGGAGATCCGCGTAGGGCCTGCGTAGGGCCCGCGTAGGGCCCTCGGCGGCCCGGGGGAGACTCACACAACGCGGGATGCCGGGCCCGGGGGGCGAGGTCTCATTCGGCCCCATTCCGGATCAAAAGTAAAAAGTGGAGTCAGGGCTTTCGTATATCTCCGGACGGTAGTACAAAGGACTTAACGGCCCGCGAGACCGAGGAATCCGAAAGGATCCCTGTTGAGCAAGAAGGCCCCACGGACCGAACAGCACGAAAGCTGAGCACCCACGCGACGTCGACCCGTCGATTACGGGCCAGCCGCACCAGGCGTCGGGCAAAGTCCCCGCCTGATGGGCATATATCGAGGACGCATGGTAACTCGGCGGACGTGCCAGCGGCGGTACCGGAACCGGTACCGCCGCAACCCTGTTCAGGCCTTCCCATGAAGCCGCCGACGCCCACCAGGCCGCGCCCGCCCGCCCACGCCGCACCCGCCCGCCGACCAGACCGGCGCGCCCGGAGGCCGGTGAAGGCCCGCGCGGGCTCCCCGCGAAGCCACCCGGCGCACCCTGGCCGGCAGTCTTTACGCGCCCCGCCCCCCGCTGGAGTGCCTCGCCGCCCCCCCCGGGCGCACTGTGGGCGGGCGTTCCACCCCTCCTGTGCGCAGCGCCTCGCCGGCCCCCGGCACCCTGGGCTGCTGCCCCTACGCCGCGCCGCGCTGGAGTGCCTCGCACACCGCCGTCGACTCCCGGACGCCGAGTTCCACCGCCCGCCCGCAGTGCGCGATCCAGGCCGCCATGCCCTCCGGCGTACCGGACAGGTAGCCCTCGAACGCCGCGACGTACGCGGCGCGGCCCTGCTCGGCGTGGCCCACCTCGGCCGGGCAGATCGCCTTGGGGTCGAGCCCGCTCCCGATCAGCACGATGCGCTCGGCCGCCCGCGCGACCAGTCCGCTGTACGAGGTGAAGGGCCGCAGCGCCAGCAGCTCGCCGTGCACCACGGCGGCCATCACCAGTGCGGGAGCCGAGCTGCCCGCGACGATCAGATCCGCCAGGCCCTCCAGCCGGCCCGCGACCTCGGTGGCGTCCGGCAGCGGTGCCTCGATCAGCGGCTCGTGGACGGCCTCACCGTCCCGCCGCGGCCGCCCGACCGAATCCCCCGCGCCCGCCACGCCCGCCACGTCGCCCCCAGCCGCCAGCCCACCGGCCCCAGCCCCAGCCCCAACGGAAGCCGAGGCCGCACCCGGGCCGGCGATGTCCGAGGACCTCGTCGGGTGCGCCGCCGCGACCAGGTGCAGCCGGGCCAGCACCCGCAGCGGTGACTGCCGCCAGATGGACAGCAGCTGACCGGCCTCGGCGCTCAGCCGCAGCGCGGCGCCGACCGTCCGCGCCTCCTCGTCCCCGCCGAAGTCCGTACGCCGACGTACCTCCTCCAGCGCCCAGTCGGCGCCGGACAGCGCGGCCGAGGCCCGCGCGCCGCGCAGCGCCGCCTCCGAAGTGACCTCGTTGCCGCGGCGCCGCATCACACGGTGCCCGTAGACGCGGTCGACGGCCTTGCGAACGGAATCCACGGCTTCGGGCACGCCGGGCAGCGCCCCCAGCGCGAGCAACGGGTCTCCCCGCCGCGAGGAAGGGGAAGGGTCTGCGGCACTCGTACTCATAAGTAGCGAGGCTACGCGTCCCGCCACCCGCGCCCCACTGAGGAGTGGTGTTCCTCATACATCGTGGCCGCGTGGCGCAACCGGCCCACCACGCACCGCTACGCTAGCTGAATATGAAGATCGCTTTCGTAGGGAAGGGCGGCAGCGGCAAGACCACGCTGTCCTCGCTCTTCATCCGACACCTCGCCGCCAACGAGGCCCCCGTCATCGCGGTGGACGCGGACATCAACCAGCACTTGGGGACCGCGCTCGGCCTCGATGACGCCGAGGCGGCCGCACTGCCCGCGATGGGTGCGCATCTGTCCCTGATCAAGGAGTATCTGCGCGGCACCAACCCCCGGATTCCGTCCGCCGAGACGATGATCAAGACGACGCCGCCCGGTGAGGGATCGCGGCTGCTGCGTGTGTGCGAGGACAACCCGATCTATGAGGCGTGCGCCCGGACCGTACGCCTGGACGACGGCGACATCCGGCTGATGGCGACCGGCCCGTTCACCGAATCCGACCTCGGGGTGGCCTGCTACCACTCGAAGGTCGGCGCGGTGGAGCTGTGCCTGAACCACCTGGTCGACGGGCCGGAGGAGTACGTGGTCGTCGACATGACGGCCGGTTCCGACTCGTTCGCCTCCGGGATGTTCACCAGGTTCGATCTGACGTTCCTGGTGGTGGAGCCGACCCGCAAGGGCGTCTCCGTCTACCGCCAGTACAAGCAGTACGCACGCGACTTCGGCGTCGCGCTCAGGGTCGTGGGCAACAAGGTCCAGGGCATGGACGACGTGGAGTTCCTGCGGGAGGAGGTCGGCGACGACCTGCTCGTCACGGTCGGGCACTCGGACTGGGTCCGCTCGATGGAGAAGGGCCGTCCGGCAGCCTTCGAGCTGCTGGAGGTCAACAACCGGATGGCGCTGCAGAGCCTGCAGAACGCCGCGGAGGACTCCTACCGGCACCGCGACTGGGAGCGCTACACACGCCAGATGGTGCACTTCCACCTCAAGAACGCGGAGAGCTGGGGCAACGCGAGGACGGGCGCCGACCTGGCAGCGCAGGTCGACCCCGGCTTCGTACTGAGTGAGAGGATCAGCGCTGCTCAGCCCGCTTGACCGCCGCAGAGACGGGAGCGGCGGGAGCAGCGGGAGCGGAGGCGGCGGCGGGCGCCGAGGTGGCGGGCGGCTGGGCGGCGAGGAAGGCCGGCCAGCCGTCCTGCGGGGACTGGCCGACCTCCAGGGTCCGCAGCTTCGCCAGTACGGCGGGGTCCTGGGCGTCCAGCCAGTCGGCGAGCTGCCGGAAGGACACGCAGCGCACCTCGCTCCGGACGCAGACCTCCGCGATCGTCTCCTCGATGGCACGCATGTAGGTGCCACCGTTCCAGGACTCGAAGTGGTTGCCGATGATGAGGGGGGCGCGGTTGCCGTTGTACGCGCGGTCGAATGCCCGCAGCATCCCGTCGCGGAACTGGTCGCCCCAGAACCGGTGCATGGAGGGCGAGCCGTTGGCCGTCCCCGACTGGTTGACCATGAAGTTGTAGTCCATCGACAGCGTTTCGAAGGACCGGCCGGGGATGGGGATCATCTGCAGTGAGAGGTCCCACAGCCCCTGGTCCTGCTTCGGCCAGACCTGGTCGTTGACACCGCTGGTGTCGTAGCGCCAGCCCAGTTCACTCGCGGCGCGCACAAAGTTCTTCCGGCCCTCCAGGCAGGGGGTGCGGGCGCCGATGAGTTCCTTGTCGTAGTCGAAGGGGAGCGGACTCTCGGCCTTCAGACCCGAGTGGGTCCTCCAGTTCTTGACGAAGGACTTGGCCTGGGCGATCTCGTTCTTCCAGTCCTCGACCGACCAGGTGCCGACCCCGCTCTCCGGGCCACAGAAGTGGCCGTTGAAGTGCGTGCCGATCTCGTTGCCCTCCTGCCACGCGCCGCGCAGTTCGCGCACGGTGTCGCGGATTCCCTCGGTGTCGTTGAAGCCGATGTCGGAGCGGCCGGGGGCGTGGCCGGGCGGGTCGTAGAGTGCCGACTTCTCCTCCGGCAGCAGGTATACGCCGCTGAGGAAGTACGTCATCGTCGCACCGTACTTCCGGCCCACCTTGCGGAAGTGGGAGAAGAGCTGCTGGCTGTCCTCGCCGGCGCCGTCCCACGAGAAGACGACGAACTGCGGTGGCCTCTGCCCGGGCTTGAGGCGCTCCGGCTTGAGCAGCCCGGGCTGGGCGCCGGTGTAGGCGGTGGAGCCGTCGCCGATGAGGCGGACCGCGCTCTTGGGCGCCGCGGCCGGCTTGGGACCGTGGGCGCCCTTGATGGGGGCCTTGCCGGGGCCGGCGCATCCGGCCATCCCGGCCATTCCGGCGATCAGTGCCACCGCGGCCGCGCCGACAGTGATCTTCTTCGTGGCGGCGGTCTTCTTCGTGGCGGCCATCTTCCGCCCACCCTTCTCGTCTCCCCACAGGGGGCTGCACGGGCTCTTTACGGGCTCAGCACGGGTCTGCTGCGAGCGCCGTCAACCTCGCACCGCGCACGGGGCGTAGAAGATACGACAAGCCGCACTAGAAGGACTTATCACTGGATCGAGTGAAAGAATGCCCCTTTTGCCTCGAAAATAATGCCGCAGACTTTACTCTGCATTACCCTCTGTTTACACAGAGTTGGCACTCCCGCCGCTGTACGCCGTGACCCACGGCCGCGACCCCACGTTCGTTCCATCCGCACGTACCGCGACCGCGCCGCCCCGGAGGAGACGGGAACCATGACCGCCTGCGTCCCAGCCCGCACGAGCCGCACCCGCGGCACCAGCCGCACCGGCCGTACGTCCCAAGCACCCGACGCGCCTCTCAAACGACCGCACAGCCCGCCGGGCCGTCGCCGATTCCCGGTAGCGGGCTGCGACGTGTCCGCCTCCCTCGTCGTATTCCTCATCGCGCTGCCGCTCTCCCTCGGCATCGCCCTCGCCACCGGCGCACCGCTCCAGGCCGGCCTGGTGGCCGCCGCCGTCGGCGGCATCGTCGCCGGCCGGCTGGGAGGCTCGCCGCTCCAGGTCAGCGGACCGGCGGCCGGCCTGACCGTCGTCACCGCCGAACTGATCCAGACCTACGGCTGGCGCACCACCTGCGCCATCACCGTGCTCGCCGGATTCGCCCAACTCGGGCTGTCCGTCCTGCGGGTGGCGCGCTCGGCCCTCGCGGTCTCCCCGGCCATCGTGCACGGCATGCTGGCCGGCATCGGCGCCACCATCGCCCTCGCCCAGCTCCACGTGGTCCTCGGCGGTACGCCGCAGAGCTCCGCCGTGGACAACGTCCGTGGGCTACCGGCCCAGTTGGCCGACCTGCACCCGGCCGCGCTCTCGGTCAGCGCGCTGACCGTCGCCGTCCTGCTGCTGTGGCCACGGATCCCGGGGCGTACCGGCCAGATCCTGCGGAAGGTACCGGCCGCGCTGGCCTCGGTGGCCGCGGCGAGCGTCCTCGCCGTCGTCGCCGGAATCCGGGTGCCTCGCGTGGACCTGCCCTCCTGGAGCAGCCACGCGCTGCCCGGGCTCCCCGAAGGCCCCGTCCTCGGCATCGCCGCCGGTGTCCTGACCATCACGCTCGTCACCAGCGTCCAGTCGCTGCTGTCGGCCGTCGCCGTGGACAAGCTGGCCGCCGCCCGCAAGGACCCCAAGACCCATGTGCCGCGCTCCAACCTCGACCGGGAGCTGGCGGGGCAAGGAGCGGCGAACATCGTCTCCGGGGCGCTCGGCGGACTACCGGTCGCCGGGGTCGCCGTGCGCAGCGTCGCCAATGTGTCGGCGGGCGCGATCAGCCGCCACTCCACGATGATGCACGGCCTGTGGGTGGTACTGGCGGCGCTGTTCCTCGTCCCCGTACTGGACCTGATCCCGCTGCCCGCGCTCGCCGCGCTGGTCATGGTCATCGGCATCCAGATGGTCAGCATCACCCACATCCGCAGCGTCACCCGCCACCGCGAAGTGCTGGTGTACGCGGTGACGGTGACGGGCGTCGTACTGATCGGCATCCTGGAGGGCGTGGGGCTCGGCATCGTCGTGGCGAGCGCTGTCGCGATGCACCGGCTGACCAGGACACGGATCACACGGGAGACCAAGGACGGTGTCGAACACATCAAGGTACGGGGGCAGTTGACGTTTCTCGCCGTGCCCCGGCTGAGTCGGGTCCTGCACCAGATTCCCCAGGGAGCGGACGTCGTCGTCGAGTTGGACGGATCGTTCATGGACCACGCGGCCTACGAGACCTTGCAGGACTGGCAGATGTCGCACCTGGCCCAGGGCGGGCAGGTGGAGATGACCGGCCGCACCGGCGTCCGGATCGCCGAACCCGGCGCGGGCACGCACGCGTGCTGCCGGCCGTGGACACCGTGGCGCAACCACCACTGCGGTGAGCACCCGGCCACCGAGTCCAAGCGGCACACGGAGACGCACCAACTGGCCCGTGGACTCGGCTCGTTCCAGCGCGATACGGCTCCACTGGTACGTGAGGAGCTGGCCAGGCTGGCACGGGAGGGCCAGCGGCCGTCGCAGCTCTTCCTCACGTGCGCCGACTCCCGCCTGGTCACCAGCATGATCACGGCCAGCGGTCCCGGCGACCTGTTCACCGTACGGAACGTGGGCAACCTGGTGCCGCTGCCCGGCAAGGAGAGCGGGGACGACTCCGTGGCGGCCGCGATCGAGTACGCGGTGGACGTGCTACGGGTGCAGTCCATCACCGTGTGCGGGCACTCGGGCTGCGGGGCGATGCAGGCACTGCTCAGCAGCAGTCCCGACGCGCCCCAGACGCCGCTGCGCCGCTGGCTGCGGCACGGCGTGCCGAGCCTGGAGCGGATGAGGAACACGCACCGCAGCTGGGCGCGGATCTCGGGCAGAATGCCGACCGATGCGGTGGAGCAGCTGTGCCTCACCAATGTCGTCCAGCAGCTGGAGCACTTGAAGGCCCACGAATCGGTGGCCCGGCGCATCGCGGACGGCACGCTGGAGCTGCACGGCATGTACTTCCACGTGGGCGAGGCACAGGCGTACCTGCTCTCGGACACGGACACGGGCGCTCCTTCGAGTACGGGCACCGGTGCGGAGAACATCGTCTTCGACCGGGTGGCGCCCTCACCCTGCCCGTCCGCCCGGGAGAGGGAGCCGGCCTGACGGTGGCCCCCGGTCACCCGTGCGCACGCATCTGAACCTTCGGCGTACCGCGTCCGTGGAAGTGAGCGGTGGCCCCTTCTTCCCACCGCCCGGGAGGAAGGGGCCACTTGACCCACCCTGTCCCGTTCACTCCGTCAGCCGACACGGCACCGGAAGGCATACGCCGAGACCGGCAAAGAGGTCTAAACCAGTGTGCCGGTAGCTCTTGTCACCCGGGCATCTGGCTGATGAGCTATGGGCTGGGACACATCGGACGCCCTGGGAATGGGAGATGTCGTGAGCAACGAAAGCCTGGCTGGGGGCGCCCCCTCAGGGGGACTCCTGAAGGAGGAGCGGCGGTTCGCACCGCCCGCCGAGCTGGCCGCGAACGCCAATGTGACGGCGGCCGCGTACGAGCAGGCCAAGGCGGACAGGCTCGGCTTCTGGGCCGAGCAGGCGCGTCGGCTCAGTTGGGCCACCGAGCCGACCGAGACCCTCGACTGGTCGAACCCGCCCTTCGCGAAGTGGTTCGCCGACGGCAAGCTCAACGTGGCGTACAACTGCGTGGACCGGCACGTCGAGGCCGGACACGGCGACCGGGTCGCGATCCACTTCGAGGGCGAGCCCGGGGACAGCCGGGCGATCACGTACGCCGAGCTCAAGGACGAGGTCTCCAAGGCGGCCAACGCCCTCACCGAGCTCGGCGTCCGCAAAGGCGACCGGGTCGCGGTGTACATGCCGATGATCCCCGAGGCCGCTGTCGCCATGCTGGCCTGTGCCCGCATCGGTGCCGCGCACTCGGTCGTCTTCGGCGGTTTCTCGGCCGACGCGGTGGCCTCCCGTATCCAGGACGCCGACGCCAAGCTGGTCATCACCGCCGATGGCGGGTACCGGCGCGGCAAGCCGTCCGCGCTCAAGCCCGCCATCGACGACGCCGTCGCCAGGTGCCCGCAGATCGAGCACGTCCTCGTCGTCCGCCGCACCGGCCAGGAGACGGCGTTCACCGAGGGCCGGGACGTCTGGTGGGACGACATCGTCGCCCGCCAGTCCGCCGAGCACACGCCCGAGGCGTTCGACGCCGAGCACCCGCTCTTCATCCTCTACACGTCGGGTACGACGGGCAAGCCGAAGGGCATCCTGCACACCTCCGGCGGCTACCTGACCCAGGCGGCGTACACCCACCACGCCGTCTTCGACCTCAAGCCGGAGACGGACGTCTACTGGTGCACCGCCGACGTCGGCTGGGTGACGGGCCATTCGTACATCGTCTACGGGCCGCTGGCCAACGGCGCGACGCAGGTCATGTACGAGGGCACGCCGGACACCCCGCACCAGGGCCGGTTCTGGGAGATCGTGCAGAAGTACGGCGTCACGATCCTCTACACCGCGCCCACCGCCATCCGTACGTTCATGAAGTGGGGCGACGACATCCCCGCCAAGTTCGACCTGTCCTCGCTGCGCGTCCTGGGGTCGGTCGGTGAGCCGATCAACCCCGAGGCGTGGATCTGGTACCGGGAGAACATCGGGGGCGGCAAGACCCCGATCGTCGACACCTGGTGGCAGACCGAGACCGGCGCGATGATGATCTCGCCGCTGCCGGGCGTCACCGAGACCAAGCCGGGCTCCGCGCAGACCCCGCTGCCCGGTATCTGCGCCACCGTCGTCGACGACGAGGGCAACGAGGTGCCCCACGGCGGAGGCGGCTACCTGGTCCTCACCGAGCCGTGGCCGTCGATGCTGCGCACCATCTGGGGTGACGACCAGCGGTTCATCGACACCTACTGGTCCCGGTTCACGGGCAGGTACTTCGCGGGTGACGGCGCCAAGAAGGACGAGGACGGCGACATCTGGCTGCTCGGGCGCGTGGACGACGTCATGCTGGTCTCCGGCCACAACATCTCCACCACCGAGGTCGAATCGGCGCTCGTCTCGCACCCGAAGGTCGCCGAGGCGGCGGTCGTCGGCGCGGCGGACGAGACGACCGGCCAGGCCATCGTGGCGTTCGTGATCCTGCGCGGTACGGCGAGCGAGGACGACCAGCTCGTCAACGACCTGCGCAACCACGTGGGCGCCACGCTCGGCCCGATCGCCAAGCCCAAGCGGATCCTCCCGGTCGCGGAACTGCCCAAGACCCGCTCCGGCAAGATCATGCGCCGCCTGCTGAGGGACGTCGCGGAGAACCGGCAGCTGGGTGACGTCACCACGCTCACCGACTCGTCCGTCATGGACATCATCCAGTCCAAGCTGCCGACCGCCTCCAGCGAGGACTGACGGGCTGCGCAGAGCCCCTGACACGAGCGCCCTGACGCCAGTCCCCCCGCATGCGGCGGCATACGGGGGGCGACACACGGGGGGCGCATACGGGGCATATGGCCACAGACGGCACCCGGCTCCAACGAGCCGGGTGCCGTCTTTGTCCCTATGGTGGATTTCGCCGGATACGCCCTTGCGCACGCCGGGTAGGGTAAGGATCTCGTCAACAACACGACAAAAAGATCGTCAAAAAGATCTCAGGGTGCGCCGGGAAGTCTGGTCGGCATGTAGTTCGCCATGCCCGCCGAACCGACCGGAGGTCCCAGCCCGTGGCCGCGCCCAAGCCCACCACCAGCCGCACCTTCCTCACGCGCCTCTCGCTCCCCGAGCGGACGTACATCACGGACGCGTTGCGCACGGAGACCGTGGGCGGTGTCCTGCTCCTGCTCGCCGCCGTCGCGGCCCTCGTCTGGGCGAACACCCCACTCAGCGACAGTTACGAGTCCGTACGCGACTTCCACATAGGCCCGGCGGCGCTCGGACTCGACCTCTCCATCCAGCACTGGGCCGCAGACGGACTGCTCGCCATTTTCTTCTTCGTCGCGGGCATCGAGCTCAAGCGCGAGCTGGTCGCGGGCGAGCTGCGCGATCCCAAGGCGGCCGCTCTGCCGGTGATCGCCGCGCTGTGCGGAATGATCGCCCCCGCCCTCGTATACATCCTGGTCAACGTCACCGGTGGCGGTTCGCTCGCCGGCTGGGCTGTTCCCACCGCCACCGACATCGCCTTCGCGCTCGCCGTGCTCGCGGTCATCGGCACCTCGCTGCCCTCCGCGCTCCGCGCGTTCCTGCTCACCCTCGCCGTCGTCGACGACCTCTTCGCGATCCTGATCATCGCGATCTTCTTCACCAGCGACCTGAACTTCGCCGCGCTGGGCGGCGCCGTCGCCGGTCTCGTCGTCTTCTGGGCGCTGCTGCGCAAGGGCGTGCGCGGCTGGTACGTGTACGTGCCCCTGGCCCTGGTGATCTGGGGCCTGATGTACAACAGCGGCGTCCACGCCACCATCGCCGGCGTCGCCATGGGCCTGATGCTGCGCTGCCACCGCCACGATGACGAGGACCACTCCCCCGGCGAGCGCATCGAGCACCGGATACGGCCCCTGTCGGCCGGACTCGCCGTACCGCTGTTCGCGCTGTTCTCGGCGGGCGTGTCCGTCTCCGGCGACGCGCTGACCGATGTCTTCACCACACCGGTGACGCTCGGTGTCGTGCTCGGCCTGGTGGTCGGCAAGGCCGTCGGCATCTTCGGCGGTACGTGGCTGACGGCGCGCTTCACAAGAGCGACGCTCAACGAGGACCTGACCTGGGCGGACCTCTTCGCCGTCGCGACCCTCGCGGGCATCGGGTTCACCGTCTCGCTGCTCATCGGCGAGCTGGCCTTCACGGGCGACGCGGCCCTGACCGACGAGGTGAAGGCAGCGGTCCTGATGGGCTCGCTGATCGCCGCCGTACTCGCCTCGATCCTGCTGAAGCTGCGCGTACGCCGGTACGCGGCGCTGATCGCGGAGGAGGAGCGCGACGAGGACCTGAGCGGCATTCCGGATGTGTACGAGCAGGATGACCCCGCGTACCACATGAGGATGGCCGACATCCACGACAGGAAGGCCGCCGAGCACCGGCGGCTGGCCAAGGCGGCTGCCGCGGCTTTGGCGGGGGGCGATACGAGGGGCAGTGCGGGGGGCGATGCAGGGGAAGACGCGGAGGAAGTGGCGGGGGCATCGCGCGGCGACGGCGACAGTCCGGCATGATCGGGGGTCGGACTGTAGGAGAGATGAGGGAGCGACGATGAGCGACCCCGCCGGCAATGGTGCACCTGGTGCTGAGCGCAGTCTCGGCCAGCTGGTCGCCTCGGCCACCGCCGAGATGTCCGCGCTGGTTCACGACGAGATCGCGCTGGCCAAGGCCGAACTGCGACAGGACGTCAAGCGCGGCGCGATGGGTGGTGCGGCCATCAGCATCGCGGGGGTGTTCGCGCTCTTCTCGCTCCCGGTGCTGAGCTTCGCGGCGGCGTACGGCATCCACAACCTGGGGCTGGGCCTGGCCTGGTCCTTCCTGATCGTCGGTGGCGCGTATCTGGTGCTGGCGGGGCTGCTGGCGCTGATCGCGGTGTCCAAGTTCAAGCAGGTCAAGCCGCCGGAGCGGTCCATCGCCTCGGCGAAGCGGACGGCCGCCGTGCTCGGCAACGCCAAGCCGCACCCGCGCGGCGCCGGCGATTCCGCTGCGGACGCCCTCGCTGGCTCCGCCGCCGGTTCCGCCGCCGTTTCCGGACGTCCGGTTCGTCCCGCCATTCCGGTCAAGGACGAGGCCGAGGTTGTGGCACGCTCGTCTGCATGACCGTCCCTGAGAGCAGCACTGGCAGTCCCGTACGGATCGATGGTCCCTGGACACATCGCGACGTGGCAGCCAATGGGGCGCGCTTCCATATCGCCGAGATGGGTGATGGGCCGCTGGTGTTGTTGCTGCACGGCTTCCCGCAGTTCTGGTGGACGTGGCGGCACCAGTTGCCCGCGCTCGCCGAGGCCGGGTTCCGCGCGGTGGCGATGGACCTGCGGGGCGTGGGCGGCAGCGACCGTACGCCGCGCGGTTACGACCCGGCCAACCTGGCGCTCGACATCACGGGTGTGGTCCGGTCGCTGGGCGAGCCCGACGCGGCGCTGGTCGGACACGATCTGGGCGGGTACCTGGCCTGGACGGCGGCGGTGATGCGGCCGAAGCTGGTGCGGCGGCTGGCGGTCTCGTCGATGCCCCATCCGCGCAGGTGGCGTTCGGCGATGCTGTCGGACTTCTCGCAGTCGCGGGCGGGGTCGTACGTGTGGGGCTTCCAGCGGCCGTGGCTGCCTGAGCGTCAGCTGGTCGCCGACGACGCGGCGTTGGTGGGGCGGCTGGTCCGGGACTGGTCGGGGCCGCGGCCGCCGGAGGAGGACGCGATCGAGGTGTACCGGCGGGCGATGACGATCCCGTCGACGGCACACTGCTCGATCGAGCCGTACCGGTGGATGGTGCGTTCGATGGCCCGCCCGGACGGGATCCAGTTCAACCGCCGCATGAAGCGCCCGGTGCGGGTTCCGACGCTGCACCTGCACGGCTCTCTGGACCCGGTGATGCGTACGCGCAGCGCGGCGGGGTCGGGCGAGTACGTGGAAGCGCCGTACAGGTGGCGGCTGTTCGACGGGCTGGGGCACTTTCCGCACGAGGAGGACCCGGTGGCCTTCTCGACGGAGCTCATCAACTGGCTCAAGGACCCCGAGCCGGACCGGTAGACCGGTAGACCGGGCGGGTGCGGTTGGCGGCGGTAGGGACGGTTGTACGACGAACAGCCAATTGCCCGGCGCATAGGCCAATTGGCGGGCCCACGGGCGGTTACCGACCTTGGGGCCCGGGCAGACGTCGGGGTATGGGCTGGACGCACGACTACGCTGACGCAGCACGCAACCGCCGCTCGACCTCCGCGCCGATCCCTCCGAGGAGCGGCTCCCAGGGCGGCCAGGGGCCGGACCCCCGCTTCGGCATCTCCCGCATCCTCCGCCGCCGGGCCCGCTGGGTCTCAGCCCGCCTGCGGCATACCCGCACCTAGCCCGCGCCGCGGGCCGGCCGCTGCGCCTCGCAGGGCGCCGGCCGCCCGGGGACCTTGCACCGCGACGGACAGCAGTCGTCTCCTGGGCGGTCCGCCCGTTGTCCGGCTTGTCCGGCGTCAGCCGGTGACGTAGACCTCGGTAGAGGCAGCGCAGGGGCAGGCGTTACGGCCGGGTCGGTGCCGGGTCGGGCCGGGTCGGTCCGTGGGACGACCGGGGCTGCGGCGCGGGCCCGGAGCATGGTGGGCCGGGGACGGATGGTCAGCGTGGCGTACGCGGCCGATGGGCGACCGGACTCCCGGCCGACCGGGGGACTGTCGGCCGGTCGGACCGTCGTACCGTTGGCCGGGCTGGGTGCCGGGTTATCGGCCGGGCTGGACGCCGGGGGCGGCACCCGGCCCGGTCAGAGCGCGCAGCCCTGGCTGTCGACCTGCTGGTTGGCGGTCCTGCCCAGCTCGATGTCCTCGCGGATCTCGTCCGCCGTCAGCGCGTAGCCGGTGTTGGCGTCGTCCAGGGACCTCGCGAAGATGACGCCGTACACCTTGCCGTCCGCCGTCAGCAGCGGGCCGCCGGAATTCCCCTGGCGGACCGTCGCGAACAGCGAGTACACATCGCGGCGCACCTCGCCCCGGTGGTAGATGTCCGGGCCGTTGGCGTTGATCCGGCCGCGGACCCGCGCGGAGCGGACGTCGTAGGCGCCGTTCTCAGGGAAGCCCGCGACGATCGCGCTGTCACCGCTGCGCGCGTCCGTGCCGGTGAACTGGAGCGGCCTCGCCTCCAGGTCCGGCACGTCCAGTACGGCGATGTCGCGCTGCCAGTCGTACAGGACGACCTTCGCGTCGTACCGCCGGCCCTCGCCGCCTATCTGGACGGTCGGCTCGTCCACTCCGCCGACCACATGGGCGTTGGTCATCACGCGGCGCTCGGCGAAGACGAAGCCGGTGCCTTCCAGGACCTTGCCGCAGCTCGGAGCCGTACCGACGACCTTGACGATGGAGCTCTTCGCGCGGGCCGCCACCGGGCTGTTGGCCAGCGCGGGGTCCGGCGCGCGGACCTCGGTGATGGGCTCGTTGGCGAACGGGCTGAAGACCTGGGGGAAGCCGTTCTGCTTGAGGACCGAGGAGAAGTCGGTGAACCAGGTCTCGGCCTGCCCGGGCAGCGCCCGGTCCACGCCGAGCAGCACCTTGGAGTTGCGGACCTCCTTGCCGATGGTCGGCAGGGTGGTCTGGGCCAGGAAATAGCCGAGTAGCCAGGCCACGAGCAGCATGGCGACCACGTTGACGAGGGCGCCGCCCGTGGCGTCCAGGGCGCGGGCGGGCGACCAGGTGATGTGGCGGCGCAACTTGTTGCCGAGGTGCGTGGTGAAGGCCTGTCCCACCGAGGCGCAGACGATCACGATGACGACCGCGACGATGGCGGCGGTCGTCGACACCTTGGCGTCGTCCGTCAGCGGCCCCCAGACGAGCGGAAGCAGGTACACCGCGACGAGGCCGCCGCCGAGGAAGCCGATCACCGAGAGGATGCCGACGACGAATCCTTGGCGGTACCCGATGATCGCGAACCACACGGCGGCGACCAGCAGCAGAATGTCCAGCACGTTCACCGTCACTAGCCTCGCAGATTCGTCTCCGGTCGCCCCTGTCGCCCCGTTCGGCCGCGGAGCACAGCGGTCAGCCTGTCATGCACGCCAGTCGAGCGTGACGTGCTTCGCCCGGTCCCAGGGCTTTTCCCAGCCGGCGAAGTGAAGGATCCGGTCGATCACACCGGCCGTGAAACCCCAGACCAGAGCCGATTCGACCAGAAATGCCGGACCGCGGTGGCCACTGGGGTGGACGGTCGTCGCACGGTTCGCCGGATTCGTGAGATCCACCACGGGCACGGTGAAGACGCGGGCCGTCTCGGCGGGGTCGACGGCGTGGAACGCGCTCGGGGCGCGCCACCAGCCCAGGACGGGCGTCACGACGAAGCCGCTGACGGGGATGTAGAGGCGGGGCAGTACGCCGAAGATCTGTACGCCGGCGGGGTCGAGGCCCGTCTCCTCCTCGGCCTCGCGCAGCGCGGCGCGCAGCAGCCCGTCGCCCTCGGGGTCGCCGTCCTCGGGGTCGAGGGCGCCGCCGGGGAAGGACGGCTGCCCGGCGTGCGAGCGGAGGCTGCCGGACCGCTCCATGAGCAGCAGCTCGGGGCCGCGCTCGCCCTCTCCGAAGAGGATCAGCACGGCGGCCTGACGGCCCCCGTGCTCGGGCGGCAGGAAGCGGCTGAGCTGCTCCGGCGCGATGGTGCGCGCCGCGCGGGCGACGGGCTCCAGCCACTCGGGCAGGCCCTTGTCACTCACCTCAACCGGCTCACGCCGCCCCCGGGGCGCGGAAGCGGGACCCCGGCCGGACTGGGGAGGGGTGCGGGGGGTGGCGGCGGGCGGCGGTGCGGCGTGCTCCACAGGCGCGGGGGCATGGGGCTCGGCCACGGCGGGCGTAGGCAGGTCGGCTGGCCGGGGCGGGGGATGCTCGGCGGGCGCGGGGCGGTCGGCGGGCGCGGGCGCGGGGCGGTCGGCGGGTGGGGCAGCCGCACCGGGGGGCAGGGGGTGCTCAGAGGTCCCGGCAGCGCCGCCGCGCGGGGCGGCGTGCGCGTCGGGGGGCG